>JAGYKW010000009.1 GCA_018401275.1 Nitriliruptoraceae bacterium | reverse complement strand
AAGGAAGAAGTAGGTTCTGAACGGGTACCGAAGGAACGGGACCAGCATGACTCCGAGGTGCCGCGTGGCCTCGGGGGCAGCGGTCCACGAAGGTCGCAATGCACCACCCACGTCGAGGGAGCGAACGTGACCGATCTCCGAACGCCACTGCCACTCGCCGGAGCGCCGGCCACCGCCGATGCTGGGGTCAAGTGGGCCAAGATCATCGACCAGGAACGGTGCATCGGCTGCCATGCCTGCACGACGGCCTGCAAGTCGGAGAACGAGGTCCCCGTCGGCGTGTCGCGGACGTACGTCAAGTCGGTCGACGTGGGACTGTTCCCCGAGGTCCGACGCAATTTCCAGGTCACTCGCTGCAACCAGTGTGTCGACGCACCATGCGTCACCGCCTGCCCGACGAGCGCGATGTTCACGCGTGAGGACGGGATCGTGGACTTCGACAAGGAAGCCTGCATCGGCTGCAAGGCCTGCGTCGCCGCCTGCCCCTATGACGCGATCTTCATCAACCCGGAGGATCACTCGGCGGAGAAGTGCAACTTCTGTGCCCACCGCATCGACATGGGGATGGAACCCGCCTGCGTCGTCGTCTGCCCGGTCGAGGCCATCTTCGTCGGCGACCTCAACGATCCGACCTCGAAAGTCTCGCACATGGTCAACCGGGAACCGGTCGCCGTCCGCCGCCCCGAGAAAGACACGAAGCCGAAGCTCTTCTACCGGGGAGCCCACGCATCGACGCTCGATCCATTGGCAGCGACCCGCCCGACCGGTGACATCTTCGCGTGGGCGCAGCAGGCGCACGAGGATGGTCACACGATCAACTCCGGGTCCGAGCCGGGTCGGTCGAGCTCGTCGGCCGCAGCCGTCATCTCCTACGACGTCGGGCACAGCGTGCCGTGGGACTGGCGGGTGGGGCTCTACACCTGGACGAAGAGCATCTCCGCAGGCATCTATCCAGTGGTCGCGGCGCTCGTCGTCCTCGGCGTGCTCGACACCGGTTCGCTGCTGTGGACCATCGTCACGCCGGTCCTCGCCGGGGCGTTCCTCGCGATCACCGGCGTGGTGCTGATCTGGGACCTCGAGCACCCGGAGCGCTTCTACTACCTGCTCACCCGACCGCAGTGGAAGAGCTGGCTCGTCCGTGGTGCGGTCATCCTCGGGGTCTACGCCGCGGTGCTCGCCGTGCATTTCGTGGCCGGAGTCCTCGCCGGTCCCAGCGCCGGCGGACCGCTGCGCTGGCTCGCGGTCCTCGGCGTGCCAGCGGCGGTCATGACCGGTGTCTACACCGCGTTCCTGTTCGCGCAGGCCAAGGCCCGCGATCTGTGGCAGAACCCGCTGCTGCCGCCGCACCTCGCGGTTCAGGCGGTGCTCGCCGGCGCGGCCACGCTCATTCCCGTCGCTGCCGTCATGGACCTCGGCGTGCGCGTGGAGTCGGCGCTCGCGTGGACGGTCGCGGTCAGCGCTGCGGTGCACCTGCTGATGATCCTCGGCGAGGTCGCGCTCCCTCATCCGACCGCGCACGCCCGCACTGCTGCGCACAACCTGACGAGCGGTCGCTTCAAGGTCCCGTTCCGAGCGGGCGTCGTCCTCAGCGGCGTCGCCCTGCTCGCGCCGGCCGCACCCCTGCTGGCACTGCCCGCTGCACTCGCCGCACTCGCAGGCCTCTGGGCGTTCGAGCACGCGTACGTGCAGGCAGGGCAGTCGGTCCCGCTCGCCTGATCGCATCCGGCGATCACATCGCATCGTCATGAGCAGCACTGAGGAGCACGAGGAGCACAGGATGGACGCAGATCTCCACCGCCTGGCTGAGCGGGTCGACGCGGCGCGCGCCGCCACCGAGGCCCGTGGAGAGACGTTCTACGAGGGGCCCTCGCGCAGCCAGCTCGCGGCCTTCCCGCCGAAGGAACGCTGGGACGACTGGGTCGAGCTCGACAGCCGTGCATGGCCCAAGCGCGTCGAGAAGCGCTTCATGCTCGTCCCGACGACCTGCTTCAACTGCGAATCGGCCTGCGGCCTGCTGGCGTACGTCGACAAGGACACGATGCAGGTCCGCAAGTTCGAGGGGAACCCCGAATCGCACGGTTCACGGGGACGCAACTGCGCGAAGGGTCCGGCGGTCCACAACCAGATCACCGACCCCGACCGCATCCTCCACCCGATGCGTCGCGTCGGCGAACGTGGTGCGGGCGGATGGGAACGCATCAGCTGGGACGAGGCGCTCGACGAGCTCGCGCTGCGCATCCGGACGGCGATCCGGACCGACCGTCACAACGAGGTGATGTACCACGTGGGTCGTCCGGGCGAGGACGGCTTCACGGAGCGCGTGCTCGCCGCGTGGGGCGTCGACGGGCACAACTCGCACACGAACGTGTGCTCGTCGGGCGGTCGTACCGGCTTCCAGTTCTGGACGGGCATCGACCGTCCGAGCCCGGACCACGCGAACGCGCGCACGATCCTGCTCATCTCGTCGCACCTGGAGACCGGGCACTACTTCAACCCGCACGCGCAGCGCATCATCGAGGCCAAGCAGAACGGCGCGAAGCTGATCGTGATGGACGTGCGGCTCTCCAACACCGCGACGCATGCCACCGAGTGGCTCGCCCCCTACCCGGGGAGCGAGCCGGCGATCCTCCTGGCCATCGCGCGGGAGCTGATCCACAACGACGACTACGACCGGGAGTACGTCCGTCGCTGGTGGAACTGGAAGCAGTACCTCACCGAGCAGCACCCGGAACTCCCGGTGACCTTCGAGGCCTTCGAGGGTGTGCTGCGTGATCTCTACGCCTCGTACACGTTCGCCTACGCGTCGCAGGAGTCCGGCATCTCCGTCGCACAGATCCAGGCGGTCTACGCCGCCGTGGCGGAGGCGGGGTCGCGCCTCGCCGTCCACTCCTGGCGCTCGGCCGCGGCGGGCAACGAGGGCGGCTGGCAGGTCTCGCGCACGTTGTTCATGCTGTCCGCGCTGATGGGTGCCATCGCCGTCCCGGGCGGCACCTACCCGAACGCGTGGAACAAGTTCGTCGCGCGTCCGATCCATCTGCCGCATCACCCGGCCGCGTGGAACGAGCTCACGTACCCGCTCGAGTACCCGATCGCACAGAACGAACTGTCCTTCCTCCTCCCGCACTTCCTCGAGGAGGGCCGCGGGGTCATCGACGTGTACTTCACGCGCGTCTACAACCCGGTGTGGACGAACCCCGACGGGTTCAGCTGGATCGAGATGCTGACCGACCACCGCAAGGTCGGACTGCACGCGGCGCTCACGCCGACATGGAACGAGACCGCGTACTTCGCGGACCTGGTCCTCCCGATGGGGATGTCGAGCGAACGTCACGACGTCACGAGCTACGAGCAGTACGACGCGCAGTGGCTCGCGTTCCGTCAGCCCGTGCTCCGCGCCGCGCGCGAGCGGATGGGGGAGACGATCACCGACACCCGCCAGGTCAACCCGGGGGAGGTCTGGGAGGAGAACGAGTTCTGGATCGACCTGTCGTGGCGCATCGACCCGGACGGGTCGCTCGGGATCCGCGAGTACTTCGAGTCGAAGGCGGAGCCGGGGACGAAGCTCGGCGTGGACGAGTACTACGGCTGGATGTTCGAGAACTCGGTGCCCGGACTCAAGGAGCGAGCAGCAGAGGAGGGGCTCACGGCCCTCCAGTACATGCGCCGCTACGGCTCGTTCGAGATCCGCGCCGGCATCGGTCCGCTGCACGAGACGCCGATCGGCCCCGAGCAGTTCGCGACGGACCGGCGGACCGACCGTTACGGGAGGGTCTACTCCCGAGACCCTGAACCGGCCAAGGAGAACTACTCGCCGACGGGAGCGCCCGATCCGGACGCCGAGGGGCGTCGAGCGGTCGGTGTCGAGATCGACGGCGAGGTCCTGCGCGGGTTCCCGACGCCGTCCGGGCTGCTCGAGTTCTACTCGCGGACGCTCGTCGACTGGGGCTGGGGCGAGCACGCGATCCCGACCTACATCAAGAGCCACATCCATCCGGAGAACCTCGAGGACGGACAGGTGCCGCTCATCTCGACGTTCCGGTTGGTCACGCAGATCCACACGCGCAGCGCCAACTCCAAGTGGTTGGACGAGCTCTCGCACACGAACCCGCTGTGGATCCACCCCACGCAGGCCGCGACGATGGGGGTGATCACGGGAGACCTCGTCCGCGTGGAGACCGAGCTCGGCCACTTCGTGGTCAAGGCCTGGGTCACCGAGGGCATCCGTCCCGGGGTCGTCGCCTGCTCGCACCACATGGGGCGTTGGCGTCTGACCGGCCACGAGCACGGGCACCGTCTCAACACCACGACGGTCTCGCTCGCGCACGACGGATCGCAGTGGTCGATGAGTCCGGAGAAGGCCCACGGTGCGTTCGACAGTGCAGACCCGGACACCGCACGCATCTGGTGGACCGACGTCGGGGTGCACCAGAACATGACGTTCGGTGTCCACCCCGATCCCGTGTCAGGGATGCACTGCTGGCACCAGGCGGTCCGCGTCGTGCCTGCGAAGTCCGGCGACCGTGCGGGGGACGTCTTCGTCGACACCGACCGCTCGCGTGCCGTCTACCGCGACTGGCTCGCGAAGACGCGCAACGCTCGGATCGTCTCACCCAACGGCGAGCGACGTCCACGCTGGTTGATCCGTCCGCTCAAGCCCACCGCTGACGCGTTCCGGATCGATGGGCCGGTCGGGCGTCGCGCGGATGGCGTCGTCGCTGACCGTTGAGCAGCGCAGGGCTGCTGCGTGCGCTCGCCGATCTCGCGGCGCGACCTCATGCGGGCAGCAGCGCGATCGCTGAGGCGCTCGAGCTCCCGCGGCCGCCGACGTCCGCCGAGCACACGGACCTGTTCGACTTCCAGCTCTATCCCTATGGCTCCGTGCACCTCGGGGAGGGCGGGATGCTCGGCGGCGATGCGCGCGACCGAGTCGCAGGCTTCCTGCGCGTGCTCGGGGTCACACCCCCGCCGGAACCTGACCATCTCGTCGTGCTGCTGCACGCCTACGCCGACCTCACCGACCTCGCGGATGCCGGAGGGCCCCGCGCCGAGCATGCACGGAGCGTGCTGCTCCACGAGCACATCGGACCGTGGGCCGGCCGCTTCCTCGTCCGCGTCATGGACCTCGGCGCGGAGCCACTCCGTGCCTGGGCACGGCTGACGATCGCCGTGCTCGCAGCCGAGCTGGAGCAGCATGGGCCGCCACCGGAGCTCCCCGCAGCGCTCCGCGAAGCGCCGGTCCTGCCGGAGCCTGAGGAGGCGACCGCCGCCGAATGGACCGCGGGGCTGCTGGCGCCGGTGCGCAGCGGTCTCGTCATCGCGCGCGCGGATCTCACGCGCGCGGCTCGCGACCTCGAGCTCGGCGCACGCGTGGGAGAACGGGCCTACACGTTGCGAGCCCTGCTCGATCAGGATGCGCGGGCGGTGCTCGGCTGGCTGGCCGCCGAGGCCTATCGTCAGGCGGATGGCCTCGCGGCTGTGGCCGCTACCGGCGGGGATGACGTCGCCGCCTGGTGGCGACAACGGCTCCACCGGACCGCCAGCATCATCGAGCGCCAGCTCGCGGGTGGCGGTGCGGAGGGCGGGTCTGAGGCAGGGACGGAGGGGTCGTGAGCGCGGGCGCACTCGAGCGGGTCGGTGGGGTCCTTGGGCTGCCCGACACGTATGGTCGACCCGGCCTGCGCGCGGACGTCATCGCGGGGCTCTCGCTCGTCGTCGTCCTCATCCCGCAGGCAATGGCGTTCTCCGCGCTCGTCGGTGTGCCGCCGGTCGCGGGCCTCTACTCGGCGCTCGTCTCGCTGCTCGTGTATGCGCTCCTCGGCTCGAGCAGCGGTCTCTCGTTCGGACCGATTGCGATCGTGTCGCTCCTCAGCGGTGCCGCGGTCGCGCCACTCGCCGGGGGTGACGTCGAGCGAGCACTCGCGCTGGTGGGGCTCCTCGCCGTCATGGTCGGCGGCCTTCACATCGTGCTTGGGCTGCTGCGTGCCGGAGCGATCGTCGACGTCATCTCGTACCCGGTGCTGCTCGGATTCACCGCCGGGGTGGGGCTGACAATCGCCACAAGCCAACTGCGCGACCTGCTCGGCATCGTGGCGTCCGGCTCCGACATCTTCGTTGAGGCCATTGCGATCGTCGTGCCGCTGCTCGGTGATCTCCACCCGCTGACCGCCGCGATCGGTGTCACCTCGCTCGTCCTCCTCCTCGTGTCGCGCGCGGTCCGGCCCGGCTTCCCGATGGTCCTGACGCTCGCCGTGCTCGCGGTCGTCGCGTCCGCCTCGTTCGGCCTCGAGTCGCGTGGTGTCCGCATCGTCGGGGACATCCCCTCCGGCTTCCCGGTGCCGAGCGTCCCGTCGGTCGGGCTCGCGGATGCGCAAGCCCTCGCCGGCTCGGCGCTCGCCATCGCGGTCGTCGGGTACGCACAGACCATCGCGGTCGGTAAGGCCATCGCCGCACGTTCGCGCCAGCGGATCGACGCTGCCCGCGAGTTCCGTGCGTCCGGCGTCGCCAACCTGGCATCCGGGTTGTTCGGTGGCTTCCCGACCGCCGGGAGCCTGTCGCTCTCGTCCGTGCTCGGGTCCGCCGGTGCGCGGTCACGGGTCGCGCTCGGAGTGGCCGCGCTCGCGCTGAGCCTCGTCCTGCTCCTGCTCACGCCTGTCCTTGAGCCGCTGCCTCGGGTGATCCTGGCGGCGTTGATCATGGCGTCGGTCGTGAGCTTCATCGACGTCGGAGGGTTCCTCGAGCTGCTCCGGATCGATCGCATGGAAGGTGCAATCGCCATCGTGACGCTCGTCGCCTCGCTCGCCGTCGGCGCGCTGCCAGGTCTCGCCCTCGGGCTCGGTGTGAACCTCGCCGTCCACCTCGCCCGGCGCATGCGCCCCGACATCGTCGAGCTCGGCCGGGTCGTTGGGACAGTCATCTACCGTAACCGCACCCGCTACCCATCGGTCGTCGCTGACGATGGCGCCATCGTGCGGGTCGAGGGCAGCATCGACTTTCTCGATGCGAGTGCTGTCGGCACCCAGCTCCGGCGTCTCGTCGCGGGGCGCCCAGAGCTGCACTGGATCGTTCTCGACGCGTCCGGCGTGACCGAGATGGACGCGACCGGACTCCGAATGCTCGCCGATCTTGCAGACGGGTTTGCTGCGGCCGGCGTCGAGCTCCGGCTCGTGTCCCTCCGCGGTCCGCTGCGCGATGCGGTCGTCCGTGCCGGTACGCGGGAGGTCCTGCTCGACCGCTGCTACCGGTCCTCGCTCACAGAGGCGCTCGAGTCGGTCGGGGTCGACGGGTCGCATCCGCTCCGCGCCCCTGCGCACGACGAGCGGGCACCCGACGGGCTCCACTGAGAGAGGTCATCCGGACCGCCTCGGCTACTCTTCGATGTCCGAAGCGACCGGAGATTGGGATGGCCGTGGCACTCGATGCGACCCTCACCCGCCCACTGATCCCACCAGTGCGGCGCGCGCTGGGTGCTGCCTTCGCAGTCATGCTCGCCGTTGTGATGCTCTTCGCCGGCGCGGCCGGGTCCGCTGCTGCGGCGACCGGGTCTGACTCGGTCGTGCTAGCGGTCGAGGGCGCCGAGCTCCTCGGCCCGGACCCCGCCCCGCGTGACGCCGAGGAGAACCCGGCGCGCGAGCTCGGCGGCTACGAGGACCGCGAGGTCCCGTTCACCTGGGGAGCGGCGTGGCTCCTGACCTTCCTCGGGCTCGGTGGCCTTGCAACGATGGGGCTCGTCTACTGGCGGGCCGTCGAGCGTCCGGGCCGCGCCAAGGCGCCGACACGACGCTGAACGCCGGTCTCGCGGTGACCATCGGGGCGCTTCCACCCAGCACTGGTCCTGACGCTGTTCTCGCGTCCGTCCGCGCTCGGCTCGCCTCGAGCGCGACCGGCTCCGTCGTCCTCCTCGCCTGCTCGGGCGGGCCCGACTCGATCGCGCTCGCCGTCCTCGCCCGAGCCGCGAGGCCCGACCTCCATCTCGTCCTTGCGCATGTCACGCATGGACTGCGCACCCCAGCCGATGACCAGCGTGAGGGCGAGGCCGTCGCATCGCTCGCCCTCAGGCTCGGCGTGGAGCATGTCGTGCTGCCCGTCACCGTCAGCCGCACCGGGCGTGGCATCGAGTCCGACGCCCGAGACGCACGTCACAGTGCGCTCGAGGCCGAAGCCTCACGGCGTGGGGCGGATGCGGTTCTGCTCGCCCACCACGCGGAGGACCAAGCGGAGACCGTGCTGCTCCGGCTCGTCCGCGGGACAGGGACGGACGGCCTCGCAGGGATGACGCACCACGCTGGACCGCGCTTGCGACCGCTCCTCAACATCCGACGTGATGACGTCCATGCTGCTGCGCACGCCATCGACCCGGACGTGATGAGTCACGCGACCCATGATCCGATGAACGACGACCCGTCATTCGCACGCGTCCGCCTACGGCGCGACGTCCTCCCCGTGCTCGCCGACCTCGGTCCCGATCCCGTCGGTGCGCTCACCCGCACCGCAGCGCTCGCGCGCGACGAGGTGGAGGTCCTCGAAGCTGCTGTCGACGCGCTCGTCGCCCTTTCGCCGATCGTTCGTGTCGGGCCGGTGCGTGCCATCGCGAGCGACGTGCTGCGCGATGCCCCCGTAGCGCTCACGCGCCGGCTGCTCCGGCGGCTGCTCGGCCCCATCGATTCGGCGAGCGTTGAACGGTTCCTCCACGCGCCCGACGGATGGCGAGCGACGCTTCCCGGCCCCCTCGACGCGACCGTCGATCGCGGCTGGCACCTCGTGCGTCCCGCCCGCCCGCTCGATCCCCGCGAACTCGCGCACGTCATCCTCCTCCCGGGCCGCTTCGGAAGCGTCGAGCTCCATCATCCCGCCTCGTCGCTTCGGCTTCATGCCGTTCTCCTCGGTGCCGGCGACGACGCGCGGCTCGAACTCGGTGTGGTCGGGGACGGCGTCCTGCCGCCCGGACTCGCATCGACTCGCCGTGCTGTACGGCTCCGAGCGGTCGGTGCGCTCACGGGGCCGCTCACCGTTCGCACCCGTCGCCCCGGCGACCGAATCCGGCTCGCCGGTGGGACGCGCACGCTCGCGGACGTGATGGGGGAGGCCGGCGTGCCACGCGTCGTGCGCGACCTGCTGCCGGTCGTCACCGACCGCGATGGCCTACCGCGCTGGGTCCCGGGGCTCGCTGTTGACGTGACGGTGCACGATCCGAGCACGTGACCGGCGCGAGTAGTCTCACTCCCGCGGCGCCTCCCGGACCGTCGCAGGACGAGGGCGCCATGTCGAGCACATCCGCGGAACGCGACGACCTCTGGATCCCTGAGCAGCTGCGAGAAAACGTCGAGGAGATCCTCATCCCGGCGGACCGCATCGCCGCGCGGCTCGACGAGCTCGCTGCCGAGGTGGACCGGGACTACGCCGGCCGTGACACCGACCTGCTGCTCGTCGGCGTGCTGCGGGGTGCCGTCTTCACGCTCAGCGACCTCGCCCGCCGGCTCACCATCCCGTCCGCGATCGACTTCATGGCCTGCTCGTCGTACGGGTCGTCCACGACCTCGTCGGGCGTGGTCCGCATCCTCAAGGACCTCGACACCGAGATCGAGGGCCGCGACGTGCTGCTCGTCGAGGACATCGTCGACACCGGACTGACGCTCGACTACCTCATCAAGAACCTGCGCTCGCGCAACCCTGCGAGCGTCGAGGTGCTGTCGCTGCTGACCAAGCCCAGCCGCCGCGAGGTCGAACTGCCCGTGCGCTACATCGGCTTCGAGGTCCCCGACGTGTTCGTCGTCGGCTACGGGCTCGACTACGCCGAGCGCTACCGCGGCATCCCGCACATCGTGAGCCTCAAGCCCGGCACCGGCGCGTGACCGGCGCGTGACCGGCGCCTGAACGGCCCGAGGGGCCATCCCAGGGCGGTGGTAGCCTCAGGTTCCGCGTAGTCCGGCCCCCTCCGTCCCGCTGCGGTCCACCTCGCGGGGACCCTGAGGTCATCCCATGAAGCCCGGCGCCAAGCTCCTGCGTGGACCCCTGCCGTGGGTCCTCGGTGTGCTGATCGTGCTGTGGATCGCGAGCGGTCTGTACCGCGCCGCGACCGCGCCCGAGGAGCTGACCTGGACGGAGTTCCAGCAGGTCGTGACGCGCGGCGAGCTCGCGGACAGCAGCCTCGAGGCGACCAC
The DNA here is from genome assembly GCA_018401275.1 of Nitriliruptoraceae bacterium. GTDB lineage: Bacteria > Actinomycetota > Nitriliruptoria > Nitriliruptorales > Nitriliruptoraceae > CSBr16-57R1. The sequence goes on along the minus strand of JAGYKW010000009.1, from coordinate 44,772 downwards.
CGTCGGCAACCGCACCGACACCATCGAGGGGGTCCGCCGCGTCGGCTCGGGGGACGTCCCGTTCATCGTGCGCTACAGCCCGCAGGTCAACGACGAGCAGCTGCGCGCCTGGATCGCGACGGGACGCATCGCCTCGGTGCAGTTCGACCCGGAGCAGCCGACCCTCCTGTCGTCGCTGCTGCTCACCATCGTCCCCTTCATCCTCATCCTCGCGATCTTCTTCCTGCTGATCCAGAACATGCAGGGCGGCGGTGGCCGGGTCATGCAGTTCGGCCGCTCGAAGGCGAAGAAGGTCACGAAGGACACGCCGAAGGTGACCTTCGACGACGTCGCCGGAGCCGAGTCGGCCGTCGAGGAGCTGCGCGAGATCGTCCAGTTCCTCGCCGAGCCGCAGCGCTTCATCGCGATGGGCGCGAAGATCCCGCGCGGCGTGCTGCTCTACGGCCCTCCGGGCACGGGCAAGACGTTGATCGCGCGCGCGGTCGCCGGCGAGGCGGGCGTGCCGTTCTTCACCATCTCCGGCTCCGACTTCGTCGAGATGTTCGTCGGCGTCGGCGCGTCGCGCGTGCGCGACCTGTTCGCGCAGGCGAAGCTCGAGGCACCGGCGATCATCTTCATGGACGAGATCGACGCGGTCGGACGCCATCGTGGTGCGGGACTGGGTGGTGGCCACGACGAGCGCGAGCAGACGCTGAACCAGCTGCTCGTCGAGATGGACGGCTTCGACGCCAGCACGTCCGTCATCCTGATCGCTGCCACGAACCGGCCCGACATCCTCGACCCGGCGCTGCTGCGTCCGGGCCGCTTCGACCGGCAGATCGTCGTCGACCGCCCCGACCTCGCCGGACGTCGCGCCATCCTCGACGTGCACGCCAAGGGGAAGCCGCTCGCCGACGACGTCGAGCTCGACGTGATCGCACGCCAGACCCCCGGCTTCACCGGCGCGGACCTCGCGAACCTGCTCAACGAGGCGGCGCTGCTCGCTGCGCGTGACGACCTGACCACCATCGACATGCAGCACCTCGAAGGCTCCATCATCCGCGTCGTCGCCGGTCCGGAACGGCGCACCCGTCTGATGGACGAGGACGAGCGTCGCACCGTCGCCTACCACGAGTCGGGTCACGCGATCGTGGGTCACGCGCTGCCCAACGCCGACCCCGTGCACCGCATCACGATCATCCCGCGCGGGCAGGCGCTCGGCTACACGATGCAGCTGCCGACGCAGGACCGCTACCTGACCCGACGTGGCCAGCTCATCGACCGGCTCGCCGTGATGCTGGGTGGTCGGGTCGCGGAGGAGCTGCGCGTCGGGGACATCACGACCGGTGCGGGCGACGACATCAAGCGGGCGACCGAGACCGCGCGTGAGATGGTCACGCAGTACGGGATGAGCGACGCGCTCGGTCCGGTCGTGCTCGGGCAGAAGGACTCGCAGCCGTTCCTCGGGCGCGACCTCGGCCACCAGGCGGACTACTCGGGGCAGGTCGCGTTCCGCATCGACCAGGAGATCCGCGCGCTCATCGACGAGGCGCACGACGAGGCGCTCGAGATCCTCGTCGAGAACGCCGACGTGCTCGACACGCTGGCGAACACGCTCCTCGAGGTCGAGACCGTCGAGGGCGCGCTGCTCGCCGAGGTGCTCGCGCCGATCCGGCTGCGTGCGGACCGCGGTCTGCCCGTCCCTGACCACTCGGACCCGCAGCAGGTCATCGCGACGCTGAGGCGACGCGCGGCCACCAACGGTCACCTGTCGACCACGGTCGCCGCCGCGGGCGCCGCTGACGCGAGCATGGACGACGGGGGCACGTGGTGACGATCGACCGCCCCGACGGGAGCGACGAGCTGTCCGCCGCACGCGTCGAGCACGTCACCGGCGTCGCACCGCAGGCCGTGTTCGACCACGCGAAGATCGAGCACGCGGTCCGGCTCCTGCTCGAGGCCATCGGGGAGGACCCCGAGCGTCCGGGGATCGTCGACACGCCCGCCCGCGTCGCGCGCGCCTACGACGAGATCTTCGCCGGGATGCACATCGACCCGGCCGACGTGCTCTCCGTGACGTTCGATGAGTCGCACGACGAGATCGTGATGATGCGCGACATCCCGTTCCACTCGATGTGCGAGCATCATCTGGTGCCGTTCATGGGCGAGGCGCACGTCGCGTACCTGCCCGGCAAGGACGGCCGGATCACGGGCCTGTCGAAGCTCGCTCGGCTCGTCGACGTGTGCGCGAAGCGGCCCGGACTCCAGGAACGCATGACGACGCAGATCGCCGACGCGCTCGAACGTGCGCTCGAGCCGCGCGGCGTGCTCGTCGTCATCGAGGCCCGCCACCTCTGCATGGAGATGCGTGGCATCCGCAAGCCCGGCGCCTCCACGGTGACCTCGAGCGTGCGCGGCATCTTCCGCAGCGACGAGAAGACGCGCGCCGAGGCGATGGCGCTGCTGCGCCGGTGACCACCGACCTGCGGCATGCGACCGGTGCGCTCCCGACCTCGCGCCGGCCCGTGGTGATGGGCGTGCTCAACGTCACGCCCGACTCCTTCAGCGACGGCGGTCGTGCGCTCGGCGCGGACGGCTCACCCGACCGCGCGATCGCGCTCGGACTCGCCATGATCGCCGACGGTGCCGACTGCGTCGACGTCGGCGGCGAGTCGACCCGCCCCGGTGCGTCCCCCGTCGCGGTCGATGACGAGCGTGCACGGGTGGTGCCCGTCGTCGCCGGGCTCGTGGCCCACGGCGTCGTCGTCTCCATCGACACGCGCCGCACCGCGGTCGCACGTGCCGCGCTGGACGCGGGCGCGTCGCTCGTGAACGACGTGGGCGCGCTCGCTCCGGACGACGGGATGCTCGCGGCCGTCGCCGCCGCAGGTGCGGGCTACGTCGCGATGCACCTGCGCGGCGAACCACGCACGATGCAGGACGACCCACGCTTCGACGACGTCGTCGCCGAGGTCGAGGCCGAGCTGCGCACCGCCGTCGATGCGGCCCGTGCCGCCGGCATCGCGAGCGACGCGCTCGCCATCGATCCGGGCATCGGGTTCGGCAAGACGCTCGAGCACAACCTGGCGCTGCTCCGCGCCCTCCCGCGCCTGTGCGCGCTGGGCCCGCCGGTGCTCGTCGGGACGTCGCGGAAGTCGTTCCTCGGCCGGCTCACCGGCGTCGCGTCCCCTTCGGACCGCCTGGCGGGTTCACTCGCGAGTGCCGTGCTCGCGGCGCGCGACGGAGCCCGCATCCTGCGGGTCCACGACGTCGCCGCGACCGTGGAGGCGCTCGCCGTCCAGCAGGCGATCGATGCGGGTCAGCGCGACCCGGAGAGCGGGAGACGATGATGGACCGGATCGAGCTGCGCGGCATCGAGGCCTTCGGGCGTCACGGCGTGCTGCCCCACGAGCAGGAGCTCGGGCAGACGTTCACCGTCGACGTCGCGCTCGAGCTGGACCTCGCACCCGCCGGAGCGAGCGACCACCTCGGCGACACGGTCGACTACGGCGCGCTGTCGGCCGACCTCGCTGCTGTCGTCCGTGACGAGCGCTACGACCTCATCGAGCGGCTCGCGACGCGACTGGCAGAGGTCTGCCTCGACCGACCGAAGGTCGACGCGGTCACCGTCACCGTCCACAAGCCGCATGCTCCCGTGCCGGTCCCGCTGGCCGACGTCGTCGTGACGGTCCGGCGCACGCGGTGAGCGTCGTGCACAGCCCGGTCCTGCTCGGCCTCGGGGCGAACGTCGGGGACGCGATGACGCAGCTCGCGGCCGCTGTCGAGCTGATCGGCGACCTCGACGGTGTCACGGTCGAGGAGGTCTCGTCGGTCTACGCGACGCCGCCATGGCCGCCACCGGACGACCCTCGTCATGTCCCTCAGGACGACTACCTCAACCTCGTCGTGCGGGCGCGCGCTGACATCGGTCCGGAGACGCTGCTCGCCGCGACGCTCGAGCTGGAAGGCCTGCTCGGTCGTGACCGGACGGACGAGCAGCGTTGGGGGCCGCGCCCGATCGACATCGACCTGCTCGTGCACGGCGACGAGCTGCGCGACCTGCCCGAGCTCACCGTCCCGCACCCGCGCATCACGCAGCGCGCCTTCGTGCTCGTGCCGCTGCTCGAGGTGTGGCCGGGTGGTGCGCTGCCGGGGGACGGGACGCGCATCGCGGTCGCGCTGAGCCGGCTCGCCGCCGGTGGGCCGATCGAGGACATCCAGCTCGTGGGCCGGCTCGAGGAGGCCCCGACCGCGCACCTCGCGCAGCCCGACGGTCCCATCGCGCCGGCCGCCGGTTTCCTGCGGCCCGGCCTCGAGGACGTGGCGCGCGAGCACGGGGCCCGATCATGAGCGTGCCGTCATGAGTGCGCGTCGTGCTGCGGTCGTCGGGCCGGGGCGACTCGGCACGCTCGTCGCGCACGCGCTGACCGCGTCGGGGACGTCCGTCGTGCGCGTCGCCGGCGGGTCGGACGCGTCACGGGCACGGCTGCGCGAAGGCCTCGCAGGGGTGCGCGACGTGCCGCTCGAGGAGGTCGCGCAGGGCGTCGGACTCGTCGTGATCGCGACCCCCGACGCGGCGATCGAGGCCGTCGTCGACCGGCTGGTCCGCGCCGATGCGCTCGACGAGTCCCACGGCGTCGTCCATCTCGCCGGTGTGCACGGGACGGCTCCGCTGCGTCGCGCAGGGCTCGCCGGGGCCCGCATCGCTGCGCTCCATCCGGCGACGACCGTGCCGACCGGCGCGTCGGACCCGTCACTGCTGCACGGTGTCGCATGGGCGGTCACCGCGGGGAGCCGGGACCGCAGCTGGGCCCACGAGCTGGTGCACGACCTCGGTGGTGACCCGTTCGACGTGCCGGAGGACGCGCGCGTGCGCTACCACGCAGCGCTCGCGCTCGCGTCGAACACCGTCGGTGCTGCGGTCGTCACCGCGGGGCTGCTGCTGCGCTCGGCGGGCATCGCCGACGCGGGTCGGCTCATCGCACCGATCGCGCACGCGAGCGTCGACACGGCCGCCGCGGGCGGTGCAGCGGCACTCACCGGCCCGGTCGTGCGCGGTGACGCGGCGACCGTGCGCGCGCATCTCGACGCGATCGCGCCCGACCTCCCCGAGGTCGCCGCCGCCTACCGGGCGCTGTCGCGGGCCGTGCTGCTCGCCGTGCGACCGGCGCTCGACCCGGAGGCCGCAGCGACCCTCGCGCAGCTGCTCGCCGAGCCGTCGGCGGGGCCGTCCGGGGCTGACGCATGAGCGGGACGCTCGTCCGATGTGACGACCGGGTGGCGCTCGAGGCCGCGCTCGACGCGGCGCGTGCGAGTGCAGAGGCGATCGCGTTCGTCCCGACGATGGGTGCGCTGCACGTCGGGCACCTCACGCTGGTGCGGCGCGCCGCGACGCTCGCACCGACCGTCGTCGTCAGCATCTTCGTCAACCCGACCCAGTTCGATGTCGCAGCCGACCTCGCCGCCTACCCGCGCACCCTCGACGACGACCTGGCGCAGCTCGCTGCGCTCGCCGCGACGCTCGACGCCTCCCTCATCGTCTACACCCCGAGCGTCGACGACGTCTACCCCGACGGTGCGGCGCGCACGCTGCGGGTGCCCGACGTGACCGATCACCTGTGCGGGGCGTCGCGTCCCGGACACTTCGACGGTGTCGCGACCGTCGTCGACGCGCTGCTGCGTGCGGTGCGGCCGACCGTCGTCGTCATGGGCCGCAAGGACCATCAGCAGCTGGTGGTCGTGCGCCGGCTCGTCGCGATGCAGGGCCATGCCGTGGAGGTCGACGCCGCCCCGACGGTGCGCGACCACGACGGCGTCGCGACCTCGAGCCGCAACCGGCTGCTCGACGACGCTGCGCGCGCGGTCGCGCGCCGGATCCCTGCTGCGCTCGCCGCCGGGGTCGCGGTCGCCCGCGAGGCACGCGCGCGAGGCGCAGCGCTCGATCCGGTGGGCGTGCGTGACGCGGCCACCGCGGTGCTCGCCGGTGACGGGCTGCGCATCGACTACCTCGAGACCGTCGACCCCGACCGCATCGTCCCGATCGAGCGCCCGATCGGGGGGCTGGGCGAGGGGCCGGGCGGGGAGGCGGGCGAGGGGCCGGACGCGCGCCGGGTCCAGATGCTGCTCGCCGTCGCCGCCCACGTCGGTGCGGGCGAGGCCACCGTCCGGCTGATCGACAACGTCCTGCTCGGTGATGCGGCCGACGAGCAGCGCCTGCTCGACGCGCTGGCAGGGACGGCCGACCCTCGGGCCGGAGGGGATGAGGGGTAGGGTCCGCGCGACGCTCCGCGTGGCCGGAGCGCCCCGAGCGGCCGCCGACCGCTGACCGTTGACCGCGAGGCCCCCGTGTCCGACGAGCTCGAACCGCAGGACGCCGCTGAGGCGTCGAACGAGGCGTCGAAGCTCGCGGAGATCATGGCCGGTCGACGCGAGAAGGTCGCGGCCCTGCGAGCCGCCGGGGTCGACCCGCACCCACCACGCTTCCGTCCGACGCACACCCTCATGGAGGTGCGCGACGCGCATCACGGCCTCGAGGCGCAGACGGAGACCGACCACGTCGTGACCGTCGCGGGCAGGATCGTCGCGCGGCGCGAGCTCGGCCGGCTCACCTTCCTCGTGCTGCGTGAGGACGGCGTCGACCTCCAGCTGTTCTGCCGCGGTGCAGGGCTCGATGACGCCTCCCGCTCGCTGCTCGAGCAGCTCGACGTGGGGGACTGGGTCGGCGCGACCGGCACGGTGATGACGACGAAGACCGGGGAGCTGTCCGTCGGTCCGACCGAGCTGACGCTGCTGGGCAAGGGGCTGCGTCCGCTGCCCGACAAGTGGCACGGCCTCACCGACACCGAGCAGCGCTACCGCCAGCGCGAGGTCGACCTGGTCGTCAACGCCGACGCCCGGCGCGTGTTCGAGATCCGCAGCCGCATCGTCAGCGCGCTGCGTCGGACGCTGCAGTCACGCGGCTTCATCGAGGTCGAGACCCCGATGCTCCATCCGATCCCCGGTGGCGCGACCGCCCGGCCGTTCGTCACGCATCACAACACGCTCGACATGGAGCTCTACCTGCGCATCGCGCCCGAGCTCTACCTCAAGCGGCTGATCGCCGGTGGCATGCGGCGCGTGTTCGAGATCAACCGCAGCTTCCGCAACGAGGGCATGAGTCCGCGGCACAACCCTGAGTTCACGATGCTCGAGAGCTACTCCGCCTACGACGACTACACCGACGTGATGGAGCTGACCGAGGCGCTGCTCGGTGATGCCGCGCTCGCCGCGACCGGCTCGACCGAGCTCGAGCATCAGGGGCGTGCGGTGTCGCTCGCCGCGCCGTTCCGCCGTGTCACGCTGCTCGACCTCGTCCGCGAGGCGACCGGTCGGTCCGACCTCACCTACGACACGCCGCATGCGGACGTCATGGCGCTGTGCGACACGCACGCGGTCGCGCACGACGCGGCATGGGGGGTCGGGAAGCTCATCGTCGCGCTCTACGAGGACCTCGTCGAGTCCGAGCTGTGGGAGCCGACGTTCGTCATCGACCATCCGATCGAGGTCTCGCCGCTCGCCCGCACGCACCGCGACGATCCTGCGGTGACCGAACGCTTCGAGCTGATCGTCGCCGGGCGGGAGCTCGCGAACGCCTTCAGCGAGCTCGTCGACCCCGATGAGCAGCGACGCCGTTTCGAGGCGCAGGCCGCCGCCCGCCATGCCGGTGACGACGAGGCGATGCGTGTCGACGAGGCGTACCTGCGGGCGATGGAGCTGGGCATGCCGCCGACCGGCGGGCTCGGGGTCGGCATCGACCGGCTGGTCATGCTGCTCGCCGACGTCGCGACCATCCGCGACGTCATCCTGTTCCCCACGCTCCGACCCGACGCGCCCTGACAGCAGGTGACCTGCGCGACGCCGGCGCAGGTCCTGCGCCTGTCGCCCGGTGTGGACCGCCCGGGTGAACCGTGACCCCAGTCGGCGCCGAACCCTCAGAAGAGCGTCCCCCTGCCTCTCCGGCAGCGGTTCCGGCCCTTCCGGCCCGGAGCGCCGACGGAGGCATGGGTTACGCTCGGCCCCGACGACGAGAAGGCAGCGCGATGTTCGAGCGGTTCACCGACAGGGCCCGCAGGGTCGTGGTCCTCGCCCAGGAAGAGGCGAGGATGCTCAACCACAACTACATCGGGACGGAGCACATCCTCCTCGGGTTGATCCACGAGGGTGAGGGCGTCGCCGCGAAGGCGCTCGAGTCGATGAACGTGTCGCTCGAGAACGTCCGCGAGCAGGTCGGCGAGATCATCGGTCGCGGCCAGTCCGCTCCGGCCGGGCACATCCCGTTCACCCCGCGTGCGAAGAAGGTCCTCGAGCTGTCCCTGCGTGAGGCGCTGCAGCTCGGACACAACTACATCGGCACCGAGCACATCCTCCTCGGGCTGATCCGTGAGGGCGACGGTGTCGCCGCGCAGGTGCTGCAGAAGCTCGGTGCGGACCTCAACCGCGTGCGCCAGCAGGTCATCCAGCTGCTCGCCGGCTACGCCGGTGGCGAGGGTTCGAAGGCCGGCGCTGGCGTGGGCGAGGGCTCGACCGGCGGCGCGCGTGACGGGTCCGCGATCCTCGACCAGTTCGGGCGCAACCTGACGCAGGCCGCACGCGAGGGCGACCTCGACCCGGTCATCGGGCGTGCGCGCGAGATCGAGCGCGTCATGCAGGTCCTGTCGCGTCGCACGAAGAACAACCCGGTGCTCATCGGTGAGCCGGGCGTCGGCAAGACCGCGATCGTCGAGGGACTCGCCCAGCGCATCGTCGCCGGCGAGGTCCCCGAGACCCTGACCGACAAGCACCTCTACACGCTCGACCTCGGTGCGCTCGTCGCCGGCTCGCGCTACCGCGGTGACTTCGAGGAGCGCCTGAAGAAGGTCCTCAAGGAGATCACCACCCGCGGGGACATCATCCTCTTCATCGACGAGATCCACACGCTCGTCGGCGCAGGTGCGGCCGAGGGTGCGATCGACGCGGCCAGCATCCTCAAGCCGATGCTCGCGCGTGGCGAGCTGCAGACCATCGGTGCGACGACCACCGACGAGTACCGCAAGCACCTCGAGAAGGACGCCGCGCTCGAGCGGCGCTTCCAGCCGGTGAAGGTCGACCAGCCGTCGCTCGAGCACGCCGTCGAGATCCTCAAGGGCCTGCGCGACCGTTACGAGGCGCACCACCGTGTCACGATCACCGACGACGCGCTGTCGGCGGCCGTCGAGTACGCGGACCGCTACATCTCCGACCGCTTCCTGCCGGACAAGGCCATCGACCTCATCGACGAGGCCGGCTCGCGTCTGCGCATCCGTTCGATGACCACGCCGCCCGACCTGCAGGACCTCGACGCGGAGATCGCAGCGATGCGCTCGACGAAGGAGGCGGCGATCGACGCGCAGGACTTCGAGCGCGCCGCCGGCCTGCGCGACGAGGAGCGCAAGCTGCTCGAGAAGCGCGAGCGTCGTGAGCAGGAGTGGCGCAGCGAGGGGATGGACACCGTCCTGACCGTCGACGAGGACGTCATCGCCGACGTGCTGTCGAACTGGACCGGCATCCCGATCGTGAAGCTCACCGAGGAGGAGTCCGACCGGCTCCTGCACATGGAGGACGAGCTCCACAAGCGCGTCATCGGTCAGGAGCAGGCGATCTCCGCCGTCTCCAAGGCGATCCGCCGCACGCGCGCGGGCCTCAAGGACCCGAAGCGTCCGTCCGGCTCGTTCATCTTCCTCGGCCCGTCGGGCGTGGGCAAGACCGAGCTCGCGAAGACCCTCGCCGAGTACCTGTTCGGCAAGGAGGACGCGCTCATCCACCTCGACATGTCCGAGTACATGGAGAAGCACACGGTCAGCCGGCTCATCGGTTCGCCCCCGGGCTACGTCGGCTACGACGAGGGCGGGCAGCTCACCGAGCAGGTCCGGCGCAAGCCGTTCTCCGTCGTGCTCTTCGACGAGGTGGAGAAGGCGCACCCCGACGTGTTCAACACGCTGCTCCAGATCCTCGAGGACGGGCGGCTCACCGATGCCCAGGGACGCACCGTCGACTTCAAGAACACGATCCTCATCATGACGTCGAACCTCGGCACGAAGAACCTGACCTCCCCGGCGGTCGGGTTCATCAAGGCCGACGACGAGTCGATGTACGAGAAGATGAAGCGTCAGGTCGACGACGAGCTGAAGAAGCACTTCCGTCCGGAGTTCCTCAACCGCATCGACGACACCATCGTCTTCCACCCGCTCACCATGGAGGAGGTCACCCGGATCGTCGACCTCATGATGGTGCGCGTGAAGAAGCAGATGGCGGTCAAGGGTCTCGACCTCGAGCTCACCGAGGCGCTCAAGATCTGGATGTCGGAGAAGGGGTACGACCCACAGCTCGGTGCTCGTCCGCTGCGCCGCACCATCCAGCGCGAGCTGGAGGACGTGCTCAGCGAGCGGCTGCTCACCGGCGAGTTCCACTCCGGCCAGCTGATCGTCGCCGACGTCAGCGCCGACGGGACCACGGTGGACTTCCGCGCGATCGACGCGCCCGTCGCCCCCGACACCCCGCCGGTCGAGCTGGCCGGCAGCGGCGGCGGTGGCGACGCGGATCCGCTCCCTGCGCCTGAGGCGGACTGAGTCCACACGGACGGGGGGCCCGGCGTGGGTCACGACCTGATCGACTCGACGGAGATGTACCTCCGTATCGTCCTCGAGCTCGAGGAGGAGGGCGTCCCCGCGCTGCGCGCACGGGTCGCCGAGCGGCTGCATCTGTCCGCGCCCTCGGTCTCGGAGGGCGTGTCGCGCCTCGAGGAGCAGGGGCTGCTCGTCCTCACCGAGGACCGCACCGTCGCGCTCACCGAGCGTGGACGCGCGTGGGCCTCCAGCGTGATGCGCAAGCACCGGCTCGCGGAGCGTCTGCTCGCGGACGTCATCGGGCTCGACCCGGCGTACATCCACGAGGAGGCCTGTCGCTGGGAGCACGTCATCTCGGACCGTGTCGAGCAGCGCATCGCTGAGCTGCTGGGCCATCCGACGACCAGCCCGTACGGCAACCCGATCCCCGGCAGCGCGTTCGAGGGGCCGACCGCGACGTCGCTCGACACGTTCGCCGGCGGTCGTGCGCGCGTGCACTCGCTGTCCGAGCAGATCCAGGGGGAAGAGGAGCTGGTCGCGTCGCTGTTCGCCGCGGGCGTACGCGCGGGCGCCACGATCGACGTCGAGCGGCAGGGGGAGGGCACGGTCCTGCGCGGGAGCGACGGAGCCGTCGTGCTCGACGCGGTGCACGCGCGGCTCGTCTTCGTCCTGCCCGCCTGACCGGCCGGACGTGAGCGCACGCGAGCGCCGACTCGTCGAGGCGCTCCACGCGTGGGGGTCAGGTGCGCTGCGCGACCTGCCGTGGCGCCGGACACGCGACCCGTGGGCCGTGCTCGTCAGCGAGGCGATGCTGCAGCAGACCCAGGTGGCCCGCGTCCTCGACCGCTACGGACCGTTCCTCGCCCGCTTCCCCGACCCGGCCGCGATGGCCGACGCGCCGCTCGCCGAGGTGCTCGACGCGTGGGCCGGGCTCGGCTACTACCGGCGCGCACGTGACCTGCACCGCACCGCTGCTGCGATCGTCGAGCGGCATGACGGACGTGTGCCCGACGACCTCGACGCGCTGCTCGCCCTCCCGGGTATCGGCGCCTACACCGCTCGCGCCGTGCTCGCGCTCGCCTTCGAGCACGACCACGGGGTCGTCGATACGAACGTCGCGCGCGTGCTCGCGCGCGCCGTCGCGGGCGAACCGATGACCGCGACGCGTGTGCAGCGGCTCGCGGACACGCTCGTGCCGGCCGGAGCGGCATGGCTGCACAACCAGGCGCTGCTCGACCTCGGCGCGACGGTCTGCACCGCGCGGACCCCGCGCTGCGACGTCTGCCCGCTGGCAGACGTCTGCGTCTGGCGCGGTGCGCCGGACGTCACCGATCCGGCGCGCACGACCGCTGGGACGTCGCGTCCACAGGCGCCCTTCGCCGGGTCCGATCGTCAGGGGCGAGGCCGCCTGCTCGCCGCCCTGCGCGGAACGTCGAGCGCAGGCGTCGCGGCGGAGCAGCTCGACGACGTGACGGGCTTCGCCGACGACGCACGGGCACGCCGCGTCGCCGATGGGCTCGTTGCGGACGGGCTCGCCCGCTGGGACGGCGACGTGCTGCGGTCGCCCCGATGAGTGGGCAGATGAGTGGGCCGGCGGGCGGGCAGGTCCGAGGGCTGATCCGCACCGCCCTCGCGGACGCGGACGCGACCGTCCCGCAGCTGATGAGCACGCTGCGCTCGCTCGGCGCCACGCGCGTGTCCCGTTCGGTCGTGGAGCGCAGCCTCGCCGACGATCCGGCCTGCGTCGCGATCGAGGAGCTCGGGCGGATCCGCTGGCATCTCGACGGGGACCTCGTCGCCATGGAGCGCACCGACGCGGTGGGCGGTGAAGGCGAGGACGGGACCGGCGTGCGCGTCGTCGACCGCGACGTGTCGCGCGCCGGTCTCGATGCGTTGGAGCTGCGCGACTGGCAGGCCGACGCGCTCGCCGCCTGGAGCGCGACGGGTCGTGGGGTGGTGGAGGCCGTCACCGGGTCGGGCAAGACGCGGCTCGCGCTCGCCGCTGTCCGGCTCGTCGTCGAACGGGGCGGCGGGGTGCTCGTGCTGGTCCCGTCACTCGGGCTGCAGGACCAGTGGGTCCGTGAGCTCGCCTCGGTCGTGCCGCGCGGACGCATCGGACGGCTCGGCGGTGGTCGTGCGGATGATCTCGACAGCAACGACGTCCTGGTCGCGACGCCCCAGTCGGCCGCGGAGCTGCCGATCACCCCTCCGCACGGTCCGCCCGGACTCCTCGTCGCCGATGAGGCGCACCGCTACGGCGCTGCGACATGGGGGAGCGCGCTGAAGCCCGAGTTCGCGCTGCGACTCGCGCTGACCGCGACGTTCGAGCGGGAGGACGACGGCGTGCTCGACGTGCTCGCCCCGTACTTCGGCGAGGTCGTGCACCGCTACTCCTACGCGGATGCGGCGCGCGACGGGACCATCGCGCCGTTCGACCTCACGCTCGTCGGGGTGCCGCTCACCCCCGTGGAGCGGGAGCGGCACGACGCGCTCGACGCTCGTGTGCGACGCCTCACGGGCAGCCTCATCGCCGGATCCGGCCTGCCTCGCGACCCGCGGGCGCTGATCTCCGCACTGAGTGCGATCGTCGCCGACGCGCAGCGGACCGGTCGGGACGGACCACAGGTCCGGGCCGCGCGCGAGTACCTGTCGGCCGTGCGCGAGCGCCGCACCGTCGCCGCAGGCGCGGCGCGCAAGTCCGACGTCGTCGCCGCGCTCGCGCCGGCGCTCGCTGCGCGACGCACGCTCGTGTTCACCGACACGGTCGAGCAGGCCGAGGGCGTCGTCGCGCTGCTGCGTCGTGGCGGCACGGCGGCATCGGTGCTGCACGGCGGCCTCGAGGACCGGCAGCGCCGTTCGCGGCTCGCGCGCTTCGGACGTGGCGAGCTCGTCGCGCTCGCCGCACCGCGCGTGCTCGACGAGGGGGTGGACCTGCCCGATGCCGACGTCGCCCTCGCGCTGTCGGCGTTCCGCACACGACGGCACCTCATCCAGAGGCTCGGCCGCGTGCTGCGCCTGAAGCCGGACGGCCGCGCGGCTCACCTGGTCCTGCTGCACGCGAGTGGCACGCTCGAGGATCCCGCACGTGGCGGTCATCACGGCTTCCTCGCGCAGGTCGACGGGGTCGCACGGGTCCGCACCGACCTCGACCTGACCGACCTCGATCTGCCCGGCGCGCCCGGCACTCCCGGACCGACCGGCGGTCCGCCCGGCGGTCCGCTCGAGCCGCTCATCGGACGGCTGGCAGGATTCCCCGACGTGGGCGACGGCGGCCGTTAGGCTGCCAGCAGCGGGCCACAGCGTCGCTTCGCCCGCGGGGAGCAGTCATGGCGGAGCCGGTCGACGAGGCGCGACGGCGCGAGATCCTCGCGATGCTCGCGCCGGGGACGACGATGCGCGACGGCATCGAGCGCATCCTGCGGGCCGGGCGCGGCACCCTCATCGTCTTCGGCTCGACACCACAGGTCATGTCGCTGTGCTCCGGTGGCTTCGCGATCGACAGTCCGGCGACGGGCCAGCGCATCGCGGAGCTCGCGAAGATGGACGGAGCGCTCGTCGTCGACGCTGAGGCGGGACGCATCCTGCGTGCGAACGTGCAGCTCGTCCCCGACCCGACCATCCCGACCGACGAGACGGGCACACGGCACCGCAGCGCCGAGCGCACCGCGAAGCAGACCGGCATGCCGGTCGTCGCCGTGTCGGAGTCGCTGGGTGCGGTGAGCCTCTACCTCGACGGGGTGCGCTACGTCGTCGACGAGGTCGCGACCGTGATGTACCGCGCGAACCAGGCGATGTCGACGCTCGAGCGCTACCGGTCACGCTTCGACGAGGTCATCGAGATGCTCGCGACCCGTGAGCTCGAGGACCAGGTGACGTTGCGCGACGTCGCGCTCGCCCTGCAGCGTGCGGAGATGCTGCGACGCATCGCGGACAAGCTCGACGGCCACGTGATCGAGCTCGGCGAGGAGGGGCGCATGATCGCCCTGCAGCTCGAGGAGCTGTTCGAACCGGTCGAGTCCGTCCTCGAGCTGATCGTGCGGGACTACCTGGGGGACCGTCGACGTCGACCGTCCCGTCCCGTCGCCGAGCTCGGCGCGCTCACCACCGATGCGCTGCTCGATCACGCGCTGGTCGCGGGGCTGCTCGTGGGGGACGCGGGCGACCTCGACCGGCGTGTCACGGCCCGTGGCTACCGGATGCTCGGCCGCATCCCACGGCTCCCGATGGTCGTCGTCGAGCGGCTCATCGAGCACTTCGGGTCCCTCCCGCTCATCCTCGAGGCGACCACCACTGCGCTGGGGGACGTCGAGGGCGTCGGTCCGACCCGTGCCCGTGCCATCCGCGAATGGCTGCGGCGCAGGCGCGAGCAGCTCACACCGCGCGCCTGATCCGGCGGATGCATCGAGGGCGGGAAACGGCCCCTGAGGTGCGCTAGATGCCTCTCCGACCGCGTCTGCTCCGACCTTCGACCACTGGTACCCTCGCCCTCAGACAGAGCACAGCCGGTCCGGGTATGGCGTCCCGCCTGCCCCATCCTCGAGGGAGCAGCGCATGCCGTTCAGCGTCGGCGACACCGTCGTGTACCCCCACCACGGTGCAGCGGTCATCGAGAGGACCGAACGGCGCGAGCTCAAGGGTGAGGTCTGCGACTACCTCGTCCTGCGGCTGACCTACGGGGATCTGACGCTGATGGTGCCCGCCGACTCCTGCGAGGAGGTCGGCATCCGCAAGGTCGTCTCGAAGCGTGAGAGCGAGCGCGTCCTCGACGTGCTGCGCGAGCCCGAGCCGAAGGCGGCCGGGAACTGGTCGCGCCGGTTCAAGGCCAACTACGAGAAGCTGCGCTCCGGTGACATCTACCAGGTCGCCGAGGTCGTGCGGAACCTGTCGTGCCAGGATGACGACAAGGGGCTCTCCGCCGGTGAGAAGCGCATGCTGACGAAGGCGAAGCAGATCCTGCTCTCCGAGATCTCCGTCGCCATCAAGAAGGACGAGGCGAAGACGGAGGAGCTCATCGACCGCATCCTCCGCGAGTCCCAGGGCTGACGGCCCCGGCCTCGTCGCCCCGGCCGAACCGATGACCCGTCTCGAGCAGCTCGCCGCACATGCGGAGCGTCTCGGTCGTCCTGTGCGTGTCGCGCTCGTCGGCGCCGGCCAGATGGGTCGCGGCCTCGCCGCACAGATCGGCCGCATCGACGGCATGGACCTCGCGGCCGTCGTCGACCGACACCCGGACCGTGCGCTCACGGCCATGCGCGCCGCCGGCCACGCCTCGCCGGTCACCGACCCCGATCGTGCGGTCGACGCCGTCGCGCGTGACGCGGGTGCGGCGCTCGTGGACGCCGCCGTGCTGCCGGAGCTCGACGTCGACGTCGTCGTCGAGGCGACGGGAGTGCCCGAGGTCGGTGCGCAGATCGGCGAGGCATGCCTCGCCGCGGGCAAGCACGTCATCATGCTCAACGTCGAGTGCGACGTGACGATCGGGCTGGCGCTCGCTGACATCGCGCACCGCAACGGCGTCGTGTACTCGGTCGCGGATGGTGACGAGCCCGTGTGCGCGAAGGAGCTGTTCGACTTCGCGACCGAGCTGTCGTTCGAGGTCGTCGCCGCGGGCAAGGGCAAGAACAACCCGTTCATCCCGACCGCGACGCCCGAGTCGTGCGCGGCCGAGGCCGCGTCGAAGCGCATGAACCCGAAGATGCTCGCGAGCTTCCAGGACGGTTCGAAGACGATGATCGAGATGGCGGCGCTCGCGAACGCGACGGGCCTGCGCATCGACGTGGTCGGCATGCACGGCGTGACCGCATCGGTCGACGAGCTGCGCCGCACGCTCATCCCCGTCGCCGACGGCGGCGTGCTGTCCGCCTCAGGGCGCGTCGACTACGCCTACGGCCCAGCACCCGGCGTGTTCGTCGTCGTGACCTCCGACGACCCGACCGTGGTCGAGGAGCTCGAGTACCTCAAGCTCGGTGACGGGCCGTACTTCGTGCTCTACCGCCCCTACCACCTCGCCAGCATCGAGGCGCCGCGCACGATCACGACCGCGGTGCTCTACGGCACGCCGGCGCTGCAGGCCTCGCACTGGGTCGCCGAGGTCGTCGCGACCGCGAAGCGCGATCTGGTCCCCGGGGACGTCATCGACGGGATCGGCGGCACGCACGTGCGCGGTGTCGTCCATCCGGTGGAGGAGGCCGGCGGGCTGCTGCTGCTCGGCCTCGCGGAGGGCGCGACGGTGACCCGACCGGTCCGTGCCGGCGAGCCGTTGCCGGCGGATGCGGTCGAGACGGTCGACTCGACGATCCGGCGGCTGCGCGCCGTCCAGGACGCCCGCTGACCTCGGGGGACCGCGCTCAGCGGCGGGTCGGCGCCTCGGGCCATGTCCGTGCCCGCTCCTGTGCCGCACGCAGGTCGTCGGCGAACGTGACCTTGCGGTTGTCGGGGTCACCGTCGACGACCGCGACCGTGAGCGCTCCGTGGTGCTCGACCGTCTCCGCCGTGTCGACCCCGTGGAAGCCCGCGGCGGTGGCGGCCCGGTAGGCGGCGAGCAGTCCTGACGCCTCGAACGCCTGCGGGGTCTGCATGCGCCGCAGGTCATGGGTCGCGACGAGCGCGCCGTCGCGCACGAGGAACGGTGCCCCGACCGGCAGGGCCGGGACCGCACCCCCGCGCTCGCCCGCGGTCGTGAGCAGGCGTGTCAGCAGCGCGCCGCTGACGAACGGGCGTGCGGCGTCATGGATCGCGACCAGCGTCGTCCGGCCCGACGTGATGTCGATCGGCCACCGCGTCCAGCCCCGCCTGCTCGCTCGCATGCCGCGTCGCGCCACCGTCGACGACCGCCCGCAGCTTCGTGACGCCGGCGGCCGCCGCGACCTCGTGGGCGCGCTCGCGATCCTCGGGTCGCGTCACCAGCACGACGTCGTCGATCGCGCTGCAGCGCTCGAAGGCGACGAGCGACCACACGAGCAGCGGATGCCCGTCGAGCGTGAGGTACGCCTTGTTGTCGCCGGTCCCGAGCCGCGTCCCCGAGCCGCCCGCGAGCAGGATCGCCGTCGTCGTCATGCGCGGCTCGCGTGGGGACGGTCGAGCTGATGCGTCGCGGCGAGCTCGAGCAGCAGGTCCGCGAGGTCGAGGGTGAGGGTGCGGTCCGCGGCGGCCGACGCGGCCGGGCTCGCGCCGACGACCGCGACGCCGATGCCCGCGGCGCGCAGCATCGGCACGTCGTTCTCGGCATCGCCCACGGCCAGCACGTCGCCCATCGGGATACCGAGCAGCTCGGTGACGGTCGCGAGGCCGGTCGCCTTGTCCGCGTCGGCCGCGTTCCACTCGAGGAAGCGTGGACCGGTGCGCTGCACCCGGGCGACGTCGGCGGCGAGCGTGCGCAGCTCGCCCTCGTCGTCGGGACCGAGGATCGCGAGCACCTTGAGGACGCCACGTCCGGACCGTCCCGCCACGGTGGGCAGCGGCTCACCGAGCACCGGCAGCACGTCGTGCGCGGCATCGAGACGCGCCGTGACCAGCGAGCCGTCCTCGAGGTAGAGCGCGTGGGGGATGCGGCGTGCGGCGAGCACCGCGGCGACCTCGTCGGCGACGGCAGCGTCGAGCAGCGAGGTGCGGATCAGGCGCCCGTCGGCGTCGAACACGACGGAGCCGTTGCAGGCCACGTGCGGGCCGGGCAGGTCGAGCAGGTCGGTGAGCGCGCGGACCGACGTCCACAGCTTGCCGGTGGCGAGCACCAGCGGGATGCCGGCCGCACTCAGCGCCCTGACCGCATCGGCGCGCGCAGGGGGCAGCACCCCGTGGTGGTCGAGGAGGGTCCCATCGACGTCGCTCGCGACCAGCCGGATCACGACGGACGCGTCGATGGGCCGGTGGCAGGGGTGTGCGGGTCCGCGGGTGCGTGCATGGCGGGAGGATAGGACGGCCGGGATGGGCGGCCCGGACGCTGCGGACCCTCACGACTAGCCTGACGCAGCGCAGGGCTGCGACGGCAGTGCTGCGACGTGCGATGGAAGTGCTGCGATGGCTGCGATGGCTGCGATGGATGGGTCGAGGCGCGCATGGTGACCTGGGGCGTGCTGCGTCTCCCGATGGCTGCCGCAGGCGCGGCGACCGGCGGTGTCGGTGGCGACGGCGCGCTCGCCGCAGGGCTGTCCGCGCATCTCGATGGGGCGCTGGCGATCACCACGGACGCCTCGATGGTCGGAGCGCTGGCGGTGATCCCGTCCCACGTGACGCGTGTGGTCGAGCTCGACGCGACGCTGACGGAGGACGCGGCGACGATCGTCATGCTCGGTCGGTTGATCGCCGCCGCGGATGCAGCGTCCGACGGGCCAGCAGCGGTCGTCGCAGCCCGTCCGATGGCGGACGCGCTCAAGCGGATCGAGGGCGACGTCGTCATCTCCGGGCTCGAGCGCGACGGGCTGATGATCCCGTGCCTGCCGTTCGTCCTGGACCGTGCGGCGCTCGCCGCCGCGCTCGACGATGAGGCCGCGGCCGGCGATGGGGAGGCGCACGACGCTGTCGCGCTGCTGCTCGCCGCAGGTCATGCCGTCGTCGTCGTCCCGACGGACGGTGATCCGATGACGGTCCGCGTGACTGCGGACGGGACGATCGGATGAGTCCGAGTCCGAGCACGCCCGAGTGGCCGAGGGTCGGCAGCGGCATCGACGTGCACGCCTTCGGTGCGCCCGCGCCCGACGCGACCGTCGTGCTGGCCGGCGTGCGGATCGCGGCTGATGCGCCGCTCGAGGGCCACTCGGACGCCGACGTCGTCGCGCACGCCGTCATCGACGCGCTGCTCGGCGCGGCGGGGCTCGGCGACATCGGCACACGCTTCGGGGTCGACGACCCGGCGATGGATGGTGCGGACTCGATGCGGATGCTGCGCGAGGTCGTCACCGAGCTGCGTGCGGCCGGATGGCGCCCCGGCAACGTCGACGTGACCGTCGTCGCCGCACGACCGCGCGTCGCCCCGCACCGCGACGCGATGCGGGAGGCGCTGGCGATCGCGCTCGGCATCGCGCCGGACGCCGTGTCGGTGAAGGCCACGACGACCGACGGGCTCGGCAGCATCGGGCGTGCCGAGGGGATCGCCGCGTGGGCCGTCGCGCTCGTCGTCGGGGGCGAGCGTCCCGGGCCGGTTGTGGCCGCGGAGTAGCCTCGCCGGCGATCCGTTCGGAGCGACCATGGCCCTCATGCTCTACGACACCCTGCGCCGTCAGGAGGTCGCGTTCGTGCCCGCCGAGCCGGGCCGGGTCGGCATGTACGTGTGCGGTCCGACCGTGCAGGGCGACGCGCACGTCGGGCACGGCCGGGCGGCCGTCGTCTTCGACGTGCTGCGCCGGCATCTCGCCGCCTCAGGGCTCGCCGTGCGGTTCGTGCAGAACGTCACCGACATCGACGACAAGATCATCCTGCGCGCCCGCCGCGAGGGCGTCGACCATGCGGTCATCTCGACGCGCTACGCACGCGCGTTCGAGCGCACCATGGAACTGCTGGGGGTCCTGCCGCCCGACGTCCGTCCGCTCGCGACCGGGCACCTGCTCGAGATGCAGGCGCTGATCACGACCCTGATCGCCGCCGACAAGGCGTACGCCGTCGAGGGCGACGTGTTCTTCCGCGTGCGTGCGTTCCCCACCTACGGCGCACTGTCGAACCGGCGCATCGACGAGCTCGTCGAGGGCGCGGACGTCGTCGACCGGGACCGCAAGGAGGACCCGCTCGACTTCGCGCTGTGGAAGTCCGCGAAGCCCGACGAACCGTCCTGGCCGTCCCCGTGGGGACCGGGTCGACCGGGCTGGCACATCGAGTGCTCCGCGATGGCCGCGACGCATCTCGGCGCCGGGTTCGACATCCACGGCGGCGGGCTCGACCTCGTGTTCCCCCATCACGAGAACGAGATCGCTCAGCACGAGGCCGCCCACGGCACGACGTTCGCGCGCCACTGGGTGCACAACGGCATGGTGCAGATGGGCGACGCGAAGATGTCGAAGTCCGTCGGCAACGTCGTCGGCCTGGCCGAGGCGGTCGAGGCGGTCGGTCGCGGTCCGCTGCGCCTGTGGTACCTGTCGGCGCACCACCGCAGCCCGCTCACGTTCGACGACGAGCGGCTCGACGATGCGCGCGCCGTCTTCGGGCGCTTCGTCACCTTCGTGCGAGCCGCGCGGCGCGCTGCCGCTGGCGCCGCACGCGACGGTGTCGCGGGCGCGACCCATCGCGACGCGTTCACCGCGGCGATGGATGACGACCTGAACGCGCCCGTCGCCGTGTCCGTGCTCCACCAGCTCATCACCGACGCCGACGGGCCGCTGAAGGCGGCCGCGAAGGGTGACCAGGCCGCGCAGGGTGCGGTCGCGGAGCTCGCCGACACGCTCGTGACGCTCGGCGATGACGTGCTCGGGCTCGGCATCGCCGAGGTGCTCGACCGGGCGAGCGCGCTCGAGCAGCGCATCGCGCCGCTCGTCGACGGCGAGCTGGAGCTGCGGGCGCAGGCGCGGGCGGCCAAGGACTTCGCCGCGGCGGACGCGATCCGTGACCGGCTGGCTGCCGCCGGCGTGGTCGTCGAGGACACCGCGGCCGGGGCGGTCTGGTACGCGGCCGAGGCGCTGCGGCCCGCCACGTGAGCGGCGAGCGCTCGTCCGGCCGCAGACCCCGCCCGCCCCGCCGCGATACGCCGACGCGCCGTGACACACCGTCCCGCCGTGACAGCGTGAAGCCCGGTGCCCGGCCGAACGAACGCGTCGTGCACGGCATCCATCCGGTCCGCGAGCTGCTGCGTGCGGCCCGGCCGGTGCAGGAGATCGTGATCGCCGAGGCGCGCGGTGGTTCCGGACCGGTCGCGGACATCGTGGCGCTCGCCGCCGCCGCCGGGGTCCCCGTCCGCCAGGCCGGCCCGGGCGAGCTCGAGCGGCTCGCCCCCGGTGCTGTCCACCAGGGGGTCGTCGCCATCGCGCCGCCGTTCCCGCTCGTCGATGTGGACCGCCTGCTCGCCCACGCTGCGGCGTCAGGCCGGCCGCCGCTGCTCGTCGCTGTCGACGGGGTGACCGACCCGCACAACCTCGGCTCGATCGCGCGCACCGCGGAGGCGGTGGGTGCGCACGGGCTGGTGCTGCCCGACCGACGCAGCGCCCCGATCACGCCCGTCGTCGAGAAGGCCGCGGCCGGCGCGCTCGCCCACCTCCCGGTGGCGGGGGTGACGAACCTCGCGCGCACGCTGGTCGAGCTCGGACGCGCCGGCGTCTGGTCGATCGGTCTCGACGGAGACGCCCCTGCGACCCTCGGCGGTCATCCGCTCGCAGCCGGAGCGGTCGTGCTGGTCATCGGTGCGGAGGGTGATGGGCTGTCGCGGCTGGTCCGCGAACGCTGCGATGCGCTCGTGCGGCTGCCGATGCACGGCCAGGTCGGCTCGCTCAACGCGTCGGTCGCGGCGGGGGTGGCGCTCTACACGCTGCTCGCCGCCCGTGACGCGCACGGCGAGGTCGGTGAAGGCGGAGCGGTGGTCACGTGATCGGCGACGGGTTCGAGCGCATCCTCGCGCGAGCCCGCGACGGCGACGAGCTGGCCTGGACAGTGCTGTATGACGACCTGTCGGGACAGCTGCTCGGCTACCTGCGTGGCCGAGGTGCACCGGAGCCCGAGGACCAGCTGGGGGAGACGTTCCTGCAGGTCGCCCGCGACCTGCCGCGCTTCACCGGTGACGAGGCGGGGTTCCGGTCCTGGGTGTTCACCATCGCGCATCGGCGGCTGCTCGATGCGTCACGGACGCGCCGTCGCCGCCCGACCGCGCCGCTGCCTCCCGAGCGGCTCGTGCCGGTCTCGGACGCGTTGCGCGAATCGGAGCAGGACATCGAGGCGGTGGCCGCCCGGCTCGCCGACCGGGAGCTGCTCGATGGCCTGCTGGCACACCTGACCGAGGAGCAGCGGGAGGTGCTGCTGCTGCGCTTCGCCGCGGACCTGGACACGGCCACCGTCGGAGAGGTCACCGGACGCAGCGCTAACGCGGTCGCGGCCATCACCCGGCGGGCCCTGGCGACCCTGCGCGAGGTCCTCGACCAGGCCTGACGGGCGCGTCACGCGAACGGGGCCTGCGGCGCTGACAGCCGTATGGACACCAACGACACCCCCTCCCTGCCCGCCCCGGACCACGGTCCGGACGACTCCGCGCTGGCGCGGCTGCTGCGAGCGATCGCTGCGCCGCTGCGCTCGCGCCCGGACGCCGACGTGCGCCGCAGCCACGTCGCTGCGGCGAGCGCCGTGGCCCGTGGCACGGCGACCGCGCCGGCCGGTTCGGCGCGAGGACGGGCGCCCTGCCAAGTGCCCTGCCCAGTGCCCTGCGCGGGATGCTGCGTCCGGTGTTCGCCGGTGGGCTCGCCCTGTCGCTGGTGGCCGGGCTCGTCACGGCCGTGACCGTCGGGATCCCCGGTGTCACGCTGTTCGGCGATGACGGCGAGGAGTTCGAGCTGGCGATGGCGCCCGGCTTCACCCCGTCGCCGATCCCGCTCGAGCGGACCGAGGACTACGTGATCCTCACCGTCGACGCGGACCGCGCACAGCTGCTGTCCGACGAGCTTCAGACACTTGCGGAGTCCGAGCCGGCCGTCCTGTCGGTGCGTGACGACCGCACGACGTTCACCGTCCCCGCCTCCGTCGCGGCTCGCCTCGAGCTCGCCGACGTCGAGGAGGTCGCGGACACGCCGATCAGCACGCTGTCGACCACGACGACCCAGCAGCCGGTCCCGTCGTGGGGGCTCGACCGCATCGACGCGGTCGACGAGTCACTCGACGGCAGCTACCGGTTCGTGAGCACCGGCGCGGGCGTGCGCGTCTACGTCATCGACACCGGGGTCCGTGCGGACCACGCCGACCTGGCCGGGCGCGTCGTGCCCGGTTGGTCCGCGATCGAGGACGACCGCGGCTCGGAGGACTGCAACGGGCACGGCACGCACGTCGCCGGCACCGTCGCCGGATCCTCCTTCGGGGTCGCGAAGGGCGCGACGGTCGTCGCGGTCCGCGTCCTCGACTGCAACGGGTCCGGGTTCGCCTCCTCCGTCGTGTCCGGTCTGAGCTGGGTGATCGCGAACCACCCCGGCGGTCCGGGCGTCATCAACATGAGCATCGGTGGTCCGGCGAACAGTGCGGTCGACCGTGCCGTCGACGACGCGACCGCCCGTGGCCTGACCGTCGTCACGGCCGCCGGGAACAACGCCGGTGACGCGTGCGACGTGTCGCCGGCCCGTGCCGCTTCAGCGGTGACGACCGGGGCGACCACATCGTCCGACGTTCGTGCCAGCTACTCCAACTTCGGCGGCTGCGTCGACCTGTTCGCGCCGGGCAGCGGCATCACGTCCGCGTGGCACACGAGCAGTGGCGCGTCGGCGACGCTGTCGGGCACCTCGATGGCCGCCCCGCACGTGGCGGGCATCGCGGCGCGCCTGCTGCAGGCCGAGCCGAGCGCCGGGCCGTCGCGCATCACGTCCCTGCTGACCGGGTCGGCGACGACCGACACCGTCAACGATCCGGCCGGCTCGCCGAACCTGCTCGCCAACCTGGTCGACTTCGATGAGGAGAAGTCGGAGTGCGAGCTCCTCTACGAGGAGGGCCTCGAGGAGGGCCAGCCGATCCCCGAGGAATGCCTCGAGGAGATCTGCGAGCTGCTCGAGGAGGACGGTCTCGCGCTGCCCGAGGAGTGCCTCGAGGATGAGGAGGACGACGAGGAGGGCGACGAGGACGACGACGAGCGTGAGCGCGACGGTGAGGGCCGTCCCGACTCGCCCCCCGGCCTCGGTGGACTGCTGCCTCCGGGCTTCGGTGGTCCGATCCCCGGCCTCGAGCGTGCTCCCGGCCTCGACGGGCGCCTGCCCCCCGGTCTCGCGGACCGCGAGGAGGGTCGGGTGCCGCCGGGTCTGCCGATCGCGAGGACGGTGCGGCGCCTGCCGTCCGGACGGTCGTCGCCGGACTCGCGACCGAGGACGGTCGGGTCCCGCCAGGTCTCGCCGATCGGACGCCTCCGGGTCGCCCGACGCCAGCCCCGGCACCAGCGCCGACTCCGGAACCTGAGCCGGCTCCGGCGCCCACCCCTGAGCCGGAGCCGGAGCCCGAGCCCGAGCCTGAGCCCGAGCCGGTCGCTCCCGAACAGGCACCGCGTCCGCAGCCACCCATCGTCGAGCGGGGCAACAGCTCCGCCGGACGGGGAGTGACGCAGACGCCGGCGACACCGCCCGGCCTCGGTCGCGGCCGACGACCGTAGAGCGGGTGCAGGCCGGGAAGCTGGTCCCGATCGTCGAGCTCCGCCACCGGCCCAGCGATCGAGCTCGCCCCAGTGGGCCCGCGCCTGCTCGTAGACCTTGAGGCGCCGGACAGATGTCGGGCGTCCGACATGGCCGGGCTGGCTCTTCCAAGCGTCGCGCGCAAGCGTTCTGTGCGCTTCGGGCGACGCGAACGGCACCGATGCTGCTCGGGCGAGCAGGCGAACGGTCAGTGCAGTCGTTCGGTCGGTTGTCCGGTGAGTTCGGCGATGAGCGTGAAGTCCTTGTCGTCGTGGAGCACGACGAGCCCGGCGAGCTCGGCGCTCGCCGCGATGAGCAGGTCGGGGATCGACGGTGCACGGTGCTGGCCGCGGTCGGCGAGGAGCAGCTGGACCTCGACGGCACGCTCCTCGATCGCGGGGGTGAGATGCTCGACCGGCATCGAGCTGAGCGGCGGCTGGCGCAGCGCGGTACGCAGGTCTCCGCCGGACCGAGCGCTGAAGCCGACCTCGAGGCGGGTCACGGTGCTGATCCGGACGAGGCCACGCTCGATGCGGGTCGCCCACTCGTCAGCAGCGGAGGAGGAGCCGAGCCGCACGAGCGCCGACGTGTCGATGAGCCAGCCGTTCACTCCCAGGCCCGGCGCATCACGTCAGGGTCGGCCAGATCCTCGAACGTCGCCGCGAAGGCGCGGAGTGCCTCGCTGGTGACGGGTCCGCGGTCGGACGCAGCGATGCGCGCGAGCTCGCGTCGGAGGAACTCCGTGCGGGAGAGACCGAGCCGTCGCGCCCGCGCGTCCAGGGATGCGACGTCATCGTCGGGCACGCCGCGGATGAGCATGTCGGTCATCGTCGCATCTCCCGTGGTGGACGGATCTCGTCGTGGGTCGTCCGCTCCGACCCGAAAGATGTCAGCAAGAGATATCGCAGGACGTGGCTCCTGGGGGGCTTCTCGTGGTCGTCTGGCTGGCGCGTCTCCAGGAACGTACGGGTCCTTCTCGCTCGCTGAAGGGTCGATCTCGGGCCTGTGGACGGACCTCTGCGTCAGGTCCGCTCCCGCAGTGCCCGTGCGATGAGCAGCTCGGCGAGGTCGCGACGTCCATCGAGCACAGCGAGCACGATGACGTCGCCGTCACGCAGGGCGAACATGATCCGGTAGGGGCCGACGAGCAGCTCGCGGTAGCCGTCGATGCCCTCCGCCTCGAGCTCGGGGACGACGCGGCACCGGAGCGGCATCGTCGCGAGCGTCGCTACTTCGCCCGTGACGAGTTCGGCGAGCTGGTGCGCGGCGGGTACCCCGTCCCGGCCGACCACGTAGTCGACGACATCGAGCAGATCGTCGGCGGCGGTGCGGGTCCAGCGGACGGTGGAGCGCGCGCTCACGCCGTCCCGTGACGTTCGGCGAAGTGCGTGCGCACGAGGTCGTCGACCGTGGCCGTGTCGAGCGTGCGTCCGGCCCGATGGTCCTGCTCACCCTGCGCGAGGAGCTTGAGGAGATGGAGGGCGCGCTGCTGGCGCTCGTAGGTGTGGACGTCCTGGAGGACCGCGGTCGGCCGGCCGTTCTGGGTGATGACGATCGGGCTGTGCCGATCCGTCGCGCGCGCGATGAGCTCGGCGGCGCTGCGCTTGAGCACGGTGACCGGCTCGACGTCGTTGGTCAGGTCCATGGTGCCAAATGTAGCACCGAATTCAGTCATCTCTGCTCCCCCTTAGGTCGAGCAGCCTCGGGACGTGACCGCTCCACGACCGTAGGACGCACGGAGTTTCGACGGAAGGGCCGATCCCGGGCCTGTGAATGAACGCGTCGACACGCCACCTTGGTGCTCGGCGAGTTTGGCTCCCGACTTGGCTCCCTCGGGGACCCGCAGAACGCAGAATGCCTTGAATCCACCCAATTCGGAGCCGGGGGCGGGAATCGAACCCGCGACCATCCGCTTACAAGTCGCGTCCCGAGCGTCCTGCTGCGTCCCACCCCGTCCTGTTCGTCCGCTGGTGGCGGTTCTGTGTCCGGTCGTGTCCGGCAGCGTCCCGGTGGGGTCGCCCACTTGGCTCCCTGTTTGGCTCCCTGGTCGAGAGGCATTGCGCTCAGAAGCACCCCGTGGAGGCGGACGACGCTCATGTGCGTTCTTCCGCCGCTCCCGCACTTCGCGACGGTGCTGAGAGTGTTCGGGCGGTCGCGGAGGGTGGGCTGTAGGTTCAGGTCATCTTCGGGTTGTCCCGTCTGGGCCTTGAGTCGTACCTCGTTCCCGGGCGGGTCGACCGAGAGCCTCCCATGTCACGCATCGCCATCCGTTCGT
The DNA here is from genome assembly GCA_018401275.1 of Nitriliruptoraceae bacterium. Classification (GTDB taxonomy): domain Bacteria; phylum Actinomycetota; class Nitriliruptoria; order Nitriliruptorales; family Nitriliruptoraceae; genus CSBr16-57R1. Next base: position 17,638 of record JAGYKW010000009.1, on the reverse strand, counting down.
TGTTCCCTGTGTCGCGTGCGTCGTCGCTCCGGCGGGTCTGGCCTGCGCAGCTGCGGCTGACGGGCGCCCGGCAGCCTGCAGCGGGCGCGCTCGGTGCTGCCGTGATCGCACTCACGGTCGTCGCTGCAGTGACGCTCGGTGTGCCAGCAGCCCCAGCGTGGGCGACCACGAGCTGCTCAGGCGGTGGGTCGTTCACTATCAGTAGCGACGTCGTCAGTGCCGGGTCCTCTTGCACGGGTGCCGTAACCATTCCGAAGTCGGTGACGTCAATCGGCGATTTTGCCTTCACCGGCACCTCTGGTCTGACGTCGGTGACGTTCGAAGAGGATTCAGCGCTGCAGACAATCGGTAGCGATGCTTTCGCGGGTTCGGGTTTGACGTCGATTGAGATTCCGAAGTCGGTGACGTCAATCGGCAATGGTGCCTTCTCCGGCACCTCTGGTCTGACGTCGGTGACGTTCGAAGCGGATTCAGCGCTGCAGACAATCGGTAGCGATGCTTTCGCGGGTTCGGGTTTGACGTCGATCGTGATTCCGAAGTCGGTGACGTCAATCGGCGACATTGCCTTCTTCGGCACCTCTGGCCTGACGTCGGTGACGTTCGAAACGGATTCAGCGCTGCAGACAATCGGTAGCGATGCTTTCGCGTCTTCGGGTTTGGAGTCGATTGAGATTCCGAAGTCGGTGACGTCAATCGGCAATGGTGCCTTCGACGGCACCTCTGGCCTGACGTCGGTGACGTTCGAAGCGGGTTCAGCGCTGCAGACAATCGGTATCGATGCTTTCGACGTCTTCGGGTTTGACGTCGATTGAGATTCCGAAGTCGGTGACGTCAATCGGAGCGGATGCTTTCTTCGACAACTCTGCTCTGACGTCGGTGACGTTCGAAGCGGGTTCGGCGTTGACGACGATCGGCACCCGTGCTTTCGAGTCTTCGGGTTTGGAGTCGATTGTGATTCCGAAGTCGGTGACGTCAATCGGCGACGATGCCTTCTTCGGCAACTCTGCTCTGACGTCGGTGACGTTCGAGGGGAACGCACCGTCCTCGGTCGGCACTAGCGCCTTCCACGATGTTGCGGACGGGGCGACGGCGAACATCGGCTTCTTGGCGACGGGGTTCGTGCTGGATGGTGGCGGGCTGTGGAACGGTCTCGTCCTGGTGCGCGCCGCTGCTCCTGCTCCATCCGGCCCGGTCGGACCGGTGCTCGCCTGCATGCCGGAGAGCCCACCGGCGGTCGGTGCGCTGGTGACGTGCACGGTCACCGGTGGTGATGCGGGCATCGACATCCTGTGGCGTGCCGCCTACAACCCGGTGATCGCTGAGGCCGGGCGTGACGCTCGACGCGTCGGGGTCGGGGGAGTTCTCGTTCATCGGTCCCGGCTGCAGCGCTCGGTGAGGAGCTGACGGTGGAGCTGGTGGACTGGACAGCGCCCGATGTCGCTCGGGTGTGGTGGGTGGTCCGGTGCCGGCGTCGGTGCCTGCGGGTGAGGGGAGCGTGCCGTTCGGTGCGGTCCTGCTCGCGCTGCTCGCTGCTGCGGGTGTGGTGGTCGCGGGTCGCAGGCTGGTCACGGCCGGCTGATCTGCATCGAGCATCGTGTGAGGGGGCGCCTGCGGGCGCCCCTCCGCGTTGTGGGGGTCTGGTCCGTGGCACCGTGGTGCTCGCGGACTTTGGCTCCCCGTTTGGCTCCCTGGGCGACCGGCCGCACGCAGAATCGCCCTGAATCGCGCCGAATTCGGAGCCGGGGGCGGGAATCGAACCCGCGACCATCCGCTTACAAGGCGGGCGCTCTACCAACTGAGCTACCCCGGCGTGACCGGGACGCTACCGCCGCCGCACGGGCGCTCAGTGGCCTCCTGCGACTGCTGTCGGGCCCACACGGGCGGAGTTCCACGGATGTGGTTCACTGCAGCACGCAACCGCTCCGACCCGGAGGCCCGCATGGCAGTCGACACGATGAACACCGCGATGCCGCAGTCCGACGTCCCGTCGGCGCTGGATGTCCGCTCGCGTGAGATCCTCGACTTCGAGCGTGGCTGGTGGCGCTTCGCAGGCGCGAAGGAGCAGGCGATCCGCGAGCGGTTCGACCTCTCGACGACCCGCTACTACGAGCTGCTCAACGCGCTGCTCGATGACGAGGACGCCCTCGCCTACGACCCGATGCTCGTCCGTCGCCTGCGGCGCATGCGCGCCGCCCGGCAGCGTGAGCGTGCAGCACGACGGGCGACCGCTGACGCGAGCTGAACGTGGCCGCCGGACTGTTCGGGAGGCTGGCGGGCCTGAGGTCACTGCCCTCCTCCGCGGCCCGCATCGTTGCCACCGGCGTCGGCTTCGTCGTCCTCACTGCAGCGCTGTTCGCCGGCGTCGGAGCCTGGCAGGACCGCGATACGACGCCAGGTGATGCGGCCGCTCCCGTCGAGCCGGCGCCCGACCCTGCTCCTGCGCCCGCGCCGTCGCCCGATCCGACGGACGACGCGGACGGCGACGACACGGACGGCGACGACACGGACGCAGACACCGATGCGGACGGTGACGACGCCGACGGCGAGGACGACACGCCGGCCGAGCCGCCGGCGACGCAGGGACCGCGTCCGGCCGACGTGACCGTCCAGCTGCTCAACGGCATCGGGGCGGACGGTTCGGCAGGGGTCGCGCGCGTGCGCACGACGCTGACCGACGCCGGCTTCCGCATCAGCGCGTCGAACCCCGGGCGCCCCTACGACGTCACGACCGTCTTCTACACGGTCGGCTTCGAGGCGCAGGGGCGACTGGTCGCCTCGACGCTCGGGGTGAGCCAGGTGTTCGTGATGACGGACCTTCCGCCCGAGCGGCGACTCAGCCCGTCGGTGATGGTCCACGTCGTCGTCGGCGCGGATCGCCGCTGACGAGCGGCGCCAGCGGCGCGCGGCGGACCTGTGTCGACTCGATGCGCAGCACACCGTCGGCGCCACGCACCGGTCGCGGCAGCAGCAGCGCATCGGTCGCGATCCGGCCCTCGAGCGCATCATCGTCCGGCGCACGATCGTCCAGCGCGCGGCCCTCGAGCGCGAGCCGGTCCATCATGACGAGCAGCAGCTCGCCGGCCATCCGTCCCAGCGCGTCGAGCGGCTGGTGCTCGTGGCCACGCACCCCGAGGTCGACCTGCGCGATCGACTCGGGTCCGTGCAGGCGCGACGTGTCGAGGAGCAGACCGAGCTCGACGCCGTAGCCGGCCTCGAACGGCAACGACTCGAGCAGCGCGCGGTCGGCCGCGTACTCGCCGGCGAGCGGCTGCGCGATGTGCGCGAGCTCCGGCCACAGCAGCGCGAGGAGCGGTCGCACCGTCAGCTCGGTGACGCGCCCTCCGCCTCCGCTCCTGCCTCCGACCGCGCCCGTCGCGCTCGCCCCGGTCGCGCCTGCGTCTGCACCGCCCTGCCATGATCGCTGCGCGGCGGACTTCACGAGCCTCACGTCCTCGTCGAGCAGCAGCGGCGCGAGCGTCCCGACGGCCAGCCACGGGTCGGGGTCGCGCACGTCCGCGTCGACGAACGCGATCAGGTCACCGGACGTCACCTCGACGCCACGTCGCAGCGCCGCACCCTTGCCGCTCGGCTCGTGCGCGATGACGCGCGCGCCCGCACGCTCCGCGGTCGCCGCGGTGTCGTCGCGCGACATGCCGTCGATGACGACGAGCTCGTCGATGAGTGCCGTGCCCGTCGTGCCGACCGGATCCATCGCGCGCCTGATCGCGGTCACGACCGCGCCGACACGTGGACCCTCCTCGCGTGCCGGGATGATGACCGACGTGGTCAGTCCGAGCTCGGCCTTGCGCTCGGCCAGCGTGAGGAGATCGAACGCGTCGCGGCCCGGGACGTCGCCGGTCCGGCGCCCTCGCATGCTCAGCGCGCCATCACGCCGACGGCTCCGACGTAGGCGAGCACCAGCGCGATGCCGCCGACCCGCCCGATGCGTCGCCGGGCGAGCATCAGGCTGACGGTGACGACCGCGGCGAGCATCAGCAGCGTCGCGCTGCCCGAGAGCGATGGCGAGACGAGCCTGTCGAGGCTCGCACCCGTCCATACGACGACCGGCCCGACCGCGAGCGCGTTGAAGAGGTTGCTGCCGAGGACGTTGCCGACGAGCAGGTCGGTCTCCTGCCGTCGCACCGACTGCACGGCCGCGGCCAGTTCAGGCAGCGACGTCCCGACCGCGACGAGTGTCAGCCCGATCAGTCCTTCAGACATCCCGGCCGCAGCAGCGATCGCCCCACCACCGACCACGACGGCCTGCGCGCCTCCGATCGTGACCGCGAGTCCCAGCACCGCTCGGACCGTCTCCCGGCCGACGCGGTGCTCGGCCTGCGACCGGCGTCTCAGGCGTCTCAGCCCCCTCGCGGAGGGACAGGGTCAGCAGCAGCGCGAGGACCGCGACGAGCAGAGCGGCCAGCAGCAGCGCATCGAGTCGTCGGAGCTCGCCCTGGATGGCCCACGCGAACGCCGCCACGCCGAGCAGCGAGAGCGGCACCTCCCGGCGCACCGTCATCCGGCTCACGGTCACCGGCCCCACGATCGCTGCGACCCCGATGACCAGCAGCACGTTCGCGATGTTCGAGCCGATGATGTTGCCCACGCCGAGGTCGAACACGCCCTCGAGCGCAGCCAGCAGCGTGACCAGCAGCTCGGGCATGCTCGTCCCGAACCCGATGATGATGACGCCGACGATGACGGGGGAGACGCCGAGCCTGCTGCTGAGTCGGGACGCGCCGTCCACGAGCTGGTCGGATCCGGCGACGAGCAGGACGAGACCGACGACGAGCACGAGGCCGGCGAGCAGGAGCGAATCGGTCAGCATCCGCGGCACGCTAGTTGGCGCACGGTCACCCGGACACGCCCCGCCGCTAGCCTCTGGGATGCCGGTCCAGGACGGATCGCACAGCCCCCACCGCACGACTCCTGCCCCACGACTCCTGCCCCACGACCCTTGCCCCACGATCTCTTGCCCGATGACTCCTGGAGGACGACCGATGGTGATGCGCGAGCACGGACCCTCCCGGATGGCGCTGCTGCTCGGGGCCGCACTGGTCCTCGCCGCCTGCGCGTCGGACGCGGGTGACGAACCCAGCGCTGGGGCCGAGTCGTCGTCGCCGTCGACCTCGACGGCCGGCGTCCAGCCCGACGCGACCGCCATCCTCGATGCGGTCCACCCCGACCGGGGCGAGCCGCCCACCGAGCTGCAGGTCGTCGACCTCGCCGTAGGTGACGGCGCGACGGTGGCAGCGGGCGACGGGGCGGTCGTGCAGTACTGGGGCCTGCGTTGGAGCGACGGCGGCACGTTCGACGCGTCGTGGACGCGCGGACAGCCCTTCACGTTCGCGCTCGGTGCCGGCCAGGTCATCTCGGGCTGGGACCTCGGCGTCGAGGGCATGCGCGTCGGGGGTCGACGCGTCCTCACGATCCCGCCGGCCCTCGCCTACGGCGACCGCGGTGCGGGCAACGTGATCGGTCCGGGCGAGACGCTCGTCTTCATCGTCGACCTCGTCGACACGGTCACCCCCTGAGCGACGCCCTCCGGGACCTGCTCGCGCTCGGCGACCTCGACGGGCTCGTCCGCGAGGTGGACCGGCTGGCCGCCCTGGACGACTGGGACGGGCTCGTCCATCTGCGAGCGGCATGCCTCGATGCGACCGAGGAGACCGGCCGGCAGCTGTGGGGGCCTGCGCGCTACGCGGCCTACCGGACCGCGCTCGACGCTCCCGCACCCATCGCGGCCAGCATGCTCGAGCCCGGTGTCGTGCGCTTCGGGCTCGGCCCACTGACCGAGGTCGTCGCCCAGCACCACACCTTCGGCGAGCTCGCCCCGTTCCTCGACGCGACGCTGCTGCCCGTCGTCGCGCAGGAGCGGGTGCTGCGTGGCGAGGACCTGCGTGACGACGAGCGCGCCCACGGCGCGCCCGACGATCCGCCGCTCGTCCTCCAGCCGTTCGAGCCGGCCTACGTGCTGCCCGAGTACCGGGCGACCGAACGGCTCGACGGTGCCGTGCCGGACCCCTCCGAGACCGCGGCGAGCTCCGCGGCTCCGACCGCCTCCGGATGGGGCCCGCTGCCCGACGCTGAGCACGACGCGGTAGTCGGCTCGGTGCCCGCAGCATCGGGCGCAGCATCGGGCGTCCCCGCGAGGCTCGTGCGTGCGCTCGAGGACGTCGTCGCCCCGTGGTCAGCGCAGTCCGCCGCGGAGATCACCGTCACCGCCCTGCGCGGCAGCACGGACGACGCCTGTCGTGCGCTGCTCGCCGCAGCATCGCGCCCGACCGCTGCCGTGCGCGGCCCGATCACGACCGCAGCGCTGCTGCGCATGCTCGCTCACGCCGGAGCCTCCGGCGGCGTGCACGGTCGCCGGCGCGGTGGCGCCGCCGGACGATCGCTCGCCTGGTGGGTGGTGCGGTGCGCGACCGGACTGGACCGTGTCGACGCGATCGATCCGGAGGAGCTCGAGTTCCGCCTCGAGGACCTCGAGCTGGTCGCGCTGCGCACGCCCGGCGAGGCGGCGTGGCGCCTGGAGCTCGCCATCGGCTCCGGCAGCACGGGCGGCTCGGGCGGCCCAGGCCGAGCGGGCGAGGAATGGGCGGTCGCGATCACGGCGTTGGACCATGAGGACCCTGCTGCCGAGGACCCCGCTGCCGATGCGGAGACGGACCCCGAGGTGCACTCGGACGAGGCACCATGGCGAGATGGACGCACCGACGAGGAGGCCGAACAGTGAGTGACCCGCTCGCGACGCCCCCAGCCGCGCATGCTGCCGTGCATCCGGCCGTGCATCCGGCGCTCGGTCCGCTCGCGCAGCTCGTCGGCGTGTGGCGTGGCGAGGGCGAGGGCGCGTTCCCGACGATCACGTCGTTCCGTTACCGGGAGGAGGTCGAGTTCACCCATGACGGCCGCCCGGTGCTCGCCTACCGCCAGCGCACCTGGCGCATCGACGCGGAGGTGCCGATGCACGGCGAGTCCGGTTTCCTGCGCGGGCCCGTGGATGGTCGCGTCGAGCTCATCATCGCCCAGCCCACGGGCTTCGCTGAGGTCGCGACGCTCACCGTCGGCGAGGAGGATGCGACGCTCGTGCTCGATGGTGCGCGTGCAGCGCTCCAGCGCACGCCCGGCGCGAAGGACGTGCGGGACGTGCGCCGCCGCTTCCGCCTCGACGGCGACACGCTCCACTACGACCTCTGGATGTCCTACGCCGGTCACGAGGACGAGCATCATCTGCGCGCCGTCCTGCACCGCGCCTGACCGACTCGCTCCCGAACGCACTGCACACGACCGACCCGCTCCCGAAGGACGAGGAACCTATGGATGCCAACGAAGCCAGCCGCCGTCGTGACGAGCTGTTCCTGCTCGACGTCCGCGAGCACGACGAGTGGGACGCGGGTCACGTGCCCGGCGCCGTGCACATCCCGATGCGCGAGCTCGGGCCCCGCCAGTCCGAGCTGCCGACCGACCGCACCATCCTGTGCGTGTGCCGCTCGGGCAACCGCAGCGGGATGGTCACCCAGGCGCTCGCGGAGGCCGGCTACACCGTCGAGAACCTCGATGGTGGCCTGCAGAGCTGGGAGGCGTACGGTCATGGTCTCGAGGACATGAGTGGTGAGCAGGGGATGGTGATCTGAGCTGAGTGCGAGCGACGTGAGTGCGATCAGCCCGACGAGGACGATCCCGCCGGCGTCGGTGAGGCTCATCCTGCCCGTCGAGGGCATGACCTGCGCCTCCTGCTCGGCCCGCGTCGGACGTGCGCTCACCAAGCTCGACGGTGTCGAGGCAGCGAACGTCAACTTCGCGACCCATCGTGCCGCCGTCACCTACGACCCGGCGCTCGTCGACCCGGCGGCGCTCAAGGCTGCCGTCGAACGGGTCGGGTACGCCGTCCCGGAGGTGCCCGACGACAAGGCGATGCACGAGCGACGTCGCGTGCGTCTGCAGCGTCAGCTCGCCGTCGCGGTCGTCCTGACCGTGCCGGTGCTGCTCATCTCGATGGTGCCGGCGTTCATGTTCGACGGCTGGCAGTGGGTCGCATTGCTGCTCACGACCCCGGTCGTGCTCGGGGCGGGCTGGGAGTTCCACCGCAACGCGGCGATCAACCTCGTGCACCGTCAGGTCACGATGGACACGCTGGTCTCCATCGGGACGCTCACCGCGTACCTGTGGTCCGTGTGGGCGCTCGTCGTGCTGGACGCGGCGGAGCTGCACGGCGGGATGCGGCTGAGCGTCACCGGCCTGCCCGACGTCTACCTCGAGACCGCCGCCGCGATCGTCACGCTCATCCTGCTGGGCCGCTGGTTCGAGCACCGCGCGAAGGGCCGGTCGTCGCAGGCGATCGCGAAGCTGCTCGAGCTCGGGCCGCGCATCGCGACGCTCGTCGACGGACGCGAGGTGCCGGTCGCGGAGCTCGTCGCCGGTGACCGGATCCTGGTGCGTCCGGGGGAGCGCATCGCGGTCGACGCGCGCGTCATCGAGGGCCGCTCCGCCATCGACACGTCGATGCTCACCGGCGAGCCGCTGCCCGTCGACGTCGCACCCGGTGACACCGTCGTCAGCGGGACGCTGAACGGCTCCGGCCGGCTCGTCGTCGAGGCGACCGCGGTCGGCAGCGCGACCGTGCTCGCGCAGATCGTCGACCTCGTCGCACAGGCGCAGGGCGGACGCGCGCCCGTCGAGGCGCTCGTCGACCGCGTCACGTCCGTGTTCGTCCCGGTCGTGCTGCTCATCGCTGCCGGCACGCTGCTCGTCGGCCTCCTCCAGGACGCGTCCCTGTCCGACCCGCTCACCCGGGCGGTCGCGGTGCTCGTCATCGCCTGCCCGTGCGCGCTCGGGCTCGCGACACCGACGGCCGTGATGGTCGGCGTCGGTCGTGGCGCGTCGCTCGGCGTCGTCATCAAGGGCGTGCACGTGCTCGAGACGACGCGCCGGGTCGACACGATCGTGCTCGACAAGACCGGCACGCTGACCGAGGGCCGCATGGTCGTCGTCGCCGACCGGATCGGCGATGCGGTCGGCGATGCAGCCGGGGCTGCGGCCGGAGGCGCGCCTCCGGCGGCCGCGCGCCGCAGCGCCGCGATCGCTGCGGTCATCGCCGCCGAGGCTGCGAGCGAGCATCCCATCGCACGCGCGATCGCCCGCGACCTCGCACAGCGGCACGACGGACTGCCGCCCGCGACGCTCGCCGACTTCGAGGCGCTCCCTGGCCTCGGCATCCGCGCCACCGTCGAGGTCGACGGGGTGCTGCTCGAGGTCCTCGTCGGCCGACCGTCGCTGCTCGCCGAGCACGGTCACACGCTCGACGCGGCGCTCGAGGGTGAGCGCGACACGCACGAGGCGCAGGGTCGCACCGTCATCGCCGCCGCCGTCGGGCCCGCCGGTGCGGCGGTCATGCTCGTCGTCGCGCTGTCCGACGCGATCAAGCCGACCTCGCGCGAGGCGGTCGCCGCGTTCCATGCGCTCGGGCTGCGCACCGTCCTGCTGACCGGCGACCAGGAGCGCACCGCGCAGGCCGTCGCCACCGAGCTCGGCATCGAGCGCGTCGTCGCCGGGGTGCTGCCCGACGGGAAGGACGCCGTCATCCAGCAGCTGCAGGCGGAGGGGCGCACGGTCGCGATGGTCGGCGACGGCATCAACGACGCCCCGGCGCTCGCCCGCGCCGACCTCGGCATCGCGATGGGCACGGGCACCGACGTCGCCATCGAGGCCGGCGACGTCACGCTGATGAGCGGCGACCCGCGCGCGGCCGCCGACGCCATCGCCCTGTCGCGCCGCACGCTGTCGACCATCCGCTCCAACCTGGTGTGGGCGTTCGGCTACAACACGCTCGCGATCCCGCTCGCCGCTGTCGGCCTGCTCAACCCGATGGTCGCCGCCGCTGCGATGGGCTTCTCCAGCGTGTTCGTCGTCACCAACTCGCTGCGGCTGCGCGACTTCCGCGGCGCACGCGCGATCGCCGCGACGCCGCGTCAGAAGGTGGAGCGGACCGCCATACGGCTCGCGATGGCTGCCGGCATCGTCGCCGTCGTGCTCGTCGGCGCGACGTTCCAGCAGAGCCTGCTCCCGGGCCGCGCCATCGATGTGGCGCTCACCGCCGACGGGATCGTCCCTGCGAGCGTCGAGCTCGTCCCCGGCGAGAAGGTCACGTTCGTCCTCGATGCGGACGTGCGCACGAGCTTCCATCTCGTCGACGTCGTCGATCTCGCGATGATGCGCGCCGACGCTGCCGGGGGAGTCGCGATGGACCACGGTCGCGACACGGTCGGCACGGTCGTCCCCGCCGGCACGACCGTGCGGCTCACGTGGACGGTCCCCGACGATGGCGATGCGGTCCGCCGGCTGCTCATGCACGATGACGCGCGCGACACGGTCGCGGAGCTCGTTCCCGTACCGTCCGCGCCCATCACCTCCCCCGAGGAGCGCGACCGATGATCCCCGTCCTGCAGGTCACGATCGTCGCGGCGCTCACCGTGTTCGTCGCGCCGCTGTGGCCGTGGAGCCGTGGCTGGACGTGGGCGCCTGCGGGCATGCTCGCGATGGGGCTCGCCGGGATCCTGCTGTTCTCGGCGACGGTCATCCCCGCCTGACGCGACGATCGCGCGCCGCGCTCGGGTCCGGCCTCAGTCCGCGGCGGCGCGCTCGGCGGCCTTCACGGCCTGCTTCGACTCCCGCACGAGCAGCAGACTGTCGGGGTCGGTCACGTCCGCGATCGAGCGGTAGCCCTTCAGGCCGTACTCGCCGGTCGCTGCCTTCCAGCCGCGTGGACGCACGTCGAGCTGCTTGGCGAGCAGCGCCATGAAGATGCTGGCCTTCTCGTCACCGAAGCCGGGCAGCGCGGCGAGGCGCGCATGCACGACGGTCGCGTCGGTGACGTCACGCCAGACCGCCTCCGCATCGCCGTCGTAGCCGTCGACGATCGCTTCGGCGAGCTTGCGGACCCGGCCGGCCATCGCACCGGGGAAGCGGTGGATCGCGGGCTTGACCCTGAACGCCGCCTCGAGCTCGTCCGGTGCGGTGCTCGCGATCGTGTGGGGGTCAGCGTGACGCCCAGCCGCTCGGCCAACCGGTGCGGTCCGAGGAACGCGATCTCCATGCGGATCTGCTGATCGAGCATCATGCCGACGAGCAGCGCGAAGGGGTTGCTCGACAGCAGCGCGTCGCCCGCTGCATCACCGGTGAGCCGGAGCTGCGCCGTCGCCATCCTCGCCCCCTCGTGTCCCACAGGTCGCACCGCACGCAGCACGGTGCGACGCAGCACGGTGCGCGTGCGTCCGTTCCGGGTCCAGCCCGTGTCGCGTCCAGCCCGTGTCGCGTTCGGGGCGAGACGCTAGCCGGGCAGGTCCATGTCGGCCGGAGCGCGTCGGCGACGGACGGCGCGCACGATGCCGACGATCACGACCAGCGCGACGAGCGCGGGGACGACGGTCAGCAGCAGCCAGACCACGCCCTCGACGACGAGCTGTCCGAGCCGCACCGTCGCAGCGAGCGCATCACGCACGACCGTCGGCAGGTCCCACGTGCCGACCACCGGTGTCGTCGAGCGCGCCTGGCTGACGGAGACGAACACGGTCGACATCGCCACCTGGTCGGCGAGCTGGATGCGACGCCCCTCGAACATGTCGATCTCTGTGCGGACCGCGTTCAGCTGCGCGGCGACCGCGACGAGGCCCTCGACGGTGCCGTCACGCTCACGGACCTCGGTGAGCAGCGTCCGCAGCTCGTCCTCGAACGCCCGCAGGTTCGCCAGCCGCGCATCGAGGTCGCTGAGCTCCAGCGTCACGTCCATCTCGTCGATGGTGCGGAACGGGACGGAACGCGCGAGGTCGTCGAGCGCGTCGACCAGCTCGTCCAGACGCTCGGCAGGCACGCGCAGCACGAGCGTGCCGGACACGGTCCCGTCCTCGTCGCGCGACAGTGCGGTGGTCGTGACGTGGCCGCCGAACACGAGCGCCTGCGCGGCGACCGCATCGACCGCGGCAGCGCCGTCATCGACGACGAGCTCGATCGATGCGTTGCGCACGATGGCGCGTCCGTCGTCCGCCCGGCCCTCGACGCTGCTGCTGACGCTGGGGACGGTCTCGACGCCGCGGTCGAAGCTCGCGCTGCCATCGAACGCGATGTCCGGCATGCCCGGTGCTGGCATCGGCATCGGGCCGGCGACGTCGAAGGCTGCGTCATCCCCGCCACCGCAGGCGGCGGTGAGGAGTGCGAGCGTCAGCACGGCGGCCGGTACGACCGGCGAGCGGCGACGGACCGACGAGCGGCGATGAAGAGTGCGGGGCGTGGTGGTCCGGAAGGTGTCCATGATGTTCGCAGGCTACGCCCAGGCGTCGGCCGCTCGGCAGGGCCGGATGGCCCGGGCCACATCGGCAGGACCGGACCAGGCGCCGGACCGGGCCGAACCGCCCGGACAGGGACGGATGATCCGGGCCCGAGGGACTACCCTGCGTCCTGCGTGCAGGCAGCATCCGCCTGCACCGCTCCGCACCCAGCCCGGCGGTCCTGCACCGCCGACGAGGACGAGCAGCCGCATGCCTCCGACCGATGCCGCCTCCGGTCCTGCGCGCCCCGTCGTCAACGCATGGTTGATCGCGGAGATGGAGGAGCGTTTCCGCGAGGATCCCAGCTCCGTTCCGGCAGACTGGCAGGCGCACTTCCGTGCCGGAGGCAACGGCGCTGGCGGCGCGGCGAACGGCGAGCACACGAACGGTGCTGCGAGCTCCCCGTCCGGCCGTGGTCTCGAGCCGGCCGTCGCGCCCATCGACCCCGATGGACCTGAGCCGCGTCGCCTTCGTGGCACCGGCGCACGCATCGTCGAGAACATGGACCGCTCGCTCGCCGTGCCGACCGCGACGTCGGTGCGCGAGGTGCCCGCGAAGCTGCTCGAGGTGAACCGCCGGATCGCCAACAACTACCTCAAGCGCATCGACGGCGGCAAGGTCTCGTTCACCCACCTCATCGCCTACGCGATGGTGCGTGCGCTCGACGAGGTCCCGGCGATGGTCCGTCGCTACACCGAGGTCGACGGCAGACCTGCCGTCATCGACGGTGGTCCGATCGGTCTCGGCCTGGCGGTGGACGTCCCGGCCGCGGACGGCGGGCGTTCGCTGCTCGTCCCTGCCATCAAGGACGTCACGTCGCTCGACTTCGCCGGCTTCCTCGCCGCCTACGAGGCCGTCGTGCGCCGCATCCGTGCGAACGACCTCGACACGGCGATGTTCACCGGGGTGACGCTCACGATCACCAACCCCGGCACGATCGGCACGGTGCACTCGGTGCCGCGGCTCATGCCCGGGCAGTCCGTCATCCTGGGTGTGGGTTCGATCGACCTGCCGGCCGCGTTCCAGGCCGCCGACCCGCGCACCGTCGCCGACCTCGGTGTGAGCAAGGTCGTGACGCTCACCTCGACCTACGACCACCGTGTCATCCAGGGTGCAGAGTCCGGCCTCTACCTCAAGCGCGTGCATGAGCTGCTCATCGGCGAGCACGGCTTCTACGACGACATCTTCCGCGCGCTCGGCCTGCCCTACGAGCCGGCGCGCTGGCGCCGCGACGACGCCGCGCAGGACTCGACCGACGCGCAGCTCGCGAAGCAGCTCAAGGTCAGCCAGCTCGTCAACGCGTACCGCGTGCGCGGTCATCTGATCGCCGACCTCGACCCGCTGCGTCAGAAGCCGCCGAGCATGCACCCCGAGCTCGACCCGAACACCTACGGCCTGTCGATCTGGGACCTCGACCGCGAGTTCCTCGTCGAGATCGCCGGCGGCGCACCGATGCGCATGCAGCTCGGGACGATCCTCGCCGTGCTGCGCGACGCCTACTGCCGCACGATCGGCGTCGAGTTCGGGCACGTGCTCCATCCCGAGGAGAAGCGCTGGCTGCGCGGGCGCCTCGAGGGGGTCAGCAACCAGACGTCGTCCGAGGACCAGTGGCGCATCCTCGAACGCCTCAACGCCGCCGAGGCGTTCGAGTCGTTCCTCCACACGAAGTACGTCGGACAGAAGCGCTTCGGGCTCGAGGGCGCGGAGTCGCTCATCCCGCTGCTCGACGCGGTCTGCGAGCGTGCCGCCGACGCCGGCCTCGAGGACGTCGTGATGGGCATGGCCCACCGCGGCCGCCTCAACGTGCTGTCCAACGTGCTCGGCAAGTCGCACCGTCAGATCTTCGGCGAGTTCGAGGGTGAGCTCAAGCCCGACACGGTCCAGGGCTCCGGCGACGTCAAGTACCACCTCGGTGCGCACAGCACCTACACCGCGCGTTCCGGTGCGACCGTCGATCTGCACCTGCCGCCCAACCCGTCGCACCTCGAGGCCGTCGATCCGGTGGTCGAAGGCATCGTGCGTGCGATGCAGGACCGCTACGACCGCGGCGACAGCGGCGAGTTCCCCGCCCTGCCGCTGCTCATGCACGGTGACGCAGCGTTCGCCGGTCAGGGCGTCGTGTTCGAGACGCTGCACCTGTCGCAGCTGCGGGGCTACCGCACCGGTGGCACCGTGCACGTCGTCATCAACAACCAGGTCGGCTTCACCACCTCGCCCGCCTCCTCGCGGTCGTCGCACTACGCGACCGACGTCGCGAAGGCCGTCCAGGCGCCGATCGTCCACGTCAACGGGGACGATCCGGAGGCGGTCGTGCGCGTCGCACGGCTCGCGTTCGACTACCGCCAGGCCTTCCACCGCGACATCGTCATCGACCTCGTCTGCTACCGCCGTCACGGCCACAACGAGGCCGACGACCCGTCGTTCACGCAGCCCGAGATGTACCGCCTCATCGACGAGCGTCCGTCGGTGCGACGCCTCTACACCGAGCGCCTCGCGAAGCGCGGTGACCTGACCGACGAGCAGACCGAGATCGCGCTGCGTGACTTCCAGGCGCGCCTCGAGTCGGCGTTCGAGGAGGCGAAGGAGGCGAAGCAGCCCGAGCCGCCGCTGGCACGCGCGCCCATCGAGCGCGGCGTGCTCCCCCCGGCCGACACCGCGGTCGACACCGCGCTGCTCGACCGCGTCGTCGACGTGAACTTCGCCATCCCCGACGGCTTCCAGCGCCACCCGAAGCTCGATCGCATCCTGCAGCGCGCGCACGAGCGTTACCGCGAGGGCGAGGTCGACTGGGCGCTGGGTGAGACGCTCGCGTTCGGCACGCTGCTGGCGGAGGGCACCTGGGTCCGGCTCGCCGGTCAGGACTCCCGGCGCGGCACGTTCTCCCACCGGCACGCCGTCCAGGTCGACTACGCCACCGGCGAGGACCACGTCGCGCTCGCCCACCTCGGCGAGGACCAGGGCAAGTTCTTCGTCCACGACTCGCCGCTGAGCGAGTACGCGGCGCTCGGCTTCGAGTACGGCTACTCGGTCGAGCAGCCCGGCACGCTCGTGGCCTGGGAGGCGCAGTTCGGCGACTTCGTCAACGGTGCACAGATCGTCATCGACCAGTTCATCGTCGCCGCCGAGGACAAGTGGGGACAGCGCTCCGGGCTCGTCCTGCTGCTCCCGCACGGCTTCGAGGGTCAGGGTCCCGAGCACTCCTCCGCCCGCATCGAGCGCTTCCTCACGCTGTGCGCCGAGGACAACATCCAGGTCGTCAACGCGACCACGGCCGCGCAGTACTTCCACGTGCTGCGCCGCCAGGTGCGTCGCGAGGGTGTGCTCGTGCCGCTGATCGTGTTCACGCCGAAGTCGCTGCTGCGCTCGCCACACTCGGTGTCACGCGTGGAGGATCTCGCGACGGGCACGTTCGCAGAGGTGCTCGACGACCCGGCCTTCCTGCCGGGTGGCGCGCGCGCCGCGGCCGCGTCGAAGGCCCAGCGCGTGCTGCTCTGCTCGGGCAAGGTCGCCTACGACCTCATGACGGAGCGCGACGCGCGTGACCTCGACGTCCCCGTCGTGCGTGTCGAGCAGCTCTACCCGTTCCCCGAGGCCCGGATCGCGGACGTGCTGCGCCGGTACCCGAAGGCGAAGGACGTGCGCTGGGTCCAGGAGGAGCCGGGCAACATGGGCGCCTGGCCGTTCGTCGACGGTCGTCTGTGGAACCTGCTCGAGGAGCTCGGCGACGCGCGCCGTCTGACGCGCGTCAGCCGTGCGCTGTCCGCCTCGCCGGCCGCCGGCCAGATGGTCGTGCACCTGCAGGAGCTCGCGCAGCTGCTCGAGGAGTCGCTGGGCTGACGCTCCTGCCGATCCCGCGTGCGTGGTCCGCTCATCTTCCCTGCAGTCGGAGACATCGATGACCGATTCGCCCGGTCGTCTCCGGAGACTCCTCGGAGTTTCAACGTTGGCTGTGCTCCTTTCCGCGTGCGGCGGGGAGGCGGTGGAGGTCGCGCCGGACCCGCGGCCGGAGGTCCCGTCGGCGACGCCGGGAACGACCGGTCCGTTGACGATCCTCCATCCGTACACGGGTGACGCAGCCCGTGCTGGGTTCGACGCGATCATCGAGGCCTTCAACACCAAGCATCCGGGCATCACGGTCCGCGCTGAGCGTGCGACGGACCTCGATGAGCTCGTGCGAGCGGGCATCGACACCGGAGCGCCGGTCGACATCGTGATCCATCCGCAGGTGGAACTCCTCGCAGCTCTGATCGGCGAGGGCCACGTACGAGCGCTCGATGACGCGCTTGACGTCCCTCGCCTTGAGCAGGACCTCGTCGCTGGCGTCCTCGACGACGTGCGCTTCGACGATCGGACCTTCGCGATCCCCCTGCGGCTGACCATCAAATCGCTCGTCTGGTACAGCCCGTCGACCTTCGAGGCTCGTGGCTACAGCACGCCCGACACGTGGTCGGAGATGATGACCCTCAGCGATCGGATGATCGCCGAGGGTCTGGCGCCGTGGTGCATCGGCATCGAGTCGGCGGGTGCGACCGGTTGGGTCGCCACCGACTGGGTCGAGGACATCCTGCTCCGAGCGCTGGGCGTCGACGCGTTCGACGCCTGGGTCCGCGGGGATCTCCCGTTCGCGTCCGATGAGGTCAAGGGCGCACTGGAAGCGTTCCTCGTCCCGATCTGGACCGACGACGACGCCGTCGCCGGCGGACGGGCACGGATCGCCACCGAGAGCTTCGGAGCCTCGGCCGCGGGGATCCTCGGCCCTGACCCTGAGTGCGGCATGCATCGGCAGAGCCATCTGATCGAGGACTTCCTCCTGGCCGCCGAGCCGGACGCGCGCTTCGGCGTCGACTACGACTTCTTCGCGCTGCCACCGATCGTTCCGGGCCAACGCCCGGTCCTCGGGGGCGGGGAGTTCGCCGCGACGCTGACCGGATCGCCGGCGGCCATGCTCTTCATGCAGTTCCTCGCGCTGCCGGAGTCCGGAGGACCGTGGGCCGAACGCCGTGGATCCCTGTCACCGTTCGCACCGGTCCTCGCAGCAACGACCTCCACGGACGACTCGTCGCGCCGGGCGTCAGAGATCCTTGCGCAGGCCACCACGTTCCGGGTCGATGGTTCGGAGCGGATGCCGCGTGCTGTCGGGTCGGCCCCGGGGCCCGGATCGTTCTGGACCGAGATGACCGCATGGATCTCGGGCGAGCAGTCACTCGACGAGGCCCTGATAGCCATCGACGCGCTCTACGCCGCGGTCCGCTGAGCCTCATCCGTCCCTTCGGTCGAGCGCGTCCCGGTCGGCGTGGAGCACCTCGGCGAGGAACGGT
>JAGYKW010000008.1 GCA_018401275.1 Nitriliruptoraceae bacterium | reverse complement strand
TGCGAAGCGCTGATCGCCGAGCATGTACCCGACCGAGTAGACGTGCACGAGGAAGCCGACGCCCGTGACGACGAGCAGCATGACGACGGTCAGCTGGTCGATCAGGAGGTCGAACCCGACACTCAGCGTGCCGACCTCGATCCAGCTCGGCATCGGTCGCACGTGCGTCGCGGGTGTCGCACGCACCTCGAGGGCGACGAGCACCGAGAGCAGCAGCGCGAGCCCTGCGGCAGTGATTCCGAGGTAGGCGGCGCGTGCACCGAGCCAGCGCTGGGCGATGAGCACGAGGAGGAAACCGAGCGCGGGGATGACGGGGATGAGCCAGGCCAGGCCGATGGCACCGGTGGCCGTGGACACGATCTCGTTGGCGATCACGTCGCCTGCGGCAGCGAGCACCACGTCAGGACCTCAGGAGGGACGGCACGTCGACGTCGACGGTGCCGCGGCGGAAGAAGAGGTTCACGAGGATGGCCAGACCGACGACGACCTCGGCCGCCGCCACCACGATGATGAAGAACGCGAAGACCTGCCCGTCCGCATCGCCCCACATGCGCGAGGCAGCGACGAGCGTCAGGTTGACCGCGTTGAGCATGAGCTCGACGGACATGAACAGCACGATGAGGTTGCGGCGCAGCATGACACCGACGAGCCCGATGCTGAAGATGGCCGCGGACAGGAACTCCACCGCGAGGACGAGCACGACGATCACCAGCGTGATCCCGAGCGCGAGGTCATAGCGGAGGGCGCTCAGGTACTCGCGGAGCAGTGAGCCGATACCGCCGGCACCGACGTAGCCGAGGATGGTCGACGACCGGAAGTTGATGTCGAACCGGTAGAGCGCGACGCCGATGAACGACGGCGTGACCTGCGGCAGCACGCCGGTGGACAGCGTCTGGAGCCGGGTCGCCCCGGTCGACAGCACCGCCTCTCGAGCGCCCTCCTCGATGTTCTCGATCGCGTCGGCATAGAGCTTCCCGATCATCCCGATCGCGTGCGCGCCGATCGCCAGGATCCCCGCGGTGACGCCTCCGACCCCACCGATACCGATCGCGCGCACGAAGATCAGCGCGAAGACGAGGTCGGGGATCGCGCGACTCGCGACGATCACGCCGCGCGCGACGCCCATGATGACCCCGTTCGGCGCCGTGTTGCGCGCAGCGAGGAACGAGAGCGGCAGGGACAGCAGGACGGCGAACGCGGTGCCGATGACGGCGATGAACACCGTCTCGATCGACAGTCGGATGACGAGATCGATCTCCGAGAAGTTGATCGGGAGCATCCGGTCGATCAGGTTCCGCATGCCATCCACGCCGTCAAGCACTGTCGACGGCGCGAAGTTCGTCCGGCCGAAGCTCCGATACGCAACGAACGCGAACAGGACGAACAGGCCGGTCATCACCCACCGCTGCCACGGCCACGGCGGGCTCAGGCGCTCCTGCGTCCGGGACGGCGACGTGTCGACGTCCGATCCGTCGGAGGGTCGCTCGACGTCGACGCTGGTCACCTCAGCGGACCGCCCCGGCGGGCATCGGCTCGCGATACTCGGCCGCCTTCTCGCCCGTCGGATCGAGACGCTGGTAGACCGCCATGACCTCCTCTGTCGAGAGCCCTGCAGCCGGCTTGTCGAGCACGAGCTGGCCATCACGCAGCCCGACCAGACGGTCCGCCCAGCCGAGTGCGAGGTCGACCTGGTGCAGGCTGCACAGGACGGTGAGCCCCTCCTCCGTGCAGATCCGCATGAGCACCTCCATCACCTGCCCCGAGATCTCAGGGTCGAGCGAGGCGACAGGTTCGTCAGCGAGCACGATGCGGGGACGCTGCATGATCGTGCGTGCGATCGCGCAGCGCTGCTGCTGCCCGCCGGAGAGCGTGTCGGTGCGCTGGAAGGCACGGTCACCGATCCCGACCCGGTCGAGCAGCTCGAGCGCCTCGCGTCGGAGCTGCTTCGGATACGCGCGGACGCCGAACCGCGGTCCGCGCAGTCGCCCGAGCGCACCCGAGAGGACGTTCTCCATCGCGGTCAGCCGACCGACGATGTTGAACTGCTGGAAGACGAAGCCGACATCGCGGCGAAGCTCGCGGAGCTCCTTGCCCTTCAGGGCGACGACATCACGACCGAGCACCTCGACGGATCCCGCGGTCGGACGATGGAGCCCGTTCAGGTGCCGGAGCAACGTCGACTTCCCCGAGCCCGAGAGCCCGATGATGACGGTGAGCTCGCCGGTGCGCACGTCGAGCGTGACGTCATCGAGGGCGACCGTCGAGCCGAACTCCTTCCGGAGCCCGACGACCCGTACGGCCGGCGTCCGGTCCCGGGACGACGTCGCGTCGTCCCGGGCCGGAGCCTGACCGTTCGAGGTCGGCGCCGACGCGTCGTCAGGCGCCGCCGACATCAGGAGATCCCCTCGCAGGCGCGGACCGCGGTGCCCAGCTGCCCGCAGAGCGTGCGGATCCCGTCGTAGAAGGAGTCGTCCCGCGCCGCGTAGCCCCAGATCGCCTCGTCGGACAGCGAGCAGTCGTCGACAGCAGCGCAGTAGCCGTTGTCGACGGCCCAGTCGACGTTGACCTTGTTCTGGATGACGTCGGTGATGGCCTCCTGGAGCGATGCCGGCAGCTCGGTGCGCATCGCCATCGGCGAGCCTGCGATGATGAAGGACTTCTGGACGATCTTCATCTCGCCCGCCTCGATCTCGCCACGCTCGATCAGCAGGCTGTCGACCATGTCGTCGAAGGCGAAGCCCGCGTCACACGTGCCCGCAGCGACCTCGATCACAGAGGTGTCGTGGCCGCCGGCGAGGATGATGTTGATGTCCTCCTCGGGGTTGATGCCCTCGTCGAGCATGAGCGCGAAGGGCACCAGATAGCCCGACGTGGACGCCGGGTCGACGAGGCAGACGTTCTTGCCCTTGATGTCCTGAATGGTGTTGATCTCAGTGTTGTCGGCACGAGCGACGAGGTACGACTGGTAGCCCGGCTCCTCCTCCGGTGATCCGGTCATCACGCCGACCGCGGTCGCCTCCGCGCCACGAGCAAGCGCGAGGACGTAGGAGAACGGACCGAACTGGGCGAGCTCGACACGGTTGGCGATGAGCGCCTCGATGACACCGGCGTAGTCGGCCGCCTGGAAGAACTCGACCTCCAGCCCGAGCTCGTCGGCGAGGATCTCGGTCGTGACGCGGTAGCTCTCGGTGAGCTGCGCATCCTGCTCGGCCGGGACGGCCGCGAACCGGATGACCGCGGGCCAGTCGGCACGTGGGTCGGGCGTCGCGGGTGCGGTGGTCCCCCCGGTGCTTGGAGCCGGGGCGGGAGCAGCGGCGGGCGCCGACGAGTCGTCGGAGGAGCCGCAGGCCGCGACGACGAGTGCGACGGCGGCAGTGAGGGCGAGGCGGCGGACACGGCCCGCGCGACGCGTGGTTTCGAGAACGAACGACATCAGGGTCTCCTGATCGGGTGCGAGCCGGGAACGGCGCGTCGCCTTCGGACGCATACGCATCTGACCTCGTGCACGTGGCGTCATCGGAACGAGAGCGTGGCCGCTCACCATCGCCCGTGTGAAATCTCGCGGCGGCGCCTTAATGGATGGTGAACGAACGGATCAGGCCGGTGATGCCCCTCCAGCCCCCTTCGGAGCGAGCAGGGGGATGAGCTCGTCGACGCTGCGGACGACGGACACCGGCCGGGAGGACCACGACGGTCGGGGCTCCCGGACGACGACGAACGGGGTGTCGGCGTCCTCCGCGGCGAGACGGTCCACCAGCGTGTCACCGACCATGAGTGCATCGGCCGGCTCGATCCCGAGCGCAGCACAGGCGGCTCGGAGCATCTCGCCGGAGGGCTTCGGGTCGTGCCCATCGTCCCCGCACACGGTCACGGTCACAAGGTCGGCGAGGCCGAGCGTCTCGAGCTGCACCTGGGTACTCGCCCGGGTGTCGTTCGTCACCACCGCGACGGGGATCGCACAGGTCCGACAGTGCAGGAGAAGATCCCGAACACCATCGGCTGCGACGAGCGGCACCCCCGTCATGCGCCGATCGGCCGACCGAAGTGCGGAACGGACCTTCCCGCGGGCACCCGCAGCCGACGCTCCACCATGCGCGAAGACGACGCTCACGAGCGCCGCCTCGACCGCGGCCACGGTCCCGACGGCGAGCAGACCGTCCGGCTCGAGGCGGCCGGTCGCGACATCGACGTCAAGCACCTGCGCGAGTGACGCACGGGGGGCCTGGCCCTCAAGGCTGTCAAGCACTCGCCCCGCCCACGCGGACCAGGTCGGGTGCAGTGGAACGATCGGGCCGTCCTTGTCGAGCAGCAGCCCCCTCACGCGAGGTGCAGCGGTCACGCGGACCGCCCCGTGTGCCCGCACCACGCCTCCTCGAGCTCACGGAAGCAGCGCACGATGTCGTCCGCCTCATGGCTCCAGGCCGGCAGCTCGACCGCATCGAGCGGCACGTAGACGAGGGCCGCGCCGAAGCCCGCGGCGCGTGCAGCACGGACGTCGACCAGGCTGTCCCCGATGTAGACGCAGACCTCGGGCGCGGTCCCGAGTCCGGCGCAGGCCGCGAGCAGGGTCGAAGGGTCAGGCTTCCCAGGAAGACCCCTGTCGCCGCCGACCACGACGCGGATCTCGGCGCCCAGTCCGAGCGCCGCCACATGGCGGATCGCGCGCTCCTCGTCGTCGCCGGTCACGACCGCCGTCTGCGACCCATCACGCACAAGCGCCCGCACGAGTGCAGTGAAGCCTTCGTGCGCTGTGACAGGCAAGGCGCCGGCTGCGACATCGGCGTGCACCATCGCGTCGAGCGTGATCCGCAGCGCATCGTCGGGCGCGCTGCCCTCGGCGACGAGCAGTGCGACGACCCGCTCCTGCAGCGTTGCCATCGTCGCGACGTCGAGCGACGCCCCATGGGATGCGGTGCGCGTGTTCGCCGGCCAGTCGAGCAGCCCGCCGTTCCCCCGCGTCGGGCCGTCGAGCTCGCCGGTCGCGCCAGCATCGGATGCGGCCAGCGCAGTCCGGAAGGTGGCCGTCCATGTCGTCCAGAACGGCGCGAAGGGAAGGATCGTCCCATCCTTGTCGAACAGGACGGCCTCGGGCCGGTCGATCGAGATCGGCATCAGCTGCTCCTCGTGGCGGTGTCGGATCGCGTCGTCGCAAGCCGCCTGCTCGCGAGGCTCGCGAGCAGACTCGAGGTGAGGGCGAGCGCCATCACCGGCCGGTAGTCGCCGGCCGCATCGCGCAGGAGGCCGGCGGTCAGGGGTGCCGCAGCACCGAGGAGGCCTGTGAGTGCCTCCAGCGATCCTGCGATCGCACCGAAGGAGCGTCGACCGAACCGTTGCGAGATGAGCAGCGGCGCGGCGATGCTCAGCGTCCCGTAGCCGATGCCGAACAGGACGATGAACCCGAGCAGCACACCTCGCCCGGGTCCACCGAACAGCAGCAGGACGGTGCCGGTGGCCTGGACGAGGAAGACTCCCATCAGGAGCCGCGGGAGCGGTGCGAAGCGCAGCCCGGAGGTCAGCAGGATGCGACCAGCGACCGAGAGGACCCCGAGACCACCTGCGATGGTCGAGGCGAGGATGGCGGTCTCTCCCCGCTCCTCGATCAACGCGGGAAGGTGCGATGCGAACATCGCGATCGGCAGCCCGCCGCCGATGAGCACGAGCGCGAGGAGTCGGAAGTCGCGCGAGGCGAGTGCTCCGGCGAGCCCCATCGATGATGGTGGCGCCGAGGTCGAGGCGCCGCCGGAGCGACCGGTGCCGGCTGTGATGTCAGCGTCGACGCGCCCCCGACGATCGCGCAGAAGCAGGACGTTGGGGACCACCGTGAGGATGAGCAGCGCCAGAGCGAGCGCTCTGAGCGCGCCCCGCCACCCATACGTCTGCTCCAGGATCGCGGTCGCGGGGAAGAAGATCGTCGAGGCGAAGCCTGCGGCCACGGTGACGGCGAGGGTCGCACGCGCCTGCGCACGCCCATCGAGGGCACGTGCGATCGCCGCGAACGCCGGCTCATAGAACACCATCGCGCCGACGACCCCGATGCCGACGAAGACCAGCACCAGTTCGGAGACCGTACGGACCTCCGACCATGCCCAGACGAGCCCGACGCCGGCGACCGAGCCGACAGTCATCAGCCACCGCACTCCTCTCCGGTCGATCCAGCCCCCGATCAACGGAGCGGTGAGCGCCCGTGCGATCGCCGCTGCTGCGAGCGCGGAGGACAGTGCACCGCGCGTCGTCCCCAGCTCACGCTCCATCGGGAGGATGAGGACGCTGAACGCGTAGAGGAGCACGCCGAACGAGACCGTCTCGGTGAGCGCGAGGACTCCGATGAGCCGACGGGTCCCGGGTACGTCGGCGTCCCCACCGTCACGGACGCGGAGCACTCTCATGCCGCGAGCTCACGCGGCCGCACACCCTCGGTGTCGTCACACGTGATCGCTGTGAGTGTCGCGATCCGCTCCATCAGACGGCGCGTCGCGACAGCGGCCGAACCATCGAGCACCAGCGCCGGACCGAAGCGGACGTGGACATCGATCGGACGGCGCAGATCGGGGAGCTTCCGGCCACGCGTGAGGATGCGCTGCGTCCCCCACACGCTGCAGGGCAGGAGCGGTGCACCGGAGGCCGCGGCGAGCCGGACCGCGCCACTGCGCCCCGCTGCAGGAACGATGCCGGGACGCACTCGGCCCTCCGGGTGGACGCCGACGGCGCCACCGGAGGCGAGCACGTGGAGCGCTTCGGGGAAGGCTCGACCGGGACGGCGACGCTCGTCGACGGGCACGAGGCCGAGTCGTCGCATCACGGGGTGAGCGATCCGAGGCGGGAGCAGGTCCCAGCGGGCGAGGAACCACAGCGGTGCACGACCTCGCGGGCGCGCCGCCTGGATCGCGGCGAAGTCGACGTAGCTCACGTGGTTGCTCGCGACGATGAAGGACCCTTCGGCCGGCAGATGCGGCGTGCCGTGGACGTGGAGACGCACCCCGAGCGCTCGCAGGAGCGCGACGGTCCCGTCCGCGAGCAGGCGCGGCCCGATCATGCCGCGACCACACGCTGGTCGAGCGTGCCCTCGAAGATGACGTTGTCCACGAGCGGCCGCACGCGCCCGAGGTCCTGCGCGTCGCGCACCGTCCAGCACAGCACCGGGCGTCGCCGCCGGAGGGTGCGGACCCTGCGCCGTCCGACGATGTCGACCGAGACGGACAGGACGTCGGGACGCACCCAGCGGACGACCGCGGCCGACAGCACCGTCCGCGTCGCGACCCGTCCGACGGTCAATGCGCGCAGCAGGTCGGGGGCGTTGCGCGCGAACCAGGCGAGCGTCCACGGGTTGAACGACGCGACCGCGAGGTCGGCTCTGCCGCGAGCGTCAGCATCGAGCACGGCGAGCACCGCGGACTCGAGCCTGCCCACGCGCACACGCGGCTGCTTGAGCTCGACGATGACCGGCCGGTCGCTGAGCGTCTGGAGCACTGCGCGCAGCGTCGGAACGCCGAGGCGCTCGAGCTCCTCGACCGTCATGCGGTCGATGCGGGTCCGCGACCCGTCGGACGCGACGATGGCGGCGTCGTGCACGACGACAGGGACACCGTCCGCGGCGAGCCGCACGTCGAGCTCGCAGCCGTAGCCGGCGGCCGCGCTGCGCGAGAACGCCTCGAGCGTGTTCTCGGCGGCCGGGATCGGACTCCCGGTACTGGCGAGCCCGCGGTGCGCGAGCGGGACGCTGATGACGCCGGTCGCGACTCGACCCGGACCCCGGTCCGCGCGGTGCATGGTCATGCCGCCGCGGCGAGCGGACGACCGATCATGTCGAGGCAGCGCTCCCGCT
Organism: Nitriliruptoraceae bacterium; assembly: GCA_018401275.1. GTDB lineage: Bacteria > Actinomycetota > Nitriliruptoria > Nitriliruptorales > Nitriliruptoraceae > CSBr16-57R1. Next base: position 54,568 of record JAGYKW010000008.1, on the reverse strand, counting down.
GCTCGCGCAGCGTCCGCACCAGTGCAGCACGGTCGTCGAGCTGATCGCGCCGCAGGTGGAGCTCGAGCGTGATGGAGGGCGCGACGACGTCGCGACTCACACGGCCGAGCAGCGGCGCGAGCGGCAGATGGCCCTCACCGATCAGCAGGTGCCGGTCACCCCAGCCGCCGTCGTGGTCCGAGACGTGCAGGTGGACGGTCTGCTCGCCGACGACGTCCCATGCGCGGCCCAGATCGATCCCGGTCACAGCGAGGTGGCTGGTGTCGAGCACCACGTGCCGGTGCGCCGTGAGATGCTCCGGATGCGTCGCCGTGTGCAGCCGCGGCGTCGCGGGACCCAGCGGCACGGGGTAGAGGTTCTCCACCGCGATGCGCAGCCCGTGCGCAGCACCGACCCGATCGGCGTCCGTCCGCAGCCACGTGCGGAACTCGTGCTGCCAGCGGAAGGGCGGGTGCACGATGACGAGGTCCGCACCCAGCGCTGCCGCCATCACGCAGGTGCGTGCGGCCTTCTCGAGCGGGTCCGTGCCGAGCACACGCCGCGTGAGGAGGAGGAACGGACCGTGGACGACGGGCACCGGGAGTCGATGGGCCGCGGCGATCGCCGCGACGGCGGCAGCGTCCTGCGTGACCGGGTCGCCCGTGACCATCAGCTCGACGCCGTCGAAGCCGGCCTCGGCGGCGACGGCGAACGCGTCCTCGAGCCGCCGATGATGGAACGGTGCGTTGGAGAGCAGCACCCGGGGCACGCTCACGGTGCGACCTCCCCTGAAAGACGCAGCAGCGTCGCCGGATCGATCTCGAGGTACGCCTCCGCCGCCCCTCGTCCCGCGCGCGTGGCGAGCGAGCGCCAGCGTGCGAGGCCGAGGCATGCGGTGAGGTCGAACGCGCCAGCGGCCGTCAGGTGCACCTCGAGCGCGGCGCGCTTCTGCTCGAGGTGGTCGGTGACGTCGACGATGTGCGTCGGCGCGTGGATCGGGGTGTGGACCTCGTAGGTCCACAGCGCCGGTGACGCTCCCCCGCCCGAGGACCAGCCGTCGAGCAGCAGCGCCTCGGCCGCGACCTCCGCGACCGCACGGTGATCGGGGTGTCCGTCGAGCGGCCACGGCGCGAGCACCAGGTCGGGTCGGGCCCTGCCGATCGCTGCGTGGACATGCTCGACGAGCTCGTCGCGATGCTGCGCGAGCGCACCATCCGCGAGCCCGAGCGTCGCGGCGACGTGCGCGCCGAGGAGCGCGACCGACGCCGTGAACTCCGAACGACGACGACGCGCGATCTCCTCGGGCGGGAGCGCGGACCCGATCGTCGCCTCACCGTCGGTGGCGAGCAGCGCATCGACGCGCGCACCGCGAGCGGCGAGCAGCGCCATCAGGCCGCCGGCACCGATCGCCTCGTCGTCAGGGTGCGGGACGAGGACGAGGACGCGGCGCGCCGCGGGCGGCAGCAGCGACGGACCCGAGGAGGAGAGGGACGCGGCGATCTCGAGCATCGCCGGGAGCAGGCGCTCCGGCGGACGTGGTGCGGACCGGGCCACACGACGCAGCAGCGCATGGCGCGTCGGAGCGACCACGCGACCCGCGCCCATCAGCGGACCGACGACGGGGTGGCAGCGTGGTCGAGGGCCCGGGGGGTCTCCGCGTCGCTCTGCGCAGGCGCGGTGCGAGCAGGGGCGGGTGCGGGCGCGGGTGCGGGTGCGGGGATCCCGAGCGCCGCGAGCAGCCCATCCGCGGTCGCACGCCACGTATGCAGCGCCGCGCGTCCGATCGCGGCCTCACGCCGTCGCGGTTCGGGGACCTCGAGGAGCGCCTCGACGGCGCCGACGAAGTCGCGGGCGAACCCGTCGGCAACTGCGCCGGCCGCGCCGACGTGCGGCGACCGACGACGTGGGTCGAAGTCCGAGCCGGGCGCGGACGCGCCGGTCGCCGGATCGTCCCCGGTGAGATCGAGCAGCTCCGGCACGGCGCCGTCACGATGTGCGACGACGGGCACGCCGGACGCGAGCGCCTCGAGTGCAGCGAGACCGAACGCCTCGGTGGGGCACGGGGCGAGGAGGACGTCCGCGTCACGCACGATGCGTGCGACCTCGTCCTGCGCGACGTGCCCGTGGAACGTCGACCGGTACCAGGGAGCTCGACGCGCAGCGCGTCGCGCGAGCGGGCCGGTGCCGACCACGTCGAGATGTACGTCGTGACCGCGCCCGACGAGCAGGGTCGCGGTGTCGACCGCGAGGAGCGGCGCCTTCTCCGGTGAGAGCCGACCGACGAGCGCGAGACGGAGCGTGCCATCGTCGCTGCGGATGGAACGCGGGGGGAACAGGGTCCGGTCGACCCCGAGCGGGACGACCATCGCCCCTCCGGATGGGAACGTCCGCGCGACGCTGCGGCTCGCGACCACCACCGCTCCGACCTCCTCGACGAGGCGACGGTTCGCGATCGCCTCCGCCCGGTCCGCCGCGTGATCGGGCAGATGCGCGAACGCGCGCAGTGGTGTGCGGAGCCGCTCGTGGACCATGAGGAGGACGGGGACGCGGTGGCGGCGCAGCCAGGTCGCGACCCACGGCAGCGTGAAGCGGTCATGGACCTCGACGGCGTCCGGCTCGAGCCTGCGCACGGCATGCTTGAGGCGGCTGCGGTCGACGAGCATGTGGTAGGTCGTCCCCGGCAGGCGCGGCGACGCGAGCGTGATGATGGTGCCGTCGGGGCCGTCGTGCCGTGCATCCGCGGGTCCTGGGATGACGAGCACGGGGTCGATGCCGCGCACGCGGTACTCGCGAGCGAGATGGGCGAGTGCGGTCCGCACGCCGCCGGAGACCGGCGTGACGAAGTTCGCGATCCTCACGATGCGCATCAGGCGCGACCTCCAGCGACATGGCGGACTCGCCCGGCGACGACCGGTCGGCGCCCGGTGACCTCGGCGTAGTGCAGTTCCAGCTCGTCGAGCACCGCGTACCAGGTGCGATGTCGCACGCTCGGGCGGGCTGCGTCGGCGAGGCGTGATCGCAGCTCGTGGTCGGTGACGAGGCCTGCGGCGGCGGCGCGCAGGCGTGCACCCAGCCCCTCGCGGGCCGGGTCGACGAGCAGTCCGTTGACGCCGTTCGTCACCAGGTCGAGCGGACCGCCCGAACCTGGTGCGACGACCGGGACGCCGGCAGCGAGGGCTTCCTGCACGGCCTGGCAGAACGTCTCGTGGAGTCCGGGGTGGACGAACACGTCGAGGTCCGCGTAGGCGCGCGAGAGGGCCGCACCCTGCAGCACGCCGGTGAACGTCGCCCCTGGCAGACGCCGCTCGAGCTCCCTGCGGGTCGGTCCGTCCCCGACGATGACGAGCTCCGCGCCATCGAGGCGGTCGAGCCCCGCGAGCAGATGCAGCTGCTTCTCGCGGGCGAGTCGACCCACGTAGCCGATCCTGAGGGTGCGACCCGCCGCGTGAGGAGGACGGGCACGATGGTGCGGCGAGAACGCATCGACGTCGACGCCGCGTGGCCAGAGCGCGAGACGCTCCACACCATGACGGGCGAGGTCCTCCATCGCAGCGGAGGACGGAGCGAGCGTCACGTCGGCGAGCGAGTGGATGGTGCGCAACCGGGACCAGGCCATGCGACCGAGCGGACCGAGCCGATACTGCGACGCGAACCCGGCGACGTCGGTCTGGTAGACGGCGACGATGGGGATGCGGAGCGTGCGCGCCACCTGGCCCGCGGCCGCTCCGACCACGAACGGTGAGGCGAGGTGGATCACGTCAGGGGCGAGCGCAGCGATCCGCTCCGTCAGGCCCGAGCCGGCGAGCCCGAGCGGGAACGTGCGGAAGCCGGGGACCCGCATCGAGCGCAGCCGGATGACCTCGGCGCCGTCATACTCATCCGGCCCGGGTGCCGGCGCGACGATCGTGACGCGGTGACCGCGCGCGATGAGCTCGCGACTGATGGTCGCGACGCTGCGTGCGACCCCGTTCACGCTGGGCAGGAACGACTCGGTCGCGATGAGGACGTGCATCAGCCGACCACCTCGGGGATGCGCGCCGGCTCCGGGTGCTCCTGCGTGACGCCATCCCTGACGCCGTCCTTGGCGCCGTCCTTGGCGCCATCCTTGGCCTCGGTCACCTCAGCCCGCACGAGGAACGCGTCCGTCCGCTCGGCGAGCGGCCGCATGACCGTCGTGCGCCACACCGTCATGCCCGTGAGCGCGCTCAGGGTGGCGTTGCGCTGCCGGTGTCCGAGCACGGCGCCGGCCCGTTCCAGTGCGTCCGTCGGGAAGCCCTCGGGCAGGTTCATCTCGCCGAACCACCCGTCGAGTCCGCGCGCGGCGACGAGCTCATCCATCGCGGCCGCGAGCCGGTGGCCGGTCGAGCGGCCGCGGACCTCGGGGTCGAGGTTGAAGTGGGCATGCGCGGGGTACGGCGGTTCGGACACGGTGCGCAGCGAGCGGAGGCCGTCGAGGAGTCGCAGGCCGAGGAACCGCAGCTCGGAGAAGGTCCGGCGTCCGCACAGCGCGGCAAGGATCTCTCCGGAGACCCATCGGACCGCCGCGCCGCGCTGCCAGCGCATGAACGCGTCCTGGTCGAGGCAGTGAAGGAGGTAGCCGCGGACCACGCCGTCCTCGAGCGCGACGATGCCGCCACCGTCGTCCGCTGCGGTCGCATACCAGTCGAGACAGAGCGCGCGATAGCGCGTCATCGCAGCGCCACGGATGACGAGCGGCGCACCCAGCAGCACGGTCGCGGAGAAGATGCGGGCGATGTCGGGCAGGTCCGTCGACATCGCCGGTCGGAGCTCGAGGAGCGGCCCGTCAGCCACGTGAACCTCCGTCATCGCATGCCGGCCGGATACCGACGACGCGATGGACGCAGTGGAAACCACATCGGTGGCATTCCCATGACGTCGGACCGACGCCCGGGTGAACGTTCGCAGAGCATCGTGCGATGGCGACGGCGCGTGGGGCGTCAGAACAGGGTGGCGGCCTGCTCTGCAAGAGGTGAGCGCACGCCCTTGTTGAGCGTCACGTGCCCGAAGAGCGGCGAGCCTCGCAGCTTGTCGATGAGCGCTGCCATCCCGCCGAACGGCGAGATGTACGGATTGTCGACCTGACCGAGGTCACCGCAGAACACGAGCTTCGACCCCTCGCCTATTCGGGTCAGCACGACCTTCAGCGCGGACAGCTCGATGTTCTGCGCCTCATCGACGATGACGAACTCGTCGGTGATGGAGCGGCCCCGCAGGTAGGTGATCGCACCCAGATCGAGCTGTCCACGGTCCATCAGTTCCCTGATCGCCTGCTGCACCGAACGCTGCTCCCGCGGCGACGACCCGTCGCCCCGCCGCAGCAACGCATAGAGGTTGTCGTGCACGGCCGCCATCCACGGAGCGAGCTTCTCCTCGAGGTCCCCGGGCAGGTAGCCGACCTCGTTGCGCCCGACGGCGACCAGCGGCCGGTAGACGGACATGCGTCGATGGACGCGCCCGACCGTCGTGAGCTCGAGCCCGGCGGCGAGCGCGAGGAACGTCTTCCCCGTCCCTGCGAGGCCCATCAACGACACGCACGGGACCGCAGGATCGAGGAGCAGATCGAGCGCGAACGTCTGCCGGACGTCGCGCGGCTCGACACCGAACACGTCCCGTGGCGTGCCGACACGCCTCACGAGCACGGACCCGTCGTCCTCGAGACCCACGACGCGCCCCAGGGCTGATCCGGACCCCGGGCCACGGAGGACCAGGCAGGCGTTGTGCCACAGCGGCCCCCCGTCCTCCGCGACACCGAGCTCCGGCTCGAGCAGGACACGGCGCTCGCGGTGCAGCTCGTCGACGACGTCGCTCGGGACGCGCAGCTCGACGACGCCCGAGTGGTGCTCCTCGACGCGCGCGGTGTCCCCGCGGTAGTCGTCGACGGCGACGCCGAGCTGGCTGCCCTTGATGCGCAGGGCCGCGTCCTTCGTGACGAGCGTCGCACCCAGCCCGAGCGCGACCGCGAGGATGCGATGGTCGGGCTTCTCGCGCGCGAGGTAGCCCGGCAGTTCGACGTCGACCATGTTGGCCTCGACGCGCACGCTGCCGCCACCGGGGACGGGCCACGCGTCGCGGAGCCCACCTCCCGAGCTCACCCGAAGCTCCTCGATCCGGCGCAGCGCGACGCGTGCGTTGCGCCCGATGTCGTCCGGGTCGCTCTTCTTGCGATCGAGCTCCTCGATGACGACCAGCGGCACGACGACATCCGCGCCCCGGAAGCGTTCGAGCGCATGCGGATCGGCCAGCAGCACACACGTGTCGAGCACCACGACGCCCGCGACCGGCTCGACGCGTGCCCGGTCACCATTCGTCGCGGTCCGGTCCTTCGAGGTCCGGTCGCTCGTGAGCACTGCGGTGGCGTCGGGTGTCATGGTCACCTCATGTCGGGAGAGCACGGATCGTCCGCGCGACGGCGATCGCCGAAGGACTAGGGCTGCCGGGAAGCAACGACGCCGCCCCGGAAGGACCGGGGCGGCGTCGCGTGAGCTCGGATGGGGACACGCGGCGAATGTAAGGCCCCGCCCGAGCCGAGCCACGCATCCTCAGCGACGAGGAGATGAACAGCGGACGAACGGCTCGCGTCCGTCCGAACGGTCGCCACCCGACGTCCTCAGCGGCTCCCGTCGTCCGACGGGTCCAGCACCAACCACTCGACGCCCTCGGGCGTGTCGCGGACCTCGATGCCGGCGGCGGTCAGGTTGTCGCGGATCGCGTCGGACACGCCGAACGCCTTGTCCGCGCGCGCGGTGACACGCGCGGCCAGGGCCGCCTCGACGACCGGCCCGAGCACGTCACGCATGTCGCGCACCCCGTCCGTCGCGACCGCACCCAGGCGCACGATCATCGCGCGCAGCGCGGCACGGGCCCGGTCGAGGTCGTCGCCCTGCAGCGTGTCGCGGGACCACTCGACGATCGCCGCCTCGAGGGTCAGCAGCGCGGCGACGGCCGCGTCGGCGTCGCGCGCACCGAGCGCGACATCGAAGGCCTCCTCCAGACGGGCCGTCACCGCTCGCAGCGACGGCACCTCGTCGCTCACGCCGCTCGATGCGACGGCGAGCTCCGCGGCCGCACCACCTCCACCCGTCGCGTCCGCGACGATCGGTGCTGCATGATCCCCGCCGCCCGAACGCAGGACCTCGAGCGCCACGGTCGTGCCGGCCTCGATGCGGACCGACGCGCCATCGCTGCGCAGCGTCACCCCGCCCCTGCCCACGACCTCAGCGGTCTCCGCGTCGAGGTCGATGATCACGCCCGTGTGCTCGTCGACCCCGAGGACGAACACGTCGTCGGGCAGCTCGGCCTCCATGATGCGCAGACGACGCTCGCCGAGGAAGCACTTGCTCGTGTCGTGGTTCCCCCCATCCTTGTTGTCGTAGTGCGGGATGACGGCGACCGGCAGTCCGAGCGGCGTGAGCAGGTCGAGCCCGTCGAGCCAGAACGGGTCATGACCGGCCTTGTAGATCTCGTACACCGGGATCGTCGCGCGCCCGAGCGTCAGCGCAGCGGCCGAGGAGAAGACGACGGCCCCGCCCGGACCACCGGGGCGCAGCTTGTCCGCGAGCGTGTCGGGCAGGACGGTGCCGCGCCATTGCTCCAACGCGAACGTGGGACTCCCGGGGCCGGCGAAGACCCAGTCGGCGGCGCGGATGCGCGCGATCGCGGTCTCGACGGCGACGACGTCACCCGTGTCGGTGCGCCCGAGTCCTGCGATCTCGACGTGACGCTCGGCCGTGTCCATGAAGTACTCGACCGTCTTGGCCGCGAGCGTCGGCGCGTTCTCCTGGAAGCCGAACGGGGTGTCGATGAGGACCGCATCGACCTTCCCGCCGGTGACCGCAGCGATCCGATCGAACACGGCGCGGTGGACCGCCTTCATGGTCGGCGCCGTCTCACCGGACCCCATGATGACGAGCAGTCGTGGGAGCGTGGTCACGTCGGAGGCCTTCGCGTCGCGTCATCGGACCCGCCATCGGACCGGACATCGGACCGGACATCGGACCGGACATCGGACCCGCCATCGGACCGGAAGAAGTCGGGCTCGGTCACCGCTCGGTGCAGCAGCAGCGCCACGGCCTCGGGGTGCTGGGCATGGACGTCGTGATGCGCGCCATGGAACCACTCCGCTCGACTCTGCGGCAGGACGGCCAGCGCCGCCTCGACGGCAGCGGCCTTCGAGGCGGACCAGTCCGCGTTCCCCGTGTCCGCGGTCACCAGCAGCACCGGTGCGGTGATCGCCGAGCAGATCACGGAAGGCGAGTGCTCCCACAGTCCGCGCAGGACCTTGATGTGGCGCTCGAAGGTCAGCCATGGCGCGATGGTGCCGTCGCTGCGGACCTCGAAGTTGGCCAGCTGCCCGAGCCGCCCCTCCTCCGGCCAGTCCGACGCGCTCTGCTCGAGCCAGGCGCGGACGTGCTCGATGGGTGTGCCGAGCAGGCGAGGAGGCGCCATCACCGTCCGGGCGTCCTCCCAGTCGGGGAAGCGCTGCCGGAGCTCGATCAGGCCGCCATCGATGCACGCGATGCCCGAGACGGCGAGCGGATGACGGTGCGCCAGCTCGAGCACGACGTTGCCGCCCCACGACTGGCCGGCGACCATCGGCTGGGACCAACCGAGGTCCTCGATGAGCAGCCGCAGGTCATCGGCGACGGTGCCCATGTCGAAGCCGTCGTCCGGCTTGGACGAGTGACCGTGCCCGCGTTGATCGACGGCCACGACCGGATGCCCCTGCTGCGCGAGACGCCACGCGACCCCGTCCCACAGGCGCGCGTTGGACGCGAGACCATGGACGAGCAGCCACGGTCGCAGCAGCGGCGTGGCGCGTGACGGCGGGTCCCAGTGCAGCGCGTGCAGCTCGACGCCCGAGGGCAGTGCATGCCGCACCGGCCGCGGCCCAATCTTCTCCGCGCCCGTCATGCGGCGGCCTGACGGATCCGGTCGAGCAGGGCGAGCATCCGTGCGCTGTCCTCGACCGGACGGGGCCAGACCGCATCCCCTCGCACCGACGCGGCGAACGCGTCGATCATCGCGCGGTACGGATCACCGCCCTCGACGGTGATGATGCGCTCGGTGCCGTCCACCGCGGTGTGTCGGATCGCCGTGGCCGCGACGCCGCCCGTGTGCGCGACGTCATCGAGCTGCAGCGTCCCCCGCTCACCGATCACGCGCAGCAGCTGCTGCTCGGCGTCGACGAACGAGCAGGTGATGAGTGCGGTGCGTCCACCCGGCCAGGTCAGCCGGGCATCGCTGCGGGCGTCGACGCCCGACGGCGCCGCGACCCGGGTGGCGTCGATGGTCTGCGGGTCGGACCCCCACAGCCGCACCGGACCGCCGAGGCAGTAGATGCCGACGTCGAGCAGCGCCCCTCCCCCGAGTGCGGAGGACCACCGGTAGTTGTCGGCACGGTCCGCACCGATCGTGAAGGTGAACCGCGCCTCGATGCGCGTGACGTCACCGATGAGCCCGTCGTCGACCAGACCGAAGGTCGCCCGCCACCGCGGATCGAACGGGGTCATCCACGCCTCGGCGAGCATCACTCCCGCCTGCTCGCACGTCTCCGCCATCGCTCGCGCCTCAGCAGCGTCGCGGGCGAGCGGCTTCTCGCACAGCACGTGCTTGCCCGCAGCGGCCGCCCGAGCGACCCACTCGCCGTGCATCGCGTTGGGCAGCGGGACGTAGACGACCTCGACGTCGGGATGCTCGATGACGTCGTCGTAGCTCGGGAGCGCGCGGTCGTCCCAGCGGCCTGACGAGGAACCGCCGAGCGAGCACATCCCCACGAGATGAGCTCGATCGCTGACGTCGAGGGCCGGCAGCACGGCGAGCTCAGCGACCATCGATCCGGCACCGATGACACCGAACCCGACCGATGCGCGGCCGTCCGCGATCGACATCAGAGCTCGATGAGGGTGCCGCCCTCGGCACCGGAGCGTTGCGCGGCCTCGAGCACGGCGACGACGTCGCGCGACTCCTCGGGTCGCACGGCCAGCTGCTCACCGAGCAGCAGATGGTCGGCGAGGTTGCGGTGGAAGCCCCACCCCGGATGCGGCGCGGGGCGCACGGTCGACTCGACGGTGCCGTGCTCGCCGTCGTAGCGGACCACCCGCAGATCGACGGGGACCTCCGCGTGGTGCGAGGTGTGCTCCACGTACCCGCGGCCCACGACGACCGTCTCGGTCCGCAGCGGTCGGTAGTGGCCCTCGAGGGTGCCCGCGGTGCCCTGGATGTGGAACTTCGGCCGACGGATCGCGCAGACGTCGCTCTGCCGGAACGTCGCCTCACGCCCGTCGTCCCACTGCATCCACAGCGACAGCTGGTCGACGTTCGTGGTGTCGCGCCAGACCCGGCTGTGCGTCGTGCACAGCACGCGGCTCGGCGCGCCGCCGTGCAGCAGCGTGATCCAGTCGACGTGATGCGAGCCCCAGTCGTAGACCGCACCGCCGGAGATCGACTCCTCCGAGTGCCATGCCCGGCAGGGGTGCTCGAAGCCACCGACGAACGTCTCGATGTTGAACACGTCACCGATCGCGCCGGTCTCCACGAGTCGACGCACCGCGAGGAAGTCCGTGTCCCACCTTCTGCTCTGGTGCACGGTGACGCTGCGGCCATGCTCGAGCGCGGTGGCGATGATGAGGTCCGCATCGTCGCGCTGCAGGCACATCGGCTTCTCGATGACCACATGCTTGCCCGCGCGCAGCAGCTCGAGCGCGAGCTCCGCATGGAACTTCGGTGGTGTCGCGATGACCGCCACGTCGACGGCCTCGTCCGCAGCGAGCGACGCCGCGGAGTCGTGCGCGCCGATGTCGGGGAAGTCGAGGCGCGCGGCCGCGATGCGATCGGGCGAGCTGTCCGCCGCTGCGACGAAGCGCAACCCGTCCGTCTCGGTGGACGCGAGCCCGTGCATGTAGCCCATCCCACCGAACGGGCCGTAGCCGACGATGCCGACCCCGAGCGTCCGGGTCTGCGCCACGAACGCGGGCCGCAGCAGCCGTGCGACGAACCGGCCGAGCGTCGCATGCGCCTGCAGCGCGTCGAGGTCGGCGACGCCGCTCGACACGATCCGACCAGCGCCGTGCGTCCGTACCGCCATCGTCGGGACATGCTGGAAGCGGACGCTGGTCGTCGCGACGACGGCGGTGTCGGGCCCAGCGACCTCGAAGGTGCGCAGGCGCGTGGTCACCGGGACCTCACGGTCCAGCCGCGCCACCTCGGGCCGATCGACGAGCGTGACGAACCACTCCCCGCGCGGGAGGTCGCTGGTGACGCGCAGCCCGGCGAACGCTGCTGCGACCTCGTCGCCCGGCTCAGGGGCGATCAGGACCGCGCCGCCGGCCGAGACGAACGTGAGGAGCTCGTCCGCGACCGCCGGGCGCAGCCTCCCCGCGACGATCCGTACCGCCGATGCGGTGCCGTCAGCCATGATCGGACCCCTCATCACCGAGCCCGACGGGGCGTCCGAGACGACGGACAGCGGTCCTCGAGCAGGGTCGCTGCCGCGGTCGGGGGTGAACGTCACACCGGCCCCTGTGGTCTGAACGGCCTACGGACTGAACGGACTGGACGGCCTGTGGCCTGGACGGACGCAGGACCGCTGGCCGTGAGCGCTGGGTCCTTGCGAGGGGAAGGAAGGTATCGGTCCCCACCGGACAGTGCCGTGGGGTGCGGCTCTGTCCGGACCGTGGCGAGTCACGTGGTGACGAGGATGAACACGTTCATCACGAGCAGGACGATCGCCGGCAGCATCTCGAGCAGGGGATCGCTCACACGGATCCTGGCGATGACGCCGAGCAGCATCAGCAGCGCCAGTCCGCCCGACGCGACGAGCATGATCGTCGGCACGAGCAGTCCGACGAGCAGACCCGCGCCTCCGAGCACCTCGAGCGCTCCGGTCAGCCGGCGGAACCGGCTGAGCCCGTAGCGAGAGAACTCCTCCTGCATGCCGTTGGAGAACAGGCAGAGGAGTCCGTAGACGAGGAAGAGTGCCGCGGAGACGAGGACCGCGGTCGTGGAGGCGTACGCCATCAGATGAGCTCCAGGCCCGTTCTCCCATGGCCTCGAACGCCCCATGCGGTAGCGTCGAGGCTATCGGCAGGGCGCCGGGACACATCGTTCGAAGCGGACATCCCATGGAATGGTTCTCCCTCACTGCGGCCCTGCAGCTCGTCGTCGGGCTCGGGCTGCTCAACGTGTGGCTCGTGCGCCCGAAGTCGGCGACCGAGTACCGCGGCGGCGGCGCCACATCGCTGCGCGACGAGTTCGCGGTCTACGGCCTGCCGAGCGCCGCGTTCTTCATCGTCGGAGCGCTCAAGATCACCTCGGCCATCATCCTCATCCTCGGCGTGTGGGTCTCGGCGCTGCCCGTCACGATCGCCGGCGGTGTCATCGCGGCCCTGATGGTCGGTGCGATCGTCATGCACGTGAAGGTCAGCGACCCCGCCATCAAGGCCCTGCCGGCGACGCTGATGTTGGCCATGAGCGCGGCCATCGTGCTGCTGACCGCGTGAGCGCGGATACGACCATCACCACGCCTCCCGTCGGCGAAGGTGGAGGCGGAGGCGGAGCGTCCCCGGCCCACGTGATCATCGTCGGAGGCGGCTTCGCCGGTCTCGCGCTGGTGCGCAGGCTCGCCAAGGCGCGCCGTCGCGGCCGACTGGACGTCCGCGTGACGCTCATCGACCGTCGCAACCACCACACCTTCCAGCCGCTCCTCTACCAGGTCGCGACCGCGGGACTGCAGACGCAGGACGTGGGCATCTCGCTGCGCGCCATCCTGCGCCACCAGGACGTCGAGATCCGACTCGGCGAGGTCACCGGTGTCGACACGGTCGGACACGTGGTCACCCTCGCCGACGGCGCGCGACTCAGCTACGACCACCTCGTCATCGCGGCCGGAGCGATCACGGAGGACTTCGGTGTGCCGGGTGTCGCCGAGCACGCGTTCGGACTGAAGTCGCTCGCCGAGGCGACGATGCTGCGCAACCAGGTGCTGCGCCGTTTCGAGGAGGCCTCCAGGGCCCTCGCCGACGGGCCCGCCGACGAGGACGGGACGCTGAGCTTCGTGATCGCCGGGGGCGGTCCGACCGGGGTCGAGCTCGCCGGCGCGCTGGCGGAGCTCGTCGACCTCGTCGTCCGGCGCGATCATCCTTCGCTCGACATCGACCGGGTGAGGATCGTGCTGGTCGAAGCACGCGATGCCCTGCTGGGCGGGTTCTCCGCGCGCTCGAGCCGCGCCGCCCTCGACGGGCTGCAGGAGCGTGGCGTGGACGTCCGGCTCGAGGTCGGCATCGCCAGCGTCACGGCCGACCATGTCACCCTCACCGACGGCGAGACGATCCCGGCACGCCTCGTCATCTGGGCCGCGGGCGTCGGCGCGTCACCGATCGCCACGCTGCTCGGTGTCACGCTCGGCCGCGGTCGGCGCATCCCGGTCGACGAGCATCTGCGGGTCGTCGGGATCGACGACGTGTTCGCCGTCGGCGACATCGCCGCCTCGGAAGGGGCCGACGGACAGCTGCTCCCCCAGGTCGCACCGGTCGCGATCCAGCATGCCGGGCACGTCGCGCAGGTCCTCGCCGATGCAGCGAAGGGCAGGACCACGCCGGCGTTCCGCTACCGCGACAAGGGATCGATGGCCACGATCGGGCGCGCGTCCGCCGTCGCGGAGCTGCCCGGTGGTCTGCGCATGCGCGGCACCATCGCGTGGTTGGCCTGGCTGGTGCTGCACCTGCTCATGCTCGCAGGCTTCCGTAACCGCGTGTCGGTCCTGCTGAGCTGGATCTGGAACTACCTGCGCCATGACCACTCGGCGCGCCTCATCCTCGACCAGCGCGAGGCCACCACCGCGGAGACATCGCGTGGGCCCGTGACCCGGAGCTGGGCGGCCTGAAGGGCAAGCCTTCGGGCGCTGCCTAGGCGAGGGCCGCGTAGGTGACCGTCCCGCTCGCATCGTCACGCGCCGCATCACCACGCAGCACCAGGACGTCGAGGTGGGCCGCGGTCTCGAGCACGGCGAGCATCTGGTCGAACAGGCCGAGCTCGGTGAAGCTGCGACCGCGTCGCGTCCAGCGCAGGATGCGCGCCACCTCTGGTGCCAGCCCGGCACCGGAGACGAGCGCAGCGAGCGTGTCGGTCAAGCGCTGCTCGTGGTGCGCGATCAGCTCGTGCGCCCGCGCATGGGTGCTCCCTCCGGACGGTCCGTGCGCCGGCAGCAGCATCGCATCGGGCAGCGCCAGCACGCGCTCGAGCGACGCGAGGTAGTCGCGCAACGGGAACGGTGGACGGTCGGGCTCGAAGCCGATCGACGGCGTGATGTGTGGGAGCACATGGTCACCGGCGAACAGCAGCCCGCGGTCGGCCGCATGGAACACGAGATGCCCACGCGTGTGGCCGGGTGTGTGCACGGCGTCGAGCGCGAACGTGTCGAGCTCGACACGACCAGGCTCGAGCCACACGTCCGGGTCCTCGTAGTACGCGAGCGTGTCCGCGAGGTCGACGGGGACCGCGGCGAGCTCATCAGCGATGGAACCCGCTCCGAGCCTTCGTAACCGTGCCGGCTGGCTCGCGAGCATCCCGGAACGACCCGTCATCAGCTCACGCATCGAGTCCTGCTCGCCGACCCCGAGCGCGACCTGCGCGCCGACGGCGCGCCGGATCGCCACCGCCTGCGTGTAGTGGTCGCGGTGCACGTGCGTGACGAGGATGCGACGGATGTCGCGCAGGTCATGCCCGAGCGTCGCGAGGGAGCGCTCGAGCAGTTCACGCGAGACGTCGATCGCCCAGCCCCCGTCGATGAGCACGAGCCCGTCCCCGTCCTCGATGACGTAGACGTTCACGGCGCGCAGACCATCCATCGGCAGCGGGAGCGGGATGCGGTGCACACCCGCGACGACGGTCTGCGGACCGGGCTGCGTCCAGGCGTCTCGTGACACCGCCGCCTGCTGAGCGGCTTCGTCCTCGCTCATCGCGGCTCGGCTCATGCTTGCACGCCACCCCCGTCGGTCCTGCGCGAGATCGTGACCTGCCGCACGGTGCGCGCGTCGGCCGCCTCGACCCGAAGCCGATGGCCGGACACCTCCACCTCGTCGCCGACCTCGGGGAGCCTTCCGAGCACCTCGCTCACGAGCCCCGCGACGGTCACCGCATCGGATGCGTCGACGTCCAGCTCGATGTGCAGATCCTCGAGGTCGTGCAGCGGGAATCGTCCGGTGACGGTGACCGACCCATCGGAGTTGCGCACCACGTCACGGACGTCACGGTCGTACTCGTCATGGATCTCCCCGACGAGCTCCTCGATCAGGTCCTCGACCGTGACGATGCCGGCGACCCCGCCGTACTCATCGATGACGAGTGCGAGCGAGGCTCGGCCCGACTGCATCCGACGCAGCGCATCGATCAGCCCGAGCGGCTCAGGAAGGGCGAGGATCGGCCGAGCGTGCTCACCGACGGTCCCCTCCGCGTCGACGAGGTCCATGATGCCGATGACACGGTCCGCGTCGTCGATCCCGTCGCGGAACACGGGTGCCCGACTGTGACCGGCAGCGACGAGCCGGGCGATCCCCTCCGCTGCTGTGATTGCGTCGGGCAGTGCGAGCACCTCGCTGCGAGGACGCAGGACCTCCCGCAGGATCCGGTCGGTCGCCTCGAGCGCGCCCGTGATGATGCGCCGCTGATCCGGCGTGTACAGCCCACCGGTCGCGATCATGTCGCGGACCTCCTCCTGCGTGAGCGCGTCACGTCCCTGCGTCGGATCGGCTCCGGTGATCCGCACGACCATGTCGGTCGAGATGCCGAGCAGCAGGACGAGCGGGCGGGAGACGCGCGCGAGCGCGAGGATGATGCCGCCGCTCGCGAGCGCCCAGCCCTCCGCGCGCTGCATCGCGATGCGCTTCGGTGCGAGCTCACCGAACACGAGCGTGACGAACGTCAGCACGGCAGTGATGAGCACGACTGCGACAGGACGAGCAGCGGCACCGAGCGGGGCGAGGAGCGGGACCAACGGCTCGGCGAGCGAGACCGCGGCCGTCGCGCTCGCGAGGAACCCCGACAGCGTGATCCCGATCTGGATCGTCGCGAGGAAACGGTTCGGGTCACGCGCGAGCCGGGCGACCGCCCGACCTCGTGCCCCTCGCTCCTCGAGTCGCACGATCTGGGACTCACGCAGCGAGATCAGCGCGATCTCGCTGCCCGCCAGCAGCGCGTTGATGCCCAGCAGCCCGAGGATGAGGACGAGCTGAAGACCGATCTGCACGGTGCCTCCTAGAAGCGTTCTGGGCGCAGGACACGGGACGGTGTCACCCAGGCGACCACCGCGAAACGCCCGAAGTACTCAGCGGCGAGGTGCGCGAGGATCGCCTCCGCGACCTCGACGCTCACGATCGTCTCGAGCCGCACGCTGGGACCGTTGAGGTCCTGCAGGTGCTGTCCGGTCGTGCCCTCCCCGCGGACGTGCCCCACGGAGTAGCCCTTCGCGCCGAGCCGCTTCACATCCGCAACGAGCCGTGACTCGACCGCGGCCTCTGCGATCACGGTCACGATCTGTCGCTCGGTGGTCTCCACGTGCACTCCTCTTTCTCTCCCCCACGACCGGGCCGGTCTCAGGTCACCAGTGTCGCGAACCACACGAAGAGTGGGATCCCGACCGTGATGTTGAACGGGAAGGTGATCCCGAGCGACGCGGTGATCGACAGCGCCGGGTCCGCCTCCGGCAGCGCGATCCGTACGGCCGCCGGCGCTGCGATGTAGGACGCGCTGGCGGCGAGCGTCGCGAGCACGGCGACCCCACCGGTCGACAGGCCGGCGAGTGCACCGAGCAGCGTGCCGACCGCACCGTTCACGATCGGGACCACGATCGCCGCCACGATCAGACGCGGACCGAGCCGAGCGACATCCCGCAGTCGCTCGGCTGCGATCGCACCCATCTCGAGCAGGAACAGCACGAGCGCGCCCTGGAACAGCCCGACGAACAGTGGGTCGACGGGGACGAGCCTTGCGTCACCGGCGAGCAGGCCGACGGCGACACCGAGCAGCAGCATCGTGATGCTGCGTCCCCGGACGATCTCTGACAGCGCGCTCGTCCACGAGGATCCGCGCTCACCCACCCGACCTCGTGACGCGAGCGCGAGTCCGACGACGATGCCGACGACCTCGAGCACCGCGAGCAGTCCGGCGAGCAACCCCTCAGCGGGGATGCCCTGGGCCTCGACGACGGTGAGTGCGACGATGAACGTGACGGCGGACACCGACCCGTAGTGGGCTGCGACACCTGCGGCGTCGATCCGGCCGAGTCGGACGATCGCGCGCATCAGGGCGAACGCGACGATGGGGGTCACCACACCGATGACCAGCGCCGCGAGCAGCGGGCCGGCGAGCTCGGTCGGCGCGACCTCGGACAGGCTGCGGCCACCCTTCAGCCCGATGGCGAACAGCAGGAACGTCGCGAGGACCGGTGGCAGCGCCTCGGGAAGTCGCACCTCGAAGCGGGCAAGGCCCGCCGCGACCGCGAGGACGAACGCGAGGACGGGTGCGCTGAGCAGACTGTCGAGCACGAGCGTGCCGTCCAGGGTCCGACCTCCTCACAGGCCGCAGCAGCGTAGGCGCAGGCGGAACAGGATCGGTCCGTCCACGGGAGCGCGGCGCCTGACGACCCGGTGAAGCCGTCCGAGGGGACCGTGGCGGACGGCTCGGCATGCTGCTGTCCGCGGACGGGACCACCGGCACGACCTCCGGATCGTCGACGGTGGGCGGACGCCCCGGTCGTGTCCTGCCCGTCAGGGTAGGGCTCAGCATGCACCGCTAGCCTCGAGCCATGCTCCCACCTCCCCTCTCGCTCTCCGGTGTCGTGAAGCGGTTCCCGGGCGAGCCGCCCATCACCGCGGTCGCCGGTATCGATCTCGAGGTCGGACACGGCGAGATCCTCGGGCTCCTCGGACCCAACGGTGCCGGGAAGTCGACGACCATCGGCATCATCACCACCCGCGTGCGCCCCAGCGAGGGCGAGGTGTGGGTCTTCGGGAACGATGCGGTCCGTGACCCTGCCCGGGTCAAGGCCACGCTCGGGGTCGTGCAGCAGATGAACACGCTCGACCGCTCGCTGACCCTGCGGGAGAACCTCTACTACCACTGCCGCTACTTCGGCATGGGCGCGGGTGAGTCGCACGCGCGTTCCGACGAGCTGCTCGACCGCTTCCGACTCGCCGACCGGCGCGATGCGATGCCGCAGACGATCTCCGGCGGGATGGCCCAGCGGCTCCAGATCGCGCGCGCCGTCGCACACCGTCCCTCGCTGCTCCTGCTCGACGAACCGACGGCGGGCCTCGACCCGCAGAGCCGCATCGCCCTGTGGGAGCTCGTCGACGAGCTGCGCGATGACGGCATGACCGTGCTGCTCAGCACGCACTACATGGAGGAGGCGGATGCCCTGTGCGACCGCGTCGCCATCATCGACCATGGACGCATCCTCGTCATCGACGCGCCGCAGGCGCTCAAGCTCGAGCACGGCGCTGGAGTCGTGATCGACCTCCGTCTCGCGACCCCCGCGGATGCGGTCGTGCGCTCGGCGCTGACCGGCGTTCCTGGTGTCACCCTCGTCGAGGACTCCCCCGCGGCCCGCGACGGCAGCCATGACGGGACAGGGCTCCGCATCGCTGCCGCGAGCGGGAACGGCATCGTCGGTGCCCTCGTCGCCGCGATCGCACCGCATGCGACGTTGCGCGACCTGAGCGTGAGCGACACGACGCTCGAGAGCGTGTTCATCGCCCTGACGGGGAGGGACCTGCGTGAGTGACACGCTGCGCACAGCGTCAGGGGCGGCCGACCTCGCTCAGCCCCCGCACGTCGGGCGCGTCCTCCATGGCCTGGCACTGCGTGACCTCCGGGTACTGCGCCGGGACTGGGCCGAGTTCCTCACCCGCACGCTCATGCAGCCGCTGCTGTTCATCTTCGTGTTCGCGTTCGTCTTCCCGCGCATCGGTCAGACGATCGGCGCCGGCACGGCGGGCGATGCAGGCTTCGCGACCGTGCTGGTGCCAGGACTCGTCGCGATCGCCGTGCTGTTCCAGGGCATCACCGCCATCGCGCTGCCGCTCTCGACCGAGCTCGGCGGAACGCGCGAGATCGAGGACCGCATCATGGCCCCGGTCCACGTCAACGTCGTCGCCATCGAGAAGGTGCTCTTCGCCGCCACGCAGGCGATCGTCGCCGGACTGGTGGTGCTGCCCATCCTCCTCCTCGTCCCCGACACGCCGGTCCGCCTCACGATCGCGGACCCACTGCTCGCGCTCCTCGTCATCCCCGGCGCCGCGCTGCTGTCAGGAGCGATCGGGCTGGCGCTCGGGGTCACCGTCGAGCCGCGTCAGATCGGGCTGATGTTCTCCGTCGTGATCCTGCCGCTGACGTTCCTCGGCGCCGTCTACTACCCATGGGCCGCACTCGACGCGATTCCGTGGCTGCAGACGCTCGTGCTCCTCAACCCGCTCGTCTACGTCAGCGAGGGGCTGCGCGCCGTACTGACCCCCGAGGTCCCGACGATGGCGCCGTGGGTGATCGTGTCCGTCCTCTACGGCTACACGGCGGTGCTGCTCGCCTATGCGCTGCGCGGCTTCGCGCGACGCACGCTGTCCTGACGGTCGCGGGGCCCTGACGGTCGCGGGGCCCTGAACGCGAGGACCCCGCCCGGAGGCAGGGTCCTCGACGTCAGATCCGGTTCAGCGCAGGTCGAAGCGGTCGTTCTCCATGACCTTCACCCAGGCGCCGACGAAGTCCGCGAGGAACCGCTCGTCCGCATCCTGCTGGGCATAGACCTCGCTGATCGCACGCAGCTGGGAGTTCGACCCGAACACGAGGTCGACGCGCGTACCCGTCCAGCGCAGCTCGCCGGTGCGGCTGTCGCGACCCTCGTACACGTCGTCGCTGCCCTCGACCGCCTTCCAGTCGACGTTCATGTCGAGCAGGTTGGTGAAGAAGTCGCGCGTCAGCGCTCCCGGACGCTCGGTGAGCACGCCGTGCGTCGCCCCGTCCACGTTGGCACCGATCGCACGCAGGCCGCCGAGCAGCACGGTCATCTGCGGTGCGGACAGGTTCAGCATGAACGCCCGGTCGAGCAGCAGGTGCTCGGCCGGGAACGGGCCCTTCGCCTGCAGGTAGTTGCGGAACCCGTCGGCGAGTGGCTCGAGGTAGCCGACCGACTCGACGTCGGTCTGGTCCTGCGTCGCGTCGGTACGGCCCGGCGTGAACGGCACGCTCACGTCATGACCGGCCGCGCGGGCCGCCATCTCGACACCGACCCCACCGGCCAGCACGATCAGGTCGGCGAGCGACACCTTCATGCCGTCGCTGCGCGAGGCATCGAAGGCGGCCTTGACCTCCTCGAGCTTCGCGATGACCGCAGGTGCACCGGAGCGGACGTTGACATCCCAGCCCGCCTGCGGCGCGAGCCGGATACGAGCACCGTTCGCGCCACCGCGCTTGTCGGTGTCCCGGTAGCTCGCTGCGGACGCCCACGCCGTGATGACGAGCTCACGGGCGGACAGACCGGTCGCCTCGATGCGGGCCTTGAGGTCGGTGACCTCGGCCGCGCCGACGAGCGGGTGGTCGACCGCCGGGACCGGGTCCTGCCAGATCAGCTGTTCGGACGGGACCTCAGGGCCGAGGTAGCGGGGCAGCGGCCCCATGTCACGGTGCGTGAGCTTGAACCACGCACGCGCGAACGCGTCCGCGAACGCGTCGAGGTCCGCGTGGAAGCGCTTCGAGATCTCGAGGTACGCCGGGTCCTTGATCATGGAGATGTCGGTCGTCGCCATGACCGTCGAGACCTTGCGCGACGGGTCGTGCGCCGCCGGGGCGAGGTCGGACTCGTCGGGGTCGACGGGGATCCACTGGTTCGCGCCGGCCGGGCTCTTCACGAGCTTCCAGTCGTACTTGAACAGCAGGTCGTAGTAGCCGTTGTCCCACTGGATCGGGTTCGCGGTCCACGCACCCTCGAGGCCGGAGGTGATCGTGTCGTCCCCCTTGCCGGTCCCGAAGCTCGAGCGCCAGCCGAGCCCCTGGTCGACGAGGTCCGCACCCTCCGGTGCGGGCGAGAGGTACGAGTCGGGCGCAGCGCCGTGCATCTTGCCGAACGTGTGCCCACCGGCGATCAGCGCGACGGTCTCCTCGTCGTTCATCGCCATGCGCGCGAACGTCTCACGGATATCGCGTGCCGCGGCGATCGGGTCCGGGTTGCCGTTCGGGCCCTCCGGGTTGACGTAGATGAGCCCCATCTGCACCGCACCCAGCGGGTTCGCGAGCTCACGGTCCCCGCTGTAGCGCTCGTCGGCCAGCCACTCCGACTCAGGACCCCAGTACACGTCCTCCTCGGGCGCCCAGATGTCGGGACGGCCGCCGGCGAACCCGAAGGTCTTGAAGCCCATCGTCTCGAGCGCTCGGTTGCCCACGAGGATCATGAGGTCACCCCACGAGATCGCGTTGCCGTACTTCTGCTTGATCGGCCACAGCAGGCGGCGCGCCTTGTCGAGGTTCGCGTTGTCCGGCCAGCTGTTGAGCGGCGCGAAGCGCTGCGCTCCCGAACCGCCACCGCCCCGGCCGTCCGCGACGCGGTAGGTGCCGGCCGCGTGCCAGGCCAGACGGATGAACAGTCCGCCGTAGTGACCGAAGTCCGCCGGCCACCAGTCCTGCGAGTCGGTCATCAGCGCGTCGAGGTCGGCGACGAGCGCGTCGTAGTCGAGCCCGGCGAACGCCTCGCGGTAGTCGAAGTCCTCACCGAGCGGGTTCGCGACCGCCGGCTCCTGGTGGAGGATGCGGAGGTTGAGCTGCTCCGGCCACCAGCTCTGCACGGACGGGCTCTCGAAGCTCGTCCGCGCGCCGGTCACGGGGCACTTGCTCTCTGCTTCTTCGTACGCCATCGGTGGACTCCTGTGCTGATCAGCATCGTCGTGGACATGATTGTTGGCGGGGCGGGGCGTTCGCCCCTCGAGTCCTACGGTACCGGCGCGTCAGCCCTGCTCGGAGGTCACCGCAGGGGTCCCGCGCCGCGTCCCGGACGGCTCAGCCTCACAGACGCCGCACCGGGTTGACGAGCGTGCCGACCCCGTCGATGCGGCACTCCGCGACGTCACCGTCCTCGACGACGACCGCACCGGGCGTACCCGTCAGGATGACGTCACCGGGCTGCAGCGGGAAGACGCGGCTGTGGAACGCGACGAGCGCGGCCGGGTCGAACGCCATGTCGTCGACGACGTTCTCGCGGTGCAGCGCACCGTTGCGCCAGGTCCCGACCGTCAGATGGTTCAGCCCGGTCTGTGGCGAGCGGACCTCGTCGGTCGTGACGACCTCGCCCCCGAGCGAGAGGAACGTCCGGAAGTTCTTCGACCGCGTGAGGAAGCGCGGGTTGCGCTGCAGGATGTCCTCGGCGGTCTGGTCGAGGATGCAGACGACGGCGGCGATGTGATCGAGCGCATCGGCCTCGTCGACCTCCCACGCCTCACGACCGATGATGATCCCGAGCTCCGCCTCGGCGGTGACGCGCAGGCTCTGCGGGGGCAGCAGGATCTCTTCACCAGGGCCGATGATCGTGTGGTCACCCTTGATGAACGAGGCCGGCTCGGTCGGATGGGGCGCGTCGAGGTCACGTGCGTGGTCGAGGTAGTTCAGTCCGATGCCCCAGACCATGCGGGGCCTGCGGAACGGAGCCGTGAACACGGCCGCGTCGGCCAGGACGATGCCGGCATCGGATGCGTCGGCGGCCGCGGTCAGCAACCGGTCGCGGACCGCTTCGCCGAGCCCGGTCGCGATCAGGCCGGCGACATCCTCGGACAGCCCGGTGCTGAGACCCGACAGCGGTACCCAGCCACGCGCGGGGTCCAGCACGGACGGCGTCTCGATGCCACCGACGAGAAGGTTCGCGATACGCACGTGGATCCCTCCTTCGGTCAGCCGGTGTCCCCGGTCTTGGGTGAGTCATCGCTGCCGATGTCGAGCTGAGAGTGTTGACCGAGCGCATGCCATCGCCGGTCGTGATAGACGAGGGGCCGAGCGACGTCCCCGTCCGCGTCGCGGGCCGTAGCACCCGGTGTCCGCGGACCACGATCGATGACCTCGAGGACGGCGAGCAGCATCACGACGGCCTCGCCGAACACGAGTCGCTGCACGACCTCGCCGCGCAGCAGCACGCGCGGGCCGAGGAACGCCGGCTCGCCGCCCGCCAGGCGATCCCACGTCCGCCGGTCAGCGAAGCGGTCCGCCATCGGATCAGCACACCGGAGGGCGAGAGCGTGGTCGTCGGCGTCGAGCAGGTGGACGACGGCGGAACTCGCGCGGGCGATCGCGCGACCGGTCGCAGTCGTCGATGACACCGAGAACAGCAGGATCGCAGGCGCCGCGCTGACCGACGTGACCGAGCTGGCCGTGAGTGCGAGCGGGCCGTCGCCCGCATCGGCGGTGACGACCGCGACTCCCGATGCATGATGCCGGAACGCGGACTTGAAGACGTCCGGCGCGACGGTCGTCAGGCTGCTCAGGTCGGGCTCGGGCACAGGGTCGTCCTTCTCCGCTCGGGAGCGTACGGGCGCCCTGGCCGACCCGGACCAGACCCGAACCGGGCTGCCTCCGCCGCAAGTAGCGTGGCAGGCGTCCGGCGCCGCAGGAGGTGCTCGTGCGTGATGAGATGGCGACCCTGCTGGGATGGCAGCAGGAGGGGCGACCGTTCGCGCTCGCGACGGTCATCGACACGTCCCGCTCCGCACCACGCCCGGCGGGGGCCGTGCTCGCCGTGCATCCGGATGGACGGATCGCTGGGAACGTGTCGGGCGGCTGCGTCGAGCCGGCCGTCGTGGGGCTCTGCCAGGAGGTCCTCGCGGAGGGTGGGACCCGGCGCATGCGCTTCGGCTACTCCGATGACGAGGCGTTCACCGTCGGGCTGACCTGCGGCGGCGAGGTCGAGGTGCTCGTCCGTCGGATCGAGCCAGGGACGCTGGCCATCGAGCCGCTCGCCGCAGCGCTCTCAATGGACCGACCCGTCGCGCTGCTCACCGTCGTCGAGTCGGAGGCTGACCCTGGTCTCGTGGGCTCCTCGCTCGTCGTCACCGCTGATGCGGTGCACGGGGACCTCGCGTCGACCCAACTCGGCCACGTGCTGACCCTCGAGGGCCGAGCGACCCTCGGCGTCGGCGGGGTCAGCCTCCGGCGGCTCGGCGCCCACGGCCAACGACTCGAGGACGGGGTGACCGTGCTCTTCGAGTCCTTCGCCGACCGCCCTCGGCTGGTGGTGCTGGGTGCGATCGACTACGCCGCCGCGGTCGCGACCGTCGGCCGATTCCTCGGCTACCACGTGACCATCTGCGATGCCCGCGCCGCCTTCGCGACCCGCGACCGCTTCCCCGACGCGGATGAGATCGTCGTCGACTGGCCGCATCGTTACCTCGCCAGCACCGTGCTCGATGCACGCAGCGCGATCTGTGTGCTCACGCATGACCCGAAGTTCGACGTGCCCGCGCTCCTCGAGGCGCTGCACGGTCCAGCCGGATACATCGGGGTGATGGGTTCGCGCAAGACTCACGAGGATCGGCTCGACCGTCTGCGCGCCGCCGGCGCGACCGATGACGAGCTCGAGCGGCTGCACTCTCCGATCGGGCTCGCCCTCGGCGGCCGTTCACCGCAGGAGACCGCGATCGCGATCGCTGCGGAGCTCGTGATGGTCCGCAACAACGCCACCGGCCTGCCACTGCGCACGACGTCAGGTCCGATCCATCCCGAACGGACCGTGTCGACCGACGCTCCCCCCAACGTGGCCGGACTCATCCTCGCCGCCGGGTCCGGCCGCCGATTCAGCGCCGAGGGCGGGACGGGACCGAAGCTCCTCGCCGACGTGTCCGGACGGCCACTCGTCGCGCACGCGATCGACGGTGCCCGGCATGCCGGGCTCGACCCGCTGGTCGTCGTCCTGCCTCCCGGGTCGGAGGCGCTCCGCGCGGCGATCATCGCGGCCGATCCTGACGTTCGACTCGTCGTCAACTCCGCAGCCGCATCGGGCATCGCCTCGTCGGTCGCCGCTGGTCTCGATGCCCTCGGCCGGCTGCCCGGCGACGAGCGTTCGGACGACGAGCTCCCCGGCGCCTGCGTCGTGCTCCTCGCCGATCAGCCGGGCATCGGCGCGAGCACGATCGATGCGGTCCTCGAAGCCTGGCGCCGCACCGGCCGTCCGGCTCGCGCCCGCTACGACGACGGTCCCGGCCATCCGGTCGTCCTGCCCCGGACGGACTGGTCACGGATCGGCGCGCACCTGCGCCCCGCGGCCAAGGACATCGGGTCGGATGAGGGAGCGCGCAGCATGCTCGACGACCTCGAGGTGGTGGAGGTCGTGATCGCGGGCCCAGCGCCGGTCGATGTCGATGTCCCGCACGACCTGTCGCGAGCGGCCCCGGCCCATCGGACGGCACGGTGATCGATGACGTGCCGGTGTCGGCGGGGCTCGTCATCCCGGGCGACGAGCTGCAGCTGCGCGCGAGCAGGTCGAGCGGCCCCGGTGGGCAGGGCGTGAACACGACCTCGTCCCGCGTGGAGCTGCGCTGGGACATCGCCGCGTCGCAGGTGCTCGACGACACGCAGCGTGCGCTGCTGCTGGAACGGCTCGCATCACGACTGACCGACGATGGCGTGCTCATCCTGCACGGCTCCGAGCACCGCTCCCAGCATCGCAATCGGGAGGCGGTGCTCGCTCGGCTCCGTGCGATCGTCGCCGAGGCCATCACGCCGCCCCGACCGAGGCGCGCGACCCGACCGACGCGCGCCTCCGCCCTCCGACGAGCCGACGAGAAGCGCGCCCGTTCCACGCTGAAGGGCCTCAGGAGGCCACCCGAGGACTGAGTGGTGGGCACCTGTCCGGACAGGTGCGCGGATGGACGCGGGGTCGCTACCCTTCTGCCATCGTCGTCAACAGACGACTCGGGACACGCCCGCGGCACCCCACCACTCCGGCCGTACCACGGCCCTCCGGTGATCCGCGGCCCCCCTCTCCGGCTCCCGCTGGTCAGTCGCGTGTTCACCCCCGCGACCGACGCCCGCTGCTACGCGGGCAGGAGCGTGCAATGCCTTCATCCACCACCTCGAATCGTCGTGCCCGTGACCCGCGCAAGCGCCAGGACGCGGCCCGCAACGGCGCGACCGCGAATCGCAGCGATGCGCCCCGCAACGACCGACGTCCGCGCGACACCGACCGTGACGCCTCCCGCGCCACGTCGCCGGCCGCACCCACCACGCCGGTGGTGAGCGACGGCGCCTTCACGGCGCTCGGCGTGCCCGACGACATCCTCCGCGCGCTCATCGCGATGGACCGGCCGTCACCGTTCGCCGTGCAGTCGCTCACCCTCGCCGACTCCATCGGCGGCGCGGACCTCTGCGTCAAGGCGCCGACCGGTTCGGGCAAGACGCTCGCGTTCGCGATCCCGATCGCGCTGCGGACCAAGCGCGGACAGGACGGTCGTCCGCGTGCCCTCATCCTCCTGCCGACGCGTGAACTCGCCGGCCAGGTCGCCGAGACCATCCTCCCCCTCGCTCGCGCCCGCAACCTGCGCGTCGCGACCGTGTACGGCGGGACCAGCATCGGCCGTGACCTGAACGCCCTGCGCCGCGGCGTGGACGTGCTCGTCGCCACCCCGGGCCGTCTCGCCGACCTCGTCGAGCGTCGCGCTGCGGACCTCTCCGCCGTCGACGTCGTCGTCCTCGACGAGGCCGACCGCATGGC
The DNA here is from genome assembly GCA_018401275.1 of Nitriliruptoraceae bacterium. Classification (GTDB taxonomy): domain Bacteria; phylum Actinomycetota; class Nitriliruptoria; order Nitriliruptorales; family Nitriliruptoraceae; genus CSBr16-57R1. The sequence goes on along the minus strand of JAGYKW010000008.1, from coordinate 27,843 downwards.
GGACATGGGCTTCCTCCCCGAGGTCGTGCGCCTGCTCGACCGCACCTCCGACGCACGGCAGACGCTGCTGTTCTCCGCGACGCTCGATGGTGACGTCGACACGCTGATCCGTCGCTACCAGACCGACCCGATCCGTCACACGCTCGCCGAGGAGCCTTCGGCCGCCAAGGACGTCCGCCACCTGTTCTGGAGCGCGGACCGTGATGCTCGTCGTCGCCTCACCAATGACGTGCTGCGCACTGTCGACCCTGCCATCGTGTTCACCCGTACGAAGCACGGTGCGGACCGCCTGGTGAAGCAGCTCAAGCAGGACGGCATCGATGCGGTCGCGATCCACGGCAACCGCACGCAGAGCCAGCGCGAGCGGGCGCTCGAGAGCTTCCGCTCCGGCGAGGTCACGACGCTCGTCGCGACCGACGTCGCCGCGCGCGGGATCCACGTCGACGCCGTCGCGGTCGTGCTGCACTACGACCTCGCAGGATCCGACAAGGACTACCAGCACCGCTCGGGTCGCACCGGTCGTGCCGGCGCCACGGGACTCGTCGTGTCATTCGTCGACCCGTCGCAGCACAAGGACACGGCCGTGATCCAGCGCTCGCTGGACCTGCCCGAGGGGCTGCACGAGATCGACCTGGCCCAGCTCACCGCGAAGACCACGCCCGACGTCGCGCAGCGCTTCGAGTCGACGAACGGCGGCGGCGGCAAGGGTCAGCGCAACGGTCAGCGCAACGGCCCGAACCGGGGCCACAGTGGCCGCAGCAGCGGCGTGCGCAGCCCGTCCCGCGCCGGCGGTGGTCGCTCCGCCGGGGCGTCCGGGCGCGGCGGAGCCCGCGGTGCGACCTCCGGTCGCGCGAGCGGTGGCGGTCGCAGGACCGCCTGAGCCGTCGTCAGGCGTCCTCCTTCCGCACCCGCCGGTCGCATCGGGCATGCTCGTCCCCTGAGGGGGCGCCCGAGCCTCCGGCGAGGGCGTGAGATGGTCCGGGACCTGGTCGTCATCGGTGGTGATGCCGCGGGGATGTCCGCCGCTTCGCAGGCACGACGGCTGCTCGGCGTGGACGAGCTCGCGATCACCGTCCTCGAGCGTGGTGACACGACGTCCTACGCCGCATGCGGCATCCCCTACTGGGTGGCCGGCCTCGTCCCGCACCGCAGCGACCTGGTCGCGCGACGCGCCGAGGTCTTCCGCGACAAGCAGCAGATCGACGTCCGGCTCCACCACGAGGCGACGGCGATCGACACGGACGCACGGACCGTCTCCGTGCGCGATCTGACGAGCGGCGCCGAGCTCACCCTCAGCTACGACGACCTGCTCATCGCGACCGGTGCGCAGCAGGTGCGTCCACCCGTCGACGGCCTCGACACGCCCGGCGTGTTCGGCGTGCAGACGCTCGGCGACGGGCAGCGCATCCTCGACGCGATGGCCCAGCGTTCCCCACGCCATGCGGTCGTCGTCGGCGGTGGCTACATCGGCCTGGAGATGGCTGAGGCGATGCAGCTGCAGGGCCTCGACGTCACGCTCATCGACCTCGCGCCGCAACCGATGACCACGCTCGAACCTGAGCTGGGCGCGCTGATCGCCGACGCGATCCGGACGATGGGCATCGACCTGCGCCTCGAGACCCCGCTGAGCGGCATCGAGGCCGGAGCCGACGGCTGGGTCCGCGCGGTGACCACCCCCGGTGGCGAGATCGCGACCGACCTCGTCATCATCGGGACCGGTGTGCGCCCCCGCAGCGAGCTCGCCGCAGCCGCTGGCATCCCGGTCGGGCCGAGCGGTGGCATCGTCACCGACGACCACCAGCGGACCCCCGTGGACGGCGTGTGGGCCGCAGGTGACTGCGCCGAGACGCTGCACCGCGTGTCGCAGCTCCCGGTGTCGTTCGCGCTCGGCACGATCGCGAACAAGCAGGGCCGCATCGCCGGACTCAACCTCGGCGGTGGTGAGGGCCGCTTCCCTGGCGTGCTCGGCACGGCCGTCACGAAGATCCACGACCTCGAGATCGCCCGCACCGGCCTGGGCGTCCGCGAGGCGGAGGCGGCCGGACTGAGCGTCGAGGTCTCGAGCATCACCGCCGGCACGCGCGCCCACTACTACCCGCAGAGCAGCGAGATGACGGTGCTGCTCGTGATCGAGTCGGGGAGCGGCCGGCTGCTCGGCGGGCAGATCGTCGGAGGCCTCGGTGCGGGCAAACGCATCGACGTGCTCGCGACGGCGCTGTGGAACCGGATGCAGGTCGAGGACCTCGTGCAGATGGACCTCGCCTACGCGCCGCCGTTCTCCCCGGTGTGGGACCCGGTCCTGACCGCGGCCCGCAGCGCCGCCGGGAACGCAGGCCGAGATGCCGGTAAGGATGCCGGCCCGAACGCCCGATGAGCGCGCCACTGCCCCACCAGCCGCAGTACGCCGCGGAGGGCGCGAGCTGGCCGCAGCTCATCGGCCTGTTCGCGAAGCTCGGTGTGGTCGCGTTCGGGGGCCCCGTCGCACACATCGCGATGATGGACCGCGAGGTCGTCGAGCGGCGGCGGTGGGTCGACCGTCAGCACTTCCTCGATCTGATGGCGGCGACGAACCTGCTGCCCGGACCGAACTCCACCCAGATGACGATGCACGTCGGCTACGTCCAGAAGGGCGATCGCGGGGTGCTCGCGGCCGGTGGGGCGTTCATCGCACCGGCCGCGCTCGTCACGCTCGCGCTGTCCTGGGCGTGGGTCCGCTTCCGTGACCTGGCCCTCGTGGACGCGGCGTTCGCCGGCATCCAGCCGGTCGTGCTCGCGATCATCGCGATGGCCATCGTCACGCTGGCCCCGAAGGCCGCCGACGATGCACGCACGCGCGTCATCCTCGTCGCCGCGCTCGGCGCGTCCCTGCTCGGGGTGGACGAGCTGATCGTCATCGCGGTCGGGGCGCTGCTCGGCTGGCTCACGTACCGGTCATGGCGACGCCTGCGCGCAGGACTGCGCGGCCTCCGGAACGGTGCGGCCTCGAGCGGGACGCTCGCGCTGCTCCTCGTGTCGCTCGCGCCGTGGACGCTCGCGGCATCGGCCCGTCCGGGCGGCAGCGACGCCGAACGGCTGTGGTTGCTGTGGTGGTGGTTCCTGCGCTTCGGCGTCACGCTGTTCGGCAGCGGCTACCTGCTGGTCGCCTACCTGCAGTCGAGCCTCGTCGAGCGACTGGGGCTCCTGAGCACCGCGCAGCTGCTGGAGGCGATCGTCATCGGCGAGATGACGCCGGGACCGCTGTTCACCGTGTCGACCGCGCTCGGCTACCTGCTGGCCGGGGGTCCTGGAGCGATCGTCGCGACCGTCGCGATCTTCCTGCCGTCCTTCCCGCTCGCGATGCTGCTCGGGCGGATCATGCCGCGCCTGTCCCGCTCACGGGTCGCCAAGCACGTGCTGCGGGGCCTGGGCGCCGCGGTCGTCGGGGTGATGCTGGCGGTCGCGCTCACCATCGCGGCGCGCGTCATCGTCGATGTCGCCAGCGCTCTCATCGCTCTCGGTGCGCTGGCGCTCCTGCGCTTCACACGGCTCGGCCCGATCGCACTCGTGCCCGTCGGCGCCACGGTCGGATGGCTCCTGACCCTGCTTCCTGGGTGACGAGCGCGACCGCCGCACTGTGCTGCGCGCCTGCGCGCAATGACGGCGAGCCCCACAGGATGCTGACGGACATCAGCGCCGCGAGCGCCGCGACCAGCGCGACCACCCGCGGTCCGGCGACGTCCACGATGAGCCCACCGATCGCTCCTCCCATCGCGCTCCCGAGATAGATCGAGGCCTGCGTCCACGACTGCGCCTCCGCACGCTCTCGGGGTGGCGATACGTCATCGATGAGCTGGAACCCGCACACGTTCATCGGACCGACGACTGCGCCCGCCACGAGCACCGCGCCGGCCAGCATCCGAAGGTCGCCCGCCGACGCGGCGAGCAGCACCTGCACACCGATGAAGAGCAGCACGATGCGGAGCATGCGAGCCCGGAGTGTCCCGAGCCACACGCGCGCGCCGTACAGCAGCCCGCTGACGAGGCTGGCCGCAGCGATGAGCGAGATCAGCGTGCCGGCGAACCCGGGCCGGCCTGCGGCCTCTGAGACCGACGCGGCGAAGATGTCGAACAGGCCGAAGGTCATCGCGATACCGAGGTAGACGACGACCATCGCCCGCAGCCCGCGCGAGCGCAGCGCACCGAACGCTCCACCCGACCAACGTGATGCACCCTCGGCCGGCACCCTCGCCGACGTCGCCTCGATGCGAGGGCCGGCTGCGTACACGATCGCGCCGAGGAGCACACCAGCGCCGGCGGCGATCACGGCGAAGCGCCCCCCGAGGGTCGTGGCGATGGCGACGGCCATCAGCGGGCCGAGCAGGAAGCCGATCTCGATGTTGGATGCGGTGACGATGAAGGCCTGCTCCCGTTCGCGACCGGTGAACATCGCACCGAACGCGGCGCGCGCACAGGCGGTCATCGGCGGTGAGAACAGCCCGGTCCCGAACGCCGCCAGCACCAGCCCTGTGACGGCCCAGCTGCGCTGGACCCCCAGCGCGAGGGTCGCCGTCCCAGCGAAGTAGATGACACCGTCGGGCAGCAGGACGCGACGATGACCGAGGACGTCGGCGAGCCGTCCCTGGATCGGCGAGCTGATCGCCACACCCAGCTGATGCGCGCCGGTGACGAGCCCGACCACCGCGTAGGCGTACCCGCCCTCACGCAGTGCGAGGATGAGCGCGAGCAGGATCATGCCGGGGGTGAAGCGCCCCAGACCGTGCGCGACGGTGATGCTGATCGCACCGGGACGCCGGAGCAGCTCGAGGTACGGCCGCACGTGCGACTCCGTCGGCCCCACACCGTGCGGGGCGGTCGAGGGTGAGATCGGAAGGTCCTACGGAGCGAGGCTCTGACCGGGAGGATGGTACTCGCGGGGATACCTTCGACTCCCTCAGCACGTGGCCGCAGCACGTGGCCGCCGGGGTCGATCAGGTGGGTGACATGGGCAGCACGCGGACCCCGACGGAGCGGTCCCCGGTCGACCGCGTCGTCCGCCAGTTGCTCCTCATCGGGGATGCCTCCCCTCGAGCGCTGTTCGACCTCAAGGGCTCGATGCTGATCGCCGGCGTCCGCTGCACCATCACGTACATCATCATCCCATTCGGTGCTCCCGTCGTGGCGTGGCTCGGCGTCCTCGGGACCCCGCTCTCGCTCGCACTCTCGATCGTCGCGATCGGCATGGCGATCTCGAGCCTGCGCCGCGTCTGGATGGCGGACTACCGGCACCGCTGGCCGTACACCGCGTTCATCGTCCTCGCAGTCGTGCTGCTCGTCATCGTCGTCGTCGGTGACGTCCGGACCCTGCTCTCGTGACCGACGTCGCCGCGTCGGGCCCGGCAGCGAGCGAGGGCGGCCGCGCCGCTGCGGCTGTGGCCGTCGCCCGACTCCGCACGCAGATCGCCGACCTCGAGCGGCTGATGGTGGACATCCCACCGCACCACGCGGGCGGCACCCGGCGCAGTGCGGAGGAGCGGCTCGACGATCTCCGCGTCGAACTCCAGCGGGCGGAGCGGATGCAGCGAGCGGGCACGGGTGAGAGGGACATGACGTGATGCGCGTGATGGTGACGGGTGGTGCAGGGTTCATCGGATCGATGACAGCGGCCGCACTGCGCGATGCCGGACACGAGGTCACGGCCGTCGACGATCTCTCGCGTGGACGCCGAGATGTGGTCCCCGACGGGGTCCGCTTCGTGCAGGCCGACGTGACCGACGCGGGAGCGATCGAGCCGATCGTCGCCGCGGGCCGCTTCGACGCGTGCCTGCACTTCGCGGCGTTGATCGAGGTCGGTGACTCGATGCAGCGCCCGGAGGCGTACTTCGCGATGAACACGGCGGGGACGGCACGGCTGCTCGACGTCCTCATGCGTCACGACGTCGGGCGCTTCGTGTTCTCCTCGACCGCAGCGACGTACGGCGAGCCGACGACCGTCCCCATCGAGGAATCGCACGCGAACACGCCGACGAACCCGTACGGCGAGTCGAAGCTGATGACGGAGCGCATGCTCGCCTGGTACCGCCGTCTGCACGGGCTGCGCAGCGCGTCGCTGCGCTACTTCAACGCGGCCGGCGCGACAGGCCGTCACGGCGAGCGCTACGACGACCACCAGACGCATCTCATCCCGCTCGTCCTGATGGCCGCGTCGGGTCGTCGTGAGCATGTCCGCGTGTTCGGGATCGACTATCCGACACCGGACGGGACCGCGGTGCGCGACTACATCCACGTCGCGGACCTCGCGGAGGCGCACGTGCTCGCGCTCGCGGCGCTCGACAGCGACTCGCCGTCGTCACGCGATGGCGACGCGGACGTAGGGACGGGTGATGGGCGCATCGTGGCCAACCTCGCGAACGGTGCGGGGTTCAGCGTGCGCGAGGTCATCACCACCGCGCAGGACGTCACCGGCCTCGTCGTGCCGGCCGTCGACGAGCCGCGCCGCGCTGGCGACCCCGCGGTCCTGATCGCGTCGGCCGAGCGGGCCCGGACGGTGCTCGGCTGGGAGCCGAAGCGTCCCGCACTCGCGACGATCGTCGACGATGCGTGGCAGCACCTGCAGGCGTACGGCCCTCCCGCTCCATGACGCTCGCTCCGTGCTGACCGGCCCGGGGCCGGGCAGCGCGATCAGCCTTCGGCGCTGTCCGACGTCAGGGCCTCCGACGCCACGTCCGCGGCCTGGGTCTCAGGCTCGGCCAGCTCGACGCGGGCGAACAGGGGCACCGCGTCCCCGAGCCGCGAACCCACCGGCACGTCCGGTCGTCGCCACCCGCCGTCCTCGAGCGTGCCGCCCAGCCCGAGCCAGCCATGGATCGTCGCGGACGAGAACGGCGTGAACGGCGCGAAGGCGACGACGAGTCCGGAGATCGCCTGCAGCGCCGTGTTCAGCGTGGTGGCCGTGCGGGCACGATCCGTCTTCGCGGTGCGCCACGGCTCGAGCTCGTTGAGGTAGGCGTTCACCTCCTGCGCGCCCGAGAGCGCCAGGCGCAGGGCGCGACGCAGCTCGACGGCCTCGAGCGCCGCAGCCCCGTCGACGAGCACCGCATCGATCGTCGCGAGCAGCGCACGGTCGACGTCTGCGAGCTCACCGGGATCGGGGACGATGCCGTCGAAGTTCTTCGCGGTCATCGCGAACACGCGGTTGACGAGGTTGCCCCAGGCGGCGGACAGCTCGTCGTTGATGCGTCGGACCATGTCCTCCTCGGTCAGGTCGACGTCCGCCTGCTCCGGGAGGTGCGCGGCGACCGCGTAACGCAGCGCGTCCGGCTGGTAGACCTCGAGGTAGTCGAGCAGCGAGCGTCCGACGCCGCGCGACTTCGACGCCTTCGCGCCCTTGAACGTCACGTACTGGTTCGCCGGCACGTTCGTCGGCAGGTTGAACGTGCCCGACCCCATCAGCTGCGCCGGCCAGAACACGGCGTGGAACGGGACGTTGTCCTTCCCGATGAAGTAGTACGACTCCGCAGCAGGATCCTCCCACCAGGCGCGCCACGCCTCCGGGTCGCCGCTGCGCTGTGCCCATTCGCGTGATGCGGACAGGTAGCCGATGACCGCGTCGAACCACACGTAGATGCGCTTGCCCTCGGCGCCTGTGAGCGTCACGTCATCGGGCAGCGCGACGCCCCAGTCGATGTCGCGCGTGATGGCGCGGTCATGGAAGCCCTCGCGCACGAACCCGAGCGCCCAGTTGATGACGTGCGGGCGCCAGCCCTGACGCGACTCGAGCCAGGCGATCATGCGCTCCTCGAGCTTGGGCAGCAGGAAGAAGAAGTGCTCGGTCTCCCGCTGCTCGGGCGTCGCCCCGGTGAGCTTCGAGCGCGGGTCGACGAGGTCGATGGGATCGAGCGTCGCGCCGCACGCGTCGCACTGGTCCCCCCGCGCGCCGTCGGAACCGCAGCGCGGACAGGTCCCCTCGACGTAGCGGTCAGGGAGGAAGCGCAGCGCGACCGGATCGAACGGCTGCAGCGTCGTGCGTGCCTCGAGCAGACCGTTCTCGTGCAGACCGCGCAGGACCTCCTGCGTGGTCGCCGCATGGTTCTCGGTGAGCGTCGTCGTGAAGAGGTCGAACGAGATGCCGAGCTCGTCCCAGTAGCGCAGGAACTCGGGATGGAAGCGTTCCACGATCGCGCGCGGCGTGGTTGACTCCTGCTCGGCACGTACCGTGATGGGCGTACCGTGACCGTCCGATCCGGAGACCATGAGCACGCGGTTCCCGGCGATGCGGTGGTACCGGGCGAAGATGTCGGCCGGGAGGTAGGCGCCGGCGAGGTGACCGAGATGCAGCGAGCCGTTGGCGTAGGGCCATGCGACGGCCACGAGGACATGTCGGCGCTCCGGGCGCTCGGCCCGGTCGTCGTTCGGACCAGCCTGATCACGTCCGCTCATGGGGGCAGCCTACCGAGCGCGCTCATCGCGTCCGGCGGCTGGGCCGGCGCATCGGCCGGTGCTGCCGGCCGCGACGGCGGACGCGGAGGTGCGGCATGAGTGGACGGGCCGTCCGCCGCAGCGCGTTCGGCCTCGCGACGCTCGTCGGTGGACTTCTCGGGGCACCGATGCTGCTCCCGGAGACGACCTCGGCGGATCGTCTCCCGCGGCGGGCCCTCGCCCGACCGGGGAGCAGGTTCCTCACGGTCGACGGCATCGAGCTCCACCACGAGATCATCGGTCCGTCCGGTGGTCGCACGCAGGGCACGGACGACGATGCACCGACGCTGCTGCTGTCACACCACTTCTACGGTTCGACCCCGGTGTGGGACCGCTTCGCGCCGCTGCTCGCCGATCGTCACCGGATCGTGACGTGGGACCGTCCGGGCTTCGGGCTGACCGAGCGCCCGGTGCGCGGTTCGCTCGAGCACAACCCGTACACGCGCACCGCGGCAGCACGCCTCGGTTGGTCGCTGCTCGACGCGATCGGTGCGGACGAGGTCGTGCTCGTCGGCGCATCCGCCGGCGGTTCGAACGTGCTCGAGATGTACGCGCAGGCTCCGGAGCGGGTGCGCGCGCTCGTCCTGCTCGCACCCGCGATCACCGGCGACGTCGGCGCACCACCGCAGGTCCGCCCCCTGCTGCGGACCGCGCCGCTGCGACGGCTCGGGCCCCGCGTCGTCGAGCGGTTCATCGGCGACATCACCCGCGAGCGCAGCACCCGCGCCTGGCACGATCCGTCCCGAGCGCGCGACGAGGACCTCGCGCCCTACCGCGACCTGACCCGCGTCGAGGGCTGGTCGCGCGGCCTGTGGGAGGTCATGACCGCGGAGCCGCCGCCGGACCTGCGCCCGGTGCTGCGCAGCATCGCCGTCCCGACGCTCGTCGTCACCGGCGCGCAGGACCGCACGATCGCGCCGCGCTGGGGTCGGTGGGTGGCCGCGACGGTTCCGGGTGGGCGCTTCGCGCTGCTCCCCGACTGCGGTCACGTCCCGCACCAGGAACGACCGGACGAGCTGGCCGCGATCGTGCGGCCGTTCCTCGCCGAGGTGCTCGGCTAGGCGTCGGTCGTTCCGACGAGTTGCTCCTCATCGGTGCTCGGGAGGATGTCGGAGACGTAGCGCCGTGCAGCCTCGAACAGGTCGAGGTCCACGCCCTGCTCGGCCGACCAGCGCTGCCAGTGCTCGAGCACCTCGACGAACACCTGGGGTGCCTGACGACGGCCGCGCAGCTCCCGGGGGACGAGCGCGACGGTCGGCTCGAAGGACCGTTCGAGCCAGCGTCGCGCGACGACCGTCTCGTCGAGCGACACGCCCTCGCTGTCGGCGAGCCAGGCGCCGAAGTTGCGGATGTCGTTGAGCAGCACCCGTGCCTGCAGGTCCTGCGCCTCGAGCGCGGTCAGCTCACGCAGCAGTCGCTGGTAGCGGCCGGGCTCGAGCACCGAGGTGCGCAGGTGCAGGCGTGTCAGACCGCCGTCCTCACGCACGAGCTCGAGCTCCTGCACGTCGTAGCCGATCTCGTTGATGCGGCGCAGCCGGTCATGGATGCGGTGACGCTCATCGGTCGCGAACACCTCGTCATGCGTGAGCTCCGTCCACAGCCGCGCATACCGCTCCTGGAGATCGACCGCGAAGTCGGCCGGGTCGATGGCGTCGCCGAGCACGCCTGCCGCCTGCAGGTCGAGCAGCTCCCCCGCAGTCTTCTCCGCGGCGAGCTCGACGTCCGTGGTGCGCTGCCCGGTCGACAGCTCATCGTGGAGCTCGCCGGTCTCGGTGTCGACGAGGTAGGCGGCCAGGCTGCCCGCATCGCGCCGGAACAGCGTGTTCGACAACGAGCAGTCCCCCCAGAAGAAGCCGTTGAGATGCAGGCGGACCAGCAGCTGAGCCATCGCATCGATCAGCGGGTCGCGCAGCGCATGGTGCTCGCGGCGCAGGAACAGCAGCCGGTACGGGACGGAGAACTCGAGGTGCTGCGTGATGAGGCACGCGTCGAGTCGGCTCCCGTCGGCATCGTCACGCAGCGTCACGATGCCGACGACGTCGACGACCGGGACGCCTTCCTCCCGGAGGTGTCTGAGGAACCTCCACTCCCGCAGCGCGTAGCGGCGCGGCAGCTCCTTCAGGTGGTAGAGCCGGTCCTGGTAGCGGACGGTCCGGACGACGTGCCGGTGGATGCCGAGGGGCATCTCGACGAGGCGCTCGCTCGTCCAGTCCGCGAGCGGGACGTCCCACGGGAGATCGAGGAAGTCCGGATGACCGGTTCGAGCGGTCAGCTGCAGGCGCACGTCGTGGCCTCTGACGCAGGACGGGGAGAGCAGGACACGGCAGGAACGGAGGACGGAGCGCAGCCCGGAAGGCTAGCGTCGGAGGCTGCGCATCCGACAGGAGAGGACGACCGATGAGCCGTCCACTCCCGACCGGGTTCGTGCTCGGTGCGGCGACCTCCGCCTTCCAGATCGAGGGTGCTGCCGACCGCCGTGGCGAGACGATCTGGGACCGCTTCATCGCGCAGCGGGGTCTCCCCGACGACGGTCGCCATGCCTGCGACCACGTCGACCGTGTCGAGCAGGACCTCGACCTGATGGCGGAGCTCGGCCTCGAGGCATACCGGTTCTCCGTCGCCTGGGCACGGGTGCTGCCGGAGGGCCAGGGCCGTCCTGATCCGCGCGGGCTCGGCTTCTACGACCGACTCGTCGACGGGCTGCTCGAACGCGGCATCACCCCGTGGCTGACGCTGTACCACTGGGACCTCCCGCAGCACCTCGAGGACGTCGGAGGCTGGCGCTCACGCGCGACGGTCGGCCGGTTCACCGACTACGCGTCACTCATGGCCGACACGCTCGGCGACCGCGTGGTGAACTGGATCACGCACAACGAGCCGTGGGTCGCCTCGATGCTCGGCCACCGCGATGGGGTGTTCGCGCCCGGCGGGACCGACATGACCGAAGCGCTGACGGTCGCTCACCACCTGCTGGTCAGCCATGGCGCGGCGGCGCAAGCGATCCGCTCGCGCGCCCCTGCGGCACGCATCGCGATCGCGGTCGACTGCCGTCCGGCGGTCCCTGCGACGGACCGCGAGCCGGACGTCGAGGCGACGCGTCACTTCGACGGCTTCCGCAACCGTTGGTTCCTCGACCCGCTGTTCGGGCTCGGCTACCCGGAGGACATGGTCGCGACCTACAGCGAGCAGGGACGCTTCGACGCGCGTCCCGATGGCGATGGCCCAGTGCTCGAGGGCGACCTGGAGCTGATCGCGCAGCCGCTCGACGTGCTGGGCCTCAACTACTACACGGGTATCCGGATGCGCGCGGGCAGCGAGGAGGACGAGACGCCCGAGGTGCTCCCTGGTCCGAACCCGCCGAGGGGTCACACCGAGATGGGCTGGGCCATCCAGCCCGACGTGCTCCACGACTTCCTGCTGCGCCTGATGCGTGACTATGCACCCGCCAGCGTGATGATCACCGAGAACGGTGCGAGTTTCTCGGACGCACCGGGTCCGGACGGTCGGGTGCGCGACGCCCGGAGGATCGCCTACCTCCACGGTCACCTCGCTGCTGCGCTGGACGCGCGCGCGGCCGGCGTGCCGATCGAAGGCCATCTGACCTGGAGCCTGCTCGACAACCTCGAGTGGACGCAGGGGTTCGCACAGCGCTTCGGGATCGTGTGGGTCGACCACGCCACGCAGCGCCGCGTGGTCAAGGACAGCGGCTGGTGGTTGCGTGACGCGATCGCCGAGCGCCGGCTGCCCGAACCGCTCGAGGCGCTCGAGGCGCTCGAGGCGGAGCGGACCGGCCGCTGAACGAGGTCGCTGCCGGTCCACAGGCCAGTGCGGGTCAACGCAGTGCGCGGCCCGTCTCGATGTCGAAGAAGTGGATCTTGTCGGTGAGCACGCCGACGTCGATCCGGTCCCCCAGGCGTGGCGCCGCGTCGGGCGCGAAGCGCATCACGAAGCTCTGCCCGCCCTGTGCAGCCTGGCGCTTGAGGTCCTCGAACGCGTCCTCGTCGTCGATCGCCGCACGCATGTCGTCGGACACGACCGCGGTCGTGCGGGTGCGCACGTGCACGAGCGACTCAGCACCGAGCGCCTCGACGAGCCCGACGTCGATGCCGCGCAGGACGCGGTCCTCGGCGACATCGGGGACCGGGACGAAGTGCTCCGGCCGGATGCCCACGGCGACGCGTCCACCGATGCGCTCCTTCACGCGCGGGTAGCGCTCGAGCGTCGCCGGGTCGACCGTGAGGGTCGAGCCCTCCTGGAGGTCGATGACGACCCGTCCGTCCTGCTCGCGCACCGTCGTCTCGGAGAGGTTCATCGCCGGGGAGCCGATGAAGCCAGCGACGAACAGGTTGTCGGGCCGCTCGTAGAGATCGGTCGGCGAAGCGACCTGCTGCAACCACCCGAGCTTGAGCACCGCGACCCGGTCGCCCATGGTCATCGCCTCGACCTGGTCGTGGGTGACGTAGAGCGTCGTGACCTGGAGCCGGTCCTGGAGCGCGGCGATCTCACCGCGCATCTGGACGCGCAGCTTCGCGTCGAGGTTGGAGAGCGGCTCATCCATCAGATAGGCCTGGGGCGAGCGGACGATCGCACGACCCATGGCGACGCGCTGCCGCTGCCCGCCGGAGAGCGCCTTCGGCTTGCGGTGCAGGTACTCCTTCAGGCCGAGCATCTCCGCGGCCTCGTTGACGCGTCGGTCGATCTCCTCCTTCGACACCTTCGCGAGCTTCAGGGCGAACCCCATATTGTCGGCGACGCTCATGTGCGGGTACAGCGCGTACGACTGGAAGACCATCGCGATGTCGCGCTCCTTGGGCGAAAGGTCGTTCACGACCCGGTCACCGATGCGCAGCTCACCGCTCGTGATCTCCTCGAGGCCGGCGACCATGCGCAGCGCGGTCGACTTCCCGCAGCCCGACGGTCCGACGAGGATCACGAACTCGTTGTCCGCGACCTCGAACGACAGATCGAAGATCGCCTGGGTCCCGTCGGGATAGATCTTGTTGACCTTGTCGAAGACGATCTCAGCCATGGTGCCCTCCTGAAGAGGTCGGGGTTCCAGTTCGGGTGATGGTCGACGCGGCGGGCATGCTCAGCCCTTCACGGAGCCGGCAAGGATGCCGCGGACGAAGTAGCGCTGGAGTGCGAAGAACACGATGATGGGGAAGAACGCCTGCACGAACGCTCCTGCGGTCAGCAGGTGCTCGTAGCGCCCGAAGTCCCCGGCGATCGCTGCGATGATCACCGTCGCAGGCATCTTGTCCGGCGCGAACGGCCCGATCATCGTCAGCGCGATCAGGTAGTCGTTCCAGGTCCAGAGGAACTGGAAGATCGCGAACGCGGCAAGGACCGGGATCGACAGCGGGAGGACGAGCCGCACGAAGATCTGGAAGTGGTCAGCGCCGTCGATGCGGGCGGACTCGAAGATGTCCTTGGGTAGGCCACTGATGAAGTTGTGGAGCAGGAAGATCGCGAGCGGCATCGCGAACCCGGCGTGCGTCAACCACACCGCCGTGGTCGTGCCCGTGAGGGAGAGGTCCGGGAACACGGCGATCGTCTTGTCGATGAACGGCAGCGTCTGGTTCGCCCCCCCGTTGTAGAGCTGGAGCAGTGGGATCAGCGCCGTCTGCAGCGGGACGGCCAGCAGGGAGACGGTCCCGATGAACAGCCACTCACGGCCGCGGAAGTCCATCCATGCGAAGGCGTACGCCGCGAAGGCGGCCATCGCGATCGGGATGACCGTCGCCGGCAGCGCGATCGCGAACGAGTTGATGACGCCCTGGACGAGACCGCCCTGCACGTCGGTCCCGAGCACCGTCGCGTAGTTGTCGAGCGTCAGCTCCGCGTCGCGCAGCATGAGCCACCACGGCGTGGTCCGCTGCTCCGAGGCCCCTCGGAAGGAGTTCGCGAACAGCCCGACGGTCGGGAGGGCCCAGATGGCGACGATGATCCACAGCGCGCCGGTCGGGATCGTCCGGATGACGCGGTAGACGGCAGCGCCCACGCCGCCCGATGGGACACGCAGGGCGCTCATGCGGCCTCCTTCTGCATCCGTCGGATGTTGACGTACATGACCGGGAGGACCGACAGGAACAGGATCGTCGCGACCGCCGACCCGACGCCGAAGTTCCCGTCGATGAAGGCCCGGTTCCACATCTCGTTCGCGAGCACCTGCGTGCCGAAGTTCCCGTTCGTCATGACCTTGACGATGTCGAACACCTTCATGACCACGACGATGATGGTCGTGACGACGACACCGATGGTGGGGCGGATCTGCGGGAGCACGATGCGCCAGAAGGCCTGCGCCTCCGTCGCTCCGTCGACCCGACCCGCCTCGAGCAGGTCCGAGGGGACGCCCTTGATCGCCGCGGAGAAGATGACCATGGCGAAGCCGGTGTACACCCAGACGAACGGCAGCATGATGAACACGTTGTTGTACGCGCCGAACTGCTGCGTCCCGGAGATGAACAGCAGCGCCGAGGTCACCGGTTCCCCGTCCACGACCTGGACCCCGGCGACGCCGTCGCCCGCGAGGAACCGCGATCCGAGCCAGGCGGCCCAGAGCGCGAGTAGGCCGGCGAACCATCCCGTTCCGAGAGAACGCTGCTGGAAGGCGAGCAGGGCGAACAGCGCGAGGAGTGCTGCGACGGCGAGGATGATGAGGGCCGCCGTCCCCGCGCGATCGGAGACCGCCAGGTTCCCGAGGCCGACCCACAGGGCGTTGAGGACACCCGTCTGCGGATCCTGCTGCGGACGGGCGAGGTACATGAAGCGCCAGATGATGCCGGCCCCGACGAAGCTCAGTGCCATCGGCATGAAGATGATCGACTTCGCAGCCGACTCAGCACGGGCCCGGTCCGCGAGCGCCGCGATGGCCAGCCCGAGTCCGGCAGCCGTCGACGTCACGAGGACGACCCACCAGAGGTTATTGAAGAGGGTCCCTCGGAGCTGCACGAACACCGCGAACATGAACATGAGCGCTGCGATCCCGAGAGCACCACCACCGGGACCGCTCAGGCCGGAGTTCCCGGGATTACGGCGGAGGTAGTCGGCGACCGCGACGACGATCGCGAGGATCGCGGCGATCGAGACGAGGGGCCAGGCGGCGACCGGGAGCGCGTCGAGGAGTCCGTTGCGGTCCGCGATGCTCCCGAGCAGGAGCACGAGACCCGTTCCGGTGGCCACGACAAGACGTGGCGGGACGAGACCGTCGATGTCCCTCCGTTGGCGGATCGCGAGGCCGAGGCCGAGCGTGAGCGCGAAGGCGAAGGCGAGGAACTCGATGGAACCGAAGATGCTCCGCCAGGCGCTCACGTTGTAGAAGGAGGGCTGCCCGAAGATGAAACGGAAGTTGTCGAGGCCGACGAAGCCGTCCGACCCGCGCTCGAGGAACGAGATGTAGATCGTCCGCATCGTCGGGACGACCAGCGCCGCCGAGAGGAAGGTGAGCGCGGGCGCGAGGAAGATGATGGTCCGGATGCGTCCCTCGAGACGCAGGCGGTCCCCCATGTCGCGTGTCGGGGAGAGTCCCATCCGCAGCCCGACGAGCGCGCCGAGCACCCCCGCCCCGAGCATCGCCTCGAGGACCGTGCCGCCCCCGAGCTCTGGGAACCCGAAGGCGCCGAGGAGCCATCCGAAGGCGCCGCCGAGCACCGCCCCACGGGCGAGGTCCCGACCACGCACCTGCGCCAGCACCCCACCGAACACGGCGAACCCTGCCGTGGCCGCGAGGAGCGGGACGAGCTCGAGCGACGGGAGTGAACCGGTCCGCAGGAACGCCCCGATGAGGACGCCGGTCCCGGCACCCCCCGCGACCCCGACGATCAGGCGCATGCGTCCCTCGGACGCTCCGAAGACCGTCCCGAAGACGCCTCCGACGAGCGCCACGACGGGGATGAGCCAGAGGCTGCGATCGGCCCGAGAGCCGACCGTTCCGAGGAACAGTCCCATCGCGTCGTTCGCGACGAGGAGCACCCCGAGCAGCAGCCCGAGGGCCGCACCGGAGATGCCGGTGAAGCGTGCCCAGCTCCGCAGTGACTGGTCGAGCCAGCGGTTCGCGATGACGAAGATGACGCTGCTGAGCACGAGGGCGAGGACGACGCTGTGCACCGCCCCCCTGACCCCGTCGCGCTCGAGGTAGAGCCACCAGACGAGGCCGGTCGCAGCCAGTCCGAGAGCGAGGCGCCCGACGCGCCGCGACATCACGGTCTCCGGGCTGCGGAAGGCACGCAGCGCACCGAGGATGCCGCCGGCCCCGATCAGGGCAGCCAGGATCCGCTGGAGGGTCTGCGTGACCGCACCGATCTCAGGGTCGGACGCGCCGTTGAAGAAGGAAGCCACGAGGAAGACCGCGAAGAGTCCGCCACCGAGCATGAGAGTCCTCCGCGCGGCCCCAGCAGGCCCACCCGGATCGATGTCGCTGATCGTCTCGCGTTCGACCATCGTGGCCGTCATGGTCTCCCTCTCCCCTGGATGCCTTCCGGACCGCAGCCTCGGTCCCCCCTACTCCTCGACCGGAGTTCGAGGCTAACGCACCCCCGCTGTGCAGGCACACCCCGCCTGGGGAGGCCCGAACGGCGAGGTGCCGGCGCCCTGTGGGCGCCGGCACCTCGGTCCATCAACCTGCTCGGGTCCCGATCAGGACGCCGCGTCGATCGCCGCGAAGGCGTCCGCCACGGACTTGTCCCCGTTCACCGCAGCCGTGCCCTCGTCCCAGAACGCGCGGTTGCGCGCAGGGACCATGAGGTCCGATGCGTCGAAACGTGCCGGCGAGGCGCTCGCCAGGGTCTCGTACCAGGTCCGCTCGACCGGGTTGAAGACCGACGGGTCCAGGTTCGCGTTGGAGGACATGAACCCGGATGCCGCACCCGGGCCACTTGCGGCCGCCGCACGAGTGGCCTGGGCACGCTGGCGTGCCTCCTGGCCCTCGGCGTCGGTCAGCCACGTCATGAGCGCCCAGACCTCAGGAGCGTCACGGAACGCGGCGACCGAGTTCCCGGCGGTCAGCACCGGGGAGCGACCGTCGCCACCGGCAGGGAAGTACGCCACGCCGACGTCACCGTCGGGGCCGATGGTGCCCCCCGCGGAGTCGAAGAACGAGGCGAAGAACTGCGCCTGACGGTGCATCGCGCACTGTCCGTTGACGAGCGGCTCCGCGTTGGCGCCGAACGGCGTCGCAGCGATGGTGCCACCCGAGGCGTAGACCATGCCCGGCGTGTTCCAGACCGACAGGATCTCCTCAGCGACCTCGACGATGCGCGGGTCGGAGAAGGTCACGTCGCCAGCGGTCCACTGGTCGTAGACGTTCTCGTCGACGAGACGGAGGACCATCTCCTCCATCCAGTCGGTGAACGGCCAACCCGTGGCGCCACCCGACTCGATGCCGACGCACCACGGCGTGATGCCGTCAGCGATCATCGTGGCCGACAGTGCCTTGAGCGCGTCCCAGCTGTCCGGGATCTCGTAGCCGTTGTCAGCGAAGATCGCGTTGTTGTACCAGAGGATGGACTTGAGGTCCGTCTTGTAGCGGAGGGCGTAGGTGCTGCCGTCCACCACGTACGGGTCGTTGGTGCCCGCCGGGAACTGCGCGTTGGTGCGCTCCACGATCGCGGCGGGGACGGCGAGGACCGACCCGGCTGCGGCGAAGCCACGCACGCCACCCGGCTGGGGGATGAGCGCCATGTCCGGCGGGTTGTTGCCCTGGATCATGACGTTGAGCTGCGGCTCGAAGTCGGCCGAGCCGGTGTAGACGGCGTTGATGCCGGTCGCCTCGCGGAAGAGCGCGAGGGTGTCGTTGAACGCGCCTGCCTCCACCTCGGAACGCTCGGAGCCGAAGACGCTCACCGAGCGGCCCTCATAGGCGCCAGCGAGCGCGCGTCCGAGGATGTCTTCCTCCGGGATGTCGTCCCAGGGGTTCGCCTCTGCCGCCGGGGCCGGGGCTGGGGCCGGGCTGGCGGCCGGCTCGTCGGCGTCGCCCGCGCATGCGGCGATGACCAGACCGAGAGCGGCGAGGGGCGCTGCGAAGCGCAGCTTGGTCCTCTTCATCCGTAGTCCTCTCCTGTTTCGCGTGCCCCATCGGAGGATCCGATGGGTCGGGGCTGATGCCCCACTCGACGGACCGTGGACGCCGCGGAGCGATGCCCATGACAGAAGGGGATCCCAGGACCCCCCGGCCCGGTCGATGCTCCCGTGAGCGTACTACAGGGGTCGTCGTGCTGCGAGGGTCGGAAGGGCTCAGAGTGCGACGACAGGGATGTCCAGCGCCTCGGCGAACGCGACCATCACCCCGCGCACGTCACCGTGCACGAGGCCGTAATGGTGATCGAGGCCCTCCGCGAGCACCGTGGCGACCATCTCGTGCGCCGGGGTGTCGGGCCGCACGACCGCAGCGGTCCCGGCGAAGGGGCGTGGTTCATCGAGGATCTCGCCCGATCCGAGCGCGAGCCGCAGCCCGCCGTCCGAATGCCCCAGGCGCGCGATCGTGATGCGGCCCGGACGGAGCCGGAACTCGTGGAGCAGCGGCCGTCGACGGTTGGGGTGGACGGTGCTCGCGACCGGTTCGTCCGGGTGGGCGAGGTCAGGAGCGGCCTGACCGCAGTGCCAGAACGCGACCGTGCCGTCCGCCGCGGCATCGACGAGGTCGGCGACGAAGGCCCGCTGACCCGATGCGGCCTCGAGCGCGACCGCGGTCACCGCTCCGAGCACGTCCGCCTCGCACGTCGCCGGTGTCCCCGACTCGGCGAGCATGCCCTGCGCGGCGCACGCCGCCGCATCCATCTCGGTGAAGCACTCCGGCCAGCAGCGCGTCGCGACCGCGGACCAGCCGCGCTGCTCGACCAGGCGTCGCAGCGCGACGTGCAGCCGCAGCGTCGCATCGACACCGGCCCCATCGACGGCGTCCGCCCCTCGGGCGGCGACGATCGCACGCAGTGGGACGAGCTCGTCCTCGGTCGCGGCGCGTGCGCCGTCGAACATCGCGTCGAGCTCCACGTGGTCGAGCGTGGTGCCGAGCGTCGCGAGATCCTCGACGCCGGCGGCGCACGGATCGAAGCCGTCCGGATGATGGCCGACGCGTCCGACCGTCATGCCTGACAGCCGTGCGCGCACCACGTCGGCACGGACACGGTCGTCAGCGCTGGGCGTGGGGAGCGAGCGCGGCGCAGGACGTGGGGCCGGCGCCGCGATGGCCGCCGCGAGACGTCGCACCGCATCGGGCGCAGCCGGGTCGAGGTAGAGGGCGCGCACGTCCCGGCCGTCAGCACGCAGCCGGTACGCGGCGAGGTTGATGCCACACAGCGCGTTCATCGTGAGCCGCCCACCGGTCCGTGGCTCGGGCGCACCCCACAGCACGATCGGGAGGTCGACGGGCAGACCTGCGACCGCAGCCGCGGGCAGCGTCGAGTCGGTGAACGTCGCCTGCAGCACGATGACCGCGTCGAAGCCGTCACCCGCTGCGACGGCCGCGAGGGCCGCGCCGGCCGCCACGACGTCAGGCGTCTCGACGGCGACACCTCCGGTGTCGAACACGTCGACGTCGGGGAGCGCGGCGAGCGCGGCACGGACGGCGCGCGCCGTCGACGCGGCGACCTCGAGGTCGAAGGTCGAACGTCCGAGCGCGATGAGTCCGAGGCGAGGGGTCATGCGGTCATCTCCTGGGCAGTGTCGGGACGGCCGGGATAGTCACGGGCGAAGTCCGGGCCAGCGAGCTCGGGCACGAGCGGATCGGGACCAGCGCCGGGATGCTCCGTCCACGGTCGCGCCTCGGCAGCGGTCTTCGCGACCAGGTCGGAGAGGTAGGGACGACCGTCAGCCTGCAGCGCACGGCGGCAGGCCTCGACGTCGGGGAAGTGCTGCACCGCGTCCCACCAGATCGCACGGCCGGCGAGGAAGCCACTCGCGCCGGCGCGGTACGCGTAGCTCAGCACGTGACGGAAGGCGTCCTTCGTCGCACCGGCACTGAGCATGACCCACGGACGGCCGGCAGCACGGTCGAGCGCGTCGAAGTGGGCCTGCACGACGTCCGCGCCCGGACCGTCCGGGTCCGGCAGCTCGGCGGCGGGGACGGGCGACTCGAGCTTGAACAGGTCGACATGGAACTCCGGTGCGGCGAAACGCTCCACGGACTCGATGACGGCCTCGGCGCGCTTGCCGGAGTCCTCCGCGTACGAGTCGCCGGTGCCCTCGCCCGCAGCGAAGGGGTAGACGAGCAGCTCGAACACGAACGGCAGGTCGTGTCGGCGGCAGGCCTCACCGACCTCGGCGACGAAGCGCTCCTGATGCTCGCGCACCTCGGGCGACGCGTCCGGTCGGTACCAGGCGAGCACCTTCACGCCGTCGCCACCCATGCGTGCGATCTTCTCGACGGTCCAGTCCGGGATGGCCTCCGAGCGGCGTCCGCCCGGGCCCTCGTCGTACACGGCGTGCTCGAGCGTGACGATCAGGCCCCGGTCGGACGGCAGCGCGTCGACGGCGTCGGGGTAGGCGATCAGCGGGTCGGCGAGCACGGCGGTCGAGAGGTCGCCGAGCTCCTCGATGAGCAGCCGCTTGATCGCGGACACGTCCTCACGACGGTGGGCGTCCTCTCCGCGAGCGGCACGCACGACCTGCTCGATGGGTGGGCGCTGGTCGACGGCGAGCATCGCGAAGCGCCCGGTCGCGTCCGCGAGCCGTCGCAGGCGCCAGCGCGTCCCGGCGCTGCGTCCCGTCCCCGACTTCGCCTGGCTCATACCGTGCCTCCATCCGTGTCGCGGGCAGTGTCGCGGGCAGTGTCGCGCATGAGGCCCTCGACCTCGGCGAGGTCCGCGAGCGCGTCCCAGCCGCCCGTCCGCGACACGCGCAGCGCGGCGGCCGCGTTCGCATGCTCGACCGCGTCGGCGACCGGCTCACGCCGAGCGAGCGCGGCCGCGAACGCCCCGTGCCACACGTCGCCCGCGCCGAGCGTCTCGACCGCCACGACCCGCGGTGGCACGGCGATGCCCGCGCTGCCATCGACGTCACGCCACGCGACACCGTCCTGACCGAGCGTGACCGCGAGCATGCCGCCGCCGGAGAGCTGCGCGAGCGCGTCGAGCGCGGCCTCGGGAGCGTCACCGACGGGCCGCTCCCCCGCAGCGACGAGCAGATCGTCGAGCGCATCGCGTGAGGCGATGACGTGGCTCGCTGCACGCGCGAGCCCGCGCACCCGGTCCGCGTCCTGCGCCTCGGTGCGGTCGAGGTCGAGCACGCCGGGGACGGCGGCCCGCGCTGCGGCGGCGAGCGCGAGCGCGGCGGCCGCGGGCCAACGGACGTCGACGAGCACCGCGTCGGCCCGCCCCGCGCGCTCCATCATCGCGGCGGCCTCCTCGGGGTCGAGCGGCGCGCGCAGCGCTGCCCCGGTGGCGTTCACGATGGTCCGCTCGCCGTCGGGTGTGACGACGACCAGCGACGTCGCGGTCCCCACTCCTGGACGCGTGAGCAACAGGTCGGTGCCGACCCCGTGCCGTCCGAGCGCGGTACGCAGGGCATCACCTCGCTCGTCGTCACCGACGGCCGCGACGAGCGCGACGTCGACCCCGAGTCGCGCGGCTGCGGCCGCCGCGGTCGTCGCCGGCCCGCCATAGGTGGTCACGATCCGGTCGGCGAACTGCTTCACGCCGGGGACGAGCGCACCGTTCGCGTGGGCGACGACGTCGACCACCGCGATCCCGACGCACAGCAGCGTGGGGCGAGGAGCGTCCGTCCGGTCGGCGTCGATCACGCCGAGGTCAGCTCGGCGATGACCGCATCCGCGATGACCCGAGAGATGCGCACGTTCGACTCGTGGGTGACTCCGGCGAGGTGCGGGGTGAGCAGGAGTCCTGGGACTCCCGAATACCGCGCTCCCGCCGCAGCATCCACCGGCTCGACCGCGTGCACGTCCAGCGCCGCGCCAGCGAGCCGTCCGCTGCGCAGCGCCGCGACCACCGCGTCATGGTCGACGACGCCTCCGCGAGACGTGTCGACGAGCAGCGCGCCCTCCGGCATGCGACCGAGCGCAGCCGTCCCGACCAGTCCTCGGGTCGACGGCAGCAGCGGCGCATGCACGCTCAGCGCGTCGGACGCCGCGAACAGGTCGTCGGACCCGAGGAGGGTGACCCCCGGGCCGGGATCGGTCACCATCGGATCGGACGCGAGGATCTCCATGCCGAGCGCGGCAGCACGCTGCGCGACGGCGCGCGCGGTCGCTCCGAAGCCCAGCAGCCCGAGGCGACGCCCGGCGAGCTCACGGCCGATCAGCTCGGTGCGCGGCCACTCGCCGGCGATCACCCTCTCGGACGCGGTGAACGACGGGCGCGAGAGGAACAGCAGTGCACCGATGACGTGCTCGGCGACGGAGATGGCGTTCGCGCCGGTCGCGAGGTGCACCTGCACGCCGCGTGCCTGCATCGCCTCGAGGTCGAGGTTGTCGGTCCCGACGCCCAGGCGCCCGACGGTGCGCAGCCTCGGGGCCGCATCGAGCAGCTCGACGTCGACCTGTGTGCGGTCCCGAACGATCAGTCCGTCAGCATCAGCGACGGCCACCAGCAGCCGGTCGCGGTCGGTCACCAGCGTGGCGTCAGCGACGAGGTCGACGGCGCTCCCGAGGCGCGCGAGGCCCTCGGGGGCGATGAACTCGCTGACGACGACCCGTGGACGGGCACTCATGCGTGATGCTCGGCCGTGTCCGCGGACGCCTCGGCCGCCATGCGGGCCCAGTCGACCGGCACGTCGAGCACACGGTCCGCGGGCGGCATCGGGTACTTGAGGCCGTTCCCGCAGTTGAACAGCACCACGCGGTCGTCGCGCGAGATGTCGCCCCGCTCGAGGCCGACCTCCCAGGCAGCGACGGTCGCCGC
The DNA here is from genome assembly GCA_018401275.1 of Nitriliruptoraceae bacterium. Classification (GTDB taxonomy): domain Bacteria; phylum Actinomycetota; class Nitriliruptoria; order Nitriliruptorales; family Nitriliruptoraceae; genus CSBr16-57R1. The sequence continues at coordinate 4,540 of JAGYKW010000008.1, read as the reverse complement.
CCCCTCGGGTGCCATGAGCAGCCCGTCGCGGCTCGCGACCTCGGCCGAGCAGCGCTCGATGTGCTCATCCTCGACAGCGATCGCCGTCCCGCCCGAGGCTCGGATGGCATCGAGGATGAGGAAGTCGCCCACGGCGGCGGGGACCCGGATGCCGCTCGCGATCGTGTGCGCACCCTCCCAGCGGGTCGCGTGCCGCTCGCCCTCCTCGAACGCCTTGACGATGGGTGCGCAGCCGGTCGCCTGCACCGCGACCATGCGAGGGCGCTCCGGACCGATCCACCCCATCGCCTCGAGCTCGTCGAACGCCTTCCACATGCCGATCAGCCCGGTGCCCCCGCCCGTCGGGTAGACGATGACGTCGGGGACCTCCCAGCCGAGCTGCTCGAGCAGCTCGATGCCCATCGTCTTCTTGCCCTCGATGCGGTACGGCTCCTTGAGGGTCGACACGTCGAACCAGCCCATGTGCTCCTTGCCCTCACCGACGATGCGGCCACAGTCATCGATGTAGCCGTCGACGCGCCACACGTGCGCACCCTGCATCGCGATCTCACGGACGTTCACCTCGGGCGTGTCCGCGGGACAGAAGATGAACGTCTCCATGCCGGCACGCGAGGCGTAGGCGGCCATCGCCGCTCCCGCGTTGCCGTTCGTCGGCATCGCAAGGCGCGAGAGGCCGAGCTCCTTCGCCATCGCGACGGCCATCGCCAGGCCGCGCGCCTTGAACGAGCCGGTGGGGAGTCGGCCCTCGTCCTTCACGAGCGCCCACGACGCGCCGAGCCGGGCCGCGGTACGCGGGATCGCGACGAGCGGGGTGAACGTCTCGGCGAGCGAGACGATGTTCGCGCTGCGGCGGACCGGGAGGATCTCGCGGTACTTCCACCAGTCGTCGTGACGCGCCTCCACCGTCGCGCGGTCCGCCGCCTCGGCCGCCGCCTCGAGGTCGTAGCGCACGAGCAGCGGACGACCGATGCTCGACAGCCCCTGGACGGTGTCGGCGGGCAGGACCTCGCCGGTCAGCCCGCACTCGAGGTGGGTGACGAACGTCGGGTGCTCATCGATGAGGTGCGGCGGTCGGCCGCTCGCGGGCATGCGCATGATCGGATCCTCTGCAGTCGATGGTGGGTCGGTCAGTGCACGGTGAGCGTCGGTGCGGCGCCCCCCGGAAGGGTCAGGTCCGCGAGCCCGCTGACCATGGGCGTACTGCCGGTCGGCGTCACGACCGGTGTCGGCGTCAGTGCGATCGCACCCGTCAGCCGGCCGTCCGCGCCGACGACGGGCAGCTCGATGCCGACGCTCGGCGTGCCGAACGCGACGACCTCGTCGACGGTGAGGGGCGCCGGCAGTTCGCCGGTGTGCTGCACGACCGGTCCGAGCGGGAGCAGGTGACCCTCGCGGCCGAACAGCGGGATCGTGTCGAGCGGCACGTCACGTTCGATGGAGCGCCCACCCTCGAGCCACTCCCCCGTCGCGAGCTCGAACCAACGGCCGCGCGGCAGCGTGATGCGCACGCGACCGCCCTCGCGCACGACCGGTGCGACGAGCAGCGACGGGCCGAGCAGGTACTGGGTGTCCTGCTGCCACGTGTCGGGTTCGTCGGGGAACGCGAGCGGCATGGCCCGCATGACGGGCAGCCCGGTCCGCGACGCCTCGAGCGCACAGGCCTGCAGGTACGGGATGAGCCGCATGCGCCACTCGGTCCAGCGGCGCACGATCGTCTCGGCCTCGTCCCCGTAGGCCCACGGCTCACGCTCGCCGATGCCGTGGAAGCGCGTGTGCGAGCAGTGGATGCCGGCCTGCGCCCACCGGATGTAGAGCTCCGGTGGCACCTGGCCGCGTGCGAAGCCGCCGATGTCGTGGCTGTAGAACGGTCCTCCGCTCATTCCCCAGGACAGGCCACCGCGGATCGATGCGGCGAGCCCCTCCCAGTCGCAGCCGGGGTCACCGCCCCACTGCACCGGCGAGCGCTGCACGCCGGCCCAGCCGGAGCGTCCCCACACCATCGGCGCGCCGTCGCCGTAGCGGTCGAACGCCTCGAACACGCACCGGTTGTAGAGCAGCGTGTACACGTTGTGCAGCCGCTGCCCGCTGTCGCCGTTGTACGCGACGACGTGCGACGGGACGGCCTCGCCGTAGTCGGTCTTCATGACCGCGACCCCGAGCTCGATGAGCGGCCGGTGCTGGTCGCGGAACCAGGCGTACGCCTCAGGGTTGGTGAAGTCGATGATGCCGCTGGGCGGCAGCCACGGGTAGTGCTCCTCGAACGGCCACGGGAACCAGCGGTGGATGTAGGTCGATCCGTCCGGATTGCGCAGGAAGTACCCACGCTCCTCGAGCTCGTTGAACAGCGGGTTGCGCACCGAGAGATAGGAGTACTCCCACAGGTTGGTGCGGAACCCGAGCTCGGTCAGGCGCCCGACGAACGCGGCCGGGTCGGGGTAGCGCGCCGGATCCCACGTGAAGTCGAAGCGGTTGCCCCACTCGTGCCACGCGCGGCCGTCGAGCAGCAGGACCTCGGAGGGGATGCGACGCTCGCGCAGCTTCTCCACGACACCGATGGCGTCCTCGGCGGTCGCGTAGTAGGCGCGTGACATCCACACGCCGTAGCTCCACACCGGCGGCAGGCTCGCCCGTCCCGTCAGGTCGGTGTAGCGCGCGATGGCGTCCTCGGGTCCGTCGTGCGCACCGATGAACAGGTCGAGCTCGCGGTCCTCGAGGTGCACGAGCAGCGTGCGGTGCGACCAGTTCGGGTAGCCGACCCCGTGCGTGACCGGTGAGGGCGTGTGGAGGAACCACCACCAGCCCGTCGGGCTCCACGCGAACGGCGTGTTCTTGTAGGACAGCTCGGCGCTGAGGTTGGTGGCGTCCTCGTTCCAGCTGCGGATCCGCTGCCCGCGCCGGTCGAGGCCGGCCCACTTCTCCCCGAGGCCATGGACCCGCTCGCCGGTGGGCAGCTCGAAGGACAGCAGCCAGCCGCCGTCCTTGCGTGCGACCGCCGGGAAGCGCAGGTCACCGTCGATGGAGCGGTCGCGCGCCGGGCCGAGGAGGACGCGGCCGTCCCGCTCGAGCTCCAGGCGCAGCGGCTTCCCTCGCAGCACGAGCGCGACCGTCCCGCTGCGCACGCGCAGCCACACGCCACCGTCGTCGGTCCCCTGCTCGAGGTCGACGTCGGACGCGTCCTGGGCCCCGTCATCCGGCCGGTCGCCGTCCTCGGTGAGGATCCCGTAGTCGGGCTGCGGGTCGTCGAGCAGCCAGCGGACACGGAACGTGCCGGGTCGGTGCACGGAGATGGCGAGCCGGCCACCGAGGACACGGACGATGACCCGACGAGGACCGGTGGAGACGACGTCGAAGGCGCTCAGCGGCTCCGCGCCGCGGACCCACGCGACACCCTCATGATGACCCTGCACCGAGGTCCTCCTCCGGTCGACGGCGGGTCGAAGGGCGACCACGCCGCACGGGCCCCGCTCCCGCGCCACCCGCGGACAGTAGCGTCGGGCGCTCCCCGTCCGAGGCCGGCCGGGACGAGGAGGCCGGGATGCACGTGGTCGTCGCCGGAGAGGCGCTGGTCGACCTCGTCCGCGAGGCCGACGGGAGCGAGCGAGCGCTCCCCGGAGGCTCACCGTTCAACGTCGCGGTCGGACTGGGTCGCCTCGGTGTCCCCACCGGGTTCCTCGGTGCCATCTCCGACGACGGGTTCGGCGCCCTGCTCGCGGCGCGCCTCGAGGACGCCGGCGTGACGGTGCTGCCGGCGGCACGCACGACGCGTCCGACGACCCTCGCGACGGTCCACCTCGACGCGGGCGGACACGCCTCCTACGAGTTCGTCCTCGAGGGCACGAGTGCGACCGGCATGACGGACGACGACGTCGCGCGAGCGGTCGAGCAGGTGCCGGCGTCCGCCGCTGCGGCGCTGCACGTCTCGCTCGGGGCGGTCACGCTCACCGCCCCCGGCACCGGCACGCTCCTCGCGCGTCTGGTGGCTGCAGCCCCGGCGCGGCCGCTGGTCAGCCTCGATCCGAACGTCCGGCCGGCCGTCATCGGTGACCTCGTGGCCGAGCGGGCAGCGATCGCCGCGGCCGTCGGCGCCGTCGACCTCGTGAAGGTCAGCGACGCGGACCTCGAGGCGCTGCATCCCGACCGCGACCCGCTGGCGGTCGCCGGCGACTGGGCCAGGTCCGGTCCGGAGATCGTCGTCGTGACGCAGGGCGCGCAGGGCGCGACCGCCATGCGCAGCGACGGGCGGATGCTGACGGTCACCGGGCTGGACGTCGACGTCGTCGACACCGTCGGTGCGGGCGATGCGTTCACGGCGGGACTGCTCGCCGCGCTCGACGAGCGTTCGCTGCTGGAACGCCGGGCCCTCGCCACAGCGGACGACGTGACGCTGCGCGACGCGCTCGCCTTCGCCGCCCGCGTGGCGGCGCTCACGTGCATGCGCCACGGCGCGGACCCGCCGCGGCGCTCGGAGCTGGCGGACGCGGCCTGATCGCCGTCGAGCAGCTACCGGACCGCGAGGCGCACGCCGTGCACGCCGGGGACG
>JAGYKW010000007.1 GCA_018401275.1 Nitriliruptoraceae bacterium | reverse complement strand
CTCGCCGTCACCCCGCCGGACCGCAAGGGCGGCGACTTCGCCCCCGCGACCGTCGCCAAGCAGCAGCGCGCCGGCGCGGTCGTCCCCGGACGGCAGCTCCCGCTCGTCCCGTCGGACACGGGCGCGACCGACAAGAAGACGAGCGACTGATGATCGAAGGGCTCACGGGCGAGGTCCTCGCCTTCATCGTCTTCGCCGGCATCGCGCTCGGCGCGGCCGTGGCCGTCATCACCATGCGCAACCTGGTGCACGGTGCGCTGATGCTCGTCATCCACCTGCTCGCCGTCGCCGGCCTCTACCTCACGCTCGAGTCGCAGTTCCTCGCCGTCGTGCAGGTGCTCGTCTACGCCGGCGCGATCGTCGTGCTGTTCCTGTTCGTCATCATGCTGCTCGGCGTCGACCGTGACGACCTGCTGATCATGAACGACCGCCGACGCGTCGCCGGCATCGTCGCCGCAGGCCTGCTCGTCGCCGGTGCGATGACCGCCGCGTTCGTCGGCCCCTACACCAGCGAGGCGTCGGTCTGCGGGTCCGGTGTCGCCGCCGTGGGCAGCCAGCAGCCGTGCATCGGCCTCGAGGCCGCCAAGGGTCCTGACGACGGCGCCGGCGTCGCGTTCCTCGGCCGCCGCCTGTTCACGCGCTACACGCTCGTGTTCGAGCTCTCCGCCGTGCTGCTGACCGTCGCCACCATCGGTGCCGTCATCCTCGCCCGCCGCCGCGACCTCGTCGCTGAGGACGAGGACGGGGACGGGGACTCGGGCAGGGACGCGGGTGGCGACGCGCTCGCTCCGGTCGTCGCTGCTGATGCGGCCACCGACGCGGCCACCCATGCCGACGGGGAGGCCTGACATGCCCATCGGCGCCTACCTGATCGTCGCAGCGGCCGTGTTCAGCATCGGCCTCGTCGGGGTGATGCTGCGCCGCAACCTCATCGTGCTGTTCATGAGCATCGAGCTGATGCTCAACGCCGTCAACCTGACGCTCGTCGCGGGCTCGCGCATGTGGGGCGACGCCGACGGCCAGGTGTTCACGTTCTTCATCATCGTGGTCGCGGCCGCCGAGGTCGTCGTCGGCCTCGCGATCCTCGTGAACCTCTTCTTCCGCCGGGGCACCGTCGACGTCGACGTGCCCTCCCTCATGAGGTCCTGACGTGGTGCTCGCAGCAGCCGCGGGCCCCGCGCCCGTCAACGACATCCTGACCGTGACCGACGGCGTCATCGGGCTGGCCTGGCTCATCCCGGTGCTGCCCGCCCTCGGTTTCGTCCTCGTGCTCGTCGCGCAGCGCTGGCTCGCCGCCCGTGCCGCCTACCTCGGCATCGGGGCGGCCGTCGCCGCGTTCGGCCTGTCGGTCGCGGTCGCCTGGCAGGTCATCGCTGCGCCCGCGACGTACCTGCGTCCTCTGCCGCGCTGGATCGAGGTCGGAACGCTCAGCGTCGGCTTCGACCTGCTCATCGACCAGCTGACCGTCGTCATGCTGCTCGTGGTGACCGGCGTCGGGCTCCTCGTCCACGTCTACTCGGTGGGCTACATGCTCGGCGACAGCCGCTTCGCGCGCTTCTTCGCCTACCTCAACCTGTTCCTCGCCTCGATGCTGATCCTCGTGCTCGGCTCGAACCTGCTCACGCTGTTCCTCGGCTGGGAGCTCGTCGGCCTCTCGAGCTACCTGCTCATCGGGTTCTGGTTCGAGAAGCGCGCGTACGCGACCGCGGCGAAGAAGGCGTTCATCACCAACCGCGTCGGTGACGTCGCGTTCATGGTGGCGATGTTCCTCGCGTTCGCGACGCTCGGCACGCTCGACATCGTCGCGATCGTCGAGGCCGCACCGACGCTGACGAGCAGCGTCGCGTTCACGCTCGTGCTGCTGCTGCTCGGTGGTGCCGCGGCGAAGTCCGCGCAGATCCCGCTGTACGTGTGGCTGCCCGACGCGATGGCCGGCCCGACCCCGGTGTCCGCGCTCATCCACGCGGCCACGATGGTCACCGCCGGCGTCTACCTGACCGTGCGGCTCTCGCCCGTGCTCGTCCAGTCCGTCGACGCGATGACGATCATCGCCTGGATCGGCGCGTCGACCGCGCTGCTCGCCGCACTCATCGCCATCCGGCAGGACGACATCAAGAAGGTCCTCGCCTACTCGACGGTGTCGCAGCTCGGCTACATGTTCATCGGTGTGGGGGTCGGCGCGTTCCGCGAGGGCATCTTCCACCTCGTCACCCACGCGTTCTTCAAGGGGCTGCTGTTCCTCGCCGCCGGGTCGGTCATGCACGCGCTCGCCAACGAGACGGACCTGTGGCGCATGGGAGGCCTGCGCAAGGTGATGCCCGTGACGTTCGCGACGTCGACGATCGCCTGGCTCGCGATCAGCGGCGTGCCACCGTTCGCCGGGTTCTTCTCCAAGGACCAGATCCTCACCGAGGCGTACCTGCACGGCTACGGCGGCGTCTACCTCGTCGGGCTGTTCGGTGCGGTCCTCACCGCGTTCTACATGACCCGCTGGTACGTGATGGTGTTCCTCGGGCCCGCGCGCCATGCCGACGGCGTGCACCCGCACGAGTCGCCCGCGTCGATGACCATCCCGCTGGTCGTGCTCGGGGTGCTCAGCGCCATCGGAGGCCTCGTGCTCAACCCCGTCCACTCCGGGCCGCTCTACCGCTTCCTCGCGCCCGTCTCCGGCGACATCTCGGCGCTCGGCTACACGCCCGTCGGGCCGCTCGGCGAGCCGCAGCTGATCGCCATCTCCATCGTCGCGGTCGGCATCGGCATCACGCTCGCATGGCTCGCCTACGCGCGCCGTGACCTCAGCCGTGGCCGGCTCGTCGACCCCGTCCGCGGACCGCTCGCCGAGGTCATGGAGCGCAGGTTCCTCGTCGACGAGGCCTACGAGGCCGTGTTCGTCACCTTCGGCACGCGTGTCGCACGGGCGCTCACCTGGGTCGACCGGCGCATCGTCGACGGGGCGGTGATGGGCTCCGGTGCTGCGACCCTCGCGACCGGCCGCCTCGCCCGCCGCGCCCAGACCGGCATGGTGCGCAGCTACGTGACCGTCATGATCGTGGCCGTCGCGCTGCTGCTCGCACTCGCCGTCGGGATGGTGGTGCGCTGATGGGTCCGATCACCCTCACGATCGTCACGCCGCTCATCGGCGCGCTGCTGCTCGCGCTCGCCCCGCGTGCCCGCGAGCGCGACGTGCGTGCGCTCGGCCTCGGCGTGTCGCTCGCCACGTTCGCGTCGTCGCTGTGGCTGCTGTCGCGCTTCGACGTCGCGAACCCCGACCTGCAGCTCGCCGAGTCGGCGACCTGGATCCCGTCGATCGGTGCGCGGCTCGCGTTCGCCGTCGACGGCGTCAGCCTCGTGCTCATCCTGCTGACCACGTTCCTGATGCCGCTGATCCTCGTCGCCTCATGGCGCAGCGTCCAGGACCGCTTCGTCGGCTACACCGCCGCGTTCCTCGTGCTGCAGGCCGCCGTCATCGGCGTGTTCGCGACCACCGACCTGCTGCTGTTCTACGTCCTGTTCGAGTTCACCCTCGTCCCGATGTACCTGATCATCGGCATCTGGGGTGGCGCGGGCCGGCGTGCGGCCGCGGTCAAGTTCTTCCTCTACACGCTCGCCGGCGGCCTGCTCATGCTCGTCGGCATCCTGTACGTGCACGCCCAGACCGGCACGTTCGACTACCTCGCGATCCGTGACGCCGTCGTGTCCGGCCGCCTGGTGCTCAGCGCTGCGCAGCAGACCTGGCTGTTCGCCGCGTTCCTCGTCGCGTTCGCCGTCAAGGTCCCGCTGTTCCCGGTGCACACGTGGCTCCCTGACGCGCACACCGAGGCGCCGACCGGCGGCAGCGTGTTCCTCGCCGGCGTGCTGCTCAAGATGGGCACGTTCGGCCTGCTGCGCTACGCGATGCCGCTGTTCCCCGACGCGACCATCGCGTTCGCCCCGTGGCTCATCGGCATCAGCGTCGTCGGTGTGCTCTACGGCGCGATCGTCGCGCTCATGCAGTCCGACGTGAAGCGCCTCGTCGCCTACTCGTCGGTCAGCCACATGGGCTTCGTCGTGCTCGGCACGTTCGCGCTCAACGACATCGCGACCACCGCCGCCGTCGTGCAGATGGTCAACCACGGCCTGTCGACCGGCGCGCTGTTCCTGCTCATCGGGTTCCTGTACGAGCGCCGCCACACCCGCATGATCGCGGACTTCGGTGGGCTCGCGAAGCAGGTCCCCGTCATGGCCGGCCTGTGGCTCGTCGTGTCGATGTCCTCGCTCGCGCTGCCCGGCCTCAACGGCTTCGTCGGCGAGTTCCCCATCCTGCTCGGCACGTTCGCGACCAACCGTGCGGCCGCGATCCTCGCCGCGTTCGGTGCGGTGCTCGCGGCGCTCTACCTGCTGTGGGCCTACCAGCGCATCTTCCACGGGCCGCTCGAGACCGAGGCGAACCGCACCACGCCGGACCTGACGCGCCGCGAGATCGTCGTCATGGCGCCGCTCATCGTGCTCATCGTCGCCATCGGGCTGTATCCCGGACCGCTCTTCGACCTCGTCGGGCCGTCCGTCGACCGCGTCCTCGCTGAGGTCGCCGCCGTCGCAGGAGGCGTGCGATGAACCCGCTCCTCGACGTGTCCTTCGCCGCCATCGCGCCCGAGCTCGTGCTCACCGGCGCAGCGCTCGTGCTGCTGCTCGTCGCCATCACGCGCGGGCGTCCGCAGCTCGTCATGCTGCCCGTCGGGCTCGCCACCATCGCGCTGGGTGCGTGGGTCGCGATCGGCGGGGACCTCGTCCCCGGCGTCGTGCTCGCGCTGCTCGGCGTGGCCGCCCCGGTGCTGCCGATCGTGCTCCCCGGACGAGCGACGCTCGTGCAGGCCTGGGGTGCGGGACTCGCACTGGGCGCCGCGCTCGTGCTCACGCTGTGGCAGGTCGGACCGGTGCTCGGTGCGGACGGGGGCAGCCTCGTCGCGTCAGCGTCGTTCGCCGGATCGCTCGCGAGCGACGGCCTCTCGCTGTTCACGCGCCTGACGGTCTACCTGTCCGCGCTGCTCGTCGTGCCGCTCGGCTACGCGTACCTGCAGGAGCGGCGCATCAACCGCGCCGAGGTCGAGTCGCTCATCCTGCTCGCCGCCGTCGGCATGGCGGTGCTCGGTGGGGCGAACGACCTCGTCACCGCGTTCGTCGCGCTCGAGGTGCTGTCGTTCGCGCTGTACGTGCTCGCGAGCCTCGCCCGCCGTGACCGTCGCAGCCAGGAGGCCGGGCTCAAGTACTTCGTGACCGGCGCGGTCGCCTCGGCCGTGCTGCTCTACGGCCTCGCGCTGCTCTACGTCGCGACCGGCACGCTCTCGATCCCCGCGATCGGCGCGAGCATCACCAGCGTGCTCGTGCCGCGCGGCGTGGCGATGGCGGGCCTCGTGCTCGTCACCGTCGGGGTCGCGTTCAAGGTCGCGCTCGTCCCGTTCCACTTCTGGACGCCCGACGTCTACCAGGGCTCGCCGACCAACGTCACCGCGTTCATGGCCGCAGCCACCAAGGCCGCCGCGTTCGCCCTGCTGCTGCGGCTCTACCTGGTCGCGTTCCCCGGGCTGCAGGCCTACTGGGTGCCGGTGCTCGCCGTGCTGGCGGCCGCGACCATGCTGTACGGCGCGTTCGCCGCGCTCAGCCAGCATGACGTGAAGCGCATCCTCGCCTACTCGTCGATCACCCACGCCGGCTACGCGACCATCGGCGTGCTCACGCTCACCCGCGCCGGCCTGTCGGCGACCCTGCTCTACCTGCTGACCTACGCGGTCGGCACGATCGCCGCGTTCGGCGTCGTCATCGCCGTCGAGCGCCGCCGCCGCGGCGAGGTCACGCTCACCAACCTGCGTGGGCTCGGCCGCACGTCGCCGCTGCTCGCCGGCATCATGGCGCTCGCGCTGCTCTCGCTCGCCGGCCTGCCGCTCACGGCCGGCTTCATCGGCAAGCTCGAGGTGTTCCGTGCGGGCGTGGACGCTGGGCTGACCTGGCTCGTGCTCATCGGCGTGCTGTCCTCGCTGGTCGCGGCCTCCTTCTACCTGCGCATCGCCGGCATCATGTTCCTCGACGACGCGCCTGAGGCGGTGGCTGTGGCGGTAGACGGGGACGGGGATGGGGACGGGGACGACGTGGAGGCCATGGAGGCGGCGGAGGCACGCATGCCGCTGCTGTCGGCCGGCCTGTCCTCGGCCGTCGCGGTCGCGGCCGCGCTGATCGTCGTCCTCGGGCTCCAGCCGCAGCTGCTCATCGAGCTGGCCGGTCACGCCGGCGTGCTGCTGCGATGAGCGGACCCCGGCCGGCACGTCTCGCAGTGCCGGCGTCCGTCCTCGCGGAGCTCGACGAGCACGGCCTCGCGGTCAGCACGACGCTCGAAGCGGTCGAGCGGCGCCTCACCGAGCAGGTCACGTCCTCGCAGGCGTTCGTCGACCGGGCGGCCCGCTACCTCATCGACGCCGGCGGCAAGCGGTTCCGTCCGCTGCTCGTCGCACTCACCGGGCACCTCGGTGACCCGCAGCGCCCCGAGCTCGTCGACGCGGCCGCGATCGTCGAGCTCGTGCACCTCGCGACCCTCTACCACGACGACGTCATCGACGAGGCGACCGCCAGGCGCGGCACCCCGAGCGCGAACGCCCGCTGGACCAACACCGTCGCGATCCTGACCGGCGACTTCCTGTTCGCCCGTGCGTCCGACCTGTCCGCGCAGCTCGGTGTCGACGTGACGCGCATCATGGCCGCCACGCTCGCACGCCTGTGCGAGGGCCAGATCGCCGAGGTGCAGGGGAGTGTCGGCGCGCTGCCCGACGACGTGCCGCCCCTGCCCGCGACGCGCGAGCACTACCTCGAGGTCATCGCCGGCAAGACCGCGTCGCTGATCGAGACGTCATGCCGCTACGGCGCGATGCTCTCCGGTGTCGACGCGGTGGGCGTCGAGGCGGCGGCGAACTACGGCTTCGAGGTCGGCATGGCGTTCCAGCTGTCCGACGACCTCATCGACCTGCTCGCCGACGCCGAGGTCTCGGGCAAGATCCCCGGCACCGACCTGCGCGAGGGCGTGCGGACCCTGCCGGTGCTGTACGCGCTCGAGGACGAGGCGGCGGCCGGCGGCGAAGGGCTGGTCGCTCGCCGTTGATGTTCGTCGCTGCCGGCACGAGCCGCTGGAACTGCTGATCGAGAGCCCGGAGCTGGCACGCCGCCGACTGCGACCCGTCATAGGTGAAGCAGGTCAGCGCGAGCAGGGATTGTGGGATGAGGGCACGTGATTCGTCGGCTGATCCGAGATCCTCGACGCACTACGCGCTCGACCGGCTGGGGTGAGCCCGGCGGTGAACGGTCCGGACACCGTCGACCGCCGCGCATCGCTCGTCGGTGACGTCGTGGGCACCGGCTGGAGCGACGTGCTCGCCCCCGTCGCCGACACGATCGCGCAGCTCGAGGACCGGCTGCGCGCCGAGCAGGCCGCCGGCCGCTCCTTCGCCCCGGCTGCGGGACCGCGTGTTCGCCGCGCTCGCGATGCCGCTGGCCTCGGTCCGGGTGCTCGTCGTCGGGCAGGACCCCTACCCGACCCCGGGGCACGCGATCGGGCTCGCGTTCGCCGTCGACCGCAGCGTGCGGCCGCTGCCCGGCAGCCTGCGCAACCTGCTCACCGAGTACGAGGCGGACCTCGGCCTGCCCCGCCCGACCCACGGGGACCTCAGTGCCTGGGTCGCACAGGGCGTGCTGCTGCTCAACCGGGTGCTGACGGTGTCGCACGGCGAAGCGGGCTCGCACCGAGGCTGGGGCTGGGAGCAGGTCACCGACGCCATCGTCGACGGCCTGATCGCCCACCACGCCGCGGCCGGGACCCCGCTCGTCGCGCTGCTGTGGGGCCGCGACGCGCAGACGCTCGCGCCACGGCTGCGCGCGGGCGGTGCGCAGGTCCTGAGCGCACCGCATCCGAGTCCGCTGTCCGCGCACCGCGGGTTCCACGGTTCGCGCCCGTTCACGCGCGTGAACGCGCTGCTCGATGCTGCCGGGGCGGCACCTGTCGACTGGCGCCTGCCCGCCTGAGGCGGCCCGCCGGAGCAGGTCTGCGTGCTTGCTACGCTTCACACCGTTCTGCGGCCCCTGAGCCGCCCGTCCGACGTCCTGCGAACCCGCTCACGCCGGGATCTGCGAGCACAGGGAGGTCCGTGGTGACGCTCGGCGGCCAGTACGGCACCGTCGCGGTCATGCTCGTGTTCGGCGCGGTGCTCTACGCGATCATCATGCTGCTGAACCGGCTGATGCGGCCCAGTGTCCCCAGCCCCCTCAAGCTCTCCACCTACGAGTGCGGCGTCGAGGCGGTCGGGTCCGGCTGGTCGCAGATGAACATCCGGTACTACGTGTTCGCCTTCCTGTTCGTCATCTTCGACGTCGAGGCGATCTTCCTGTTCCCGTGGGCCGTGATCTTCAACGACCTCGGTCCGACGACCACACCGTCCGCCCTGTACGCGCTCGTCGCGATGTTCCTCTTCATCGGGACGCTGCTCGAGGGGCTGGCCTACGCCTGGCGCAAGGGGGTCCTGCGATGGGACTGATGGATCAGGTCGAGCTCCCCAAGCCCGTGAAGTACGTGTTCAACTGGGGCCGCAAGTACTCGCTGTGGTGCTTCAACTTCGGTCTGGCGTGCTGCGCCATCGAGTTCATCGCCGCGTCCACGTCCCGTCACGACTTCATCCGCCACGGCGTCATCCCGTTCGCGCACGGTCCGCGCCAGGCCGACCTGCTCGTCGTGTCCGGCACGCTCACCGACAAGATGGCGCCGGCCGTCAAGCGCCTCTACGACGAGATGCCCGAGCCGAAGTACGTCATCTCGTTCGGCTCGTGCTCGAACTGCGGCGGCCCGTACTGGGACTCGTACTCGGTCACCAAGGGCGTCGACCAGATCATCCCCGTCGACGTGTACGTGCCCGGCTGCCCGCCGCGTCCCGAGGCGCTGCTCGACGGCATCATGAAGCTGCAGGACCGCATCCAGGGCGAGTCGCTCAAGGACCGCATCGCCGCCGTCCGCCGTGACCCCGCCAACATCGGCGCCGAGGCCGGCATGGCGCTCGACGCGCAGTCGCTGCACACCGCCGCGCCGGCCGAGCTCGGGAGCGGCGGATGAGCGTGCTCGCACGTCGTGACCGGGCGCTCACGCCCGAGGAGACCGAGGCGCTGCTGCGCGATCGGCTGGGCGACGGCATCATCGGATCGACGCTCGCGCACCGCATGTTCACCGTGCACGTCGCCCCCTCCGCATGGGTGGACACCTTCACGCGCTGCCGCGACGAGCCGCTGCTCGACTTCGACCTGTTCGACACGCTCCACGGCGTCGACGCGCGCGAGGACGGGTTCGACGTCGTCGCCATCCTCTACTCGACGTCGACGGGCAACCGGCTGTGCCTGCGCACCCGCTGCGAGGGCGGCCGCGATACGCCCGTCTGCCCGTCGCTCAACGACGTCTACCGCGGCGCGAACTGGATGGAGCGCGAGACGTGGGACATGTTCGGCATCGAGTTCCCCGGACACCCCGCCCTCGAGCCGCGCATCCTCACCGTCGAGAACTTCGAGGGCTGGCCGCTGCGCAAGGACTTCCACCTCGCCTCCCGCGTCGCGAAGCCGTGGCCGGGCGTGAAGGAGCCGGCGGAGCTCGACGAGGACGGCAACGTCATCGAGCGCGTCCCCGGGATCGGTGACGCGCCAGGGCCGTACGTGCTCGACGAGGCGATGGCCGCACAGGCGATCGCGCTGCGCCAGGTGAGCGCCGCGATCGATGCGGCCGCCGGCAACGAGGCCGCCGTCGCGTCCGCCGAGCCGACCGTGAGCGACGCGACCATGCCCGAGGCGAGCGCGCCGGCCAGCGGGACCGCCGCGAGCACCGACCCCGCCGCCGCCGCCGACGCTGCGCGCACGGCCGACGAGCAGCGCCGCGCGCAGGCCGAGGCGCGCGCCCGCAAGGCCGCCGAACGTGCCGCCGACGAGACGCCGGAGGAGCAGGCATGAGCGACCTCGACGTCCGCGAGCAGCTCCTCCAGGGCACCGCGCCCGGTGAGGGCCTGGCCATCGAGCTGGTCGGTGACGGTGACCTCGTCACCGCCGACATGTCGCTGTCGATCGGCCCGGCGCACCCCGCCACGCACGGCGTGTTCCGTGTCGTGTTCGAGATGGACGGCGAGCGCATCCTGCGTGCGAAGCCGGTCATCGGGTACATGCACCGCGGCTTCGAGAAGCTCGCCGAGTACCGCGACTACCGCCAGATCATGGCGCTCGTCAACCGGCACGACTGGCTCTCCGGGTTCTCCAACGAGCTGGGCGTCGCGCTCGCCGTCGAGCAGATGCTCGAGATGGAGGTCCCCGAGCGTGCGCAGTGGATCCGCATGCTCATGGCCGAGTGGAACCGGATCCTCAACCACCTCATGTTCATCGGCTCGTTCGCGCTCGAGCTCGGCGCGATCACCCCGATGTTCTACGCCTTCCGTGAGCGCGAGGACATCCAGCACCTCATGGAGTCCGCGACCGGCGGCCGCCTCCACTTCACCTACAACCAGGTCGGTGGCGTCAAGATCGACCTGCCGCGCGGCTTCCTCGCCGAGTCGGCCCGCGTGTCGAAGCTGACGCGCAGTCGCATGCCCGACTACGACGACCTCGTGCTCGGCAACGAGATCTTCCGCGGCCGCACCGTCGACATCGGCCCGCTGCCCACCGACGTCGCGCTCTCACTCGGCGTGACCGGACCGGCGCTGCACGCGACCGGACTCGCGGAGGACTCGCGCGTCACCGAGCCGTACCTGAAGTACGGCGACATCGACGTCGAGGTCCCCGTCGGCCGCAACGGTGACGCGTACGACCGCTTCGCGGTGCTGCTCGGGCGCATCCGCGTGTCGCTCGACATCATCGACCAGATCCACGACCACATGACGTCCGGTCCGGTCAACCAGAAGCTGCCGAAGATGGTCAAGGCTCCCGAGGGCGCGACGTACGTGCGCACCGAGAACCCGCTCGGCCAGCTCGGCTACTGGCTCGAGTCGGACGGCGGCCGCACCCCGTGGCGCCTCAAGATGCGCACCCCGTCGTTCTCCAACGTGCAGGCGATCCCGTACCTCGTGCAGGGCCAGCTGCTGCCCGACGCGATCTCGATCCTCGGCTCCGTGTTCTTCGTCGTGGGGGACATCGACCGATGACGACCGTGATCGCCCCCGTCGCGACCCTGCTGCCCGTGTTCGCACCGGCCGAGTCGCTGCTCGACACCGGTGGCACCGTCGTGTCGCTGCTGCTCAAGATCGCGTTCATCACCGTCATGTTCCTCGTCGTGCCGCTCGTCGGCGGCTACCTCGAGCACAAGGGCATGGCGCGCCTGCAGAACCGTCGTGGGCCCGTCGAGGCCGGACCGGCCGGCTCGCTGCAGCTCGTCGCTGACGGCATCAAGTTCATCCAGAAGGAGGACATCATCCCGGGCGCCGCGGACCGCAAGGTCTTCGCGATGGCGCCCGCGATCGGCCTCGTCGCGACGCTGCTGTCCTTCGCCGTCATCCCGCTCGCCCCCGGCCTGTTCGCCCTCGACCTCGAGCTCGGCCTGTTCTACGTGCTCGCCATCTCGTCGGTCGGCGTGCTCGGCATCATGATGGCCGGCTGGGCGAGCGCCAACAAGTTCTCGCTCATCGGTGGCCTGCGCGCCGCCGCACAGCTCATCGCCTACGAGCTGCCGCTCATCCTCGTCGCCGTCGCCGTCGCGCTGCAGGCCGGCACGCTCTCGCTCGTCGGCATCGTCGAGGCGCAGCAGAGCTCCGAGCTCTTCGGCACCGGCATCAGCATGTGGTACGTGTTCCCGCAGGCGCTCGGGTTCGGCATCTTCTTCCTCGCCGCGCTCGCCGAGCTCTCCCGTCCGCCCTTCGACATGCCCATCGGTGACTCCGAGCTCGTGTTCGGCTACATCACCGAGTACTCCGGCATCAAGTTCGCGATGTTCCTCCTCACCGAGTACGCCGGCATGATCCTGATGTCCGGCCTGACCGTCGTGCTGTTCCTCGGCGGCTGGCAGCCGCTGCCGGGCCTCGACCTGCCCGACGGTGCGCTCGGCGTGCTGCTCGGTGCGGGCGTGACGCTGGGCAAGATCATGCTGCTCGTGTTCGTCATGATCTGGGTGCGCGTCGCCTACCCGCGTCTGCGCGAGGACCAGCTGCAGCGCATCTCGTGGACGGTCCTCGTGCCGCTCTCGCTCGTGAACCTCGCGGTCGTCGCCGTCGGAAAGGTGGTGGCCGGATGAGCCGCACGATCCCAGGGACCGGCCTGCTCAAGGGCCTCGCCGTCACCATCAAGCACCTCGGTCAGCGACCGGTGACGCAGATGTATCCCCACGAGCGTCCCGACCTCGCCCCGCGCACGCGCGGTGTCATCGCGCTCATGGACGAGAACTGCACCGTGTGCATGCTGTGCTCGCGCGAGTGCCCCGACTGGTGCATCTACATCGACTCGCACAAGGAGTCGGTGCCGTCCGCGACCGAAGGTGGGCGTTCGCGCACGCGCAACGTCCTCGACCGCTTCGCCATCGACTTCTCGCTGTGCATGTACTGCGGCATCTGCGTCGAGGTGTGCCCGTTCGACGCGCTGTGGTGGTCGCCCGAGTTCGAGTACGCCGAGTACTCCATCGACGGGCTGCTGCACGAGATGGGCCGCCTGCGCGAGTGGGCCGACACCGTGCCCGCACCGCCGATGCTCGACGTCGGTGCCGACGCGCCCGCCGAGGTCGTCGACGCGATCGCGAAGTCCGACAAGGCGCTGCTCGCCGCATCCGCCCCGGCCGTGGGCGCGGGGGCAGCCGGTGCGGCGGCCGGCGCTGCTGGCGCGGGAGCGCTGGGGCCAAGGCTGGGGCTGGGGCCGCGCCGAAGAAGTCCGAGGTCCACGTCGAGGGCGGCCAGGTCGACCAGGAGACCTACGACGCGCTGATCGCCGAGGGCAAGAGCGAGCGCATCGCCCGCTCCAAGGCCAAGGCCGCATGGGTCCGCAAGGAGAAGGCGCGACTCGCCGCCGAGGCGCCTGCCGAGGTCGCTGAGGTGGTCACCGAGGACGCGCCTGCTGCTGGTGCCGCCGACGCGCCTGCTGCCGAGGCCGCACCCGCTCCTGAGGCCGCCGCCGCGCCGGCCGCTGCACCTGACGCCGCGCCGAAGAAGCTCGGTGACGTGCACGTCGCAGGCTCGGGTGAGATCGACCAGGAGACGTTCGACCGGCTGATCGCCGAGGGCAAGGACGAGCGCATCGCCCGCGCCAAGGCCAAGGCCGCGTGGGTGCGCAAGGAGAAGCAGAAGCTGCTCGAGGAGGGGAGCGCATGACCGGCCTCGACCTCATCTTCGCCGTCGTCGGCCTCATCACCGCTGCGGCCGCGATCAAGACCGTGACCTCGACGAACCTCGTGCATGCGGCGCTGTTCCTGGCCGTGACGCTCGCCGGCATCGCCGGCGTGTTCCTCGTGCTCAGCGCCGACTTCCTCGCGCTCGTGCAGCTCGTCGTCTACGTGGGTGCGGTCGCCGTGCTGTTCCTCTTCGGTCTCATGCTCACGCGCGCACCGATCGGCCGCGAGGCGCTCGACAGCGACCACCGCGGGCTCGCCCTCGGCGTGTCCGGCGCGCTGTTCGTGCTGCTGTCCGGCCTCATCATCGCCGCGTTCGGCGACGTGCGCGTCGACACGGTCGGCGGTCCGCGCACCGCCGACATCGGCCTCGCGCTGTTCCGCGACTGGGTCCTGCCGTTCGAGGTCCTCTCGATGCTGCTGCTCGCCGCGCTCGTCGGCGCGATCGTGCTGTCGCGCCGCGAGGACGGCGAGTCCGGTGAGGTCGAGGACGTCACGCGGATCCTGCTCGCCGACGACCCCGACCTCGACGGCGTCGACGACGCTGATGCGTCGGCCGACGGTGCGGCAGGGGAGGTGCGGGCATGAGCCTCGTCGGTCCGCTGCTGCTCGCCACGCTGCTGTTCAGCGTCGGCGTCTACGGGCTGATCGCCCGCCGCAACGCCGTGCTCGTGCTCATCAGCGTCGAGCTGATGCTCAACGCGGTGAACATCAACCTCGTCGCGTTCCAGAACCTGCTGTTCCCGACGGACGTGTCGGCGAGCGGCCACATGTTCGCGCTGTTCATCATCGGCGTCGCGGCCGCCGAGGTCGGTGTCGGCCTCGCGATCGTGTTCAACCTGTTCCGCAACCGTGCGTCGGTCGATGTCGACCGCGTCGACGCGATGCGCTGGTAGGGGAGACGATGACCGAGCCGTCCCTGTTGATCCAGAGCGCCTGGCTGATCCCGGCGCTGCCGCTGGCGTCCGCCGCCGCGATCGCCGCGTTCGGGCGTCGCCTGCCCTGGCACGGTGCCGAGATCGGCATCGGCGCGATCCTCACGAGCCTGCTGATCGCCATCGCGATCGCCTGGGAGACGTTCACGACCGTCGACCCCGCTCCCTACGAGGCCGCGTACGCGTGGTCGCCGCTGGGCGGCGGGTTCGTGCTCGAGCTCGGCATGCTCATCGACGGGCTGACGGCCATGATGTTCCTGCTCGTCACGCTCGTGTCGTCGATGGTGCAGATCTACTCGCGCGAGTACATGCACGGCGAGAAGCGCTTCACCTACTACTACGCGATGCTGTCGCTGTTCACGTTCTCGATGCTGTTCCTCGTCATCGCGAACAACACGCTGCAGGCCGTCGTCGGCTGGGAGCTCGTCGGTCTGTGCTCGTTCCTCCTCATCGGCTTCTACTGGGAGGACAAGTCGAACCAGGACGCCGCGAACAAGGCGTTCCTCACGACGAAGTTCGGTGACGTCGGCCTCATCGTCGGGGTCATCGTGCTCTCCGCCGGCATGTTCGGTCTGACCGACACGCCCTTCAACTTCCTCCAGACCATCGACGCGGCCGTCGCCGGCGAGCTCTCGACCGCGACGATCGTGCTCGGCATGCTGCTCATCTTCGTCGGCTGCATCTCCAAGTCCGGCCAGATGCCGCTGCACGTGTGGCTGCCCGACGCGATGGCCGGCCCGACACCGGTGTCCGCGCTCATCCACGCGGCCACCATGGTCACCGCCGGCGTGTTCCTGCTCGCGCGCCTGTTCCCCGTGCTCGCGCAGTCCGCGACCGTCATGGCCGTCATCGCCGTCGTCGGCGTCATCACGCTGTTCTTCGGGGGACTGCTCGCGCTCGTGCAGGACGACATCAAGAAGATCCTCGCCTACTCGACCATCTCGCAGCTCGGCTACATGGTCGCCGCGATCGGCGTCGGTGGCTACACGGCCTCGGTCTTCCACCTCTTCACCCACGGCTTCTTCAAGGCCCTGCTGTTCCTCGGGGCCGGCTCGCTCATCCATGCCGTCCACTCGAACAACATCTCCGACATGGGCGGCCTGCGGCGCTTCATGCCCCACACGTTCTGGACGTTCACCATCGGGTCGCTCGCGCTCGCCGGCTTCCCGCTGACCGCCGGGTTCTTCTCCAAGGACGAGATCCTCGTCGCCGGCGACCTGTGGGCGGTCAACGGCTTCGCGACCGGGACCGCCGTCTACTGGGTCGGGCTGGCCGCCGCGTTCGTCACGACCTTCTACATGGCGCGCGCCTGGTTCCTCATCTTCATGGGCGAGCACCGCGGCGCCGGCCACGCCGACGCGCACGGGCACGACGCGCATGACGACGACGCGCGCACGCGCACGACGCGCACGACGCACGACGCGCACGACGACCACGCGGACCACGGGGCGCACCACGCGGACCCGCACGAGTCGGGCCGGCAGATCACCGTGCCGCTCATGATCCTCGCGGTCCTGTCGATCGCGGTCGGGCTCATCGGCTCGCCGTTCGCGCAGGAGAAGCCCAACTTCGAGTCGTGGACGTCGACGACGGTCATCGCGGAGACGACCTACCCCTTCCTCGCCGAGTACGCGGCCGCCGGCACGGGCATCGCGGCCGCCGCGGCCGAGCCGAGCGCGAAGATCCTGCACGGTCCGCCGACCTGGCACCTGGACCTGCTGCTCATCGTGCTCGTCGTGTTCAGCTCGGCGGTCGCGCTCGCCTGGCGCTTCTACGGCCGCGGCCTGCCCGCGCAGGACCCGATGATGCGCATGGGCGGCCTGACCCGGGTGCTCGTCGCGAAGTACGGGTTCGACAGCTTCGGCTACCGCTTCATCGTGGTGCCGGTGAGGGACCGCATGTCCGCCTGGGCGACGCGGATCTCGAACGATGTGATCGACGGAGCGGTGGCCGGTATCGGCACCACGACCATGCGACTGGCGCGCACGACCTACACGGTCGTCGACCAGCGAATCATCGACGGCGGCGTCAACGGCGCCGCCTTCAGCGCCGCCTGGTGGAGCGCACGACTGCGCCGCATCCAGTCGGGCGACGTGCAGCGGTACGCGGGAGCGCTCGTGGCGGGGGTCATCCTCCTCGTCCTGGCGTTCGTCGCGGTCCGATAAGGAGACGAGGATGGACCCCAACACCGCAGGCTGGGTGCTGATCGCGGCGCTCGCGCTGCCGCTGGTCGGCGCGGCCCTGATGCTGCTCCTGCCGAACGACGACGAGGAGCGCATCAAGCGCTTCGCCGTGCTCGTCACGGGTGTGTCGTTCGCGCTGGTCACCGCGATGACGGTCGCGTTCGACTACAGCCGCTCCGGCGAGCTGCAGTTCGTCACGAACGTCGCGTGGATCGACGCGATCAACGCGCGCTTCCACCTCGGGATCGACGGCATCTCGCTGCCGCTGTTCTTCCTCAGCTTCCTGCTGCCGTTCCTGAGCGCGATCTACACGACGAAGCACCTGCCGGAGCCGGGCAAGCCCAAGGCCTTCCTCGGGCTGATGCTGCTGCTGCAGACCGGTATGGCCGGCACGTTCGTCGCGTTCGACCTGATCCTGTTCTTCATCTTCTTCGAGCTGGTCCTCGTCCCGATGTTCTTCATGATCGGGATGTGGGGTGGCCCGCGCCGCGAGTACGCGAGCGTCAAGTTCTTCCTCTACACGCTGTTCGGCTCGATCTTCATGCTCGTGTCGTTCCTCGCCGTGTACTTCCAGTCCGGCCTGCGCAGCTGGGACATCGTCGAGCTCTCCAACGCGTCGATGATCGGTTCGACCACGTTCCAGACGTGGGCGTTCCTCGGCATGTTCCTCGGGTTCGCCATCAAGGTCCCGATGTGGCCCTTCCACACCTGGCTGCCCGACGCCCACACCGAGGCCCCGACCGTCGGCTCGGTGCTGCTCGCCGGCGTGCTGCTCAAGATCGGCACGTACGGCTTCATCCGCATCGCGCTCCCGATCCTGCCCGAGGGTGCGCTGCGCTTCGCGCCGGTGATCGGGGTGCTCGCCGTCATCGGCATCATCTACGGGTCGTTGTGCTGCCTCGCGCAGACCGACATCAAACGGCTCATCGCCTTCAGCTCCGTGGGCCACATGGGCTTCGTCATGCTCGGCATCGCCGCGATGAACGAGGCCGGCATCCAGGCGGCGCTGTTCGGCAACATCGCGCACGGCGTCATCACCGGCATGCTGTTCTTCCTCGCCGGGTCGCTGCATGACCGCTACCACACGCGCGACATGAACATCATCGGTGGCGGGATGCTCATGAAGATCCCGCGCTACGGCGTGCTGCTCACCTACGTCTCGGTCGCCTCGCTCGGCCTGCCCGGTCTCGCCGGGTTCTGGGGCGAGTTCGGCGCCATGTGGGCCGCGATCAACCCCGGGCTCGGCCTCGCCGACAGCTACGGCGGCCTCTACCTCGGGCTCGTCATCTTCGCCGCGATCGGCACCGTGCTCACCGCCGGCTACTTCCTCTGGATGCTCCAGCGCGTCAACCTCGGCACGCCGCCGGAGAAGTGGGCGAACGAGGAGCTCGCCGACGTCACCCGCATCGAGTGGATCGCGTGGACGCCGCTGCTCGTGCTGGTGCTCGCACTGGGCATCTTCCCGCGCCTCGTGTTCGGGGTGCAGGACGCGGCCGTGACCGTGCTCCTGCGCTCGATGGGCGGCTGACCCATGCCCATCGACTTCCTGGCGATCGCGCCGGAGATCGCACTCGCGGTCACCGCGCTGGTGGTGCTGGCCGCCGACCTGTCGCTGCGCGGCAGCGCGAAGCAGCTGGTCAACCCGCTGGCCGCGATCGGCACCCTCGTCGCGCTGTACTTCGTCGCGCGGCTGTGGGGCGACGAGCGCACCACGTTCGCCGGGACGTTCGTCATCGACTCGTTCGCGCTCGCGTTCAAGGCGCTGTTCCTGCTGGTGCTGCTCGCCGTGCTCGGCATCTCGTGGCGCTTCTTCGCCGAGGGCCGCTACTTCCAGGGCGAGTACTACTTCCTGCTGGTCACCGCGTTCATCGGCATGCTGCTCATGCCGTCCGCACGCGACCTGCTGCTGCTGTTCGTCGCGCTCGAGACCGTGTCGGTGCCCGCGTTCGTGATGGTCGGGCTGCGCAAGCGCGACCTGTACTCGTCGGAGGCGGCGCTCAAGTTCTTCCTGATCGGTGTGCTCTCGGTCGCACTCATGCTGCTCGGCATGTCGTTCGTGTACGGGTTCACGGGCGTCACCGGCCTCGACGCGATCGCTGCCGCCATCGGTGGCCTGGTCGCGGCCGGCACGGTCGAGCCGCTGCTGCTCGCCGCGGTGCTGCTCATCATCGTCGGGTTCGGCTTCAAGATCTCCGCCGTCCCGTTCCACTTCTGGGCGCCCGACACCTACGCCGGCTCGCCGATGCCGGTCACCGCGATGCTCGCCGTCGCCTCGAAGGCCGCCGGGTTCGCCGGGCTCGCGATCGTGAGCTTCATCGCGTTCCAGCCGCTCGCCGACGTCTGGGCGCCGATCCTCGGGGTCGTCGCCATCATCACGATGACGGTGGGCAACCTCGGTGCGCTCCAGCAGCGCGACCTCATCCGTCTGCTCGCGTTCTCGTCCGTCGCCCAGGCCGGCTACATCCTGCTGCCGTTCGGCGTCGCGCGTGGTGGCAGCGGGATGCTCGACGCTGCCGTGAACGCCGGCGCGTTCCGCGCCGTGCTGTTCTACCTCGCGGCGTACGCGGTGATGAACATCGGTGCGTTCGGCGTCGCGATCGGCGTGTCACGCCGCACCGGCCTGCGCGCCATCGGCGACTACGCGGGGCTGGGTGCGCGCAGCCCGATGCTCGCGGCCGCGATGACCGTGTTCATGCTGTCGCTGGGTGGTGCACCGCTGACCGTGGGCCTGTGGGCGAAGTTCGCGATCCTCGAGGCGCTCACCGTCGACGTGACCACGTTCGGGCTCGTGCTCGCCGGCGCGCTCGTCATCAACTCCGTGATCGCCTTCTTCTACTACCTCAAGGTCATCCGCCTCATGTGGATGGTCGAGCCGGCCGCCGACGCCCCGGCCCTGCAGCCGGGCGCGAACCTGACGCTCGTCGTCGCGAGCCTCGCTGCGGCGACGCTCGTGCTCGGGGTGCTGCCGGGCCTGCTCAGCGACGCGACGTCGATCGTCACGTTCGCAGCGGTGCGCTGAGGGTCTTCCACAGTCCGATAATCGCCCCTGCGCGGGCTGGTCCTGCTGTGCTCGCATCTCCAGTCCTGTCGAGTGGACACTCGACGCGATGGACAGAGAACCGGAGACAGCATGGGGACCCATCAGTACGCTGGAAGCATGGACGTCGATCTGCGTAGCGCGACCGAGGACGAGCAGCACCGCGGGTTGCTCCGTGTGCTCTCGGAACGCCTCGTGCAACTTTGCGCTGCTGAGAACGACTCGGAAGCCCTTCCTCCGCTCCTGCCGGAAGAAGAGGCCGACGAGGAGACCCGCGCGATCCTGAACGATCCCACTGCGCTCCTCGAGCTGATCGAGAGCATCCAGGACGCGATGGCGGGTCGCGAGGTCTCACTCGCCGAGTTCCGCGCCGAGCAACGACGGAGCGTCGCGAAGGACGGCACGGCTGCTGACTGATGCCCCGGTTGGTGCTCTCGCGCCGCGCTCGCAGGGAGCGTCTCGAGGCGCCTGGCCATATGGGCCATGAATTGGATGATGCGCTCGACCGTCTGGCGCTCGGGACCCTCGTGGGCTCACCGCTACGGGGCAACCTCGCGAAGCTGTATCGGGTCCGAGTCGATGACTGGCGGATCATCTACGAGAAGCGACCTGATGGGACAGTCCGTGTCGTGCGGATCGCACCCCGCTCAGTCGTGTACCGCAATGATCCACGATGATGCTGACGGCGCAGAAGGTCCTGCTGCGCTCCGGACCAGCCCGACGGCGTGCAGAGCGCGCCGACCGACACACGCTTCGGCGACGACCTCAGTCCTCCCGTGCCGCCTCGTTGCGCACCCAGCGGGTGATCAGCGCGATCAGTGCGACGAGCACGACGACGCCGGCGACCGTGATCCAGATGCCGTACTCGTCGTACGCCTCACCGAGCACGAGTCCCGCCCCGACCATCAGCGCGAACGACCCGAGTGCGCCGACGAGGTCGGCCGCGAGGTAGCGAGGAGCGTTCACGTCCGACGCGCCGGCGGCGGCGGCCATGATCGTGGGAGGCAGGGCGGCCATGCGGCCCATCACGGCGATCAGCGGACCGCGACGTGCGATGACCCGTCGTCCGACGTCGAGCTGCTCGGCCGGAAGGATGCGCGTGAGCCAGCGCGGCGCCTCGCCCGCATCGAGCGCCGGACGGAAGATGCGCCCGACGATGAAGAACGCCCAGATCGCGACGATCATCAGCGGCACGTAGGCCGCGAGGAGCAGCGCCACGCTCGGCGACCCGGTGCGGGCGAGCTGCGCAGCCGCGAGCAGCAGGAACTCCTTCTGGGGTCGCAGCAGCACGAGCAGGGCGAGCTCGCCGCGGGCGATGAGGAACGGGATCGCCGGGATGACCGCGAGCGGGATCGCGTAGCGCGCGATGGCGATGGCGATCGCGACCCGTCGCAGCAGCGGTGGAGGGACGGCCGCGTCGGTCGTGTCAGCGTGTGCGCTCATGCGTGGCTCGCTCCTCTGCGACGTGCCGGGGCCGCCGTCGACGCCGTGCTGCGTGACGCGGTGCTGCGCGAGGCCGTGCTGCGTGACGCGGCGCGTCCGGGCGGTGGCTGGCACGACTCGCACGCGTAGGCCCAGCGGCCCGCGAGGTCGTAGCGCCGGATCGCGGTGCCGCAGCGCCGGCAGTGGTCCTGGTGGTAGGCGTAGGTCGCATCCGCCCGGCGCATCCGCGAGCGCGGCACGCCGATCTCCTTGGGATCGACGGTGATGATGCGCCGCTCCTTCACCCCGCGTCGCAGCCACTCGACGAGCGTCGCCCACATCGCGTCCCAGGTGGCGCGGTCCACGTCGCGTGCGGGCACGTCCGGATGCAGGCCGTGGACGAACAGGACCTCGGCCCGGTAGACGTTGCCGACCCCGGCGAGCACCGACTGGTCCATCAGCGCGCGGCCGATGCCGACGCTGCGACGCTGCAGCGCGGCCCACGCGCGCTCCGGGTCGGCGTCCTCACGGATCGGGTCGGGACCGAGCCGAGCGATGATCGCATCGACCTCCGCCTCATCGAGCAGCTCGCAGGCGGTCGCTCCGACGAGGTCGATCGCGTGCCCGCCGTCGGAGCCGGCCGCCTCGACGCGGTAGCGCACCGTGTCGCGTGGGGCGGGCGCAGCGACGCCATGCTCGAGCGCGTGGTGGAAGACCTTGCCGAACAGTCCCAGATGGATGTGGACGCTGCGGCCGTCGTCGTAGCGGTGGAAGAGGTGCTTCCCGAACGCATCCGTCGCGACGAGCGTGTGCGCGTCGAGCTGCGCTGCGGCCGCGGCGAAGCGACCCTGAGGGGAGGAGACGCGCACCTCGCGTCCGGCGAACCACCCGGCATGGTCGCGGGCGAGCCGATGGATGGTGTGACCCTCAGGCACCGCGGCTCCTGCGTCTCATCCTGCAGCGAGCCGGAGGACGGCCGCTCAGCGGTAGTTCGTGAACCGGAGCGGCGCGGGATGGTCCGCCTCGGTGATCATCGTCTGGATCGCCTGGAGGTCGTCCTTCGACTTGCCGGCGATACGGACCCGGTCACCCATGTTCGTCGGCGTGACCTTCAGCTTCGAGGCCTTCACGTCCTTCACGATCGCCTTCGCGAGCTCGGGCGTCATCGTGTTCACGAGCTTCACGTCGATGCGCGAGCGGCCGCCACCGACATCACGCGGGTCGGCGATGTCGAGCGCCTTGAGCGACACCTTGCGCTTCACGCACTTGTCGCGCAGCACCTCGAGGGCAGCCTTGACCCGGTCCTCCGAGACCGACTCGAGCTTGATGCCCTCGTCGCCGGCCCACTCGATGACGGTGTCGGTGTCCTTGAAGTCGAAGCGCGTCACGGTCTCGCGGGCCGCCTGGTTGATCGCGTTGTCGACCTCCTGACGGTCGACACCGGCCTCGACGTCGAAGCTCGCCTCTGCCATCCGCGCCCTCCTGAGATGTCCGAGATGTCGCTGCTCGCTCGGCCGAAGGTAGCCCCGAAGGCGTGGCGTTTTGGTCGCGGTGGTGCCAGCGCGTACGCTCGGACGTTCCCTGGTGGGATACCCGAGTGGCCAAAGGGGCCTGGCTGTAAACCAGGTGGCTCAGCCTTCGCAGGTTCGAATCCTGCTCCCACCACCACGTTGCACCCGGACGTTCATGCAGACGCTGCACGACCGACCGACTGCCGTCGGTCGCACGAGGTCGCCACGGGGGGCGCCATGACTCCGACCCTCGATGCACGGCCGCTGGACGTGCTCCAGTTCGTCTACGGCGGAGCGGGCGGGCAGGCCGCTGATCGCCCGCAGCCTGGCCGGCCGCCCTCCGCCGCGCCGGTCTGACGTCCGGCGTCGTCCTTCACGCCCGCACGGCCGACCTCCGTGACGGACCGCTGCCGCCGTGGCCTGACGTCGACGACCGTCGACGGTCATCCCGCGGGCCGGACGGCTCGACCTCGGGCGTCGGCCGGTCGCTCGAGCGCATCGTGCGCCGACCGTGCGCCCTGAGCGCTGCTCAGCCACATCCCGTACGCGGTCGGCGCAGTGCGTCGCCTCGGGCGCGCGACGGGACCGTGGCCGGCGACCACCTTCACCGAGCACCACTCGCTGGCACTGCCGGCGTCGGCGTGATGACCTGCGCTCGTGGCGCATGCTCGGTGCGGTGTCTGCGACCGATCCTGGCTGAACGACGCGTACCTCGCCGCCTACCCGCTGAAGCGGCGCAGCGCAGCGGTCGGGACCGTCGATCCGTCTGGTCGCCGAACGGCGTGGACGTGGCGCTCTTCCGGCCCCGTAGCGCCTCTGGGGAGATGGTGGCGGCCGAGGCACGACGCAGGGCCGGTGGGCTGCGCATCGGCATGGCGGCAGGGATGGGGCCTGGCAAGGACCATCCCACGCCTCATCCAGGCGGTCGCACGGGTGCGTGATACCACCCGGACGCCCATCTCGTGCTGATGGGCGACGGACCGACGAGGCTCGAGCCGGCTTGTCGCAGAGGCGGCTGGACTCGCTGATGACGGACGTGGGCCGGGCGTGACGTTCACCGGCATGCTCAGTGCCGAGCAGCTCGCCGATGAGCTGCGCACCCTCGACCTCGCGTGCAGTCCTCGGCAGGTGAGACGCAGAGCACCGCGGTGCTCCAGGCGCAGGCGACCGGACTGCCCGTCATCGGCACGCGGGTCAGCGGCGTGGCCGAGGCCATCCGCGACGGTGTCGATGGGTTGCTCGTCCCCCGGCGACGTCGAGACGATGGCCGACGCCATCCGCACGCTGGCGAACGATGCGCCTCTGCGGCTGCATCGGTGCCGCCGCGCGGAGCGCCGTCGAGCGACGGTCCAGCCTCGGAGCGCATGGGGCAGGGCTACCTCGCGCTGCTCGACGAGCTCGACCCGTCCGGCCCATGGCGCGAGGCCCACTCCCAGCTGGGTTGAGACTCGGCCGGACGCTCGACACGAGGCGTCCTCGGGTGCGGGCCGGTCTGGCTACCCTTCGCCCGCGCACGTTCGCAAACGCCGTAGAACGCCCTGGTAGCTCAGTCGGCAGAGCGCATCCATGGTAAGGATGAGGTCCGGAGTTCGATTCTCCGCCAGGGCTCAGCACACCTCGCAGCACACCATCAGCAGACGCTGTCGGACGGCTTCGGGTTCGCCAGTCCGAACAGCGGTCGCAGCCGCAGGCCGATCCACGTGCCGCCGAGCGCGGCGAGCCCCCACAGCCAGCCGTGCAGGCTGAACGAGGCGATGCCGGAGAAGTACGCGCCGATGTTGCAGCCGAACGCGATCGCTGCGCCGTAGCCCATCAGCACCCCGCCGATCGAGTGGGCGGCGACCACGTTGCGCGGGGTCGAACGGTGCAGCTGGAACGAGCCGGCGAGTCCGGCGGCGATGAGCGCGCCGAGCACGATGCCGAGGTTCGTGACGCTCGTGTTGTCGAGCAGGGATCGACTGCTCGAGCGCGCTCGAACCGGCCCAGCCCGGCCACGATGCCGGGTCCGCGAGGCCGGTCGCAGCGACGAGCTTCGAGCCCCACAGGCGGAACGCGCCGGTCACGCCCCACGGGCGTCCCGACGTGAGCAGCACGAGCGCGTTGAGGCCTCGCGAGCACCAGCGCCCCGACCCACAGCGGCCATGACCCGCGCACGATGCGTGCGTGCGCCGGACGCCGTCGGGACCGGCTCGATGGGCGGGGCCTGACGGCGGCGGCGCACCACCTCGGCGGCCAGCGCGATCGCACCGAGCAGCGTCAGGTTCACGGCGAGCCCACCGGCCCATCCGAATCGGGCCGCGAAGGAGACCTGGCTCGAGAGCACGACGCCGAGCGAGCCGCCCGGACGCCACCACTGCACGGTCGCGACACCGAGCACCGAACCGCCGATGAAGCCGCCGAGCGTGATGAACACCGGGACGTGTCCCGAGCCGGTCGCGTACAGCGTCCCCGACGCGCACGCACCCCCGAGCTGCATGCCGATGCCGAACATCGCCGCGCCGACGAACAGTCCGAGGCGTGATCGGTGCGACGCAGCCGCCGGTGGCGACCCCGCCGAAGCCCTCGCCGCGCGCGAGGATGGGCGCGAACAGCAGCGACGCCACACCGATCATCAGCGCGTGCGCCTGCAGGCCGCGGCCCTGCCCGACGGCGACGAGCTGGCGCCAGGCGGACACGAAGCCGAAGCGTGCGTGGAAGAGTGCGACGCCGAGCAGCAGTCCGAGGCCGAGCAGCCCGGCACGTGCCGCGCCGTAGCGCTGGAACGCGTAGGAGCCGAGCAGGGCTGCCCCGAGGAGCCCGAGCGATGTGGTGCGCACGTCGACCGCGCCCAGCGGTGCGGCCTGCGGCGTCGGGCGCCCGGTCGCACCGAGTGCGCGACGTCCGGTGGCGAGGGCTCGTTCGATCCTGCATCGTCGTTCCTCTGGTCTCGGTCCGATCCCCTCACGCTGGGGGGTCGGCTGCGGAGCGGACCGTAGAACGCCCTGGTAGCTCAGTCGGCAGAGCGCATCCATGGTAAGGATGAGGTCCGGAGTTCGATTCTCCGCCAGGGCTCAGATGAGGATCCCATGATGGACGTCGCAGTGCGCGCCGAGGGACTCGTCAAGCGCTACGGCGCGGTCACCGCGCTCGACCACCTCGACCTCGAGGTCCCCGTCGGTGGGATCCTCGGGCTGCTCGGACCCAACGGTGCCGGCAAGACCACGGCCGTGCGGATCCTCACGACGCTGCTGGTGCCCGACGAGGGGCGCGCGGTCGTCGCCGGCTACGACGTCGCCACGCACCCCGACGAGGTCCGCGCCCGCATCGGCCTCTCCGGCCAGTACGCGGCCGTCGACCAGGACCTCACCGGCCGCGAGAACCTCGTGATGGTCGGCCGGCTCTCGCGGCTGGGACGTCGCGGCGCGCAGCGGCGTGCTGTCGAGCTGCTCGAACGCTTCGACCTCGTCGATGCGGCCGACCGTCCGGTGAAGGGCTACTCCGGAGGGATGCGCCGCCGGCTCGACCTCGCCGGTGCACTGGTCACCACACCACCGGTGCTGTTCCTCGACGAGCCGACGACGGGCCTCGATCCGCGCAGCCGGCTGGGCATGTGGGACGTCATCCGCGAGCTGACCGCCGCCGGCACGACGCTGCTGCTCACCACGCAGTACCTCGAGGAGGCCGACCAGCTCGCGCGCGACGTGCTGGTCATCGACGACGGGCGAGCGATCGCGCGCGGGACACCCGACGAGCTCAAGACGATGGTCGGCGGCGAGCGCGTCGAGCTGGTCGTGCGCGAGCGTGCGCTCATCGGGCGCGCGCAGACCGTGCTCGCCCGCTTCGCGATCGACGACGTGCGCACCGACGAGCAGACGGGGATGGTGAGCGCGGCCGTGCACGGCGGGAGCGCGACGCTCACGCAGGTCATCGACGCGCTCGACCAGGACGGTGTCGCGGTCGGCGAGGTCGGGCTGCGCCGCGCCACGCTCGACGAGGTGTTCCTCACGCTGACCGGCGCGCCGGCCGACGCCCGCGATGCCGACGCCGGCGTGGAGGTCGGCGCATGAACCGGCTGGCATGGGCGCTGCACGACGGCCACGTCATCGCGCTGCGCAACATGATCCTGATCCGGCGCGTGCCCGAGGTGCTCGTCGGGGTGCTCGTCGCGCCGGTGATGTTCGTGCTGCTGTTCGCCTACGTGTTCGGCGGTTCGATCGACACGGGCGGCGTCGACTACCGCGAGTTCCTCATCGCCGGGATCTTCGCGCAGACCGTCGTGTTCGGCGCGACGTTCACCGGGGCCGGACTCGCGCAGGACGTGCAGAAGGGCATCATCGATCGCTTCCGCTCGCTGCCGATGGCGCGCTCGGCCGTGCTGGTCGGACGCACCGCGTCGGACGTGGTCTACAACGTGCTGACCGTCTTCATCATGTCGCTGACGGGGTTGGCGGTCGGCTGGCGCATCCGGTCCTCGATGCTCGAGGCGCTCGGCGGGTTCCTGCTGCTGCTCGTGTTCGCGTACGGGTTCTCGTGGGTGATGGCCTACGTCGGGCTGCTCGTCCCCAAGCCGGAGGTCGTCAACAACGCCTCCTTCATCGTCATCTTCCCTGCGACGTTCATCGCGAACACGTTCGTGCCGTCGGAGAACCTGCCCGGCGTGCTGCGCACCTTCGCCGAGTGGAACCCGGTGTCGGCGGTCACGCAGGCCGCACGCGTCGCGTTCGGCAACGTCCCGCCCGACATGCCCGTGCCCGACGTGTGGTCGCTGCGCCATCCGGTCGCCTACACGCTCATCTGGGTCGCGCTGCTGCTCATCGTGTTCGTGCCGCTCTCGGTGCGGCAGTTCCAGCGGGCCGCTCTGCGCTGAGGCGATGGTTCTCCACAGGTCCGGATCGGGCCCATCGACCGCAACGCCCCCTTCGGTAGTCTTGACTCCTCCTTCAAGAGTCAGGACTACCGATGGCGCGGATCACCTATCCGAAGCGGAACGGCGGGCTCCTCCGCCTCGCCCGCCGCGAGCAGGGCCTCACCGTCCAGGAGGTCGCCGAGCGCGCCGGGGTCACCCCGAGCCGCATCTCCCAGGTCGAGCGGGCCGAGATCGAGGGGACGCTGCAGCTCGACACGCTCGACCGCTTCGCCACCGCGCTCGGCTACCAGCTCCGCTACGAGCTCGTGCCCGACGGTGACCGGCACCCGATGCTCGCCTCCGAGTCCATCGGCGGTCCCTATCGGGTCGGGCCCTCGGACGAGGCCGGACCACGCGCGGGGCTCGACGCGATGATCGCTGCGGGCCGTGCGACGCCGGCGCGCCGACGCATCAGCGAGCTTCCTCCGCCGGTGCCGTTGACCGACGAGCAGCGCGCGGCGATCGGCGGACGCAGCGTCAGCCAGCTCATCATCGACGAGCGTGAGGCGGACCCCCGATGACGATGACCCTCGACAGCCCGTCGGTCCGCTCACCGATGCGTGGGGCGGCGACCATCTCCGGCGCGCGCGAGGCGTGGTACCTGGAGAGCTCCGCGCTGGTGAAGCTCGTGCTCGCAGAGGAACGCTCCGACGCGCTCCGCACCTGGCTCAGTGATCTCGAGGACGCTGGCGCGACGGTGTTCGTCAGCGACCTCGGGCGGACCGAGACCTACCGCGCGATCGTGCGCACCGCGCCGGAGCTCGCACGAACCGCAGGGCCGCTCGTCGACGACCTCGCGCGCGTGGAGGTCAGCGAGCGCGACTTCCTCCAGGCGCGCATCCTTGCGCCCTCCACCCTGCGGACGATCGACGCGCTCCACCTCGCGGTCGTGCTCGGTCACGACGGACGCTGTGATGGGATCGTCACCTACGACCAGCGGATCATCGCGGCGGCCGGGACGCTCGGCATCCGGACCGTCTCGCCATGAGGACCAAGGCCGCGTCCGAGACCCTGCCTCGGCCGGCGCGGTAGCCTTCCCCGCACGCTCGGCGGCGTAGCTCAGAGGCAGAGCAAGCGACTCATAATCGCTGTGTCGGTGGTTCGATTCCACCCGCCGCTACCACCACCACCGCAGAGGGGGACGCCTGATGGCGCTGAACCAGTCGAAGGTCGGGACGGCCTACCCGGCCTACCGCTACGAGGTCGCGCGCGAGAAGATCCGCGAGTACGCGATGGCGCTCGGCGAGAGCGACGCGCGCTACCAGTCCGATGGGGACGACTGCGTCGCGCCGCCGACGTTCGCCGCCGCGTTCACGCTCTCCCGCGGACTCATGGCGCTGTTCTCCGACCCGGAGCTCGGTGCGCACCCGGCCCTCGTCCACGGCTCGCAGGCGTTCCGCTACGGCACCCGGCCGCTCACGCCGGGCGACGTGCTCGACTGCACACCGAGCATCGCGTCGATCACGGTGCGTGGACGCAACGAGTTCCTCACCACGATCGTCGACTGCCGATTCGCCGACAGCGGCGAGCTCGCCGTCGAGTCGGAGTCGGTCATCGTCTTCCTGGGCTCCGCTCCGCAGGACGAGGCGCCCGACGCGGCGCAGGAGGACGCAGCATGAGCGACTTCGTCTTCACCGTCGGCGCCGAGCTGCCCGCCATCAGCCAGCCGTCGAACCTCGTCACCTCCGTCATGTACGCGGGTGCATCGACCGACTACAACCCGCTCCACTACGACCAGGCGTTCGCCGGACAGGTCTCGCCCACAGGTGCACCGATCGCGCACGGGATGTACTCCATGGGGCTCGTGTCGCGCATGCTGACCGCGGCGGCCGGTGGGCCCGAGCGGGTCGCCGACCTCCAGGTCCGCTTCTCGAAGCCGTGGCCGCTGGGCACGACCGCGACGTTCAGCGGCACCGTGACCGCCATCGAGGACGGGCTCGCCACCATCGAGGTCCAGGGGACCGGCGAGAACGGCGAGCGCATCCTCTCCGGCGTCGGACACGTCCGGGTCTGAACCGGCAGTCCGGCACGGCCGTCCGGGACCGTGCAGGACGGCCCTGGGCGCGGTTGTGAGGGCGGTCGGGGAGCGGTACGCTTGGCGCGCTGCCTCCCAGTGGGGCAGCGTTCCCTTGTCGGGGGCGTCCGCGCACGCGGCCCCGACGTCGGCCGGATCCCTGCCCTCGCGACGCGTCGCGTGGATGAGGCCCTGACCGTCACCGACGGGAGTAGCTCAACTTGGTAGAGCACCGGTCTCCAAAACCGGCGGTTGGGGGTTCAAGTCCCTCCTCCCGTGCGAACCGAAGTGGCCGGACGACCCGGAACGACCGCCGGAGCACCGGCCGATACGAACCGCACCACGCGGGCTGACAGCAGGACGGAGGTGGACAGGTGAGCGAGGCTGAGCCGACGCGCACGCGTACGCCCCTGCCGCAGTTCCTGCGTGAGGTGCGCGCCGAGCTGCGCCGCGTCAACTGGCCGAGCCGCAAGCAGATCGTGTCCTACACGGTGATCGTCCTCGCGCTCACGTTCGTCCTCACGAGCTTCGTGTGGGGCGTCGACGAGGGCATCCGCCGTATCGTCATCAACACGCTGGGGTGAACGACGTGACCGACGAGACCACCACCGAGACGACCGACGTCGACGAGCTGCTCGCGCTCGCCGGTGCCGGCGCGCCCGCTGACGATGCCGTGACGGACGCCGAGACGTCGTTCGCGGACGACGCGACGCTGCCCGCGGACGACGCGTCCGAGTCCACGCCGGAGCCGGAGCCCGAGCCGGTCGTCCAGGCGCCCGCGCCTCGCCCGCGTCCGCGCAGCATCGACGACGTGCGCGATCAGAAGGACCTCGCCCGCCTGCTCGGTGACTGGTACGTGGTGCACACCTACGCCGGCTACGAGCAGCGCGTCAAGGACAACCTCGCGACGCGCATCGACTCGTTCGAGGCCCACGACCGCATCCACGAGATCGTCATCCCCACCGAAGAGGTCACGGAGTACAAGAAGGGGAAGAAGACCGTCTCGCAGAAGAAGTTCCTCCCCGGCTACGTGCTCGTCCGCATGGACATGGACGATGACGTGTGGGCGATCGTCCGGCACACGCCGGCCGTCACCGGCTTCGTCGGCTCGCCCGGATCGCGTCCGGTGCCGCTCGTGACCAAGGAGGTCGCGGGTCTGCTCCACGTGCCCGTCGAGTACATCGAGGTGACCGCCATCGAGGAGCAGCGCGCCGCTGCCGTCGAGAAGGCCGTCGCCGAGATCGACCTCGAGATCGGCGAGACCGTCCGGGTCACCGGTGGTCCGTTCGCGGACTTCACCGGCACCATCGCCGAGATCAACCTCGACCAGGCGAAGCTGAAGGTCCTCGTGAGCGTCTTCGGTCGCGAGACACCCCTCGAGCTCTCCTTCGACACCGTCGCGAAGCTGTGAACCACAGGCGCTGAACCACCACGATCTCATCCGGAGCTGAGGCTCCACCCCACCATCAGGAGGACCAGACATGGCGAAGAAGGCCGTGGGCTTCATCAAGCTCCAGATCCCCGCGGGCCAGGCGAACCCTGCCCCGCCGGTCGGTCCTGCGCTCGGTCAGCACTCCGTGAACATCATGGAGTTCTGCAAGGCGTTCAACGAGGCGACCGCGCAGCTGACGGGCGACATCGTCCCCGTCGAGATCACCGTCTACGAGGACCGCTCGTTCACGTTCATCATGAAGACGCCGCCGGCGGCGCAGCTCCTGCTGCGTGCCGCCGGGGTCGCCAAGGGCGCGCCGACCCCGCACACCGTCAAGGTCGGCAAGGTCTCGAAGGCGCAGGTGCGCGAGATCGCCGAGAAGAAGATGCCCGACCTGAACGCGAACGACGTCGACGCCGCGATGCTCATCATCGAGGGCACCGCCCGTTCGATGGGCATCACCGTCGACGGCTGATCGCGGACGACGCACCCCACCATCCACACGAACCGCACTGGCACCACGAACCGCACTGGCACCACGAACCGCACCATCCACACACGACCGTGGGAGACGAGGCCGAGCGCCCGTCGCCTGGACCACGAGGAGCATCATCATGGCGAAGCGTTCCCGTCGCTACCGCGCGGCCCTCGACCGCATCGAGGCCGACACGCTGTACACGCCCGCAGCGGCGCTCGAGCTGCTGAAGGACATCGGCGGCGCGACCTACGACCCGACCGTCGATGCGGTCATCCGACTCGGCGTCGACACGCGCCAGGCCGACCAGATGGTGCGTGGTGCGGTCTCGCTGCCGCACGGCATCGGCAAGGTCGTCAAGGTCGCGGTCGTGACCGGTGGCGAGAAGGCCGCTCAGGCCCGTGAGGCCGGTGCTGACCTCGTCGGCGGCGACGAGCTGATCGAGGAGCTCGGTGCCGGCAAGCACCTGGACGGGCTCGGTGCGATCATCGCGACGCCCGACATGATGGGCAAGCTCGGACGCTTCGGCAAGGTCCTGGGCCCGCGCAACCTGATGCCGAACCCGAAGTCGGGCACGGTCACCATGGACGTCGCGAAGGCCGTCAAGGAGATCAAGGCCGGCCGCGTGGAGTTCCGTGCCGACCGCAACGGCAACGTCCATGCCGTCATCGGCAAGCTCGGCTTCACCAGCGAGCAGCTGCTCGACAACTACGGCGCGCTGCTCGACGAGCTGGTGCGTCTCCGCCCGTCCTCGGCGAAGGGCCGCTACCTGCGCTCGGCCGGCGTCTCCACGTCGACCAGCCCCGGCGTCCCGATCGACCCCTCCGCGCCCGTGCGGATCACCGCCGACGCCTGATACGCTGCTCCACCGGTCCGCGTCGCATGCTGGTCATGTGCGCGGACCTCAGCACGACCACCCCACCGAAGACCGCCGGACGCCCGCACGCGGGCTGAAGGCTCCGAACCGCCGTCGCCATCCGGCACGGCACCCGGAGCGTCCTGCGCAGGCGAGGGCATGCGGCACCCCGGTGCCGTCGAGCCTCCCCCTGCGCGCGCTCCTAAGGACGCGCCCCTGCGGGGCCGTCCGCAGAGGACGAGGAGGCCGACATGGCTCGTGAGGACAAGGTCGCAGAGGTCGCGGAGGTCCGCGAGCGTCTGTCCGGCAGTGTCGCGACGCTCCTGACCCACTACCGCGGGCTCAGCGTCAAGGACATGGCCCAGCTGCGCACCGAGCTGCGGGCGTCCAACGCCGAGCTGCGCGTCGTCAAGAACACCCTCGCGAAGCGCGCGGTCGCCGACGCCGGCATCGAGGGCCTCGACGACCTGCTCGAAGGTCCCACCAGCCTCGTGTTCTGCGCCGACGACCCGGTCGGGCCGGCCAAGACCCTCAAGAAGTTCGCGAAGGACCACCCGGACCTCGTGATCCGCGGCGGCTACCTCGACGGCGCCGTCATGGACGCCGCCGAGACCAACCGCCTCGCCGACCTCGCCTCCCGCGAGGAGCTGCTCGCGAAGTTCGCCGGCCTCATGCAGGGCGCGCTCGCTGGGTTCGCCCGACTGCTGCAGGCGCCGCTCGCACACCAGGCCCGCCTCATCCAGGCGCTCATCGACGACCGTGTCGCCAAGGGCGAGTCCGCCCCGGCGCCCGCCGTCGAGGCAGCGCCCGAGGCAGCGCCTGCTGAGGAGGCTGCGCCCGCCGAAGCGTCCGCCGAGGAGGCAGCACCCGCCGAAGCGTCCGCAGAGGCTGACGCCCCGGCGGAGGACGCCCCGGCAGCGACCGACGAGGCTGACGCAGCGACCGACGAGGCCTGAGCCTCACCCGACCACTTTTCCGATCACCCCAGACCACGACCTGCGCCGGCGAGAGCCGGCGTGCACGACCCCCAGGAGGAACCACGATGGCGAAGCTGAGCACCGACGACCTCATCGAGCAGTTCAAGGAGCTCACGCTCCTCGAGCTGTCGGAGCTCGTCAAGAAGTTCGAGGAGACCTTCGAGGTCACCGCGGCAGCCCCGGTGGCCGTCGCGGCCGCAGGTGGCGCCGCAGCCGGCGCGGGCGAGGCGGCGGAGGAGAAGACCTCCTTCGACGTCGTCCTCACCTCCGGTGGCGAGAAGAAGATCCAGGTCATCAAGGAGGTCCGCGCGCTGACGAACCTGGGCCTCAAGGAGGCCAAGGACCTCGTCGAGGCCGCGCCGAAGCCCGTCCTCCAGGGCGTGGACAAGGCGACGGCCGACGCGGCGAAGGCCCAGCTCGAGGGTGCAGGCGCATCCGTCGACCTGGCCTGAGCTGGCCGTCCGCGGTCCGTCGGATCTCGCAGGACCGCCCCGGGACGTCCCCGGGGCGGCTCCGAGCGTCCATTTGACGGTTCGAGGCGTCATCGGTAATATCGGGTTCGGCGTGTGTTCGCCGTTCCCTGTTGCCGTGCGGGGCATCAGGTCGTCGTCCGTCAGAGGTCCTGCCATCCCGTCGTCACGACCGTCGAAGTCCGCCGGACCTATCGGTCCGTCCGGCCGTGCCCGCATGGCAGCGTCCGTGGCGCCGGCCACCGTCCGAGCGCTCCCGGGTGACCCGCCACCAGCAGCCCTGCCCGGACCGCTCTCCGGCGCACCTCCCGGGTAGGACGCACCGGACACCGCTCCTGTACGCCAGCCGGACTGAGGGACCGACGACGAGACCGCCCCCGGTCCGAAGCCCCAC
Source organism: Nitriliruptoraceae bacterium (assembly GCA_018401275.1). Taxonomy (GTDB): domain Bacteria; phylum Actinomycetota; class Nitriliruptoria; order Nitriliruptorales; family Nitriliruptoraceae; genus CSBr16-57R1. The sequence continues at coordinate 58,431 of JAGYKW010000007.1, read as the reverse complement.
GACGAACTCGCACCGACGCACTCGATGCGCTCGACCGCATGCAGGGACCGTCAGCACGTCGATCACCACGCAGCAGACGCAGCAGACGGGGCTGATGTCCCAGCGCGACCGTGCACCGCACGCCGCAGCACGCACACGGCCAGCGCACCGCACCGCCAGCACGCCGCACGGCTCGCACGACACGCACCGGGCCGCCGGGACCGCCGAAGGGCGCGACCGCCGGAACCGCCGCACTGCGGTCCACCCCACAGGGGGCCGCCGCCGAGGGAGGGTCCACGTTGACCACGAAAGCCGCCAAGCGTCTGAGCTTCTCGAAGATCCGCGAGGCCCTGCCCATCGAGGAGCTCGACCTCGTCGCCATCCAGAACGAGTCGTTCGAGTGGCTGTTCGCGACCGGGCTCGGTGAGGTCTTCGACGAGATCTCTCCCATCGAGGACACGCAGGGCCGCATGGCGCTGTCGTTCATCGACCACCGCTTCGAGGACGCCAAGCACACGGCCGAGGAGTGCAAGGAGAAGGACTACACCTACTCCCGCCCGCTGTTCGTGACCGCGGAGTTCCTCAACAAGGACGACGGCACGATCAAGTCGCAGACCGTCTTCATGGGCGACTTCCCGGTCATGACCGACCGCGGCACCTTCATCGTCAACGGCACCGAGCGCGTCGTCGTCTCCCAGCTCGTCCGTTCGCCGGGCGTGTACTTCGACCGCTCGATCGACAAGACGACCGGCCGCGACCTCTACGCCTGCAAGGTCATCCCCGCGCGTGGTGCATGGCTCGAGTTCGAGGTCGACAAGCGTGACCTCGTCGCCGTGCGCGTCGACCGCAAGCGCAAGCAGCCGATCAGCGTCTTCTACCGCGCGCTCAAGGCGTTCGTCTACGACGAGGAGGCGGGTCGCTACGTGCTCGCCGCCGACGAGGTCCTCAAGGCCCCGGTCGACGACCAGGAGATCCTCGACTTCTTCGGTGGCGCCGAGTCGATCGCGCTGACCCTCGAGAAGGACAACACCGGCCGCACGCCGGCCCAGGCGCTCGAGGACATCTACCGCAAGCTCCGTCCGGGCGAGCCGCCGAACATCGAGCAGTCCGGGCAGCTGCTGCTCGGCATGTTCTTCGCGTCGAAGAAGTACGACCTCGCCCGCGTCGGTCGGTACAAGATCTCCGGCCTCGAGGAGGACGGCTCCGGCGGCGTCGTCAAGCACGGCAAGCTCACCGATGAGTTCGCCGCGCTCGCGAAGGCGTTCCGTGCGATGGGCCTGGCCGACCGCTCGCGTCGCAGCCACGTCCTCACCATCGAGGACTGCCTGGCGACGATGAGCTACCTCGTCAAGCTGCATGCGGGTGAGGACGGCTACGACGTCGACGACATCGACCACTTCGGCAACCGTCGTCTGCGCTCGGTGGGCGAGCTCATCCAGAACCAGGTCCGCATCGGGCTGAGCCGGATGGAGCGGGTCGTGCGCGAGCGCATGACCACGCAGGACCTCGAGGCGATCACGCCCCAGACCCTGATCAACATCCGGCCCGTCGTGTCGGCGATCCGTGAGTTCTTCGGCACCTCGCAGCTGTCGCAGTTCATGGACCAGACCAACCCGCTGGCCGGCATCACCCACAAGCGTCGCCTCTCGGCGCTCGGCCCCGGTGGTCTGTCGCGCGAGCGCGCCGGCTTCGAGGTCCGTGACGTCCACCCGTCGCACTACGGCCGCATGTGCCCGATCGAGACGCCGGAGGGTCCGAACATCGGCCTCATCGGTTCGCTCGCGTCGTACGCGCGCATCAACGAGTACGGCTTCGTCGAGACCCCGTACCGCAAGGTCGTCAAGGGCAAGGTCACCGACCAGATCGACTACCTGACCGCGGACGAGGAGGACCGGTACGTCGTCGCCCAGGCGAACGCGCCGATCGACGCGAAGACGAGCAAGTTCGTCAACCCGCTCGTGCTCGTGCGCTCCAAGGGTGGCGAGGTCCGAGAGATCGCACCCGACGCTGTGGACTACATGGACGTCTCGCCGCGCCAGATCGTCTCGCTGTCCGCGGCGCTGATCCCGTTCCTCGAGCACGACGACGCGAACCGTGCGCTCATGGGTGCCAACATGCAGCGCCAGGCCGTGCCGCTGCTGCGCGCCGAGGCGCCCTTCGTCGGCACCGGCATCGAGGCGAAGACCGCGCAGGACGCGGGCGACGTCGTGCGTGCCCGTGAGGCCGGGGTCGTCGTCGAGGTCGCCGCGGACCGTGTCGTGGTCCGCACCGACACCGATCACATCGACCGCTACCCGCTGACGAAGTTCGAGCGCTCCAACCAGGGCTCGTGCATCAACCAGCGCCCGGTCGTCACCGAGGGTGACCGTGTCGAGGTCGGCGGCGTGCTCGCCGACGGCCCGTCGACCGACCAGGGCGAGCTCGCGCTCGGCCGCAACCTGCTGGTCGCGTTCATGTCCTGGGAGGGCTACAACTTCGAGGACGCCATCATCCTCTCCGAGCGGCTCGTCCGTGACGACGTCCTCACCTCGATCCACATCGAGAAGCTCGAGGTCGACGCCCGCGAGACGAAGCTCGGTCCCGAGGAGATCACCTCCGACATCCCCAACGTGTCCGAGGGCATGCTCGCCGACCTCGACGAGGAAGGCATCGTGCGCATCGGTGCGGAGGTCGCCCCCGGCGACATCCTCGTGGGCAAGGTCACGCCGAAGGGCGAGACCGAGCTCACGCCGGAGGAGCGCCTGCTGCGCGCGATCTTCGGTGAGAAGGCGCGCGAGGTCCGTGACACGTCGCTGAAGGTCCCGCACGGGGAGCGCGGCATCGTCATCGACCGCCAGCGCTTCAGCCGTGCGAACGGCGACGAGCTGCCGCCGGGCGTCAACGACATGGTCCGCATCTACATCGCGACCAAGCGCAAGATCTCCGAGGGCGACAAGCTCGCCGGACGCCACGGCAACAAGGGCGTCATCTCGAAGATCCTGCCGGTCGAGGACATGCCGTTCCTCGCCGACGGCACGCCCGTCGACATCGTGCTCAACCCGCTGGGCGTCCCGTCCCGCATGAACGTCGGTCAGGTGCTCGAGACGCACCTCGGCTGGGCGGCGGCCAACGGCTGGTCCTTCGAGACCCAGCCGGACTGGTTCGCGAACGTCGGCTGGGGCAAGGCCGAGATGAACGTCGCAGGTCCGGTCCGGCTGGCGACGCCGGTGTTCGACGGCGCCCGTGAGGCGGAGCTCACCGACCTGCTGGCGCACACGACGACGACGACGGACGGGGTCCGCCTCGTCGGCGTCGACGGCAAGGCGGCCGTGATCGACGGGCGCTCCGGCGCGGTCATCGATGCGGACGTGACCGTCGGCTACATGTACGTCCTCAAGCTCCACCACCTGGTCGACGACAAGATCCACGCCCGTTCGACCGGCCCCTACTCGATGATCACGCAGCAGCCGCTGGGCGGGAAGGCCCAGTTCGGTGGCCAGCGTTTCGGCGAGATGGAGGTCTGGGCGCTCGAGGCGTACGGCGCCGCCTACGCCCTGCAGGAGCTGCTGACGATCAAGTCCGACGACACGATCGGCCGCGTGAAGGTCTACGAGGCGATCGTGAAGGGCGACAACGTCCCCGAGCCCGGCATCCCCGAGTCGTTCAAGGTCCTCGTCAAGGAGATGCAGGCCCTCGCGCTCAACGTCGAGGTCCTCGGCAGCACCGGCGAGGCCATCGAGCTGCGCGAGAGCGAGGACGAGGCGTTCCGCGCGGCCGAGGCGCTCGGCATCAACCTGTCGCGTCCTGAGCGCCCGTCGTTCGACGCCATCTGAACCGCAGCTCGACACCACACGCTCGACCCGCTGAACCGCTGACCCGCACGAGTTCCGGCCGCGAGGCCTGAGGAGGTCGTCCCCATGCTGGACGTCAACCACTTCGACAGCATGCGCATCACGCTCGCTGAGGCGCACCAGATCCGCATGTGGTCCAACGGCGAGGTGAAGAAGCCGGAGACGATCAACTACCGCACGCTCAAGCCGGAGAAGGACGGCCTGTTCTGCGAGAAGATCTTCGGTCCGACGCGGGACTGGGAGTGCTACTGCGGCAAGTACAAGCGCGTGCGCTTCCGCGGCATCATCTGCGAGCGCTGTGGCGTCGAGGTCACGCGTGCCAAGGTCCGCCGTGAGCGCATGGGCCACATCGAGCTCGCCGCGCCCGTCACGCACATCTGGTACCTCAAGGGTGTGCCGTCGCGGCTGGGCTACCTGCTCGACATGAGCCCGAAGGATCTCGAGAAGATCATCTACTTCGCGGCCTACGTCATCACGCAGGTCGACACCGACACGCGTCACGAGGCGCTCCCCGAGCTCCAGCTGGAGCTGAAGGAGGAGAAGCGCCAGATCGAGCTCGACGCCGAGGTCGACCGGACCGAGCTGCTGTCGCAGCTCGAGGCCATCCTCGTCCAGCTCGAGAAGGAGGGCGCGAAGCCCGACATCGTCAAGCGCGAGCGCAAGGAGATCGAGAAGCAGCTGAAGGCCACGAACCAGCGCGCCCAGCAGCAGCTCGACCACCTCGACAAGGTCTTCGACACGTTCAAGCGCCTCAGCCCCAAGCAGCTCGTGCAGGACGAGATGGTCTACCGCGACATGAAGGCCCGCTACGGCGAGCACTTCCGCGGTGGCATGGGTGCCGAGGCCGTCCGTGAGCTGCTCGAGCTCATCGACCTCGAGGCCGAGTCCGTCGAGCTGCGCGAGATCATCGCGACCGCGAGCGGCCAGAAGAAGCAGCGTGGCACCAAGCGTCTGAAGGTCGTCGAGGCGCTGCGGACCACGAACAACAACCCGGCGTCGATGGTCCTCGAGGCCGTGCCGGTCATCCCGCCGGACCTGCGCCCGATGGTGCAGCTCGACGGTGGCCGCTTCGCGACCAGCGACCTCAACGACCTCTACCGGCGTGTGATCAACCGCAACAACCGCCTCAAGCGACTGATGGACCTCGGCGCGCCGGAGATCATCGTCAACAACGAGAAGCGGATGCTGCAGGAGGCCGTCGACGCGCTGTTCGACAACGGCCGCCGTGGTCGTCCGGTCACCGGTCCGGGCAACCGTCCGCTCAAGTCGCTGTCCGACATGCTCAAGGGCAAGCAGGGACGCTTCCGTCAGAACCTGCTCGGCAAGCGCGTGGACTACTCGGGCCGTTCGGTCATCGTCGCCGGCCCGCAGCTGCGCATGCACCAGTGCGGCCTGCCCAAGCTGATGGCGCTCGAGCTGTTCAAGCCGTTCGTCATGAAGCGCCTGACCGACATGAACTACGCGCAGAACATCAAGAGCGCGAAGCGCATGGTCGAGCGTCAGCGCCCGCAGGTCTGGGACGTCCTCGAGGAGGTCATCCAGGACCACCCGGTCATGCTGAACCGTGCGCCGACCCTGCACCGTCTGGGCATCCAGGCGTTCATGCCGACGCTGGTCGAGGGCAAGGCCATCCAGCTGCACCCGCTGGTCTGCACCGCCTTCAACGCCGACTTCGACGGCGACCAGATGGCCGTGCACCTGCCGCTGTCCGCCGAGGCGCAGGCCGAGGCGCGTCTGCTCATGCTCGGCAAGTACAACATCCTCTCGCCGGCCACCGGCCGTCCGATCGCGTCCCCGACGCAGGACATGGTGCTCGGCATCTACTGGCTGACCTACTCGTCGGGTGATCTCGCGGCCGACCGTGACCCGGCGGGCATGTCGATCTACGGCGACCTCGGCGAGATCGAGCGCGCCGTCGACGCCGGTGCGCTGCGCATGCAGGACCCGATCGTGCTCGGCCTGAGCGGCAAGCAGCTCGCGGCCGCGGACCGTCCGGCCCGCTACGCCGACGACGAGGAGTGGGAGCAGGCGCGTGCCGCCGGTGCGCGCGTGCGCATCATCACCACGGCCGGCCGGGCGATCTTCAACTCGGTGCTGCCCGACGACTACGAGTACATCAACAGCGAGGTCGACAAGAAGGCCGCGGGTGACATCGTCAACCGCGTGGCCGACCAGTTCAGCTCCGACGAGGTCGTGGACGTCCTCGATGCGATGAAGGACCTGGGCTACCACTACGCGACCATCGCCGGCATCACCGTCGCCTTCAGCGACGTCGAGACCCCGGCGATGAAGGGCGAGGCGCTGGCCGCCGCCGACGAGCGGGCCGCGAAGATCGAGAAGCAGTTCGAGCGCGGCATCATCACCGACTCGGAGCGTCGCCAGGAGCTCATCGAGATCTGGACGGAGGCGACCGCGCAGGTCTCGGCCGCGATGGAGAAGAACTTCTCGGTCGAGAACCCGTTCTTCCTCATGGCGAACTCCGGTGCGCGAGGCAACATGACGCAGCTGCGTCAGATCGCCGCCATGCGTGGGCTGGTCGCCAACCCGAAGGGTGAGATCATCCCGCGCCCGATCAAGTCGAACTTCCGCGAGGGCCTGTCCGTGCTCGAGTACTTCATCTCGACGCACGGTGCGCGCAAGGGTCTCGCCGACACCGCCCTGCGCACCGCCGACTCCGGCTACCTGACGCGTCGACTCGTCGACGTGTCCCAGGACCTCATCGTCCGCGAGGACGACTGCGGGACGGAGCGCGGTCTGCCCGTCCTCGTCGGTTCGGCCGACTCGCAGTCCGTGTTCGGTCGCGTGCTGTCCAAGGACGTCACGTTCCCCGGCTCGAAGAAGGTCCTGCTGCCCGCGGGCACCGAGATCGCCGACGACGGGGTGCGTGCGCTGCGTCGGGTGCTGCTCGACGGCGTGGACCCCGAGACCCTCGAGCCGCTGGCGAAGCAGCCGACGGACGAGGACCGCGTCATCGAGGTCCGGTCCGTGCTGTTCTGCGAGACCCGCATCGGCGTGTGCCGCCACTGCTACGGCCGTCTGCTCGCCCGCGGGCACATGGTCGACATGGGCGAGGCGGTCGGCATCATCGCCGCCCAGTCCATCGGTGAGCCGGGCACGCAGCTCACCATGCGCACCTTCCACACCGGTGGTGTCGCATCGGCCGCCGACATCACGCAGGGCCTGCCGCGTATCGTCGAGCTGTTCGAGGCCCGTTCGCCGCGAGGCAAGGCCGAGATCGCGCACATCGCGGGGACCGTCCGCATCGAGGACACCGAGCAGGGCCGCGTGCTGCGGGTCATGGGCACGCGCGACATGGTCGACGAGCACGAGCTGCCGCGCGGTGCGCGCCTGTTCCGCTCCGACGACGGCGAGATCGACATCGCTGACGGCGTGGACGTCGAGGTCGGCCAGCAGCTGACCGTCGGCGCCATCGACCCGCACGACCTGCTCGATGTCGTCGGTGCGCGTGAGTCGCAGCTGCACCTCGTCAAGGAGGTGCAGGACGTCTACCGCTCGCAGGGCGTGCCGATCCACGACAAGCACGTCGAGCTGATCGTGCGCCAGATGTTCCGGCGCGTGAACGTCGTCGAGTCCGGCGACACGCTCTTCCTGCCGGGCGACAACATCGACCGCATGCGCTTCGCGGCCGAGAACGAGCGCGTCCTCGCCGAGGGCGGCGCCCCCGCGGCGGCGCGTCCGATGCTCATGGGCATCACGAAGGCGTCGCTCGCCACCGACTCGTGGCTGTCCGCCGCCTCCTTCCAGGAGACGACGCGCGTCCTGACCGAGGCGGCCCTGTGGTCCTCGTCGGACCCGCTCATCGGCCTGAAGGAGAACGTCATCATCGGGAAGCTGATCCCGGCCGGTACGGGCATCGACCTGTACCGCCGCATCCAGGTCAGCCACACCGAGATGCCGGAGCAGTCGCTCCCGCAGGACCTCGCCGAGTTCCTGGCCTCGACCCCGTCCTACGAGGGCGACGGGTCCTGGACCGGGTTCGAGTCCGGCTGGGCCGACGACTACTCGGGCTACAACCGCAACTGAGCCACAGCAGACCGTCATCGGGACCGGGTCGGCCGGACGGCCGGCCCGGCCCCGTTTGACAGGCAGCACCGCACCTCGGTACCCTTCCCTCACTGCGGCCCCCAGGGGCCGCAGCCTGTGTTCCGGCGCCCGACCTGCGGCACCGCTCCCACGAGCAGACGGATCGCAGTGACCACCACCCCGAGGTGGGACGCCCGGCCCCGTGGGTCGGACCGGCCCGCCCCAACGCCCACGAGACACCGTTGCGCGCCTGTGCGCGCACGCGGGGTCCCGCACGCCCGACATTGGAGACGCAGGATGCCCACCATCCAGCAGCTGGTGCGCAAGGGACGGCAGCGCAAGCCGTCCAAGAACACGACCCTGGCGCTGAAGGGATCCCCTCAGCGCCGCGGGGTCTGCACCCGCGTGTACACGACCACGCCGAAGAAGCCGAACTCGGCCCTCCGCAAGGTCTGCCGCGTGCGCCTGAGCTCGGGCACCGAGGTCACCGCCTACATCCCGGGCGAGGGCCACAACCTCCAGGAGCACTCCATCGTGCTCGTCCGTGGTGGTCGTGTGAAGGACCTCCCGGGTGTCCGTTACAAGGTCGTGCGTGGCGCGCTCGATGCCGCTGCCGTGCGCGGTCGCAAGCAGAGCCGTTCCCGTTACGGCGTGAAGAAGGACAGCTGATATGCCTCGCAAGGGATCGCCGGGCCGTCGCAAGCTCCTGCCTGACCCGAAGTACGGGTCGACCGTGGTCACGCAGCTCGTCGCGCGCATCATGCGCGACGGGAAGCGTTCGATCGCCGAGAGCATCGTCTACGACGCCCTGGCCAACATCGGCAACCGCACCCAGGGCGGCGACCCGATCAGCGTGCTCAAGCGCGCCGTCGAGAACGTCAAGCCCGCCCTCGAGGTGAAGTCCCGCCGCGTCGGTGGTGCGACCTACCAGGTCCCGATCGAGGTCCGGCCCGCGCGCTCGACCGCCCTCGCCCTGCGCTGGATCGTCGGCTACGCCCGCATCCGTCGCGAGCACACGATGGGCGAGCGCCTCGCCGGCGAGATCATGGACGCCTCCAACGGTGTCGGCGCGGCCGTCAAGCGTCGCGAGGACACCCACAAGATGGCGGAGGCGAACCGCGCCTTCGCGCACTACCGCTGGTGACGCACCGCCACCGGTGACACCGGTGGCAGCCCGCCCGCAGCACTCCGCTCCACACCACCGCTCCCGCAGCACAGACCACGAGGAACACCCGCGATGGCCATCAAGCGCACGACGCCGCTCCGCCAGCTCCGCAACATCGGGATCATGGCGCACATCGACGCGGGCAAGACCACGACCACCGAGCGCATCCTCTATTACACCGGGCGCACGTACAAGATCGGTGAGGTCCACGAGGGCACGGCCACGATGGACTGGATGGAGCAGGAGCAGGAGCGCGGCATCACCATCACCTCCGCCGCGACCACCGCGAAGTGGGGCGAGCACACGATCAACATCATCGACACGCCGGGCCACGTGGACTTCACCGTCGAGGTCGAGCGTTCGCTGCGCGTGCTCGACGGCGCGGTCACCGTCTTCGACGGAGTCGCCGGCGTCGAGCCGCAGTCCGAGACCGTGTGGCGTCAGGCCGACAAGTACGGCGTCCCGCGCATCTGCTTCGTGAACAAGCTCGACCGCACCGGTGCATCGTTCGAGTACTGCTTCTCGACGATCAGCGAGCGTCTCTCGCCCAACGCCGTGCGCATCCAGCTGCCCATCGGGGTCGAGGACGGCTTCCAGGGCATCGTCGACCTCGTCGCGATGGAGGCGATCGTCTGGAAGGGTGACGACCTGGGCGCGAGCTTCGAGCGTGGCCCGATCCCTGACGACCTCAAGGGCGACGCGGACGTCTACCGCGCCGAGCTGATGGAGCGCGTCGCCGAGACCGACGAGGACCTCCTCGAGGTGTTCCTCGAGACGGGCGAGCTCAGCACCGAGCAGATCAAGCAGGGCCTGCGCACCGCGACGATCGCCGGGCTGCTCGTCCCTGTCCTGTGCGGCTCCGCGTTCAAGAACAAGGGCGTGCAGACGCTGCTCGACGCGGTCGTGGACTACCTGCCGTCACCGGTCGACGTCGGCGCCATCCACGGCACGGACGTGAAGACCGGCGAGCCGATGGAGCGCTCCGCCGACGACGACCAGCCGTTCGCCGCACTCGCCTTCAAGGTCATGACCGACCCGTACGTGGGCACCCTGACGTTCGCTCGCGTCTACTCGGGTCGACTCGACGCCGGCTCGCAGGTCCTCAACGTCACCAAGGACGAGAAGCAGCGCGTCGGACGCATCCTCCAGATGCACGCCAACCACCGCGAGGAGCTCGAGGGCGCGATGGCCGGCGACATCGTCGCGCTGGCCGGCCTCAAGGGCACCACGACGGGCGACACGATCACCGTCCCGGGCTCGCCGATCCTGCTCGAGTCGATGGACTTCCCCGACCCGGTCATCCAGATCGCGATCGAGCCGAAGACGAAGTCCGACCAGGAGAAGCTCTCCACCGCGCTGCAGAAGCTGAGCGAGGAGGACCCGACGTTCCGCGTCCGCACGGACGAGGAGACGGGTCAGACCCTGATCGGCGGGATGGGCGAGCTCCACCTCGAGATCATCGTCGACCGCCTCATGCGCGAGTTCAAGGTCGAGGCGAACGTCGGTCGTCCGCAGGTCGCGTACCGCGAGATGGTCAAGAAGAAGGTCGAGAAGGTCGACATGAAGTACGCGCGCCAGACCGGTGGTCGTGGCCAGTACGGACACGTCGTCATCGACGTCGAACCGATCACCGCAGCGCTGCGCGCGGAGCTCGAGATCGACAACGAGACCCACTACATCTTCGACAACAAGGTCGTGGGCGGCGTCATCCCCAAGGAGTACATCGGCTCCATCGACGCCGGCATCAAGGAGGCGCTCGAGTCGGGCGTGCTCGCCGGCTACCCGATGGTCGATGTCCGGGTCGCACTCGTCGATGGTTCCTACCACGACGTCGACTCGTCCGAGATGGCGTTCAAGATCGCAGGCTCGATGGCGATCAAGGAGGCCGCCCGCAAGGCCGGCGTCCAGCTGCTCGAGCCGGTCATGGACGTCGAGGTCGTCACCCCCGATGACTACATGGGTGACGTGATGGGCGACCTGTCCGGTCGCCGCGGCCTGATCCAAGGCTCCGAGCCGCGCGGGAACGCCACGGTGGTCCGCGCCCGGGTGCCGCTCTCCGAGATGTTCGGATACGCCACCGACGTCCGGTCGATGACGCAGGGGCGTGCGAGCTACACCATGCAGTTCGGCTCGTACGAGCCGGCACCGAACAGTGTCCAGGAAGAGATCGTCGCGAAGTCGCGCGGCGAGTGACCAGCTGAACCATTGAGGTCGCCCGAGCGCGACAGAGAACAACAGGAGGACTGCAATGTCGAAGGAGAAGTTCGAGCGGACCAAGCCGCACATGAACATCGGGACGATCGGGCACGTCGACCACGGCAAGACGACGCTGACCGCGGCGATCACCAATGTCCTGGCGAAGAGCAACCCGAACGTCACCAAGATGGCGTTCGACGCGATCGACAACGCTCCTGAGGAGCGCGAGCGCGGCATCACCATCAACGTGTCGCACGTCGAGTACGAGACGGACAACCGTCACTACGCGCACGTCGACGCGCCGGGCCACGCCGACTACGTCAAGAACATGATCACCGGTGCCGCCCAGATGGACGGGGCGATCCTGGTGGTCAGCGCTGCCGACGGTCCGATGCCGCAGACGAAGGAGCACGTGCTGCTCGCTCGTCAGGTCGGCGTCCCGAAGCTCATCGTCGCCCTGAACAAGGTCGACATGGTGGAGGACGAGGAGCTCCTCGAGCTCGTCGAGATGGAGGTCCGCGAGCTGCTGGACAAGTACGAGTTCCCCGGCGACGACACCCCGATCATCCGGGTCTCGGCGCTCAAGGCGCTCGAGGGCGACGCCGACTACGAGGCTCGTATCGTCGAGCTGATGGCCGCGGTGGACGAGTTCTTCGAGCAGCCGTCACGTGAGGTCGACAAGCCGTTCCTCATGCCGATCGAGGACGTCTTCTCGATCACCGGCCGTGGCACCGTCGTCACCGGTCGTATCGAGCAGGGCAAGGTCTCCGTCCAGGACACCATCGAGATCGTCGGACTCACCGACACCGCCTCGACCACGGTCACCGGTGTGGAGATGTTCCGCAAGCTGCTCGATGACGCGCAGGCCGGGGACAACGTCGGCGTGCTGCTGCGTGGCACCAAGAAGGAGGACGTCCAGCGCGGTCAGGTCCTGACCAAGCCGGGTGCGATCACCCCGCACACGAAGTTCGAGGCGCAGGTGTACATCCTGGCCAAGGACGAGGGTGGCCGTCACACGCCGTTCTTCAACAACTACCGCCCGCAGTTCTACTTCCGCACCACGGACGTCACGGGCTCCTGCGTGCTGCCGGACGGCGTGGAGATGGTCATGCCGGGCGACAACACCCAGATGACGGTCGAGCTGATCCAGCCGATCGCCATGGACGAGGGCCTGCAGTTCGCTATCCGTGAGGGCGGCCGCACCGTCGGCGCGGGCCGCGTCACCAAGATCCTCGCGTGATCGGAACCGGTCCGGGCCCCCTCGCGGGGGTCCGGACCGGGCCGACACGACGACGCACAGGGACAGAGATGGCAGACGAGAAGATCAGGATCCGCCTCAAGTCGTACGACCATGAGGTCCTCGACCGCTCCGCGCGTGAGATCGTCGACACCGTGGAGGCGACCGGCGCGCACGTCACCGGACCGGTGCCGCTGCCGACCGAGCGCAACGTCTGGTGCGTCATCCGTTCCCCGCACAAGCACAAGGACTCGCGGGAGCACTTCGAGATGCGCACCCACAAGCGCCTCATCGACATCCACCTCCCCAACCAGGCCACCGTCGACAAGCTGATGGGCCTCTCGGTCCCGGCCGGTGTCGACATCGCCATCGAGACCTGATCCAGCGGTCGCCGCCCAGGCTGCGACCGACCACACGCTTGCACCACCACGACGTTCGCGGCGCCGCACGGCACCGCAGGAGATCGACGACATGGGCTCCAGAGGCATCCTCGGGACCAAGCTCGGCATGACCCAGGTGTTCGACGAAGAGGGACGAGTCGTCCCCGTCACCGTCGTGCACGCGACGCCCAACACGGTGTCGCAGGTCAAGACCGCTGCCACGGACGGCTACGCCGCCGTGCAGATCGCCTATGGCGCGGCGAAGCACACGACCCGCCCGCTGGCCGGCCACCTGCGCAAGGCAGGCGTCGAGTCCGCCCGCGCGCTCACCGAGCTGCGCATGGCCGACGGCGACACGCTGCCCGAGCTCGGCGCGTCCATCGACGTGTCGCTGTTCGGCACCGGTGACCTCGTCGACGTGACGGGGACCAGCCGCGGCAAGGGCTACGCCGGTGTCATGAAGCGTCACAACTTCTCCGGCATGGGCGACGGCCACGGTGTGAAGAAGAAGAACCGTCACCCGGGCTCCGTGGGCGCCTGCTCGACGCCGGGCCGCACCTTCCGCGGCACGCGCATGGCCGGCCGCATGGGTGGCGAGCGCGTCACCGTCCAGAACCTCGAGGTGGTCGAGGTCGACACCGAGCACGACCTGATCCTCATCCGGGGCGCGATCCCCGGTGCGGACGGTCAGGTCGTCCTCGTCCGCTCGGCCGTGAAGCACCCGGACCGCGCTCCGGCGCTCCAGGGAGGTGAGGCCTGATGGCCCCCCGTTCCTCGACCAAGGCCGCCGCAGACACGGTCGCCGCGACCGTCGACGTCGTCGACCTCACCGGCAAGAAGGTCGGCAGCGTCGACCTCCCCGGTGAGTGGTTCGCTGGCGACGTCAACATCCCGGTCATGCACCAGGTCGTCACCGCGCAGCTCGCCGCCGCCCGCCAGGGCACGCACAAGACGAAGACGCGTGCCGAGGTCAGCGGTGGTGGCCGCAAGCCGTGGAAGCAGAAGGGCACCGGCCGCGCCCGCCAGGGCTCGACGCGTTCGCCCCAGTGGATCGGCGGTGGTGTCAGCCACGGCCGTGTCCCCAAGGACTGGTCGCAGCGCGTCAACCGCAAGATGCGACGCAGCGCGCTGCGTTCGGCGCTGACCGACCGGCTCGCCGGCGGCAACGTCATCGTCGTCGACCGCTTCGCCTTCGACGCACCGCGCACCAAGGACGCGATCGCTGCGTTCGATGCGCTGGGTGCCGGGCAGAACGTGCTGCTCGTCCTCGCGGACTTCGACGAGGCCGCGGTGCTGTCGGTGCGCAACCTGGGCGCGGTCCACACGCTGCTCGTCGACCAGCTCAACACCCACGACGTCCTGCTCAGCGACACCGTGATCTTCGAGGAGGCCGCCATCAGCCTCATCGGGACCGGGATGCGTTCGGGCGACGCCGACATCGAGGTCGAGCTCGTCACGGCCGAGGAGGACGGACAGTGAAGGACATCCACGACGTCATCCGCCGCCCGGTCATCTCGGAGAAGTCCTACGAGATGCTCGACGAGAACAAGTACACGTTCATCGTCGACCCGCAGGCGAACAAGACGCACATCAAGCAGGCCGTCGAGAAGATCTTCGACGTCAAGGTGCTGAGCGTGAACACGATGAACCGCCGCGGCAAGCGCAAGCGCCGTGGCCTCATCGTGGGCAAGCGTCCCGACACCAAGCGTGCGATCGTCACGGTCGCACCCGGCGACCGCATCGAGCTGTTCGACGCCGGGCTCTGAGACCGAACCACTCGCTGGAGACGTAGACCATGGGCATCCGCAAGTACAAGCCGACCACGCCATCGCGGCGCGGGGCATCGGTGAGCGATTTCGCAACGGTGACGCGCTCGCGTCCCGAGAAGTCGCTGCTGGCTCCGCACCACTTCCAGGCGGGCCGCAACGCCTACGGGCGCATCACCAGCCGTCACCGCGGCGGGCAGCACAAGCGTCGCTACCGCATCATCGACTTCCGTCGCAACAAGGACGGCGTCCCTGCCACGGTCGCGGCGGTCGAGTACGACCCGAACCGCACCTCGCGGATCGCGCTGCTCCACTACCACGACGGTGAGAAGCGCTACATCCTGGCGCCGCGCAACCTGAAGGTCGGGCAGATCGTCGAGTCCGGGCCGAAGTCCGACATCAAGGTCGGCAACTCGCTCCCGCTCGCGAACATCCCGGTCGGAACGGTCGTGCACGCGGTGGAGCTGCGTCCCGGCGGTGGCGCCAAGATGGGTCGCTCGGCAGGCACGGCGATCCAGCTGCTCGCCAAGGAGGGCGTGACGGCGGCACTTCGCCTGCCCTCCGGCGAGATCCGTCTGGTCGACGCGCGCTGCCGCGCATCGATCGGCGCGGTCGGCAACGAGGACCACGAGCTGATCAAGCTCGGTAAGGCCGGACGCACCCGCTGGTCCGGACGTCGTCCGCAGTCGCGTGGTGTCGTCATGAACCCTGTCGATCACCCGCTCGGCGGTGGTGAGGGCCGCTCTTCCGGTGGCCGCCACCCCGTCGACCCGTGGGGCAACCCCGAGCGTCGCACCCGCAGCAAGAAGAAGGCCTCGAACCGCGCGATCATCCGTCGCCGCGGCCGGAATCGGAGTCGCTGACCATGCCACGCAGCCTCAAGAAGGGTCCGTTCGTCGACGATCATCTGATGAAGAAGATCGACGATCAGAACGCCAAGGGCGAGAAGAAGGTCATCCGCACCTGGTCGCGTCGTTCGACGATCTTCCCGGAGATGGTCGGCCACACGATCGCCGTGCACGACGGCCGTCAGCACGTGCCGGTGTTCGTCTCGGAGTCGATGGTCGGGCACAAGCTCGGCGAGTTCGCCCCGACGCGCGCCATCAAGTGGGGCGGCGCCGGTGAGAAGCAGTCGCAGAAGGGTCGTCGATGACCACCGAGACCAAGGAGACGAGGGCCACCGCGAAGTACGTGCGGGTGAGCGCCTCGAAGGTGCGTCAGCTGACGCGCCTGATCGTCGGCCGGCCCGTGCCGGACGCGGTCAACGTCCTGCGCTTCGCGGACAAGGGTGCGGCCGAGCCGCTGCTCAAGGTCCTGCGCTCCGCAGCCGCCAACGCCGAGAACAACGACGGTTTCGATCCTGACGAGCTCGTCGTCGCCCGTGCCTGGGCCGACGAGGGTCCGACGATGCGCCGCTTCATGCCGCGCGCCCAGGGCCGCGCGTTCAAGATCCGGAAGCGCACGAGTCACATCACGGTCGTGGTCGCCCCGACCGAGGAGGTCTGACATGGGTCAGAAGGTCAACCCGTACGGCTTCCGTCTCGGCATCACGACGGAGTGGAAGTCGAAGTGGATCGCCGACCGCAAGGACTACGCCGGCTACCTCCACGAGGACAACCGCATCCGTGTCTACCTGCGTGAGCGCGTCCGTCACGCCGGCGTCAGCCGCATCGAGATCACGCGCACCGGTGACAAGACCGACGTGTCGATGTTCGCCGCGCGTCCGGGCATCGTCATCGGGCGCAAGGGTGCCGAGGCCGAGCTGATCCGCGAGAGCCTCGAGAAGCTCGTGGGCCGCAAGGTCAAGCTCAACATCGTCGAGATCAAGAACCCCGACCTCGACGCTCAGGTCATCGCGTACAACGTGGCCGAGCAGCTCCGTGGTCGCGTGTCGTTCCGTCGCGCCATGCGACGTGCCGTGCAGTCCGCGCAGAAGGCCGGCGCGAAGGGCATCCGCATCCAGGTCGGTGGTCGTCTCGGTGGTTCGGAGATGAGCCGCACCGAGTGGTACCGCGAGGGCCGCGTCCCGCTGCACACGCTGCGCGCCAAGGTCGACTACGGCTTCGACGAGGCCCGCACCACCTACGGCCGCATCGGCGTGAAGGTCTGGGTCTACACCGGGGACATGATCGGCTCCGGCGAGGAGGCCGAGGCGCAGCGCGCGATGGACCGTGCGAAGGCGATGGCCGAGGGCCGTCCCGTCGACGACCGTCCGCGTCGCAAGGCCACCCGCAAGGCGGCCAACGTGGCGAAGAAGGTCACCGGTGTCGGCGGACCTCGTGCGGTGGCCCCGGCCGCTGCTGCGGCTCCGGCCGCTGCGGCCGAGGCCCCGGCAGCGCCCGAGGCTCCTGTGGCCGAGGCGCCGGTCGCGACCGACGCGCCCGTGGTCGAGACCCCCGTGGTCGAGGCCCCCGTGGCCGAGGCTGAGGACAAGGGAGGGGATGCCTGATGCTGTCCCCGAAGCGCGTCCGTCACCGCAAGCAGCATCGTCCGCGCCCGCTGAAGGGTCTTTCGAAGGGCCACACCGAGGTCTACGTCGGTGACTACGGCCTGATGGCGACCACCCCCGGGTGGATCACCGCTCGTCAGATCGAGGCCGCGCGTGTCGCGATGACGCGTGCGATCAAGCGTGGCGGGAAGGTCCGGATCACGATCTTCCCGGACCGTTCCATCACGCGCAAGCCGCTCGAGACCCGCATGGGTTCCGGCAAGGGCGCGCCCGACCACTGGGTCGCACCGGTGAAGCCCGGCCGCGTCATGTTCGAGCTCGGCGGCGTCACCGAGGAGCTCGCGCGCGAGGCCATGCGCAAGGCGGCCCACAAGCTGCCGGTCCAGACCAAGTTCATCAGCCGTGAGGAGGCGTGAGCATGACAGCCGCCGAACTCCGAGAGCTCCCCGATGACGAGCTCCGTCAGCGTTACGCCGAGGGCAAGGAGGAGCTGTTCAACCTCCGCTTCCAGGTGGTGACCGGACAGCTCGACGACCCCCGTCAGCTGAGCAAGGTGAGGCGCGAGATCGCGCGCGTCCTCACCGTCTTGCGCGAGCGTGAGATCGCTGCCGCGCGTGGGAGGGTTTGACCGTGAGTAGTAGCGAGACCCGGAACGACCGCAAGGTCCGCCAGGGCGTCGTCGTGTCCGATGTCCAGGACAAGACGATCGTCGTGCGCGTGCTGCGGACGACGACCCACCCGCTCTACAGCAAGACGATCCGTGTCTCGAAGAAGTACCACGTCCACGACGAGGCGAACGATGCCCACGTCGGTGACACGGTGCGCATCATCGAGACGCGTCCGTTGTCGAAGCTGAAGCGCTGGCGCCTCGCAGAGGTCGTCGAGCGCGCCAAGTGACCGACCGTCCGGGTCCGCGTGAGCGCGATCCGGGCCACTCCGTACCACCGGCTCGACCAGAGAGAGAACGATGATCCAGACCGAATCGCGACTCGGAGTCGCGGACAACTCGGGCGCCCGCGAGGTGCTCTGCATCCGCGTGCTCGGCGGGTCGAACCGCCGCTACGCGTCGGTCGGTGACGTCTTCATCGGCACCGTCAAGCAGGCGATCCCGCAGTCGAACGTCAAGAAGGGTGAGGTCGTCCGCTGCGTGGTCGTCCGCACCCGCAAGGAGCAGCGTCGCCCCGACGGCTCCTACATCCGCTTCGACGACAACGCGTGCGTGATCATCCGCCCCGACGGGACGCCGCGCGGGACCCGCATCTTCGGTCCCGTCGCGCGCGAGCTCCGCGACTCGAAGTTCATGCGGATCATCTCACTCGCCCCGGAGGTGCTGTGATGGAGCGCATCCGCAAGGACGACCAGGTCAAGGTCATCGCCGGCAAGGACGCCGGGAAGGTCGGGCGCGTCGTGCAGGTCCTGCGCGAGCGCGGCCGGGTGATGGTCGAGGGCGTGAACTACGTCAAGAAGCACCAGCGCATGCAGACCCAGTCCGGCGCCACCGAGGGTGGCATCATCGAGACCGAGGCGAGCGTGCACATCTCCAACGTGATGCCGGTCTGCCCGTCCTGTGGCGAGGCGACCCGCGTCGGCTACGTCTACGAGACCGAGGGTGACCGCCGCAGCAAGACGCGCAGCTGCCGTCGCTGCGAGGCCACGTTCTGATCCGCACGGACCGTCACCCGATCACCACCGCGAGGAACGAGCAGCCATGAGCACCACGACCACCGCGCGTCCGATGCCGCGTCTGAAGCAGCAGTACCGCGACGAGATCGCGGCTGCGCTGAAGACGCAGCTCGGGCTGGACAACGTCATGCAGATCCCGAGGTTCGACAAGGTCGTGCTCAACGTCGGCCTCGGCGAGGCGATCAACGACTCCAAGGCGCTCGACGGCGCGATGGCGGACCTGGCAGCGATCACGGGTCAGAAGCCGCGCATCAACCGCGCGCGGAAGTCGATCGCCGCGTTCAAGCTGCGCGAGGGCATGCCCATCGGCATCAAGGTCACGCTGCGTGGCGACCGCATGTGGGAGTTCCTCGACCGCCTGATCACGGTCGCGCTGCCGCGCACCCGTGACTTCCGCGGCATGAACCCGCGCTCGTTCGACGGGCACGGCAACTACACGTTCGGTCTGACCGAGCAGCTCGTGTTCCCCGAGGTCGCCTACGACACGGTGGACGCGGTGCGCGGGATGGACATCACCATCGTGACCACCACCGACCACGACGCTCATGCCCGCGCGCTGCTCGACGCGTACGGGTTCCCCTTCGTGCGTGAGGAGGCCTGACATGGCCAAGCAGTCGAAGATCGTCGCGAACAACCGCGGGGCGAAGTTCAACGTCCAGAACTACACGCGCTGCCAGCGCTGTGGACGTCCGCGCGCCGTCTACAAGCGCTTCCGCCTGTGCCGCATCTGCTTCCGCGAGATGGCGCACGCGGGCGAGCTGCCCGGCATCACCAAGGCCAGCTGGTAGCCCGAACACCGGGATCGTCGCAGACCGCGACGGACCACCGAATCACGAAGGGAAGTACGGGGCCGGTCCCCGCAACCCCGATGGAGCGACACCGATGACCATGACCGACCCCGTCGCCGACATGCTGACGCGTGTCCGCAACGCTTCGCTCGCGCATCTCGAGACGACCACGATGCCGTCCTCGAAGATCAAGGTGAACCTCGCCGCGGTCCTCGAGAAGGAGGGCTACATCGGGGGCTACTCGATCGAGCCGACCGAGCCGCAGCCGACGCTGACCGTGCGCCTGAAGTACGGGCCGAACCGTGAGCGCGTCATCACCGGCCTGCGTCGGATCTCGAAGCCCGGACTTCGGGTGTACGTGAAGCGCACCGAGATCCCGCGCGTCCTGGGCGGACTCGGGGTCGCGATCCTCTCGACCAACGAGGGGCTCGTGACCGATCGCACCGCGCGCAGCCGCGGACTCGGCGGCGAGATCGTCGCCTACGTCTGGTGAGCTGAGGAGCCGACATGTCACGCATCGGAAAGAACCCCGTCCCGATCCCCGCGGGCGTCGAGACCGTCATCGACGGTCTGCACGTCCGTGTCTCGGGACCCAAGGGCGCGCTCGAGGCCACCATGCCTGTGGGCGTCGCCATCCGGCCCGAGGAGGGGGAGATCGTCGTCGAGCGCAAGGGTGACTCGCCGATCGAACGCTCCCGCCACGGACTCGTCCGCTCGCTGATCGCCAACATGGTGACCGGCGTGACGGAGGGCTACCGCATCAATCTCGAGATGGTCGGCGTCGGCTACCGCGCGGCGCTGAAGGGTCGCGGCATCGAGCTGCAGGTCGGCTTCTCGCACCCGGTCCTCATCGAGGCCCCCGCGGGCATCGACTTCGAGGTGTCCGCACCGACGAAGATCGGCGTGTCCGGCATCGACAAGCAGCTCGTCGGACAGATCGCCGCCAACATCCGCAAGGTCCGCCCCCCCGAGCCGTACAAGGGCAAGGGCATCCGCTACGAGGGCGAGGTCGTCCGCCGCAAGGCCGGGAAGGCCGCAGGCCGCTGACCCCGCGACCCCGGGCGACCGGGACACCGCACCAAGGACCACCCGTCGGGCCGAGCGCCCGACGACAGGAGACGAGACCGTGATGGACACGATGAGGAAGCGTTCGGCCCGGCGCCGCCGGCACCTGAGCCTGCGCAAGCGGATCAGCGGGAGCGCGGCGCGTCCGCGGCTGTCGGTCTACCGCAGCAACAGCCACATCTACGCCCAGCTCATCGACGACGTGACCGGCCACACCTTGGCCGCCGCGTCGTCGCGGGAGCAGGGCGCGTCCGGGGACGGCGACAAGACCGCCGCTGCTCGCCGCGTCGGTTCGCTCCTGGGTGAGCGTGCCAAGGCGGCCGGGGTCGAGGCCTGTGTCTTCGACCGCGGCGGCAATCGTTACATGGGACGGATCGCGGCCCTCGCCGAGGGCGCCCGCGAAGCCGGCCTCAAGTTCTGACGGCCTGAGGAGTAGAGATGCCAGCCAATCAGCGAACGGGTGCCCCGGGTGGACCCGGTGGACCCGGTGGACCGGGCGGGCCGAGCCGTGGACGCAGCGGTCAGGGTGACCGTCGTGGACGCGGTGGGCGCGAGGAGCCCCGCGGCGAGCAGTTCGATGAGCGCGTCGTCGCCATCAACCGCGTCTCCAAGGTCGTGAAGGGTGGGCGGCGCTTCCAGTTCACCGCCCTCGTGGTCGTCGGCGATGGCAAGGGACGCGTCGGCATCGGCCTGGGCAAGGCCCGTGAGGTCCAGTCGGCGATCCAGAAGGGCGTCGAGGAGGCCAAGAAGAGCATGTTCACGGTGCCGATGGTCGGCTCGACCATCGTCCACCCGGTGACCGGTCACGCCGGTGCCGGACGGGTCATGCTCAAGCCGGCCTCACCCGGTACCGGGGTCATCGCCGGTGGTCCGGTGCGCGCGGTCGTCGAGGCCGCGGGCATCTCCGACCTGCTCGCGAAGTCGCTGGGCACCTCCAACCCGATCAACGTCGTGCACGCGACCGTGGCCGGCCTGCGCTCGCTGCGCTCCGCCAAGCAGGTCGCGGACCTGCGCGGCAAGGCCATCGAGCACGTCGCACCCAAGGCCATGCTCGAGTCGATGGGGGGTGCTCGCTGATGTCGACCACGCTCCGCATCACGCAGGTCGGATCGCCCATCGGGCGTACCGAGGACCAGCGCGCCACCGTGCGTTCGCTCGGGCTGCGACGCATCCGCCACACCGTGCTGCAGCCCGATCGCCCGGAGATCCGGGGGATGCTGCGCAAGGTGTCGCACCTCGTGACCTTCGAGGAGATCAGCGCCGCCGAGGCCGACGCGTTCCGCGCCGAGGCGCAGGCCCGTCGCACGCCGAAGGCGGTCCCGACCGGTCCTCGCGCCAAGGACGTCGCGCGTGCGGCCTGGAAGGGCGCGCTTGCCGAGAAGGCCGCGAAGGCTGCGAAGTCTGCCAAGGCCGCCCCGGCTGCTGCGGCCGACGAGGACGGCGTGACGGCCAGCGCTGAACCGGTCGTCGAGAAGGCTGCGAAGAAGGTCGCCAAGAAGACGGCAGCGAAGAAGACGGCAGCCAAGAAGGCTCCGGCCAAGAAGACGGCCGAGAAGAAGACGGCCGAGAAGAAGACGGCCAAGAAGACCGCTGCCAAGAAGACGGCTGCGAAGAAGGCTCCGGCCAAGAAGGCCCCGGCCAAGAAGAGCACCACCAAGAAGTCGGAGGGCTGACGTGACCATCAAGCTCCACCACCTCAAGCCCGCCGAGGGCGCGACGAAGCGTCGCAAGCGTGTCGGCCGTGGTGACGCGGGCAAGGGCGGCAAGACCGCCGGCCGCGGGACCAAGGGCTCCGGCGCGCGCGGCACCGTCCCGGCCGGCTTCGAGGGCGGCCAGATGCCGCTCATCCGTCGCCAGCCGAAGCGTCGCGGCTTCAACAACCCGAACAAGGTCGTCTTCGCCGTGATCAACGTCGCGCGGCTCGAGGCGGCCTTCGAGGCCGGTGACGTGGTCACCCGTGACGTGCTCGTCCAGCGCGGGCTCGTCAAGAAGAAGGGCCCCGTCAAGGTGCTCGGCCAGGGTGACCTCTCCAAGGCCCTCACCATCGATGTCGAGGCCGTCAGCTCGATCGCTCGCGAGAAGATCGAGGCCGCCGGAGGCAGCGTCCGCTGAACCGGTAGCGTCATCGGGAACGTCTGACCCGCGCCCCACGAGCCCGTCCCCCACGAGAGAGCCATGCTGAGCGCCTTCGTCACCGCGGTCCGGATCCCGGACCTGCGACGCAAGATGCTGTTCACGCTCGCGATGCTCGTCGCCTACCGCATCGGGGCCTGGATCCCGGTGCCCGGCGTCGACGTGGAGATCCTGCGCAACGCGACCGCAGGCACGGCCGCTGCGAACATCGTGGGCATCATCAACGTGTTCGCCGGTGGTGCACTGCAGCAGATGGCCATCTTCGCGCTGGGGATCATGCCGTACATCACGGCGAGCATCATCATGCAGCTGCTCGCGGTCGTCATCCCGCGCCTCGAGGACCTCAAGCGCGAGGGCGAGCAGGGGCGGCGCAAGATCACCCAGTACACGCGCTACGCGGCCATCGCTCTGGCGCTCATCCAGTCCTCGACGCTCGTGACGCTCGCACGCAACGGCGCCGCCTTCAACGGTGTCGACGTGATGCCCGGTGCAGGGACCGCGACCGTCATCGTCGCCGTCGTCACGCTCACCGCAGGGACCGCGATCATCATGTGGCTCGGTGAGCTCATCACCTCGCGCGGCATCGGCAACGGGATGTCGCTGCTCATCTACGTCTCGATCATCAGCCAGTTCCCCTCGCAGCTGCAGATCGTGCGGGTCTCGAACGGCTGGCAGTGGGTCGCCGGCGTCCTCCTCATGGGCGTGTTCCTCACGGTCGCCGTCGTGTTCGTCGAGATGGGCCAGCGCCGCATCAAGGTCGAGTACGCGCGTCGTCAGGTCGGTCGCCGCACCGTCGGAGGCCAGGCGACCTACATCCCGCTCAAGGTCAACCAGTCCGGTGTCATCCCGGTCATCTTCGCGTCGTCCTTGCTCTACCTGCCGGCGCTGGGCGCGTCGTTGTCGGGCAACCCGGCCGTCAGCGACTGGGTCGACCGCAACCTCGGTGATGCGACGAGTCCCGTCTTCATCCTCGTGTTCGCTGCGCTGACGGTGTTCTTCGCCTACTTCTACTCGGCGATCACGTTCAACCCCGTCGAGGTGGCCGACAACCTGCAGCGCTACGGCGGTTTCATCCCGGGCATCCGGCCGGGCCGTCAGACGGCCGAGTTCCTCGACAAGGTGCTGACCCGCATCACGCTCCCGGGGTCGCTCTACCTGGCCTCGGTCGCCGTGATGCCGTTCATCCTGCTCGCGGTCGCCAACATCCAGGCGTTCCCCCTCGGTGGCGTGAGCCTTCTGATCATGGTCGGGGTCGCCCTCCAGACCGCGCAGCAGGTGGAGAGCCAGCTGCTGCAGCGCAACTACGAGGGCTTCCTCAGCTGAACCGGCCGACTATCGTCGGCCGACGTCGATCGGTCCCGTCGGGCCGTGCACGGAAGGGGAGCGGATGCGCATCATCCTCCTCGGCCCGCCCGGGGCCGGCAAGGGCACGCAGGCCGTCCGGCTCGTCGAGCGCTGGAGCATCCCGCACATCTCGACCGGTGACATCCTGCGTGCGAACGTCCGCGAGGGCACCACGCTCGGCACCGAGGCGAAGCGCTTCATGGATGCGGGCGAACTCGTCCCCGACGAGGTCATCATCGGCATGGTCGGGGACCGCCTCGGTGAACCCGACACGGCCGCCGGGTTCCTCTTCGACGGGTTCCCCCGCACCGTCCCGCAGGCCAAGGCGCTCGAGACGCTCGTCAACGAGCTCGACACGCCGATCGATGTGGTGCTGCGCCTCGTCGTCGACCACGCCGACGTCGCCGAACGCTTGACGGGCAGGCGCACCTGCTCGGACTGTGGGCGCATCTTCCACGTCCTGACCGATCCGCCGAGCGCGGAAGGTCGCTGCGATGACTGCGACGGCGAGATCGTCCAGCGCGACGACGACCGCGAGGAGGTCGTGCTCAACCGCCTCGAGGTGCACCGCACCCAGACCGCACCGCTCGAGCACTTCTACTTCGAGCGGGGACTGCTGCGCGACATCAGTGCGGTCGGCACCGTCGACGAGGTCACTCAGCGGGCCGTCGAGGTGCTCGCGGAGTACGACCGTTCCGGCGGTGACGCCGCGTGATCCTGCGCAAGTCGCCTGCCGAGGTCGAGCTCATGGCGCGGGCCGGCGCGATCGTCGCGCGTGCGAACTCCGCCGTGCGCGATGCGCTGCGTCCCGGGATGTCGACCGCCGATCTCGACCGCATCGCGGAGGACGTCATCGTCGGCGAGGGCGCGATCCCGTCGTTCAAGGGCTACCGCGGCTTCCCCGCGACGCTGTGCACGTCGCGCAACCATGAGATCGTGCACGGCATCCCGTCCCCCGACGTCGTGCTCGACGAGGGTGACATCATCTCGATCGACTGCGGCGCCATCTGGCAGGGCTTCCACGGGGACTCGGCCATGAGCCTCGTCGTCGGTGGCGAGGAGGCCGCGAGCGACGAGGTGCGCGCGCTGCTGCGCACGACACGCGAGGCGCTGTGGAGCGGCATCCGTGCGGCGACCACCGGCAACCGGCTCGGTGACATCGGTGCGGCCGTGCAGGCCCATGCGGATGCGCGTGGCTACGGACTCGTGCGCGAGTACGTCGGGCACGGGATCGGCCGGGCGCTGCACGAGGCGCCCTCGGTGCCCAACTACGGACGCGCCGGGAAGGGGCTGAAGCTGTCCGAGGGGCTCGTGATCGCCATCGAGCCGATGTTCAACCTCGGCACGGAGGAGACGGTGGCGCTCGACGACGGCTGGACGGTCGTCACGGCCGACGGCAGCGCCTCGGCCCACTGGGAGCACACCGTCGCGATCACCCCCGACGGGCCACGCGTGCTGACCGCTCGGGACGACGACGAGGCGTTCCTCGCCGGCCTGGCCGCCTGAGGCGCCGCTGGGCCCCGCCTGGGACGGGTTGCCGGGACACCCTCCGGCGCGGTACCCTTCCCGATGCCCCGCTCCGGCGGGGCGTTCGCTCGTCGCCGTGCCGCCCCTGGCGCTCCGCGCGTGGGGCAGTGCCGGCATCCGGTTGCCTCGACGCACGGGTCCTCCCGTGGCGTCCGGCGCCACAGCGGAGAGGAGCGGTGCCACGCCAGTGGTCCCGCCGAACGGCACGGAGGCGGAGTGGCAGAGAAGGAAGACTCCATCCAGATGGAGGGCACCGTCCGCGAGGCGCTGCCCAACACGCAGTTCAAGGTGGAGCTCGAGAACGGCCACTCCGTCCTGGCCCACATCAGCGGGAAGATGCGGATGCACTACATCCGGATCCTCCCCGGCGACAAGGTCGTGGTCGAGCTCTCGCCCTACGACCTCAGCCGAGGCCGCATCACGTACCGCTACAAGTAGCGCGACCTGCACCACCCGCACGAACCCGTCGGACGCCCTGCCAGGCGCCCGGACCGCGGGGGAGCGCGGCACAACGCACCGGCTGCGGCCGGCGCTGCATCCGGCGCACGGATCCCCGTGACGCTGATACGGCCAGCTCGCGCGGGAACGTCCGCGTAGAGGGCTCCGGACCTCGGGAGGCAGCCCCCGGTCCGCGTCGACGGGTCCCCGTCGACGACCGCCGAAGAGAGGACGGGCAGTGAAGGTCAGGGCATCCGTCAAGCCGATGTGCGACAACTGCCGAGTCATCCGACGCCGCGGCACGGTGCGTGTGATCTGCACGAACCCGCGCCACCGCCAGCGCCAGGGCTGAGGAGAGAGAACATGGCTCGCATCGCAGGTGCCGACATCCCGCGCGACAAGCGTGTGGTCATCGCACTCACCTACATCTATGGCGTCGGTCCGACGCGCGCGCGGGAGTCCCTCGCCGCAGTCGGCATCGACGAGTCCACCCGCGTCCGCGACCTGTCGGACGACGAGGTCCAGCGGCTGCGCTCGCACGTCGAGAGCACCTTCCGGCTCGAGGGTGACCTCCGCCGTGAGGTCGCGAACAACATCAAGCGCAAGATGGAGATCGGTTCCTACCAGGGGATCCGTCACCGTCTGGGCCTGCCAGTCCATGGCCAGCGCACCCACACCAATGCGCGTACCCGCAAGGGTCCGCGTCGTGCCGTCGGCGGGATCCGCAAGCCGACGAAGAAGGGCTGAGAGCGATCATGGCGCAGAAGCGACAGCGCAAGCGTGAGCGCAAGAACGTGCTCCACGCGCAGGCGCACATCAAGTCAACGTTCAACAACACGGTCATCACCTTCACCGACCTCCAGGGCAACGTCATCGCCTGGTCGACCGGTGGCAACGCGGGCTTCAAGGGCTCGCGCAAGTCGACGCCGTTCGCCGCGCAGCTCGCGGCCGAGCAGGCGACGAAGGTCGCGATCGAGAACGGCGTCCGCAAGGTCGACGTGCTGGTGAAGGGCCCGGGCGCCGGTCGCGAGACCGCCATCCGGACCCTCGCATCCCTCGGCATCGAGGTCCTGTCCATCCGGGACGTCACGCCGGTCCCTTACAACGGTTGCCGCCCGCCCAAGCGGCGCCGCACCTGACCTGACGCGCGACCGAGGAGCACGAGAGACATGGCTCGTTACACAGGACCGATGACCAAGAAGTCGCGCCGTCTCGGCGTCGACCTCAAGGGCAACGACAAGAGCTTCGAGAAGCGCCCGTACCCACCGGGCCAGCATGGCCGTGGCCGCATCAAGGAGTCGGAGTACCTGCTCCAGCTGCGCGAGAAGCAGAAGGCCCGCTACTACTACGGCGTGCTCGAGAAGCAGTTCCGCCGCTACTACGAGGAGGCGTCGCGTCGCGACGGTCGGACGGGTGAGAACCTGCTCGTCCTCCTCGAGCTGCGGCTCGACAACGTGCTCTACCGCGCCGGCTGGGGTCGCTCCCGCGCCGAGTCGCGCCAGATGGTCAGCCACCGTCACGTGACGGTCAACGGCCGCACGACGAACATCGCGTCCTACCGGGTCAAGCCGGGGGACGTGGTCGAGATCCGCGAGAAGAACCGCCAGTCGCAGGCCGCCATCGGCTCGCTGCAGGTCTTCGGGCAGCGCGACGTGCCCGGCTGGCTGCAGAGCGACCAGAGCGCGTTCCGCGTGACGGTCATCGACCTGCCGGTCCGCACGCAGATCGACGCGCCCGTCACCGAGCAGATGATCGTCGAGCTCTACTCCAAGTAAGCCACGCATCATCGCTGCGGGCGCCCGTCCGCAGCCCGTGCACCGGCCCGGGTCCCGGCGCACGGCGACGAGCATCCACCACCGATGGCCCCGGGAACGATGGTGGTGGATGGCAGGGGGACGTCCCTGCCGAACGACAGAGGAGCAGCACCATGTCAGAGTTCGGGTTCTACGACGAGGAGTCCTTCTTCCTGGAGGAGACCGAGGACGGTTCGCCGTTCGTCTCCTACCGGCCCAAGCTGACCGAGGAGAAGGTCGAGGAGGGCATCAAGTCCCGCTTCATCATCGACCCGCTCGAGCCGGGCTTCGGCTACACGCTCGGCAACGCGCTGCGTCGCACGCTGCTCTCGTCCGTGCCCGGCGCTGCGGTCACCCGCATGCGCTTCACGTCGGCGCAGGCGGCCGGTCCTGACGGCGGGTCCGTGCTCCACGAGTTCTCGGCCATCGAGGGCGTCAAGGAGGACGTGACCGACATCATCCTCAACATCAAGGAGCTCGTCGTGCGCTCGTCCTCGGACGAGTCGGTCGAGATCTTCCTCGGTGGTGACGGTCCGGGTGTGCTCACCGCGGAGAACATCTTCGCGCCGTCGCAGGTCGAGGTCGTCAACGAGGACCTCGTGCTCGCGACGCTGAACGCGTCGGGCCACCTCGAGCTCTACCTGACCGTCGACCGCGGACGTGGTTACCGCACCGCCGACCAGAACAAGCGTGCCGACGACCCGATCGGCGTCATCGCGGTCGACTCGGTGTTCAGCCCGGTGCGTCGTGTCGCCTACCGCGTCGAGTCGACGCGCGTGGCGCAGATGACGAACTACGACAAGCTCGTGCTCGACGTCGAGACCGACGGCTCGCTCACGCCGGCGCAGGCGCTCGCTTCTGCGGGTTCGACGCTCAAGGCGCTGTTCGAGCAGTTCGCCGAGTACGACCTCTCCGGCCCCGGTGGCATCGTCATCAACCCGGAGGAGGTCCTGTCCTCCCTCGGTGGTGACCCGGTCCGCATGACCAGCGTCGATGACCTCGGGCTCACCGTCCGCACGCACAACTGCCTCAAGCGTGAGGGCATCGAGACGGTCGGCGAGCTGATGGACCGCACCGAACCGGAACTGATGGAGATCCGTAACTTCGGCTCGAAGTCCGTCGACGAGATCCGCATCAAGCTTGCGGAGCTCGGCGTCGGAATCCGCGAGTAAGGAGCAGACATGCCGACTCCCAAAAGAGGGCCACGGCTGGGCGGCAGCGCCGCCCACCAGAAGCACATCCTCGCCAACCTCGCGACCGAGCTGTTCCGCCATGGGCGGATCACGACGACGCAGGCCAAGGCGCGCGCGCTGCGTCCGTACGCGGAGCGGCTGATCACGAAGGCCAAGCGTGGCGACCTCCATGCCCGCCGGCTCGTGCTCGCCAAGCTCCACGACCGTGACGTCGTCGCCAACCTGTTCGAGGTGGTCGGGCCGCGCTTCGCTGAGCGCGAGGGCGGCTACACCCGCATCCTCAAGCTCGAGCCGCGCAAGGGCGACCGTGCCGAGATGGCGATGATCGAGCTGGTCGACCGTGGCGGGAACGACTCCGCGGCCTGAGCCGATGGTGCGGCTCCGCCTCGACCTCAGCTACGACGGCGGTCCGTACCGCGGGCTCGCCCGACAGCCGGGCCTCACGACCGTGCAGGGCATGGTCGAGGAGGCGCTCGAGCGGCTGCTGGGCGTGCCCGTCGGGACGACCGCGTCGGGACGTACCGACCGAGGCGTGCACGCGGACGCCCAGGTGCTCCACGGCGACGTCGAGGATGCTGTGCTGCCCGCCGACCTCGCCGCGCTGACCCGCAGGCTCGACCGGGCGCTCCCGGCGAGCATCACCATCCGTGCGGTCCGGCGAGCACCCGACGGGTTCCACGCGCGGTTCTCGGCGATCGGCCGGTCCTACCGCTACCGCCTGCGCGACGGTGTGGATCCACGTGTCGAGGGCCGTGGTGTCGCGCGTGATGCGCGCGACGTGTGGGGCGTCACCGCGCAGCTCGATGTGCCGGCCATGCGGCGTGCGTCCCGCGCCCTGCTCGGCGAGCATGACTTCGCCGCGTTCTGCCGCCGTGCCCCCGGGCGCACCACCACGCGGCGGATCGACCAGCTGAGCCTGCGGCGCATCGGACCGGGTCCGGGACGCATCGACATCCGGTTGCGCGGACCTGCGTTCTGCCACCAGCAGGTCCGCTCCATCGTGGGCTGCCTCGTCGACGTCGGCCGCGGGAAGCGCCCGGAGCGCTGGATCGCCGACGTCCTGGCGTCAGGGGACCGCTCCCTCGCCTCACCCGTCGCCCCACCCCACGGCCTGACCCTCGAGCGGGTCCACTTCGGCCGTGGGACCGCCGCCAGCCCGCCGTCCGGAGCGGTCCTCTCCGCCGGTTGACCCCCTCCACGCCAGGGCGGTATCCTTCCGACCTGCGCGGTGCACTCCGGCCGCGCATCTTCACGTCAGGCGGGTCCCGCCCGGGCGGTGGGACCGAGAGGCCCGACGTGCCCGGTCCGGTGGTGCCCGTCGAGGTCATCCCCGACCACCGATCGCGCCGATGGCCCTGTCGCCGTCCGCACTGAGGAAGCACTGATGCGAACGTTCACTCCCAGCGGGAAGGACATCCCGCGCGACTGGTTCGTCGTGGACGCGGAGGGTCTGACCCTCGGTCGACTGGCGACGCGTGTGGCGTCCGTGCTGCGTGGCAAGCACAAGCCGACGTACACGCCGCACCTCGACATGGGCGACTTCGTCATCGTCCTCAACGCGGACAAGGTCAAGCTGACCGGCGACAAGGCCGCGGCCAAGACCTACCACTTCCACTCCGGGTTCCCGGGCGGGCTGCGGTCCGTGCCGTTCACCAGGATGATGCAGCGCTCGTCCGCGCAGGTCGTCGAGACCGCCGTGCGCGGGATGCTGCCGAAGAACACCCTCGGGCGGGCGATGCTGCGCAAGCTCAAGGTCTACCCGGGTGCCGAGCACCCACACGCCGCGCAGCAGCCGAGTGCGCTGCCCGACCACGTCATGAAGGGCTGAGATGCCGTCGACCATCTTCACCGGACGCCGCAAGACCTCGGTCGCGCGTGTCCGACTGTCCCGCGGCGCGGGGAACCTCACGCTCAACGAGCGTCCGTTCGAGGAGTACTTCCCGACGGAGAAGCAGCGCGCACACGTGCTGGAGCCGTTCGTCGTGCTCGAGCAGGTCGGGCAGTGGAACGTCGACGCGCGTCTGCACGGTGGCGGCACGACCGGCCAGGCAGGTGCGATGCGTCACGCGATCGCCCGCGCCCTCGCCGCCCACGACCCGGAATGGCGCGCGCCGCTCAAGGCCGCCGGCCTGCTCACGCGCGACTCCCGCGCGGTCGAGCGCAAGAAGTACGGTCTGAAGAAGGCTCGTCGCGCACCACAGTTCTCCAAGCGCTGAATCCGGGGCATCGATCCCCACGCGCTGACCCTCAGCATCCTGACCGCCCCGGCTCCCACAGCCGGGGCGGTCGGCGTCTAGCCTCATCCAGAGCTTCCCCGCAACGATTCCAGCGTCGAGTGTTCCCCGGAGGGTGTCGTGAGCACGTCCTCGGTCGGAGCCACGGAGTCCGGCATGTCGAACGTCGCTCCACAGCAGCTCCCGCCCGTGCGCTTCGGGACCGACGGCGTGCGTGGCAGGGCCAACACGGACCTGACGCCCGAGGTCGCGCTCGCGCTCGGCCGTGCGCTCGTCACCGTGCTGCACGACGAGGGCGAGAAGCGCCCGTCGATCCTCGTCGGCCGCGACCCGCGCTGGTCGGGGGACATGCTCGAGGCGGCGATGATCGCCGGCATCACCTCTGCGGGCGGTGACGCCGTGTCCGTCGGTGTGCTGCCCACACCGGGCGTCGCTTACCTCACGGGTCGCTCCAGCGCCGGGGCCGGCGTGATGCTGTCCGCCTCGCACAACCCGGTCGGTGACAACGGCATCAAGTTCTTCGGACCCGACGGGTTCAAGCTCTCCGACGACGACGAGGCGCGCATCGGCGAGATCTATGCGGCGGGCAGTCCGCGTCGACCGGTCTCCACGCGCATCGGCCGCCGTCTCGCCGACCCGGCCGCGATCGCGCGCTACATCGAGCATCTGACGGGCAGCGTCGACGTCGACCTCGTCGGGCTGCGCGTCATCGTCGACGGGGCGAACGGCGCTGCATCCAACGTCGCACCGCAGGTCTACCGACAGCTCGGCGCAGAGGTCGTCACGATCCACTGCAGCCCCGACGGCGCGAACATCAACGACCGCTGCGGATCGACGCATCCCGAGGTCGTGCGGCAGGCCGTCCTCGCTGATGGTGCGGACCTCGGCATCGCGCACGACGGCGACGCCGATCGCCTCGTCGCCGTCAGCAACCTCGGCGGCATCGTCGACGGCGACGCGCTGCTCGCGATCCTCGCCCGCCAGGCGCACCTGCAGGGCCGGCTCGTCGACAGCACCGTCGTCACGACGGTCATGACCAACCTCGGGTTCCACCAGGCGATGAAGGGGCTGGGCATCGAGGTGCTGACCACACCGGTCGGTGACCGCTACGTGCTCGAGACGATGCGCGCGCGCGGACTCAACCTCGGTGGCGAGCAGTCGGGGCATCTCATCGACCTCGACCACTCGACGACCGGCGACGGGGTGCTCGCTGCGCTCAAGGTGCTCGAGATCATCCGCACGACGGGGTCGTCGCTCGCTGAGCTCGCGTCGGTCATGCTGCGGCTCCCGCAGGTGCTCGTCAACGTCGCGGACGTCGATCGGGACGCGGTCGCGGGGTCCGAGGCCGTCGCGAGTGCCGTCGCGGCCGCGGAGGCACGGCTCGGTGCGGACGGCCGTGTGCTCGTGCGTGCGTCGGGGACCGAGCCGCTCGTGCGCATCATGGTCGAGGCGCCCGATCAGGCCCTGGCCGAGGAGATCGCAGCCGGCATCAGCGTGGTCGTGACACGCGAGTGCGGGATGCAACGATGAGTACGACGAGCGACGACCGACGCCGGCTCACCGGGTTCGGGGTCGCAATCGGTGGGCCGTACGCGTTCCTGCCCGAGCTCGCCCGCCAGGCCGAGAGCCACGGCTTCGACGCCGTCTGGGTGTCGGAGACGGGGCAGGAGTCGATCGTCCAGGCGACCGTGTGCCTGACGGCGACCTCGCGCATCGAGGTCGGCACCAACATCACGCTCGCGTTCCCGCGCTCACCCACCATCACCGCGATGCAGGCGTGGGACCTCGACGAGCTCTCGGGCGGCCGGTTCATCGTCGGGCTCGGCAGTCAGGTCAAGCGCATCATCGAGGAGCGGTTCTCGGCCGCGTTCGACCAGCCGGCGAAGCGCATGGCCGAGTACGTGCAGGCGATGCAGACCGTGTGGCGCATCGAGCGCGGTGAGGACGTCACGTTCGACGGTGACCTCTACCGCGTGCTGCGTCCGGGTCTCGCCGGACCCGGACGTGCGGCCGAGCGCGCGCTGCCGCGCGTCTACGTCGCCGCCGTCGGACCGCTCATGACCGCAGCCGCTGCGACGCACTCGGACGGCATCCTGGGTCACCCGTTCACGTCGCTGCGCTACCTCACCGAGGGCGTGCTGCCCCGCATCGACGAGGCGCTCGAGACGTCCGGTCGGCCGCGCGACGCGTTCACCGTCGCCCAGGGACTCATCCTCTGCATCGCCGAGGACCGCGAGGTCGCACGGCGCGAGGCCGCCACCCAGATCGCGTTCTACGGCACGACGCCGAACTACCTCCCGGTGTTCGCCGCGCACGGTGACGAGCACCTGATGGACGAGTACCGCCGCGTCTTCGTCGCCTCCGGACGTGACGCTGACGCGATGGCCGCCGCCGTCACCGACGAGATCATCGATCGCTACGCCGTCGCCGGGACCCCCGACGAGGTCCGCGACCGGGTCGCGGAGTTCGCCGGCCATCTGGACCACCTGATCCTCGGCGGGGCGTGGTACCGGGTGCCCCAGCAGCGCATGGCCGAGAACCTGTGGGCCATCCTCGAGACGTTCGGCCGGCCCACCGGCCCCTGAGCCCGAGACCCCCGCCACTACGCTTGCCGTCGATCGGGCCAGTCAGCGGGCCAGTGAGCGGGCCAGTCAGCGGGCCAGGCGGAAGGGTGCACCGTGTGCGGCATCATCGGCGTCACCGGACGTGCGAGCGCCGTCGATGACATCCTCTCCGGACTCCGACGTCTCGAGTACCGCGGCTACGACTCCTCAGGGGTCGTCGCCGTCACGAGCGACCGACTCGGCGTCGTCAAGCGCTCCGGCAAGCTCGACCGGCTCTCCGAGGCGCTCGGCACCGACGTGCTCACCGGGTCGACCGGCATCGGGCACACCCGCTGGGCGACCCACGGTGCGCCGACCGATGACAACGCGCACCCGCATCTCGACCCGACCGGGCGGGTGGCCGTCGTCCACAACGGCATCATCGAGAACTACCGGCTCCTGCGCGCCGAGCTCGATGGCGCCGCGTTCGCCTCGGAGACCGACACCGAGGTCGTCGCGCACCTCGTGGCCCGCGAGCTCGATGCTGTCGACGGTCCCGACCTGCTCGAGGCCGTGCGCCGGGTGCTGGGTCGGCTCGAGGGCGCCTACGCGCTGTGCGTCCTCAGCGCCGACGAGCCCGACACGATCGTCGTCGCGCGCCAGCAGGCACCGCTCATCGTCGCCGCCATCGACGGGGTCGGCCTGTGCGCCTCCGATGTCGCAGCCCTCATCGAGTACACCGACACGTGCGCCGCGCTGCTCGACGGGCAGATCGCACGCGTGCGCCCCGGCAGCTACGAGGTCTTCGACCGCAACGGTGACCCGGCGCAGGCCGAGGAGTTCACCGTCGACTGGGACCTGTCGGCCGCCGAGAAGCAGGGCTACGAGCACTTCATGCTCAAGGAGATCCACGAGCAGCCCATCGCTGTGGCCGAGACGCTGCTGGGACGCGACGACGGTGCGGGTCGCATCGTGCTCGACGAGCTGCGCATCGATCCCGCCGAGCTCGCACGCATCGACAAGGTGTTCATCCTGGCCGCCGGCACGTCGTTGCACGCCGGCATGGCGGGCAAGATCGCGATCGAGCACTGGGCGGGCATCCCCGTCGAGGTCGAGGTCGCGAGCGAGTTCCGCTACCGCGACCCGATCGTGACCGACCGCACCCTCGTCATCGCCATCTCGCAGTCGGGCGAGACGATCGACACCATCGCGGCCGCGGATCATGCACGGGCGCAGGGCGCCCCGGTGGTCGCGATCAGCAACGTGGTCGGCTCGACGCTGACCCGATCCGCGGACGCCGTGCTCTACACGCGCGCCGGACCGGAGATCGCGGTCGCCTCGACGAAGGCGTTCACCACGCAGATCGTCGCATGCCTCGTGCTCGCCCTCTACCTCGCACAGCGCAAGGACCGGGCGTTCGCCAGCGAGGTCAGCGACGTGCTCGCACGCCTCGACGAGCTGCCGGGCCTCATCCGCAGGGTCGTCGAGGACGACACCGCCATCCGAGCCGCGGCCGAGCGCTTCAAGGACGTCGGCTACACGATGTTCATCGGCCGCCATGCCGGCCTGCCCATCGCCTACGAGGGCGCGCTCAAGCTCAAGGAGGTCAGCTACCTCCATGCCGAGGCGTTCCCCGCCGGCGAGATGAAGCACGGACCGATCGCGCTGATCGAGCCCGGGTCGCTCGTCGTCGCCGTCGCGCACGACGGGCACGTGTTCTCCAAGATGGTCTCCAACATCCAGGAGGTACGGGCGCGTGGTGCGTCCGTGCTCGCCATCGGGACCGAGAGCTCACGGGCCGCGCTCGAGGCGCATGCGGACGTCGTCATCACCGTGCCCGACGCGCCGCACGAGCTGGCGACGCCCGTGCTCACGGTCCTGCCGCTGCAGCTCTACGCCTACTACGTCGCTGTCCTGCGCGGCGCTGACGTGGATCAGCCGCGCAACCTCGCGAAGACCGTCACGGTCGAGTGAGGACGTGGTGAGCGCGTGGTGAGCCCGTGCGACATCGGCATCTGCTTGGACGACGCTGGACGGATCGACGTGACGGGGGTCGCATGAGCTCGCACCACTTCCGTCCGACCCGGGCCGAGGTCGACGCGGCAGCGATCGCGCGCAACACGCGCCGGCTGCTCGACGCGGCAGGGGACGGCGCGCAGCTGTGCGCGGTCGTGAAGGCCGACGGCTACGGGCACGGCCTCGTCACCGCCGCGCAGGCCGCACTGTCGGGGGGAGCCACGTGGCTCGCCGTCGCGCTCGTCGAGGAGGGCATCGCACTGCGTGAGGCCGGCGTGGCCGCGCCGGTGCTCGTGCTGTCCGAACCGCCTGCTGCGGCCGCGGCCGCACTGCTCGCGCACGACCTGACCCCGACGGTCTACCGCGCAGAGTTCCTCCACGCGCTCGAGGACGCTGCGGTGCAGCGGGGTGAGGTGGCGCGGGTCCACGTGAAGCTCGACACCGGGATGACGCGCGTCGGTGTCGCCGCCGAGGACTGGGACGCGGTGCTCGCGCTGCTCGCGGCGTCGGACCACCTGGAGGTCGAGGGCTGCCAGACCCATCTCGCGCGCGCCGACGAACCCGACGTCCCGACCACCGCCGTCCAGCTCGAGCGCTTCGCAGCGGCGCTCGATGCGCTGCGCTCCTTCTCCCTCGCGCCGCGGCTCGTCCACGTCGCCAACACGGCGGGGGCACTGCTCCACACGCCCGCGTGGCGCGCGGTGCTCGCTGCCGGTGCACCCGGTGCCGTGCCGCTGGTGCGCGCAGGCATCGGGCTGTACGGCCTCGACCCCGGCCCGGCCGTGTCCGCCGCCGCGCACGGACTGGAACCCGCGATGCGGCTGGTCAGCGAGGTGTCGCACGTGCGTCGCATCGACGCCGGCACGCCCGTGTCGTACGGCCACCGCTGGTCCGCGCCCGCCGACGGTTGGCTCGCGACGGTGCCGATCGGATACGCCGACGGGGTGCCGCGCACGCTGACCGGACGGCTCGACGTGCTGCACCGCGGTGCACGACGTCCCGTCGTCGGGACCATCACGATGGACCAGATCCTCGTGTGGTGCGCCGACGTCACGCCGGCCGTCGGCGACGAGATCGTGCTCATCGGCCATGCGGGCGGCGGCGCTGCCGGGAGCGCTGCCGGGAGCGCAGGCATCGGGATGGAGGAGTGGGCGGAGCGATCAGGGACGATCACCTACGAGATCGCGACGGGCATCTCCGCCCGCGTCCCCCGGGTCGTGGTCGGCTGACGGTGCTCTGCGGGTGACCCGACGACCGGCTGAACGGACCTGCGCGCAGCCGGGCGCGTAGCCTCGCGAGGTCCCACCGCGTCCCTGACGAGCGCCTGACGATCGTCCGATGAGCACCCGAGGAGCATGGCATGTCGCTCCACCTGCGCTCGGCGCACCCTGATGAGACGGCAGCCATCGGGCGCAGCATCGCCGCGCTCCTCGTGCCGGGGGACGTCGTCGTGCTGAGCGGCCCGCTCGGCGCGGGCAAGACCCGGCTCGTCCAGGGCATCGCGGAGGGCCTCGGGGTCCCGGGCCGCGTCACCTCCCCGACGTTCGTGATCGTGCGGCGCCACGCCGGTCGCATGCCGCTCGTGCACGTCGACGCCTACCGGCTGAGCGAGGCACGCGACCTGCTCGGACTGGACGACGACGTGCTCGCCGACGACGTCATCACCTGTATCGAGTGGGGCGGGAACGTCGAGGACGCACTCCCGGCCGACCGGCTCGACTGCGAGCTCATCGTCGCTGCCGCCGCCGCTCTCGCCACCGCCACTTCCGCTGCCGCTCCCGCCGAGGCCGGCGGCGATGACGACACGTCGCGCACCATCGTCATCGACGCCCACGGTCCGTCCTGGACCGGTCGCTCGGCGCGACTCGCCGTCGCGCTCGCCGACCACACGGCGACCGCCGCGGTGGAGCACGGTCCATGATCGTCCTCGGTATCGAGACGTCGACCGCACGCTCCTCGGTCGCGCTGCTCGCCGACGGCGAGGTCATCGCACACGAGCATCACGAGGACGCGCGCGGGCATGGAGCGTTCCTCGCACCCGCGCTGCGCCGCTGCCTCGACGTGGCCGCGGCCCGCGACGGTGGCGTCGGGATCGTCGAGCTCGTCGCCGTCGGCACCGGGCCGGGGCTCTACACGGGCCTGCGCGTCGGTATGGCGACGGCTGCGGCCTTCGCCTCCGCGCGGGGCGTGCCCATCGCTGGTGTCGGAGGGCTCGACACGCTGGCCGTGGGGAGTGGCGTGAGCGACGCGACCGTGATCACGACGCTCGATGCCCGGCGAGGCCAGGTGTTCTGGGCGATCCACGCGCCGCATGACGGGCTGCTGCGCTGCGTCGAGGAGCCCCGGGTCGGCTCGCGCGAGGAGCTCGACGCGGTCGTCGGGGAGCTCGCCGCTGGCGGCGCCGTGCACGTCGTCGGGGAGGTCGCGGCGGATGGCGTGACGCGTCCCGACGCGGCGGACACGGCACGGCTCGCCACCGTTCGGGCGGCGACGACCGCGACCGAGCTGCTCGCCCCTGAGGCGCTCGCCCCCGTCTACCTGCGTGACGCTGACGTCCGGATCGGCTGGAACGAACGCGGCGGGATCCGGCGCGGTGCGGACGGTGCGTCATGACCGTCATGCTGCAGTCGGTCCGCGACGCTGGGAGCGTCACGGAGCGCGACGCCGAGGCGCTGCTCGCGCTCGAGGCGGCGACGCAGGAACGGCCGCTCGCGCTCGCGACCCTGCTGCGCGAGTCCGGGCCGCACGGCGTCATCCTTCTCGCGCGTGACGTGTCGAACGGCGAGGGGGTGCTCGTCGGGTTCGCGAGCGCACGGCTGAGCGTCGACGAGGTCGACGTGATCCGCCTGGCCGTCGACGCTGACCAGCGGCGGCGCGGGACAGGGCGGGCACTGCTCGACGGGCTCGTCGGCTGGGCCGAGGAGGTGGGGGCTGCGGCCGTCGTGCTCGAGGTCCGGGCCGGCAACGTCGCGGCGCAGCAGCTGTACGCGGCCGCAGGGTTCACGCAGGACGGCCGTCGACCGCGCTACTACCCCGACGGCGAGGACGCACTCCTGCTGCGTCGTCCGCTCGTGAGGCGGACGGCCACGCCGACGACCACGCCGGCGCGTGCGCAGCGTGCGACGACCGCCGGAGGGGTGTGACGTGCTCGTCCTCGGCATCGAGACCTCCTGCGACGAGACCGCCGTCGGCATCGTCGAGGACCGCCTGCACCTGCGCTCTGACGTGGTCGCGTCCCAGGTCGCGCTGCACGCACGCTTCGGCGGCGTGGTCCCCGAGGTCGCGGCGCGCGCCCACCTCGACGCGATCCTCCCGACGATCGACCGTGCGCTCGCCGACGCGGGAGCACAGCTGACCGACCTCGACGCGATCGCGGTGACGCGTGGGCCAGGACTCGCCGGCGCGCTGCTCGTCGGCGTCGCTGCGGCGAAGGGCCTCGCGCTCGCGACCGACCTGCCGCTCATCGGTGTCAACCATCTGCGTGCGCACCTCGAGGTCGCCCAGCTCGAGCATGGCGACCTCGACGTCTCGGATGGACCCGTCGTCGCGCTCGTCGTCTCGGGCGGGCACACGAGCATCATCGCGCTCGCCCCGGACGGGACGATGCGTGAGCTCGGCGCGACGCTCGATGATGCGGCGGGGGAGGCGTTCGACAAGATCGCCCGCTATCTCGGGCTCGGCTTCCCGGGTGGGCCGGCGATCGACCGCGCAGCGCGCAGTGGACGTGCCGATGCGCACGACTTCCCGCGGCCGATGCTCGACGAGCCCGGATACGACCTGTCGCTCTCGGGCCTGAAGTCGGCCGTCGTGCGTGAGCTCGACCGGCTCGATGCCGCCGGCACACCGGTGCATCTGCCGGACGTCGCTGCATCGTTCCAGGAGGCGATCGTCGACGTGCAGGTGACCAAGACGATGCGCGCGGCCGCCGACCTCGGCGCACCGACCGTGCTGCTCGCCGGTGGCGTCGCCGCCAACTCGCGCCTGCGCGAGCGCTTCGATGCGGCCTGCCGCGCAGCCGGCGTGCGCTTCGTCGTGCCCTCGCCGCGCCTGTGCACCGACAACGGAGCGATGGTCGCTGCGTCCGGATCGAACATGCTGGCGGCAGGCCGCGTCCATGACCTCGCGATGGAGGTCGACCCCGGACTCCCGTTGGGTTCGGCGTGATCGGTGCGCTGACGGGTCGACGTTGGCGCAGGCCACGCCATGACGAGCTGGAGTCGCTCGCTCGCTGCCTCGAGAACTGGCCGGCTCCGGGCGGGGGCGCGCTGCGCCACCTGTTCCCGCTCGCGGTGATCGACACCGCCGGTGAGAGCATGGTGCGGATGACCGGCGACCTCGGCGACGTGCGCGATGACGGGACGGTGGGCGTCGGTGTCATCGTGCGCGCCGGACGTGACGTGGTGGCGGTCGCCGGCGATGCGCGCACGATCGCGCGTGCGGTCGGTCCCGCACCGACGTGGCGTCTGCTCGTCGGTGATGCCGCGGCGGCGGACGCGCTGCTCGCACGTGGCGTGACCGGCCGGACCACGGTGCATGATCAGCGCTACCTGTGCGTCGACGTGGACGCGGTGCCCGACGCATCGACGGTCGCGGACCCGGGCGTGCGGCGCGCGGAGCCTGCGGACGTCGAGGTGCTCGCCACCCTGGCCGTGCGGCTGCACATCGACGACGGGTTCGGTCCCGATCCGGGCGAGGCGGGTCGCCGCGGCTACCGCGACCGGCTCGCCGTGGCGGTGCGGTCGGGGACGATCGACGTCGTCGGACCGGTCGGTCGGCCCGTCGCGAAGCTCGAGCGGTCCATCGACCATCCGCGCTACGGGGTGCAGCTCGCCGGCATCGTCGTCGCGCCGGACCACCGCGGGCGGGGGATCGGACGCGGGCTCGTCGCGGTGGCGACGCGGACGGTGCTCGCCGCTCGGGAGGCACGGGGGCTCGGACCGCCGGCGGTCACGCTGCACACCCGGGCGGCGAACGCGCCGGCCCTGGTCGCGTACGCGGCGGCCGGGTTCCGGGTGCTCGAGCCGTGGCGGCTCGCGGTCGCCTGACCCCGACCGGGTGGTCGAGGCCGAGGTCCCGCCGCACGGACCTGCGCCGGGTCGGCGCAGGAAGGCCGAGTCAGCCACCCGTCTCTCTTTGCACTCTCGATGGGAGAGCGCTAGCGTCCTGTTCGCACTCCTACGACTCGAGTGCAAGCACCCGGCCGGGACCTGCGACGCAGGCCCCAGGGCGCCAGACGGCACGACGCCGGACGGAACCCGCCGGGACCCCGAGTACTTCCGACAGCACCAATCCCCAAGGAGGGCGAACGTTGGCGACCGACGTCAAGATCAAGCCCCTCGAGGACCGGGTCCTCGTCACCATCGACGAGGGCGAGCAGACCACCGCGAGTGGCCTCGTCATCCCGGACACCGCGAAGGAGAAGCCGCAACAGGGCACCGTGATCGCCGTAGGTGCGGGCAAGCGCTCCGACACCACCGGTGACGTGATCCCCCTCGACGTGAAGGCGGGCGACACCGTCCTGTTCTCGAAGTACGGCGGGACCGAGGTCAAGGTGGGCGGCAACGACTACCTGATCCTGTCCGCCCGCGACATCCTGGCCGTCGTCGGCTGACGACGGTCCGCACGACATCGCACCGCATCGACATCCCAACATCGATCGACAAGGAGTCTCCGCAATGGCGAAGATGCTGAGTTTCAGCGAGGAAGCACGTCGCCGCCTCGAGCGGGGCGTCAACGTCCTCGCGGACGCCGTCAAGGTGACGCTCGGCCCCAAGGGTCGCAACGTCGTCATCGACAAGAAGTGGGGCGCGCCCACCATCACCAAGGACGGGGTCACCGTCGCGCGCGAGATCGAGCTCGAGGACCCGTACGAGAACATGGGTGCCCAGCTCGCCAAGGAGGTCGCGACCAAGACCAACGACGTCGCCGGTGACGGGACGACCACGGCCACCGTGCTCGCCCAGGCGATCGTCAAGGAAGGTCTGCGCAACGTCGCGGCCGGCGCGAACCCGATGGCGCTCAAGCGCGGTATCGACAAGGCTGTCGAGCACGTCGTGAAGGCCATCGTCAAGCAGTCGCGCGAGATCGAGACCCAGGCGGAGATCGCCCAGGTCGCGGCCATCTCGGCCAACAACGACCCGACGATCGGTGGCATCCTCGCCGACGCGATGGACAAGGTCGGCAAGGACGGCGTCATCACCGTCGAGGAGTCGCAGACGTTCGGCATGGACCTCGAGTTCGTCGAGGGCATGCAGTTCGACAAGGGCTACATCTCGCCGTACATGGTGACCGACACCGACCGCATGGAGGTCGTGTTCGAGGACCCGTACATCCTCATCGCGAACTCGAAGATCTCGGCCGTGCAGGACCTCCTGCCCGTGCTCGAGAAGGTCATGCAGGCCGGCCGTCCGCTGGTCATCATCGCCGAGGACCTCGAGGGTGAGGCGCTCGCGACGGTGGTCGTCAACAAGATCCGTGGCACCTTCCAGTCCGCGGCCGTCAAGGCCCCGGGCTTCGGTGAGCGCCGCAAGGCCATGCTGCAGGACATCGCCATCCTCACGGGTGCGCAGGTCATCAGCGAAGAGGTCGGCCTGAAGCTCGAGTCGACCACGGTCGACCTTCTTGGTCGTGCGCGCAAGATCGTCATCACCAAGGACGACACCACGATCGTCGAGGGTGCTGGCGCGGACGCGGACATCAAGGGTCGCATCAGCCAGATCAAGGCCGAGATCGAGAAGACCGACTCCGACTGGGACCGCGAGAAGCTGCAGGAGCGGCTCGCGAAGCTCTCCGGTGGCGTGGCCGTCGTCAAGGTCGGCGCTGCCACCGAGACGGAGCTCAAGGAGGTCAAGCACCGCATCGAGGACGCGCTGTCGGCGACCCGTGCGGCTGTCGAGGAGGGCATCGTCGCCGGTGGTGGCACCGCCCTGCTCCAGGCCGAGAAGGGCCTGGCGGACCTCACGCTCGAGGGCGACGAGGCGACCGGTGCGCGCATCATCCACTCCGCACTGTCCGCCCCGCTGTACTGGATCGCTGCGAACGCGGGCTTCGAGGGCTCCGTCGTCGTCGAGAAGGTGCGTGGCATGAAGGCGGGCCACGGTCTCAACGCGCTCACGGGCGAGTACGAGGACCTGCTCAAGGCCGGCGTCATCGACCCGGCCAAGGTCACGCGTTCGGCGCTGCAGAACGCTGCGTCGATCGCGAGCCTGCTCCTCACGACCGAGGCGCTGATCGCTGACAAGCCGGAGCCGGCAGCAGCCGGTGGCGGCGCAGG
Source organism: Nitriliruptoraceae bacterium (assembly GCA_018401275.1). GTDB lineage: Bacteria > Actinomycetota > Nitriliruptoria > Nitriliruptorales > Nitriliruptoraceae > CSBr16-57R1. Next base: position 15,355 of record JAGYKW010000007.1, on the reverse strand, counting down.
CGGCGGCGGTCACGACCACGGCATGGGTGGCATGGACTTCTGAGCCACGCCTGAACGTAAACGGAGGCCCCCGCGCGAGCGGGGGCCTCCGTGCGTCCGGGGTCCTGCAGGGCACCGCCGGTAGGCTCCTCCGACGATGAGCAGCCCTGCGTCCGCCCTCAGCGCTCCCGACAGCGCACCCCCCGAGCCCCCGCCCGGGAGGACTCGAGCGCTGCCCCCGCTGTGGTCCGTCGAGCTCCTCGACGTCCTCGGTCGGCGGGGTCGCCTCGCCGTCGTGGTCGCCTCGGCGCTGACGGGCCTCGCGCTCGCGGCCGCGGCGATCGCGCCGGCTGTCGTCCCACCCCTCGCCCTCGTCGGCTTCCTGGTCGCCATCACCGCACTGGCCGTCGGGATGGCGCTCGCGCTCGCGCTCGACGCGCTCGACGTGCGCATCCGCGGTCCGCGCCACGTGCGCTCGAGCGGCGGCGAGCTCGTCGCACTCCTGCCGGAGATCGCGACCGCCTCCGACGTGCGCGACCTCGCCATCGCGGTCCGAGCGGTCCAGGTCCCGGGCACCACCCTCCATCTCGGGCTCGCACCCGTCGGGGAGGACCTCACCTCCTGTGCAGCCTGGACGCGGGCGCTCGCCGAGTCGCTCGCCGACGGCGGTGCGAGCGTCCTGCTCGTCGACATCGCCAACGGTGCGACCGACGGTCCCGGCATCACCGAGGTCGTGCGCGAACGCACGCCGCTCAGCGACGTCGTCACCTACGACGACCACCGCAGCCTCGCGGTCGTCGGTCCTGGGTCGGACCGGATCCAGGCGCTCCAGGCGCTCGTCACCCTTCCGACCGTGCTCCCCTCCGACGTCGACGTGCTGCTCGTCGCGCTCCCGCAGATCGTCACGCGCTCCGCCGTCAACGCGTCACGCGTCCTCGATCAGGTCCTGTTCGTCGCCGAGGCGAACCTGTCGTCGCGCGTCGAGCTCATGGCATCGCTCGATGCGCTGCGGGTCGCGGGGTGCTCGCCGCAGGTCGTGCTCGTCGACGCCGGCACGTACCGCGCGCTCCGACCCGACACGGCCGCGCAAGGACGGGACCGTGGAGCGACGCGCATCGATCCCGTCCCGCTCGCAGGTACGGGGATCGGTGCGGCCGCGGCTGCGGGCGTGGGTGCTCCAGTGGCTGCGGGCGTGGTCGCAGTCACGGAGTCGGCTCCGGAGCCTGAGCCGACCGCAGCCCCGACCCCAGCCCCGATCCCGGCCCCTGCCCCGCAGCCTGCGCCGATCCCAGAGCCTGCGCCTGCGCCGGCTCCGGAGCCTTTCCGCAGCGCCGGCGAACCGTCCTCGCCGATGCGGACGGTCGACGTGCTCGAAGCAGCAGCTCGCGAGCAGGCCGAGACGACGCTCGAGGCTGCGCTCGTCGACACCGTGCCGATGGACCGCGAGGAGGTCCGCGCCGCGACCGCTCCGGTCGTCACCGCGCCCGTTCCCGCCGAGCCGGTCGCCCCGGCGCCGGCGCCGGTCCCGCCTGCGGCCCCGACCCCGATCGAGTCGCCGATCCCGGCCCCGGCCCCCGTCCCGACGCCGGTCCCGTCCGTCCCGCCCGCCGCGTCGAACGGTGAGGAACTCACGACCGAGCTGAAGGTCGATACGGGGTCGCTCCCGTCATGGGCCTCTGCGGCCGACGAGGAGGACCTGTTGCGCACCACCGTCCAGATGAGCGCGTTCAACGAGGAGCTCGACCTCCGCGATGAGGACTGAGCGCGCCCCGCGGGCGGCGGTGCGCCCGACGCAGCGGCCGCTCGCCCGAGCGCTCGCCCTGCTGCTCGTCCCCGTGCTGCTGTCGGCGTGCGGCGGTCCTGAGCGGGTGGACTGGCCCGGCCTCCGGTTCGAGCTCCCTGCAGGGTGGGAACGCATCGAGGACGGGACCGACCGCCTGGTCCTCGCCGACCACCTCGCCGCGGACGGGGAGCGTGGTGTCCTCGTCACGTTCCTGCGCGTCCCCGGCACGCTCCCGGACGACTGGCGCGCGCGCATCGCCGAACGCGGAGCGCTGCTCGAGTCCGACGAGGGGATCATGATCGCCGGCGACGTCCCTGCGACCCAGCTGGTCCTGCTCGACGACCCCGGTGGGACGCCGGTGCGTGAGGTCATCCTCGTCGTCGCGTCGCGGGGGCTCGTGATCTCCGTGGCGCCGCGGGTCGTCGCGGGCGATCAGGACGGTCCTGAGCTGCTCCTCGCGTCGCTGGATGGGGTCCGGGAGCTGCTCGACGGCATCGAGCTGGCACCCCCTGCGCTCGGCTGAGGGCTACCGTCACGCAGGGAAAGCCGGCGGCGAACGCCGGACCACGAACGCTGGATCACGAACGAGAAGGTGCGTCATGCGGATCGCTGTCGTCGGAGTCGGCCACGTCGGACTCGTCTCGGCCGCCGCATTCGGCCGCTGGGGGCACGACGTCGTCGGACTCGATGACGATGCGGCGAAGGTCGCGACGCTGCGCGAGGGCCGCGCCTGGTTCTACGAGCCGGGCCTGCAGGAGCTCCTCGACGAGGTCATCGCGGCCGGACGGCTGACGTTCACCTCCGACCCGGTCGAGGCGATCGCCGGCGCGGAGGTCGTGTTCGCCTGCGTCGGCACGCCCGCACTGCCCGACGGCAGCCCGAACCTCGCCTACCTCGAGGCGGTCGCGCACACCGTCGCCGAGGTGGCGACCGGGGACGTGCTGCTCGTCGAGAAGTCGACGGTCCCGGCGAGCACGGGCCGCCGGCTCGAGCAGGTCATCGTCCGCGAGCAGGCACGTCTTGGGAAGTCGCATCGCATCGAGGTCGCGTCGAACCCGGAGTTCCTGCGTGAGGGGACGGCCGTCGAGGACACGCTGCATCCGGACCGTGTCGTGTACGGCACCTCGAGCGACTGGGCCCGGGACGTGCTGCGCCGCGTGTACGCGCCGCTCGTCGCGCAGGACGGCTGCCCGGTCGTCGAGACCGACGTTGCGACCTCTGAGGTCATCAAGCACGCGTCCAACGCGTTCCTCGCGACCCGCATCTCGTTCATCAACGCCGTGGCACGTATCTGCGAGCAGGTCGGCGCGGATGTCGACGTCGTCGCGGACGGCATGGGCCACGACGCGCGGATCGGACGCAGCTTCCTGTCGGCCGGACTCGGCTACGGCGGGTCGTGCTTCCCCAAGGACGTCGATGCCTTCGCGCATCTCGCCCGTCAGGTCGGGGTCCCGTTCCGTCTGCTCGACGAGGTCCGCGCCATCAACGTCGGCCAGCGCCGGCTCATCGTCGACAAGCTGCGCCAGGAGCTGTGGCACCTCGACGGCAAGACCGTCGTGCTGCTTGGTGCGGCCTTCAAGCCGGGGACCGATGACCTGCGCGAGGCCCCCGCGATGTATCTCGCCGAGGAGCTCGCTGCTGCAGGTGCGGACGTGCGCATCTACGACCCGGTCACGTCCGCGCAGGTCGCGGCGCGGCTGCCCGACGTGCAGACGCACGACACGGTCGGACCTGCGCTGGCTGGCGCCCATGCGGCGGTCGTGTGCACCGAGTGGGACGAGGTCCGTGCGCTCACGCCACAGGACTTCCTGAACGGACTCGCCTACCCGATCGTGATCGATGGCCGCAACGCGTACGACCCTGGCGTCATGCTGGCCGCCGGCCTGAGGTACCACTCGATCGGCCGTCGCAGCGCGGAACGCCAGGAAGCCTGACCATGCGTATCGCCGCAGTCTGCGCGATCTACGGCGGCTACGACCTGATCCCACCGGTCCCCGAGGGCGTGGACGATGCGGTGCTCATCACCGACGTGCCGGTGAGATCGGGGTGGCGCAACATCGTCGAGCCGTCCGAGGCGCACCCTCGGCTCGCCGCGAAGCGTCCTCGCTGTCGGCCCGACCTCTACACGGATTGCGAGGCGTCACTGTGGATGGACGGGTCGGTCCATGTGCTCGACGGTCGCTTCCTCCGCCTCGTCCGTGAGCAGCTCTCGCAGCATGAGCTCGTCCTCTGGGATCACCCTGAGGAGCGAGACTGCTTCCTGCAGGAGGCGAACCACTGTCACGACTGGCCGAAGTATCGCGAGGGTCCGCTGCTGCAACAGGCTGCGCACTACCTGAGCGAGGGGATGCCGGAGCACTTCGGGCTCTGGGCCACGGGAAGCATCGCGCGTCGTCACTCCGACCGGATGCAGCGACTCGGTGATGCATGGCTCGCCGAGATGGAGCGCTGGACGATCCAGGACCAGGTGTCGCTGCCGTATCTGCTCTGGCGGGAAGGCATCGTTCCTGGCACGTTCGGGCTGGACCAGTTGGACAACGACATGGTCGTGATCATGCCGCACGCGCAGGAGCTTCGCGACCATCGCCGCACGGTCCTCGAGCTCGAGTCGAAGGCGATCAACGCCACGAGCCGAGCAGACTACTTCGAGGACCTGTTCCTCCAGAAGCGCGACGAGTACGACCGTCTCCTCCGTCGAAAGGTCGTCAGGATCGCGCTGATGGTGGCGGCACTGGCGAAGCGATTGCGTCGGAGCTGACCGTCGAGCCTTCGGGGGAGAGCATGCCGATGGCGACCGTCACGCCGACGATGTACGCGAGGCTCGCGATCGCCCACACCACGTTCGGCGACGGACCTGACGCCCACCACCACTCGATGTCGCTCGTGAAGCTCACGTAGCGGAACTCGACCAGTCCGCTGGTATGGCGTCGCATGGTCACGAGGAGTGCTAGCGCGTGGCCCAGGCTGAGGGCGACGATGAGCGTGCGTCGTATGCCTGCGCTGATGACCAGCTCCGGTTCACCCGGCAGCCGAAGGAGCGCCACCCCGAGCAGAATGAAGAGCAGCACCATGAACTGCCGTGGCTGCAGTTCCTCGTAGACGATCAGGCCAGATCGCATCAGTGAGAGAGTCGGAAAAGCGAAGAGGCTCACGCCGACGATGGCGACTCCGACGGTCCGTGCCCGTGCTGCCCCCTGCAGTCCGACGACGATGAGTGCGACGAACGCGCCGATCAACGGCAGGGTGGCGAGCGTCGGGATAGGTGTGTCGAGCGCACCGAGGCCCCAGATGTGGCCTAACGCGCCAGTCCACAGCGATGGGACCTCGAACGCGATGGCGAGGAACGGATCGCCGATGCCGCGGCCGACGAGTCGGTCGTACCCCGATCGGATGTCCTCGACGATCACGCCGAGTCTCGCGTTCTGCGGCGCGAGCAGCATGACTGCGACGGCGCCCAGGGTGAGTGTGCTCGTCAGAAGTGCACGCGACATCCAAAGGCGCGACGGCCGCCGGGCCGAATCGACGGGCAGGCGGGACCAGTACCGGACGGCGCCGATGGTGACCGCGGTCACCGCCACATGTGCGACAGCTTCGGTTCGGGAGCCGAGACCGAGGACCAGGCCGAGCATGACCAGGCATCCCGCGAGCAGTCGATTCCTTCGAGAGCCGTTCCCGGTCGCCGTCAGAGCGTTCGCCCAGAGCGTCGTGAGACCGGCGAGGCCCCACGCAGAGGTGTTCAGCGATGTGGCGAGGAACAGGCCGAGCGGAACAGCGGCGACGATCGTCGAGAGCAGGTAGGCGTGTCGCACGCGAGCGCTTGCGACCGAGGCGGTCGCGATGACCATGAACGCGACCACGAGGAGGTTCGCCGTCCGCATCCGAGCCGTCGCTGAACCGAGGTCCTCGCTGACGAACACGTGCATCGCGCGGTAGTAGAGGTTGGGACGCTCACCTCGGATGTTCGTGCCGGTGACCGGGATGAACTGCGTGAGGCCGGTGGAGAGGCTGTCCAGCGTGCACGCTGCCGACTGGCGGCCGTCGTACTGGAAGCAGACGAGTCCCATCACATTCTTCGGGACGAGGACCCGCGATAGGTCTGGGGCTCCAGGGTCCTCGAGACAGACCCCGTCCTTGAACCCGTCAGCGCACCAGATCGAGCCGAGGTGGTAGCCGTCGTCGGGGCTCGCTCCCGGTGGGGCGGCGAGCAGCCAACCCGCCAGGACGACCAGCATCGCGACGACGAGCAGCGCCGCCCGCACACCTCGGGACCGCAGTGCGCCGCGCAGATCCGACACCAGGGCCTCCCGGCCGACCGAACGGGCCCGGACGGCTCCCGGATGCCCTGCGAGGCTAGGATAGGCGAAAGCTTCCCAGGCTCCGCGATCCGCTCAGAGGTGCGCGTGCCTCCTCAGCGGCGCACGGAGCGACGTGCGTGACCGTGGCCCGACGGAGGACCCGATGAGCAGTCCTGCGTCCGGTCACGTGACGGCGCCGCGGCCGTGGACCGCGGCGGAGGCTCGTGCTGCGGGCCTGCGCGAGATGAGCCGCCGCCCGCCGTTGCGGACCTACCTGCGACTGCTGTGGCAGCGGCGTGAGTTCGCCCTGCTCGTGCCACTCGGAGAGATGCGCCAGCGCAACATGGACACCCTGCTCGGAGGGTCGTGGCACGTCCTCAACCCGCTCTTCCAGGCCGGCATCTACTACCTGCTCTTCGGCGTCCTGCTCCAGCAGCGTGCGGAGATCGACAACTACCCGGCCTGGCTGATCATCGGGCTGTTCCTGTTCGGGTTCACGCAGAAGTCCGTGCAGAGCTCCGCGCGCATCATCGTCACCAAGGCCGGGATGCTGCGGAGCCTCAACTTCCCCGCCGGGATCCTGCCGATCTCGGTCAACCTCTCCGAGCTGCTCGCGTTCATCCCCGCCGCGGCCGTGATGCTCTTCGTCGTGCTCGCCACCGGGGAGCGCCCTGCGCTGGTGTGGGTCCTCATCGTGCCGTTGATCGCCCTCCAGTTCCTGATGAACCTCGGCCTCAGCCTCCTCGTCGCACGGCTCACCGTGCACTTCCGTGACCTCGACAACCTGCTCAACCACCTGCTGCGCATGTGGATGTACTTCTCCGGCGTCCTGTTCCCCATCGACCTCGCACCCGAGGGCTGGATCCGCGAGCTCCTGCGCATCAACCCGCCGCACACGTTCCTCGCGACGGCGCGCGGGCTGCTGCTCGACGGGACGCTCGACGTGCGTTCGGCCACGTGGGCGGCCGGCTGGACGGTCGGCGCGCTCGTCGTCGGCCTGCTGTTCTTCCACCGCTACGAGGGGCGGTACAGCAATGCCGCCTGAGATCCCTGCTGTCGTCGTCGACGACCTCCACGTGACGTACCGCGTCTACGAGGACGTCCGGCCGACGCTGCGACGCTTCGTCGCCCGCGGGTTCCGCCCACGTCCCCACGTCGAGGTCAACGCCCTGCGTGGCGTCACGTTCACGGCGATGCCCGGCGAGGCCATCGGCGTCATCGGACGCAACGGTTCGGGCAAGAGCACGCTCATGGCCTCGCTCGCAGGACTGCTCCCGCCGGAGCGGGGTGCGGTGCTCGCCTCGTCGCAGCCGGTCCTGCTCGCTGTCGGGGCCGCGCTGCAGGGGGACCTCTCCGGTCGACGCAACATCATCATCGGCGCGTCCGCCCTCGGCATCGCGAAGGCGGACATCGTCGCGCAGATGGACGACATCATCACCTTCACCGGACTGCGCGAGTCCATCGACCGTCCGCTGCGCACCTACTCGTCCGGCATGGCCGCACGGCTGCAGTTCGGCATCGCGTCCGCGGTCCGCCCCGACGTCCTGCTCGTCGACGAGGCGCTCGCGACCGGTGATGCCGAGTTCGCCCGCCGCTCCGAGGCGCGCATCCAGGAGATCATCGAGAGCGCCGGCACCGTCTTCATCGTCAGTCACGCGATGGACTCCATCGAGCGCATGACCCGAAGGACCCTCTGGGTCGATGCAGGCCGCATCGTCTTCGACGGCCCGACCGCAGAGGCGCTCGAGGCCTACGCACGGGCGACCGCCGGATGAGCTCGGGCGGACCGGACGACGCGGCCGAGTGGCATCGCATCGCCGAGGAGCGGCGCCGCCAGCTCGAGCGGCTCCAGGACCAGGCGCTGTATCGGTCCGCCGCCGCGGCGCTGCGACGCGGACGCCGGGCGGCCCACCTGCTGCGACGGACGGGCGAGCCGGTGCGCCGCGTGAGCGTCCGCTTGGGTCGCAGCGCGCTCGCCGCACCCGCGCGCCTGCGCGCGTCGAGTCGTGAGGCTGCGCTGCGCAGTGCGGTGCGCAGCCTCCCCTCGGCACCGGACGGCGCGAGCCGACGCGACGAGGTGACCGCGGTCATCGTGTCCGCGTTCCAGCCGCGACGCCTCGACACGCTGCTCGCAGCACTCGGACGACTCGGTGTGACCACCATCGTCGTCGACAACGCCGGGGTCGTGGACAACGCCGGGGTCGTCGCACGGCATGCGCACGCCCGGCGACTCGCGCTCGTGAATCCCGTCCCCTACGCACGGGCCAACGAGCTGGCGATCGCCGAGGTGACGACGCCGTGGCTCCTGCTGCTCAACGACGACGTCGCGCCGATCGACGACCACTGGCTCGACCGGATGCTGGTCGCCGCCGACGACACGACCGTCGCCGTCGGGGCGCAGCTCGTCCATGGACGGCGCGGTCCGCTGGGCGGGGAAGCGGTCGACGGGCTCGTGCAGCATGCCGGCATCGGACTCGTGCTCGACGGTGCGCTCGCGCGACCGGTCCACCTCGGGCGCGGCACCGAGCCGGTCGTCACGACCACCGTGCGCGACGTGCCGGCTGCGACGGCGGCCTGCCTGCTCGTGCGCACCGCTGCGCACCGCGCGGTCGGCGGGCTGCATCAGGGCTTCGACTATGGCTCCGAGGATGTCGATCTCTGCCTGCGGCTCGCAGCGCACGGAGCGGTCCGTGTCGCGCTCGGCGCGGTGCTGCATCACGAGGAGGGTGCGACCCGGCTGCGCGCCGACCACGGTGGCGACCGCCGTGCGCGCGGTCGACGGCAGGCGACCAACCGTGCGCTGCTCGACGCGCGTCACGCGCCGAGCCTGCGTCGCCGCGTCGTCGAGGCAGCCCTCGCCGGCGATGGCGCAGGTGGCGCCGCCGGCGATCACGACAGGACCGTCCGCCTCGAGGTCGCTGTCACCGGACCGGTGCCTCCCGTGCTGCAGCAGGTCGAGCGTGACGTCGCGGCGCTCCGACTCGTCACCCGCGGCGACGGTGCGATCACCGTGGTCACCGATCCTCGGCGAGTCGCTGCCACCGGCGCTGGCCCTGACGTCCCCGTCGTCGGATGGCGCGACGCGACACGACCCGCAGCCGCCTGGACGCCAGCGGTGCTCGAACGTCTCGACGCGCTGCTCGTCGCGGACGACGTCGACTCCGACACGCTCGCCGCGCACCATCCCACGCTGCCGTTGCACCGCGTCAGGGATGCCGCTGACGCGCGCGTGGCACTGCGTGCGGTGCTGCTCGCCCCACGCTGGAGCCTGCGCATCGGGACACCGGGAGGGCGTCATGCCGCCCGATGGGGTGACGGTCCCGTCGCCGAGGCCATCGGTCGCGAGCTGCGAGCGCACGGCCTGGTCGTCCGCAGCGCCGGGCGTGACCGCTGGGGGAGCGGAGCGGACCGCGCGGCCGACGTGACCGTCCACCTCAAGGGGCGCGGCGTCGCTCCGGTCGCCGACGCACAGACCAACATCGTCTGGGTCCTCAGCCATCCCAGCGAGGTCGCCCCGGGTGAGCTGGAGGCCGCCGACCTCGTGGTCGCCGGATCGACGCTGCTCGCCGAGCGCTACCGGGGCCGCAGTGCGCGTGAGGTCGCCGTGCTCCCGCAGGCCGCTGACGCGCGCCGCTTCACGGCCGGGCACGCCGAACCCGCCGTCGCGAGCCGGGTCCTGTTCGTGGGGAACACGCGCTCCGTCCCACGCCCCGTCGTGCTGGGTGCGATCGATGCCGGCCTGCCGCTCACCCTCGTCGGGGGTGGTTGGGAGCGCTTCGTCGACCCGCGGCGCGTCCTGCGTGACAGCGTGCCGTACCGCGAGCTGCCGGCCTGGTACCGCTCCGCCGACGTCGTCCTCAACGACCACTGGGAGGACATGGCCCGCTGGGGGCTCGTCTCGAACCGCGTGTTCGACGCGCTCGCCTGCGGCGCCTGCGTCGTCTCCGACGAGGTGCCGGGCATGGACGAGCTGCTCGACGATGCGGTCGTGACCTTCCGTGACCGCGACGACGTCGGGCCGACGGTGCGCCGTCTGCTGACGGACCCTGCAGAGCGTGCTGCGCGGAGCGCGCGGGGCCGTGCGGCCGTGCTCGCGGCCCACACGTGGGAGCATCGCGCCGCGCAGCTCGTGCAGCTCGTCGCCACGCTCGACACGTCGCAGCCGGAGTCCACGTGAGGGCAGATCATGTGAGTGGGGCCCACGTGAGCGAGGGGCCACGCCTGCTCGTCGTCACCGTCGTCCACCGCCCTGACGACGCACGCATCCTCCACCGGCAGATCGCGTTCCTGCGCGACGCCGGGTTCCGGATCACGTATGCCGCCCCGTGGCGCGCCACCGGCGTGACCCCGCCGGACGGGCTCGCCACACGCGACCTCCCGCGCGCCTCGGGTCGTGAGCGGCTCGCGGCGCTGCTCGCAGCGCGCGATCTGCTGCGCGCCGAGGCCGACGCGCACGACCTGGTCCTGCTGCACGATCCCGAGCTGCTCCTCGCGGTCCGACTCGCCGGGGTCGGTCGCCTCCCGCCGGTCGTGTGGGACGTGCACGAGGACACGGCGGTCGCGCTCGGGGACCGCGAGTGGGTGCCGGCGCCCCTGCGACGCCTGCTCGCGCTCGGCGTGCGCATCCTCGAGCGGTGGGCCGAGCGCACCGTGCATCTGGTGCTCGCCGAGGAGGGCTACCGCGACCGGTTCCGCCGGGTCCATCCGGTGGTGCGCAACCATCCGTGGGCCGGACCGCACCCCGGCGCGGTCGAGCAGGCGACTGGGGCTGCGGCTGGGACTGGGGCTGTGGAGGGGACGCCGCGGGTCGTGTACGTCGGACGCATCTCCCATGGCCGTGGGATCGGGACCGTCATCGCGCTCGGCCGAGCACTCGGTGACCGGGCTCGCGTGGAGATCGCCGGTCCGGTCGATGACGGCGTCGGAGCGCTGCTCGAGGAGGCCGTCGCCGAGGGCAGCGTGGTCTGGCACGGGTTCATCCCGAACGATCGGGTGGGGGTCCTGCTGCACGGCGCGTCGGTCGGCCTGAGCCTGCTCGCCGACGACCCGAACTACCGCGTGTCCATGCCCTCGAAGGTCGTGGAGTACCTCGCGCACGGCGTGCCCGTCGTCGCGACACCCCTTCCCGCCGTGCGCGCGCTCATCGAGGCCGAGGGTGGGGGACTGCTCGTCCCCTTCGACGACCCTGACGCCACCGTCGAGGCGGTGCGCCGCATCCTCGACGACCCCGGACTGCGCGCGACGCTCGCGGAGCAGGGGCGCCGGGCCGGCGAGCGCCGGACGTGGGAGACGGAGGGGGCACGGCTCGTGTCGATGCTCGGGACGTGGCTGCGATGACCGGGGACGACCGTCACCGCGACCTGGACCGCGACCCGGACCGCGATCTGGACCTCGGTGCGCTGCCGCCGCTGCCGGACGACGCGCGGGTCAGCGTCATCATCCCCGCCCGTGGTGCGGCCGCGCTGATCCCGGACTGCCTCGCCAGCGTGCTGCCCCAGCTGCGTGACGACGACGAGCTGATCGTGGCGGCCGGGGATGACGCGACGGCGACCGCCGCCCGCTCGTCCGCAGACCCGCGCGTCCGCGTCGTCGCCAACCCGGCCGCCACGACCCCTGCAGCGCTCAACGTCGCCGTCGCTGCGGCGCGTCATCCCGTCATCATGCGCGTCGACGCGCAGGCGCGGATCCCGGACGGCTACCGCGACCGGGTCGTCGCGCTGCTCGCAGCGACGGGTGCGACCAACGTCGGCGGCCGCCAGGTCGCGCGGGGGGACAGGGGCGTGAGCGTCGCGATCGCTGCGGCGATGAACGCTCGGCTCGGTCACGGCGGTGCCAGCTACCGCTCCGGTGCGCGCGGCGGTCCCGTCGACACCGTGTACCTCGGGACGTTCCGCGCCGACGCACTGCGTGCGGTCGGTGGCTACGACGAACGGTTCACGACGAACCAGGACGCCGAGCTCAACGAGCGCATCCGACGTGCGGGCGGCACGGTGTGGCTCGACCCCACGCTCGCGGTGACCTACCTGCCCCGCACGCGCCTGCGTGCGCTCGCACGGCAGTTCCGTGGGTACGGGCGGGGGAGGGCGATGACGGCGCGCAGGCATCCCGGCTCGCTCGGCAGGCGCCAGCTCGCCGCCCCCACGCTCGTGCTCGGGCTGCTCGGCGCCCTCAGCGCTCTGCCCTGGACGTCCGTCCCGCTGGCGCTGTGGGCCGCCGGCTACGGTTCGCTCCTGATCCTCGGGACGCTGCTCGAGGGCGGGGACGCCCGCCGATGGTTCCCGGTGACAGCGGCCGCGCTGGCCGTGATGCACCTCTCCTGGGGCGCAGGGTTCCTGATCGCGCCGAGACTGCCCCACCGGGACTGACGGTCCCCGGAACTGACGGTCCGTCGGGTCCGACACGATGTGAGGACGGACGTGGCACACGACGGGGTCACCACCGCACCGGTCCAGGGGGACCCGGGGACACTGCTCGGGCGGATGAACCGCCGAGGCTTCCGGCTCCTCCACCTCGCCGACGCCGCGCTGCTCTACGGCGCGGCCGTCGCCATCATGGTCGTGCGCTTCGGGGTGAGCTGGCCGAGCTACCCGGCCGGTGCGTACCTGATGTCGTTCGGTGTGACCACGGCCGTGTTCATGCTCGGCCTCTACTTCGCGGGGCTGTACGAGCGGGAGCCTCGACTCGGCTCGCCGGCGCTGATCCCGCGGATCGCCCGGGCCGTGCTCGGAGCCGGCGGCGCGGTCGCCCTGCTCAACCTCGCGGCGACCGGTGCGGCGCGCGAGCTCGGTTTCACCACGCAGCGCGCGCTCCCGATGCCGATCACGAACCTCGTCGCGCTCATGATCGTCGGGTCGCTGCTCCTGGCCGTCGACCGGCGCCTCGCCATGCGGGCCCGCTCGCGACGCGAGGGTCCGCCGCGCGCGGTCCTGCTCGGCAGCGAGGCCGACCTGGCGCTCGCCGACGCCCACATCGATGAGGACCGCGACGAGGTCATCGTCGTCGCGCGGGTCCGTGACCGTGCCGGGCTCGAGGCGGCCGTCGCAGCGCACGATCCGACGGACGTGCTCGTGCTCTCGCGTGCGATGCTCGAGCAGGTGCATCCTGATCCGATCACGACACTCGCGAACCGCGGCGTGACCGTGCTGCACCGGGTCGGTGCGCTCGAGACGATGTATGGGCTGCAGCGGATCCGGGAGGTCGGAGGGCTGCCGTTCGTGCTGCTGCGCAACCGGTGGCTCCCGATGTCGCGGCGCCGGTTCAAGCGCATCCTCGACCTCACCTACACGGTGCTCGCAGCACCCGTGTGGCTCCCGCTCCTCGCACTCGTCGCCGGCCATCAACTGGTCGCTGCCGGTCGGCCGCTGCTGTTCCGCCAGACACGGGTCGGCGCCGGCGGGAAGCACTTCGCGATGGTCAAGTTCCGCACGATGCGGGTCGGCGCCGAGGAGGACGGACGTGCGAGGCTCGCGACCGTCGGCGACGAGCGCATCATCCCGGCCTGCCGCTGGATCCGCGCGCGACGGCTCGACGAGCTGCCGCAGCTGCTCAACGTGCTGCGAGGGGAGATGTCACTCGTCGGTCCCCGGCCGGAGCGTCCCGAGCTGACCGCCGGGTTCGAGCGCGAGCTCCCCGCCTACCGCCAGCGCCACGAGGTGCCGCCGGGCCTGACCGGGCTCGCGCAGATCAACGGCCGCTACCACACCGACGCCTCGTACAAGCTCGGCTACGACCTGCAGTACCTCGCGAACTGGTCCGCCGTGCAGGACCTCGAGATCCTGCTGCGCACCGTCGGCGTGCTGCTCCGACGCGACGGCTGAACCACGCCGGTCGCGTCAGGCGTTCAGGCGTCGCTGTCGACGAGCCGTCGTCGTAGTGCGTGGGCGACGGACTCCAGTGGCCGGCCGAGCGGGGACAGGTCGAGCGTCGGATCGCCGCCCTGCGCATGCCGCGACTCGGCGTCGCTGAGCGCGCGTGCGACGTCGCTCGCGTCGGGCTCGCAGGACACGAAGCGTCGTGAGAGCGGGCCGAGGTCCTTCGGCCCCCACCGGTTCGTGACGACGACCAGGCCACTGGCGGCCATCTCGAGCGGTGGGTAGCTCGGATGCGGTGAGGCCATCAGCGACACGCCGAGGTGCGCCGTCGCGAGCAGCGCGAGGTAGTCGTCCCAGCCGAGCACCCCGGGCGTGCGCACCAGCTGCTCGCCGATCCGGTAGCGGAACTGCTCCGGCTCACCGACGCTGAGCACCTCGATCGGTCCGACGTCACCCTGCGCGCGCCGGGCGGCGTCCCACATCGCGACGCCACGCAGAGCCGTGTCGAACAGGTTGCGGCCCACGCTCGGCCGCCCGTACACGATGACGCGCAGCGGCCCGTCGACCGGTACCGGACGCAGCGGGAGCGTGCGAGGGACCGCGACGCGCGGCGCGAGGACGAGCTCGTCGTCGATCGTGAGTCCGTGCTCGGACCGCAGGTGCGTCGCGAGTGGCATGGAGTTCACCACGTGCAGCGCATCGAGGCGGTAGCTCTCCGCTGCCATGAGCCGGCGCTCCGAGGCCTCGTAGAACAGCGTCTCATCGTCCTGGACGAGGTAGACGAGCGTGCGCCGGCGCAGGTCGGGATGGCTCGCGATCGTCGCGGCCGCACGGTGCGCCGTCCACCAGGCGGTCGCGATGAACACGTCGTCAGCGCCGAGCTGATGCTCGACGTCGTCATGGATCGCCCGCGCGATGCGGATGCGACCGAGCGTCGCGGCGCTCGTGGCGACATGGCGCAGGATCAGGTCGCGGACGGTCGCGTCGTCGATCGACTGCCCGTAGTCCGTCATGACCAGCTGGACCTGCTCGCCGGCCTCCGCGAGCGCGACGCCGAGGGCGACGGCCGTCCCGACCCCGCCGAACACGCCGGAGGGGGAGATGCCCGGGATGAGCAGGTGGACGGTGCGGCCCGGTCCGGTGACGCGGGAGCGCACGGGCCGGAGCTGCCGGTCGTGCGGTGTCGCGCTCACCGTGCGCAGCGGGCGGTCGACGACCCCTGCCGAGCGCGCGATGCCGCCGAGCATGCGCTTCGGGTTGCGAGCGATGAAGCCGAGCAGCCGCAGCCCGCGCCATCCGATCCGCGCGGCGCGACGCCCGCGGGTCGCGGGCGCTCGGACGGCGCCTCGCAGCAGATGTCCGAGCGCGCCCCGACGCAGCGTGCGCACGAGCGGACGCATGCCGGGATGCTGCTGTCCGAGCTGCTGCAGCACGGCACGCGTCGCGAGCTCCGGGCGGCCCCCGGTCCATGCGGTGACGTCGGGGCC
>JAGYKW010000006.1 GCA_018401275.1 Nitriliruptoraceae bacterium | reverse complement strand
TCGGACGGATCAGAGGTCGCGAACGTGTTCGCCGCGAAGCAGTTATCCGCCGCCCACGACGACGGCGACGGTCCGGCCGCCGGGCCCGCCGTGCGCAGGCGCAGCACGAGGTCGGTCCCGTTGCCGGCGAGGACGTTCTCGCGGATCTCGTTGCCGACCGGGTCGTAGCCACCGAGCGGCAGCACGATGATGCCCGCACCGAGGTTCCCCTCGACACGGTTGCGCAGCACCACGTTCGACGTGCCGCCCCCGACCGCGATGCCCGCACCGAAGAACCCGTCCGCGATCTCCGGCGTGTCGACCCCCTGATTGTCGATGACGAGGTTGCCGACGACGAAGCTCTGCTCCTGCGGGGCGAGCAGCTCCGCATCCTGGCTGTTGGGTGCGATACCCAGACGGTTGCCGACGAACACCGACTCGACGATCCACACGTCCCCCGACGCGTTCGTGCCGTAGTAGCCGATCGCGTTGCCCTCGGCGTAGAGGTGGCGGAGCACGGCGTTGCACGGCCGGCACTGCCCGACGTAGAAGCCCGAGTCCGGATGCCCCGACGCGTACGAGTGCTCGAAGACGCCGTTGCGCGCGGCGAACGCGTACAGGCCGTACAGGCCGTTGTTCGCGACCGTCACGTACGACACCCGGTAGCCGTCGAGCACCGCGTCGCCTGCGCCGTACATCGCGCCGTACCCGCCGCTCCCCCGCGCGCTCGCAGCCGCGACCCCGGTGAACAGCACCCCGTTCTGCCGGAAGTTCATGACCGTCAGGTTCTCGACCGCGACCCCATCAGCAGCGACGAGGATCCCGTCCCCGAGCGCGAACCCGCCGTCGAGCACCACACCGTCACGGTCGAGCCCGCGCAGCACGATCCGCTCCGTCGTCACGCGCACCGACTCGCGGTAGGTGCCCGGCGCGATCAGCACCAGGTCACCCGGCTCCGCCGCGTCGACGGCCGCTTGGATCGTCCCATGGTCGCCGGGCACGTTGAGGACGCGACTGGACGCGGGAGGAGCGGTCCCCGCTCCCTCACCGCCCGCGCAGGCCCCGAGCACGAGCGAAGCGGCGAGCGCGAGCAGGACGGCGTGTGCCCGTCGTCCTCTGGAGCAGCGGTGGCTCATCCCCGTCCCCTGTCGCGTCGTCGCCGCGCCATCACCGGGACGAGCACGAGCAGGAGGGCGGCGAGGGCGATCGGGACGTCCCGGCTCGGGTCGAGGCCCGCCGGGATCAGGTTCGGGACCGGGAGCGACAGGCGCAGCGGCTCCGGTGGGGCGGGCACGAACCCGAAGTCGAGCGTCATGTCCTCGATGCTGCCCGACGTGCCGGTGAGCAGGGCGCTCAGCGCGCTGCCCGTCGACGAGTCGAGCGCGCGGTCACCTCCCGCCCCCGCGACGGTCGGGGCGTAGCGCCACGGTGGCGTGACCGTGACCCGGTACTGACCCGGTGGCAGGAGATCGAACACGTAGTTCCCGTCCGCGTCGGTCACCGTCGTCGTCACCGGGCGCCCGAGCACGTCGAACACCGGATCGCCGTCCGCGGTCGTGATCGTCAGCGTCACCCCGGCGATGCCCGGATCGTCGGGCCCCTGCAGGCCGTCGCCGTCCGTGTCGAACCACACACGGTCCCCGACCCGCACGTGGGGAGCGGTGAACCCGAAGTCGAGCGTCGGGTCGTGCTGCCCGTCGGTCGTGAGGGCCATCGACGTCACCGACGGCGCGGTCGTCGCGGTGAACCCACTCGGGGGCGTGACCTCGACCCGGTAGGTGCCGGCCGGCAGGTCGTCGAAGCGGTAGCGGCCCTCCGCATCGGTCGTCGTCGTCGCGACCTCGTTCCCGTCCGCATCGAGAAGCGTGACCGTGACGCCGGCGATCCCGGGATCGTCGGCGTCCCTGATGCCGTCACCGTCCGTGTCGAACCACACGAGGTCGCCGACGGAGACCCGAGGCTCGATGAAGCCGAAGTCGAGCGTCATGTCGCTCGCGCCGTCGACCAGCAGCGGCAGCGACACCGCGCTGTCCGTCGACGAGTCGAGCGAGCGGTCCGGTCCCGCTCCGGCCACGGTCGGTTCGAGACCGGGCGGCGGCGTCACGACGCTCACGCGGTAAGTGCCGGGTGGCAGGCGGTCGAACAGGTAGCGGCCGTCCGCGTCGGTCGTCACGTCGGCGACCGGCCTGCCGAACACGTCGACGGCGCTGACCCATACCGGCGCTCCGTCCGCGTCCACACCGTCCTGCACCTCGAGGCCGAGCACGACGCCCGCGATGCCCTGCTCACCGGGGTCCTGGATCCCGTCCCGATCGACATCGAGCCAGACGAGGTCACCGACGCTCACGGACGGCGTCGTGAACCCGGCGTCGTACGCGTAGTCGTTGTCGCCGGGCTCCAGCGGCGCGACCGCGATGCGTGGGAACGCGCCGGTGCCGAACGCGCCATCGCCGACGACGAACGCGTCGCTGTCCACCGCGTCCGAGAGCGACCCTTCCGACGACACCCGATCCGCGTCGCTGAGCTCGAAGCCCTCCAGCGGCCCGCCCGGGCCGTAGTCCGCCGGTTCGTCGAACCGGACGGTGTAGGCGACGTCGGGCCGCAGCCCGTCGGCGGAGGTGAACAGGTACCGCCCGTCCGCGTCCGTCACCGTCGTCGCGACGAGCACCCCGTCCGCGTCGTACAGCCGGACGGTCACCCCGGCGATCCCCGGCTCCCCGGGATCCTGCAGCCCGTCCTCGTCCTCGTCCCACCACACCCGGTCGCCGAGCGAGACCGGCGCGAAGTCGCACAGCAGTTCGACGTCGCCCATCCCCGACGCCTTCCTGAAGGTGGCGGTGCCCGAACTCTCCAGAGGGATGAAGTCGGCGCCGGGGAGGACCTTCGTGCCCTCAGCGACGGAGAACCACAGCAGGCCCGAGGAGTTGATGGTGACAGGGTCCATCACGGTCGTCGCGATCGTCCCATCGCCCGGGTGGAGCGCAAGGCCACCGAGGACCGGTTCGCGGTGGAGGTGCGCGTCGTGGAAGTACTCGATGCGTGTCGACGTGTAGGTGGGCCCGCACGATCCGTTCTGCTCCTCGACGTAGCCGTCGGCGGTCAGGCAGATCAGCCGGAGGTCGCCGTGCACCCAGGTGTAGATCAGCGGGTCGGTCGTGTTCGTCGGCGGGCGGTTGTTCGCGCCGACCTGCATCGTGAACCGGTCGGCGATGCCGATCGCGAGCGACCCGTCCCTGAGGACCTCGATGTCGGAGATGATCGGCTGCGGCCAGAAGTGCATCGTGTCGCTCCCTCCGAAGGGACCCCAATCGCGCCACGCCGCATTCTTGATGTTGCTCCAGTCGTTGGTCCAGGGGTGCCAGCGCTGCGACCGACAACGGATCCCGACGATCCCAGCGCTGGTCTTCTCCTCGGCGGTCCCCATGTCTGCGATCCCGGTGACCGTGTTCCTGCCGCCCCGGCATTGGTCGGTCTCCCGCGGATAGTCGAAGCGCACGGGCGTCTCGACCGCCCAGGTCCCGATGCCGTCCGCACCGGCGGGGTCGAGGCGAGCGATGACGCCCGGCTCGGGCGTCTCGAGCACCTGCGCATGCGTGGTTTCGACGTTCGAGCAGTCAGCGGTGGTGCAGCCCCGGGGCAGCGGTGCGCTGTACGTGCGCAGCGTGGCGCAGTTCACCCCGACCAGCACAGAGCCGTCAGGCAGGGTCTTGAGCGCCCACGGACGCGCGGTCTCGGTGCAGAGATCTCCCGGAAGAGGGAAGACGGTCGGAGGCCCGAGGGCCGGTGCGGCTGCCGTGCCGGTCAGCTCGAAGCGGACGACGCTGCGCTCGTAGAGGTTCGTGACGTACAGGTGGCGCCCGTCCGGTGTGATGTCGATGTCGCCGATGCCTTCAGTGCCGAGCCCGTTGAACCCGACGATGTCGAGCGACAGCGCGGTGTCCGGATCGGTGAGGAGGTCACGGGCGCTGTCGGAGTAGTTCGAACCGGGCGCCTTCAGCGTCAGTCCGTAGGGCGCGGCGGCAAGATCGAACGAGTCGACGAGGCCGGGTGTCCCTGCGGCGGCGACGTACAGCCCTCCGATGCCCTCCGGCCCGAGCGCTGCGTGACGCCTCACGACAGCGGAGGTGAAGACCAGTCCGGTCTGGCGCTGGATCGCGACGCCCCACACCGAGCCGGCCTGCGCCTTCGTCAGCACCGGGGTCGCTGGCGTGAAGCCGGCGCTCCCGACGCTGCCCCGCATCAGCCAGTCGTTGGACATGAGCGCGCCGAGCGTCCCGTTGCGGTCGCGCGCTCCGGGGTAGAAGCATGCGACGTGGACCGTCGGGTTCGCCTGGCAGTACTCGTCGGGTACCTGCACGGCGAAGTCGACGCCGGACGCACCCACGGTCGCGAACTGGATGCTCGGACCGGCATCGGGGCCGATCACGGACGGTCGGAAGCCGTCCGGTGTCGTGAACTCGATGCGGACGTCCGACGTCGACGCGCTCGCGACCTGCAGGGTGTAGGTCCCGTCGGACGCGGTCGTAGTCGTGTCCACGAGCGCGCCGGACGCGTCGAACGCGCGGACCGTCACGCCCCCGACCCCCGGCTCGTCGAACCTGGCGCTCGGGCGCGCCTGCCGGATGCCATCGACGGTGTAGTCGTGGAAGACGACCCCGGTGACTGTCGCGGTCGTGACCTGCACTCCGACGGCGGCCGCGATCGGGGGCGAAACACCGGCACCGAGTCCGAGACTCAGGAGCAGCAGCGCACCGACGAGGTGACGCACGCCACAGGTCCGGCCCCTGCGCCGAGCACGCCGCAGGGATCGGGCGACCGCCACCACACGAAGGCGCAGCGGACGGATTTCCGTCACGGGAGCCCACCTCAGGATCGCAGGGACGATGACCAGGGCCGGCCACCGGAAGATGGCCCCAGAGGCTACGAACGGCGTCCCGCGCATCGTCGAGGTACGGCTCTAGAACGAGTCTCGAGGCCGGGCTCAGGCCAGCGCCCCATGACGTCAGGAAAGTTGGGCCAACCGGTCGACAAGAACCCATATTCGAGGGTTCAGAGGGGCCTAGCGCCTACTTCGCGTCAGTCTCCGGCACGTAGAGGTAGGTCGCACGACGGGCCCTGAACCGCTCACCCGACGCGCCACGCGGACCTGCTGCCCACCACGCCCGCGCTGGACGCGCGCAGCTCGGACTCAGCCGACGCGCCATGCCGAGCGTCCCGAGCGTGACCCGCGCCGCAGCGCCAACCCGCCTGCGAGTGCGAGCAGTCCGAGCGTCCACACCGGCACCGGACCCTCACCGCTCGGGACCGATGTCGGCACGGGACCACCCGCCACCCCGAGCGACACGGGCGCTGTCCAGTCCACCAGCTCGACCGTGATCGGCTGCCCGAACGCTGCCGCAGGCACGACGAAGCTGAACGTCCCTGCACCCGACGCGTCGAGCGTCACCCCCGCACCCGCGAACACCGGGTTGTACGCGGCACGCCACAGGATGTCGATCCCCGCATCACCACCGGTGACCGTGCAGGTGAGCACAGCACTGACCTGCACGATCGACGAGCAGACCAACGACAGGCGCGATGCCGCAGCATCCCCCGTCGCCGCCATCGACACCTTCAGAACGCCCACACTGAAGTGCGACAGGGTCATTATCGACAGTCCCCGACGTCAGCACCTGCACCGGATGAAGACTCCGTCGTCTTGACCTGATGTGCCGTCACCGAGCTGACCGAAACCGTTCAATCCCCAGCAGCGGACGGTGCCGTCGTCAGTAGCGCACACGTGTTCGAAGCCGCGCCGATCTGCATCACCCCACCCAACACGTCCGTGCCCTGATCGTCCCCTGACGTCGAGCACCCGCACGCGGATACAGACTCCTGTCGGTGCCTGTGGTGCCGTCACCGAGCTGACCCTGCATCGTTGCCTCCCCAGCAGCGGACGGTGCCGTCGATCAGCAGCGCACACGATATGTGTCGCAGCCGGCAGCGTGACCTGTGTCACCCCACCGAGTTCCGCAGCATCCCCACCGGCCTCAGTCCCTGACGTGAGCACCTGCACCGGATACAACCTGTCGGTGCCGGTCGTGCCGTCACCGAGCTGACCTGCTCCAGTTGCCTCCCCAGCAGCGGACGGTGCCGTCGTTCCAGCAGCGCACACGTGTGGTCGCAGTATGCGGCAGGATGGCCTGCGTCACTCCGGTCAACGGCACTGCCGTCGCTACCGGCCTCAGTCCCTGACGTGAGCACCTGAACCGGATGCAACCTGTCGGTGCCGTCGTGCCGTCACCGAGCTGACCATCCGCGTTGCAACCCCAGCAGCGGACGGTGCCGTCGTTCAGCAGCGCACACGTGTGGTCAGCGCCGGCAGCGATCTGCGTCACCCCACCGAGTTCCGCAGCATCCCTACCGGCCTCAGTCCCTGACGTGAGCACCTGCACCGGATGCAACCTGTCGGTGGTCGTGCCGTCACCGAGCTGACCGGCCCTGTTGTAACCCCAGCAGCGGACGGTGCCGCCGGTCAGCAGCGCACACGTGTGGTCGATGGCCGGCAGTGATCTGCGTCACCCCAGCCAACGGCACCGCAGCATCGCTCACCGGCCTCAGTCCCTGACGTGAGCACCTGAACCGGATACAACCTGTCGTGTCGGTCGTGCCGTCACCGAGCTGACCTCCTCAGTTCGTATCCCCAGCAGCGGACGGTGCCGTCGGTCAACAGCGCACACGAATGTTCGCTTGCCGACCGTGATCTGCGTCACCCCAGCCAACGGCACCGGATCGCTCCCGGCCGTCCCTGACGTCGAGCACCTGCACCGGATACAACCTGTCGGTGCCTGATGCCGTCACCGAGCTGACCGCCCAGTTCCCAATCCCCAGCAGCGGACGGTGCCGTCGGTGAGCAGCGCACACGTGTGGTACTCACCGGTAGCGATCTGCGGTGACGTCTCGCCGGCGACCGGGGCGGAGATGACCACGGTCGTGGGCCCGCCATCAGCCACCGCAGGTGAGACGCGCACCCCAGCGTTCGCGGACACCGGGACGAGCAGCAGGATGACGAGTGCGGCACACGCCACACCGCCCGCCTGACGAGACACAGGCCGACACGACGACATCTTCCCCATAGGAAGTCCTCAGGCAATGTCGTCTGGAGCACGATGTGCAACCCAAGGCCCAGACGAACAACCCGAAGATGACCTGACCCTACAGCCCACCCTCCGCGACCGCCCGACCCGCCTCAGCACCGTCGCGAAGTGCGTCCACCCAGGACGATCCCTGACCGGTCCTGACGTCACCAGCGTTGGGCAACGAGTTGGGCAAGAAACACGAATTCGAGGTTCTAGACCCCTCTAGCGCCTAGATATCGTCACTTGACGGCACGTAGAGGTAGTACTCCTCGTCGTCCTGCTCCCAGTCCATCTGCAGCACGCCACGGGCGACCGCGGCCTTGCAGAACTGGAGGAAGCCGGAGTAGCCGAAGTCCTTCTCGCTGAAGTTCTCCTGGCGCTTGCGCACGTGGTCCTTCAGGCCGGAGAGCGGCGGATCCCCACCGAGCTCGACCGACAGCTCCTCGACGGTGGTGCGCAGCAGCGCGAACGCGTCATCGACATCGTTGGAGCGGGAGACGAAGTCGACCTGCGGGTCGCCCGGTGCGCTGCCTTCCGTGAGCACCAGCACCTTGTGGGACTCGAGGTGCCGCAGCATCTCCCGGAAGCCGCGGAAGCCGTAGTCCTGCTCCGCGAACGTCGGGTCCTTGCGCAGCAGCGCGCGCTTGAGGTTGCTCGACAGCACGACCCCGTCGGTGGAGGACGACTGCAGCCCCGACAGCGTGCGGGTGACCGCACGCTCGAGGGCGCGCAGGTCGGCGTCGGACGAACCGGAGCCCTCCTCGACGGTCGCGGTCTTCTCGTCCACCTTCGCGTCGCCGCTGCCCCTGCCCCCTCGGCGCGAGCCGGACGACGACTTCGAACGCGGCTTGCGGTCGGAACGCTCACCACCACCGCCACCGCCCCCACGACCCTCGAGGCGAGGGGCACCCTCGATGCGGTCGTAGAAGAGGAACTCGTCGCAGGCGCCGGGCAGCATCGCGGAGGTCGAGCCCTTCACGCCGACACCGATGACGCGCTTGTTGAGCTCGCGCAGCTTGCCCACGAGCGGTGTGAAGTCGCTGTCACCCGACACGATCACGAACGTCGACACGAAGTCGCGCGTGAGTGCGAGCTCCATCGCGTCGACGGCCATCTGGATGTCCGCAGCGTTCTTGCGCACGCTGTCGGAGCGCTGCGGGATCTCGATCAGCTCGACGTTGGCGTCCACCATGCCGCGCCGGTCCTCACGGAAGAGGTTCCAGTCGGCGTAGGCGCGTCGGACGATGAGGCGTCCCCGCTCGGCGAGCGCGTCGGTCAGCGGCTTCGGGTCGAAGCGCAGGCCGACGCTGCGGGCGCCGATCGCGACGTTCTCGTGGTCGATGAAGACCGCGAGCCGTTCCTCGTGCTGGTCAGGTGAGCTCATGGTCGAACCCTAGTGGGCCTGGGCGGGTCAGCACCGCGAGAGCCCGCTCCCCGATGCTCGGCACGAGCGTCTCGAGCAGCGCCGTCTCACGTCGTGCGGGGTCCCCCATGGCCCCGTACGCCCCGGCGACGGTCCGGACGCGCACCCCCTCGAGGATGCAGGCGATGCGGAACCAGGCGAAGGCGAGGTAGGGGCGCAGCCGCTCCGCGAGCTCGGCAGCGTCCAGCCCGCGCGCGGCCGCGTACAGGGCCACGAGCTCCCCCGGGCCGGAGAAGCCCTCGAGGGCCGTCGGGAGGTCAGGGATGAGGACCGATGCCATCTGCCCGTCGCGCGCCGGCACGCCCCAGTAGGCGAGCAGCGTGCCGACGTCGGCCAGCGGGTCACCGAGCGTCGCGAGCTCCCAGTCGAGCACCGCCCGCACCTGCGCGCCTGCGGGCGCGAGATCCACGATCAGGTTGTCGAGGCGGAAGTCGCCGTGCACGAGCGCGAGCCCGTCCTGCTCGGGGACCGCAGCAGCCAGCGCTCGACCGAGCTGCGCGAGCGCGGGCAGCGGACGGTCGGACCCTGCATCGAGCTGTGCGCTCCAGCGCGCCACCTGGCGGGCGAAGTAGCCGTCACGTCGTGCGAGGTCGCCCAGCCCGACCGCGTCGACGTCGACCTCGTGGATCGCGGCCAGCGCGTCGACGACCGTGCGTCCGAGCGCCGCCCGCTGCGGGACGCTCAGCTGCGATGCGACCGTCCGGTCGCGCACGACGACGCCGTCCACGTGCGCGGTCACGACGAACGGTGCACCGGTGAACGCCGCGTCATCCTCGACACCGAGCACCTCAGGGACGGGCACGGCGCTCGCGCACAGCGCGGCCATGATGCGGCCCTCGCGCACCACGTCATGCGCGGAGGCGAGCACCCCCGAGAGCGGCGGCCGTCGCACCACGACGCGCCGTCCCTCGGCGTCCGTGACGACGCTCGTGAGGTTCGAGCGCCCACCGGCGATCACCTCGACGTGCACGGGCGGCCGGAGTCCGCAGTGCTGCTCGAGCCACGACCCGATGCGCTCGACGTCGAGCCCGCCGGGTGACGCACGCTCGGACGACGCACGCTCGGACGACGCACGCTCAGACACGGGCGAGCTCCTCGAGCGTCGCGTCGTCCACGTCCGCGTGCAGCAGCGTCCCGTCGACCTCGAGGATCGGGGCCCCACCGATCCCCAGCGCCCGGCGGGCGAGCATCGCGGCGCGCAGCTCGTTGCGGGCCGGGGCGTCAGCGAGGGCTCGCAGGACCTCGGGGGGTGTCAGCCCGACATCGTGCGCGATCCCCGCCAGCACGTCGTGGTCGGACACGTCCAGGCCGTCGGTGAAGTAGGCGCGCAGGCAGGCGAGGCGCCAGGCGGCGCCCAGTCCCCGCCGCTCGGCATGATCCCCCACCAGGTGGGCGTCGAGCGTCGGCGGGCGCAGCTGCGGACGGCGCATCACGAGCCCGAGCGTCGCGGCCGCCTCGGCGACCTGCTCGAGCTCCACGAGCTGGTCGAGCGTCACGGGCAGCGCGACGGCGACCCCCAGCACGTCGATGCCACGGAACGCGACCGCATGGCCGGCGTCGGCGAGCCGCTGCACCCGCAGCACCGCGAGCGCGGAGCGGGGCGAGGTGATGTCGTGATGGAGCGTGAGCACCCGCGCAGCCTAGGACCGGGCGCGACCTGCGGCCCCGCTGCGGCGGGCTGGGGCCGGTGGTCCTGCCAAGTGGGACCGTGCGGCCCCGCCGTCGCGCAGGCCCCTGCACGTACGTTCGAACGGCTGATCGAGGACGAGCCTGGACGAGTCCGGACGAGCCTGCCGCACCGAGATCCTCCAGCGGGGAGTCCCTCCGATGTCGCGCGAGCTCCGCACCTTCCAGCCCGTCGCAGGCTCGGCCGGTGCGCTCGCCGCCGCGTTCATCGCGGACCCCGGGGCGTGGCTCCCCCACGCGACGCCGGACAGGGCAGGTGGCTGGGTCCTCGCCGTGCACGCCGGATCGCTCGCACGCACCGTCCGCGTGGTGGTCGGCCAGCCGTGGCACGTCACGCGCACGTCCTGGCGTTCGGTGTCGTGGGAACCGGTCAGCGGGAACGACGACCGGACGAGCATCGACCGGATGCTGCCGCCGCTCGACGGCGAGCTCGGCATCCACGTCGACGGGTCGGGCCGCGCCACGCTCGTGCTCGACGCGCGCTACCTGCCGCCCGGCGGTCTGCTCGGCGCGGCCGTCGACGTCGTCGCGCTCCACCGCCTCGCCCGCCAGACGGGCCAGCGCTTCCTCGAGGACGTCGGCGCCGGACTCAGCCGCCTCGCGTCACAGCGGGACGCGCCAGAGCACGCGGGTCCCGCCCCCGACGACTGACGCGAACTGCGCCTCCCCGCCGAGCAGCTCCGCACGCTCACGCACGTTCGCGACCCCCATCCCGTTGACCCGCAGCGCGTCCGGCAGTCCGACCCCGTCGTCGACGACCTCGAGCTCCAGCATCCCGCCGACCACCTCGACGCGCACGACGACCGTCGATGCTCGCGCATGCTTCGCGACGTTGGTGAGCGACTCCCGCAGCACGGGGACCAGATGGTCGGCCAGGTCACGGTCCACGACCGTGTCGATCGGGCCCTCGAGTCGCAGCCGGGGCGGGAAGCCGAGCAGGCTCGCCATCTCCTCGGCGACCGCGAGCAGCCGCGTGCGCGGGCGGCGGTCCTGCGACGGCACATCGTGCAGCGCGAAGATCGTCGACCGGATCTCCTTCACGGTCGCGTCGATGCTCTCGATGGCTCGACCGATGCGCACCTGCACGTCCGCGGCATCGACGCCGCTGCGCTGCGCCGCCTGGAGACCCAGGCCCGTCGCGTAGAGGTTCTGGATGACGGTGTCGTGCAGGTCGCGTCCGATGCGGTCGCGCTCCCGCACGACGGACAGCTCACGCGAGCGCACGGAGAGCTTCACGTTGGCGATCGCACTGCCGGCCACGGCTGCGAGCGCGACGACGGCCGCCTCGTCCTCGATGCTGAAGGGGCCGCCGCCACGCTTCTCGGTCAGGTAGAGGTTGCCGAACACGTCACCACGCACGCGGATCGGCGCGCCGATGAAGGCACCCATCGGCGGGTGTCCGACCGGTAGACCCGACGCTGCGGGATGCTCGGTGAGGTCGTCGAGGCGCAGCGGACGCGGATCGCGCAGCAGCTGCCCGAGCAGACCCCGCCCGGTGGGGAGCGCACCCATGCGGGCGACCGTCCCGGGGTCCATCCCGTGGTGCACGAAGCTCGACAGGCGCGCGGGGTCGTCGTCATCGATGACGCCGAGCGCCCCGTAGCGCGCACCGACCAGACCGCACGCGGCGACGACGACCCGTTCGAGCACGGCGTCGAGGTCGAGGTCCTCCGCGACGGCGAGCACCGCGTCGAGCAGTCTCCCGAGGCGGGGATCGATCGCGTCCAACGCATCTCCCCCGCTCCGACGCCAGCAGCGTAGCCTCGCGTCCTCACAGCCCGAGGGGGAACGGTGACGATCCGCGTCTACCTGGTCGACGACCACGAGGTGGTCCGTCGTGGGCTGCGCGAGCTCATCGAGCTCGAGGACGATCTGGAGGTCGTCGGCGAGGCCGGCACCGCAGGCATGGCGCTCGCCGGCATCGCGAAGACGCGACCGGACGTGGCCGTGCTCGACGTCCGACTGCCCGACGGCAGCGGCGTCGAGGTGTGCCGCGACGCGCGCACCCGGCAGGCCGACCTCGCCTGCCTCATGCTCACCTCCTACGGCGACGACGAGGCGCTGTTCGACGCGATCATGGCGGGCGCGGCCGGCTACCTGCTCAAGGACATCCGCGGTGCGGACCTCGTCGACGCGATCCGGCGCGTCGCTGCCGGCGACTCGCTGCTCGATCCCGCACTCACCGGCAAGGTCCTGCAGCGCCTGCGCGACGGTGACCAGGAGGACCCGCGTCTGGCGAGCCTGTCCGACCAGGAGCGCCGCATCCTCGAGCTGATCGCGCAGGGGCTCACCAACCGTGAGATCGGCGGCGAGCTCCACCTCGCCGAGAAGACGGTGAAGAACTACGTGTCGAACGTGCTCGCCAAGCTCGACATGCAGCGTCGCACCGAGGCCGCCGTGTTCTACACGCAGACGACGCAGGACACGCAGAAGCACAAGGACTGACGAGCGATACGCTCGCCACGTCGTACCCCCACCCGGGGAGCTCGGGACAGCCGGGCTGAGAGGGTGACCACTCGCGTCACCGACCCGCGGAACCTGAGCTGGGTAATGCCAGCGGAGGGAGGTGAGCCGTTGTCCCGTCGCCCCGCATGGCCCGACGTCGTGGTGCTCGCCGGTGGTGATCCGCTCCCCGCGTCACTGTTGGCCGACGTCGCCGAGGCGATCGACCACGCGTCGCTCACCGTGGCAGCCGACGCAGGCCTCCATCACGCCCACCGTGCCGACCGCGAGGTCGACGTGCTCATCGGCGACCTCGATTCCGTCGACCCGGAAGCGCTGGAGCAGGCGCGACGCGCGGGCACCGACGTCCGCTCGTACCCGGTGGACAAGGACGCGACCGACCTCGCGCTCGCGCTCGACCTCGTCCTCGAACGCACCGCGGGTGCTGGCGCGGGTGCGGGTGCTGGCGCTGGCGCGCGTGCGGGCGCTGAGCGGCCTGACGTGCTGGTCATCGGCGGGCATGGGGGTCGCACCGATCACCTGGTGGCGAACCTGCTGCTGCTCGCCGCCGAGCGCCACGCTCCCCTGCGCATCCACGCCTGGTGGGGCGCGGACATGCTCCACATCGTGCGTGACAGCGTCCGGCTGACCGGCGCGGTCGGCAGCAACGTGTCGCTGCTCGCGCTGCACGGTGCCGCCGAGGGTGTCCGGACGACCGGACTGCGCTTCCCGCTCGACGACGCCGTGCTCGCGGCCGGGTCATCCCTCGGCATGAGCAACCGGATGTCCGCGCCCGACGCCACGGTCGCGGTGCGCAGCGGCGTCCTCGCCGTCCTGCAGTCCCCGATCACCTGAACGGCCCGACCACCTGACCCGACCCGACTCAACGTGAACGGAGAACGATGATGCGCTCCCGAACCCTCGCCGCACTGCTCGTGACGACCGTCCTGATCGCCGGCTGCGGCGACGACGCTGCGGACGGACCCGTGCGACTGATCACCCACGACTCGTTCGACGTGTCGATCGAGGTCCTCGAGGCGTTCACCGCGGAGACCGGCATCGAGGTCGAGATCGTCCCGCTGGGTGATGCGGGCAGCGCACTCAACCGCGTGATCCTCACCGCCGACGACCCCGAGGGCGACGTGCTGTTCGGCGTGGACAGCACCTTCCTCACGCGCGCGCTCGACGCCGACCTGTTCCTCCCCTACCGGGCCGCCGGGCTCGACCAGGTCGACGCGTCGCTGCTCCCGGGCGATGACCGCGTGACCCCGATCAGCTTCGGCGACGTGTGCGTGAACTACGACATCGCCTGGTTCGCCGACGCGGGCCTCGCCGTGCCCGCCGACCTCGCCGCGCTGGCCGATCCGGCCTACGCCGGCCTGCTCGCCGTGCAGAACCCGGCGACGTCGTCACCGGGACTCGCGTTCCTGCTCGGCACGATCGAGCGGCTCGGCGAGGACGAGGCGTTCGCCTTCTGGGAGCGCCTGCGCGCCAACGACGTGCTGGTGAGCGACGGCTGGTCGGAGGCGTACTACGGCGCGTTCACGCACGCGAGCGACGGCGACCGTCCGCTGGTCGTGTCCTACGCGTCGAGCCCGCCGGCCGAGGTGCTGTTCGCTGCGGAGCCGACCGACACGGCACCGACCGGCGTGATCGTCGACACCTGCTTCCGACAGATCGAGTACGCGGGCATCCTCGCGTCCACCCCGCGGGCGGACGACGCGCGCCGACTGGTCGACTTCCTGCTCTCGCCCGCGTTCCAGGCGGACGTGCCGCTGACGATGTTCGTGTTCCCGGTGCGCAGTGACGTCGCGCTGCCCGACGTGTTCGTCGCGCATGCCGTGCTGCCCGAGCGTCCCCTCGTGATGGACCCGGTCCGCATCGACGCGGGCCGCGAGGGCTGGATCGCACGCTTCACGGACACGGTGCTGCGGTGAGTCGCGGCGGGCGGACCGGCGGCCGAGGTCGCGGTGCGGCGCTCGCCGTCGGTCCGCTCGTCTTCCTCGCGCTGTTCTTCGCCTGGCCGCTCACCCTGGTGCTGTCACGCGGGCTGGGGGTCGACGGCGCGCTGCTCGCCCCGCTGCGCGACGTCCTCACCGATCCGTACCTCCAGCAGGTCGCACGCTTCACGCTCGGCCAGGCGCTCGCCTCGACGCTGCTGACGCTGCTCGTGGGGATGCCGGTCGCGGCGGTGCTCAGCACGCTCGACTTCCGCGGTCGCCGCGTCATCGAGGCGGCCACGATCGTGCCGTTCGTGCTCCCCACCGTCGTCGTGGGGACCGCGTTCGTCGCCCTGCTCGGCCGGCTCGCACCGGTCGTCGACCTGCGGCAGACCACCCTCGCGATCCTGCTCGCCCACGTGTTCTTCAACGTCTCCGTCGTCGTGCGCACCGTCGGTGGGCTGTGGCGTCATCTCGACGCCGCACCGGTGCTCGCAGCCCGCACGCTCGGCGCGACCCGCCTGCGCGCGTTCCTGCACGTCACGCTCCCGCGCCTGCGCCCCGCGATCGGTGCGGCGGCCGCCGTGGTCTTCCTCTTCACCTTCACGTCGTTCGGTGTCGTGCTCATCCTGGGCGGACCGGGCCGCTCGACGCTCGAGGTGGAGATCCACCGTGCGACGTCGCAGCTGCTCGACCTGCGCACCGCGGCAGCGCTGTCGGTGCTGCAGCTGCTCGCCGTCGTCGCCACGCTCGGTGTCTACGACCGCACGCGCCGCCGCCATGCGGCCCGTCCCCTCGCGCGTGCCGCGCTGAGCCTGCGACCGGCCGCCGGTCCGCGCGACCGCATGGCGATCGCCGGCATGCTCGGTCTGCTCATGCTCGTGCAGGGTCTGCCGCTGCTCGCGCTCCTCGAACGCTCGCTGCGCGTCGGGGACGGCTGGGGACTCGCACACTTCCGGTCCCTGGGTGCGCCGACGCGTGAGGCGGTGATGAGCGTCGCTCCGGCCGTCGCGGTGCGCAACTCGCTGCTGTTCGCACTCGCTGCCACGCTCATCGCGATGGTCGTCGGCACGTCGGCGGCCCTGGCGGCGGTCGGCGGGAGCCGTGCCGGGCGTCTCATGGACGGCGCGCTGATGCTGCCGCTGGGGACGTCGGCCGTGACGCTGGGACTGGGGCTGCTGCTGGCGTTCCGCACCGGAGCGTTCGCCGGACGCGGCGCGATCCTGCTCGTCCCCCTCGCACAGGCGCTGGTCGCCGTGCCGTTCGTCGTGCGCACGATGCTGCCGGTGCTGCGCGGCATCGATCGGCGCCTGCGCGAGGCGGCCGCCACGCTCGGCGCCGCGCCGCGACGGGTCTGGCGCGAGATCGACCTGCCGATCGTGTCGCGTGCAGGCCTGGTCGCTGCCGGGTTCGCCTTCGCCGTGACCGTGGGCGAGTTCGGCGCGACGATCTTCGTCGCGCGCGCCTCCAACCCGACCGTCCCCGTCGCGATCCACCGCGCCCTCGGTCTGCCCGGAGCGGTCAACCTCGGGCGCGCGATGGCGCTCTCCGTGCTGCTCGCGCTGATCACCGGGGCCACGGTGCTGCTCATCGACCGCATCCGTGTCGGCGCGGTCGGGAGGTTCTGATGGGTCTGCTCGAGGTCGCAGGCCTGCGCGCCGGCTACGGCGACGGACCGGACGTGCTCTCCGACGTCCACCTGGACGTGCGGTCCGGCGAGGTCGTCGCGCTGCTCGGTGCGAGCGGCAGTGGCAAGTCCACGCTGCTGCGCTGCATCGCCGGCCTGCATCCGCTGCGCTCGGGCGACGTCACGCTCGACGGACGTGACCTGCGACGCGTCAGCGTCGAGCAGCGTGGCATCGGCCTCGTGTTCCAGGACCATGCGCTGTTCCCCCACCATGACGTGACCGGCAACGTCGCGTTCGGTCCGCGCATGCAGGGGCTCGACCGGGCCGAGACGGCGGCGCGCGTCGCACGCGCACTCGCCGACGTGGGACTGGGCCATCTCGCGCACCGCGCGATCGACGAGCTCAGTGGCGGCGAGCAGCAGCGCGTCGCGCTCGCCCGTGCGCTCGCGACCCGGCCGCGGCTCCTGCTGCTCGACGAGCCCTACGGGAGCCTCGACCGGCCGCTTCGGGAGCGACTGGTCGACGAGCTGCCCGGACTCGTCCGTGGCGAGGACATCGGCGCACTGCTCGTCACCCATGACCAGCAGGAGGCGCTGCGAGCCGCGGACCGTGTGGCCGTCATGGTCGCCGGCACGGTCCGCCAGCTCGACACGCCGGAACGCCTGTGGGCCGATCCGGTCGATGCCGAGGTCGCTGCGTTCCTCGGGGTCGGCGTGCTGCTCGATGCTGAGATGCACGGCGGCGTGGCGAGCGGCGCGTTCGGCGCGCTGACGCTGCCCCCGCCGCTGCGGACCTCGTCAGCCGCTGGCGGCGACGGCCCGGCGCGGCTGCTCCTGCCCCGACGGGCACTGCGGGCGATCGCTGCGCCAGGTGGTCCGGACGCTGCCGGAGACCGGGCCGCTGCCGGCGCCACGCTCACGGCCACGCTCGTCGAGGTCCGCTTCGCGGGCGAGCGTCATCGCATCGACCTGGTGCTGGGCGACGGGACCCGCCTGACGCTGCTGAGCGACGACGTCTCCGGGCTGCCGTCCCCGGGCGCAGCCGTCACGCTCGCCGTCGACGTCGACGCGCTGCGCGTGTTCCCGCCCGGTCAGTAGCCCGGTCAGTAGACCGGGATGCTCGGGTCGATCGAGCGCGCGTAGAGGTCGATGCCGCCGCGCATCGAGCGGGCGCGGAAACCTGCGCCACGCAGCAGCCGCACGGACTCGAGCGAGCGCACGCCACCCTTGCAGTGCACGACGTAGTCGGCGCTCGGGTCGAGCTCGGCGAGCCGGCCCGCGAGCGTGTCCTTCGGGATCAGGACCGCACCGGGGATGCGGTTGATCTCGTACTCGTGCGGCTCACGGACGTCCAGGAGCACGACGTCGTCACGCTCGGCGATCTCGACGTACTCGGCCGGCAGGATCTCGAGGTCCTTGAGGTCCGCCGGCTCGACGACCGCACGGTCGTGCGCCGGGACGCCGCAGAAGTCCTCGTAGTCGATGAGCTCGGTGACGGTCGGGTGCTCGCTGCAGACGGGGCAGTTCGGGTCCTTGCGGACCTTCACGTACATCCAGTCCTGCTCGAGCGCGTCGTACACGCCC
Organism: Nitriliruptoraceae bacterium; assembly: GCA_018401275.1. Taxonomy (GTDB): domain Bacteria; phylum Actinomycetota; class Nitriliruptoria; order Nitriliruptorales; family Nitriliruptoraceae; genus CSBr16-57R1. Next base: position 77,353 of record JAGYKW010000006.1, on the reverse strand, counting down.
ATGCGCCCGACCATCGTGCGACCCACGCCGGTGATGACCTTGAGGACCTCGATGCCCTGCGCGGTGCCGATGTGCCCGGCCATCACGCCGAACACCCCGCCCTCCGCGCAGTTGGGGACCATGCCCGGTGGTGGTGGCTCGGGGTACATGCAGCGGTAGCACGGACCCTCCTCGGCCCAGAAGACGCTCAGCTGGCCCTCGAAGCGGAAGATCGAGCCGTACACGTTGGGCGTGCCCGTCAGCACCGCCGCGTCGTTGACGAGGTAGCGGGTCGGGAAGTTGTCGGTCCCGTCGGCGACGACGTCGTAGCGCGAGACGATGTCGAGCGCGTTCTCGCTCGTGAGGTACGTGCGGTGCAGCTCGACGTTGACGTTGGGGTTGAGGTCCTTGATGCTGGCGAGCGCCGAGTCGAGCTTGTGCGTCCCGATGTCGCTCGTGCCATGGATGATCTGGCGCTGCAGGTTCGACGCGTCCACGACGTCATCGTCGACGAGCCCGATGGTCCCTACCCCTGCTGCCGCGAGGTACAGCGCCAGCGGCGAGCCGAGCCCGCCGGTCCCGACGAGCAGCACGCGTGCGGCCTTGATGCGCTCCTGCCCGGCCAGTCCGATCTCCGGGATGATCAGGTGGCGGCTGTAGCGGGCGATCTCGGCATGGGTCAGCGGCTCACGACGATCGACGGCGGGACGGGCCACGAAGGCCTCCTGTGCAGACTGCAGGGGAACGGGAGCGGGGAACGGGGAACGCGGAACGGGAGCGGGCTGGAAGGAGTGTCGCGGGCGTCACCCGGGGCCGTCCGGTCGCGGGTGCGAACCGTGCGAACCCGGTCGACGACGCCCTTCTGGCAGCCCGTCAGACGGGAGCCCGTCAGACGTTCATGCCCATCGCCCGCAGCTCCTCGCGGACGTAGTCGGCGATCTTCTCGGTCGACCACGGCGGGGTGAAGGTGAACTCGACGTTCACGACGTCGACGCCGGGCATCGCGCCCATGATGACCGAGCACTGCTGGTGGATGATCTCCGACAGCGGGCAGCCGATCGACGTCAGCGTCATCAGGACGTGCACGCTGCCGCGCTGCGGCTTCGTCACCTCGTAGACGAGCCCGAGGTCGACGATGTTGTAACCGATCTCGGGGTCGATGACCGCACGCAGCGCGTTGCGCAGCGCATCGGCCGACGGCATGCCGTCGTCGTCGAGCGGCAGGTCCGCGAACGGGTGCGCGGCGCGCGCGGCTGGCGCGTCGTCGGCCAGACCCGTCGGCGTGTCCGCCTCAGGGATGCCCTCGCCATCATCCAGCAGGTCGCTGATGGTCGTCGTCTCGGTCGCTTCACTCATGGTCGCCCTCGTGGGTCACGTCGTTGGCCTCTTCACCGCGGCGGAACGTGTCGACCGCGTCACGCAGAGCCATCCAGCCGAGCAGCGCACACTTCACCCGGACGGGGAAGCGTGCCACACCCTCGAACACCATGCCGTCGCCGAGGTCATCAGCCCGGTCCGGTGCCTCACCGTGCATCATCAGACGGAACTGCTCGACGAGCTCCAGCACGTCATCGACCGGTCGGCCCAGCACCGCGACCGACATCGCGGACGCCGACGCCTGGCTGATCGAGCAGCCCTCGCCGTCGAACGCGAGCCCGTCGAGCACCCCGTCACGGATGCGCACGCGCAGGTCCATCTCGTCGCCGCACAGCGGGTTCGAGTGGTGGACGTGCGCGTCCTCGCCGGCCAGTCCGGGCGCGCGGTTGCGCGGGCTCCGGTAGTGGTCGAGGATGATCTCCTGATACAGGTCCTCGAGCTCGGACATCTAGGCCCTCCCCGATCCGGCGAACATGCGGCGGGCGGCGCTGAGCCCCTCGAGCAGCGGCTCGAGGTCGTCCTCGTCGTTGTAGACGTGCAGGCTCGCCCGCACCGTCGCGTTCACACCCATCTCGCGCATCAGCGGCTTGCAGCAGTGATGCCCGACGCGCACGCACACGCCGCGGTCGTCGAGCACGGCACCGACGTCGTGCGGGTGGACGCCCTCGAGGCTGAACGAGATCGCACCACCGCGCTGCGCCATGTCGTGCGGCCCGTGGACCTCGACGCCGTCGGTCGCCCTGAGCGCGGCGAGGAACGTCTCCCCCAGCGCGACCTCGTGGGCCCGTACCCGCTCCGTCCCGAGCTCCTCGAGGAACGTGACCGCGGCGGCGAGCCCAGCGGCCTCGGCGATCGGCGGCGTGCCGGCCTCGAAGCGGTGCGGCACGTCGTTCCAGGTCGCGCCGGCGAGCGTGACGTCGCGGATCATGTCACCGCCGGTGAGGAACGGCTCCATGCGCTCGAGCAGCGCCGGGTCCGCGACGAGCGCACCGATACCCGTCGGACCGAACATCTTGTGACCCGTCAGCGCGTAGCTGTCGGCGCCCAGCGCCGCGAGGTCGACGGGCAGGTGCGGCACGGCCTGCGTGCCGTCGACGTGGACGATCGCGTCGGGGTTCGCAGCGCGCACGAGCGCGGCGATGCGCGGCACGTCGTTGATGGTCCCGAGCATGTTGGACACGTGGGTGAACGCGGCGAAGCGGACCCGCCCGTCGGCGACGAGCTGCGCGGCCGCGTCGAGGTCCAGCTGGCCGTCCTCGGTGACCGGCACGTAGCGCATCTCGAAGCCCCGGTCCTGCGCCGCATGCTGGAACGGGACCATGTTCGCGTGGTGCTCCATCACGGTGCACAGCAGCGCGTCACCGGGTCCCAGCTGGCGTCGGACCCAGCCGTAGGCGATCAGGTTGCACGCCTCCGTCGCGTTCTTGGTGAACACGACGCCACGCGGGTCCGCGCCGACCAGCCGTGCGATCGCGGTCCGCGCGCCCTCGTAGGCGTCGGTCGCCTCCTCGGCGAGCCGGTAGACGCCACGGTGCACGTTGGACCGGGAGTAGCGGTAGTAGCGCTCCATCGCGGCGAGCACGACCTCGGGCGTCTGCGACGTCGCCGCGGAGTCGAGGTAGACGAGGCGACGACCCCCGACCTCACGCTGGAGGGTCGGGAACTCCTTGCGGAGCGTCGCGACGTCGAAGGTCATGCGGCTCAGACGCTCGTCTTGAGACGCTCGTAGCCCTCGGCCTCGAGCTGGTCGGCGAGCTCCGGTCCGCCCGAGGCCACGATGCGGCCCTCGAACATGACGTGGACCTCGTCGGGACGGATGTAGCGCAGGATGCGCGTGTAGTGCGTGATGATGAGCACGCCGAGCTCGGGGCTGCGCAGGCGGTCGACGCCCTCGCTCACGATGCGCAGCGCGTCGACGTCGAGGCCGGAGTCGGTCTCGTCGAGCACGGCCAGCTTCGGCTTGAGCATCGCCATCTGCAGGATCTCGAAGCGCTTCTTCTCACCACCGGAGAAGCCCTCGTTCACGGAGCGCTGCAGGAAGGACTGGTCGACCTCGAGCGTGGCCATCTCCGCCTTCAGGCGCGTCATGAACTCGCGCACCGGGACGTCCTCAGCGCTGACCGCGTTGAGCGAGGTCCGCAGGAAGTTCGTGACGGACACGCCCGGGATCTCGGTCGGGTACTGCATGGCGAGGAACACCCCGAGGCGCGCGCGCTCGTCGGGGCTCATCTCGTTGATCTCGGTGCCCAGCCAGGAGATCGTGCCGCCCGTGACGTCGTAGGCCGGGTGACCGGCGATCGCGTAGGCGAGCGTCGACTTGCCCGACCCGTTGGGGCCCATCAGCGCGATGGTCCGTCCGCGGTCGAGGTCGAGCGTGACGCCGCGGAGGATCTCGTTGCCGTCGGCCTCGACGGTCAGATCGCGGATCTCGAGGTCTGCCATGGTGTGGTCCTTCTGATGTGGGGCGGTCAGTGGTGGTGTGCGGTCAGTGGTGGTGTGCGGTCAGTAGGAGGGCGTGGGTGCGTCGTTGGTCGACACGGACACGTCGACCTCGACGCTCCGGTCGACGATGCGGGTCGCGAAGGTCGGCACGGGCGTCGTCGCGGGCAGGCTCGATGGCGCGCCCGTGGCGAGGTCGAACGTCGAACCGTGCAGCGAGCACTCGACACCGCCGCCGGAGACCTCCCCGTCGGAGAGGGACCAGCGCTGGTGCGAGCACATGTCGTGCAGCGCCCGCACGCTGTCCCCGATGCGCACGAGGCACACCGGGACGCCGTCGAGCTCGACGCGCACCGGTGCGGCCTCCGCGAGCTCGTCGAGCGACAGTGCGTGCAGGAAGGCCATCAGTCGACCTGCTGCTCGCGCAGGTTCAGGTCGTTGACCTGGACGACGGACAGGTCCGCGTCGGCGATGCGACGCTCGATGACCGCGATGGCACGCTCGGTGATGCCCGGGAGGTCGGCCTCCTCGAGGATCTCGGTGAAGTACCCGGTCACGATCATGCGCAGCGCCGTGTCGCGGTCGATGCCGCGTGCCTGCAGGTAGTAGAGGTGACGGGCGTCGATCTGCCCGGTCGCGGACCCGTGGCCGGCCGTGATGTCGCTGCACTCGATCTCGAGGAACGGCGTCGCGTCAGCACGGGCACCCTCGGTGAGGATGAGGCTGCGGTTGTTCTCGTCGGTCGAGGTGCCGAACGCGTCACGGTGGACGAACACGTTGCCGCGGAACACCGTGCGGCTCTCGCCCTGCAGCGCGCCCTTGAACAGCACGTCCGACGTCGCACGCGGCGCGATGTGCCGCACGTACGGCTGCAGGTCGAACCACTGGCCGTCGCTCGCCATGTAGATGCCGAGCGGGCGCACCTTCGCGCCCGGACCGACCAGGTCGAACTCCGGACGCAGCCGCACGGTCGTGCCACCCGTGGTGAAGGCGAGCGCGAGGACGTCAGCGTCGCGGTGCAGCTCGGTCTTCTGCAGGCCGAGGTGCTCGATGCCGGCGTTCCAGTCCTGCAGGGTCGCGAGGCGCAGCTTCGCACTGTCCTCGACGACGATCTCGACCACCTCGTCGACCAGCGCGGTCACGCCCTCGTCGCTGGTGTGCTCGAGGTAGAGCGTCGCACGGGCGTGGTGGCCGATCACGGCGAGCACCCGGGGCAGGTGCGCACCCGGGGACGACACGTGCACGTGCACCGAGATCGGCACGTCCAGCTCGACCTCGGCAGGCACGTGGATGAACACGCCGCCGGTCCATGCTGCGTCACTCAGCGTGACGGTGCGGTCCTCGTCGCTGCCGGTCCCGACCTCCGCGGAGGTCGTGAGGCGACCGAGGTGCGCCTCGACGAGCGCCGTGTGCTCGACCGCCGCGGTGCGCAGGTCGGTCACCACGACACCCGCAGCCGTCGCAGCGGCATGGGGCTCGATGGACGTCAGCACGCCGTCGATGATCGTGACCTGGACGCCACCGCCCTCGACGTCAGCTGAGCACGCCGGCCGGTGCCGACGGTGCGCCCGCGGCCGCCGTGGCGATCTCGCGTTCGACGTCGAAGCGCACGTCGAACGGGGTCGAGCGCCAGAACTCGTCGAACCGACTGTCGGGCCACGCCTGGTCGGCGAAGCGACGCGCAGCGATGCGGCGCCGCTCGACGAGCCACGTGGGCTCGCCGGCGGTCACGCTCGAGGACGCGAGGGCGTCCGCGTCCAGCAGGGACAGCGTCGTCATCCGACCGCGCCTTCCATCTCGATGGCGATGAGCCGGTTGAGCTCGACGGAGTACTCCATCGGGAGCTCACGGGAGATCGGCTCGATGAAGCCGCGCACGATCATCGCGGTCGCCTCGTCCTCGGTGATGCCGCGCTGCTGCATGTAGAAGACCTGGTCGTCGCTGAGCTTCGAGACGGTCGCCTCGTGCTCGATCGTCGCGTCCTCCTGGTCGATCTGCATGTAGGGGTACGTGTCCGTGCGCGACGTCGCGTCGAGCATGAGCGCGTCGCACTTCACGGCGCTGCGCGCGTGGTGCGCACCCTCGTCGATCTGCACGAGCCCGCGGTAGCTCGTGCGACCGCTGCCCTTCGAGATCGACTTCGACAGGATGTTCGAGGTCGTGTACGGCGCGGTGTGCACCATCTTCGCCCCCGCGTCCTGGTGCTGGCCGTCGTTGGCGTACGCGACGGACAGGACCTCGCCCTTCGCGCCCTCGCCGGTCAGCCAGACCGCCGGGTACTTCATCGTGACCTTGGAGCCGATGTTGCCGTCGATCCACTCCATCGTGGCGTTCTTCTCGGCCACGGCACGCTTGGTCACGAGGTTGTAGACGTTGTTCGACCAGTTCTGGATCGTCGTGTAGCGGACGCGCGCGCCCTCCTTCACGAGGATCTCGACGACGGCGGAGTGCAGCGAGTCCGACGAGTAGATCGGCGCGGTGCAGCCCTCGACGTAGTGCACGTAGCTGCCGGGCTCGGCGATGATGAGCGTGCGCTCGAACTGACCCATGTTCTGCTTGTTGATGCGGAAGTAGGCCTGCAGGGGCACGTCGACCTTCACGCCCGCTGGGATCCAGATGAACGAGCCACCCGACCACACCGCGGTGTTGAGGGCCGCGAACTTGTTGTCGTTGGCCGGGATGATGGTCGCGAAGTGCTTGCGGAACAGCTCCTCGTGCTCGCGCAGACCGGCGTCGGTGTCGAGGAAGATCACGCCCTCGGCCTCGAGGTCCTCACGGACCTGGTGGTAGAGGACCGTCGACTCGTACTGCGCGGCGACGCCGGCGACCAGACGCTCACGCTCCGCCTGCGGGATGCCGAGCTTCTCGTAGGTCGCGAGGATCTCCGGGGGCAGGTCCTCCCACGAGTTCGCCTGCTTCTCGCTCGCCTCGACGTAGTAGTGGATCTTGTCGAAGTCGATCCCCGACAGGTCCGAGCCCCAGTTGGGCATCGGGCGCCGGAGGAACGCCTTGTAGGCGCGCAGTCGGACATCGAGCATCCAGTCGGGCTCGTCCTTGCGAGCGCTGAGCTCCCGGATGAGGTCCTCGTCGAGTCCTTGACCCGAGGTGAACGCGTAGCCGTCCTCACCGTCGGCCCAGCCGAACTTGTACTCGGCGAGGTCCTGGGCGAGCGTCTCCTGGTTCTGCTTCGCCTCGCTGATGGGGACCGTGATCTCGGTCTGGCTCATGCGGTGCTCCTCTCGGGTGACTGCTGACGTCGGGTGACTGCTGGTCGGTTCCGGATGGTTCGTCGGGGGTGGTTCGTGGGGCGACGGTGAGCGGATCGGCGCGCGCTCGGAGTGGCTCTCAGCCGACCGCGGCCGTGACGGTGCAGACGCAGGCGGGTGAACCGTCGGCGATGGTCTCGCGCCGCGAGAGCTGCACGTCGGTGCCCAGCGCCCGGGAGAACGCGGCAGCCTCGTAGCTGCAGATCTCCGGATGCTCGCGTGCCACGCCCTCGATGACGCAGTGGTGCTGGATGAGCTGCAGGGTCGGCAACGCGTTCGGCGTGTCGTCGCGCACGACGTCGGCGACGAAGCCGGCGCTCGTGAGCGCCTCGGCCAGCCGGACCACGCGTTCCTCGAGCGTTCCGCCCTGGACCGCATCGGTGAGCGCGCCGACCTCGCGGTCGACCCGCCAGCGCAGGAACGCGAGCAGACCGTCGCGACCGTGCTCGGCGGTGAGGAAGTCGAGCAGCTCGTTCGCGAAGCGGTCGTAGGACTGCGGGAACAGCCGGGCCGCCCGGTCGGTCAGGGCGAAGCAGGCCGCCGGACGCCCGCCGGACGCGCGCGGTTCACGCTCCTCGACCAGGCCGTCCTCGGTGAGCACGCCCAGATGCCGTCGGGTGGCGACCTCGGAGATCCCCAGGTGCACGGCGAGCGCTGCGACCGGTTGCGCGCCGGAGCGGTGGAGGTGGTCGACGATCGCCGCGCGGCTGACCCCGAGCAGTCCGACGAGGGACGCGCTGGCGGTCACGGGCGACGGCATCGGGTCCTCCTCGTCGGTGCGGCGCAGCGCCCGTCCTGCTGGCGCTCACGACTTCCGGAACACTTCGGTTACGGAAGTGTACGGAGGCCGCAGAGCAGGCGCAAACCGACGCGGGAGCGCTCAAGGATCCCGATCACGCGCTCGCCAGCGCGCGCAGCCGCTCGGCCAGCCCCGTGTGCCGGCGCGACGGCAGGTCCTGACGGGCAGCGACGCGCAGCGCCTCGCTGCGACCGACGAGGATGAGCGCACGCGACGCGCGGGTGACCGCCGTGTAGGCCAGGTTGCGCCACAGCATCGTGCGATGCGCAGGATCGAGGACGAGCACGACGACCGGCCACTCCCCGCCCTGCGCCTTGTGCACGGTCACCGCCCATGCCGGCACGAGGTCGCGCACCCGGTCGCGCGGATGCGTCACCTCGCCACGCGGATAGGCGACACGCACGCTGCCGTCGCGCACCGACAGGTCGACGACGGTCCCGACGTCCCCGTTCGCGACATCGAGCTCCGGGTCGTTGCGCGTCTGCATCACGCGGTCACCGACGTGCATGCCGCCGACCGCGGGGCGTCCGGCCGCAGGGTTGAGCGCCTCCTTGAGCGCGGCGTTGAGCGCGTCGACCCCGGTCGGGCCGCGGTAGACCGGCGCGAGCACCTGGACGTCGTCGATGCCGACGTCGAAGTGCTCGGGCGCACGCTCGGCGACGGTGCGCACGACGCGCGCGACGATGGCGCTGCGGTCCGCCTCCTCGGCGACGAACACGTCGCCGTCGACCCCTCGCAGCGGTCCGGGGTCCCCTGCGAGGATGCCGCGTGCCAGCGTGACGATGCGCGACCCGGCGGCCTGACGGTGGATCTCGCGCAGCTCGACGGCCGGCACGAGGCCGCTGCGGATCAGGTCGCGCAGCACGTCACCGGACCCGACCGACGGGAGCTGGTCGGCGTCGCCGACGAGCACGAGATGCGACCCGTCGGGCACCGCCTCGATGAGCCGTGCTGCGAGCCACGTGTCGCACATCGACGTCTCGTCGATCACGACGAGGTCGAAGGGCAGCTGCTCCGCAGCGCCGAAGCGGAAGCGGAACCCACCGTCCTCGTCGGGCCGCGCCTCGAGCAGACGGTGGATCGTCGTCGCCGGATGGTCCGCGAGCTCCTCGAGGCGCTTGGCCGCACGACCGGTCGGCGCGGCCAGCGCGACGTTCGCTCCGCCCGCACGCGCTCGCGCGACCAGCTCGCGCACCGTCGTCGACTTGCCGGTGCCCGGTCCGCCGGTCAGCACGCTCACCCCGGCCGTGGCCGTGAGCGCGACCGCGGCCCGCTGGTCGGCGGTGAGCTCGACCGGCTCCGCAGCGACCGCGTCCTCATCATCGTTCGCACCGTCGGCGCTGTCGGTGCTTTCGTCGCTGTCGGTGATCTCGCCGCTGTCGGCGCTGTCGGTGCGCAGGCCCGGCAGCGGGCGCACGGTGCTGAGCAGCCGCTGGACGCCCGAGGCCAGCGCGAGCTCGTCGGCGTGCGCACCGGGCAGCGCGACGATGTCCTCGTCGGCCAGCAGCTCGCCGACGAGGCGCCCGCGGTCGACCGCTCGTGCCAGCCCGTCCGCGGCGAGCATCACGTCCACCCCGAGCAGTGTCGTGGCGGCCGCGACGGCCTCACGCCTCGGGAGGTGCTGGTGTCCGTCCTGGCGTCGCGCGGCGCGCACGGCCGCGACCGCACCGGCGACGAGCCGGCGCGCATCGTCGCGCGGCACACCCAGCTGCTCCGCGAGTCGGTCCGCGTGCGCGAAGCGGACCCGCTCCGCGAGCAGGAGGAGGTACGGATCGTCGCGGGCGACCTCCACGACGTCAGCGCCGAAGCGTGCGTGCGCCGAACGCACCGCGTCCATCGGCCAGCCCGCGCCCTCGACCAGACGCACGAGCCGCGCCATCGCGAGGCCCGCCTGCCATGCGTCGCACACCGCGGCCGCCTGCTCCGCAGTGATGTCGGTGCCGCCGACGAGCCGATCCGGTCCGGCCTCGATGGCCGCTCCTGCTCCGGTGCCGAACGCGGCGATGATGCGCTCGACCACCCCCGCAGGGACGTGCGCGAATCGCTCGGAGGTCAGGAACGCCGCGAGCCCCGCGACGTCGGTCGGCGTGACCTGCTCGTAGAGCATCGCCTCGAACGTCGGACCGTAACGCGGGTGGACGCTGCGGCGACCGACGAGCCGGACGCTCTGCCCCTCGACGAGGTCGGCCAGCGGTCCGGTGCAGCGCTCGCCGGGTCCGCCGTCGTGCGGCCCGATCTCGGCCACGCCGAAGCCGGTCCGGGTGTCGGCGTAGTGGACGCCGAGCACCTCACCGACGAGCTCGTCGTCCCCCAGCAGGGTCGCGTCCGCCTCCGCACCCGGGCGGCCGCGTCGCGTCATGGCCGTCCCCTTCGCGGTCGCCGCCCGTCGACCGCCGCAGAGCGGTCCTGGGGCAGGCTAACGCCGTGATACCCGTCCGGACGGTCCTGCCTCCGTGTCTGGGGACCCCGGAGGTGGGACACTCATCGGCCTCCCGCCCGTCGGGTCTTCCGATGGGTCCTCGCAAGGACCAGCTCCCGTGTCGATGGTGACCGACGATCGCACCCGCTCCGCGCGCGCCGCGGAGGGGCCGGTCCTCGTGCGCATCGTGGCCGGCAGCGACTGGGTCCATGGCCTGCCTCCGCTGCCCGAGTCGGAGCGCGTCCGCGTGACCGTGGGCGACGCGGCGCTGCGCGACGACCGGGACGGGCTCGCCGCAGCGCGGCTACGACCTCATCGAGGTCGTGCCTGGCCGGCGGCCGGGACGTCACGCCGACCTGCTGGTGCCGGCCGTGCTGCGCGAGCAGCACCCGCGCTGGTTCGCGGCGCTGCTGCTCATCGCTGACCGCGTCTTCGACCTGCGGTTCGGTCCGGTGCACGTCGCACTGCACGACGAGCTCGTCGCCCACCTCCCGGTCCACGACGGCGCCTGACGAACGGAGCACCACCATGAGCCTCCACGACCGCATCGAGGACGATCTGCGCGCTGCGATGAAGGTGCGCGATCGGGCGACGATGGATGCGCTGCGGATGCTGAAGTCGGCACTGACCAACCGTGCCGTGGCCGACGGCGGCACGCCGACGTCACGGCTGGACGACGAGACCGTGATGGCGGCGGTCGCGACCGAGGTCAAGCGGCGGCGTGAGGCCGCCACCGCGTTCCGCGACGGCGGTCGTGAGGAGTCCGCGCTGAAGGAGGAGGCGGAGGCCGAGGTCTACGCCGCGTACCTCCCCGCGCAGATGGATGATGCTGCCCTCCGGGCGCTCGTGACCGCGGCCGCGACGCGGTTGGGCGCGACGGGCCCGCGTGACGCGGGCGGCGTGATCCGCGAGGTCCTCGCCGAGGCCTCCGGTGGCGCGGACGGCGGACGGGTCGCTGCGATGGTGCGCGAGGTGCTCAGCACCGACTGATCGACGTGCATCGAGGCGCGCCTCTCTGCTCAGCGCACCTCTCTGCTCAGCGCACCAGGCGCAGCAGGCCCTCGAGGCTGTCCTCGGTCAGCTCACCGAACACGCGGCCGACCATCGTGCCGTCCCGGTCGAACGCGACGGTGACGGGCAGCCCGCGGCCGCCCACCGCAGCAGCGACCATGCCGTCGAGGTCCAGGATGGTGGTGAACACGACCTGCTGCTCGGCGACGAAGCGCTCCGCGTCACGGCGCGCATCGAGGTGCGCGACCCCGAGGAAGTCCGTCCCCAGCTCGCGCGCCGCGACCGCGTTGAGCAGCGGCATCTCGCGCTCGCACGGACCGCACCAGCTGGCGAACAGGTTGATGACGGTCGGACGTCCTGCGTCGGCGCTGCGGGCGACGAACGCGGCGGCTGCGTCCCATCCCCCGTCGGTGAGCACGGACCCGTGCGTCGGGGCGAGCGCGAGATCCGCACCGCTCACGCGCAGGCCCCCGTCCGCGGGCAGCGGCGGCTGACCGGGTCCCGGGACCGCACCGAAGTCGACGACCCCTGCGTCACGCTGTGCGATCGACGTGCCCACCGAGAGTGCCACGACCGCGGCGACGATGGCGAGCGCCGGTCCGCGCTGCAACGGCCAGCGTCGTGCGCGCCCTGGCTCAGGACGCGGGCCGGTCGCGGGGGTCGGGTCGGTCACGCGCTCGCTCGCGCCGTCAGCGCGGAGCGACGATGACGTGACGCGCCATGTGCGGCGGGAGCGCCGCATCGCGCACGGTGCCGGCCACCTCCACCCAGCCGTCGCGACGCGCCTTGATCTCGCCCTCGCGTCCCGGCAGGAAGCCGCACAGTTCGAGCAGCTGCAGCGCCTCATCGTCGTCGACGATCGTCTGCGTGACCCGCACGACGCGGCACGGACCGATCGGCGCGTCATCGAGCAGCATCGCGTCAGGGAAGTGCGGCTGGTTCGCGGAGCCAGGGATCGGGTTGCCGTGCGGGCAGGTGCCGGGATCGTCGAGCAGGTCGACGATGCGCGCCTCGACCTCGTCGTCGACGAGCGCCTCCCAGCGCGACGTCAGCCCATGGACCTTCCACCACGCGATGCCGATGACGTCGTGCAGCAGTCGGGCGGTCAGCCGGTGACGGCGGACACGGCGGACGGCCTCCGCGCGCCCGTCGTCGGTGAGCTGCACGGACGTGTCACGCAGCCGGGCGATGCCACGACCGACGAGCAGGGCGACGGCGGCCCGGACCTGGTCCGCGTCAGCAGGCAGACGACGCTCCAGCTCGTCGCTCGGCGTGGCGAGCCGCGCCTCCTCGTTCTCGAGCAGGATCTCGAGCGCTTCGGTCGCGAGGTGCTCGAGGTCATCACGTCGAGCGCCGGAGTCGACCGGCGCGCCCCCGACCAGCCCGAGCACGGCCGCAGCCTGCTCGGGGTGCTCGGTCATGACGGACATCGCAGCTCCGCTCATCCTCGTACGGCGCTCGTACGGCACCTGGTCGCTCGGGGTCAGCGCGACCACTCACCGGACACTCACCGGTCGCTCACCGGGTAAGGGTACCCTTAGGTCGTGGACCGAGGGTACGCCCTCCTACGGCCATCCATCGGCCACCCGAGCTCGCCCCGGACCTGATGCCCGGACCCGATGGCCCGACCCGATGCCCCGACCCGAAGGCCCGACCCGATGCCGTCCCCGACGCATCTCGACGTCCCGGCACTGCGGTGCCTCGGGATCACGCACCGCTTCGGTCCTGTCCGGGCGGTGGACGGCGTCGACCTCGAGGTCCCGACGGGCTCCTTCACGTCGCTGCTCGGACCGTCCGGCTGCGGGAAGACCACGCTGCTGCGCATCATCGCCGGACTCGAGCGTCCCGATGCCGGCACCGTCGAGATCGACGGACGCCCGGTCGACGGCCCGGGCCTGTCCGTCGCACCCGAGGAGCGCGGCGTCGGCATGGTGTTCCAGGCGCACGCGCTGTTCCCGCATCTCGACGTCGGCCGCAACGTCGCCTTCGGGCTCCGCGATCTCGACCGCGCACGACGGGCCGAGCGGGTCGCGGAGGTGCTCGAGCTCGTCGGGCTGTTCGGGCTCGAGCAGCGCATGCCGTCGGAGCTGTCGGGCGGCCAGCAGCAACGCGTCGCGCTCGCACGTGCGCTGGCTCCGCGACCGAGCCTGCTGCTGCTCGACGAACCGTTCTCGTCGCTCGATGCCGCGCTGCGCGCGAGCGTGCGCGAGGAGGTCCGCAGCATCCTCCATGATGCGGGCCAGACCGCGCTGCTCGTCACGCACGACCAGGAGGAGGCGCTGTCGATCACCGACCGCGTCGCCGTGATGTTCGACGGACGGCTCCACCAGCTCGCCGACCCGGAGACGCTCTACCGCGAGCCTGCGACGCGCGAGGTCGCCGCGTTCGTCGGCGACGCGGACCTCGTCCACGGCGCTCGTGCAGCGAGCTTCATGGTCGACACCCCGCTCGGTCGCCTCGCGACGGTCGGTCCGGTCGAGTCCGACGAGGTCACCGTCGTCGTCCGACCGGAGAACGTGACCCTGCGTGCGGCGGAGGACGGTGGTGCGACGGTGCGCCACGTGACCTTCTTCGGCCATGACGCGCTCGTCGCGGTCGTGCTCGATGACGGGACGACGCTGCGCTCACGCTCGGGTCCGGGCGCGGGTCTTGTTCGCGGGGACCGCGTCCGCACGACGGTCACCGGCCCCGTCGTCACCTTCCCGCGTCGGTCGCGCTCCCCCGACGCCGTTCCTGCCTGACCATCGAGACCGCCAGCGGCAGCGAACCGACGAGCACGAGCAGCAGCGCAGGCAGCGCGGCACGCGCGTAGAACGCCTCCTCGGTGGCTGACCACACCCGCGTCGCGAGCGTCTCGAAGCCGGTCGGCGCGAGCAGCAACGTCGCCGGGAGCTCCTTGACGATGGTGAGGAACACCAGCGTCGCGCCCGCGACCGCGCCCCCGCGGCTGAGCGGCAGCAGCACGCGCATCACCACCTCCCAACGGCTCGCACCCAGCGTGCGTGCGGCCGCGTCGACGTCGGTGTCGACCTGCAGCAACGACGTCCGGAGGGCCCCGATGGCCTGGGGCAGGAACAGCACGACGTAGGCGACGAGCAGCATCCCGACCGTCTGGTAGAGGAACGGGACCGCGCGGATGCCGACGTAGACGAGCGCGAAGGCGACGACGATCCCGGGCAGCGCGTACCCGAGGTACGCCGTGCGCTCGGTCAGGCGGGCGAGGCGCGACGTGTCGCGCGCCGACCACAGCGCGATCGGGAGTGCGGCGATGGTGGCGACGACCGCCCCGCCGGCGGCGACGGCGAGCGTGCGTGCCGCTGCACCCAGCGCTGGGTCGAACGCCTGCCCGGCCGCGATGCCTCGGACGAGCCACCACACGACGACGATCATCGGGAGCACGAGTGCGAGCGCGAGGAACGCGCCGATGGCGAGCGTGACCGGCCAGCGCCAGCGGCCGAGCGTGACCACGCCCGCGGGACGCACCGGTCCGCTGCGGGCGAGCGTGCCGCTGCGTCCCCGTCCGACACGGGCCTCGAGCACGAGCACCGTCACGGTCAGCACGACCAGCAGCAGTCCGAGCAGCGCGGCGGGTGCCCGATCGAACGCGATGCGGTACTGGAGGAAGATCGCGCGCGTGAACGTCTGCGTCCGCAGCATCGTGACCGCACCGAAGTCGCTGAGCACGTACAGCGACACGAGCAGGCTGCCGGCCGCGATGGAGGGGCGCAGCTGCGGGAGCACCACGCGCAGCAGCGTGACCACCGGTCCACGGCCGAGCGAGCGCGATGCCTCCTCGAGCGCCGGGTCGAGACCTCGCAGCGCACCGCGAACCGTCAGCAGCACGTACGGGTAGGAGAACAGCGTGAGCGCGACAGCAGCACCGCGGAAGCCGTAGGGCGAGGGCGGTGTCCAACCGGTCACGGAGGCGACGAGTCCCCCCGGACCGAGCGCGGACACGAGCGCGAACGCACCGACGTAGGTCGGGATCACGAGCGGCAGCGCCGAGCTCAGCGAGAGCAGCCGGCGCCCGGGCATGTCGGTCCGCTCCGTGCACCAGGCGATCGGTACGGCGATGACGATGCTCGCGATCGTCACGGTCGCCGCGAGCGCGAGCGTGCGTCCGATCAGCTCGAGCGTGGCTGGCGCCCGCAGGATCTCGAGCGCACGTCCCGGTGTCAGCGTCGCAGCGACCGCGACGAGGTAGCCGACCGGCACGAGCATCGCGGCAGCGACGAGCAGCGCCGGGAGGCGCACGCCGAGCGGGACCGACCTGGACGTGCTCATGCGGCTCCCCGCCTCACTCGAACGCGCGGACGTCCTCGAGGAGCGTGAGTGTGCCCTGCAGGTCCTCGAGCTGCGACAGGTCGAGGTCGGGCGCGCCCAGCGAGTCGAGCGCCGGCAGGAGCGTCGAGTCGACACCCTCGCGCAGCGGGAACTCGGCAGCGTCGACGCGCGAACCGAACGCGGTCTGGACCTCGACCGACAGCAGGTGACGGACGAGCGCGATCGCGGCGGCCGGACGTGACGAGGTGGCGAGCACGCCGACACCGGCGACGTTCACGATGCCTCCGACGTCCCCCGGCAGGTAGACGTTCTCGGCGGGGAAGCTCGCATCCTCCGCGACGAAGCGTGGGAGGTAGTAGTTGTTGGTCAGCCCGACCGCGATCTCACCGCGACCGATGGCCTCGACGATGGCGGTGTTGTTGCGGTAGGGGACGACGCCGTTGGCGAGCATGCCCTCGAGCCAGGCGCGCGTCGCAGCCTCGCCCTCGATCAGCCGCATCGCGGTCACGAACGCCTGGAACGAACCGTTGGTCGGCGCCCAGCCGACGAGACCGCTCCAGGCCGGTTCGACCAGCCCGAACACGCTCGCAGGGAGTGCGACCGCATCGACGAGGTCGGTGTTGATCACGAGGTTGCGCGAGCGACCGGTGACCCCGGTCCATCGACCATCGCGCGAGCGGTAGCGCGGATCGACGAGCGCCAGCACGTCGTCGGGCAGCGCCGCGAACCTGCCCTGCGCCTCGAGGGCACCGAGCGCACCCGCGTCCTGACCGAAGTAGACGTCGGCCGGTGACCGTGTCCCCTCCTCGAGGATCTGGATGGCGAGCTCGGCCGTGTCGCCGTAGCGGACCTCGACCGGGATGCCCGTGAGCGCCGTGAAGTCGGCGAACACGCTCGCCACGAGGTTCTCGTTGCGACCGGAGTACACGACGAGCGGGCCCGCCGCATCCGGGACGGCGGCACCCGGTGCCGCGGACGCGTCGGGCGAGGGCGCGTCGGGAGCGGGCGCGTCGGCGCCTCCACCGCCACACGCGGCGAGCACCAGGCCGACGACCACGAGCATGACGGTGCGCATCGGACGGGAGCGGGTCATCGAGACCTCCGGGCCCCTGACGGGCGGACGGGCGGACGGGAGCGGCGCTGGAGCGGACGAGCGGACGGGAGCGGTGCGCCAGGTAAGGTTAGCCTAACCTGCAGGATGCCGTCAAACGGTCCGGACGGGACGCACGCGCAGCGTTAGGCTCTCGCGACCGCACAGACAGGGGTGTGCATGACGCTCGATGCTCCTCCTGCCCACGCCTGGGACTGGCTCGCACGGCAGCGCCTCGTCTGGCGCGAGATCCGACGTGGGCTCATCGCCGCGGGGTACGGAGCGGGGCACGGAGCCGAGCCTGTCGCTCCCCTGAGCAAGCGTCCCGCCGACGGACGGATCGGCGACGTCCCTGACTGGTCGGCCGACCACCCGGACCTGCTGCTGGGCAGCACTGCTGCGCACCGGGCGAGCACGTCGACGGGTGATGGCGCCGGGAAGCGCGACTACGTCGCGCTCGATACCCGCGCGGGATGCATCGCTGCGCTGCGCTCCGACTACCCGCAGGACACGACCCTGCGCGCCACCGTCGATGCGGTCGTCGCCGACGTCGCGTTCCTCGGCCGCCTCGATGTCCCACTGCACGAGCTCGGTGTGCGTTCGGCACCGCGAGGCATGCGCTGGTGGTGGACCCACCTCACCGGACGCGACAGCGACGAGCGTCGATCCGACCCGAACGTCGGCGACGAACTCGCCGCGACCGTCCCGCTGCAGCTGCGACTCGTCGACATCCTCGCCGGCTACGGCGACGTCACGGACGCCTGACGCGGCTCCGTACCCTCGAAGGGCAGCCGCTCCCGCGCTGCTCGCGCCGCGTCAGCGGCGAGCCACGCTCCAGCCGGTGGGGACATGCATGGGTGACACGCTGACGAGCCCGGAACGTGACCCGGAACGTGACCGGGGAGGCGACGGCAGAAGCGCGGGCGGCCGCGGCGAACCGGGCGCTCCGGGACTCCCCGTCGTCCGCGACGCGGTGCGTCGCGTGCTGACCCGGCTCTTCGGCCCTCCGCCCTTCGACCCCAACCGCGACCCCGGTGACCCGGGGCTGACCGGTCCCGACTCCCCCTCCTGGCGCGTCATCGGCGAGCCGGCCGCGATCGCCGGTGGCATCCGCGGCCTGCTGACCCAGGTCAGCCACCCGCTCGCGATGGCCGGCGTCTTCGACCACTCGGCGTTCCGCGAGGACCCGCTCGGACGGCTGCAGCGGACCTCGGCGTACGTGACGACCTCGACGTTCGGTTCGACCGCCGAGGCGATCGCGGTCGCCGGGCGTGTCCGCGCCGTGCACCCGCGCGTCGTGGGCACCGCACCGGACGGCCGGCCCTACCGCGCGGACGACCCACGCCTGCTCGTGTGGGTCTCGATCGCGCTGACCTCGTCGTTCCTGACCGCGCACCGTCTGTGGGCCCCTGACGTGCTCACGCCCGCCGAGGAGGACCGCTTCGTCGCCGAGCAGTCCCGTATCGGTGCGCTGCTCGACCCCGAGGTCGACCTGCGCATGCTGCGTGACGCGACGACGCGCGACGCCTTCCGCGCGGGCGAGCTCGACGGCGAGCTGCGGCTCATCGGACCCGACATGCTCCCGATGTCCTCGCGCCAGCTCGACGACGTGCTCGCGAGCTTCCACTCCGAGATCGGCATCAACTTCCAGGGCCGTGACGCGATGAGCTTCCTGCGCTGGCCACCGATCCCCAAGGTCGCCCGTGGCGGGTACCAGTCGCTGCTGCTGGGAGCGATCGGCTCGCTGACCCCGGAGCTGCGCCACGCGCTGGAGCTCGACCGCACGACGCGCCTCGCACCGGCGATGCGTGCGCAGGCCGCGATGACCCTGCGGGTGATGCGCCTCACGACGGGCACCTCGCCGTCGATGCGCGCAGCACATGCCCGCGCGGGCGCCACGCCCGCGATCTGATCAGGACCGCAGCACCCGTCGGACGGTGTGGCAGACTCCCCCGAGCATCCCGACGAGGACCCGCCATGACGACCGTGCCCCCGCCCGCAGCGTTGATCCTCGACCTCGATGGGGTCGTGACGGACACCGCGTCGCAGCATCAGACGGCCTGGCGCACCGTGCTCGAGGCGCATGACCTCCCCTTCTCCCTGTCGGCCTACGAGCGCACCCGGGGCCGCTCCCGCGAGGACTCCCTGCGCGTCCTGCTCGGTGACCACCAGGTCGACGAGACCGCGTTCATGGCGATCCTCGAGGAGAAGAACGCGCGCTACCTCGAGGCGCTCGACGCGTTGACGCTGCGCGATCTGCTGCCCGGCGTGCTCGACCTGCTCCTCGCCGCCGAGTCACGGCACTGGCAGGTCGCGATCGGATCGTCATCGCGCAACGCTGCGCGCGTGCTCGACCGCATGGGGATCACCGACCTGTTCGATGCCGTCGCGGACGGCGAGAGCGGCGACCCGAAACCTGCACCCGACATCTTCCTCGCAGCGGCCCGCATGATCGACGTCGCGCCGGCCGCCTGCGTCGTCGTGGAGGACGCGGGGTCGGGGGTCGAGGCGGGGCTGGCGGCCGGCATGCGCGTCATCGGCGTCGGCCCGCAGGAGCGTGTCGGCCGCGCGCACGTCCGGGTCGACACGACGCGCGAGCTCGTGCTCGACGTCCTCGAGCCCGCCCTCGTCGCCGCGGTCCCGTCCACGACCCCCGCCACCTCGATCGCGTGAGCGCATCCGGCCGCGTCGGCATGGTCGGGGCAGGACAGCTCGCACGCATGACCCAGCGTGCCGCGATCGACCTCGGGGTGCACCTGACGGTGCTCGCCACGGGACCGGACGAGCCGGCCGTGAGCGCCGGCGCGCTCCATCGCCTCGGTGCGGCCGACGACCCCGCTGCCCTGCGCGCCCTGGCGTCCGAGGTCGACGTCATCACGCTCGATCATGAGCTCGTCGACACGGCGACGCTCGCGTCGCTCGAGGCGCAGGGCGTGCCCGTGCGTCCCTCGGCCCGCGCACTGCGCGTCGCACAGGACAAGCTCGTCGCCCGCGAGACGTTCGCCGCGCTCGGGCTGCCCGGCCCGGCCCATGTGGTCGCCTCCGACGCGGACGGCGTCGACGAGCTCGCAGCCGCTCACGGCTGGCCGCTGGTCGCGAAGGCGCGGACCGGTGGCTACGACGGGCGCGGGGTCGAGGTCGTCGCGGATCACGCCGCCCTCGACGCGGTGCTCGCCCGTGGCGGCGAGTGGATCGTCGAGCAGCGCATCCCGATCGCGCTCGAGCTCGCGGTGCTGGTCGCGCGTCGTCCCGGCGGCGAGAGCGTCGTCTACCCGGTGGTCGAGACGCTGCAGCGCGACGGGATCTGCCACGAGCTGGTCATGCCGGCCCGCATCGGCGCGGACGTCGCGGACCGGGCGATCGCGATCGCCCACGCCATCGCGGACGGCATCGACGCCGTCGGCATCCTCGCCGTCGAGCAGTTCGTGACACCCGAGGGCGAGGTGCTGGTCAACGAGATCGCCGTGCGGCCGCACAACTCCGGGCACGCCACCATCGAGGGCTGCGCGACCTCGCAGTTCACCAACCACCTGCGTGCGGTGCTCGACTGGCCGCTCGGGCCGACCACGATGCTGGCCGGCTGCGCGGTGACGGTGAACGTGCTCGGCGTCGACGGTTCGGACGTCGCGGCGCGCGTGCCGGCCGCGCTCGCCGTCGAGGGCGCACGCGTGCACCTGTACGGGAAGGCGTCGAGGCCGGGCCGTAAGATCGGGCACGTGACCGTGCTCGGTCACGACCCCGACGTCGCGCTGGTCGCCGCACGGCGCGCTGCTGCGGCCCTGACCGCGACGGGTGGGAACGGCACGGGCGGAGACGGGACCGGAGGTCGATGATGGGTGCACGGGTCGGCATCGTGATGGGCAGCGACTCGGACCTCGGGGTCATGCGCGCTGCCGCGGACGTGTGCGAGGAGTTCGGTGTCGCCCACGAGGTCCGCGTCGTCTCGGCGCATCGCGACGCCGAGGGCATGCTCGCCTACGGCCGTGAGGCGTCGGGGCGCGGCCTGGAGGTGCTCATCGCGGGTGCCGGCGGGGCTGCGCACCTGCCGGGGATGCTCGCCTCCGTGACGGCGCTGCCGGTCATCGGCGTCCCGGTGCCGTCAGGTCGGCTCGACGGCCTCGACGCGCTGCTCTCGATCGTGCAGATGCCTGCCGGCGTGCCGGTGGCGACCGTGGGCATCGGGACCGCGCACAACGCGGGCCTGCTCGCGATCCGCATCCTCGCGCGTGGCGACGCCGCGCTCACGGCTGCGCTCGATGCGCACCGTGCGGCGCTGACGGAGCTGTCCCGCGCGAAGGACGCGACCCTGCAGCGCGACGAGCCCCGGGGCTAGACCGCCCTTCGGACGTCGAGGGTCCTGCACGGCGGCCTCTTTCTGTGTATGCTGCATACATATGGCATCCCAGGGCACCCCCTCACACCGGCTCATCGGCCTTGACCGCGCGCTGCTCGAGGTCCGTCGGCTCGTGAACCGGCCCGGCTACCGCCGGCGGCTCCTCGGCCCGCTGGGTCGACGCATCGAGCTCTCGACGGTCCGGGTCCTCCACGCCGTGGACCAGGCCCCCGCACCACCCAGCATCGGGACGGTGGCCGCGACGCTCGCGATCGACCCGTCGACCGCCTCACGACTCGTCGACCAACGCGTCACCGAGGGGCTGGTGAGCCGCTCCCCTGACCCCGACGACCGTCGCCGCCTCGTGCTCGCGTTGACACCGGCCGGACGCGCCCTGCTCGATGAGCTCGCCGCGTCGCGCACGACCATGCTCGAGGAGGTCACGGCGGACTGGACGAGCGCGGACATCGTCGCGCTCGAGCGGCTGCTGCTGCGCCTGACCACCGACTTCGCGATCCTCGAGGAGCCCGACCGTGCCTGAGACCTCGCCACCGCTCGCAGCCCGACGCGTCCCCGAGCTGCTGCGCGATCGCACCTTCGGTCCCTTCTTCATCGGCCAGATCGTCGCGAACATGGGCGTGTGGATCCACAACGTCGCCGCCGCGATCGTCGTGTGGGAGCTCACCCGCTCGACGACGCTCGTCGCCGCGATCACCATCGGACAGTTCGCCCCGCAGATCCTTCTCACCCCGTGGAGCGGTGCCCGTGCGGACCGTGCGGACCGTCGTCGGCAGCTCGTCGTCGGCACGGTGATCACCGCGACCGGTACGGGGCTGCTCGCCCTGTGGTCGGCGGGTCCCGGACTCGTCGGGACGTCCGGGGCGTACGCGGTCGTCCTCGGTGCGACGGTCGTCGGGATCGGCTTCGCGATCGGTGGTCCTGCCTCGCAGGCGCTGCTGCCCTCGCTCGTGCGCCGCACGGAGCTGCCGACCGCGATCACGCTCTCGTCCGTGCCCATGACCGTCGCTCGCGCGCTCGGACCGGCGGTCGGGGCCCTGCTCGTCACGACCGCCGGTCCGACCGTGACGTTCACCATCACCACCGTGCTTCAGGCCACGTACGGCCTCATGATGTTCCGAAGGACCGCGACCGCGTCGCACGTGGCCCGGCGAGACACGCGCATCCTCGCCGCCGTCGCCTACCTCGGACGCGACCGTCCTGTCGGCTTCCTGCTCGTCGGGGTGACCGTCGTCGGACTCGGTGTCGACCCCGTCATCACGCTCGCACCCGCGTTCGCCGACGGACTCGGCGGTGGTGGGGACCTCGTCGGGCTGATCACGTCCGCGTTCGGCGTCGGCGCGATCCTGGGCTTCATCGTCCAGCCACGGATGCGTCGTCGACTCGGCATCGAACGGTCCGGGACGATCGGACTCATCGTGCTCGCTGCTGGACTCGGCCCGCTGGTGCTCGCGACCACCGCGACCTTCGCCGCGCTCACGATGATCGTGGCGGGTGCGGGCATGACCCTGTCGCTCACCGCGTTCACGACCGCGATCCAGCAGCGCGTCCCCGACGCGCTCCGGGGACGCGTCATGGCGCTGTGGTCGATCGCGTTCCTCGGATCACGACCGGTCGCCGCTGCGCTGTCGGGCCTGCTCTCCGACACGTTCAGCGAGGACGTCGCCCTGCTCACGGCCACCGCGATCATCCTGCTCGGTGCGGTCGTCTCGCGACCCACGCTCACGCGCGAAGTCAGTCGACCGGGCTGACCCGTTCCCCGGCTCAGTCCGTCCCGTAGGGGCGCAGACCCCGCGGCGCCCCGAGCACCTCAGCCGCGAGCACGGCCGTGCGCGCATGTGCCGGCGAGCGCAGCACCTCGCGCAGCGCAGCCCGTGTCATCGCCGCATCGCCCGCCGCCGGGAGCACGTAGGCAGCACCGGTGTCCCCATGATCGGGACGTGGACGTCGGACCGGGTTCGTGGACGCGGGCTCCGCTGCGGTCGCCGCAGCCGGCCGGCCCCGCTGCGACTGCCGATGCGACGGCACACGCTCACGGCGCGGCTGCAGCCGCTCCGGCGGGGCGAGCCTCGGAGGTGGCTGCAGCCCGCCGCCGGACGTGGACTGCTGCGGCGCGGGCGCCGCTGATGCGGGCACCCGTGGTGCGGCCTGCCGGGGCGGACCCTGCGGTGGCACCGTGCCGGGCCGCGCGGCCCGCGACTGCTCGACACCGAGCATGCTCGCGAGCAGCCGTGGGATGCCCGGGCCGTCGCTCAACCCTCGATCTCCTGCGCCTCGCCGCCACCGATCGCGCCGCGCATGCGCGTGTCCGCCTGGATGTTCTCCATCCGGTAGGCGTCCATCACGCCGATCCGGCCTGCGCGCAGCGCCTCGGCCAGCGCGAGCGGGACCTGAGCCTCGGCCTCGACCACGGCCGCGCGCATCTCCTGCTCGCGAGCGACCGCCATCGCACGACGCTCCTCCGCCTTCGCCTGCGCGATGCGCTTGTCCGCCTCGGCCTGGTCGGTCTGCAGCTCGGCACCGATGTTGCGGCCGACGTCCACGTCGGCGATGTCGATCGAGAGGATCTCGAACGCCGTGCCCGCGTCGAGTCCACGCTCGAGCACGCGACGCGAGATGCCGTCCGGGTTCTCGAGCACGTCCTTGTGGCTCTCCGCCGAACCGATGGACGACACCGTGCCCTCGCCGACGCGGGCGATGATGGTCTCCTCACCTGCACCACCGACGAGGCGCTCGATGTTGGCACGCACGGTCACGCGCGCGATCGCGATGACCTGGATGCCATCCTTCGCCACGGCCGCGATGCGCGGCGTCTCGATGACCTTCGGGTTCACGCTGACCTGCACGGCCTGCAGCACATCGCGTCCAGCGAGATCGATCGCGGTCGCGCGCTTCCATGGCAGCTCGATGTTGGCGCGGTCGGCGCTGATGAGCGCAGCGACCACCCGGCCGACGTTGCCGCCCGCGAGCGTGTGCGCCTCCATCTGGCCGACGTCGAGCTGGATGCCGGCCTTCGTCGCGCTGATGAGCGGACGGATGATCTCGGCGGGCACGACCTTGCGCAGGCGCATGCCGACCAGCGTCAGCAGGGAGACGCGGACGCCGCTGAACAGCGCGGTGATCCACAGCCCCACCGGGACGACGTAGAAGAGGAGCGCCACGACGGCGACGATGATGAGCAGTGGTGCGGCGACGAGCAGATCGCTCATGGGGATGCCTTCCGGTCAGCGAGTGACGGGATCGAGGGCGTTCGGGGACACGTTCACAGGTCTGCAGGGTCGTCGGCTGCAGCGTCGTCGGCCGTAGTGTCACCGGCCGCAGCGTCGCTGGTGGGGCTCGCGCGCCGCGCACGCACGACCCGACGGTAACCCTCGTCGACGACGACCTCGATGGCCGTACCGGCTGCGAGGTAGCCGGCCTCTGCGACGACGTCGACGCGCGCACCATCGATGTCGGCAGCGCCGGCCGGACGCAGGTCGGTCAGTGCCACCCCGTGCGCACCGAGGAGACCGTCCGCATGCGCTCCACCGACGTCGGTGGACAGGACCAGTCGGTTGCCCCGTCGACTCAGCCGCGCGCCGCCCTCGGTCCGCATGCGCGTGCTGCGACCGAGGAGCACGAGCAGGCCGACGAGCAGACCGACGGCCGCGAGGAACGCGAGTCCGGCGACGTTGAAGGCCGCGATGAAGGCCGCTCGCGGCACGATCTCGACGTCACGATCGACCATCGCGAGCGTCGCCCCGCCGAGCAGCGCGAACACGCCGGACACGCCGACGATGCCGACCCCTGGCAGCACGAGCACCTCCACGAGGATCAGGACGATACCGAGGACGATGAGCAGCACCGACTCGATGCCAGCGAGCCCGGCGAGCAGGTGACCGAAGAGGAACAGCCCGATCGACGACGCACCCAGCGCCGCGCCGAGACCGACCCCACCGCCGCCCAGCACGTCGCCGACGAGCAGCCAGATGCCGACGGTGAGCAGCAGGCCGGCGACCAGTCCGCTGGTCAGCACGCGGACGAGACGTTCGGCGAGCGCCGGCTCGACGTCGACCCGCGGGTTGCCGTCGAGCTCGAGTGCGACCAGCAGCGCGTCGAGGTCCGCGGCGATCCCATCGGCGTAGCCGCGCTCCGTCGCCTGCGCGACGTCCATGGTGAGCAGCTTCCCCCGGCCGATGAGCCCGTCGACGACGATCGCCGGATCGACCATGGCCTCGGCGACGATCGGATCACGACCGCGTTCGCTCGCGGTGGCCCGGAACACGGCGCGGACCGCGGAGATCGTCTTCTCGTCCGTCGCCGAGCCGTCCCCCTGGACCGGTGTCGCTGCGCCGATGACCGCGCCCGGTGCGAGCCACAGCTGCTCGGCCGCGATCGCGACGAGTGCGCCGGCGCTGAAGGCGTCGCGGTCGACGAACGCGATCGTCGGGACATCGCTCCCGAGCAGCACGTCGCGCATCCGCAGCACGGCGTCGAGGCGCCCGCCGGGCGTGTCGACGCGCACGATGAGCGCGGCAGCGTCCGCGGCCTCGGCCTCGCGCACGGCGCGCTCGAGCAGCGCGGCGATACCCAGGTCGATCTCGCCGTCGACGACGACGATGTGCACGGGCGCCACGCCCTCGGCGCCCTGCGCGCCGGCTGTCCCCGGGGGGACGACCAGGCCGAGCGTTCCGAGGCCGAGCAGCGCTCCGGCCACCACACGGCGCGCGATACGGCGCGCGATACGGGGAGTCGGACGGTCCTCGTGCGCAGCTCGCGTCATGCCCGCAGGGTACGGGGGCGACGCGACGCCGGCGCAGGTCGGGGGTAGCGTCGCCGCAGAGGGTCGGGGAGGCACGGTGATCGAGGGGCCGAGGTCGACCGCCGTCGACAGTTCGGTGCTCGTGGGTCGGCGCGGTCCACAGCGTGGCCCGCTCGGCCAGCTGCTCGGCCGTGCGGGCCTTGCGGCGATCCTGCTGCTGATCGTCGCGCTGACCGTGTGGATCGGGCGCGACGGCTACGTCGACGCCACCGGACAGCGGGTCACCTTCCTGGCGGCCCTCTACTACGCCTCGGTGAGCGTGACGACCACCGGGTACGGCGACATCACCCCGGTGACGGACGGGGCCCGGCTCGCGACGATCCTGATCGTCACACCGGCCCGGATCCTGTTCCTGCTCCTGCTGCTCGGGACGACCATCGAGCTGCTGACGGAGCGCTGGCGGGACGAGTACCGGCGACGCCGGTGGAGGCGCGACGTGGATGACCACTACGTGATCTGTGGCTACGGCGTGAAGGGTCGTGCGGCTGCCCGCGCGATCCGCGACGACGGGGTCGATATCGACATCATCACCATCATCGAGCCGGACCCGGTGATCGCCGGCGAGGCCTCGCGCGACGGCTACACCGTCGTGCTCGGGGACTCGACTCGCACGGCGACGCTGCGCGAGGCGCGTGTCGACCGGGCCCGGACCGTCATCGTCGCGACCGACCGTGACGCGAGCGCGGTCCTCACGACGTTGACCGCCCGCGAGCTCGCTCCGAACGCGTCGATCGTCGCGGCCGTGCGCGAGGAGGAGAACCGGAGCCTGCTGCTGCAGTCGGGTGCGACGTCGGTCGTCACGTCGTCAGAGACGGCGGGCCGACTCCTCGGCGTGACCAGTCGTCATCCGGATGCGGCGCGGGTCGTCGAGGACCTGCTCGACACCGCGCACGGCCTGATGCTCGTCGAGCGGGAGGTCAGCGACATGGAGGTCGGACGCGCGGCCGGGGTCACCCGCGGACAGGTGCCTGTCGCCGTGCTGCGGTCCGGCCGCCTGGTCCGCATCGACGATCCGGACTGCATGCCGCTGCGCGAGGGCGACCTGCTGGTCTCGCTCGCCGGAGCGGCGGCGGAGACGCGCGCGCGCATCAACGGCGGCGGGCACGGCGACGAGCACGGTCAGCCGGACGCCTGACCTCGACCGGCGGGCACCCGGCAGGCCACTTCGCTCGTGAGTCGCCGGTGCAGCGCCCACACGAGCACGCCGATGCCGGCGACTGCGAGCACGGGCTGGACGGGCTCGAACCAGGTGATCGCCCCGCTCGAACCCAGCGCGATCAGGACGAGCTTGTTGCAGGTCGGGCAGCCGATCGCGAAGAACGTGAGCAGGCCTCCGACGGTGAACGACCGGGCCTCCTCCGGGGACGCCTCGTCGAGTCGCTCACCGTCCTCGCCAGCTGCGCGTCCTGACGCACGGACGTAGCTGGCGAGCAGGAGTCCTGCGAGCAGCGCGGTGACGACGAGTGACGGGTAGGTCCACGCCGGCGCCTCGATCTTGCGGGCGAACACGGGGTTGGGGATCATCGCGGTCGGGATGCCGAGCAGGACGAACGAGCCGGCGCTGGCGACCGCGGCCGCGATCCAGCGACGCAGCGGCCATGCGCTCAGTGCCTGCAGCGCGCTCACACGGACCTCCTCGGACGACGCCGGGATGTCCCCGAGTGCCTCCCCCGTTCCAACGCCGCCGCCGTGCGGGGCATTCCGCCTCGTCCGGCCGCCGGTCGGATCAGGCGCTGCGGCGCTGCGCCCGCAGCGTGCGCAGCGCGATGAGGAGCCAGACGAGGGCGAGCATCTGCGCGTACGACGCACCGGTCGTCCCGCCCATCGCCTCGGTCCAGACGCTGCCGGTCGCCTGGGCCCAGATCAGCGGCGGGACCAGCGCGATGATCAGCGCGATGAGCGCCTCACCGATGAGCAGCACCGTGGCATGACGCTGGTCGCGGCGGTAGCCCGCGGCGAGGATGAACACGACGGCCACGGCCATCAGTGCGAGCCACGGCGGGACCGATGCGACAGCACCGTCCGCGGTGAACACGAAGCGCTGCTGCGCGTAGCGCCACTGCAGCGGACCCGAGGCGACCAGGATGGCGAGCAGGACGGGGATGCGGATCAGGGACATGGGTGCCTCCGGGGCGACGTCGGTCCGACCGCCCGCCGCAGCGCGACGGACGCGGACGAGAGCCTAACGCTGCCGCTGGCGCGGCGGAGGGAGGACCGGTCAGATCCGCGTCAGACCGTGGTCGACGCCCAGAGGGCCCCGAGCACGGCCAGGACGACGAACACGAGGCCGATGCCGGCCCAGGAGTCGAGGAGCTTCTTCATCGTCGAGCCTCCGTCGGAGTCGCGCCCGGTGACGTCATGACACCGCGCCTGTGCCCTAACGCTAGCCGCCGAGCGCGGTTGCGATCACCGGGGCATGCAGTGCGACCAGCGCCTCGCGCACCTCAGGGATGCGCGGGTCCTCGCTGCCGCGGTGACCGTGGACCGCGGTGAGGCCCTGGGCGGCCATGCAGATCAAGGCCAGGGCCGCACGGACCGTCTCGCGGCGCGGATGCTCCGGCGCGATCCCCAGCGCGTCGAGCAGCGCGCCCGGGACGTCCTCGTAGACGCGCCGGACCACGTCCGCGATCTCCGGATCCGAGTTCGCCATCGACCACAGCTCAGGCAGCAGGCGGACACGGTCCTCGGAGATGGCGTCGTCGACGATGGCGCGCACGACCGAGTCGGCCCACCCGTCCACGCTCACGTCGATGCCGTGGAAGCCCGCGACGAACGCCGCTCGGTAATCGTCGACGATCCGCACGGCGAGCGCCAGCACGAGGTCGCGTCGGCGCGGCCAGTAGTACGTGATGTTGCCCTGGTAGACGCCGGCCTCGCGGGCGACCTTCTGCACCGAGAACTGCCCGTACCCGACGTCGCGCAGCACGACGAGCGCCGCTTCGAGGACCCGCTCGCGCGTCCCGTCGACCGTCCGCTCACCGCTCGTCGCAGCGCCGTCGCCACCCGTTCGCCGGACGTCGACGACCTCGTCGGGAAGTCCTCTCACGTGCGAACCTCCATGACCGCGGCGCGTCTCCTGCACGCGCCTCCCCCGCCGGACCCGATGGATCCGCGCGCCCCCCGAACGGCGCTGACGGTAGTGGTCAGGGACGACACCGGCCCGTGCTGAGGACGAACCGGCGACGACGCCGGAGACGACGCCGGAGTCGTCAGGTCGTCGCGTCGAGCTGCGTGCGACGCGCCCGCCAGTCCGGCAGATGGAGGTCCATCAGCGCACGGAAGCGCGGGCCGTGCGATCCCTCCGCGAGGTGCACCGCCTCGTGGACGATGACGTACTCGAGCAGCGCGGGATGACGGGGGAAGAGCGCCACGTTGAGCCAGATGCGCCCCTTCGATGGCACGCACGTGCCCCATCGGGTGGTCATGCGGCGCAGACCGAGGAACTGATGCTGCACACCGATCCGCGCACACCAGTGAGCCAGCAGCGGCTCGGCGGCGGCGCGCAGCTCGCGCCGCTCCCACCGGTCGAGTGCGGCCAGCACCGCTGCAGCCTGCCCCGGGTCGGGCACGCGGACGCGGAGCCGATGATCGGGCAGCAGATCGACCCCTGGCCGACCGGCATCGGCGACGACCTCCAGCCGCAGCGCCTGTCCGAAGCGCCACCACACCTCGCCGCTGACACCACGCCGGACCCGAGGGGTCGGACGGCTCGCGGCAGCCCGCTCCTCCTCGGCGATGCGGGTCCGGTGCTGCTCGATCCAGGCCCGGCTGTCGCGCACGAAGCGGCGCAGGGCACGCTCGGAGGTCCGCGGTGGGACCGAGAGGCGCACGCGTCCGTCGGGGGGATGGACACCGAGGTTCATCCGCTTCACGCGGCGGACGGTGACCTCGACCTCGAGGTCGTCGACGTGGATCACGCCGCTCCCGGCCACGGTGCTCCTGGGGATCGGGGGGCGTGTCGTGGGGCGTAGAGGACTCGAACCTCTGACCTCTTGCGTGTCGAGCAAGCGCTCTAGCCAACTGAGCTAACGCCCCGCACAGGGAGGAACGGTAGCGCCTCGCGCGACCCTCCGTCGCGCCCTACCGTCGCGGCTCGTCCCTGCGCACGACGGGCCCGCGAGGGACCGGTGAGGGGCGCACCCACCGCGGGCGGCAGCTCGGAGGAGGCGGATCATGAGCCCGGACCCCTCGCCCACGCGTCGACTCGGTGCCCTGATCGTGACACTCGCGCTGGCTGTGGCCGCCTGCACACCGCCAGCAGCGACCGACACGATGCAGGCCGACCCGGTACTGGCCGACCCGACGCCGGTCGACCCGACGCCGGTCGACCCGCCCGATGCACCCGAGCCCGACCTCGCGCCACGGCCAGACCCGGTGCCCGACCCATCATCACCCGACGACTGCGACCCGACGACCCGCGCGGCGATCGGCTCGACGGTCAGCACGCAACTCGATGCCTTCGCGAGCGAGGACTTCGAAGCCGCGTACGCCATGACGAGCCCCTACTTCCGACTCGTGTTCGCCACCGACGACTTCGAGTCGATGATCCGCACCGACTACCCCGAGCTCGTCGGCAACGGCGGCCATCGGTTCGACGAGTGCCGCGTCCGCAGCCGCCGCGCGTTCCTCCTGGTCGGCGTCCGCTCCGGCGCCCGGGAGGTCGTGCTGCGCTACGACCTCTCGGAGGAGGCGGACGGCTGGCGCATCGACGGCGCCGGATGGCTCTCCGGCGTCACCCTGCCCGCGGACCCACTCATCTGACGTGCCGAGCGCTCAGCCGGGCGCTCAGCCGGGCGCTCAGCTGAGCACGCGCCCGTACCGGTGCAGGGTCCGACTGATGGCCTGCTCGCGCATGATGCGTCCGAGCTCGACGTGGCCGCTCATCACTACGGGTGCCTCGTCGCAGCGCAGCCCCGCCTCCTCGCAGGCGGCCCGCAGCCGTGCGCTGGCCACGACGTCGCGTGCAGCGCCGCCCAGCACGCGCACCACCACCTGACCGAGCCCGTCGAGCCGCGCGACGAGCGCATCATCGTCCTCGACGACCAGGCCGGGGACGTGCGCACCGACGCGACGGGCGGCGTCGGTGACGGCAGCCGCGTCGATCCCGCAGCCGGGCGCAGCACTCACGCGCACGGGCGTCGCGCTCGTGCGCGCGGCGGCCAGCACGCGCGCGAGGTCGCGCGTCGCCGTGCCCGCCAGGCAGCGCACGAGGACCGCCTCGTGACGGCGGTGGCGCAGCACGTTCGCCTCGACGTCGAGTCCCGTCTCGTCGTGCTCGGCGGCGTAGAAGGGCCACGCTCGCACGTCGTCGTCGAGCGCCCGCGCGAGCCATGCATCGTCGTCGAGCACCACGACGTCGGCCGCATCCGCCCAGGTGCCGAGCGTCGCCACGTAGGCAGGTCCACCCGCCTTCGCACCGGGACCGACGGCCGAGCGCTTCCAGCCGCCGAACGGCTGACGCTGCACGATCGCGCCGGTGATGTGCCGGTTCACGTACGCGTTGCCGACCTCGACGTGCTCGAGCCAGTGCTCGACCTCGTCGGGATCGAGGGAGTGGATACCACCCGTGAGTCCGTAGCCGGTCGCGTTCTGCCACGCGATCGCCTCGTCGAGGTCGGCCGCGGCCATGATGCCCAGCACGGGACCGAAGCACTCGTGGGTGTGGAAGTGCGATCCGGGTCGCACGCCGGTCTTGATCCCAGGTCTCCACAGCTGCGTGGCCTCGTCGACGCAGCGCGGTGCGACGAGCCACTGCTCGCCGTCGTCGAGCTGATGGAGATGGTGTGCGAGCGGCCCGCGCGGTGGGCCGATGAGCCGGTTCAGCTGGGTGGACAGGTCGGTCGACGGTCCTGCAGCGAGCGTCGTGGTCGCGTCGACCAGCTGGTCGAGGAAGCGCCGTGACGTCGCGACGTCACCGACGAGGATCGCGAGCGAGGCCGCCGAGCACTTCTGCCCGGCGTGCCCGAACGCGCTGCGCACCAGGTCCGCGACTGCGAGGTCGAGGTCCGCCGATGGCGTGACGATCAGCGCGTTCTTCCCGGACGTCTCCGCGAGCAGGCGCAGGTCGGGCCGCCAGCCGCGGAACAGCTGCGCCGTCTCGAACGATCCGGTGAGCACGACCGCATCGACGTCGGGGTGGGTGACGAGGTGCTGGCCGGTCGCGTCGTCGGGGACGCGGAGGAACGCGAGCAGTCCGGGATCGACACCCGCCTCCCAGGCGGCCTCGCACACGATCTCGGCGCAGCGCGGCGTCTCCGGTGCGGGCTTGAGGATGGCCGCGGAACCGGCGGCGAGCGCGGCCAGCACTCCACCTCCGGGGATGGCGACCGGGAAGTTCCATGGTGGCACGACCAGCACGAGGCGGTGCGGGGTGAACGTCGCGCCCGCGACGTCCTCGAGCTCGAGCGCGCGGTCGGCGTAGTAGCGGGCGAAGTCGATGAGCTCGCTGACCTCGGGATCGGCCTCCCCGATCGTCTTGCCGCCCTCGTGGATCATCGCGCTCAGCAGCTCGCCGCGTCGTGCCGCCAGCACGTCGGCGACGCGACGCAGCACGTCACGCCGCTCGGTCGCCGGCACACGCCGCCAGCGCTCCCCGCCGCGACAGCGGCCGCGACGCGGCGATCCACCTCGGCGGGGTCGGTGACGATCGCGGCGCGCGGCGCCGGTGCGGGCGCGGCCACGATCGCGCGCGCCCAGGCGCGGTTCGCCGTCAGCGCAGGGTCCGTGTCCGGCTCGTTGACGAAGCGCTGCGCCTCGCTGGTGCGCAGCGCCGACGGGTCGAGGGCCGCAGCACGGCGGTCCTGCGTGCGGCGCGGCCCGATCGCCACGGTGTGGCGGTCGGCGACCGCCGCACGGAAGCGCTCGACCTCCGCATCGAACAGCGCCGGCTCGTCGCGCATGGCGAGGAACGAGCGCAGGAAGTTGTCGGGGCTCGCGACCTCCTCAAGGCGACGCACGAGGTAGGAGATGGCGACGTCGAAGTCGTCCGGGTCGACGACCGGCGTGTACAGACGCAGCCCCCCGGTCTCACCGCGCACGATGCGCGCCGGCCCGGGTGCCATGCCCTGCAGCATCTCGACGTCGAGCCGGTCGGACACGCCACGCTCGCGCGCGAGCTCGATCGCCCACGCGACGTCCAGCAGGTTGTGGCTCGCGAGCCCGATGCGTGCACCGGCCAGCCGTACCGGATCGAGCGCCGTGTCGACGCAGCGCTTGTAGTTCGCGTCGGTCTCGTGCTTCGAGCCGTAGGGCGCACGCTCCCAGCCGCGCAGCTCCGCCTCGACCTGCTCCATCGACAGGTTCGCGCCCTTGACGAGACGCACGCGGATGTCAGCGCCACCGCGCTCGTGCCGCCGGGTCGCGAACGTGAGCAGGTGCTCGAGCGCGCCGTGCGCGTCGGGCAGGTAGGCCTGCAGCACGATGCCGGCGTGCAGCGGGAGGAACTCGTCCTCGGAGAGCACGCGCGTGAAGACCGCGATGGTGAGGTCGAGGTCGCGGTACTCCTCGACGTCGAGGTTGACGAACGTCGGTGGTGTCGAGCTCATCGCTGCGCGGTAGAGCGGGCGCAGCTCGCTCGCGATCCGCTCGGCCGCGGCCTCGAGGTCCCACACCATGATCTGCGCGGTGATGGAGGACAGCTTCACCGACACGTAGTCGACATCGTCGCGCGCGACGAGCGCGATGGTCGTGTCGCGACGACGTCGGGCCTCGTCCGCACCGAGCACGGCCTCACCCAGCAGGTTGACGTTGAGCTGGCCGTCGACCGCCTCGCGCGCGGCCGCGAGCTGCGGTGCGAGGTCGCGCGGTGTCGCATCGAGGACCATGTGGCCGACGAGCTGGCGCAGCCGGCGACGTGCGAGCGGGACGACGATGCCGGGCAGGACGGGTGCGAGCAGCGCGCCGGCGCCGAGCAGCACCCGGTCGATGCGACCCAGGAACGCCGCATCCCCCTGTGAGGCGCTGACCAACCGACGCAGTGCGGTGGCAGCGACCGCGTCGGACTCCGCACGCATCACGCGGTCGACGAAGCCCGTCGCGAAGTCGAGACCCTGGTCGTCGGCGAGCAGCGTGCCGAGCTGCTCCGCGGTGCGTCGCTCGGCGCGCGTGACGTCGTCGGCGGCGTCCAGCCAGCGGCGAGCGGTGGCCACGGCGGCCTCGACGACTCGGTCGCCATCGACAGCGGGGCCGGCCGTGGAGGGTGCGGGTGGGGTGTCGGCGCTCATGAGCGCAGCATCGCGCGCCTGGGAGCACCGGTCTTGGCGCTGGACAGCACTGCGCCCACCGGTCGCAGCCAAGGATGGCTCAGCCGCGCTGCTCGCTGCGGTACTGGGCCGGTGTGAGACCGATGAAGCGCCCGAAGTGACGGGTCAACTGAGCCTGGTCGTAGAACCCGCACCGAGCGGCCACGGTCGCGATGGGATCGTCGGTCCCTGCGAGCAGACGCGCCGCACGGTCGACCCGTTCACGCAGCAGGTACTGCGTCGTCGAGATGCCGAACACGCGCCGCATGCGACGCTGGAGCTGATCGACGGTGCAGTCGGCGGAGGCTGCGAGGTCGGCCACGCTCAGCGGACGGACCGCCTCGTCGGTCTCGCGGACGAGGCGGACGACGCTGGAGAGCGCCGCGACCTCCACGCTCTCCTCGCTCGGTCGACGCAGGTCGCGAGAGAGGCTCACGAGCCCGGTGACGCGACCGTCGTCGATGACCGGGATCTTCGTCGTCACGTACCAGCCCATCGTGCCGTCCGGTCGACGGATGAGCTCCAGCTCGTCACGCAGGGGCCTGCCGGTCGCGAGGACCCGACGGTCCTGCTCCTCGTAGCGCTCTGCAGGTCCAGCCGCGAACACGTCGGCTGCGCGCGCACCGAGCACCTCACGGCGCGACCGCCGACCGGTCCGGCGCACGAACGCGAGGTTGACCGCGACGTAGCGATGGTCGGTGTCCTTGGCACAGAAGATGACGTCGACGAGTGACTCGAAGAGTTCGACCACCGCGCCCTGGACGACGAACGGCTCGGCCATCGCGTCGCACCCCTGACCCGTCCGGATGACCTGTCCGGACATCGGCAGGATAGGGCCGCTCCTGCTGGCGGGCGGCGTTAGGCTGGGGCCGACGGCACGACAGGCACGACAGGCACGACAGGCACGACGAGCACGACGAGGGGGATGGGAGAGCGGTGCACGCGTCGCTGACGGGTCCGCGCAGGCCGACGCCTCGCCTCGCCGCGCGGACCGTCGGACTGGCGGTGACCCTGCTGCTGAGCGCGTGCGCCCCGGTCGACGACGCCGTGGACCAGCGGCCCGAGCGACCCCCCGTCCAGGTCGACGCCTCCCTCGGGGTCGTGCGCATCGCACCGGACTCCCCCATCGCGCTGCGCATCGTGCTCGACGGGGACGAGGATCCCGAGGGTCTCGCTGCCGTGCTCGAGGCCGCGTTCCGAGCCGCGGTCGAGGACTTCGGCGCGGTCCGCCAGGACTTCCGCGTCGACCTCGGTGCGGTCATCACCACGACGTGCGACCGGGAGGACGGCACGCGCGTCGCCGCTGCGCTGCTCGCCAGCGAGGACGCGGACTCGATCGTCGGCGTGCTCGGACCACAGTGCACCGCGACGCTCCTGGGCCTGCAGGGACCGGTGACCGACGCGGGACTCGTGGTGGTGACGCCCCGGCCGACGGACCTGACCTTGACCGTGGGTGCGGACGGCCTGGTCGCTCAGGACCGTGCCGAGGGGGTGTGGCGCACCGCGCCGTCGCTGCTGCGCGAGGCGGAGGCGGCGGCCGAGCACGCCGTCGACGGACTGGGACTCACCCGTGCGGTGACACTGCACGACGGCAGCATCGAGTCGTCCGGTCTGGCCACCGCCGTTCGAGCCCGCTTCGAGTCGCTGGGCGGCACCGTCGTGGTGGACCGGACTGTGGATGAGGACCTGACCAGCGAGGATGAGGAACGTTCGGCGCCGGCGATGACCGCGGTGCTCGATGCGGCGGTGGCGGGCGAGACCGACGTCGCGTTCTGGCGCTGCCCACCGACATGCTGCTCGCCCTCGCTGACGGATGGTCGAGTCGCTCGCGCCTGGCGGGCATCACGCGCCTGACGACGAGCCGCGCGGGGACCGAGGCGTTCCTCGGCGACGGGCCTCACAGGGCCACCTCCTGACCGGACCCGTGCTGGACTTCCCCGACGCGGTGAGCGCCGTCACCGGCATGAGCGCCTCGCAGACGTCGGAGCGCATCTCGGCCGTGTCGGGGGTCCGGACACCGGCCGGCTGGTGGGCGTACGCCTACGACGCCGCGACGTTGCTGCTCAAGGCGCTCGAGGACACGTCGCTGATCGACGTCGACGGCACGCTGGTCATCAGCCGCTCCGAGCTGCGCGACACCCTGGGACGGACGACCTTCGGCGGCCTGACCGGCCAGGTCGTCTGCGGCCCGCTCGGGGACTGCGCGCCGCGTCGCATTGCCATCCGTGCGCACGACGACGTCGATCGGTGCGTTCGACGCCCTCCCGATCGTGGCCGAACTCGCCGACTGAGGCGCTCTGGCCCCTGCCGCGCCCTGCTGCGCCCCCTGCCGCGCCCTGCTGCGCCTTCACCCCCGCGGGCCGCATCCCTACTATGCTGATGGGAGGCGCGACAGGCGCCCATCGTCGTGTCGGGAGTCGTTCACCCGCCGGCGGTCAGGACATCACTCGGATCGGGCGACCATCGTCCGCGTCGCGGGTGCTTCCCCCGAACCCCCTAGAAGGAGTGCCATCCATGATGTTCCGACGTAACACCAAGGTCGCCACGGCCCTCGCCGCGGTCGCCCTCGTCGCCGCCGCCTGCGGCAGCGACTCATCCGACGCTGAGGCCCTCAAGCTCGGCTACCTGCTGCCGGAGACGGGCCAGCTGGCCTTCCTCGGCCCCCGATGACCTCGGGTGTGCAGCTCGCCGTCGAGGAGATCAACGCCGCTGGTGGCGTGCTCGGCAACCCTGTCGAGCTGCTCAGCGGTGACGAGGCCGGCGACGCCGGTCGTGCCGCCGAGGAGGCGAGCCGTCTGCTCGCGAGCGACGTGCAGGGCATCATCGGCGCTGCGGCGACCGGTATGACCATGGCCGTCATCGACAACATCACGAGCGCCGGTGTCGTCCAGTGCTCGCCGTCCAACACGGGTATCGGCCTCACGACCTACCCGGACAGCGGCTACTACTTCCGCACCGCACCGAGCGACGTGCTCCAGGCACCGGTCCTCGCTGACCCGTCGTCGAGGCCGGCTACACCTCGGTCGCCGTCGCCGCGCGTGCGGACGACTACGGCGTGCCGTTCCTCGAGGAGACCGTCAAGGGCCTCGAGGCACGTGGCGCCACCGTCGTGCTCAGGAGGCGTACGACCCGAGGCTGGCACGTTCGACTCCGTCGTCGACGCGATGGTCGGCTCGGGCGCGGACGCGACGTCATCATCAGCTTCGTCGAGGGCGCGCAGATCGTTCAGGGCCTGCTCGCTGCCGGCGTCGCACCGACCGAGATCTTCGGTGCGGACGGCATCGCAGGTGCGGCGTTCGCCGACAACTTCCCGTCGGCTGACGTGCTCGAGGGCATGCGCTTCACCGCTCCGACCGCCATCGTGCCGGAGTCGTTCGAGGCCCGTCTGCTCGCGTTCAACCCGAACCTGGTGGACTTCCTGTTCGCCCCCAACGCGTACGACTGCGTCAACCTGATGGCACTGGCCGCTTCGGGTGTCCGGTTCGACGGCCTCGGCCTCGATCCGCGACAACATGATCGCGGTCACCACCGGTGACAACGCGTGCACCACGTTCGCGGAATGCATGGAGTTCGTCGACGCTGGCGACTCCATCGCGTACCAGAGCGCGGTCGGTGGCCCGCTGAACCTCATCGAGGTCCGTGAGGGCGGCGGCGAGCCGTCGCGCGGCATCATCGAGACCAGCACCTGGAAGGGCGGCGAGTTCGTCTCGACGGGCACCGTCGCAGGCGACCTGGTCGGCTGACACGCACCACATGAAGGAGGGCCCGCGGCTCCGGCCGCGGGCCCTTCCTCATGCGTCCGATCGATCACGCGCGCGGGCGAGCGTCCCAGGTAGAGCTCGATGACCTTGGGGTCGTTGAGGAGCTCCTCCCGGTCCCGGTGTAGGCGTTGCGGCCCTGATCGAGGACGTAGGCGCGGTCGCAGATCTCGAGGCAGGTCCGAGCGTTCTGCTCGACCATGACGATCGAGATGCCCGCCTCGTTGATCTCCCCGATGCGCCGGAAGACGTCGTCCTGGTTCGCGGGCGAGCCCGGCCGAAGGCTCATCGAGGAACAGGACCTCCGGGTCCATCATCAGGGCACGGCCCATGGCGACCATCTGCCGCTCGCCGCCGGAGAGCAGGCCGGCACGCTGGTTCGCGCGGTCGGAGAGCAGCGGGAACAGGTCGTACACGAAGGCCGACCTCGCCTCCCAGTCCTTGGACCGCAGGTAGAGCCCCATCTCGAGGTTCTCGCGGATCGTGAGGCTCGGGAACACGTTCTGGGTCTGCGGGACGTAGCCGACCCCGCGAGACGAGCGTGCGCGGACAGGCCCGTGATGTCGTCGTCGCCGAGCAGCACCTTCCCGGAGCGCACGGGCACGAGCCCGAACATCGTCTTGATCAGGGTCGACTTCCCGGCCCCGTTCGGACCGATGATGCCGACCAGCTCACCGCGCTCGAGCGTGAGGTTGCAGCCGGTGAGGATGTCGACGTCCGGCACGTAGCCGGCGACGAGGTCCTCCGCGCAGAGCACCAGGTCCGTGCCGCTCATGCGTCCCCCTCGCGGCCTGACGGCGCCGCCGCTCGGCGCGCAGCGCGCTGTGGTCGTGGGTCGCACCGAGGTACGCATCGATGACGGCGGCGTTCGCACCGATCGACGACGGTGGACCCTCCGCGATGATGCGCCCTGCGCGAGGCAGACGACCCAGTCGAGATGTCGAACACGACGTCCATGTCGTGCTCGACGAAGACGACGCTGCGACCCTCGACGTCGCGCAGGTCCTTGACGTGACCCAGCAGCGACTGGGTCAGCGCCGGGTTCACGCCCGCCATGGGCTCATCGAGCATGACGAGCGATGGCTCGACCATGAGCGCGCGAGCCATCTCGAGCAGCTTCCGCTGTCCACCGGAGAGCGTCCGGCGAACTGGTCGCGCATGTGGCTGAGCTTGAAGCGTTCGAGGAGCTGCTCCGCACGCACGCGGATCGTCTCCTCCTGCGCGTTCCACCGCCAGGCGCGAGCGCGGTGAGGAGGCGCTCACCACGCTGCCCGGACGCGCCGAGCATGAGGTTCTCGATCACCGTCATGCGCGACAGCGCCTTGGTGAGCTGGAAGGTCCGCACCATCCCGCCGCGTGCGACGCGGTAGGCCGGGATGCCCGCCGTGGACGTCCCGTCGAAACGGTCCAGGAGCCGGCGTCAGGCTGGTCGAAGCCCGTGAGCAGGTTGAACAGCGTGGTCTGCCCGGCCCCGTTCGGTCCGATCAGTCCCGTGATGAGACTGCGGGGATCTCGGTAGGATTCAAACAGCCCCCTCCCCCCCATCCAATGTCTTTGACTCGTGTCAAGCACGTCGCGACCGATCGCGTCGCGTTCTTGAAGAATCTGGCCGAGACGCCGAACCACACGGTTTTAAAGTTGACGGCGACGTGGTGCGGTCCGTGCAAGATGATCGCCCCCGTCCTCGACCACGGCATCAAACTCATCGAAGGGGACTACGCGACCGTCTCGACCGACGAGCGTGTCATCGAGGCGTACCTCGGCCGGCCAGCCACCACGGAGCAGAGCCCATGAGCGATCGATCCCCGACGGACAGCACGCCCGTCCTCGAGTTCCGCAACGTCGATACGCACTACGGGACCGTGCAGATCCTCCACGACGTGAGCATCACGATCGCCCCGGGCGAACTCGTCTGCCTGCTCGGCGGCAACGCGTCCGGCAAGACCACCACGCTCCGCACGATCCTCGGGATGGTGGAACCGACCGCTGGCGCCGTCCTGATCGACGGGCAGGACATGCAGGGCCTCACGACGGCGCAACGGGTCGCGCAGGGCGTCTCGATGGTGCCCGAGAACCGTCGCCTGTTCAAACGCATGAGCGTGCGCGAGAACCTCGAGATCGGTGCCTACCTGCGTAAGGATGATGAGAAGGAGGCCGACCTCGAGCACATCTTCACGATGTTCCCCCGGGTCAAGGAACGTCTCAATCAGACCTCGGGGACGCTCTCCGGGGGCGAGCAGCAGATGGTCGCCGTCGGTCGGGCGCTGATGTCGCGTCCGCGGGTCCTCCTGATGGACGAGCCCTCGATGGGGCTCGCACCGATCCTCGTGGCGCAGAACTTCGCCATCATCGAGCAGATCAACGCCGCCGGCACCGCGGTGTTCGTCGTCGAGCAGAACGCCAGCATGGCCCTGTCGATCGCGGACCGCGGCTACGTGCTGCAGTCCGGACGCATCGTGCTGTCGGACACCGCAGAGGCCCTGAAGGCGGACCCGCGCATGCGCGAGGCCTATCTCGGTGAGATCCCCGACGCCTGAGGCCAGGTCCCGCTAGCCCAGGATGCGTGATTGCCCGTAGCCCGCCGTCAGCGGCGCATCGGCAGCGAACCGGCCGGGGGCGAAGTCCGACAGTCCGGGGTCGGGCGAACCCATCACGAGCGCCGCGACCTCACGACCCAGTCCCGGCGCGAGCTTGAAGCCGTGACCCGACGTCCCGGCGTCGACGAACACGCGTGGCGCAATCTCCCCGATGACGGGCTGCCAGTCCGGGCTCACGTCGTACAGCGAGGCCCAACCACCGCGCGGGGCGATCCGCTCGAGGTCGGGGACCCGCCGTACGATCCCGGCGGCGAGATGTTCCACCTCAGCGTCGAGGATGCGCTGCTCGAACGCCTCGGGATCGTCGATCTCCGGCTCGGGCGTGAGCGGACCGCACAGGAAGCCGCCGGAGGCCTCGGGCTTCGCGTAGTAGCCCTGCGTGACATCGGCGAACACGTGAGGCACCGCCGTCGCCCCGCCCCACGCGAAGGTGGCGACGAAGTGACGCTCGATCGTCAACGGCAGTTCGGCGCCGACATGGCGCGCAAGCGCTCCCGTCCACGGGCCTGCAGCGAGCAGGATCCGCTGCGCCTCGATGACGACACCGTCGGAGAGCGTGACCCGATGGGGACGCTCACCACGACCCTCCTCGAGGCGGGTGACCGCGGTGTACTGACGCAGACGCGCACCGAGTTCTCGCGCACGATGAGCGAGCCCGACCGTGGTCGCGACCGGATCCGCGTAGCCGGCCCCATGCTCGTGAGCAGCGATACCGAGCCCGTCGGGTGAGAAGCGTGGGAACGCATCGGACAGGGCCGCGACATCGAGCACGTCTGTGGTCGTTCCGATCGCCGTCAGCGCTCGCGCCGCCTCTGTGACCGCGGAGACGTCCTCGGGGCCATGCAGGAAGAGTCCGCCGGTGATGACGTGGCCCGCGTCACGTCCTCCCATCCGCTCCGAGAACGACCCGAGCAGATCGAGCGATTCTCGCGCGACACGCGCGAGGAACGGGTTCGTGTAGTACGCGCGGCAGATGGCGCTCGAGCGCCCGGTCGGACCGCCGGCCAGCTCGTCACGCTCGACGAGCAGGACATCGACCCCGCGCTCGGCGAGATGGAACGCCGCAGCGGCGCCGTGCACCCCGCCTCCGATGACGACCACCTCGGCCCCGGACGGATCACGACCTGCCAGCCCGACCGCCATCTGCGTGTCCTCCTCGCGCGTGACCGCGCACGGCATCCCCGTGAAGAGGCGGGGACGGGAATCGAACCCGTGATCGGGGATTTGCAGTCCCCTGCCTTACCACTTGGCCACCCCGCCGGGACAGCGGTGCGGAGGGTAGCCGCGTCATCGTGAGGACCTCGGCCGACCCTCGGCGCTCGTCAGGCCTCGGACACGCGTGCATCGTCGGACCCGCGCCCCTCCACCGCAGCAGCGAGTCGCTCGAACGCGGCGCGGCGCACCGGGTGCAGCGTCGCCGCGGGCAGCGCGCAGCCGGGCTCGCCGTCATGCCTGCAGTCGTCCAGGCCGCAGTCGAGACCGACGAGCTCAGGGAAGCCCGCCGCGACACCGCGGCGGTCGAGCATGCCGAGACCGAACGAGCGCACACCCGGCGTATCGACCAGCCAGCCACCCTCGGGCAGCGGGAGCGCGAGCGACGCGACGGTCGTGTGCCGACCTCCGCGCGGCCCGACCGCACCGGTGCGCAGGTCCGCGTCCGGCAGCAGCGCGTTGGTCAGCGACGACTTCCCCACGCCCGAGTGTCCGGTGAGCACCGTCCAACGGTCGGTGAGCAGCGCACGCAGCTCGTCCATCCCGTCGCCCGTCTGCGCGGACACCCGCAGCACGTCGACGACCGCGTCCGCATAGGGCACGAGCGCTGCGTCGAGCTGCTGCAGCGCGTCGTCGTCGGCAAGCAGGTCGCACTTGTTGATCACGAGCACGGTGGCGAGCCCGCCCGTCGTCGCGGCGACGATGACCCGGTCAGCGAAGCGCAGCCCGGCCTCGAGGTTGTCCGCACCCACGATCACTGCGACCGCGTCGGCGTCGGCGACGAGCACGCGCTCGTGATGGTCGATGTCGTCACCCGTGCGCACGAGCCAGCTGATGCGGTCGAGCCGCTCGACGACGCGCGATGGTTCGTCCCGCTGCCCCGGTGCGAGGCGCACCCGGTCCCCCACGACGACGCGTCGTCCGCGCATCGCGCCGCCGTAGCGGGCGTCGATCACCGCGTCGGGCCCGTCCCCGTCAGGGACGACCCGGATGCGGCCGCGGTCCACCGCGACGACCCGTCCGGGACGCTGGCGGCCACGCTCGGCGCGCGCTGCTGGCGACGCGAGCTGGCGTCCCCGCGGTCCGACGGCGACGTCGTCGTCCCACTCGTCCTCGAAGGCGTCCATATCGATGCTCGTCATGCGCCCATCCTGCCACCCCTGGGGCCGGAGCGCGGGATGCGCCTAGCATCGGTCCTCCGGGGCAGCCACGACCAGGTTCGGGGCAGGGTCCGAGCAGGCCCGGTGACGACGGGGAGGTCAGCCATGAGCGAGCACGGGGACGAACACGGGGACAGGGACGCGATCGAGGGCCTGCTCGTCGAGGACCGCCGCTTCCCGCCGCCCGAGGGCTTCGTCGCGCGCAGCGGGGTCACCGACCGGTCCCTGCACGAGGCGGCCGAGCGCGACCCGGAGGCGTTCTGGGCCGCACAGGCGCGCGAGCTCGCATGGATGACGCCGTTCACCGAGGTGCTCGACTGGCAGCTGCCCTTCGCCCGCTGGTTCGCCGACGGCACGCTCAACGCGAGCGTGAACTGCGTGGACCGTCACGTCGCGGCCGGCCACGGCGACCGCGTCGCCTTCCACTGGGAGGGCGAACCGGGCGACACGCGCACCATCACCTATTCGCAGCTGCTCGATGAGGTGTCGCGCGCAGCCAACGCGCTGCTCGCGCTGGGTGTCGAGCGTGGTGACCGTGTCGCCGTCTACCTGCCCATGATCCCCGAGCTCGCCATCACGATGCTCGCGTGCGCGCGCATCGGTGCGGTGCACTCGGTCGTGTTCGGCGGCTTCAGCGCGAACGCGCTGCGCGAGCGCATCGAGGACTCCGCGTGCCGGGTGCTCGTCACCGCGGACGGCGCTCACCGGCGCGGCTCGACGTTCCCGCTGAAGCAGCAGGCCGACGAGGCGGTCGAGGACTCCGCCTCCATCGAGCGCGTGCTCGTGGTGCGCCGCACCGGCGAGGACGTCGCGATGCGTGAGGGACGCGACGTGTGGTGGCACGAGCTCGTGCCGGCCCAGCCGGCGACCTGCGAACCAGCGGAGATGGGCGCCGAGGACCTGCTGTTCCTCCTCTACACCTCGGGGACCACCGGACATCCCAAGGGCATCATGCACACGACCGGCGGCTACCTGACCCAGGCGTCGTTCACGCACCGGCTCGTGTTCGACCTCGACGCGGCGCACGACGTGTACTGGTGCGCGGCCGACATCGGCTGGGTGACGGGCCACTCCTACATCGTCTACGGGCCGCTCGCCAACGGTGCGACGTCGGTCATGTTCGAGGGCACGCCGAACTATCCGCGCGAGGACCGCTTCTGGGAGATCGTCGCGCGCTACGGCGTCACGCAGCTGTACACCGCACCGACCGCCGTGCGCGCGTTCATGAAGTGGGGGCGCCAGCACCCCGACGGGCACGACCTGTCGAGCCTGCGCGTGCTCGGCAGCGTCGGCGAGCCGATCAACCCCGAGGCCTGGATGTGGTACCGCGACGTCATCGGAGGCGGCCGCACGCCGGTCGTCGACACGTGGTGGCAGACGGAGACCGGCGCGATGATGATCGCCCCGCTGCCCGGCGCGACGGTGACGAAGCCGGGCTCCGCGACCTTCGCGCTCCCGGGCATCTCCGCGACGATCGTCGATGACCGCGGCGAGGAGGTCGCCGTCCCCGGCGGCGGCTACCTGGTGCTCGACCGGCCCTGGCCCGCGATGCTGCGCGGCATCTGGGGCGACGAGGCCCGCTACCGCGAGACCTACTGGTCGCGCTTCGCCGGCCGCTACTTCGCCGGCGACGGGGCGAAGCGTGACGCGGACGGCTGCTTCTGGCTGCTCGGACGCGTCGACGACGTGATGAACGTGTCCGGACATCGGCTCTC
Organism: Nitriliruptoraceae bacterium; assembly: GCA_018401275.1. GTDB lineage: Bacteria > Actinomycetota > Nitriliruptoria > Nitriliruptorales > Nitriliruptoraceae > CSBr16-57R1. The sequence continues at coordinate 32,855 of JAGYKW010000006.1, read as the reverse complement.
GACCACCGAGGTCGAGTCGGCGCTGGTGAGCCATCCGTCCGTCGCGGAGGCGGCGGTGATCGGCCGGGCCGACGCGGCCACCGGTCAGGCCATCGCTGCGTTCGTCACGCCGCGCGCGGGCTTCGTCGGTGACGCCGCACTCGCCACCGAGCTGCGCGAGCATGTCGCGCGCATGATCTCGCCGATCGCGAAGCCGGCCTCGCTGCTGTTCACCGCGGACCTGCCCAAGACCCGCTCGGGGAAGATCATGCGCCGGCTGCTGCGCGACATCGCCGAGGACACGCAGCTGGGCGACACGACGACGCTCGCCGACGCCAGCGTCGTCGACGCGATCAAGGACCGCTACCTCGCGGACGGCGCGGCGAGCGACTGACCGCCACCGCGGCCCGGCCGCTGGGCCCCCTCCTGCGGGCGATACCTTGCCGCGTCCAGGACCGCGGCGCCGCGCCAGCGCGTGGCGATGCACGACGACCGGGAGGCCGCTGACGTGCTGCTCGCCCTGGTCGTCACTGCGCCGATCGTGGCTGCTGCACTGACTCCGGTCCTGGGCCGCTGGCTCGGTCGCAACGTGGCGGCGTTCAACGGGCTCGTGCTCCTCGCCCTCGTCGTCGTCCTGCTGCGCGAGCTGCCCGGAGTGCTCGACGGCGAGGTCGTGACCTTCTCGCAGGCCTGGATCCCGAGCGGGCCGTCGCTCGACCTGCGCCTGGACGCGCTCGCGCTCGTGTTCGCGCTCGTCGTCACCCTCATCGGCGTGCTGGTGATGGCCTATGCGCTGCGGTACTTCGCCCACGACGATCCCGACGCCGTGCGGATCCCTGCACTGCTCGCGCTCTTCGCGGGCGCGATGCTCGGCGTCGTGCTCGCCGACGACATCTTCCTGCTGTTCGTCGCATGGGAGCTGACGAGCATCACGAGCTTCTTCCTCATCGGCGGGACCGGGAAGGGCGCGAAGGGCGCGACGCGAGCGCTGCTCGTGACGGGGATCGGAGGTCTCGCACTCCTGGCCGCCGCGATCCTCATCGAGTCCGCCGTGGGCAGCCCGACGCTCAGCGTGATCACCGCGCAGGCGGCCACCGTCCAGGGCTCCTCGCTCGCGGTCCCTGCCGTCATCCTCCTGCTGCTCGCCGCGGGCACGAAGTCCGCGCAGGTCCCGTTCCACTTCTGGCTCCCCGGCGCGATGGTCGCACCGACGCCCGTCTCCACCTACCTGCATGCCGCGACGATGGTGAAGGCCGGCGTCTACCTGCTCCTCCGCATGGCGCCCACCTTCGACGGGTTCATGGTCTGGCACGTCAGCCTCGTCCTGATCGGTGGCGCGACCGCCGTCCTGGGGGCGTGGGTGGCGCTCGTGCAGCGCGACCTCAAGCGGCTCATGGCGTACTCGACGGTCAGCCAGCTGGGGCTCATGACCGCACTCGTGGGACTCGGCACACCGCTCGCGCTCGGCATCGCGACGATCCACGTCCTCGCCCACGCGCTGTTCAAGGCCGCGCTGTTCATGACGGTCGGCATCGTCGATCACGAGACCGGGACCCGTGACCTCGATCGCCTCGGAGGCCTGCGGCATGCGCTCCCCCTCACCGCTGCGGCCGGGACGCTCGCCGCGCTGTCGATGGCCGGCCTCCCCCCGCTGCTCGGATTCATCACGAAGGAGGAGGCCCTCGCCGCGCTGGTGAAGGGCGTCCCGGGCAGCGCGTGGCTGGGGACGGTGGGCCTCGTACTCATCGTGCTCGCGAGCATCGGGACGGTCGCCTACTCGTTGCGCTACGTCAGCGGGACGTTCTTCGGTCCGGTGCGCACCGAGGCCCACCATGCTCCGGTCGGCTTCGAGCTCCCCGCACTCCTGCTGGCCGTGGCGGGACTCGTGCTCGGACCGTTGTCGTCGCGTCTCACGCCGCTCCTCGAGGTGCTCGGCATCCAGCTCGGCGGAGCGAGCCCGGGCGTCAAGCTCGCCCTGTGGCATGGGCTCACCGTCCCCCTCGGCCTGAGCGTGCTCGTCGTCTCGCTCGGTCTGCTCGCCCTGCGCGCCCGACCGCGCATCGAGGCGCTCGTCGACGGCCTCGCCCGCCCCTCGGGCGAGCGCGTCTTCGACCGCGCCCACGACAGCGTCCTCCGGACCGGCGCGTCCGTGGGGAGGACGGCCTCCTCGCACGCGCTCGCCACCTACCTGCTCCCACCGATGGCCGTCGCGCTGGTGCTGATCGGCCGATCGCTGCTGACCGTCACGCCGGCCGGGGTCCTGCCGGTGTCGCCGCCGCTCGACTGGGTGCTCATCGCGCTCATCGCCGGGGCGATCGCGGGCGTGGTGCAGGCACGCAGCCGTATCGCTGCGGTCGCGGCCCTGGGCCTCACCGGGTTCCTGATCGCAGGCTGGTTCGCGCTGCATGGCGCTCCCGACCTCGCACTCACCCAGCTGCTGGTCGAGACGCTCACGGTCGCCGTCGTCATCGTCGTGTTCCGGCGCCTCCCCGACACGTTCGCGAGGAGCGGTCGGATCCGACGCCGCATCGCCGCGGCGACAGCGGCACTGGTCGGCACGGGCGTGGGTGCGCTCGCCTGGCTGACGGTCGGACGCAACGGACGCAGCGACGTCGGCTCGCGCTTCCTCGTCGAGGCCGAACCGATCACCGGTGGCGACAACGTCGTCAACACCATCCTCGTGGACTTCCGGGCCCTCGACACGCTCGGCGAGATCGGCGTGCTGCTGATCGCCGCGCTCGGGATCTACGCCCTCGTGCGCCACTCCGAGCTCGGTCCGCTCGGCCCACCGCGAACGCTGGGCGCGACGTCGGACGCTGCGCGCAGGAGCGACCAGTACCTCGGGACCGGCGCCATCGACAGCGTGATCCTCCGGCTGATGACCTCGGCCATCGCTCCGGTGATGATCGTGACCTCCCTGTGGCTGCTGCTGCGCGGGCACGACGCCGTCGGCGGTGGGTTCATCGGCGGGCTCACCGCCGGTTCCGCGGCCGTGCTCCTCTACCTCAGCCAGGGCCACCAGCGGCTGTGGCAGTCGCGCTGGTTCCGCACGATGCCCACGGTCGGGAGCGGGCTCATCATCGCGGCGGTCTACGGCCTCGCCGGCCTGCCGACGTCGGGCAACTTCCTCGCGGGCGGCAAGCTCACCCTCCCCGGCGACCTCACCGTCGCGAGCTCGCTCATCTTCGACGTCGGGGTGTTCCTCGTCGTCATCGGTCTGGTCGTGGCCGTGCTGCGCCATCTCGGCCAGGGGCTGGCCGAGGACGAGCCGGTCGCGGCGCGCGGCGGCCCGCGCGAGCCGAGCACGGCCGATGCGCCGGAGGTGGTCGCGTGAGCTCCGCGGTGATGGTCGGACTCCTCGCGGCAGGGGGCACGTACCTCGTGCTCCAGCGCGGCATCGTCCGGACCGCGCTCGGGTTCGTCCTGCTCGGCCATGCGGCCACCACGCTCCTGATCGCCGCGGGCGGCGTCGGGACCCGCGGCGTCCCCTTCGCCGGAGGAGGCGCCGACGCGGCCGACCCGCTGCCGCAGGCGTTCGCACTGACCGCGATCGTGATCTCGTTCGGGATCACCGCCTTCCTGCTCGCGCTCGCGTTCCGCAGTCGTGACGTCAACGGCAGCGACGACCTCGAGGACGACCGATGAGCAGCCTCGCGGTGGCCGTGTTCGCTGGACCCCTCGCCGCCGGCGCGCTGGGCGTGCTGCTGCACCGACACCGCGCGGCGCAGCGCGCCCTCTCGTTCGGCGTGCTCGCCGCGGTGATCGCAGCGTCGGTCGCACTCGTCGCCGGGACCTCCGACGCGTCCGCGTTCTCCGTGGACATCGGCGGCTTCCCGCGGGGACTCGCGATCGTGCTCGGTGTCGACATCCTCAGCGCGCTGATGCTGACGATCGGGTCCGTGATGACCCTCCTCGGTGTCGCCTTCGCAGCGGCGAGCGGCGAGGACGCGCACCCGCTGTTCCATCCGCTGGTGATGTTCCTCTGGACCGGGGTCGCGCTCGCCTTCGTCACCGCCGACCTCTTCAACCTGTTCGTGGCCTTCGAGGTCATGCTGATCGCGTCGTACGTCCTGCTGACGCTGCGTGGCGGGCGGGAGCAGGTGCGGGCCGGCGCGATCTACGTCGGGACGAACCTGCTCGCCTCGACGATCTTCCTGATCGGGGTCGGTCTCATCTACGGCGCGACGGGCACGGTCAACTTCGCCGGCGTCGCCGCAGCGGTCGCCGAGGACCGTGCCGCGCTCGCAGGCCTGACCGTGCTGCTCGTCGCCGTCGCCGCGAAGGCGAGCATCGTCCCGCTCCACGGCTGGCTCCCCCGCACCTACGTCCACGCGTCCCCTGCGGTCACCGCGATCTTCTCGGCGCTGCTGACGAAGGCCGGCGTGTACGTCCTGTACCGCCTGACGTCGACGATGCTCGTGGACGTCGACGGGTTCGCGACCGTCGCGATCGCCATCGCCGCGGTCACGATGGTCGTGGGTGTCCTCGGCGCCGTCGGCGGCCATGGCATGCGCAGCATCCTGACGTTCCACATGGTCAGCCAGGTCGGCTACCTCGTGCTGCCGCTGGGGCTCTGGACGCGCGCAGCGATCGCGGCCGGGATCTTCTACCTGCTCCAGTACGTGGCGGTGAAGGGCGCCCTGCTGCTCACCGCCGCGGCCGTCGACCGGCTGGAGGGCAGCGACGAGCTCGCGGACCTGGGTGGCCTGATGCGCAGCCGCTTCTGGTTGGGCATCGCGTTCCTCCTCCCGGCGCTCGCGCTCGCCGGCATCCCCCCGACGTCGGGCTTCGTCGGCAAGTTCCTGCTCGTGCGCGCCGCGTTCGAGGCCGGCTCGTTCTGGGCCGGCGCGACCGCGATCGCGGTCAGCCTGCTGACGCTGCTCTCGATGATCAAGATCTTCAACGGCGCCTTCTGGGGCGAGCGGCCGGACGTCGCACCGCCGACACGCCCCGCGCCGAGCATGCTGCGCACGCGCGTCATGGTCGGCCTCCCGCTCGCGGTCGGTGTCGCGACGATCGTGCTCGGCATCGGGGCCTCCGGACTCCTCACGCTCGCCGGGACCGCGGCCGACGTGCTCGTCGACCCGACGGCGTACCTGACGGCGGTGTCACGATGACGGTCCGCACGCGCACGCCGTCGCCCGCGCTGTGGCCGCTGCGCATCGTGCGGTCCCTGGCGATCTTCCTGTTCGAGCTCATCAAGGCGAACCTGCGCGTCGCGATCGAGGTCCTCGCCCCCGGGTTCAGCATGACCGCCGGCATCGTGCGCGTCCCGACACGGACACGCACGCCGCTCGAGGTGGTGCTGCTGGCGAACGCGATCTCGCTCACCCCGGGGACACTGACGCTCGAGGTCGACGAGCAGGACCGCGTGCTCTACGTGCACGGCCTCTACGTCAGCTCCCGCAGCGAGTTCCTCCGCAGCATCGCGCGCATCGAGGACCTCGTGCTCGACATCACGCGGCCGCGCGGGAAGGACTCCCAATGATGCTCGACATCGCCCTGGTCGCGATCGCGCTGGCGTTCGGCGCGGCGCTGATCCGTGTCCTGCGTGGCCCGTCGGTCGCCGACCGGGCGATCGCCGCGGACGTCGCCCTCTACGGCGTGATCGCGGCGATCGCCGTGCTCATGCTGCGCCAGCAGGCGTACGAGCTGATGGACGTCGTGCTCGTCGCGACGCTGCTCGGGTTCCTCGCGACGGTCGCACTGAGCCTGCTCGTCGGAAGGCGGGGATCATGACGCTCTCGAGCATCGTCGCCCAGGCGCTCATCGGGCTCGGTGGTGCGCTGATCCTGCTCGCAGGGATCGGCGTCCTCCGCTTCCCCGACGTGCTCACCCGGGCCAACGCCGCGACCAAGGCGACCGGACTCGGCCTGGCGGTCGTGCTCGCCGGTGCGGCGGTCGAGATCGGCACGACGCGCGCGTACGTGACGCTCGGCGCGGCGATCCTCGTCCAGTTCGCGACCGCGCCGGTGTCGGGCCACATCATCGGTCGGGCCGCGTACCGCGCGGGGACGCAACTGTGGGTCGGGACGCACATCGATGACCTCGCCGACCACTACCGGTCGAGGTCCGATGCGAACCAGCCGCCCGCGCAGGACTGACGCTCAGGCGAAGCGTGGGTGGTCGGGGAACAGCTCGCGCAGCGTCGGGTTGGTCCGGTCGGCCTCGCTGAGCACCGGGTCGCTCACCGGCCAGTCGACCCCGAGGTCGGGGTCGTCCCACGCCACCGACGGCTTGAGCATCCCGGGTCGGAACTCGTCGGTGACGTCGTAGAGGTAGTCGGTGTCGTCGAGCGTGAGGAACGAGTTCGCGAGCCCCTCGGTCACGTACAGCCGGATGCGCTCCCCCGGTGCGTCGCCAAGGGTGAACTCCGCGACCTCCCCGAACGTCGCGCTGTCGGGCCGGATGTCGGCGATCGCGCAGAACGCCCGGCCGCGGACCACGTAGACGAGCTTGTCCCACGGCTCGGCGTGGAAGCCGCGCAGCACGCCGGGCCCGGAGCGCGAGTGGTTGCCCTGCCGGAACGTCGGGGCCACCCCGAGCGCCTCCTCCAGCTCGCTGCGCTGGTAGGTCTGACGGAAGAAGCCGCGCTCGTCCCCGTGGGTGTCCCAGCGCACCACGTACAGCCCGTCGATCGCTGTCCGCTCGACCGTCACACCACGCTCCTTCGTCGCGCGGGACGCTAGCGGAGCGTGTCCACAGCACCGGCGACGGCTGCCCATCGCGCTGTGCGCCCTCGCCTACGGTTCGTCCTCATACGCCCGCCATCTCGCATCATCATGCTGCCCCTGCAGCCGCAACCCTGGAGCATCGTGGCCGAGTACAGCGCGAAGAACATCAGCGTCCTCAAGGGCCTCGAGGGCGTGCGCAAGCGCCCGGCGATGTACATCGGGTCGACCGACCGGCGCGGACTCCATCACCTGGTCTGGGAGGTCGTCGACAACGCGGTCGACGAGCATCTCGCCGGCCATGCGCAGCGCATCACCGTGCGCATCCTCGACGACGGCGGCATCGAGGTCACCGACGACGGGCGCGGCATCCCCATCGACATGCACCCGACCGAGAAGCGGCCGGCGGTCGAGGTCGCGCTGACGACGCTGCACGCCGGCGGGAAGTTCGACCGCCAGTCCTACGCGGTGTCCGGAGGCCTGCATGGTGTGGGCGTGTCCGTCGTCAACGCGCTCTCGGACCGCACCGAGGTCGAGGTCACGCGCGACGGGGCGCGTCACGCCGTGTCGTTCGCCCGCGGCCGCACGAAGGACAAGCTGAAGAAGCTGCCCGGCAAGCGCGCAGGGACGGGCACGCTCGTGCGCTTCTGGCCCGACGTCACCATCTTCGAGACGGTCGCGTTCGACCACGACACGATCGCGCAGCGCCTGCACGAGACGGCGCTGCTCAACGCCGGCCTCACGCTCACGCTCATCGACGACCGCGACGGCCGCAGCGTCACCTACCGCTCGAAGAAGGGCCTGGTCGACTTCGTCACCGAGCTGCTGGGCGAGGCCGAACCGCTCGTGCCGGTGATCACGCTGAGCGACGAGCGCGAGGTGGACGGTCTGCCGGTCGCGATCGATGTGGCGTTCACCTGGACGGAGGGCTTCCACGACGACCGGCTGCGCTCCTACGTCAACATCGTGCGCACGGCCGACGGCGGGACCCACGAGGAGGGCTTCCGGCGGGCGCTGACGACGACGCTGAACCGCTTCGGGCGCGAGTCGAAGGCGCTGGGCGTGAAGGACCCGAACCTGACGGGCGACGACGTGCGCGAGGGACTCGTCGCCGTCGTCTCCATCAAGCTGCCCGACCCGCAGTTCGAGGGCCAGACGAAGGGCCGGCTCGGTTCGACGCTGGCGCGCTCCTACGCGGAGCAGGTGGTCGGTGAGGGGCTCGCCCGGTGGCTCGACGCGAACGCGGCGAAGGGCCGCCGCATCGTCAAGCGCGCCTCGGTCGCGGCGAAGGCCCGTCAGGCGGCGAAGGCGGCGCGCGAGCTCACGCGCCGCAAGGGGCTGCTCGACGTCCAGTCGGCAGGACTGCCGGGCAAGCTCGCCGACTGCACGTCGCGCGACCCGGAGTCGACCGAGCTGTTCGTGGTCGAGGGCGACTCGGCGGGCGGCTCGTCGAAGTCGGCGCGCGACCGTCACACGCAGGCGATCCTGCCGCTGCGCGGGAAGGTGCTCAACGTCCAGCGCGCACAGCTGGGCAAGGTGCTCGAGAACACCGAGCTGCAGGCGCTCGTCAAGGCGCTGGGCACCGGACTCGGCGACGCCTACGACCCTGCGAAGCTGCGCTACGGGCGCGTGATCCTCATGGCCGACGCGGACGTCGACGGCGGCCACATCACGACGCTGCTGCTCACCTTCTTCCACCGCTTCATGCCGGAGCTGATCACCACCGGCCACCTCTACCTCGCGCAGCCGCCGCTGTTCCAGCTCAAGAAGGGCAGCGACGTCGCGTACGCGATGAGCGACACCGAACGCGAGCAGCTGATGCGCACGACGTTCAAGGGCCGCACCAACGTCGAGGTCCAGCGCTTCAAGGGGCTGGGTGAGATGGACGCCGAGCAGCTGTGGCGGACCACGATGGACCCCGAGCGGCGCACCCTGCTCCGTGTCGGGATCGAGGACACGGAGCGCACGGCGGGCCTGTTCGACCTGCTGATGGGCAACCAGACCGATCCACGCCGTGAGTGGATCGTCGAGAGGGCGCACTTCGCCCGGAACGTGGACATCTGATGGCGACGAGGAAGCGGAAGCCGGCGCAGGGCGCCCTGGAGCTCACCAGCGGGAGCGTGGTCGACGTCTCGATCGACGACCGCATGGAGCAGGCGTTCCTCGACTACTCGATGTCGGTCATCGTCAGCCGTGCGCTGCCCGACGTGCGTGACGGGCTCAAGCCGGTCCAGCGCCGCATCCTCTACTCCATGTGGGAGTCGGGCCTGCGTCCGGACCGTCCGTACCGCAAGTGCGCGTCCGCGGTCGGTGAGGTCATGAAGACCTACCACCCGCACGGGGACAGCTCGATCTACGACGCGCTCGTGCGACTCGCGCAGGACTTCACGACCCGTGAACCGCTCGTCGACGGGCACGGGAACTTCGGCTCGATCGACGGCGACCCGCCGGCCGCCATGCGCTACACCGAGGCGCGCCTGTCGCTGCTCGCCATGGAGCTGCTCGAGGGCATCGACGAGGACACCGTCGACGAGGTCGAGAACTACGACGGCTACGACACCGAGCCCGTCGTGCTGCCCGCGCGCTTCCCCAACCTGCTGGTCAACGGCGCCTCGGGCATCGCGGTCGGCATGGCGACCACCATCCCGCCGCACAACCTCGGTGAGGTCATCGACGCGTGCCTGCACCTGGTGAAGCGCCCCGAGGCGACCGTCGACGACCTGATGAAGTTCGTCCCCGCGCCCGACCTTCCGGGTGGTGCGCGCATCATCGACGGTCCCGGGATCCGCGAGGCGTACGTCTCCGGGCGTGGCGGCATCGGCGTCGAGGCGATCGCGACGACCGAGACCCGCTCGGGCAACCTGCCGCGCATCGTCGTGACCGAGATCCCCTACCAGGTCAACAAGGCCTCGCTGCTCGAGCGCATCGCCGGGCTGGTCGCCGACCGGCGTCTTGACGACATCCGCGACCTGCGTGACGAGTCGTCGCGCGACGGGATGCGCATCGTCATCGAGTGCAAGCGTGGCGTCGACCCGGCCGCGGTGCTCACGAAGCTCTACCAGCTGACCGACCTGCGCACCACGATCAACGTGAACATGGTCGCGCTCGTGGACGGCGCACCGCGCACGTTGGGTCTGCGCGAGGCGCTCGTCGCCTACCTCGCCCACCAGCGCGAGGTGATCACGCGCCGCACCACGCACCGACTGCAGCGCGCCCGCGCCCGGGCCCACATCGTCGAGGGGCTGCTGCGCGCCATCGATGCGCTCGACGCGGTCATCGCGACGATCCGCGCGGCGGACAGCGCGGCCGACGCGCGCGTCGCGCTCATGGACGGCTTCGACCTCAGCGAGCTGCAGGCCCAGGCGGTGCTCGACCTGCAGCTGCGCCGCCTCGCCGCGCTCGAGCGGGCGCAGCTCGAGGACGAGTTCCAGGAGCTCGTCGAGCGCATCAGCGGCCTCGAGCGCATCCTGGGCGACGCTGCGATCCTCGACGGGCTGCTCGTCGACGAGCTCAAGGACGTGCGCCGCCGGTTCGCCAACGAGCGCCGCACGCGCCTGGAGGCCGCACGCGCGGTCGACGACGAGGGCGCCGACGTCGAGGTCGCGCCGTCCTTCGAGGCGCAGGAGGTCACCGTCGCCGTGACCCGCGGCGGGGTCGTGCGCTCCGTCGCACGCCGCCGTGCGAGCCCGACGCTCGCGACGGCAGCGGACCCGGCCGTCGCCGTGCTGCGCGCGACGACGGAGGAGACCCTGATCCTCGTCGACGCCGGTGGGACCGCCCACCGCATCGCGGTCGGTGACGTGCCCGTCGTGCGTCCGACCGCACGCGGCACGCACGTGGGCGGCCTGCTCGGCGGCGGACCCGACCGGCCGCTCGTCGGTGCGGTCGTCGTCCCGGCCGACGTCGACGACGTGACGCTCGTCACGGTCAGTGCGAACGGGCTGATCAAGCGCTCCCCGCTCGCGGAGATCGCCGGCTCGCGTCAGCGCTCCATCACGGCGGCCGGCCTCAAGCCGGGCGACGAGCTGGTCGCGGTCGCACTGTGCCGGGATGGGGACGAGCTGGTGCTCGCCCACGACGGTGGGCTCGGCATCCGCTTCAGCGCGGACGACGTGCGCCCCATGGGTCGCAGCGCTGCCGGCGTCGCCGGCATCCGCACCGACGGAGCGCGTGTCGTCGCGCTCGGGGTCCTCGGTGCTGGGGACGGCGGGACGGTGATGAGCGTCAGCTCGTCGGGGACGGTGCGCCGCTTCGCGCTCGACGAGGTCGGGGTGACCGGCCGCGGCGGCAAGGGCGTGAAGGTCGGCGACGTGCCCCTCGCCTGGTTCGGTCCGCGAGCCGACCTGCACCTCAGCGTCGGCGGCGAGCCGACCGTCCTGCGCGGCGACGACGTCGCGACCGGACGTCGCACCGGCAAGGGCAGCCCGCTCGGCGGCACGGTGATGGGCGTGGTGACCGGCGAGGTCGTCCCGGACGCCGCCGGATGAGCGAGGCGGCGCAGGGCGACGCTGCAGCCGCGCACGTCCCGGCCGCACACGTCCTTGCCGCACACGTGCTGGCCGCGTTCTCACGGCTCGGTCGCGACGGCCTGACGCTGCGCGCGGTGAGCGACACCGACGGCCCAGCACTCACCGCGCTCATCGGCGCCGCGTACGACGAATACGCGTGCGGGCCGCTCGACCCCACCGGGTTCGACGACGACCTCGCCGCACCCGCCACCGCCGCGTCCGAGCGTGGCCGGGACTGGTGGGTCGTGACCGAGCGCGGCACCCTCGTCGCGTCCGCCGCGCTCGGCGGCCTGCATGCGGATGGAGCCGGGCGTCCGGTCCGCGAGATCCACCGGCTCTACCTCGCCCCGGCCGTGCGCGGGATCGGGCTGGCCACAGCGCTCGTCACCGGTATCGCCGACGCGGCGCGCGCCTGCGGCGCGGTGGCCCTCGAGGCCTGGTCGGACACCCGGCTGGTCGACGCGCACACGCGCTACCTCGCGCTCGGCTTCCGGCTGAGCGGAGCCAGCCGCGAGCTGAACGACCCGGCATGCACGTGCGAGCTGCACTTCACGCTGCCGCTCGACCGCGGGACGATCGCGGACCACCGGGACGGCTGAGTCCACGGCACTACCCTCCGAGACGACGCTGAAGCGTCGGATGAGGAGGTCCTCCGTGGCCGGCAGGATCACCATCGGAGTCCCACGCGAGCGCAAGGATCGCGAACGACGCATCGTCCTCACACCCTCGTCCGTGTCCCTCGTCACGGCTCCCGGCCATCGGGTGCTGGTGGAGGCCGGTGCGGGCCTCGGGGCCGGGTTCGACGACGACGCGTACCGCGCGGCCGGCGCGGAGATCGTCACCGAGGCCGCCGAGGTGTGGGCAGCCGACATCGTCGTGAAGGTGAAGGAACCCATCACCGAGGAGTACCACCACTTCCGGTCCGACCTCACCGTGTTCTCCTACCTGCATCTGGCCGCCGAGCCAGAGCTGACGGCACGGCTGATCGCCGCCGGGACGGCCGCGTTCGCGTTCGAGACGCTGCGCGACACGACGCTCCCGCTGCTCGCCCCGATGTCGGAGATCGCCGGCCGAGCCGCAGCCATCATCGCCGCCGGGCAGCTCTCGGCAGCCGGTGACGGTTCGGGCACGCTCGTCGGTGGCGCCGCCGGAGTCCCACCGGCACGGGCCGTCATCATCGGGATGGGCGTCGCCGGCACGATGGCGGCGCGCGGGCTGCGCGGACTCGACGCGCACGTGACCGGCGTCGACCTCGACCTCGGCCTGCTGCTCGAACGCCGTCTCGACGGGACGCTCGATGCGACACAGGCGTCGGAGCCGCACGCGCTCGATGCACTCATCGCCGACGCGGACGTGCTGATCGGTGCGGCGCTCGTCCCCGGAGCACGCGCACCACGGATCGTCACCGCGGCGCAGGTGGCGCGGATGCGTCCGGGATCGGTCGTCCTCGACCTCGCGATCGATCAGGGTGGCTGCATCGCGACGGCTCGCCCCACGACCCTGTCGGAGCCCACCTACGTCGAGCACGGGGTCGTCCACTACTGCGTCACGAACGTCCCTGGCCAGTTCCCCCGCACGGCGTCCGCGGCACTGTCCGCTGCCGTCGCCCCACGACTGGTCGCGCTCGCCGGTCATGTCGAGGCCGGGACGGTCCATGACCCGCAGCGCGCGTTCGCGCTCCCGCGCGTGAGCGAGGCGGCGAACGTCGTCGCAGGCGAGATGGTGCACCCGGCGATCGCCGCCGCGTTCCCCGACCTCCCCTGAGCGGCTCGGCCGGTGGCCGGACGGCCGCACCGCCGACCGTCGGCGTCACGCGGACGCGGCAGATGCGGTTAGGCTGTCTCTCCCGGCGGACGTCCGTCGCCGGCGTCGACCCGCACCACCTCAGCCCGGTCCACACTGCCCGGCCCTGCCCGCCGTCCTCTCTCCGTCAACCCTTGCCCCCGGGCGATGACAGAGGAAGCCGCGTCATGCGAACCCCACTCCGGCTCACGACCGTCGCTGCGGCGACCTCGAGGCCCCGCGGTTGAGCGCCCCTGCGGGCGTAGGTCCCGCCGTGTCGCTGCGAGGGATCCGCAAGGTGTTCCCCGGTCATCGGGGCGCTGAGGACACCGTCGCGCTCGAGGGCGTCGACCTCGACATCGCGGACGGTGAGTTCTTCTCGCTGCTCGGCCCGTCGGGCTGCGGCAAGACGACGTTGCTGCGCATCATCGCAGGCCTCGAGTTCCCCACGTCCGGCAGCGTGCGCATCAACGGTCGTGAGGTCGGCCTCGAGCCGCCCGACCGCCGTCCGGTGAACACCGTCTTCCAGGCGTACGCGCTGTTCCCCCACATGACGATCGCGGACAACATCGCGTTCGGGCTGCGCATGAAGCGCGTCCCGTCCGACGAGATCCGCCGCCGCGTCACCGAGGCGCTCGAGCTGGTGCGCCTGACCGGCCGCGAGGACCGCATGCCGTCGCAGGTGTCCGGCGGGCAGCAGCAGCGGGTCGCGCTCGCGCGCGCGCTGGTCAACCGTCCCGAGGTGCTCCTGCTCGACGAGCCCCTCGGCGCGCTCGACCTCAAGCTGCGTCAGGCGATGCAGCTCGAGCTCAAGACGCTGCAGGAGCGGGTCGGCATCACCTTCATCCTGGTCACCCACGACCAGGAGGAGGCGCTGGCGATGTCGGACCGGCTGGGCGTCATGGACGGCGGCGAGCTCGTCCAGGTCGGCACACCGGGCGAGGTCTACGAGCGTCCCAACACCCGCTTCGTCGCGAACTTCCTCGGCGACTCGAACCTGCTCACCGCCACCGTCGTCGACGACGGCGCGCTGCGCCTCGCGGACGGCAGCATCGCACGCGCCACCGCGGGACGACCGGTCGGCTCCACCGTCACCATCGCGCTGCGCCCCGAGCATCTCGACCTCCGGCATGCGGACGCGCCGCGCGACGCGCACCTCGACGCGGTGCACGGGGTCGTCGTCAAGGCCTTCTACATGGGCAGCGCGATCTACTACGACGTCGTGCTCGACGGGACCGAGGGCATGCTCATCGAGGTCCGGCAGGGCAACGCACCCGGCATCGAGAACTACGGCGTCGGCGAGCGTGTCCGCGTGCGCTGGAACCCGCACAGCACGACCGTGCTGGCGGACTGAGGTGTCGACCTCGACCGGCCTCGAGCAGGACGCGGTGCGCGCGGAGGCACGACGCGGCCTCCTCATCGGCCTGCCGGCGATCGCGACGCTGACCGTCCTGTTCGCGATCCCGCTCATCATCGTCGTCGCCTACTCGTTCGGGACCCGCACGCGGACGGGCCGCACGGACTTCTCGACGCTCGACCTGTCGGCGTACCAGCGACTCGCCGACCCGCTGGTGCTCGAGATCGTGTCGCGCTCGCTCGGCTACGCGCTGCTCACCACCGTCATCTGCCTCATCGTCGGCTACCCGTTCGCCTACCACCTCGCGACGCGCACGCCACGGGTGCGCGCGGTCCTGCTCGTGCTGGTCATGCTGCCGTTCTGGTCGAACTTCCTCGTGCGGACCTACGCCTGGCGCGTGCTGCTCGGCTCCGACGGGCCGCTCGTCAGGCTCCTCGGTGCGCTCGGCATCGACGACGTCGTGCTGCTGTTCACCCCGTTCGCGATCGTGCTGGGGCTCGTCTACGGGTTCCTCCCGTTCATGGTCCTGCCGCTGTACGCCGCCATCGAGCGCATCGACCACACGCTCATCGAGGCGGCGCGCGACCTGCACGCGAGCGGCTGGGGCGCGTTCCGTGCGGTGACGCTCCCGCTGTCGCGCTCGGGCGTCATCGCCGGCTCGGTGCTCGTGTTCATCCCCGCGTTCGGCGCCTACGTCACCCCCGAGCTGCTGGGCGGTTCACGCACCACGATGCTCGGCAGCTACGTCGTGCGCCAGTTCCTCTCCGCACGTGACTGGCCGTTCGGTTCCGCGCTGTCGGTCGCGATCCTCGCCGTCATGCTGCTCGCGACCACCGCGTACTTCCGGACCGGCGGACGTTCACTGTGAGCGCGCTGGGTGCCGCGACGGCCCGCCTCCGACGGCCACGTCCACCTCGAACGCTGGCGCCGACGCGCGCTGTCGAACGGTTGCTCGCGGGGAACGCCTGGCTCGTGTTCGCGTTCCTGTACCTGCCGATCATCGCGCTCGTCGTGCTGTCCTTCAACGACAACCGGTTGGCGAGCGTCTGGGGCGGCGCATCGCTGCGCTGGTACCGCGAGCTCGTGAGCGATGCCGCGGTGCTCTCGGCGCTGCGCAACTCCCTCATCGTCGCGGTCGCCTCGACGGTCGTCGCGACCGCGCTCGGCACGGCCGCAGCGATCGCGCTCGAGCGCTTCCGCTGGCGTGGCCGCCGCACGTTCGACGGGATGCTGTTCCTGCCCGTCATCATCCCTGACGTGACGATGGCCGTCATGATGCTGCTGTTCTTCGTCCAGGTCTTCCGCTTCGCCGGCAACATGCTCGGCATCACCGGTGCGTTCGGCCTGACGACGATCATCCTGTCCCACGTCGCGTTCAACATCTCGTTCGTCGCGATCGTGGTGCGCGCCCGACTCGCCGGGATGGACCATGTCCTCGAGGAGGCCGCTGCCGACCTGTACGCGAGCCCGTGGCAGTCGTTCCGGCACGTGACGCTGCCGCTGATCGCTCCGGGTATCGCCGGTGGCGCCCTGCTCGCGCTCACCCTGTCCCTCGACGACGTCGTCATCACGAGCTTCGTCGCTGGACCCGGCTCGACGACCCTGCCCGTCTACGTGTTCAGCCTCGTCCGTCGCGGTGTGACTCCCCTGATCAACGCCGTGTCGGTGCTCATGCTCGCCGGCTCGATGCTGCTGGTCATCGTGTCGCTGTCCCTCCAGGGACGACGGACCGGCGGCGAACGGCGACGCGACGGCCAGCGATCGCTCCCGAGCGCCTGATCCCAGGCGCCCCCACGACCTGCACTACCCGCAGGACCCCGACCCCTACAGCCCCACCAGGAGGTGCACCATGCGCACGAGCATCCGAACCGCCGCGGCCATCGCCGCGCTGACCCTGACCGCCGCGGCCTGCGGCGACGACTCGAGCGCGGGCGCGCCCGCAGCCGACTGCGTCGCCGGCCAGACCGACGGGGACCTGCTGCTGTACAACTGGAACGACTACATGGACCCCGACATCATCGCCGACTTCGAGGCGGAGTTCGGTGTCAGCGTCGTCGAGGACTTCTACCCCGAGAACGAGGAGATGCTCGCACGCGTCGTCGCAGGTGGCGCGCAGTACGACGTCGTCGTCCCGTCGGACTACATGATCGAGATCATGCGTGAGGACGACCTCCTGCTGCCGTTGACGCGCTCGGCGATCCCCAACATCGCGAACGTCGACGAGGACTTCACCGACCCGCCCTACGACCCTGGGCTGCTGTTCTCCGTGCCGTTCCTGTGGGGCACGACCGGTCTGGGTGTGAACGTCGAGCTGCTCGGTGATGTCGAACCGTCGTGGGCCCTGGTGTTCGACCCCGAGGTCGCAGGGCAGCTGCCCGGCCGGATCCTGCTCCTCGACGACGCTCGCGAGACGATGGGTGCCGCGCTGCGCTGGCTCGGCTTCAGCCCGAACTCGACCGACGAGGCGGAGCTCCAGGCCGCAGCGGACGTGATCGAGGCTGCCGGCGAGTGGACCGCGGCGTACAACTCCGATCTGTACGCGGACCTGCTGATCTCGGGCGAGGTCGTCGTCGCGCTCGGCTACTCGGGGAACTTCCTCGACGCCTTCGGCGACGACGAGCGGTTCGCCTACGTCGTGCCGAAGGAGGGCGCGACGTTGTGGACCGACAACCTCGCGATCCTCGCGACCGCACCCCACCCGTGCACGGCCCACACGTTCCTGGACTTCATCCTGCGTCCGGAGCAGGGCGCGCGCCTGACGAACTACATCTACTACCCGTCGCCCAACGCGTTCGCTGCGGAGTTCATCGACCCGGAGATCCTCGAGGACCCGGCCGTGTACCCCGATGCGGAGACGCTCGAGCGGCTCCAGTTCCTGCAGGACACCGGCGAGACCGAGATCCTGTTCACGGACCTGTTCACCCGAGCGCGCAGCTGACCTCAGCCGCATCTCGGGACGGCGTCCAGCGGCCCGGCTCCCTCGACGGGGGCCGGGCCGTTCCCGTGGGTCACAGGCCGCGGGTCACAGGCCGTGGGTCACAGGCCGGCCACGCGCGCGAGATCGAGGGCGAGCTCGGCTGCGCGCGCGGCCAGGGCGCGCTCCGCATCCGCGATGTCCGCGAGCGACGCGTCCGGCGCGAGCTCGCCACGGACGTCGACGTAGATCTTGCACTTCGGCTCGGTGCCGGACGGACGGATCATGACGCGACCCTCGTCGAGGGTGAACGCGACGAGGTCGTGCTCCCCCAGCCACGACGGGCGTGCGTGCGCACCGGTTCGGAAGTCGGTCACCGCGGTGACGGAGGCGCCGGCGATGACGGTGGGTGGTGCGTCCCCGATGCGCGCCATCGCGTCAGCGATCCGGCGCGCACCGGCCGCCCCCTCGTGCACGAGCGAGTGCTGGTGGCTGACCCACAGCCCGTGACGGCGATGCAGGTCCGCGAGCAGGTCGAGCACGCTGCGGCCCTCGGCCTTGAGCCCGCGTGCGAGATCGGCGAACGCGACGGCGGCGGAGATGCCGTCCTTGTCCGCGACGACCCCACCGACCGCGGAGCCCAGCGCCTCCTCGAAGCCGTACACGAGGTGATGACCCTGCGCCTCGAGCCCGCGTGCGGCCGCGCAGATCCACTTGAAGCCGGTCAGCGTGACCTCGCTGCGCGCCCCGTGCGCGGCGGCGACCGCCGACACCATCGGCGTCGAGACGATCGAGGACGCGATGAGCGGGATCGCCCCACCCACGTCGACGCCGCGACCGATGCCGGCCAGGCAGTGCTGCGCGAGCAGCACGCCGATGCGGTTGCCGCTCAGCGCCACGAAGTCGCCGTCGCCGTCAGGCACGGCGACAGCCAGACGGTCCGCATCCGGGTCGTTGGCGAGCACCAGGTCCGCGCCGACCTCGCGGGCGAGTGCGAGCACCGCGTCGAGCGCGCCGGGCTCCTCGGGGTTGGGGAACGCGACCGTCGGGAAGTCCCCGTCGGGCTCGGACTGCGTCGGTGCGACGTGGACGTCGTCGTGCCCGCCCTGCGCGAGCGCACGCAGCACCAGGTCACGCCCGACGCCGTGCAGCGGCGTGTAGGCGATGCGCAGCGGGGTCGCGGCCGCGTCAGGATGCGGCAGCGGACGGGCCGACGGGATGGCGGCGAGGTATCGCTCGAGCAGTTCGTCCCCGAGCACGTGCACGTGCGGGTCCGCGTCGAGCGCGTCATCCGCGATGCGGAGCACGTCGACCGCGGGACCGACCGCGTCGATCGCGGCCGCGATGGCGACGTCGGTCGGCGGGACGATCTGCGCGGCCCCCTCGACGTAGACCTTGTAGCCGTTGTCGGCCGGCGGGTTGTGGCTGGCGGTGACGACGACGCACGCAGCGGCATCGAGCGCCTTCTGCGCGAACGCACCGACCGGGGTCGGCTGGTGGGTGAGGAAGCGGTGCACGTGCATGCCGGCGCCGGCGATCACGGCAGCCACGTCGCGGGCGAAGCGCTCCGAGTCGTGCCGGGCGTCGAACGCGACGACGATGCCGCGCTGCGCGGCGGTCGGATCGGTCGCGAGCAGGTGGTCGACGAGCCCACGCGTCGCACGGATCACGACGGCGCGGTTCATCCGGTTCGGACCCGGACCGACACGGCCGCGCAGCCCGGCGGTCCCGAACGTCAGCCCGCTCCCGACGAGCTCGGTGAGCACCTCGGCGTCGGCGGTGTCGGCGAGACCGGCCAGCTCGGCACGCATCACGGGGTCGGGGTCAGCGTCGGCCCATGCGTGCGCACGCTCGCGCAGTGCGTCGAGGTCCATCGCGTCCCCCTGCCGTCCGCCGGACGTGCGCCGGGGCTCGCTGTCGACGCTACCCCGACGGGTCGGTCCTCCGAGCGGCGCTCCGGCCGGCGCTGCGGCCGGCGCTTCAGGCGGCAGGGATACGGCGTGCGAGCGTGCGCAGCTGCACGGCCTCCATCAGGCCGTGGCCGAGGTCGAACGCGGCGAACGCCACCCGGGCGGCAAGACGCGCCGGGACGCTGCGCGCCCGCACGCTCAACTCGGTGGTGATGCCGAGCAGCGTCCTGCCGTGCGCGTGCTGCGAGTGCGGCTCGAGCGGCTCCAGCGTGAACCGCCATGTCCAGGTCAGCAGTCCCGGCGGCATCACGAGCTCGAGCTCGTGCGGCGCGTCCATCACGGTCACGTCCAGCCAGCGCGTCGCGGTGAGCGGCATGCGGTCGCCGACGGCGAGGTCCTGCAGGTCGGGCTCGACGCGTCGAGCGGACCAGCCGGTCGCGAACCGTCCGACACCGAACGCCTTCTCGAGCACGTCGATCGCGTACCAGCCGCCGCGGTCGTAGCCCATCTGCACGAGCCACGGCCACACCGCAGCCGGCGGCGCGTCGATCGGGCGGGCACGATGACGGCGATAGTGGACGCGCCCGTCCTCCGGCTCCTCCGACATGACGCCTCCTCGATGCTCACGCAGCACGTGAGCGATGGCTCCTGGCGCCTCGGAGCGTAGAGCGAGCGTCGTACGCTCCCCCGATGAGCAGCCCGATGAGCAGCCGGAAGAGCAGCCGATGAGCGACCCGGTCGACGTCGTCCCGTCCCGCCTGCCCGTGCCGCCCGACCCGGGCGATGGGGCGAGCGGCGGCATCGATGCGGTCGTCGCGTGGACGCGCACGCACCTCGGCGACCTCGCTCGACCTGTGCCCGATGGTGCACCGATCGCGAGCGGCCGATTCCGTGGCGGTCAGGGTGCGGCCGACGCCGCGCTCGCGACCCTCGACCTCACCGGTTACGCGTCACAGCGCAGCGAGGTCCTGCCCGAGTCGGCGCGAGGCGCCACGGGCCTGTCGCCCTACGTGCGCCACGGGCTCATCGACCTGCCGACCCTGTGGCGCATCGCCGGCGACGCTCCGGCGCGCGACCGCGACAAGTTCCGCGATGAGCTGCTGTGGCAGGAGTACGCGCGCCACGTGTACGCGCGGCTCGGGACCGCCACGCGTCAGCCGCTGCGGCATGCGCTCGCCGGCGTCCCGACGCCGCCCACCTCCACCGGCGACCCGTGGACGACGGCCCGCACCGACGGCATGGCGTGCATGGACGTCGTGCTCGACGAGCTCGACCGGGACGGCTGGCTCGTGAACCAGACGCGCATGTGGGTCGCCTCGCACTGGGCGGTACGTGGTGGGGCGGACTGGCGCGACGGCGAGGACCGCCTCTACCGCGAGCTGCTCGACGGCTCACGCGCCGCGAACCGGCTCGGCTGGCAGTGGACGGTCGGCACGGGGACGGGCCGGCCCTACGGGTTCTCCCGCTCGCAGGTCGAGCGGCGAGCCCCCGGCCTGTGCGGCTCCTGCCTGCTGCGCCACGACTGCCCGATCGCGGACTGGCCGGAGGACCCGGCGCTCGTCCCCGTCGGACCGGACCCGCGCCTGCGCCACGACCCCGATCCCGCCGCGACGGCAGGGCCGGTGAGCGTCGAGCGCGCTCCGGACGCACCCGCACCGCAGGCGGTGTGGATGACCGCCGAGTCGCTCGGGGACGCCGACCCGGCGCTCGCCGCGCATCCGTCGCTGCCCGTGGTGTTCGTGTTCGACGCGCCACTGCTCGCCCGCCTGCAGCTGCATCCGCGCCGACTCGTGTTCCTCGCCGAGACGCTCGGCGACCTTGCGGCCCGGCGTGACGTCGAGGTGTGGCGCGGCGACGTCGCTGCGACGCTCGGGGCCGACGGAGCGGCCGCACGTCCGCTCGCCGCCACGTCCGCGCCGGTGCCGGGCTGGCGACGGCGTGCTGCGCTGCTCCCGGTCGTCGAGCGTCACCCGTGGCCGTGGCTGCGACGTCCGGACGGCGCGAAGGTGTCGTCGTTCAGCGCGTGGCGTGGGACGCCGGCGAGTTCAGGAGTGGCGCCGAAGGCTCGTCGGTCGCGCTGATCACGGCACGGATGCGTCGCGCCGGCGCCGGATGCGTCGCCCACAGCAGCACGCTCCAGCGGGGCGGATCGGGGTCGGCCAACCCGTCGCTGACGAACGTGCGCAGCAGCAGGACGTGCGCGTCCGCGTCACCACTGAGCGCGACCGAGCGCACATCGGTGCGGTGCTCGATCGTGCGCGACACCCCGGCGCTCACCGGCGTCAGCGCGACCTCGACGGCGAGCACGAATGCGACGACCATCGCGGCCCCACGCAGGTCTGCGCGCCCGGCGATCCGACGCCGCGCCAGCAGGCCGACCCCCAGCACCAGCGGGACGGGCGCGAGCACTCCTCGCAGCGGGTCGGAGCGCTCGACGTGAGCCAGCTCGTGGGCGACGATCGCGGCGACCTCGCGCGGGCCGAGCTCCAGCAGCGTGTCGTGCAGGACGATGCGCTGCGTCGGTCCGAGCCCCGTGACGACCGCGTTGCGCCGGGTGGTGCGCAGGCTGGCCTCACCGAGCAGCACGGGGACGTCGAGGCCGCTGCGGGCGACGACGGCGATGACCGCATCTCGATGCTCGCCGTCGGGCAGAGGCCCTGTCGGGAGCAGCACCGGATGGACGACGAGCGGGTGCAGCAGCAGCGCGAGCGGACCGATGAGCGCGACGAGCACGGTCGCGCGCGCCGGCCAGGTGCGTGGGTGGCGCAGCATCAGCGCGCTCACCGCAGCCGCGAGCAGACCGACACCCAACGCACGGCCGGTGACCACGAACGCGTGGTCGAGCGCCCAGCCGGGCACGGACCGGGTCCGGAAGCCCCAGACACCGTCCTGCACGACGCCGGCCGCGACGCTCACGGGCAGCCGGACGAGCGCGGTCGCGAGCACGACCAGGCTCGCGGCGGCGCCGACCTGCACGGGCAGGCTCGGGAGCCGCTCGAGAGCCCGGAGCGACGGCGGCGACCACGCGCGAGCTGCGTGCGCCGCGCGGTCGTCGGAGCAGCGCGACCCCGATGGCGAGCGGGACGCCGACGCCGATCGCCCGTGAGGCGAGCGTGAGGGCGCGACGCGGCTGGCGGTAGGCGGCGACGTCGGCGAGCAGGCCATCGTCGAACGTGAGCGCCTCGGCGATCCGCGCCTCGCGCACCGGGTCGGGAGCACCCGGCCCCGCGGCCTGGCCTGCACCCTGCCCGTTCAGCGTCTGGTCGGACGCTGGGAGCAGCCCGACGACGAGCAGGACCGTGGCCGAGGTCGCGGCGAGGGCCGCTGCGACCCACCAGGCGCGCTCACGAGCGTGCGAGCGTGGCGCCGAAGGCTCGTCGGTCGCGGTGACGGAGCATCACGTCCACCGTCCGACGTTCCGCCCACTGGCCCCCATCATGTGGGATGATGCCCTCTCCAGAGCCGCTCGTGCGCACTTCCCTGCGCGAGTCCGCTCCTCGCCCGTCCGCTCTCCACCCGAGGTGCTGCCATGCCGCTGCCGGATGTGCGTCGCGCCCGCGGCCTACGCGCCCTCGGCGGTCGCGCAGCGGCCGTGCAGCGGCGTGTCGCGAGGTTGACCGACCGGCTCCCTCCCCTCGATCCGTCGCGCGATGGGCTGCAGCTCGTCCTCGCCGGCATCGTCGGGCTCCTGACCGGTGTCGTCGCGTGGGCGCTCGTCAGCGGCATCCACCTCGTCGCGCGGATCGCGTTCTCGGACCCGGTCCCGGCCTGGCAGGTCGTCGCGGTCCCGACGCTCGGCGGCCTGTTCGTCGGGCTGCTCGTGTGGCGCATCGTGCCGGAGGTGTCCGGTGGCGGTGTCGTGGCGACGATGGAGGCGATGGCGCTCCAGCGCGGACGCCTGCGCCGACGCGTGCCCCTCGCCGGTGTCGCCGCGACCTCGGTCGCGCTGGGGACCGGCGCGTCGGGAGGCCGCGAGGGTCCGATCGTGCTGTTCGGTGGCGCGGTCGGGTCGCTCATCGCTGGGCTTGGGAACATGGACGAGGACCGCACCCGCTCGCTGGTCGCTGCCGGTGTCGCGGCGGGCATCGCCGCCTCGTTCAACGCGCCGATCGGCGGGATGCTGTTCGCCATCGAGCTGCTGCTGGGTGGCCTGCGCCGCGCTGGTGCGCTGCAGACCATCGTCGTCGCCGCCGTCGTGTCGTCGGTCACAGCACGCCAGCTCGTCGGCCCGGGACTACCGCTGTTCCAGCCCGCCCAGAGCGCACGCCTCGGCGACGCCACCGAGCTGCTCGTCTACGCGCTGCTCGGGCTGCTCGCACTGCTCGTCGCGGCGGGATTCCGCCACGGCGAGGACATAGCGATGCGTGTCTTCGGGCGCGTGCGCACCCGCGTCGGTGTGCCGATCACCGTCGCGATCGGAGGGCTGGTCGTCGGGCTGACCGCGCTGCTCGTCCCGGAGGTCCTCGGTGAGGGCGCGGACCTTCCGAACGTGGCGGGCGCGTCGCGCGAACCCATCCGCGCGATGCTCGACGGGCTGCTCGGAAGCGGGTGGTCGGTCGCGCTCACGCTGCTCGTGCTGCTCGTCGCGAAGCTGTTCGCGAGCGTGGTGTCCATCGGTGCCGGATCGGCCGTCGGGACGCTCGCACCCAGCCTGTTCACCGGCGCAGCGCTCGGCGGTGCGGTCGGCGCGGTCGCCGTCGAGGTGCTCGGGGTGCGCAGCGCCTCGGGCTTCGCGCTCGTCGGGATGGCCGCGGTGTTCGCCGCGGTGGTGCGCGCGCCGCTCACCGCGATCATTCTCGTGTTCGAGCTGACCGGCGACTACGAGCTGGTGCTCCCCCTGATGCTCGCCGTGGGGATCGTGAGCTTCGGTGCGGACCGGCTCGGGTGGCGCTCCATCTACGTCGAGGGTCTGCGCCGGCGCGGCGTGACGCTCGAGCGTCCCGATGACGTCGACGTGCTCCAGCTGGTCGCCGTGCGCGAGGTGATGACCGCCGCCGAGTCACCGAACGCGACCGTGCGGGCCGACACGCCGGTCAGCACGCTGCGCGCACACTTCATCGATGAGAGCCTGCACGGCACGGTCGTGGTCGATGCGGACGGCCTGCTCGTCGGCGTCGTTGCGCGCTCGGACCTCGACCGCGAGGCGGGTGCGCACCCCGACGCGACCGCAGCGGACATCGCGACCCGCCGACCTGCCTCCGCCGTGCCCGACGAGCCGGTGTTCCGGGCCGTGCAGCGCATGGCGAACCTCGACGTGGGCCGACTGCCCGTCATCGAGCCCGCGACGGGACGGGTCATCGGCGTGTTCCGCCGCGCCGACGTCGTGCGCGCCTACGACCGCGGCATCGAGCGCACCGTCGCCGACCGCATGTCGCGTGACGCCGGCCGCCTGCGTGACGTCACGGGGCTCGAGGCCGTCCGATTGGTCGTTGCTGGAGGATCAGCCGTCGACGGCGCCTCCGTGCGCGCCGTGCGCTGGCCGGAGCGCACGATCCTCACCGGCGTGCAGCGCGGCACCGCCGCGATCGTGCCGACCGGCGACACGGCGCTCACCGCTGATGACCTGATCGTCGCGCTCACCGGCGATCCCGACGCACTGCGCGACCTGCTGCGCCGACCGAGCACGCCCGTGAGCGGTTCTGACACCCGGAGCGAACCCGCGCCCGAGGAGCACGCATGACCAGTTCGAGCCTGACCCGCCACACGATCACCATCGCACGTGGGGACGGCATCGGCCCTGAGGTGATGGACGCGACGCTGCGGGTGCTCGAGGCCGCGGACGCGCCGCTCACGCTCGAGCCCATCACGATCGGGCTCGCGGCCTACGAACAGGGCCACACGACCGGCATCACGCCCGAGGCGTGGGAGACGATCCGGCGCAACGAGGTGTTCCTCAAGGCGCCGATCACGACCCCGCAGGGTGGCGGGTACCGCTCGCTGAACGTGACGATCCGCACGACGCTCGGCCTCTACGCCAACGTGCGTCCGACGTCCGCGTACGCCCCGTTCGTGCACTCGATGCATCCCGGCATGGACCTCGTCATCGTGCGCGAGAACGAGGAGGACCTGTACGCCGGCATCGAGTTCCGGCCGACGGCCGAGGTCGCGAAGTCCGTCAAGCTCATCACGCGCCCCGGCACGGAGCGCATCGTGCGCTACGCGTTCGAGTACGCGCGTGCGCACGGCCGCCGCTCGGTCGCGTGCATGACGAAGGACAACATCATGAAGCACACGGATGGGATGTTCCACCGTGTGTTCGACGAGGTCGCCGCCGAGTACCCCGACATCCGCGCCGAGCATCACATCGTCGACATCGGCGCCGCGCGTCTCGCCGCCCAGCCCGAGCGCTTCGACGTCATCGTGACGCTCAATCTCTACGGCGACATCCTGTCCGACATCGCCGGGCAGGTCGCAGGCTCCGTCGGGATCTCGGGCTCGGCCAACATCGGTGCGCGCTACGCCATGTTCGAGGCCGTCCACGGCTCTGCGCCCGACATCTCTGGACGCGGCATCGCGAACCCGTCAGGGCTGCTCAACGCGGCCGTGCAGATGCTCGTCCACTTGGGCGAGGCGCCGGTCGCGGAGCGCATCGCGAACGCGTGGCTCACGACGCTGGAGAGCGGCCTGCACACGGCCGACCTGCACCGCGAGGGCCTGAGCGAGCGCGAGGTCACCTGCGACGAGTTCACCGACGCGATCATCGAGCGTCTCGGAGCACGTCCCGAACGCCTGCGCGAGGCGAGGTTCGAGACGCGCCGTATCAGCGTGCCTGAGCCCGTCGCACCGGTGGTCGTGCGCGAGCGCGCCGGCATCGACGTCTACGTGCGGTGGGACGAGACCGGTCGCGATGCGACCGTGCTCGCGCGTCAGATCGAGCTGGCGGTCGCGTCCGGCCCCCTGCGGCTCACGCTGATCACGAACCGCGGGGTCGAGGTCCATCCCGCTACGAACTCCGAGTCGCTGATGACCGATCACTGGCGCTGCCGCTTCCTCCCTGCAGCCGTCGCGGGCGGCCCGGCCGCGAGGATCACCCTTGGCGAGGCGCTCGCCGTGCCGGTCATGCTCGCGGGCGGGGGCATCGAGGTCGTCGGCACCGAGGTCCTGCAGCGTGTCGATGGCGCCGAGGGCTACTCCTCGGGCGCCAACGGCTAGCTGGAACGCGTGGTCGAGAAGCGGTAGGCGATGCGGTGCTCGTACTCCTCGCCGGGGTCGAGCACGATCGAGGGCCACTCCGGCCGGTGCACGCTGTCGGGTGCGTGCTGCGGCTCGAGGCAGATCCCACCGTGGACGGGGAACACGACCCCACCGCGTCCCGTCGCACGTCCGAGCCGGTTGCCCGTGTAGACCTGCAGGCACGGCTGATCGCTGGCGAGCACCATGCGTCGCCCGCTGACCGGATCGCTCAGTTCGGCGACCTCGCGCAGCCGGCCCGTCTCGCCGCCGAGCCACAGGTTGTGGTCGTAGCCGTCGCCGTAGCCGGCCTCGCCAAGCATCGCGATGCCCTTGCCGAGCACCGTCCCGTCGCGCAGGTCGAACGGGCCGCCGGACACGTCCACCGTCTCCCCCGTCGGAATCAGTGCAGCGTCGACCGGCGTCCAGGTGGCTGCGTCGACGCGCAGGACATGGTCGGTGATCGTCACGCCATGCTCGCCGGCGAGGTTGAAGTAGGCATGCTGCGTCATGTTCACCGGTGTGCGCGCATCGGTGCTCGCGCGGTACGTGATGCGCAGCTCGGACGGACCGACCGCGTACTCGGCCTCGACGCTGAGCGTCCCCGGGTAGCCCGCGTCGCCGTCGGGCGAGACGTGACGCAGCACGATGCGATCGGCGCTCGACTCGACGACGTCCCACAGCATGCGGTCGAACGACGTCTGCCGCCCACCGTGCAGGTGGTTGTCCCCCTCGTTGGCGTGCAGGACATGCTCGACACCGTCAAGCGTGAACCGGGCGCCGGCGATGCGGTTGGCGACGCGCCCGACGCTCGCGCCCATGAAGGGGTTGTTCGTGCGCGTCTCGTAGCCGGTGACGCTGTCGAACCCGAGCACGACCCCGCCCGACGTGCCGTCACGGTCGGGCACCTCGAGGGCGACGAGCGTGGCGCCGTAGTCACCGACGGTCGCGACGATGCCTGGAGCGCGCAGCGTGAACAGCCGCGTGGCCCGCCCGTCCTCGAGCGCACCGAAGGCGCGCACGTCCGCGCTGCCCTGCATCCCCACGCTCAGGTGATCGATGCGGCGTGGATCGAGGCGATCGACGCATCCAGGGTCGCGTCGAACTCCGCGTCGTCCATCTGTGCGCTGAGCCCGTCGACGAGCGCGCGCGAGAACGAGGCGATGACGCCAGAGTTGCGAGCGAGCCGCGCGTTCGCCTCATCACGCGCATAGCCGCCCGACAGCGCGACGACACGGAGCACGCGAGGATGTGCGACGAGCGCCGCGTAGAAGCCGTCCTCATCCGGCAACGTCAGCTTGAACATGACCTTCGCGCTGGCGGGGACGGCGTCGAGCCCGGCGAGCAGCGCGTCGCGCAGCATCGCCTCGGCCTCGGCCTTGTCCGGCGCGTTGATGTCGACCTCCGGCTCCAGGATCGGCATGAGACCGGCGTTGACGATGCGCAGTCCGACGGCGAACTGCTGGTCGACCACCCGCTGCACACCGATGGGGTCGGCCGTCTTGATCACCGAGCGCATCTTCGTGCCGAACACCCCCGCATCACGCGCACGCGCGAGGAGCGCATCGAGGCCCGGGATGTCCTTCATGAGCTGGACCCCGTCCTGCTCATCAGCGAGCCCCTGATCGACCTTGAGGAACGGGACGACGCCACGCTCCTGCCACAGGTAGGTCGCGGTCGGAAGGCCCTCGACGCTGCGGTCCATCGTGCCCTCGAAGAGGATCGCACCGAGGATGCGCTCACCGGAGAACGCCGGGCTGGTCATGATGCGGGTCCTCATGGCATGGACCTGGTCGAACATCTCGTCGTCACCCGAGTACTCCGACGCAGCGACGCCGTACTGCGCGAGCGCCTTCGGCGTCGAGCCGCCGCTCTGGTCGAGGGCAGCGATGAAGCCCTGTCCGGTCGCGACCTTGCCCAGCATGTCGGTGACGGTCATCGTGTCGGTCCTCTGCCCTCGGTGCGGCTCTCGGTCCAGTTCTGGAGGCGTCCTCGAAGGACGCGGTCCCCTCGACGCTAGCGCAGCGGTCCATCTGGCAGGGAGTCGGGCCTGACCGTCGCCGGCGCGATCGCTGGGGCGCGCGCCGGAGCGTCAACGATCCCCGTCGGCTGGACGGGACCGGTGCACGGCGTGCTGGACACGCCGTCCGGCACGGAGCGTTACGCCCTCGACGAGCTCGTGACGGTCGCGTGCGAGCCGGCCGCAGCGAGCAGCCGCCCGAGGTAGCCGGCGATGACGGTCGCTGCGGGCACCGCCGCCTCCGCCTCGACGTCAGGGTTGTAGTTCGTGTTCGTGTTGATGTCGTAGGTGACGCGGCGTCCGTCGACCGTCTCGATGAACTCGAAGCCACCGATGCCGATCCCCCAGGTGCGTGCGAACGCGACCCACGGCGCGGCGTCCACCGCCGTGAAGTCACGACGCAGCTGGAACTTCGCGCTGCCATCGGTCGGACAGAACGCGTCGTCGATCGCGCAGGCGTCCGCCGGGCACAGCTCGAAGCCCCCACTGGTGTCAGCGGTCAGCGCGTAGACGAACTCGCCGCCGACGATCTCGACGCGGGTGATTCGGGGCAGAGCAGGCTGGAGGTACTCCTGCAGCAGCAGCGTCCCGTCGACCGGCGGCACGAACCCGTCGGCGAGGTAGCGGTCGAACGCCTCGTGCGTGTCGAAGCGCTGCACGCCCAGACCCTTCCCGCCCTGGTTGTCCTTGCTGATGAACGGGACGGGCAGGCGCCGTGCGACCTCGCGCGCGCGGTCATGGTCACCGATGACCGCGAAGGTGCGCGGCACGTCGAACCCAGCCGCTCGCAGCGCCGCATGCTGGTCGACCTTGCTGACCTCGAGCTCGAGCACCCGGCGGCCGTTGACGACGGTGCGGCCATGGCTCTCGAGCCACGACAGCACGCTGCGGGTGTGGTCCTTGCTGACGAGGTGACCGCGTGTGTGCGACGACGCGGACATCCGCGACCAGTACACGCCCTCCGGTGGCACGGCATCGAGGTCGAGGACCCCACCGTCGAGATGCCAGGCCTCCCACGGCAGTCCCGCGGCGTCGAGGGCCGCCGCGAACGGAGGCAGCCACTCGTCGTTCTCATGGATGATGTGGATGCGCATGCGCTGAGCCTATGGTCGAGTCCACGACGGCACCGCCCACCAAGGCACCGCCCACCAGGGCACCGCTCACCAGGGGTAGGGCTGATCCGTCGCGGTCGGTGCCGAGTCGAACCCACCGGCGTTGTGGCTGCCGTCGCAGAACGGCTTGACCTCAGACAGCCCGCAACGACACAGGGCGACGTTGCCGCCGGCCGGCACGTCGGTCCACGGCTCGCCGTCCGCGCCCTCGATGCGCGCAGCGCCCTTCACGATCATCGGACCGTTCTTCGTGATGCGGATGGTGGTCTCATCGGTCATGGGCCGCTCCTCTCGCCTCTTGGACGCTCCGGCACGGTACCGACCTCGACCGCCCCCAGCACTCAGAACGCGGTCGGGCCTCGCAGCACCGCGTCGGAGCCGCCGTCGATGAACACGACCTGGCCGGTCGCCTTCGAGTTCGCGGCGCTCGCGAGCCAGATGATGAGCTCCGCGACCTCCTCGGGCTGGCCGTAGCCACCGAGCGGCATCGGGACCATCTGCGCGAGCATCGCGCGCCCCTCCTCGGTCGACGTGTACCCCGCGGTCATCGGCGTCTCGATGACACCGGGGCCGACCGCGTTGATCGGGATGCCTGCGCCGGCCCAGTCGTCGGTCGGTGCGACCGTGCGCATCCAGCGGCTGAGCGCGTTCTTCGTCGAGCCGTAGATGAGCTGCGCCGACTCCTCCCCCGCGTCGACGAGCGCCTGGGCGCGCGCCAGCGCGGCCGGCTCGTCCCCATCGAGCATCGCAGCGACGAGCTGCTCGTCGTTGGGCTGGAACGACGCCATCGAGCTGGTGACCACCGCTCGCGGCGCGTTCGATCCGGCCATCAGCGGGAGCAACCCCTCGAGCGTGGCGACGGCACCGAAGTAGTTGATGCTCACGGTCAACGGTGCTGGTGCGGCGCTGCCCGCGTTCGCGACGACCGCGTCGATCGGTCCGTCGGCGAGTCTCGCGACCGCATCGACCATCGATGCTCGTCCCTCAGGCGTCGAGAGGTCCGCGACGACGTCGGACCCTGCGAGGTCCACGCCGATCACGCGCTCACCGCGGGCGGTCAGCAGCCGTGCGGTCGCTGCGCCGATCCCGGATGCTGCTCCGGTCACCACCGTCGTCCGTGTGCCTGCCATGTCGATCTCCTCGGGTCGCGCGATCCCACGGCCGCGTGTGTGCGGGTGCGTTCGTGCGCGTCCATGAAGAGTCCCTCCCCGACCTGCCCTGGACAAGGGCCGCATCGCACGCTTCCCAGGGGTCATCCCGGTGCTCGGACTGAACCGTGGTCGTCGCCGTCGCGACGATCCGCCGCCGGCTGAACGCGGCGAGGCGGACACCGACGCGGACGCACGACAGCCAGGGACCGCGACCTCTGCGCGTCGTCCCGGACCCTGCGGCGTCTCCACTACGCTCCGCGGAAGTGCCGGAACCTCCGGAACTCGCCGGCTCGAACGGAACAGCCGCAGACCGGACAGGGGCGACATGGGGATCGCGACAGAACCGTGGCTGCGTCCACGCGGACTACCTGATGGCCGCGGGCGGTCGCCCACGACGTCGTCAACACCCGCTGAACGACGCTGTTCGAGGCGACGGCTCGCCGGTCACCGACGGCGAGCAGACAGCAGCCGACACTGGCGCCCCATCGCCCACGGTCGGATCGTCGGCCACACGCGCCGAACCCGACTCACCGCAGGTCCGCTTCACGGCACGTTCACCCGCCCCTATGCGAGCAGGCGCACTGACCGACCGATGCAGGCGGTCACTCTGCTCCGCGATCAGTCTGCTCTACCCGCGAGGGTCGAGACGCGGCGCAGCCTCGACGACCCGTCGACGCGGGGGCCGAACCGCGAACGCGGGGGCCGCCTCTGCATGGACTCGAGGCCCGTCGAGTCGACCCGAGCGGCTGCTGCACGCTTCATCGACTCCAACAATCTCGACCCTTCCTCGCCGAGCAGTCACGCTCGGGGTCCACTCGCCCGGGCGGTGACCGCGACTCGGCAGCGACGGCCCCCCAGGAGCTCTTCGCCTGCACGCGGGCGACTTCTTCGGTACGCGGCCGACGAGATGCTGCTCCGCTTCGCGCAGGTCGATGGGCGCATCAACGAGATCGATGCGAAGGTCGAACGACTCGACGCGAAGATCGACCGGCTCGACGTGAAGCTGACCAGCAGACTCTTCAAGGTGGTCATCCCGGTGCTCGTGGCCTCGAACCTGCTGGTCGTCACCGTCGCGACCTGGATCGGCATCGTCGCCGGCTGAACGGCGGCGCGTGAGCTGGCGTTCGCGAAGATCCGTGCCCGCGTCGAGGGCACCCGCCTCGCCGCGGAGACGCTGGGCGTCTGATCCCGCGCGCCCCGCGCGCCCCGCGCGGCCTCAGGCGGTGCGCGCGACGACCCGCATCGGTACGTCACCGCGTGGGCGGTAGGTCGCGCGCGGCTGTGCTCGCGGCACCGGACGTCGCGCGTCGACGGGCTCGAGGCGCAGGTGCCGTGCGACGGCG
The DNA here is from genome assembly GCA_018401275.1 of Nitriliruptoraceae bacterium. GTDB lineage: Bacteria > Actinomycetota > Nitriliruptoria > Nitriliruptorales > Nitriliruptoraceae > CSBr16-57R1. Next base: position 938 of record JAGYKW010000006.1, on the reverse strand, counting down.
AGCAGGATGAGACGGCCCTCGAGCATGGCGAAGCGGTCCCCGAGGCAGCGTCGGGTGCCCGCGCCGAAGGGCACGTAGGTGCCTCGGGGCAGGCGCCGCTCGAGGCCGTCGAGCCAGCGTGACGGGTCGAAGCGCTCAGGGTCGGGGAAGTGCTCGGGGTCGCGGTGCGTGACGTACTGGCTGACCACGACGTGCGCACCCTTGGGCACCTGCACCCCGACGATGTCGACGTCATGCAGCGCCCGGCGCGGCGCGACCCAGACGGGGGGCGCGAGCCGCAGCGCCTCGTCGAGCACCGCTCCGGCGTAGGGCGCGGCCATGAGCTCCTCGACGGTGGGCGTGCGACCCTCGTCGAGCCAGGCCTGCGCGTCCGCCTCGGCCTCGAGGGCCGCGCGCGTCGCCGGTTCGGCGGCGAGGTAGGAGAACGCCCACGTCAGCGCGTTGGCCGTCGTCTCGTGTCCGCTCAGGATCAGGGTCAGCGCCTCGTCACGCACCTCGTCGTCGCTGAACGCGCTGCCGTCCTCGTCGCGCAGTGCGAGCAGCAGGCCGAGCAGGTCCTCGTCGCGCCGTGCGGTGGCGACGTCGACCGGGGCCGCGTCGCCGGCACGCGCGCGTGCACGCCGCTCGGCGACGAGCCGCTCGGCGATGACGGCGAGGTCGTCCGCGGCCCGTCCGAACGCTCGGAACCATGGCAGCCCCGACCCGTCGAGACGGTCGAGCCCGGGCAGCATCGTGCGCTCGATGCGGTCGATCGCGATGCCCATCGAGTGCGCGATGCGCTCCGCGTCGTCAGCCGCACCGGTCCCGAACAGCGAGCGCGCGACGATCTCGAGGGTGAGGCGCATCATCGCCGGCCCGAGCAGCAGCTGCTCGCCGGGTCGCCACGTGCCCACCTCCGCAGCGGTGAGCTCGGCCATCAGTTCCGCGTAGCCATCGAG
>JAGYKW010000005.1 GCA_018401275.1 Nitriliruptoraceae bacterium | reverse complement strand
TACTGGAGCGCGCACTGGAGCGCGCGCCCGACCATGCGTCGGGGCGCAGCCTCAGCGAGGGCCTGCCCCGCGAGCGTTGAGCCGGAGCGCCGCCTCGACGGGAGCGACGTCCTCCGGTGCGTCGACGGCGAGGCTCGCGGTCGACGTCCGCACCATCCGCACCGTGCGACCCAGCTCCAGGAACCGCAGGATCTCGATGTCCTCGGCGGCCTCGAGCGGGCCCTTCACCCCGGCGCTGGCGAACATGCGCAGGTCGTCCGGACTGAAGCCGTAGATGCACACCTGCTTCAGATGGACCGTGTCAGGGCTGGGCGTGCCCGACTTCGTGCCGGGGATCGCGCAGCGCGACATGTAGAGCAGCCGCTCCGCGTGGTCGAGGACGACCTTGGGGATGTTGGGGCTCGCCGGATCCTCATCGGGCCCGATCGGGTGGTACCCGTTGACGACCGCGTCCGGCTCGGCGCGCTTCACCGCTGCGATGCGCAGCAGGTCCGCCGGATCGACCAGCGGCTCGTCGCCCTGCACGTTCAGGATGACGTCGCTTCCCAGACGGTCGACGATCTCGGCGATGCGGTCGGTCCCGGTGAGCGCTCGGTCCGACGTCATCTCGACACGCAGTCCGGCGTCGACCGCGACGCTGCGGATGCGGTCATCGTCGGTGGCGATCACGACGTTCGCGCCGCCCAGCGCCTCCGCGCAGACATCGGCCACCCACAGCAGCATCGGTCGGCCGAGCAGCGGGACGAGCGGCTTCCCCGGGAAGCGCGTCGATGCGTAGCGCGCGGGGATGACCGCGACCGTGTCGCCCACGTCAGTCGAGCAGCGCGTAGATGGACGTCATGGGCAGGTCGAAGGCGGTCGGCGTGACCGCGAGGAGCGGCGGCGTCGCATCGTCGCTCAGGAACCGGGTGAACACCGCCTGGTCCTCCGCCCGACGTGCATCACCCGCGGCGTACCCGTCGAAGCCGGCGAGCAGGACGCGTGTCGCCCGCCCCGCGACCGCGACCGCGAGCGCATAGGCGAACACCGCAGGGGTGGGGAGGACGGCCGAGGTCGTGTTCACGACGAGACGATCGACGTCGACGGTGACGCCGAAGTCGTGGAGGACCTTCCCGGCACGGTGGATGGTGCTGTCCTGCGGCAGGGCCGTGACGGGCGCGATCAGCGGCGCGGAGATCGCCGCATGACGCTCCGCGTCCGACAGCACGCGCAGCGGATGGCACGCGGCATGCGCGTCGATGAGCGCAGCATCGATGGGCTGTGCGGTGTTCAGCGCGATCACGAACGGTCGACGGGTCCGCACGTACGCCTCGACGGCCTCGTGGTGTGCCGCGACGCTCGGCCCGGTGCCGAGCAGCAGCACCTCGCGACCCTCGAGCACCGTGGAGGGCGACCAGGAGCCCTCGCTGCCGGTCGTCGCGAAGAAGTCCCGTGCGCCCTCGAGCGTGCGGACATCGAAGCGTCGTGCTTTGGCGTCGCGCAGGTTCTCGATGGCGGCAAGGACCTCCTCGACGCCGTAGCGACCGTCGGTGAGCAGCTCCTGCAGGAACGACGGGTGGATGGAGTGCTGTCCGGCGAGGTAGTAGAAGGCGTTCGTCCCCCAGCCGTGGTGGTGCTGCATCGGCGCGAAGCGTTCCTGGACGAGTCGGAGCAGCGGTGCGACGTCACCGATGGGCCAGCCGCGTGCTGCGAGGTCGAGCACGAGCAGCTCGGTGCGCGTGTTCCCCGGCCCTCGTCCCATGCCGGTCACGGTCGCGTCGACCCAGGTGGCGCCGGCCGCGATCGCGGCAGCGGTGTTCGCCAGCGCGAGACCGATGTTGTCGTGCGCGTGGAGCCCGAGCGGGCCGTCCCACCCCGCACGCAGCGCACCACAGATGGCCGTCACCCGTTCCCCGTCGAGGCTGCCCATCGAGTCCGCGAAGTACAGGACGTCAGGACCGTGGGGCGCGATGAGGCGCGCGAGCCGGGTCACCTCGTCGAGGCTGGCCTCGCTGACCTGCATCAGGTTGATGCCGACCTCGTAGCCCTCTGCTCGCAGCCAGTCGATCGCCGTGAGCGACGCCTCGACCTCCTCGAGATGCGCAGCGATACGGACCAGGCGGACGCGGTCCCGCGAGGTGGGCGGGAACAAGGTCTCGAGCGCGATGCGCTGCTCGTCGGGAGCGAGGACGATCTCCGCCGCGTTGATCATCACGCCGAGCGTCATCCCCGCGGGCACAGTGAGCAGGTCGATGAAGCCGTCCGTGGTGAATGCGGCGGACCCCTTGAAGCCGTCGCGCCGCAGCGATCGGAAGCCGAGCTCGACGCGGTCCGTGCCGAGGGCGGCCATGGCGGCGAGGTACTCGTCGGTCAGCGTGACGGAGAAGTCCCAGTCGTTGTGGTAGCCGCCGTCGCGCAGCGTGCAGTCGACGAAGGTGATCGCCACGGTGCTTCCTGTCTGCTCGCGCATGCGCCCGAGCCTACTGCTGGGCCCTCACGAGACCCAGCGGGTCCTCGGGGTCGATCGACGGCATGAACGGCACGCCGCGCTGCACGTCGGTCAGGCGGTAGAGCAGACCCAGCCAGTTGTTGAAGATCGCGCGTCCCGTGTCGGCCCACGTGGTGTCGAGATGCGCGACGATCGCGTCCTCAGGGAACGGGGGCATGGCCGTCCCGGACGCACGTGCCCGCAGCAGCGTCTCGACGTGGTCCTGGACGAGCCGGGCGGCCTCGGGGGTGAGGTAGTTCGCCGGCGTCGGCGGCAGCGCGTCGAGCTCGCCCGCGGCGAAGCGGTCGAGCTCACGGCGGTACTCCTTGAGCAGGCTCACCGTGTGGTACTCGGGATGCCCCTGGAGGTAGATGGTGCGGATGCCGTCGGCGCTCGTCCCCAGGTGGAAGTCGCCCTCGACGCTCTCGACGAGCACGCGCACACCGACGTCGCGCAGCTGTGCGCTCGTGACCTCGTTCCAGCGCGAGTGCGGCACGTCGAAACGCGTGTTGGTCCCCAGCAGCAGCGGATGATCGGGAGCGACGACCCGGTGCGGGTAGACCCCCCAGCGCTTCGCAGCGAGCGGACGACGACGCACGCCGTGGAAGCGCTCGACGAGCGCGTGGGTCGCGAGGCACGAGCACAGCGTCGAGGTGACGTGCTCGTGCGCCCACTCCATGACCTCGGCGAGCGGCTCGTAGAACGGCTGGTCGGCGAGGTCGGGGCCGACGACGTTCGCACCGGTGACGATGAGCCCGTCGAGCCCGTCGCGCTGCAGGTCCTCGAACGACTCGTAGTGCGCGTCGACGTACGCCTGCGCCTCCGGGGAACGCTCGAGCCCGGGCACGGTGAACGGATGGACGTAGAGCTGGACGATCTGGTTCGCGCTGCCGACGAGCCGCACGAACTGCTGCTCGGTGACGCGCAGCGCCGCGTCGGGCATCATGTTCAGCAGCCCGATGTGCAGCTCGCGGATGTCCTGCTGGAGCGCCTCGTCGAGCGTGAGGATCTGCTCGCCGCGCGCGCGCAGGTCCGCGAAGGACGGCAGCGACGAGTGCGCGACGATCGGCACCGACGACCTCCTCAGTGCGGCGCGGTGGCCTGACGGCCGGACGGCGGAGCAGTTCGTGAGTGGACCCGAGGGGACTTGAACCCCTGACCCCCTGCATGCAAGGCAGGTGCTCTGCCGGGCTGAGCTACGGGCCCCGGCGGCTGACAGCCTACGCCCCTGCGATCCCCACCGGTACCGTCGTCGACACGCTGGGAGCGCCGGCGGGAGGGAGCACCGTGAGCGCACGCGAGGCGGTGATCGTCGACGCGGTCCGCACGCCCGTCGGGCGCGGCAGGCCGGGCGGTGCGCTGAGCGGGCATCACCCCGTGGACCTGCTCGCGACCACCCTCGAGGCGCTCGCGCAGCGCTCCGGCATCGATCCGGGCCTCGTCGACGACGTCATCGTCGGCTGCGTGTCCCAGGCCGGCCAGCAGACCTTCAACGTCGCCCGCAACGGGGTGCTCGCCGCCGGCTGGCCCGAGTCGGTGCCGGCGACCACGGTCGACCGGCAGTGCGGGTCGTCGCAGCAGGCGCTGCACTTCGCCGCGCAGGGCGTCATCGCCGGCAGCTACGACGTCGCCGTCGTCGCCGGCGTCGAGTCGATGTCGCGTGTGCCCATGGGCTCGTCGATGGGCGGCCAGGACCCGTTCGGCACGCGCATCCCGGCCCGGTACGCCGGTGGACTCGTCCCGCAGGGCATCTCCGCCGAGCTCATCGCCACGCGCTGGGACCTCGACCGTGAGGCGCTCGACACCTACGCCGCGCAGTCGCATCAGCGGGCGCACGCGGCGGCCGAGGACGGACGCAGCAGCGGTCGCATCGTCGCGCTGCCGGTCGACCGTGGTGACGGGCCGAGCGGCGAGACGATCTCCCGGGACGAGGGGGTGCGGCCCGACACGACCGTCGACACGCTCGCGCAGCTGCGGCCCGCGTTCCGCGACGCGGCCTGGGAGGAACGCTTCGACGGGCTGCGCTGGGTCGTGCACGCCGGCAACGCGTCGCAGCTGTCCGACGGTGCCGCGGCGCTGCTCGTCATGGAGCGTTCGCGTGCCGAGCAGCTCGGCATGGCTCCGCTCGCGCGCGTGCACACGATGACCGTCGTCGGCGACGATCCGATCCTGATGCTCACCGGCGTGATCCCGGCGACCCGTCGCGTGCTCGAGCGCGCCGGGCTGAGCATCGACGACATCGACGCGTTCGAGGTCAACGAGGCGTTCGCCCCGGTCGTGCTCGCCTGGCAGCGCGAGACCGGCGCGGACCTCGCGCGCGTCAACGTCCACGGTGGCGCGATCGCGAACGGGCATCCGCTGGGAGCGTCGGGCGCGAAGCTGACGACGACGCTGCTCGACGTGCTCGAGCACACCGGTGGCCGCTACGGCCTGCAGACGATGTGCGAGGGCGGCGGCATGGCCAACGCGACCATCATCGAGCGGCTCCCGTGAACGACGAGGACATCGTGAGCGACGAGGACTCGGCGAGCGCGGCGAGCGGCGAGGACGTCGTCGGCAGCATGCCGCCGGCGCGGAGCATCCGCAGGCTGCTGTTCATCGTCGCCATCCCGGCCGCACCGATCGTCGGCCTCGTGTTCGGTTGGCGCTACGTGTTCGCGCCGCTGCTCGCCGCTGCGCTGCTGAGCTGGTCGATCGCGTCGCTGCGGGTGCTCGTGCAGGACGCGCAGGATGATGACGGGGTGCCGGCGGTGCAGGACGGGCCGGAGCGGACCGTGTTCCGCTGCGCCGAGTGCGGCATGGAGGTCCTGCTGCTCTACCGCGCGACCCCGAAGGCGCCGTCGCACTGCGGCCAGCGCATGGTGGCCCGCACCGAGATCGTGCGCTGACCTGCGTGCGCTGACGACCCGCGTGCGCTGACGTTCAGGTGCGGCCGGCGAGCTCTCGGAACAGTGCCGACGAGGTCATCAGCTCGTCGTAGGTGCCCGTGTCGGTGACGCGCCCGTCCGCGACGACGAGGATGCGGTCCGCGTCGCGCAGCGTCATCAGCCGGTGGGCGACCGCGATGAGCGTGCGGTCGGGGGCGACCTCGTCGAGTGCGGCGATCACGCGCGCCTCCGTCGCCCCGTCCAGCGCCGAGGTGCCCTCGTCGAGCACGATCACGGGCGGCTCGCGGTAGAGGGCGCGCGCGACGGCGACCCGCTGCCGTTGCCCGCCGGAGAGCCGGATCCCGCGTTCCCCGACGACCGTGTCGAGCCCTGCGGGAAGGCCGGCCACCATCTCGCTGAGCTGCGCGCGCTCGACGCAGCGTGCGAGCCGCACCTCGTCGATCGCGTCGGGGGCGACGCCGAACGCGATGTTGCGCCGCAGCGTGTCGTCGGTGAGGAACACCTGCTGGGACACGACCCCCAGCTGTGACCACCACCAGGCCGGCGCCGCGTCCAGCGGTCGCCCGTCGACCGTGATCGTGCCGGCGGTCGGTTGCAGCAGTCCGACGAGCAGGTCGAGCAGCGTCGACTTCCCGCCGCCGGTCGGTCCGCAGATGCCGAGGAACTCGCCGCGCCGCACGGTCAGGTCGATCCCGCGCAGCGCCGGACGCACCGACGGCTCATCAGGCGCGTAGGTGAACTGCACCCCGTCGAGCTCGAGCTGGTCGGCGAACGGTGCCGGCACGTCGGACGGCTGGACGGGCTGCTCGGCGATGACGGCCGCCCAGTCCTGGACCTGGTGGAGGTCGGCGGCCAGGTCGTCGACGATCGCGGAGTTGCTGCGGATCTGGTTGACGGACGTGACGATGCGCTGCAGCACCGGCTGGAGACGCAGCCCCGCGTAGGCGAACAGGCCGATGGTGGCGAGCGTCTCGTCGACCGACGCGCCGGTCGCGAGCGTGACGAGCGTGAGCACGACGACGGCGGAGACCATCGCCAGCTCGATCATCGCGCGCGGGATCGCGCCCGCGGCCTGCGACAGGTAGGCGGCACGGGCGCCGCGCAGGCGGAAGAAGCGGTGCTCGGCGAGGAACGTGGCCTCCTGCCCGAGCAGCTTGATGTCGCGGATCCCGCCGAGCGACTGCTGGATGGCCTGCAGCCCACCGGTCGCGGCGTCCTGGGACCGGCGGCTCCAGCCCTGCAGGCGCGGGCGCAGCAGGCGCTGGATCAGCAGCGTCACGCCGCCGAGGAACACGACCGCGACGACGCCGCCGAGCGGTTCGCTCGCGAGCACGACCACGGCCAGCCCCACGACGAGGAACGCGTCACCGACGAGGAACGCGAGCGGGAGCATGACGCTGTTCTGCAACGACGTGGTGCTGGTGAACGCGTTGCGCACCATCTCGGCCGTGTTGCGACGCGTGTGGAAGCGGTACGGCATCGACAGGTAGCCGCCGAGCAGGCGGTCGGAGATCTCGACCCCGGCGTCCGTCACGAGTCGCGTCTCGACGTAGGCGCGACCCACGACGATGACGCCACGGATCACGAAGAACACCATGACGGCGCTGCCGGCCACGACCCGCAGCGTCGTCAGGTCGTCGAAGGGCAGTCGCGCGATGAGGTCACCGACCAGCGGGACCGTCGCGATCGTGTCCGGGGCCGTCAGCAGCGCCAGCAGCAGGTAGATCGCGAGCGCACCCAGCATCTCGAACACGGACGCGACGAGCGAGATGAGGATCAGGACGACCCAGCGTCCGGGGCGTTCGCGGCCCAGCAGGTCATGGATGTCGCGCGCGACGCGCAGCAGATCGCTCACCAGCGCCTCAGCGCCAGCGCATCAGCAGCGTGAACCCGATGCCGATGAGGGTGATGCCGACGACGAGCGGCCAGTTGCCGCCGAGCCCGGGCAGGTCGCGCACGAGTCGCGCGATGGCCGGGAGGTTGCCGAGCAGCAGGACGAGTGCTCCTCCGCCGACGAGGCCGATGCCGGTCGGGGCCAGCCACGGCGGTGAGGGCTCCGGGCGCTTCTCGGGCGCGCGCTCACGCTGTGAACGGACCCTGCGCTTGCCCCCGCGCGAGTGCTTGCTCTGCGGCACGGCACGCTCCTCGGTCGACGGTGGTGACCCACCGGTGGCGCTGCTGGCCGGCCGCGAGGGTGCCGTGAGCGTAATCGGCGCACTCAACGATGGCGCGTGGTCATCCAGATCGCGAGATCGCGCAGGGCCTGACGGTCCTCGTCGTCCAGAGGGAGTCGACCGATGGCGTCCACGGCCTGTGATGCGCAGCGCGTGACGTGCGCCTCGACCGCCTCCCGAGCGCCGCAGCGCTCGATCGTCGCGGTGAGTGCGGCCACGGCCGCGTGGTCGAGGTCCGCCGTGCCCAAGGACGCCTCGAACGCGTCGCGCTCCGCGTCGCGCCCGAGCCGTGCGAGCGTCTCGGCGACGAGCAGCGTGCGCTTGCCCTCGACGAGGTCGGACCCGGCCGGCTTGCCGGTCACCGCCGGATCGCCGAACACGCCGAGCAGGTCGTCGCGCAGCTGGAACGCGACGCCCAGCGGGTCGCCGACCTCGAGCAGCCGCGCGGCGACGTCCGGATCGGCGCCGGCCAGCAGCGCACCGAGCTCGAGCGGACGCGACACCGAGTAGCGGCCGGACTTCAGGGTCGCGATCGTGAGCGCCCGGTCCGGGTCGTCGACGCGGCGGGCCGCCGCATCGACGTCGAGGAACTGCCCGGCCATGACCTCGACCTGGAGGCGCACCAGGGCTGCCTGCGCGTGCTCCATCACCTCCGGCCGTACGCGGCACCTGCGCAGCGGTTCCGGTGCGGCCGCGAGCAGGACGTCCCCCAGCAGGATCGCGACGTTGCGGCCGTGCTCGGCCGCCGCCTGCGCAGACGCGCCGCTCGCCGCATGGGCGGCCGCGAAGCGTGCGTGCGTGCTCGGGCGACCGCGGCGCGTCGCGGACCGGTCGATGATGTCGTCGTGCACGAGCGCACTGAGGTGGACGAGCTCGACGGCGACGGCCGCACCCAGCACGTCCTCCGCACGTGCACCCGGTCCGGCGTGCGCCGCGTACGACCAGCACACGAGGGCGCCGCGCAGGCGCTTCCCGCCCTGCGCCGCATCGACGAGCGCCTCCGCGGCCGGGGCGAGACCCGGGTCGACGCCGCGCAGATCGTCCGCGAGACGGTCGAGCTCGGTGCCGACGGCGGCGTCGACGGCCGGCGCATGGCGCAGCACGGCCGGCAGCGGGGACACGTCGTCGGGCACGGGAGGTCCTGCTCGTCGTCTGCCGAAGGGCTCCGTCGACGGTACCGGTGGGTCGGTAGCCTCTCGAGCGTCGAAGGACCTGTCGTGGCCGCCCGTCTGCTGATCGTCGACAACTACGACTCGTTCACCTACAACCTCGTGCAGGAGCTCGCGGAGCTCGGCGCTGAGGTCGAGGTCGTGCGCAACGACGCGTTCACGGTGGACGAGGTCATGGCCGCGCCACCCGACGGGCTCGTCATCTCGCCCGGTCCGGGGACCCCTGACGACGCCGGGCTCTCGACACCGCTGATCGCCGCGATGGCCGGGGTGCGACCGGTGCTCGGCGTGTGCCTCGGCCACCAGTGCATCGGGCAGCTCTACGGCGGCGACGTCGTGCGCGCACCCGTGCTGATGCACGGCAAGACGTCACCGATCTACCACCGCAAGGACGGCGTGTTCGCCGACCTGCCCGTCCCGTTCGACGCGACGCGCTACCACTCGCTCGTCGTCGAGCGCAGCACGCTGCCCGACGTGCTGCAGATCACGGCGGAGACGTCCGACGGGCTCATCATGGGGCTGCGGCACCGCGAGCTCGACGTCGAGGGCGTGCAGTTCCACCCGGAGTCGATCCTCACGGGCGTCGGGATGAAGCTGCTCGCGACCTTCCTCGCGCGCTGCGAGCATCCCGTCGAGGTCAGTCCCGGCGCCTGAGCCGGTCGATCGCCTCGTCGAGCGTCGTCACGCCGATGACGGTGATGCGTCCGCTCGCGAGCCGCTGCGTCGCCGCCGCGTCCGCGGCCGGCACGAGCAGGACGTCGTAGCCGGCCTCGATCGCCGCGAGCGTCTTCTCGGGGACACCGCCGACCCCACCGACGACCCCGTCGACGTCGAGCGTCCCGGTGCCGGCGACCCGCCGTCCGCGCAGCAGGTCCTCCTCGGCGAGCAGGTCGTACACGGTCAGCCCGACCATCAGGCCGGCGCTCGGTCCGCCGATGCGCACGTCCGGGGTGAGCGTGATGTCGATCGGCAGCACGAGGTCGTCGACGGCGGTCTGGACGATGACCCCGATGCGGGGCGGGCCATCGGTGGAGCCACCGGCGGCGTCGGCGGGCGGCTGCGGGGTGATCCGCTGGTCGCGCTCGACACCGCCGTGCACGATGCGCAGCGTCAGCGGCACGCCGGCAGGTGAGGTGCGCACGCGTTCGGCGAGCGCCGCACCGCTGGTGACCGGGTCACCGTCGACCGACAGCACGACGTCGCCGGGTGCGAGCAGTCCGGCGGCGGGGCCGTTCGGGTCGACCTCGAGGATCACGACGGCCGTGACGATCTCGAGCGGGATCCCGGCCGCGGCCGCACCGACGGCCGCAGCGACGTCGAACTGCCGGTCGAAGCGTTCGCGTTCGCGAGCGAGATGCACCTGCCGGTCGACGCCCTGGGGGTAGATCCGGGCGGTGGGGAGCAGCTGACGGTCCGGGTCGAGTCGGGCGGCGACGAGCTGCACGCTCGACGGTCGCGTCAGCCGCACCGTCAGCAGGGCCGTCTCGCCGTCGAGCGCGGTGGTGTCGGCCCCCTCGATGGTGACGAGGGGCTCGATCGGGGTCGCCCCTCCCGGGCGGTACTCGACGAACGGCATCGGCACGGTGAGGGCGGCCACCGCGACGATGGCGATCGAGGCGGACGCCAGCCCGCTCCCGAAGAGGTCGGCCGGACGTCGGCCGGAGCGTCCGAGCACCGCGCCACGGTCGCTGTCACCGTCGTCGTGGCCGGGCTCGCGCGAGCGTCGGCTGCGGCGGCGTTCGCCCTCCGCCCCGGCTGCGAGGAACACGCCGACGGCGGCGGTCGCGAGCCCGCTGACGACGTCGGTCGCGTCGGTGACCAGCCGGACGCCGACCACGACCAGCACGACACCGAGCACCACGCCGAGCACGCTCGTCACGAGCGTCGCGCGATGCCGGTCGCGCAGACCGCGCCACAGCAGCGCGTGGAGGATGCGGCCACCGTCGAGCGGTGCGGCGGGCAGCAGGTTGAACGCGGCCAGCCCGAGGTTGAGCCAGCCGACGAGTCCGGCGAGCAGCCCGACGGCGGCCGACACGTCCCCGGCTGGCAGCTGCTCCGCGCCGGTCGCGACGAGGCCGGCAGCCGCAGCGATCACGATGCTGATCCACGGTCCGGTCGCTGAGACCGCGAGCTCCTCGCGCGGGGTGCGTCCGTGGCCGGCCAGCTCCGTCGCGCCGCCGAGCGCGAAGAGGGTGATGCCACCGACGTGCAGGCCGCGACGTCGGGCGGCGAGCGCATGACCGAGCTCGTGGGCGAGGACGGACAGGACGAGGATCACGCTGCCGACGACGGCGAGCGCCAGCGCGGTCGAGGTCGGGAAGCGCAGCCCGAGCCGGCCGGTGAGCACCCAGGTGAGGAGCGCGACGAGCAGGACCAACGACGGATCGAGTCGGACGTCGACGCCGCCGAGGGTCACCACGCGCACGGCCCGTCGGAACATGCGAGCGACGGTACCGGCCGGCCCGACCGCGACTCAGCCCTGGGTCGTCACCTCGTCGGCCTCGTCGCCATCACCCTCACCGGCGTCGCCACCACCGGCGTCGCCACCACCGTCAGGGTCCGGCTCCGCATCCGGGATGTCGGGCAACGGTGCGGTGCCGTCGGGTCCGGTCGAGACCCACAGCATGACCGTCGAGCCGAGCACCGCCTCCGAGCCGGCGCCCGGCAGCTGGCGGATCACGAGTCCACCGGACACCGCAGGGTTCGCCTCCTCGTAGACCTCGACGAGGAAGCCCTGGTCGCGCAGACGGTTGACGGCCTCGGCGAGCGGGCGGTTCGTGACCGCGCGCACGGACGCCCGGGCCGGGCCGTCGCTGGTCGTGATCTCGACGATGCTGTCCACGGCGAGGCGCGTGCCCGGACCGGGCTGCGTGCTGATGACGGTGCCTGCCGGCAGCGAGTCGCTCGGCGCGCGCAGGCGCGCCCCCGGCACGAGGCCGCTCGCTCGCAGGCGTTGCAGCGCCTCGGTCTCGGCGAGGCCGGCCACGTTGGGCACGGTGGTCAGCGGTGGGGACTTCGCCACGGTCAGGTCGACCGCGCCGCCGACCCCGAGGAGCGCGCCGGCGTCCGGCTGCTGTGCGAGCACGGTGCCCGGCGGTGACGACTGCGTCTCGACCTCGGTGACGCGCCCGACGCGCAGCTCGCCGTCGGCGAGGATCGTGAGCGCCTGCTCGATGGTGACGTCCGTGACGCTCGGCACGCTGACCTCGGGCTCGGGTGGTGCTTCGGCCGTGAGGACGGCGCGGGCACCGAGCACGACGGCGACGAGCACCGCGGCGAACGCCAGGTAGCCCGCGATGCGTCGCGTGCGTTCCCGCGGGTCGCGCATGGCCGCGGACCGCTCACCGGTCGCGTCGCGTGCCGCGTCGGTCGTGGGCGCCGTCCGTGTGGCCGCATGAGCCGCAGCGCTCACCGTCGTGTCGCCCGTCGCCGCATCGCCCATGGCCGGGTCCGGGACCGCTGCGATGCTGCGGGGCGGGGCGGGGGGCTTGAGCGGCAGCGGAGGGTCGCCTCGGCGGGCGCGCTCGAGGTCGACACGGACGTCCTCCGCCTGCTGGTAGCGCCGGTCCGGGTCCTTCTCGAGCAGGCGCATCGCGATCGTCTCTGCGGCCCTCGACACGGTCGGCACGAGACGGCGTGGCGCCTCGGGGGTGGCGCGCACGTGCTGGAGCGCGACGGAGACGGCGGACTCGCCGGAGAACGGGACCTTGCCGGTCAGCAGCTCGTAGAGCACGACGCCCAGCGAGTACAGGTCGGAGCGGGCATCGACCCGCTTGCCCTGCGCCTGCTCGGGAGAGAGGTAGGCGGCGGTCCCGAGCACGGCTGCGGTCGCGGTGACCGTCTCGTCGCTGATCGCACGGGCGATGCCGAAGTCGGTGACCTTCACCGAGCCGTCCTCGGCGAGCATGATGTTGCCCGGCTTCACGTCGCGGTGGACGAGGAGGTTCTGGTGCGCGTACGCGAGCGCGCCGCAGACGTCCGCGGCGACCTGCAGCCCGCGGTCCTCGGTCAGCCCGCCGGCGTCGAGCGCCTCCTGCAGGGTCCGGCCGCGGATGCGCTCCATGACGATGAACGGCTGGGCGTCGTCGACCCCGGTGTCGAACACGACGACGAGGTTGGGGTGCGAGAGCCGGGCGACGTTGCGCGCCTCGTCGTTGAAGCGCGCGGTGAACGATGCGTCCTCGCGGAAGCGCTCGCGCAGCACCTTGACGGCGACCTCACGGTCGAGCACCCGGTCGCGCGCGGCGAACACCTCGGCCATGCCCCCGCGGCCGATCATGCGCCCGAGCTCGTAGCGGTCGGCGAGCACCCGGTCCGCGCTCAATCCTGACCCTCGGCCGGTGTGACCTCGAGCAGGGGGATGTTGCGCACGATGCGGCGCGCGTCACCGAGGTCGGCCGCCGGTCGGCCCGCCTCGTAGACGGGGCGCAGCTCCGGCCGGATCTGCTCGAGGGTGATCCCGGGGCGCTCGTGCACGCGCTTGAGGTCGAGCGGTCCGAGCTGGAGGTCGAAGCCGCGGAAGATCACGATCTCGTCGTCGGCGACCCCGACGAGGTAGGCACGGTCGAGGATCACGCGCGCACCGAGCCCGATCCCGGTGACCAGCAGGACGCCGGTCACGGCAGCGACGACGAGCTTGAGCGCGACCCGGTCGAACGTGCCGCCGAGGATGCGCTCCCGGCGGGCGGCGGGACGCATGCCCTGCCCCGAGGCGCGAGCGGTCCCGGCCGGCACGATCACCCGGCCGCCGAGGTCGGACGAACGGTCCGCCCAGTTCGTGCTCTCGCCGGCCAGGTCGTCGGTGCGGATGCGCACGACGGTGGGCAGCGGCACGGTCAGGTCCGGATCCTGTCCGCCCTCGACCGCGATGATCACGACCGTGATGTTGTCCGGACCTCCGGCGGCGTTGGCCGCATCGATGAGGGCCTCGACGGCCGCTGCCGGTGCGAGGTCGCGGACCGTGCGAGCGATCGACACGTCGTCGACGACGCCGGTGAGCCCGTCCGAGCACAGCAGCAACCGGTCACCGTCATGCAGCGTGAGGTGGCAGGTGTCGGTCTCGACGTCGCTGGCGACACCGATGGCGCGCGTGATGACCGAGCGGTGCGGGTGGGTCGCGACCTGCTCGCGCGTGATGCGTCCCTGGTCGATGAGCGCCTGGACGAGCGTGTGGTCGTCGGTCAGCTGGACGAGCCGGTCCCCGCGCAGCAGGTACGCGCGCGAGTCGCCGACGTGCACGATGTGCGCATCACGTCCGTCGACGTGCAGGGCGGTGAGGGTCGTGCCCATGCCCGCGAGGTCCGGGTCGGCGCCGGCCCGGCGCGACACCTCGGTGTTCGCGGCGGTGGCCGCAGCGGTGAGGGCAGCGAGCGCCGCGTCGGTGTCGGGGAAGTGCTGGCCGTCGAGTGGTCCGAGCGGGCCGAGCGCTGTCGCCGAGGCGACCTCGCCGCCGAGATGGCCACCCATGCCGTCCGCGACGGCGAACACGGTGCGGCCGATGAGCAGTGCGTCCTCGTTGCCGGTGCGCACGCGACCGATGTCGCTGCGACCGTGGGCCGTGACCTTCGGAAGGTCCACGTCAGGCCTCCACGAGCTCCACGACGACGTCTCCGAGCTCGATGCGGTCGCCCGGGACGACGGGATGCTCCGCGGCACGCAGCCCGTTGACCCGCGTGCCGTTCGTCGATCCGAGGTCGAGCACCCACCACACGTCGCCGCGCAGGACGAACGCCGCGTGCTCGCGCGAGACGGTGGTGTCGCGCACGACCAGGTCGCACCCGCTGCCCCGGCCGGCGGTGACGCGTCGGCCGTCGAGCACGAGGGATGCGGTGGCGTCGACACCGGTCCGGACGATGAGGGTCGGGTCGGTGGCCGCGCCGGCGTCGGTCGTCGACGTCCCGGGGGAAGCGGGGACGATCGTGACGAGGTCCGGCGCGTCCGGTGTCTGCTCGACCGACGTTCCCCAGCCCTCGACCGGCTCGACCCGGCCGACGAGGCGGTAGGTCCCGGCCTTGATCAGCTCGTCGTGGTCGATGCGCACCTTGACGGGGCCGACGAGCAGCCATCCGGCCTCGGCGGCCGTCTCGACGACGACCGTGCCGAGCGCGCGCGGGAGCGTGATGCCGTAGCGGCTGAGCCGCTCATGGTCCTTCGTCCCCAGCGTGATGCGCAGGACGTTGGGAGCGAGGACCCCGTCGTCGGTGACCTCCTGCTGCTCGCGGAGGTAGTCCTGGACGGCCTCGGCGAGCTCGACCGTCCTCACGCCGGTGCGCATCAGTCGACGGTGCAGCGGCTCGGGATCGTCGCCGAGCTCGTCGCGGAAGTCCTTCAGGATGCTCATGGCGTCAGGCTAACCCGTGCGACCCTGCGGACGGCGGCTACGGGGCGTCCGGCCGGACAGCCCGAGGACGCCGTTCGCTACGCTGCCGGCCGAACGGCTTCGGTCGTCCACCCGGGCGGGTGGCGGAATTGGCAGACGCGCACGGTTCAGGTCCGTGTGTCCGTAAGGACATGGGGGTTCAAGTCCCCCCTCGCCCACCACCGGATGCCCCGACGCACCGTCGGTGGCCGCAGGCTGGAGGGCTCGGTGCGCGCGAAGATCATCGGCGCCGGCTCGATCGGGAACCATCTCGCCCGGGCCCTGCGCAGCCACGACGTCGCGGTCGATCTCGTCGACACCGATCCGGCGGCGCTCGCACGGGCCCGTGACGAGATCTATCCGGCGCGCTACGGCGCGTGGGACGACGCGATCGGTCTCCACCTGCCCGACGACGCACCCCGGGGGGACTACGACCTCGTCGTCATCGGCACGCCTCCCGACTCGCACCTGCCGCTCGCGATGGTGGCGCTCGACGAGGGCTGCGGGGCACTGCTCGTCGAGAAGCCGCTCACGACGCCGGACCTCGCAGGACTCGAAGCGTTCGTCGTCGCCGCCGAGTCCGAAGGGACCCGCGTGTTCGTCGGCTTCACGCATGGGGTCGCCGACGCGACGTCCGCGTTCGTCGCACGGCTGCAGGAGGGCGCGATCGGCGAGGTGCTCACGATCGACACCGAGACCCGCGAGCACTGGGGCGGGATCCTTGCGGCGCATCCGTGGCTGCCCGGGCCGGAGGCGTCCTACCTCGGCTCGTGGCGACGGGGTGGCGGTGCGCTCGGCGAGCATTCGCACGGCCTGCACCTGTGGCAGCAGCTCGCGCGCGCCGTCGGCGCCGGGGAGGTCTCATCGGTCGCGGCCACGATGGACCTGCAGCGCATCGGCGACGTCGAGCACGACCGCATCGCGCTGCTCGACCTGACCACGTCGAGCGGACTCGTCGGACGCTGCGTGCAGGACGTCGTCACGCGCCCGCCGTCGAAGGGTGCACGGGTGACCGGGACCGACGGCGTGATGGAGCTGCGCTTCGAGCGCGAGCGCGAACGGGACGTGATCGTGACGTCGCGCTCCGGCTCGGACCCACAGGTGGACGTGTTCCCGACGACGCGGACCGACGACTTCGGGCGGGAGGTCGCGCACGTGCTCGATGCGATCACGACCGGCCGACCCTCACCGCTCGACCTCGCCCACGGGGTCGCGACCATGCACGTGATCGCTGCAGCGTTCGCCTCGGTGGCGGACGGTGTCAGGACGGAGGTTCCAGCATGACGGGTGAGCGCACCGACGCACGCGGGTTCGACTTCGAGGACCTCTTCGTCCTCGACCTCGCGAACAACCATCAGGGCAGCGTCGAGCACGGCCGGGCGATCATCGACCGCTGTGCTGCGGCGGCCCGTGAGCACGGCATCCGGGCGGCGATCAAGTTCCAGTTCCGCGACCTGCCCGACTTCGTCCACGTCGACGAGCAGCGCGACCCGAGCAACAAGCACGTGCCGCGCTTCCTCTCGACGCTCATGCCGTGGGAGGGCTTCGCCGAGCTGCTCGACGCGATCCGCAGCCACGGGATGCTCGCGATGTGCACGCCGTTCGACGAGTCGTCGGTCGACCGCATCGTCGACATGGGCTTCGACCTCATCAAGGTCGCCTCGGCGTCGGCGACCGACTGGCCGCTGCTCGAGCGGGTCGCGGCGTCAGGCCTGCCCGTCGTCGCGTCGACGGGTGGGCTCACGCGCTCGGGCGCGGACGACCTCGTCAGCTTCCTCCAGCATCGCGGCTGCGACTTCGCGCTCATGCACTGCGTCTCGATCTATCCCGCGCCCGACGAGACCTGCCAGCTGTCCAACATCGGCGAGTTCCGCACGCGCTACCCGGGGCTGACGATCGGCTGGTCGACGCACGAGGACCCGTCGGACACCGTGCCGGTGGTCGTCGCCTACGCGCAGGGCGCGCGCATGTTCGAACGCCACGTCGGCCTGCCGACCGACGAGGTCACGCTGAACGCGTACTCGTCGGCGCCCGACCAGCTCGACGCCTGGCTGGCTGCGTGGCACAAGGCGCGCACGCTGGTCGGTGACCCGTCGACGCGCTTCATCCCCGACGCCGAGCGGGTCGCCATCGACGAGCTGCGTCGTGGCGTGTTCGCACGGCGCGACCTCGAGGCCGGCACGCTGCTCGCGTCCGATGACGTGTACTTCGCCTTCCCGCTGCGCGACGCGCAGCTGCCGTCGGGACGTTGGCGCGACGGCATCCGGCTGGAGACGGCCGTCACCGCGGACGCCCCGGTGCCCGCGGCCGGCGTCACCGAACCCGACCGCACCTACGAGCAGATCCTCAAGGACGCGGTCCACGACGTGAAGGCGATGCTCGCGCACGCGCACGTCCCGCTCTCGGCCGACTTCCAGACCGAGTACTCGCACCACTACGGCATCGAGCACTTCCGCAGGGTCGGCACGGTCCTGATGACCATCATCAACCGTGCGTACGCCAAGAAGATCCTCGTCCAGCTGCCCGGGCAGCGCCACCCGGCGCACTTCCACAAGCTGAAGGAGGAGTCGTTCCACGTCCTGTGGGGCGAGCTCGACGTCGTGCTCGACGGGCGCGAGCGCCACCTCCTGCCGGGTGACGTGCTGACCGTGCTGCCCGGCGTGTGGCACGAGTTCTCGAGCGACACCGGATGCGTGTTCGAGGAGCTGTCGACGACCGCGCTGTCCGACGACAGCTTCTACCGCGATCCGGAGATCGTGAAGCTCACGAGCGCGCAGCGCAAGACCGTCGTCGACCACTGGGGCCGCTTCCAGATCACCGAGCAGTTGCTGCGTGCTGAGCTGCCCGACGAACGTCCGGACGCGCCGTGATCGACGGCCTTCGTGTCCTCGCGGTCGTCCCGGCCCGCGGCGGCTCGAAGGGGCTGCCGGGCAAGAACCTTGCGACGGTCGGCGGCGTGCCGCTCGTCGCACGCGTCGGGGAGGTCGTCGCGGCCTGCCCGTCCATCGACCGTGCGGTCGTCTCCACCGATGACGACGCGATCGCGACGGTCGCCGAGGCGTCCGGCCTGGACGCGCCGTTCCGCCGGCCCGAGGACCTCTCGGGCGATCGCATCGGTGACGTCGAGGTGCTCCAGCATGCGCTCGCAGCGACCGAGGCGGACGACGCGTCGCGCTACGACGTGGTCGTGATGCTCCAGCCGACCTCGCCGCTGCGCACCGCCGACCAGGTCGAAGGCGTGCTGCGCCGGCTCGTCGAGGACGGTCTTGATGCCGTGTGGACCGTGTCGCCGACCGACGGCAAGGCGCACCCGGTGAAGCAGCTGCGGCTCGACGACGGCCTGCTCGCGTTCGACCATGCCGACGGCGCAGCGATCGTCGCGCGCCAGCAGCTCGCGCCGCTCTGGCATCGCAACGGTGTCGCCTACGCGCTGCGTCGCGACACGCTCGCGGCCGGACGGCTGATGGGTGCGCGTACCGGCGGGTTCGTGATCGACGGTCCCGTCGCGAACATCGACGACGCGCTCGACCTGGCCTGGGCGGAGTTCCTGCTCGAGCGGGGCCTCGGCTGAGGCGGACGAGCGTCTGGGACGTGGGTGCCCGGGATGAGAGCGCGCGGGACGCGCGGCGTCACGCTCAGCGCAGCACGACGTCCCGGCTCGCCTCGCCGGCCTCGACGCCTGCCTGGTCGACGCCGATCAGCCGGACCTGGTAGCGGCCGGCCGGGACGCGGTCGCCGTCCGCGTCGTCGTGGAACCAGCGCACCCAGTGCACCCCGGCCTCCGCGATGCCGAGCTCACGGGTGAGCAGCACCTGCGCTCCCGCCTCTCCGCCGCCTCCGCCGCCTTCTGCGCCTCCGGCGGTCGCGATCTCCATGCGCAGCTGGACCGGCTTGTTCACGGTGATGCGCAGGTCGGTCGCGTCACCGTCGCCGGGGTGGATGGTGCCGAGCGTCGCACCCGGACCCCACGTGAGCCCCGGGAACGTCGCCGTCGCCGACAGCGCGAGCGGCTGACCGTCCCCGAGCGGCGGCAGCACGCGCAGCCGGGTGCCGGTGCGTGTCACGCGCCACGTCCCGAGGCTCGTCGACAGGGCGCGCCCGTCGGTCGTCGTCACGCGGGTCGGTGAGGTCAAGCGCACCGTGAGCAGCTCGTCGTCCCCGAGCCGTGCGGCACCCATCCCGGCGCGGATGCGCGTCGGGAGCTCGGCCGGGACGACCGGGGTGAGTCCGCCGTAGTAGGCGGCGAGGATCTCCTCGGCGCTGTGACCGTCGAGCGCACGTGCATGCGCACCCCACTGGCCCATCCCGACGCCGTGTCCCCAGCCGATGCCGTGCAGCACGACCTCGGTGTCGGACAGCTCGATGTCGTAGCGCGTCGTCGGGATCGTCGACGGCAGCGGGCGCGTGCCGTCAGGACGCAGCGACGGGAAGCGGTCGGGGAAGAGCTCGACCGCGCGGGTCGAGAGGAAGTCACGCAGCACGATGGCGCGCACGGTCACGCTCGTGCCGTCCTGCCCGGTGACGCGGACCTCCGCCTTCGGGTCGTCGGCCGGGCCGAGCCGCTCGACGCGCGCGACGGGCACGGTCGCAGCGAGCGTGCGCCCCTCGGCGAGGATCGCGTCGAACTCGTCGCGGGTGAAGCGCACCTCCCAGCGGTGCAGCGGCGACAGCGCGTCGTAGGGGTCGGCGATGGCGAGCAGGTAGGGGCGCGGGCCGGACGACTCGAACACCTCCTCGTTCCCGTAGGTGCGGCCGCCGGAGGTCGAGAAGTAGCGCGCGAGGATCGGCTCACCGTCGGACATGAGCACCTGGCCGCTCGTGCGGTCGACCGCGTCGCGCCAGCGGTCGCCGTTGGTGCCGAGCAGGATCTCGGCGCCGCGGAACACCTGGCAGGCGACGGTCGCGCAGATGTCGTAGTCGCGGAACGTGCCGCGCTGGATCGAACGCCACGCGTAGGAGCGGGCCGCGATGACCTGCGCGTCGAGCACCGCCTCCGGCCACGACTGCGGGACCTCCGCGAGCCCGTAGAGGTACGCGTCGAAGCCGAGCTCGTTGACGACGTCGATGCCGCTGCGGCGCGGCAGCAGCTCGACGGTGTCGAGGAAGCGCCGCGCGGTCGGGATGCCGGAGACCTCGATGAGCACGTCGTCGGGCGCGACGAAGCGCAGCCCGCCGCTGATCGTGATCGGCGCGGTCGGCGTCTGCGCGAGGGCGGACGGGGCGGGCGCGAGCGCCAGGGAGAGCGCCAGGGAGAGCGCCAGGGCGAGCGTCACGAGCAGCGGGACGACGCGGGGCGCCGTCGACACGCTGTTCGAGGGTCCTGTGGTGCTGCGCCCTGCGGTGTGCATCAGTCGGTCGCGCGGACGGTCCGGGTCGCCGAGAACGGCGGACGACCCTCGCCGCCCGACGGGTCCGACTCGCTGGCCACGACCGTGTAGTCACCGGCCGTGGGCAGCTCGACGGTCCACTCCCACGTCCCGCGCTCCGGCGCTCCGGTCGTCGCCGTGACGAAGCCCTCCTCCAGCACGTTCCCTGCGCTGTCGAGCAGGCTGACGAGCACCGTCGCCTCGAACACGGTGGCCTGGCCGCGGAAGGTCACGGACCCGACGCGGACCTCGTCGTCGGCGAGCGGCGTCGTCACCGTCACGGGCGAGAGGATGAACGGGTCGACCTCGATGGGTCCGGACCAGTCGAGGTGGCCCCACAGCTCGGTGATCGGCTGACCATCGATCAGCAGGACGATCGCGCTGATCGTGGTGTCGACCCGAGCGGTGTGCGCGAGCTGCTGGGCGAAGGTGAGTTCCTGCGCCGACGAGCCGGACGAACCGACGATGCCCCCGGACAGGTCGATCGTGACGACGGCGCCGTCGATGCTGACGCGGTGGAGGGTCGTGCCGGCCGGGACGCTCGTGAACAGCTCCGGATCGGCAGGGTCGGCGAGCGCGATCAGCGCATCGATCGCGGCGGTCACGCGCGCACTGATCGCGTCCCCGAACGCGGGGACCCTGACGGGGACGGGCTCGATGAAGAAGTCGGTCGGCGCGCTGCGCACGAGATGGACGGCGACGACCGTGGTCGACGCGGGGTCGGTGGGGACCGCGGGATCGGTCGGCGCCGGCGCAGGTGCTGGTGTGGGGTCCGGTGCGGGCGTGGCGCCGGGCGCGTCGCCACCGCAGGCGGCGAGCAGCAGGGTGAGGCCGACCGCCGCAGCAGCGATCCGGCAGGCCACGCACCCCCGGTCGTCGCGATCGACCCGAGCCGTGCTGGTGCGGAGCGGTGGTGGCGCGCATGGTGTCCTCGTCGTCCTCGTCTACGGTGGCGTCCGGCGTGAGAGCCACCGCCTCGGTCCTGCCATCGCCAGTGTGACGCAGCCGATGACGCCCGGGGTGCGATCGCGCGATCGGATGGCCATCACCGACGGCCTGATCGGAGCCCGGATGCTGCGCATCGCGCTCGGAGGGGCGCTCGGGACGCTCCTGCGGCTCCTCGCCGGCGGTCTCGTCGTCCTGTCGGCCGCGCCTGCGGGGCCGCTGCGGCTGCTCGCCCTCAACGTCGCCGGGGCGGCGGTGCTGGGCTGGGTGAGCGTGCGCCGTCCGGTGCCGGCGGCGTGGATGCCGGCGCTGACCACGGGACTGCTCGGCGGGCTCACGACGTTCTCGACCATGATCGTCCAGGCCGGCACGCTCGGACATGACGCGGGACTCGTCGTGGAGGGCTCGGGGCGCATGACGGGCGCCGGCCTCGGGCTCGTCGCTGGCTACCTGACGGCGAGCATCACGCTCGGCCTCGCCGGACTCGTCCTCGGCCGGCGACTGGCCGGCGGGGGCGGTCGCCTCGGGGCCGGACGGTGACGTCGTGATGCTGGGCCCGGACAGCACGCTGGTCCTCACGCTGCTCGCCACGCTCGTCGCCGGCGCGGTCGGTGCGGTCGTCCGCGCGGCGCTCACCGTCCGCTCACCGCGGCTCGGGACGGCGGCCGCGAACGTCACCGGCACCGCACTGCTCGCGCTCGTGCTCGTCGCGCTCGAGCGGGGCGCGATCGCTGCGGAGGCGGCGGTCGTCCTCGGCGTCGGACTCTCGGGGTCGTTGACGACGTTCTCCGGGTGGATCGCACTGCTCGCCGACGGACTGCAGGACCGGCCGGTGCGCACGCTGCTCGTCGATCTCCTGCTGCCGTTGCTCGTCGCGGTCGGCGTGACCGTGCTCGCGTTCGCCGTGGTCGCGTGAGCGCTCACCGGTAGCCTTCCGCTTCTCGGGCCGGGGAGGAGCGCGCATGCCGTCGCTCGGACTCTTCCCGCTCGTCGACCCCGGCGCGGTCTTCGCGGTCCTGTTCCTCATCGTGCTGCTCGGACCGCTGTTCGCGGAGCGCGCCCGGCTCCCGGGCATCGCTGGGCCTGATCCTCGCCGGCATGCTCGTCGGCCCCAACATGCTCGGCATCCTCGGTCGCGACACGTTCATCGAGACGCTCGGCTACGTCGGTCTCCTCTATCTGATGTTCCAGGGCGGGCTGGACCTCGACCTCGACGGGTTCCGGCGGCGACGCGGCGACTCGCTCGTGTTCGGCCTGCTGACCTTCGTGCTGCCCATGCTGGGCATCACCTGGGTCGCGATGCGCCTCGGGCTCGACATCGTCCCGGCGGTCATCGTCGGGTCCGCGCTGACGTCGCACACGCTGCTCGTGTATCCGTTGGTCGGCCGCTACCGGCTGGCCCGCACCCGAGGCATGACGGCGACGCTCGGGGCGACGCTCGTCGCGAACGTCGGCGCGCTGCTCGTGCTCGCGTTCGCCGTGGCGGCGGCGGGGGAGGCGGGCTGGTTCTTCTGGGTCCGCTTCAGCCTCGGGTTCACCGCCTACGTGGTCGCCGTGCTCGTCGGTGTCCCGCGCCTCACCCGCTGGTTCTTCACGGGGCTCGGGCAGGACCGGCAGGTGCGGCTCACCTACCTGCTGTCGGGCATGGGCCTCGCCGCGCTCGTCGCCGGGCTCGTCGGCATCGAGCCGATCGTCGGCGCGTTCCTCATCGGCCTCGCGTTCAACCGCTTCGTCCCGGCCCGCACCGTCATCGCCGACCGGGTCGAGGTGCTCGGCGCGACCGTCTTCATCCCGGCGTTCCTCATCTCCACCGGCATGCTGCTCGACCCGATCGCGATCATCACCGACCTGCGCACGCTCGTGCTCGGTGCGGCGCTGTTCGCAGCGACCGTCGTGACGAAGTTCGTCGCCGCGCAGGTCGCGGGCCTCGCGCTGCGCGCGGTCGCGGCGGAACGCAGCCTCATGTTCGCGCTGACCGTCGGGCAGGCCGCTGGCGCGCTCGCTGCGGTCGTCATCGCGCAGGACCTCGGACTCGTCGGTGCATCGGTCGTCAACGCGATCGTGCTCGTGATCCTCGGCTCGGCGGTGCTCGCCGGCGCCATCGGTGAGCGCAGCGCACCGCTCGTGCCCCAGCCGGAGGGCGTCGAGGAGCCGATCGGCATGCGGGTCGTCGTGCCGGTCTCCAACCCGCGCACGGTCGGACCGCTCGTGCGCGTCGCTGCGCAGGTCGCCGCACCCGACTCGGGGGCGGTCGTCGCCATCAACGTCCTGCCGCTCGGGTCGCGCGAGGAGGACCTGCGTGCGCACCGGCGCCTGGCCGACACGGCCGAGCGGGTCGCGCTCGGGGCCGGCGCCGAGGTCGAGACGACCGTGCGCATCGACGCCTCGCCGGGCGGCGGGGTGCTGCACACGCTCGCGGAACGGTCCGGCACCTGCCTCGTGATGGGCTGGAAGGGCTACGCGAACGCGCGTGAGGGACTGTTCGGGACGGTCATCGACCAGGTCGTGACGTCGTCGCCGGTCCCGGTGCTCGTGTGCCGCCCGGGCGAGGACCTGCCGACGGGCCGCATCGTCGTGGTGATCACGGGCGAGGACCTCCGGCCGACGGGGCTGCGCGGCACACGGCTCGCCTTCGAGATCGCCTCGCGCATGGCCCGCCAGGCGGAGGCGGACCGCATCGTGGTCACCGACCTCGATCCGAAGCAGGCTCGTGCGGCGATCGGCGACTTCCGCATCCACCGCGACGTGGAGATCGTCGGCGTCAGCGACATCGCTTCCCGTCTCGCAGAGGTGCTCGAGCCCGGGGACGTCGTGGTGACGGGCGTCCCGCCGACCGCTGGAGGCATCCGTCGCGATGCGACGCGGCTCGCGCGCGCCGTCCCGACGCATACCGTCGTGGTCGTCGTCCCGCGCTGACGCGCGCGACGGGCGGCCCTCAGGTGCCCACGCAGGCCGCACATCGACCGTGCACGGTGAGCTCGATCGACCTCGGCCCGGAACCCGTGGCCGTCGTCGAGATGTTCACGCACGGTCGCGACGAGCGTCCCGACGTGATGGTCGACCGTCCCGCAGCGGGTGCACCGCAGATGGAAGTGTTCGTCAGGATGCGCACGTTCCCAGCGGACCGCATCACCGCTGCCGAGCTGGCTCGCGCGGACCAGGCCGAGCTCCTCGAGCAGCGCGAGCACCCGGTAGGCGGTCGCGCGGTCGATGCCGCTGCCCAGCGCCTGCGTGCGCTCGACGACCTCGTCGACGCTCAGGTGCGCCGGATGCGTGTGGGGGCGCGTGCCCGTCCGCGTGCCCGTCCGCGTTCTGGGCGAGTGGCGCGAGTGCGGCCCAGACGGCGCGCCGCGGCCCGGTGAGGCGGTGGCCGCCGGCGCGCAGCGCAGCCGTCAGCTCACGGTCCTCCTGCGGGTCACTGCCCACGTTCGACTCCCGTCACGCCGGTCGACGGCAGCGTAGGCACCGGGCGGGCCAGCAGCGCGAGCAGCTCGGCGCCGTAGCGCGCGACCTTGGCCGGGCCGATGCCATGGCAGGCGCGCAGGGCGGGCTCGTCGGTGGGGCGGCGACGGGCCAGCTCGGCCAGCGTGCGGTCGTGCGCGACGAGGAACGCCGGCACGCCGTCGTCGTGCGCGCGCCGCCGGCGCCAGGTCCGCAGCGCCTCGAGCAGCGCCTGCTCGTCGGGCGCTGCGGCGTGACGGGGGCGGATCGTCCCGGTGAGCTCGGGCAGGAACGGCGATGGACGTTCGGGATCGGCGACGAGCAGCAGGTGCTGGCGTGCTCGCGTGAGCGCGACGTGCAGCACCCGCCGCTCCTCCTCGACGTCGTCGCACAGCCGGTGCGGGATCAGACCCGCGCGCAGCCCGACGAGCGCGACGACGTCCCACTCGCGTCCCTTCACGCGGTGCACGGTGGAGAGCGTCACCGCGTCGCCGCCACCACCAGGGTGCGCGCTCGCCGTCGCGCGCTCTCGCGTGGCGCGGGTGAGCCGATCGGCGAGCCAGCCGGGCAGCGCGGCCGGATCGGGTGCGAGCGCGGCGAGCTCCTCGAGCGCGGTCAGGTCGTCGCCGTGGCTCGAACCTTCGGGACGCTGACGTCCGCGGTCGAGCGCATCGAGCGACGCGCCGAGTCCGACGTCGTCGCGCACGGCGGCGAGCAGGGTCGCGCTGTCCGCGCCGTCGCGCACGAGTGCGGCGAGCCGTGCGAGGTCCTCGACGTAGCGGCGCAGCGCGGGCCGGTGCTCGGCGTCGACACCCGTGATGCGGCGTGCGAGCCATGCGAGCGACGTCGTCCCGGACGGGAGCGCGCTCGGTGTCAGCGCACCGGTGAGACGGCGCGCCGGGCGGCGCATCGTGTCGGCGAGGTCGGCGGCGACGATCCGGTCGGGATCGGCGGCGATGCGCAGGTAGGCGAGCGCGGTGCGCAGGCCGGTCCGGCCGAGCAGCTCGTCGCCGACGTGGGGCAGCACCGGCACGCCCGCCTCGGCCAGCGCGACCTGCGGGGCGAGCAGCGACGCGGACACGCGGGCGAGCACGGCGACGTCGCCCGGCCGGTGGACGTCGAGCAGCTCGCGCAGGCGTGCGACCGTGCGCGTGGCCGAGCACGCTGCGGCAGCGTCGAGCACCTCGAGGCCGCGGCCGGGCGCCTCGTCGCGTGCGGCGCGCACCTGCTTGTCGACGCGGACGGTGTTGTGCGCGAGCAGGTCGGTCGCGGCGCGCACGACCGCCGGCGGGCAGCGGTGGTTGACGCGCAGCGTGTACGACGCCGCACCGTGGTAGCGCTGCGGCAGGTCGACGAGCACGCGCGGTGTCGCACCCGCGTAGCCGTAGATCGTCTGGTCGTCGTCACCCACGGCGAACAGCTGCTGGGCCGGTCCGACGAGCAGCCGCACGAGGAGCACGAACACGGGCGTGAGGTCCTGCGCCTCGTCGACGAGCAGGTGCGTCGTGCTGCGCGCGGTCCGGGCGCGCAGCACCGGGTCGGCGAGCAGCAGCGCGACCGCGAGATGGACCTGCTCGTCGAAGTCGAGCGCGCCGCGAGCATGCAGCAGCCGCCGGTAGCGCGGCACGAGCGCGGCGAACCCGGGGACGTCCCCGCGCGAGCGCTCGACCTCGACCGGATCGCGCAGCGCGAGACGCACGTCGGTCAACGCGGCGAGCACCGCGTCGACGGGCGGTCCACCGGCCGTCCCGACCCGACCGTCGGAGGCCTCACGCAGCAGTGCCGCGACGCCGGCTGCATCGAGCACGACGGGCCGGCGTCCGAGCGCTGCCGTGCACACGGCCAGCCCGAGCGCATGCACGGTGCGCACCTGTGGCCGTCGGCCTTCGACGTGCACGTCGCGCGTGCGCTGTGCGAGCTCGTCCGCGGCGCGCGTGTTGTAGGCGAGTGCGGTGACGAGCTCCGGCTGCACGCCACGGTCGTGCACGAGATGACGCAGCCGGGCGGCCAGCACCCGCGTCTTGCCCGACCCGGCCGGTGCCAGCACGCGCGCCGGACCGGCCGGATGGGTGACGGCCGCGCGCTGCTCGCTGCTGAGCCGCTCCTGCGGCGCCGCATCACGTTCGACGTCGAGCCGGCCGGCGAGCTCGATGCTCTCGCGGTGGATGCGCAGCGGCCCGTCACCGTCGGCGCCGCCGTCGTCCTCCGGCCAGCCGGGGACGGGTCCGCGCGGACCACCGTCGATCCACGCCGCTCGGCCGTCGGGCAGCAGCACGTCCGCGCCGTGCGACGACGGTGCGACGCGGCATCCGAGACGCTGCGCATGCACCGCCGGCCACCACACCGGTTCGCCTGAGCGGGCGTCGACGAGGTCCGCACCGAGCAGGAACGCGAGCTCGTCGTGCAGCAGGCGATGATCCGCACCGAGCGCCCACAGGGGGCGCCGTTCGCGCTCGGGCGCGAGGATGCGTGGCCAGGGCAGCGCCGCGTCGAGCACGACGACGCGTGCCTGTCGCGCCGACCGGTCGCGACGCAGCGCCTCGACGGCGGCGGTCAGCGTGGCCCGGTCGCGCAGCGTCTCGCGGCCGATGCGGTGCACCGGCGCATCGCGCCAGGCACGGGGCACGTGACGCTCGGCGTGCACGAGGATCCCCCGACCGAGCAGCGCGCCCGGCCGGTCCGCCCCGGAGGGCGGGGTGAGGTTCAGGCGGCCGGGTCCGCCTCGTAGCCGGCCTCGACGATCGCGGCGCGCACGGCGTCATCGCTCGCGCTCCCGACGACGGCGACCTGCTTCGCGTCGATGTCGACGACGACGGACTCGATGCCCGCGAGGGCGCCGACCTCCGTCTCGATCGCGGACTTGCAGTGGCCGCAGCTGATGCCCGGCACGCGGTAGGTGGTCTCGGTCATGTGGCGCTCCGATCGGTCGACGACGAGCGTAGGGTGGTGTGTGGAGCGGTCGCATCGGCGGTCGCGAGACTGGGGATGACGATGGGCCGGGTGGCGCAGGTCGCGCTCGACTGGGACGTCCCGGTCCGGCTCGTCCCGCTTCGGATCGCCCCCGACGCCGGTGGCTGGAGCACCGTCCGGGTCGATCCGGGCGTCGCGCTGCCCGGGGTCGCAGCGCTCGATGCCACCACCCTCACCGTCGACGGATTGACGCTGCTCGCGCGGCTCGACCCGGTCGCGTCGGGCGCGACGCGCGGAACGGTCACGTCGGGCACACCGACGCAGACGCTCGCGGACCTGCTCGGAGCCCTGCGCCGGCAGGCACTGGACAGCGATGCGCTGTCGCAGGACGGGTCCGTGCCGGTCGCGGTCGACGGCTCCCCGTTCACGCTCGCCGTGCTCGCGGCACTCACGCGCGTGCCGGTCGGGGCGCGCTGCACCTACGCCGAGCTCGCGACGGCCGCCGGCCGACCGCGGGCCGTGCGCGCCGCGGCGAGCGTCATGGCGCGCAACCGGGTGCCGCTCGTGCTGCCGTGCCACCGGGTCGTCCCGTCGTCGGGCGGGACGGGCCGCTACGGCTGGGGTGAGGACGTCAAGGTCGCGCTGCTCGCTGCGGAGGCGACGCTCGGATGACGCCGCAGCAGGAGCACGCGGACAGGATGGCGCAGGCGCTGACCGAGGCAGCGCTCGCGCTCGAGCACGACGACGTGCCGGTCGGTGCGGTCGTCGTCGCTGCGGACGGGCGCATCGTCGGGCGCGGACGCAACCGACGCGAGGTGGACGGCGACCCGACCGCGCATGCGGAGATCGTCGCCATCCGTGCGGCGGCGGAGGCGCTGGGGAGCTGGCGGCTCGACGGCTGCACCCTGTACGTCACGCTCGAGCCGTGCACGATGTGCGCCGGCGCGATCGTCCAGTCGCGCATCGCGACGCTCGTGTACGGGGCGGACGACGCGAAGGCCGGTGCGGTGGTGTCGCTCTTCGACACGGTGCGCGACCCGCGACTGCCGCACACCCCGACGGTCGTGCGCGGCGTGGCTGCTGACGCGTCCGCGACGCTGCTGCGCGACTTCTTCGCGGCACGGCGCACCTGAGGCCGGGTTGCCCGTCGTCCGCGATGCCCCCTACCCTCCCGCACGCACCCGCGGACGCTCCGGCGTCCACGGGGTCCCTGGAGGGATCGCATAGTCCGGCCGAGTGCGCCCGCCTCGAAAGCGGGTAGGCCCGCAAGGGTCTCGGGGGTTCAAATCCCTCTCCCTCCGCGCAGTCCCGCCTCCGGCGCGTCGATCACTCGGCGTCCGGGGCGACATGGAGGGTTCGCCTAGTCAGGCCTATGGCGCACGGCTGGAATCCGTGTTGGGAGTCAAATCCCTCGGGGGTTCGAATCCCCCACCCTCCGCCAGCACTCAGAGCGCTCCGGCGACCATCCCGGCGAGCTCGTCGCCGATCATGAGCGAGGACGTCGCTGCCGGCGACGGGGCGTTGAGCACGTGCAGGATCCTGCCCTGCCGCTCGAAGCGGAAGTCGTCGACGAGGCCACCATCGCGGTGGGTGAGCTGGGCGCGCACGCCCCACGGTCCGCGCTCGACGTCGTCGATGCCGATCTCGGGCACGTAGCGCTGCACCTCGCGGATGGTCGCGCGCAGCCAGAGGTCGCGGAAGACCTCGCCGAACGCGACCGACGGATGCTGGCGTGCGAGGCGCCACAGCCCGGAGAACCCGAGCGCGTCGCTCAGGTCGCGCACGTCGATCGACCACGGCCGGCGGCCCTCGCGGGCGAGCGCGAGCACGGCGTTCGGACCGATCCAGACCTCGCCGCTGACACGCGGCGTGAGATGGACGCCGAGGAACGGCAGCCCGGGTGCCGGAACCGGGTAGATGCTGGCGGCGATGAGGTGGCGCTTCTCCGGCTTGAGTCGCAGCCATGAGCCGCGGAACGGCAGGATGCGTTCGGGCAGCTCGACGCCGGCCTCACGGGCCGTGCGGTCGGCCTGCAGGCCGGTGCAGGCGACGACGGCTCTGGCCTCGATGGTCCCGGTGCGCGAGTTCAGGCGGATCGGGCGGTGGTCCTGCTGGTCGATGCTCGCGACCTCGCTGCCGGTGCGGACCTCACCACCGGCGGCGCGGATGCGGCGGGCCATCGCCTGCGCGACCAGCCCGAAGTCGGTCGCGCACGTGGTGGGCGAGTGGATGCCGGCGAGCGCGGTGACGTTCGGCTCGAGCTCGTGCGTCTCCTCGGCGGTCAGCTCGCGGATCTCGACGCCGTTGATGCGGGCGCGCTCGGCGAGCTGCGCGAGGCGGGGGATCTCGTCGGGCTGCACGGCGACGACGACCTTGCCGTTGCGCAGCAGCGGGACGTCGTTCTCCTCGCAGAACTGCTCCATGCGGAGCTTGCCGGCCGTGCACCAGCGTGCCTTCGCCGAGCCCGGGGTGTAGTAGAGGCCGGCGTGCAGCACGCCCGAGTTGCGTGAGGACTGGCCGCGACCGACGTCGTCCTCACGCTCGAGGACGATGACGCGCAGGTCGGGTCGCTGCTCGAGCAGCTGCAGCGCGGTGGCGAGCCCGACGAGCCCACCACCCACGATGGCGACGTCAGCGGCCGCCATCGGCGGACCTCAGTGTTCGGCGGGAGCGCCGCGACGTTCGCGGCGTGATGCCCCGGTGATCCACAGGGCCGCGACGAGGCACAGCGCTGCAGCAGGGACGAACGGATCGAGCTGGTCGATACCGCCGCTGACACGCACGACCGCGTCGGCGAGTCCGCCGGCGAACGGCGCGCCGAGGGCGAGCCCCACGCTGAACGCCGCGTTGAACAGCCCGAACGCACGTCCGCGCGTCCGCGTCGTCGCCGCCAGCGAGATCGCGCCCGTCACGGCGGGGAAGATCAGGCCGTACCCGGTGCCGAACAGTGCGGAGGCGAGGATGAGCGCGGTCAGGTCCGGAGCGGCGATCATCGCGACCAGCGCGACGGCGATGATGACGAGGCCGATGGCGATCATCCCGTCGGCACCGTGGCGGTCGACGCGACCGGACAGCGGCGAGAGCATCATCAGACCGGCCATGACCGCGTAGGCGGTGAACAGGCCGCCGACGGCGGACGCGGGGGCACCGAGCGCCTCGGCGGTCTCGGGCAGGAAGGCGGCGAGGATGCTGACGGAGGCCATCCAGGCGATCGTCGCCACGAGCGCGCGACGCACCGCCGGACGAGCGGCGAGCTCGCGCATCGCACGGCCGCGCGAGAGCTCCTCGCCGACCGCGTCGTCACCGGCCGTGGGGTCCTCGGACTCGTCACGCACGACGTCGTGGATGAAGACCGCCGTGACGATCGCACCGATGAGCAGCAGGACGGCGATCATCTGGAAGACGACGTCGGTCCCGGCGGTCTGACGCACCGCTCCAGCGAGCGCGGGACCGATGACCCAGGCGGCACCGATGAGGGCACCGAAGCGGCCGAAGGAGCGTCCGGCGCGTCCTGCTCGCGTGCGGTCGCCGGCGACGGCGAACACGGCCGTGACGAGGATCCCGCCGGCGATGCCATGGGTCGCACGGATCGCGATGAAGCCGCCGACGGTCGTCGCGAGCGAGTAGCCGAGCACGGCCACCGCGGCCAGCAGGAAGCCGAGGATGGTGACGCGACGGCGCCCGATCCGGTCGATGAGGATGCCACCGAGGATGTTGGCCGGCAGGTTGGTCGCCGAGTACGCACCGACGGCGAGTCCGACACCGGTCGCGCTGGCACCGAGTCCACGCACGTGGGGCGCGACGGTGGGCAGGAGTGCGGCCACGTCCATGAAGGACAGGAACAGCGCGACGCCGGCCGCGGTGACGCTCACGCGGGTCACCGGCCTGGCGATACTGGTCGACATACGACGTCCTCCGGGAGCCGGCCGCAGATGCCGGGGGTGGGCCGTGGAACCGGTGAACACGGGAGGGTACCGACGGCGTGGTCGGCTACGGTCGCCACCGGTGGGATGCGGTGACGGGCGTCCCCGGTGACGTCCGGTGGTGAACCGGGTCAGGGCCGAGAGGCAGCAGCCCTAAGCCGTCCCGTGATGGGTGCCGGTCGGACGCCCGTCGCCGGATCCCACCGCACGTCGATAGGCGCACGTCCGCAGTCGCATGCTGGCAGGCGCACGTTCCCAGGGGAGGGCCGTCGGGTGGCGTACCAGTCGTTGTACCGCCGCTACCGGCCCGGGTCGTTCGCCGACGTCGTCGGTCAGGGTCCGGTGATCCGCACGCTCACCAACGCGATCACCGAGGACCGGCTCCATCACGCCTACCTGTTCACCGGTCCGCGCGGGACGGGCAAGACCTCGATCGCTCGGATCCTCGCGAAGGCCGTCAACTGCACCGAGGGGCCCACGCCAGCGCCCTGCGGTGTCTGCGAGTCGTGCACGACGATCACGTCGGGGACCTCGCTCGACGTCATCGAGCTCGACATGGCGTCGCACGGCGGGGTCGACGATGCACGTGACCTGCGCGAGCGCGCCCAGTTCGCACCGACGACGGGCCGACGCAAGGTCTACATCCTCGACGAGGTGCACATGGCCTCGACCGCCGCGTTCAACGCGCTGCTCAAGCTCATCGAGGAACCGCCCGGTCACGTGATGTTCGCGATGGCGACGACGGATCCGCAGAAGGTGCTGCCGACGATCCTGTCGCGCGTGCAGCGGCTCGACCTGCGGCGCGTCGACGCCGAGGACGTCGCTGCCCACGTGGTGCGCATCGTCACCGCCGAGGGTTCCACCATCGAGGAGGTCGCGGTCGACGCGGTCGTACGGGCCGGCGACGGGTCGGTGCGTGACACGCTGTCGATCCTCGAGCAGGTGCTCGCCTTCGCCGGCGGTGGGGTCACGGCCGAGCATGTCGCGCAGGTCCTCGGCACGACCCCGAGCGCGACGATCACCGACGTCGTCGATCGCCTGGTGACGGGCGATCTCGCAGGGCTGCTCGCCACCGTCGCGCGCCTGGTCGACGAGGGGCACGACCTGCGCCGCTTCACGCTCGACCTCGTCAGTCGCCTGCGTGACCTGCTCGTGCTGCAGGCCGCGCCGGAGCATCCGGAGCTCGTCGACGCGACCCGGGAGCAGCGTGACCGTCTCGTGGAGCAGGCCGGACGGCTCCCGAGGGAGCAGGTGCTCAGTGCACTCGAGACGCTGTCGGGGACCGTCGTCGAGCAGCGCCTCGGCACGCCGCGCCTGCCGCTCGAGCTCGCGCTCGCCCGGTTGACGCTGCCGCGCAGCACCGTTGCCGGCCGCCGCGCCGGTGGTCGCGCCTGCACCCCACGCCGCCCCACCCGCGCCCACCGCGCGCCCACGCCCGCCCCTGCACCCGCGCCGCGCCCGCGCCGTCGAGGCGACAGAGTCCACCACGACGGAGCCTGATCCCGCGCCCGCCGCCGACCCCACGCCCGAGCCCGAGCCCGACCCGGTCCCTTCCGCGGGCACCGCGACGCTCGAGACGGTCGTGGCCCGCTGGGACGCGGTGGTCGAGCTCATCCGTCAGGCATCGCCGCGCGCGAAGGCCATCTTCGAGCCCGCCGTACCCATCCGCCTCGAGGGCGGCATCCTCACGCTCAGCTACGGCCCGCGTTACGCGAACTTCCACGCTGACCAGGCGGCGCGCGAGGACATGGGCACGATGGTGCGTGACGCGCTCAAGCGCGCCTGCTCGCTCGACGCGCGCATCGCGATCGTGCGTGACGGGGAGGACCAGCGCGCACGGCCACGTCCCCCGCTCGTCTCCGACCCGGACGGGCCGAGCGCCGAGTCGATCGCGCAGGAGGCCCAGGACGTCGCAGAGGCCGATGCGTCCCCGTCCGTGCCCGTCAACGCTGCCGACGTCGGCCGTCTGCTCGCCGACCGTCTGGACGCGACGCCGGAGCCGTGACGGACGGTGCTGCTCGCTAGCATCCATCGGCGAGAGCAGCTCGAGGACTGGACGGCGGACCCGTGTACGAAGGCGCGCTCCAGAACCTCATCGATGAGCTCGGGCGACTGCCCGGTATCGGTCCGAAGAGCGCCCAGCGCATCGCGTTCCACCTGCTGCAGGTCGAGGATGCGGACGCGCGCCGTCTCGCGAGCACCATCCAGCGGGTGCGCGACACGGTCACGACCTGCACGACCTGCTTCAACGTCTCCGAGCAGGCGACCTGCCGCGTGTGCCGCGACGAGCGGCGCGACCCGACGGTGCTGTGCGTCGTCGAGGAGGCGCGCGACGTCGTCGCGATCGAGCGCACCCGGGAGTTCTCCGGGCGCTACCACGTGCTCGGCGGTGCGCTCTCGCCCATCGATGGCATCGGTCCCGATCAGCTGCGGGTGAGCGAGCTGCTCGCGCGGCTCGACGCGGGCGGCGTCACCGAGGTGATCCTCGCGATGAACCCGAACTCGAGCGGCGAGGCGACCGCATCGTTCCTGACGCGCAGCCTCGATGGGCGCGGCCTGCGGGTCACCCGCCTCGCATCGGGCCTGCCGGTCGGCGGCGACCTCGACTACGCCGACGAGGTGACGCTGTCGCGCGCGTTCGCCGGCCGCCGCGAGGCCTGACGGGAGGCGTGACGATGATCGTCGTCCAGAAGTACGGAGGCTCGTCGGTCGGCGACGTCGAGCGCATGAAGCGCGTCGCGGAACGCATCGTCGGAACGCGCAACGAGGGGCATGACGTCGTCGTCGTCGTGTCCGCGATGGGCGACACGACCGACGAGCTCGTCGACATGGCGGCACGCATCAACCGCCGTCCGCCGCAGCGCGAGCTCGACATCCTGCTGACCGCCGGCGAGCGCATCTCGATGTCGCTGCTCGCGATGGCGATCGATGACCTCGGCGTGAGCGCACGCTCGTTCACCGGTTCGCAGGCCGGCATCATCACCGACACGGTCCACGGCAAGGCGCGCATCCTCGCCGTCACGCCGGAGCGCGTCCGTGAGGCGCTCGACGCCGGCCACGTCGTCATCGTCGCGGGCTTCCAGGGCGTGAGCCGCGACACGCACGACATCACGACGCTCGGGCGCGGTGGGTCGGACACGACCGCGGTCGCGCTGGCGGCCGCGCTCGAGGCGGACGCGTGCGAGATCTACACCGACGTCGACGGCGTCTACACGGCTGATCCGCGCATCGTCCCCGCAGCACGCAAGGTCGAGCGCCTCTCCTACGAGGAGATGCTGGAGCTGGCCGCGCAGGGCGCCAAGGTCCTCCAGGTGCGGTCGGTCGAGTTCGGCCGCAACCACGGGGTCCGCATCCACGTACGTTCGTCGTTCAACAGCAGCGAGGGGACCTGGATCGTCCCTCAGGAGGACATGGTGGAGGACGCGATCATCTCGGGGGTCGCCCACGACACGTCGGAGGCCAAGGTCACCGTCGTCGGGGTGCCCGACCGGCCCGGTGTCGCCGCGGGGATGTTCACCGCGCTCGCCGACGCGAACATCAACGTCGACATGATCGTGCAGAACATCTCGTCCGAGGGTCGCACCGACATCTCGTTCACGCTGCCCCGCGGGGAGATCGACCAGGCGACCGAGCTGCTCGACGCACGCCTGCCCGAGATCGGTGCGGAGCGGCTGATCGTCAACCCGTCGGTCGCGAAGGTCTCGCTGGTCGGCGCCGGCATGAAGACGCACCCGGGTGTCGCGGCCCGCATGTTCGCGGCACTCAGTCGGGCCGGCGTGAACATCCAGATGATCTCGACGTCGACGATCCGCGTGTCCGTCATCATCGACGATGCGAAGGTCGACGACGCGGTGCGTGCCGTGCACGCCGAGTTCGGGCTGGGGGCTGACGCGCTCATCGAGGAGCAGGGAGCCGGATGAGCGGCGACGGACTCAGGGTCGCGGTGCTGGGTGCGACGGGGGCGGTCGGCACCGAGCTGCTGCGCCTGCTCGACGTGCGCGGCTTCCCGATCGCCGGCGATCCGGTCGTGCTCGCCTCGGCCCGTTCGGCGGGTCGGACGGTGCGCTGGCGTGACGGTGAGCTCACCGTGCGCGAGGTCAGCGCCGACGCGTTCGACGGCATCGACGTCGCGCTGTTCTCCGCGGGTGCGACGCGCTCGCGCGAGTGGGCGAGCGTCGCGGCCGCCGCCGGTGCGGTCGTCGTCGACAACTCGTCCGCGTACCGCGGTGACCCCGACGTGCCGCTCGTCGTCTCCGAGGTCAACCCTGAGGCGGCGGCCGTGCGGCCGAAGGGCATCATCGCGAACCCGAACTGCACGACGATGACGCTGGTCGTGCCCCTCAAGCCGCTGCACGACGCGTTCGGGCTGACCTCGATGGTCGTCAGCTCCTACCAGGCGGCCGGTGCCGGCGCAGTCCGGCATCGACGAGCTGCTCGCCACCAACGCGGCGTTCGACGGCCGTGCGGACGAGCTGCGCCGTGACGGGGCGGCGGCCGAGGCGTCGGTCACGACGACGGTGTTCCCGCGTCCGATCGCCTACAACGTCATCCCGCACTGCGGGAGCTACCGCGACGACCGCTACACCGACGAGGAGCGCAAGCTCGTCGACGAGTCGCGCAAGATCCTCGGCCTGCCCGACCTGCAGGTGTCTCCCACGTGCGTGCGCGTGCCGGTGCTCGTCGGGCACGCGATCAGCGCCCGGCTCACGTTCACCCGCCCGGTCACGCACGGTGACGTCATCGCGGCGTTGAGCGGTGCGCCGGGGCTGGTGCTCGCCGACGCGATCGGGCCGAACGGCGAGCCGATCGAGCTGCCCACGCCGCTCGCGTCCGCAGGCCGTGACGAGGTGCTCGTCGGACGCATCCGCGAGGACTACGGCGACCCGTGCAGCATCAACCTGTTCGTGTCGGGCGACAACCTGCTCAAGGGTGCGGCGCTCAACGCCGTGCAGATCGCGGAGCTCGTCGCGGGCTAGTGCCCTCCGGAGACTCAGTCGAGGCTGACACGGTTCGAGCGGTTGCGTACTCAGCGACTTTCGGACGATACGGCAGAAGTGGTGGAGACTGACGATATCGGAGGTATTCGTCCCGGATGCCGATAAGCCAGCAGGACAGGAATAGTTCTCTGAGCGCAGCTTCCGGCAGGTAGTTGCACTCCCTCATGTACCGCAGCCACCTCTCCGCGAACTGTTGAGAGCCTGTGTTTCTTCCCGCGCACGCCGAGGCCGAGCGAGTGACACAGGCGAGGTATGGTGCCGGAAGTTTGGCGAAGAGGAAGGAAGTGACCTTCAATATGGCCGAATCTGACGGCCACATGTGACTATTCCATTGGGTCTGAGTACCTGCTTGAGCCTGGTCAGCACCTTGCAGATGCATCATGGCTGAAGACCATGTCGAGACATCGCGCTCGCAGTCCTGAAGGAGGCTGGTCTCGGGTGCACTCCGCGAATCTCTCGTCGCTCTCGGTTGGCTTCGCGAAGGTACGGTCCCGAGAACCTCGATGCCGTCCCCTCCCCCAAAGAATGCCTCCGGGCAACTGAAATCAAGAACGCGGGTCGGCCGGCTTCGCGGGCCCAATCGAGCATGAACTTCGATTGACATGCAGCCCGTCTGCGTCGTATCGGCTCACGAGCCACAGGTTCCCTTGATGGGCAGCCAGCTGAGAGAGCGCGTACCGTGCGAAGCTGAGGGGACGCCGACCGCCGGGGGAACACCATCTCGACTTGAGGCCTCCACCCCGCTCGCGTCGGCTGTTCAGGTCGGGCGACAACCTGCTCAAGGGTGCGGCGCTCAACGCCGTGCAGATCGCGGAGCTCGTCGCGGGCTGACGGGCGCGGATGATGCTGGTCGGGATGGCAGGATTTGAACCTGCGACCTCCTCGTCCCGAACGAGGCGCGCTGCCAAGCTGCGCTACATCCCGGCGACCGATCGACTGCACCGGCGCTGAGGGCGAAGCGTAGCGGGGGCGAGAAGGCGGCGGGACCGGCCCCAGGTGCACGGCGGCGTGCGCACCGGCCAGCGCAGGGGGTTCAGCCGCGCAGCTCGAGCAGCGTGGCCTCCGGTCGGCACGCGATCCGGAACGGCGTGTACTTCGAGTGGCCGAGCCCCGGCGAGACGTGCAGCCAGCGGTCGCGGTACTGCGACGCGCCGCGTGCCTGGTCGAGCGGCAGGTCGCAGTTCGCGACGACCGCACCGACGCCGGGGATGCGCACCTGGCCGCCGTGGGTGTGGCCCGCGAGCAGCAGGTCGTGCCCGGCGGCGCGCAGCGCGTCGAGCGCGCGCAGGTACGGCGCGTGCACGAGCCCGAGGTTGAGCACCCCGTCGGTCAGGCCGGCCGCGTCGGGGGTCAGCACGCCGGGTTCGGGGACGACCGTGGCCTCGAGGTGCGGGTCGTCGATCCCGCCGACCGCGACGTCACCCGCGCGCGTGGACACCGCGACCGCCGTGTTGCGCACGGTCGTGTAGCCGGCGGCGTCCAGCCGTTCGGTGAGCCGGTCGAAGTCCAGCGGCGTGCCGTGGATCGGCAGCCGGCGGTGCGTCAGGTAGCGGTGGGGGGACTTCACGAGCGGCCCGTACAGGTCGTTCGAGCCGAGCACGAACAGTCCGGGTCGTCCCGGTCCGGTCAGCTCCGAGACGGCATCGACGGCGATGTCCTCGATGTCGACGTCGCCGAGCAGGTCACCGGTGATGACGGTGAGGTCAGGCTCGAGCTCGGCGAGCGAGCGCAGGAAGCGGATCCGGTGCTCCTGGCCGTGCGCGAGGTGGACGTCGCTGACGTGCAGCAGCCGCAGCGTCGCGCCGGGCCTGCGCAGCGTGTCGGGCAGGACGAGCCGCCGCAGCCGGTACCAGCGGGCCTCGAAGGTCGCGTAGCCGAGCAGCGCAGCGCTGGCGAGCCCTGCGCCAGCGAGCCCCGCGGCGATCACGGGTCGGGGCTCGTGCGCGGCACGGCGTCGGGCGAGCAGTCCCCGCGGTAGCAGCCGATCTCCAGCACGATCGTGCGCGAGCCGGGCGGGACCAGCTCCCCGGCGTCCGGCGTCTGCGTCTGCACGCGCAGGTGCTGGTCGGGGTCGCTCACCGCACGGCCGACGAGCTCCCACAGCTGTCCGAGCTGGCTGAGGCGGAACACGGCCTCGTTCTGACTGATGCCCAGGAGGTTCGGGAGCGTGATCGAGCCGGTCGGACCGCCCGACACGTACAGCACGATCTGCCGCCCGAGCTCGACCGTCTCACCCGGCAGGGGGGACTGCGACAGCAGCGCACCCGGCGGAGCGCCACTGACGAGCTCCTCGACGCGCAGCGTGAAGCCCGCGAGGTCGGCGCGCAGGCGCGAGTCCGCCGCGTCGAACGCGTTGACGACGTCAGGGATGACGCCGCTGATCCGTGCCGGCGGGGTCGGGAAGTCGAGCGGCTCGTAGGGCTCGACCGCACGCTGCATGTAGTGCGCCCACATCGGGGCGGGGATCGTGCCGCCGAACACGCGCGCGTACGCGGTGCCTGCGATGGTCACGTTCTCGAGCGTCTGACGGATCGCCGGACACCGGTTGAGGAACGACTGGTCGCCGCACACCCCGACCGCCGTCGCCTCGTCGACGTAGAAGCGGGTGCCCTGCGGGTAGCCGACCCATGCGGCGGTCGCGAGCTGGCGCACCATCCCGACGAACCAGGCGTCGACGTAGTCGTTCGTCGTCCCCGTCTTGCCCCGGGTCGGCCAGTCCCCGAGGTTCGCGCGTGGGGCCGTCCCGCCGGGGAGCACCGGCCCTTCGAGGATGGCGACGGTCTGCGCGGCGACCTCGCTGTCGAGCACGCGCCGGCAGTCGACGCTGTGCTCCCACAGCAGGCGTCCATCGGCCGACTCGATGCGCTCGATGGGGAACGGTGCGCACGCCACGCCATCGTTCGCGAGCGTCGCGTAGCCGCTCGCCATCGCGAGGGGGGAGATGTCGGTCGCGCCGAGCCCCAGCGCGCAGGCGACGTCACGGTCGGGGACGGGGACGCCGAGGCGGCGGGCCATCTCCGCGACGCGCAGCGGTCCGACGTCGGAGGTGAGCTGGGCGTGGAAGACGTTCGAGGAGCGGGCCATCGCGCCGGTCATGTCGAGGATGTCGTCGCCACCGGCGTTGCGCACGACGTACTCCTCCTCGTCGATGGTGAAGCAGCCCTCGATGACGGCGGGCCCGCGGGCGTCGATCGTGTAGCCGGGCGGGAAGCCGGCCTCGAGCGCGGCGGCCGTCACGAACGGCTTGAACGCGGATCCCGGTTGACGACCCGAACCGCCGCCGCCGGGCACCGCGGTGTTGACCTTCGTCTTGTCGCACAGCAGGCGGCCGTCCTCGAGCTCGCCGGCCCACAGCCCGTCCTCGAGGCAGGAGCCGAACTCCTGCGGGCCCACGGCCAGCGCCCGGATCGCGCCGGTGCTCGGCTCGATGCTGATCAGCGCGCCGGACGGGGCGAGCGCGACCTCCTCGCGGCCACCGTCCTCACTGGTCAGGAACTCGCGGATCGAGTCCTCCGCGAGCGCCTGCAGGCGCGGGTCGAGCGTCGTCGTGATCCGCAGGCCGGTCTGGAACACCTGCCGGCGCCGCTCCTCCGACGTGTCGCCCATCGCGCGCAGCGCGTCGGTCTGCGTGCCGAGCGCGGTCGCGAGGTCCTCGTTGATCAGCAGCCGCGCCACCCAGTCCGACCAGAACGGCTGCTCGGGGACCGCCGGCTCGCTGAGCGTGACGCGCAGCGGCAGCCGCTGGGCCCGGTCGGCCTCCTCGCGCGTGATGAAGCCGGCGTTCGCCATCTGTCCGAGCACGATGTCACGGCGGGCGCGCGCGTTCGCGGGGTCGCTGACGGGGTTGTTGTTGCTCGGTGAGCGCAGGATGCCGGCGAGCATCGCGGCCTGGTCGAGCGTCACGTCACCGATGTCGGTCGAGAAGAAGCGCTGCGCGGCGGTGCTGACGCCGTACGTGCCCACGCCGAAGTGCGCGCGGTTGAGGTAGCGCTCGAGGATCTCGTCCTTCGTGAGCTGCCGTTCGATCTGCACCGCGAACAGCGCCTCCTGGATCTTGCGCTGGTAGGTCTGCTCGGGCGTGAGGAACGCGAGCTTCACGTACTGCTGGGTGATGGTGGAGGCGCCCGACTCGATGCCACCGGACACGAGGTTCTGGATGAACGCGCGGACGATGGCGAGGTGGTTGACGCCCGCGTGCTCGTAGAAGCCGGCGTCCTCGGTCGCGAGCACCGCATCGATGACGATCTGCGGGATCTCGTCGAGCGTGACGGGGTCGCGGTTCTCCTCGAACGTCAGCTCCGCGATGAGCGACCCGTCGGTCGCGTACACGAACGAGTTGACGGGGACGAGGCTCGCGGCGCCGATGTCGTCGGTCTCGAGGACCTGCTCGCGCACGACGTCGATGAACCGTTCGGCCGCGGGGAGTGCTGGCAGCGCGGTGAGTGCGAGCAGGCTGCCAGCGACCACGACGACCAGCGCGATGCCGAGCAGACGTCCGGCGACCCCCCCGGAGGGAGCGCCGAGGCGGTCGGAGCGCGGGGGGTTGACCATGTCGGCGAGCGTACCGACGGGCCGTGACGGCACCCCCTGTACGCTCCGTCCGATGGTCCGCCCCTCACGCTCCCGCGTGCTCCGTGCCGCACTGCCCGCGCTCGCCGCCGTGCTGATGCTGCCGCTGCTCGCCTCGCTCCTGCCCGCCGCTCCGGCGGCCGCGCAGGTCGACCTCGCGCAGGCCGACGTCGCGCAGGCCGACGTCCGGCGGGTGGAGATCCTCCCGCTGCGTGGCGGGTTCCTCGATCCGCCGGTCGCGGCCCAGATCGGCGACGTGCTCGACCTCGCTGCACGTGAGGGCGCCGAGCTCGTCGTCCTGCAGTTCGACGCACCCGCGGGCGTCTCGGTGGACACGGCTGCGCTCGTCGCGCGCATCGCTGCGAGTCCCGTCCCGGTCGCCGTGTCGGTCGGTCCGATCGGGAGCGCCCCGCAGGCCGCCGGCGTGGCGGCCGCCGCGTTCCTCGCCGCCCACATCCGTGCCGTCGCTCCCGATGGGACGGTCGGCCCGCTCGCGCCGCTCGACCTGCGCGATCTCGACGCTGCGCTGCCCGACGCGCTCGCGCTGCTGAGCGCCACACCCCGCCAGTCCGGTGCACCGGACGCTGCGCCGGACGCCGGCGTGCGCGACGTGCTCGACCGGTTGGTCGGGTCCGCGGTCGACGCGGACGCGCTGGTCGCCGTCGGCCTCGCCCGCATCACCACGGGCATCGAGCCGCTCCTCGTCGAGCTCGACGGCCAGCGCGTCACCACCGTCGCCGGCGAGCTCGAGCTGCGCCTGCGTCCCGACGAGCTGCAGGTGCGCTTCCACTCGCTCGGGCTGCTGCGCCGCATGCTGCATGCCGCAGCGACCGCGCCCTTCGTCTACCTGCTGCTGGTCCTCGGTCTCGGGATGCTGCTGTTCGAGGTCTTCCAGCCGGGCTTCGGTGTCGCTGGACTCGCCGGCGTGATCATGACGCTCATCGGTGCGGTCGGTGCGTTCATCCTGCCGGTGCGCTGGTGGGCCGTCGCACTCGTCGTGCTCGGACTGCTGCTGTACGCGCTCGACACGGCGCTCGCCGGCTTCGGTCCGATCACGGCCGCCGCGACCGGCGCGTTCGCCGCCGGGTCGTGGTGGTTCTACGCGGCACCTGCACTGCAGCTGCCGGGCTGGCTGATCGCGTCGACGACGCTGGGTGTGCTCGTGTTCTTCGTGCTGGTGATGACGACCGTGCTGCGCGCACAGGCCGGGCCGGAGGGCAACGACGTCACCGAGCTCATCGGCCGCACCGGCGTGGTGCGATCGATGCTCAACCCGGAGGGCCACGTCTTCATCGACGGCGCGCTGTGGCGTGCCCGCGCGGCCGGAGACGCCGCCGAGGTCGTCCGCGTCGGCACCCAGGTGCGGGTCGCGGACGTCGATGGTCCCGTCATCGTGGTCGCAGCCGACCAGGGCGCTGATCGCGGCGCTGATCAGGGCGCCGACCATGGCGCTGGTCGGGGCGCCGATCCGGGGGTTGTCGGACCCTCCGCGGCGACCTAGTCTCACCCACGTT
This sequence comes from Nitriliruptoraceae bacterium, assembly GCA_018401275.1. Taxonomy (GTDB): domain Bacteria; phylum Actinomycetota; class Nitriliruptoria; order Nitriliruptorales; family Nitriliruptoraceae; genus CSBr16-57R1. Next base: position 67,216 of record JAGYKW010000005.1, on the reverse strand, counting down.
CGCGACCCTGACGCGCACACCTCCCGGGAGTGGGGTGGGTGCGGGGTCGGTACGGGGGGACGCACATGGGGAGTGCTCTGGGGGCGATGGACCCCTCTTCGCACGGGCTCCGTCTCGAGGGGGCCCGATGTCTCGATGCCGACACGGACCTGTTCTTCGGGCCGCCCGGTATCGAGCCGCGCATCGACCGCATCCGACGCGAGAGCGAGGCGAAGGCGCTGTGCCGTGAGTGCCCGGCGATCCTCGCCTGCCGCCAGTACGCGATCGAGCAGGGCGAGGTCTATGGCGTGTGGGGCGGGCTGGGGGAGCAGGAGCGGCGGATGCAGCTGAGCCGGATGGGGCGGCTCGCGTCCATCGCCTGACCCGGGCCGCTCAGCCCGGGACGCCTCTAGGCTCGACGCTCCGACGTCCTTCCGGAGGCCCCATGAGGTTCGAGTACGCGACCGTCCCGCTCGTCGTCCACGCGCTGCAGCAGATCCTCAACCAGTGGGGTGACGACGGCTGGGAGCTCGTCACCGTCGTCGACAACGTCGCCTACTTCAAGCGGCCCAAGGCCGACGGGTGAGCGGGGCGACGATGAGCGCGACGAACACGGCGCGTCTCGCCGCGCTGGGACTCGAGCTCCCGCCGGTCCCCGCGCCTGCGGCCGCCTACGTGCCGGCGGTGCGTCACGGTGATCTCGTCATCGTGTCCGGGCAGCTGCCGCTCGCCGACGGTGCGCTGCTGGCGACCGGACTCGTCGGTGACGGGCCGGGTGAGCACGACGTGGAGGCCGCGGCCTCACTCGCGCGACGCTGCGGGCTCAACGTCCTGGCGGCGGCCGCGTCGGTCGCGGGTGGGCTCGATGCGATCGGGTCGGTGCTGCGCGTCGGCGTCTTCGTCGCCTCAGGTGACGGTTTCACTCGCCAGCATCTGGTCGCGAACGGCGCGTCGGAGCTGCTCGCCGCCGTGCTCGGTCCGGGTGCGGTGCATGCGCGTGCGGCGGTCGGGGTGCCGCGCCTGCCGCTCGACGCTCCCGTCGAGGTCGAGGCGATGCTGACGGTGCGGTCATGAGCGTGAGGGTGCTGCGGCCGCTGCCGGAGGCGCACGTCGTCATCACGGGAGGGGCGGGCTTCCTCGGGTCGCACCTGTGCGAACGCTTCCTCGCGGAGGGCGCACGGGTCACCGCGGTCGACAACCTGCTGACCGGGAGCCGGGACAACATCGCGCACCTGCTCGACGAACCGCGTTTCACGTTCGTCGAGCATGACGTCACACGGCACCTCGACATCGAGGGTGACGTCGACGCGATCCTGCACTTCGCCTCGCCGGCCTCGCCGATCGACTACCTGCGCTTGCCGATCCAGACGCTGAAGGTCGGGGCGCTCGGGACGCACAACATGCTCGGGCTCGCGCTCGCGAAGGGTGCACGGTTCCTGATCGCCTCGACCTCGGAGGTGTACGGCGACCCGCAGGTGCATCCCCAGCCCGAGACCTACTGGGGGCACGTGAACCCCATCGGCCCGCGCGGCGTCTACGACGAGGCGAAGCGGTTCGCGGAGGCGATCACGTTCGCCTACCACCGCAGCCACGGCGTCGACGTGCGTGTCGCTCGCATCTTCAACACCTACGGCCCGCGCATGCGCATGGAGGACGGACGCGCCGTCCCGGCGTTCATGAACGCCGCGATCGACGGCGTGCCGCTGCCGATCCACGGCGACGGCCTGCAGACCCGCTCGCTCAGCTACGTCGACGACATGGTCGACGGGTTCCTCGCGCTGCTCACCCACGACGAGGTCGGACCGGTCAACCTCGGCTCCCCGTTCGAGGTGACGATGCTGCAGCTCGCCGAGGCCGTGCAGGACGCCTGCGGATCGCACCCCGGCGTCGAGCTGCACCCACGTCCCGTCGATGATCCGCAGGTCCGTCGTCCCGACACGACCATCGCGCGCGAGCGGCTGGGCTGGGAGGCGACGACACCGCTCGCGGTCGGGCTCGCCCGGACCGCCGCGTGGTGGCGTGAGCAGCGCGAGGCTGCCTGATCGGGCCGAGCGGCACCGTTACTCGCAGCACTTCCCGAGCCAGCCGCAGCTGCGGCAGCGCGTGTGGGCGTGCTCCTGCTGCAGCGGTGCGTCGCACACCGGGCATGGCGCCCCAGCGACCTGACCGACGTCGCAGGCAGCCTGGGTCCTCGCGAGCTCCGTGTCCATCGTGGGCCCTCCGTGCGATCGATGCGACTCCGTGGCGATCCCTTGACGGGGCCCGCGGAAAGTAGGCTGCGAGCATGGGCGCGTCACGCAGGCGCGACCGGAAGACACGGAGCCGCTGATGTCCGTTCCCGCCGCCCACCCAGCATCCTCGGACCCGACCGCAGGCGGTCGCATGGGGGCGCTCGCCACCGTGGTCGCTCGGGAGACGGTCGTCGTCCTCGCGTTCGCCCTCGCCCTCGCGGTCGCCTCGCGCATCGTGCTGCCGCTCGGGTTCACGCCCGTCCCGGTGACGGCCCAGACGTTCGTCGTGCTCGTCGGTGGCGTGCTGCTCGGCTCCCGTCGCGCGGGCGGCGGCGGTCTCGCCTACCTCGCACTGGGTGTCGCCGGCGTGCCGTGGTTCGCGACGGGCGGTGCGACGCTCGGCTACATCGCCGGCTTCGCGCTCGCAGCGCTGCTCGTCGGTCGTGCGGCGGAGGCCGGACGGCTCGATCGACGCGGGACTGCGCTCGGGGTCATGGCGGTCGCGCACGCGACCATCTACGTGCTCGGTGCGACCTGGCTCGCGATCTTCCTCGGGGTGGGACCGGTCGCCGCGCTGACGCTCGGCGTCGTCCCGTTCCTGCTCGGCGACGCGATCAAGGTCGTCGTCGCCGCGACGATCGCCCCGTCACTGGTTCGTATCAGCCGCTGAGGCCATCGGGCCGGTCGAGTCGTCGAGCCCGAGGTTCGCAGCGACCTCACGGGTCGCCGTCGAACGGTTGAGCGTGTAGAAGTGCAGGCCCGGTGCGCCGGCGTCCATGAGCTCGGCGCACAGCTCGGTCGCCGCCTCGACACCCACGGCGCGCACCGCCGCAGGATCGTCGCCGACCGCCCGGAGCCGTTCGGCCAGCCATGCGGGGAACGTCGCGCCTGAGAGCGCAGCGAAGCGTTCGATCTGCGCGAGGTTGGTGACCGGCATGATGCCGGGCAGCACCGGCCGGTGGCAGTCGAGCGCGGCCAGGTCCTCGACGAGCCGCAGGTAGTCCTCGGCCGCGAAGAAGAACTGCGTGACGGCGTAGTCGGCGGCCTCGAGCTTCGCCGCGAGATGGCGCCGGTCCTCCGCCACCGACGGGGACGCCGGATGGCCCTCCGGATGGGCGGCGACCGCGACGCTCGAGCCCTCGCCGACGATGCCACGGACGAGATGGACCAGGTCGATGGCATGCTCCACCGCGCGCAGCGGCTCGTCGACGCCGGCCGGCGGATCACCGCGCAGCGCCAGCACGTTGCGCACGCCGGCGTCGCGGTAGCCGGTGACGATGTCCGTCAGTTCCTCGACGGTGTGCTCGACAGCGGTCAGGTGCGCGACCGGGTTGATGCCGTCGGCGAGCAGGTCGACGACCAGCCGGTGCGTCAGCTCGCGGGTGGAGCCACCGGCACCGTAGGTGACGGACACGAACGACGGCTCGAGCGGTGCGAGCTCGGCGATGGTGGTGCGCAGCGTCGCCGAGGCCTCCTCGCTGCGCGGGGGGAAGAACTCGAACGAGACGGTCGGCCCCTCGGCGAGCAGCGCGGCGACGGGCGTCCCGACGGGCGTCACGCCGCTCATGCGTCGACGTCGGCCGCAGGCTCCTCGGCGCGCTCGCGGGCGTTGAAGTAGGTGGCCTCCGGATGGTGCAGCACGATCGCGGAGGTCGACTGCTCGGGGTGGAGCATGAACTCGTCGGTGAGCGACACGCCGATCGGGGACGGGTCGACGAGACGGAACAGCAGCTCCTGGTCCTCGAGGTTCGGGCACGCCGGGTACCCGAACGAGAAGCGTGAGCCGCGGTAGCCCTGACGGAACCAGTCGTGCGGGCCCGGGCCGTCCTCGCCGGCGATGCCGAGCTCCTGACGCATGCGCCGGTGCCACAGCTCGGCGAGCGCCTCGGCCATCTCGACCCCGAAGCCGTGCGTGTAGAGGTAGTCCTGGTAGCGGTCCTGCGCGAACAGGTCGGCGGCGACCTCGGTGACGCGCGGCCCCATCGTGACGACCTGCACGCCGAGCACGTCGGTCACGCCGCTGTCGACGCTGCGCAGGAAGTCGGCGATGCACAGGAAGCGGCCGCGGTCCTGGCGCGGGAACGAGAACCGGGCGAGCTCACGCTCCAGCGGTGCCTCGGGGTCCCACACGACGACGTCGTCGCCGTCACCGTTCGCCGGGTAGTAGCCGTAGACGACGCCGGGGGTGACGATGCGCTCGGCCTTCGCGGTGGCGATGAGGTCGCGCAGCACCGGGCGCGCCTCGCGCTCGAGCAGCTCGCGGTAGCCGTCGGGCCCGAGGTCGGCCGGGACGAAGCCCCACTGGTTGCGGAACAGCGCGACCTCGTTGATGAGCGGCACGATCTCGTCGAGCGGCACGCCGCGCACGATGCGCGTGCCCCAGAACGGCGGGGTCGGGACGGCGACGTCGGACGCGACGAGCGAGCGTGGCCGGCCCTGCGCATCGACCGCGGGTGGCGCCTCGGTGGCGCGCGGCGCGGGACGCGCACGACGCGGCTTCCGCGCCGCGAGGTCGGGCGCCGGGTCGGCGTCGGTCGTGCCGGCCGCGCTCTCCGTGCCCTCGGGAGCTGCCCCGCCTGCCGCTGCTCCGCCCAGCACGTCGGCGAGCACGCGCAGCGCCTCGAACGCGTCCTTGCAGTAGAAGACGGAGCCGTCGTAGAGCGCCCGCAGGTCGTCCTCGACGTAGCCGCGCGTGAGCGCCGCGCCACCCAGCAGCACCGGGAAGTGCGCGACGCCGCGGTGGTTCATCTCCTCGAGGTTCTCGCGCATGATGACCGTCGACTTCACGAGCAGACCCGACATGCCGATCGCGTCCGCACCGTGCTGCTCAGCGGCGGCGAGGATCTGGTCGATGGACTGCTTGATGCCGAGGTTGACGACCTCGTAGCCGTTGTTGCGCAGGATGATGTCGACGAGGTTCTTGCCGATGTCGTGCACGTCACCCTTCACCGTCGCGATCAGCACGGTGCCCTTCGCGGTCGCGGACGCACCACCGGACGCAGCGATGTGCGGCTCGAGATGCGCGACCGCTGACTTCATCGTCTGCGCGGACTGCAGCACGAACGGGAGCTGCATGCGGCCGTCGGCGAACAGCTCACCGACGGTGCGCATGCCGGCCAGCAGGTAGGCGTTGATGATCTCGAGCGGCGGGTGCGTCTCGAGCGCGGTGTCGAGGTCACCCTCGATGCCGTCGGGGTCGCCGTCGACGATGCGCCGCTCGAGCCGCTCCTCGACGCTGAGCGCCGCGAGCTCGTCGGCGGTCGCCTTCGTGCTGGTCACCCCGTCGAAGAGCTCCATCAGCATCGTCAGCGGGTCGTAGTCGTCGGGTGCGGTGCCGCCGCGTCCTGCGCTGCCGCGGCGGTCGTGGATGAGGTCGCGCGCGACCTCGACCTGCTCGTCGGGGATGCGGTGCAGCGGCAGGATGCGACCCGGGTGCACGATCGCGGAGTCGAGGCCGCGCGCGATCGCCTCCTCGAGGAACACGGAGTTGAGCACCTGGCGTGCGGCGGGCGAGAGCCCGAAGGACACGTTGGACAGCCCGAGCGTCGTGTGGCACCCGGGCACGGCGCGCTTCACGCCCTCGATGGCGTCGAGCGTCTCGATCGCGTCGCGGCGCAGGTCGTCGGACCCGCTGCCGAGGGGGAACGTGAGGCAGTCGAAGATCAGGTCGTGCGCCTCGAGGCCGTACTCGTCGATCGCGATGCGTGCGACCCGCTCGCACACGCGCACCTTCCAGTCGGCGGTGCGGGCCTGGCCCTCCTCGTCGATGGCGAGCACGACGACGGCCGCGCCGTAGCGGCGGGCGAGGGGCAGCAGCAGGTCGGCCTTGACGCGCCCGTCCTCGAGGTTCACCGAGTTGATGACCGCCCGGCCGCCGAGGCGCGTGAGCGCGACCTCGATGACGTCGGTCTGCGTCGAGTCGATGACCAGCGGCAGCGTGGACGACGTGGCGTAGCGGTCGACGACGCTGACCATGTCGGGCGCACCGGCACGGCCGACGTAGTCGACGCACACGTCGAGCACGTGCGCGCCCTCGCGCGTCTGCGAGCGTGCGAGCTGGACGATGCCCTCGAGGTCGCCGTCGAGCAGCAGGTCACGGAACGCGCGCGAACCGTTCGCGTTCGCCCGCTCGCCGATCGCGAGGAACGTGTTCTCCTGCTCGAAGGGCACGGCGGTGTACAGCGACGCGAGCGCCGGCCGGTACTCGACGGTGATCGTCTCGCGCGTGTCCGCGGCGGCCGCCTCACCGCTGCGCGCGGGGTCGGTCGCACGGCCCGACGCGCCGATGCGCGCGAGCTGCGGTCGGTCGAGCAGGCGCGGACGCGGACGGATCGCTCCGACCGCCTCGACGACGGCGGCGAGGTGCGCGGGCGTGGTGCCGCAGCAGCCACCGACGATGCCGACGCCGAACTGGTCGACGAACTCGAGGTGAGCGGCGGCCAGCTCGTCGGGCGAGAGCCGGTAGACGGTGCGCCCGTCGACCAGTTCGGGCAGGCCGGCGTTGGGCAGGATGGAGATCGGCATGCGCGACGCGCGTGACAGGGTGCGCACGTGCTCGCGCATGTCGGCCGGACCCGTCGCGCAGTTGATGCCGAGCACGTCGATCGCGATCGGGTCGAGCGCTGCGACCGCCGGCGGCTCGGACCCGAGCAGCAGCGTGTCGATGTCCTTCTCGACGGTGAACTGCACCATCAACGGCACGCGCTGGCCGCGCTCGACGAACACGTCGTTCGCCGCGGCGATCGCGGCCTTGGCCTGCAGCAGGTCGTAGACGGTCTCGATGAGCAGCACGTCGGTCGCCGTCGAGCAGGCCGCGGATCTGGCGGCGGTAGCCGTCCTCCATCTCATCGAGCCGGATCGCCTGCGGATCCTCGTGGCGCTCCTTGCCGAGCGACAGCGTCGGCGAGCGCGTGCCCGGACCGATCGAGCCGATGACCCAGCGCGGGTCACCGGGCGTGGCGAACGCGTCGCACGCGCTGCGCGCGATCTCGGCGGCACGACGGTTCAGCTCCTCCGTCTCCGCCCCCAGGCCGTACTCGTCGAGCACCCACGGCGCGCCACCGAACGTGTCGGTCTCGACCGCATGGCAGCCGACCTCGAGGAACGAGCGGTGCACGGCGTCGACCACGTCGGGCCGGGTGCGCACGAGCACCTCGTTGCAGCCCTCGAGCGCCTCCCCACCGAAGTCGGCGGCGCTGAGGTCCGCCTCCTGCACGCTGGTGCCCATGGCGCCGTCGAGCACGACGGTGCGTTCCCCGAGCGCGTCGAGGAACGGATGGGAGGCGAGGGGCGGCAGCACCGCCGGCCCCCCCGGCGGGGCTTCGAGGGACGTCATGGGCCTGAGGTTACGGGCGTTCAGGCGCTCTGGTGGCGTCGCCGCCCTCGCGCGGTGGAGCCTCGGGCACGAACCGTTCGAGGATGCGGCGTGCTCGCAGCTCCCAGGTGAACTCGCTGCGCACCCGTTCGAGCGCGGACGCCGCCAGCCGGGCGCCGAGTCCTGGGTCGTCGCGCAGCCGTTCGAGCGCCGCGATCAGCGCGTCGGGGTCCTCCGGCGGCACCATCAGCGCGTCGACGTCGGGACGCAGGACCTCGCGCAGCACCGGGAGGTCGCTGATGACGATCGGGCGGCCGGACGCCATGTACTCGAACACCTTCATGGGCGACGTCCAGCGGGCGATGTCGTGACCGCTGTCGCTCTCGATGCGGCGCGCGAACGGCGCGACGAGCACGTCGCAGTCGCGCTGCAGCGCTCGGGCGTCGACCGGGTCGATCGGCCCGTGGTGGTCACGTTCGTTGGGCCCTCGGTGCTGCTCGCTGGCGCAGCGCTGCCGCAGCGTGTCCGGCCCGCCGGCGATCGCGAACGTCTCGCCCGGGCGCCGGCCTGACGTCGACGCGCGTCTACCGCCTGCCAGGGAGCCTTGATGGTGGCGACGCGGATCGGCGCGCCGGGCTCGCGGGTAACGGCGACCGGTCGTCGACTGCCGACCGGCGGCAAGCCGTACTGAGCTCGTCCGACGCGACGTGCACGGCGTCGTGCGCGACCAGCAGCATCGCCGGGTCGACCTCGAGCTCGTCGACCAGATCGTCGGCCAGCGCCTGGGAGATCGCGACGATGCCGCGGAACCCCGGGCTGCGCCTGAGCTGGCGGAGCACCCATCGGTCCTGACGTCCGGTGAGCGAACTCAGCGTGTGCGCCTCGAAGATGGTCGGGACGCCGCGGCGGGCCGGCAGGAGGCAGGCGCGCAGGTTGCGCGCGAACACGAGGTCGACGGCGCCAAGCGCGACCAGCCGCGCGATGCGCAGCGCATGCAGGTAGGACTGCCCACGGTGCACCCGCGCCGACAGGGCGACGTGGCGGAACGCGGCGGGACGACCGAGGGTGCTCGTCACGTCACCGGCGCCGGCGACCGGGGACAGCAGCACCACCTCGTGACCGAGCTCGCCGAACGCCTGCGCCATGGAGCCGACCTGCACCGCCGGGGCGTCGGAGGTCGGGAAGGCGACGAGGGTCGGGAACAGGATGCGCATCACGCGGACTGTAGGCCGAGCTCCGAAGAGCCCGCTTGTAGGCTCCCGGCGTGAGACCTCCTCGCCTCTTCGCCACCCGACCCCACCTCCCGGCCGACCTCGAGCCGGCCTGGTGGGCGTTCCTCGACTGCTGCGACGTGCTGGAGGGTGGCCGCCGCATGCTGCTCGGTGTGCTGCCGGTCGGACGGGTCGAGCCCGCGCCGATCACCGTCGGCACGACCGCACTGCGTCGGGCGATCGTCGACGTGCGCGCGTGGATGCCCGGCTGGCGCATCGACCAGCTGGCCGACGAGTGGACGACCTGCAGCGAGGCGCTCGACCGGGCGACGCAGCAGCTCGACCGCATCGACGAGATCGCCGCGTCGACCGACGAGCTCGACGACGTCCTCGACCCGGTGCGCCTGCTGATGGACCGGCTGGACGCGTTCGCCGACGCGGAGGCCGCGTTCCGGCGCACCTGGCGCTGCCCCGACTCGCGTCTGCGTGACGCTGTGCGCGACGCGCATGGCTGAGCGCGACGCCGGCCTCGACGCCGCACGCCGCTCCGTCTCCTACGGCGACGCCGGGGTCGACCTCGAGGCGGCCGAGCGCAGCGTCGGGCTGATCGGCGCGCGGGTCGCTGCGACGCACGGCCCCGAGGTGCTCGGTGGCATCGGTGGGTTCGGCGGCCTGTTCCGCTTCGACCCCACCGGCTGGCGCGACCCGATCCTCGTGTCGTCCTCCGACGGGGTCGGGACGAAGGTGGAGCTCGCCCGTCAGCTCGGCCGGCTCGACGGCATCGGGCATGACCTGGTCGGCATGGTCGTCGACGACCTCGTCGCGGTCGGCGCGCGGCCGCTGTTCATGAACGACTACCTCGCGGTCGGTCGCCTCGATCCGCAGCGGGTCGCGGACCTCGTCGGCGGCATCGCGGACGCGTGCGTGCTCGCGAGCTGCGCGCTCGTCGGCGGCGAGACCGCGGAGCACCCGGGTCTGCTCGAGCCGGACGCGTTCGACGTCGCCGGGTTCGCCGTCGGGGTCGTCGAGCATGACGCGCTGCTCGGCCCCGACCGGGTGCGCGCCGGCGACGTGCTGCTGGCGCTGCCCTCGTCGGGTCCGCACGCGAACGGGTACTCGCTCATCCGCCGCATCGTCGCGGGGCTCGACCTCAGCGAGGCGCACGGACTGCCACGCCCGCTCAGCGACGAGCTGATGGAGCCGACGCGCGTGCACGCACCGGACGTGCTCGCGGTCATCGACGCGCTCGGCGTCGGTGAGGCGGACGGCGTGCACGCCGCCTGCCACGTCACGGGCGGCGGGCTGCCCGGCAACCTGCCGCGCGTGCTGCCACCGGGGCTCGGAGCGGTCGTGGACCGCACGACCTGGGACTGGCCGCCGGTGTTCCGCTGGCTCGCCGAGCACGGGCCCGTCGAGGACAGCGAGATGTGGCGCACGTTCAACTGCGGCGTCGGCATGGTCCTCGTGCTCGCAGCCGACGCGGTCGATGCGGCGCTCGCGGTGCTGGCCGGACGTGGCGTGACCGCGTGGCGGCTCGGTCATGTCGAGCAGGCGTCCGATGGCCCGTACCGGCTCGCGGGCTGACCGGCACGCTCGGAACGCCCCTCGCGGGCGCCGCTAGCGTGTCGCTGTCGACCCGCACGACCGCTGCCCCCTCTGGACCTGGAGCATGACGTGAACGCACAGGACCCGACCGACGTCCCCCGCACCGACCCGGCGGCACCGGTGATCCTCGACGGGCTCGCGTCGCAGCATGCGGACGCCGATCCGGTCGAGACGGGCGAGTGGCTCGACGCGTTCGACGCGGTCGTGGGCCATGGCGGTCCGGCGCGTGCTCGCTTCCTGATGCTCAAGGTCCTCGAACGGGCGCGGCAGCAGCAGATCGGTCTGCCGTCGCTGACCTCGACCGACTACGTGAACACGATCCCGACGGACCGTGAGCTGCCGTTCCCCGGCGACGAGGCGCTCGAGCGGCGCATCCGCCGTCTGATCCGCTGGAACGCGGCGGTCATGGTCCACCGCACGAACGTGATGCGCGGCACCGGCGGGCACATCGGGACCTACGCGTCCGCCGCGTCGCTGTACGAGGTCGGCTTCAACCACTTCTTCCGCGGCAAGGACCATCCGGGCGGTGGCGACCAGCTGTTCCTGCAGGGGCACGCGTCGCCGGGCATCTATGCGCGCGCGTTCCTCGCCGGCCGACTGACCGCCGACCAGCTGGACCATTTCCGCAGCGAGGTCGAGCCGGGCGGCCTGTCGAGCTACCCGCACCCGCGGCTCATGCCGGACTTCTGGGAGTTCCCGACCGTGTCGATGGGGCTCGGTCCGCTCAACGCGATCTACCAGGCGCGCTTCAACCGCTACCTCCACCACCGTGGCATGAAGGACACGTCGCAGCAGCGCGTGTGGTTCTTCGGTGGCGACGGCGAGACGGCCGAGCCGGAGACGCTGGGTGCACTGTCGGTCGCGGCGCGCGAGCACCTCGACAACCTGACGTTCGTCATCAACTGCAACCTGCAGCAGCTCGACGGTCCGGTGCGCGGCAACGGGAAGATCATCCAGGAGCTCGAGGGCGTGTTCCGCGGTGCCGGATGGAACGTCGTGAAGGTCATCTGGGGCCGCGAGTGGGACGCGCTGCTCGCGAAGGACGTCGACGGGGCGCTCGTCGCCCGCATGAACGAGGTGCCGGACGGGCAGATGCAGACCTACATCGCGCGCGGGCCGGCGTACGTCCGCGAGCACTTCTTCGGCGCGAACGAGTCGCTGCGCGCGATCGCTGCGACGGTCACCGATGACGACCTCGCGCGCGTGAAGCGCGGCGGGCACGACTACCGCAAGGTGCATGCCGCGTACGACGCGGCGGTGCGCACCGAGGGTGCGCCGACCGTCATCCTCGCGCAGACGGTGAAGGGTTGGACGCTCGGGCCGGACTTCGAGGCCCGCAACGCTGTCCACCAGATGAAGAAGCTGTCGTCGGCCGCGCTGATGTCGTTCCGTGACCGGCTCGAGCTCGACATCCCTGACTCCGCGCTCGAGGCGGACCTTCCGCCCTACGTCGATCCGGGTCCGGACTCCGACGAGGTCCGCTACCTCAAGGAGCGACGCGCGGAGCTCGGCGGGTTCATGCCGGAGCGGCGTGTGCAGTTCGTCATGCCGGAGCTGCCGGAGCACGCGCTCTACGACGCGCTGAAGCAGGGCTCGGGCAACCAGCCGGTCGCGACGACGATGGCGCTCGTGCGCGTCTTCAAGGACCTGCTCAAGAGCAAGGACCTCGGCAAGCGCATCGTGCCGATCATCCCCGACGAGGCGCGCACCTTCGGCATGGACTCGTGGTTCCCCACGGCGAAGATCTACGACCACCAGGGGCAGACCTACGAGCCGGTCGACTCGGACCTGCTGCTCAGCTACCGCACGGCGGTCGACGGGCAGATCATCCACGAGGGCATCACCGAGGCCGGCTCGGTCGCGACGTTCGCCGCCGCCGGATCGTCGTACGCGACGCACGGTGTGCCGACGGTGCCGCTCTACATCTTCTACTCGATGTTCGGGTTCCAGCGCACGGCCGACTCGATCTGGTCGGCGGCCGACCAGCGTGCGCGCGGCTTCCTCATCGGTGCGACGGCCGGCGGGACGACGCTCAACGGCGAGGGCCTGCAGCACCAGGACCGCCACTCGCTGCTCATCGCACAGTCGAACCCGGCGGTCGAGGCGTACGACCCGTCGTTCGCCTACGAGCTGGCGGTGCTCGTCGAGCACGGGCTCGAGCGCATGTTCTCCGACCGGTACGTCGAGGGCGGCGAGGACGTCATCTTCTACCTCACCGTCTACAACGAGCCCGTCATCCAGCCGGCGATGCCCGAGCACGTCACCGACCAGGACGTCATCGACGGGCTCTACCGCTACCGCTCGGGTCACGCGCTCGACGGGGTGAAGGCCGGTCGGGTCGCGGACGCGCACCTGCTGTCCTCGGGCACGATCATCGGCGAGGCGCTGCGTGCGCAGGAACTGCTGGCCACCGACTTCGACGTCGTCGCCGACGTGTGGTCGGCGCCCGGCTGGAACCGTCTGCTGCGCGACGGGACGGCCGTCGAGTCGTTCAACCGCACCAACCCCGACGCGCAGCCGAAGGTCCCGATGGTCACGCGCATCCTCGAGGACGGGCGCGACCGCCCGTTCGTCGCGGTGTCGGACTGGATGCGTGCGACACCGTTCCAGATCGCCGACTTCGTGCCCGGACCGTTCGCGGCGCTGGGGACCGACGGGTTCGGTCGTTCGGACACGCGTGAGGCGCTCCGGAGGCTGCACCGCATCGATGCGCACGCGGTCGTCTACTGCGTGCTCGCGGAGCTCGTGAAGCTCGGGGAGAAGGACCGCAGCGTGCTGAACGAGGCGATCGAGCGCTACGGGCTCGACTTCTCGAAGGTGCCGTTCTTCGGCCAGCCCGGCGGCTCGCCCGACGACATCACGCGCTGAGGATGCCGGCGGTTGCGGTGGTCAGGGGCGGGATCGAACCGCCGACACCACGATTTTCAGTCGTGTGCTCTACCAACTGAGCTACCTGACCTCAAGCGGACCTGACGGGATTTGAACCCGCGACCTCCACCTTGACAGGGTGGCGAGCACTCCAAACTGCTCCACAGGTCCGTGGTGGTGCTGTACTGCGTTCCGTGCCGTACGGTGGGCCGCGCAGGACTCGAACCTGCAACCAGCGGATTAAAAGTCCGATGCTCTGCCAGTTGAGCTAGCGGCCCTCGGCCTGAAGCCCATGCCCACGTCGGACCGCGGAAGCCGAAGGGTAGCGTCGCCGACCGAGGCCCGGCAACCGGCCGCTGGTGATGGCCGCTGGTGATGGGCCCACGGGCTCCGGAGGTGCAGGTGGCGACCGTGCGGGTCCGTGCTGCCGACCCGACCGAGGTGCGGGCCTTCCTGGCCCGCCTCGAGGTGGAGGACGGCGTCCCCCCGGTCGACGAGGACGAGCAGCGTCGCCTGGCGGGCGAGCCGCCGGTCCGCGACCAGGACTGGTGGTGGGGCGGGCACCTGGTCACCGTCGACGACGTCCCCGTCGCCTACGCCGGGACACGACTCGCGCCTGACGTGCACGTCGACGGCATCGCGGACTGCGCGGCCCGGGTCGACCTCGCGTTCGACCGTCGGCATCCGGCAGCGCAGCAGGCACTGCACGCGGCGCTCGAGGACGCTCGGGAGCATGCGGCACGGGCCGGCTCGACCGACGTGTGCGACGAGCGTCCCGTCGAGGCGTGGCTGCGCGGTGCGACCGCCGCCGATCTCGCGACCGCCGCCGATGCGGGCTTCCGCGTGCAGCGTCGTCTCCATGTGCTGGGCGCGACACTGGATGCGACACTGGATGCGACATTGGGCGCAGCACTGGGCGAGGCGGACACCGTGCCCGACGGGCTGCGGCTGCGCACGTTCGATCCTGACGCCGCGGCCGACGACGATGCGGTCGTCGCGCTGCTGGCCGCCGCCTACCCCGAACGGCACGTCTGGCACGGATCCGACTTCGCCGCGCTGCGTGCGAGTGACTGGTTCCGCGCCGACGACCTGCTGATGCTCGAGTCCGAGGACGGACTGCTCGGCATCCACTGGATGAAGCGCCGCGGTGATGGGGTCGGTGAGGTCTACAACCTTGCGCTCGCACCCGAGGCGCAGGGCCGGGGGCTGGGTGGGCTGCTGCTCGATGCCGGTCTTGCACATCTCGCCGACGCTGGGATCCACGAGGTGATCCTGTGGGTCGATGCGGAGAACCCGCCGGCGCTGGCGCTGTACCGGACGCGCGGTTTCACGCCCCGCTGGGACGACGTCTCGCTCACGGGCTGACCGGCTCGAGCGGCTGCCGGCCGACCGGTCGGGTCGTCAGTCGCCCGCGTCGTCGCTGTGGTCGCGCTGGCCGGGTGGGACGAGCTTGTAACCGACGCCGCGGACCGTCGCGATCATCGACTCGTACTCCGGACCGAGCTTCGCACGCACCCGTCGCACGTGCACGTCGACGGTGCGCGAACCACCGAAGTAGTCGTAGCCCCACACCTCCTGCAGCAGCAGGTCGCGCGTGAACACGCGGTTGGGTGCGGACGCGAGCGCCTTGAGCAGCTCGAACTCGCGGAACGTCAGGTCGAGCGGTCGACCGCGCAGTCGCACCTGGTAGCTGTCCTCGTCGACGACGAGGTCGCCCACGCTCGCGGAGCGCTGTCCGCGTTCGACCGTCGAACGGTCGATGATCAGGCGCATGCGGGTCTCGAGCTCCGCCGGCGAGACGTCGGGCAGCAGCCAGTCGTCGAAGCCCCACGAGAGCTTGAGCGCGGCGAGCGCGCCCTCGCCCATGACGAGGCAGACGGGCCGTCCACCCTCGTTGAGCGAGAGGCTCTGGCAGGCCGCGGCCGCGCGCCGCAGATCGGCGGTCGCGTCGACGAGGACGAGGTCGCAGCCGCCCACGCCCTGCATCAGTCCCGCATCGAGTCCCACGTCCTGCACGGTGTGGCCGAGATACTCGAGCGACGGCAGCAGCGCGCGTCCGCCCCCCGGACGGTCGGTGAGGACGAGCAGGTGCACGGCCTCTCCTCCTGTCACGCGGTCCCGCCAACAGGGCGAATCTAGTGCTGTCCGCAGCCCACCGGTCCCACACGCGTGGTTCGCACGGTTTACACTGTCTGACCTGCTGTCCGGGTCCCACCCCGTCATCCTGCGGGTCGCCGCTCTCGCATCTGCCGTCCGTCGTCCCGCCCGCCCGTCGTCCTTCCCTCGGAGTCCACCATGCCCGCGCGCGCGACCTCGGCCCTCGCCGCCGCCGTCCCTGATGGCGACGCGGATGAGCGTGCCGTCCGCAGCGCGCTGGCGGTGCCGACCCGGGCCGCGATCTACCGCGTGCTGCGCACCGAAGGTCGTCCGCACTCGGCGCGTGAGATCGGCGAGCGGATCGGGATCCATGCGAACGTCGCGCGCGCCCACCTCGACGTGCTCGTCGATGCGAGCCTGGCCACGGCCGGCAGCCGGCACAACCCGACGGGTGGTCGGCCGGCGAAGGTCTACGTCGCGCGCGAGCAGCTCGTCCCTTCCAGTGGCCGCGCACCCACGGTGCCGAGCGGCGCGGTGCTCGGCCTCCAGACGGCCCTGCAGCTGATCGCCGGACTGCGCGAGCACGTCGCCCGAGCGGAGCTGCTCGCCGAGGACCAGGGGCGCCGCATCGTCGCGGCAGCCGGCGGTCGGGCCACGTCACGTTCGTTCGAGGCGGCGCTGCTCGTCGCGCTCGGGGCGCTGCGCTCCGCCTTCCCCGGTGCACACCTGCGGTCCGACGGTGACGGTTCGAGCGGCATCGACGGGATCCGCTCCGAGCTCGGTGCGGTCGGCGACGTCGATGCGCCCCTCGCCGACGCGCTCGCGGTCGGCTTCGTGCGCGGCGCCATCGCCGCCGCCGGTGCTGGCGCGGACGTCGAGGTCACCGACATCACGGTGCGCGCTCGCGCCGCGCAGGGGGACGGTGCGCTGCCGCTGCCCGCAGCGAGCGTCGACGCGCGCGGCGTCGGCTTCGACCGCGGGGTCGTGCGCGCCATGCAGACGATCGGCCGGCTGCGTCCCGGCGCGCACCTCGAGGTGCTCACCGCCACCGACGGTGCACCGGCCGCGTACGCCCGCTGGGCCGACCGCGCCGGTCACCGCATCACCGCCGTCGACCGTGTCCGCGACCACGAGGGCCGCCCGGCCGTGCGCATCCTGATCCGCCGCGCCGCCGGCCGCTGAACCGAAGGAGCACCTGATGACCCAGAGCACGAGGACGGACCGTCTCGCCTACGACGCGGACGGCGGACTGCTGATCGACGTGCGTGGTCCGCGCTTCGGCGCCGCCATCACGTCGGTGGTGCTCGCCACCGCCCTCGTCGTCCAGGGAGGGCTCGGCACGGCGCTCGTCGTGTGGCAGTGGACGATGTTCGCGATCGCCGCCGGCTTCGGTCTCAAGCACAGCGTCTACGGCAACCTGTTCCGCATCGTGAAGCGCCGACTCGACCTCGGTGCGCCGCCGGCGACCGAACCCGAGGCCGGCCCGCGCTTCGCGCAGGCCTGCGGACTGGCCGTGCTGAGCGTCGCGCTCGTCGCGCTCACGCTCGGCGCCACGACCGTCGCATGGATCGCGGTGGGCGTGGTCCTCACGCTCTCGCTGCTGCTCGCATCGACGAACGTGTGCATCGGCTGCCTGCTCTACGGCCTCGTGTCGCGGATGCCCGCCCCGCTGGGCGCGGCCCGCAGGTCACCGACGCGCCCGTGACCGACCTGTCGCGCGATCCGGCTCGGGCGACGGCGGACCTGATCCTGTCGTCCGGTGCCGACGGAGGCGATGACGGTGCCGACGAAGGAGCTGGCGGAGGGGTCGAGCAGGTCGTCGAGGTCACGGGCGAGGACCGTCTCACGCATCTCGATGCCATGACGACGCAGGCGCTGAAGGACGCACGGCCGGGGCTCGCCACTGCCGCGCTGACGCTCGACGCGAACGGCAACCCGCTCGCGATGTTCGACGTGCTGGTGCTGCCCGACCGGGTGTGGCTCATCACGCCGGACGCGCACGTCACCGCGGTCGTCATGGAGATCATCGCCGGCCGCACGTTCCTCGCGGACGCGCGCTTCCGTGTGCTCGACCACCGCGTCGTGCGCGCCGCCGTCGATCCTGCGCTCGTGCGTCGCGCCTGGTCCGGGCACGCCGTCGTCCCTGAGCCGGGCACCGCGCGCTCGACCCCGTCGGGCGACACCGTCCTCGCTGCCGACATGACTGGGGTGCTCACGCTCGCCGGGCCGGACGCGGAGGTCACGCGACTCGTCGACCGGCTGCGCGACGCCGGCGCGGTCGATGCGGATCAGGCGCAGTCGCGTGCGTGGCGCATCGCCGCCGGACGTCCGGCATGGGGCAGCGAGGTCACCCCTCCGCACCTGCCGGAGGAGCTCGGCCTGCTCCCGACGCATGTGCACCTCGCGAAGGGCTGCTACCCGGGGCAGGAGGCGGTCGCGCGCATGTGGATGCTCGGCCGTCCGCGACGCAGGCTCGCACGCGTGCGCATCACGGGTGTGGACGCGTCCGAGCTGCAGCCCGGCTGGCGCACCGGTGAGGGCCGTGACGTCGTCGAGGTCACCGCGGTCGATGCGGTCACGCCCGGTGCGGCGCTCGCGTTCGTCCCCGGTCCGGCGGTGGCAGGACAGGTGCTCGGCGGTCCGGGCGGCGGGACGCCCGGTGAAGCGGCGTCACCCGCGCCGGCGATCGAGGTCGTCGCGCTCGTGGGCGACGACCAGGACCCGCCCGGACACGACCCTGCGATGCGCCGTCGGAGGGACCGGCCCGCTCGCTAGCCTGCGGCCTCTCCTTCGTTCGGTGGACCCATCACGGACACGGCCCTCCTCCCGCGGCCGTCCTAGGACTCCTTCCGAGCGCGAACCGTCGGGCATCACGACGACACTCGCCTGGTACCGCCAGCACGTCGTCGGGATGGACAGCGCCGCATGACGATCCTCATCGGCACCCACGACGGAGTCGGCGACGCTGCGCTCGTCGCCGAGTGGGACGCGCTCGCGGCCCGCGACCCGGACGCGACCGTGTTCCAGCGCGCCCGCTGGCTGGGCCGCTGGGAGTCGGTCCTCGGCGCTCAGCGGGAGCTGCGCACCCGCACGTTCCGCCGCGACGGCCAGCCGGACGGTGAGCTCGTCGGTGTGCTGTGCGAGACGCGCGAGCTCCTGCGCCTGCCCTCAGGACCCGGCGAGCTGCTGCGGCTCGCCGGTGGCGACGAGGTCACCGACTACCTCGGACCTGTCGCTGCACCCGAGGACCGTGCGGCGGTCGCCGACGCGTACGTCGCGGCGCTCGCGGGTGACCGTGGCTGGGACGAGATCGTGCTCGGGGGGCTCGCGGCGGACACGGGCTGGTCGGCGCTGTTCGCCGACGCGGCCGCACGGCACGGGCTCACGGTCGTGCGCGACGACGTCGAGGCGGTCTGTCCGCAGGTCGACCTGACCGGTGGGCTCGGCGCGTACCTCGCGCGCCTGCCCGGACGGATGCGCAACGAGCTGACCCGCAAGGCCCGCAAGCTCGCTCGGGACGCCGGCTCGTTCGAGATCCACACGTACGCGCCGTCCGACACGCTGCAGGGCATCGAGGACTTCCTCACGCAGGTCCAGTCCGGCGGCGACGACAAGGCCGCGTTCTTCGGCCGCCCGGAGATGCAGCAGTGGTTCCGTGCGCTCGCCGACGAGTACGCGGCGGACGCGACGCTGCGCGTGCACCGGCTCGACATCGGCGAGCTGAACGCCGCGATGACCGTGTCGCTCGTCGACGCGCGCACGTGGGGGCTGTACAACTCGTCGTTCGACCCGACGCTCGCCGCGCTCGCACCCGGCATGGTGCTCGTGTGGGAGCTCATCGAACGCGCGGCCGACGAGGGCTGCACGACGTTCGACCTGCTGCGCGGCGACGAGCCGTACAAGTACCGCTTCGGTGCGGTCGACCGCGAGATCCGCACGCTCACGCTGGCGCGCCGATGAGCGACGGCCGTCCGCACCGCAGCACGGGCGTGTTCAGGCCCGCGACCGATCCTGCGACCGACGCGCCGCCGCGCATCGCGCGCGTCGGACTGATCAGCGTGCACACGTCGCCGCTGGACCAGCCGGGGACCGGCGACGGGGGCGGGCTGAACGTGTACGTGCGTGAGGTCGCGCGTCGCATGGGCGCGCGTGGTGTCGAGGTCGACGTGTTCACGCGTCGCACCGACCCGTCGCAGCCCGACACGCTCACGATCGCGCCCGGCGTGCTGCTGCACCACCTCGATGCGGGTCCGGCCGAGCCGGTCGCGAAGGAGGACCTCGCGACGCTGCTGTGCCCCTTCGAGCTCGCGCTCGCCGCGCATCCGCGGCTGCCCGGCCTCGAGGTCCTGCATGCGCACTACTGGCTGTCGGGCTGGGTCGGTCGGCGTGTCGCGCGCCGCACCGGCGTCCCGCTCGTGCAGACGTTCCACACGCTGGCCGCGCTGAAGAACGCGACGCTCGCGCCGGGCGACCGACCCGAGGGCGCGCTGCGCATGGTCGCCGAGGCCGAGGTCGCCCGCGACGCCGACCAGGTGCTGGTGCTGACCTGCGGCGAGGCGCGACTGTTCCACAGCTCGTTCGGCCTCTCGGGCGCGCGGCTCACGGTCGTGCCCGCCGGCGTCGACCTCGACGTGTTCCGCCCCAACGCACTCGACGCGCCGGACGCGCCCAACGCACCAGGCATGTCCGGCGACGGCGATGACGGCATCGAGCTGCTGTTCGCCGGCCGGCTGCAGCCGCTCAAGGGCCCCGACGTCGCGGTGCGCACGCTCGCCGAGGTGCGCCGTCATCGCAGCGACGTGCGGCTGCGCATCGTCGGCGGCGAGTCCGGTGGCACCGGCGTCGCCACCAGCGTCGCGTCGCTCACCGAGCTCGCCCGCGAGCTCGGCGTCGTCGAGCACGTCGTGTTCGAGCCGGCGCTGCCGCAGGCCGAGCTGGCCGCACGCCTGCGCGCGGCGGACCTCGTGCTGGTCCCGTCACGCAGCGAGACGTTCGGGCTGATCGCGCTCGAGGCGCAGGCCTGCGGGACGCCCGTCATCGCCGCACGGGTCGCGGGCCTCGAGGTCGTCGTCGGGGACGGCGGGATGCTCGTCGACGGGCACGATCCGGCGGACCACGCGGCGGCCGTGCTCGCGCTGCTCGACGATCCGGCGCGCATGGCGGCCGCACGCGCGGCCGGCCTCGAGGACGCGGCCGCGTCGTCGTGGGAGCACACCGTCGACCGGCTGCTCGACGCGTACGCGGCCGTGCAGCACGCACGCATGACGCGCAGCACGGCCAGCGACTCGGCCCGACTGGCCGCCGACTCGGCCAGCGCTGCGGCGGCCGCCCGATGAGCACCGCGGACGACGTGCGGGCCGGGGCGCGACGACTCGTCGGACGCGTGCTCGTCGACGCCGGGCTGCCGGTCACCGTCGTCGGTGAGGACCGCTTCCTCACGCAGCTCGCCGGCGAGCACAAGCGCACGATCCCGGTGCTGCTGCACGTCGACGAACGCTCGCTCAAGGTGTCCTCGCTGCTGGCGGGACGTCCCGACGAGCAGCACGACTCCGTCCACCGGCTGCTGCTGCACCGCAACCAGCGTCCGGCCCCCGTGCACTTCGCCATCGACGACGAGGGCGACCTGCTGCTCGTGGGTCGTGTGCCGCTCGTGACGCTCGACGAGGCCACGCTCGACGAGCTGCTCGGTGTGGTGCTCGCCATGGCCGACGACGTGTTCGACCGCGTGCTCACGCTCGGCTTCGCGTCCTACGTCGACGCGGAGCAGCGCTGGCGCGCCCGCGAGGGGCTGCCGTCCAACCCGGTCGGTGCCGCCGTGTTCGTGACGGACGTCCGATGAGCGTGGTCGCGATCGTCGGCGCGGGCAACCTGGGTGGTGCGGTCGCGCAGGGGCTCGTCGCGTCGGGCGCCGTCGCGCTTCCGGATCTGCGCGGTGTGACGCGCACGCCGGAGGGCGCTGAGCGGCTGCGCGCACGACCCGGTCTCGCGGGGCTCACCGTCACGTCGGACGCGGCTGCGGCCGTCGCCGGCGCGGACGTCGTGATGCTCGGGGTGAAGCCGTACGCGCTCATCGACGTGCTGCGCGCGCTCGGACCGCATCTCGCACCGGGTGTGACGCTCGTGAGCCTCGCTGCGGGCGTCGGACTCGTCGACCTCGTGGCTGCAGCGCCGTCGGACAGCAGCGTCGTGCGGCTGATGACGAACACGCCCGTGCAGGTCCGGGCGGCCGTGTCGCTCGTCGCCGCAGCACCCGGCGCTGACGACGCGGCGGTCGCGCGCGTCGTCGCGCTGTCCGATGCCCTCGGGTCGACGCACGTGATCGACGAGTCGCTCTTCGACGTGGCGACCGCGCTCGCCGGGTCCGGCCCCGCCTACGTGTTCCTCCTCGCCGAGCTGCTGCGCGACGCGGCCGTGGGACTCGGACTCGACGCGGATGAGGCGCTCGCGATGACCCGCGGCATGATCGACGGCGCTGCCCGTCTGCTGCACGCCAGCAGCGACGATCCGGCAGCGCTGCGGCGTGCGGTCACCTCGCCCGGTGGGATGACCGCGGCCGCCGTCGGTACGTTCGAGGACGCAGGCCTGCGCGCGACCGTCGCCGCAGCGCTCGCGGCCGCAGTCGCCCGTGCCGCCGAGCTCGCCGACCCGCCCACGTGATCGACCTCGCCGGACTCCCCACGACCGGAACAGCCATGGCTCCCAGGACACGCCCCGCACGCCCCACGCGCCGCTCCCGCCGGGCACGCCACCTGCGCCGTGGCGCGGCAGCGCTGACGCTCGCGCTGCTCGTCGCCGCCTGCGGAGGCGAGGAGGTCGACCCGTTCGGGACCGCCGAGGTCACCGTCGAACCGGTCGTGCAGGTCATCGCCACGCCGGCGACGGTCGTGTCGCGCACGTTCACCGCGACGGTGCGTGACGCAGCGCGCGTCGACGTGCTCTCGCCCGGCGTCGGCAGCATCGCGACGCTCGAGGTCCTCGACGGCGCGACGGTCAGCGCGGGGCAGCAGCTCGGCCGTGTGCGCTCCGACGCGCTCACGTCCGCGCTCCGGACGGCCGAGGCGGCCTACACGAGCGCGCTGACGGCGCAGCGTGCGGCGAGCGACGCGCTCGACCGCGGCAACGACGCGCCGGCCGAGCGCCCGACCACGTTCGCCAACCGTGCGGAGGAGGCCCAGGTCCTCCTGGCCGAGGCGCTCGCGGAGGTCGCTCGCCTGCGCGCGGACGGCGCGTCCGACGCGGAGTTGCGCGCCGAGCTGCTCATCGCCCAGCAGCTGCGCACCGAGTACGACGCGTGGGTCCGGCTCAACGACACGCTCACGGCCTCACGTGCCTCGCTCGCCTCGGCGCAGCAGACGCTCGACCAGGCGCGCCGCAGCGTCGCCGATCTGACCCTCGTCGCCCCCGTCGCGGGCACGGTGCGGATCGGACGCGACCTCGTCGCCGGAGGCGGCCGCACGCTCGGGATCGGCTCGGACGTGACGGCCGGGCAGTCGCTGCTCACGGTGACCGCGACCGGCGGGCATCGCATCGACCTCACCGTGCCCGAGGCGGACCTCGCTCCGGTCACCGTCGGTGCGCGCGTCACCGTCGACCTGAACGCCTACCCGGGCACGACCGTCAGCGGACGCGTCGCGCGGGTCATCAGCACCAGCATCCCTGCGACCGCCGCCAGCGCAGCCACCACCGTCTTCACCGCCGAGGTCGAGCTCGATGACGTGGCCGGCCTCGCCCTGCGTGACGGCCTGACCGGCACGGCGCTGCTGCCCGAGCTGGCGTTCGCCGATCGCTTCGAGGTGCGCCTCGAGGTCGACGAGATCGACGTCGTGCTCGTCGAGGTCGGCCAGCGGGTCAGCGTCGAGCTCGACGCGTTGCGCGGGCAGCCGCTCGCGGGGACCGTCGTCGCACTGGCGGCGACCCCGGAGCGGTCCGCGACCGGCGCGACGATCTACCGCGCCCGCGTGCGACTCGATGCGCCGGCCGCTGCTGACCTTCCGCCGCTGCGTGGCGGGCTCACCGGGACCGGCGACGTCGAGGTCCAGCGGCTGGACGCACCGTTGACCGTGCCGTCGACCGCGCTGCGTCGCAGCGGCGGCAACGAGGTCGTCTACGTCGTGCGCGGCGGTGTCGCCGTCGAGGTGCCGGTGCGCGTGCTCGCCTTCGGTGAGGCGCGTGCGGCGGTCGACGGTGACGTCCGGGTGGGTGAGCTGGTCGTGACCATCGGGGTCGAGCGCATCGCGGACGGCGACCCGGTCGAGCTCGGCTGATGCCGGTCCTGCTGGAGGCCGACGCGGTCGAGCGCGTCTACCGCATGGGCGCCGACGTCGAGGTGCGTGCGCTCAAGGGTGTCACGTTCCGTGTCGACGAGGGTGACTACGTCGCGATCGTCGGGTCGTCAGGGTCGGGCAAGTCGACGCTGCTCAACCTCATCGGTGCGCTCGACCGACCCGACTCCGGACACGTGCGCTACGACGGGCGCGACGTGCGCGAGATGAACGACACCGAGCTCGCCGAGCTGCGCAACCGGCGCATCGGGTTCGTGTTCCAGTCGTTCCATCTGCTCAGCCGGATGACGGCGCTCGAGAACGTCGCGATGCCGCTCGTCTACCGCACGTCGTCGCCGAAGGAGCGGCGTGCGCGTGCGCGTGCAGCGCTCGAGTCCGTCGGCCTCGGCGACCGCATGGACCACCGCCCGACCGAGCTGTCGGGTGGTCAGCAGCAGCGCGTCGCGATCGCGCGAGCGCTCGGTCACCGAGCCGGCGCTGCTGCTCGCCGACGAACCGACCGGCAACCTCGACACCGCCACCGGCGAGGAGATCATGGGGCTGCTCGAGGGCATCCAGCGCGAACGGGGCATGGCGCTCGTCGTCATCACCCACGAGCCGGAGATCGCCCGACGGGCCAAGCGCCGCATCGAGCTGCGCGACGGGCTCATCGTCGCCGACGGCGCGTCGGGTGCGGTCGCCGACGGCGCGTCGGCATGAGCCCCCGCGAGGCGCTGCGCGTCGCGCTCCAGGCGATCGTCGCGAACCGGCTGCGCTCGTTCCTCACCACCCTCGGGGTCGTCATCGGCGTGATGTCGGTCGTGCTGCTCGTGTCGATCGGTCAGGGTGCGCGCTCGGAGATCACCGGTGCGATCGAGGGCCTGGGCTCGAACCTGCTGTTCGTGCTGCCGGGTGACGGGGACTTCGGTGGCCCGCCCACACGCAGCCGCTTCACCCTCGACGACGTCGACGCGCTCGAGCGCGCACTGCCCGGCGCCGGCCCGCGGGTGTCGGGGCAGGTCGTGGGGACCGAACCCGTCTCGGCCGAGGGCGAGCGGGTCGTCACGACCGTCAACGGGGTGAGCGCTGGACACGAGCGTGTCGTCGACCGCGTGATCGCGCGCGGTCAGGGCTTCGTCGCCTCCGACGTGGTCGCCGCCCGACGCATCGCGATCATCGGGTCCGACGTCGCCGAGACGCTGTTCGCCGGGTCCGACCCGATCGGCAGGTCCGTGACGATCGGCGGGAGCCGCTACCGCGTCGTCGGCGTGCTCGAGCGGGTCGGTTCGTCCGCGTTCGGGCCGAGTCCCGACCGTGACGTGCTCATCCCGCTCACCGCTGCGCTGCGGCTGCTGTCGGTCACGAACGTCGACGCGATCTTCGTCCGGGCCGACTCGACCGACGCGATCGAGGACGACGTCCGGCTCGTGCGTTCGATCCTCGCCCAGCGGCACGATCCCGACGAGTTCAGCGTGTTCACCCAGGAGGAGATCGTCGGCGTCATCGACACGATCCTCAACATCCTGACGTTCTTCCTCGCGGCCATCGCCGGCATCTCGCTGCTCGTGGGTGGTGTCGGCGTGTCCAACATCATGCTCGTGTCCGTGTCGGAGCGCACGCGTGAGATCGGCCTGCGCAAGGCGCTCGGTGCGCGCACCCGCGACGTCACCGCACAGTTCCTGCTGGAGGCGGTCGCGCTGACCGGACTGGGCGGGCTGCTCGGCCTCGGACTCGGGGTAGGACTCGCACGTCTGGTCGCTGCGGTCAGCCCGGTCCCGGCGGAGGTCACGACCTGGTCGGTGCTGCTCGCACTCGGCGTGTCGATGCTGGTCGGACTGGTGTTCGGGGTGCTGCCGGCGCGCCGTGCGGGCCGCCTGGACCCGGTCGAGGCGCTGCGGCATGACTGAACGGGTCCACCCGGTCGCGCTCGTGCGTGACGCGTCCGCCGAGGACTACGACTTCGGCCGCGACCATCCGCTCGCGCCGGTGCGGGTCACGCTCACGCATGCACTCATCGAGGACACCGGGCTCGCTACGGCGCCCGGAGTCGTGCATGTCACTCCGGAGGTCGAGCCGGAGCGTGACCTGCGCGACACGCTGCGCGTGCACGATGCGGACTACGTCGCGACCGTCCACGACCTGTCGCGCGCGATCGAGCCCGGCACGCGCTTCCTCGACGCGCCGGCCGATCTGCGCGCACGGGCGGCGACGGTCGGACTCGGTGCGGGGGACACGCCGGCGTTCGCTGGCGTGCACGACGCGTCGCTCGCGGTGGTCCGGGCGAGCGCTGCGGCCGCACGGCGCGTGCTGTCCGGCGAGGTGCTGCACGCGTTCAACCCGGGCGGGGGACTGCATCACGCGATGCCGGACCGCGCCGCCGGCTTCTGCGTCTACAACGACGTGGCTGCAGCGATCGCGACGCTGCTCGACGATGGTGCAGAACGCGTGGCCTACGTGGACGTGGACGTGCACCATGGGGACGGCGTCGAGCGCATGTTCGCCGACGACCCGCGCGTGCTCACCATCTCCCTGCACGAGTCGGGGAGCACGCTGTTCCCCGGCACCGGTGACGCGACCGACGTCGGCGTGGGCGCGGGGCGTGCGAGCGTCGTCAACGTCCCGTTCGCGCCGCAGACGTCCGGTGCGGTGTGGCTCGACGCGTTCGATGCGGTCGTCGAGCCGCTGGTGCGCGCGTTCCAGCCGGACGTGCTGGTCACGCAGCTCGGCTGCGACACGCATGTGACCGATCCGCTCGCACATCTCGCGCTCACGCTCGATGACATGGCGGCGATCGCTGCGCGGCTGCACACGCTCGCGCACGAGGCGGCCGAGGGTCGCTGGATCGCGACGGGCGGTGGCGGCTATCAGCTGGTCAGCGTGGTGCCGCGTGCGTGGACGCTCGCGTTCGCTGAGATGACGGGTGCGCCACTGCCGATCGAGACCCCGATGACGTGGCGCGAGCTCGTCGTCGCCCGCACCGGTCAGGAGCCGCCGCGCGACTTCGATGATGCGGTGCCGCTGCTCGGCGAGGACGTGGAGGCGCACACGCGCCGCATGGCGGCGGAGTCGATCGCGACCGTGCGCGAGCTCGTGTTCCCCCGGCACGGCGTGCGCTGAGGCTGCACGCGAGGCGGAGAGGTCGTCAGTAAGCGGTGCAGCGTGGCCGGTGGACGCTTCGCCCGCTCAGTTGAGCGCCTCAGCCGAGCGCGATGAACAGCTGGAACGCGGCGGCGCCGAGGATGACCACGAACAGCGCCACGAGGCCGATAGCGGTCGCGTTACGCATCCTGGCTCCTTGTCACGTGGCGTCCCGGTGCAGCTGCGGGGCAGCATCCGGCTCGATCGCGGCAGGCTAGCGATGGCCCGAGCGACCGACCCTACGCTGCCCCACAGCGCGTATCCCGGTCCACACGTCGAAGTGCGCATGGCGCAGGAGAGGAGGGTCTCGATGGCAGCCCCGTCGCGCCGTGCCCGTCCGCGCCCGCGCGAGCTCGTCCTCTACACGCGCGCCCGCTGCGGCGTGTGCCGGACGGCCGAGGCACGCGTCCACCGCGAGATCCGGCTGATGCTGCCGTGGCGCCGTCCGAGCGTGCGGCTCGTCGACGTCGACGCGGATCCGGACGGCGAGGGCCTGGCCGAGCGCTACGGCGTGCGCGTGCCGGTCGTCGTGCTCGACGGCATCGAGCTGAGCGAGCTGGAGCTCGCACCCGGAGTCGTGCGCCGCGCGCTGCGGGGCGGCCGATGACGCAGCGTGCGATGACGGCACGGCCGATGACAGAGCGTGCGATCCCGCCGGCGACGGTCGCCCGCCTGCCCTCCTACCGGCGCGTGCTGATGGACGCGGCGGATGCGGGGCAGCGCACCATCGCGTCGGGGGCGATCGCGGAGGCGGTCGGGGTGCATCCGGACCAGGTGCGCAAGGACCTGTCGCACCTGGCGACGCGGGGCACGCGCGGCGTCGGGTACGACGTGCGCGCACTCATCGCGGAGACGTCGTCGATCCTCGGGCTCGACGAGGAACGCACCGTCGTGCTCGTCGGGGTCGGCAACCTCGGTCGCGCGCTCGCCGCCTACGAGGGCTTCGCACCGCAGGGGTTCCGCCTGGTCGCGGTGCTCGACGTGGACGACGCGGTGATCGGCAGCGAGGTCGGTGGCCTGCGCGTCGCGCATCTGGACACGCTGCCGCAGGTCGCTCGCCGCGAGCAGGTCGAGATGGGCGTGGTGGCCGTGCCCGGGCCGGCCGCGCAGGCGGTGGTCGACACGATGGTCGCGGCCGGGCTGCGCACGGTGCTCAACTTCGCGCCGGTGCACGTGCGCGTCCCTGACGACGTCGCGGTGCGACGCGTCGACCTGTCGACCGAGCTGCAGATGCTCAGCTTCCTCCGGTCACGGATGCGTCGCGATGGCTGAGACGTTGCTGGCACGACTGCCCGTCCCGCTCGCACGCGCGTTCGCGCTGCCGCTCGCCGTGCATGCGCGAGCCCGTGCGACCGCGGTCGATCAGCTCGCGGCCGGCACCGCCTACTTCGCGTTCCTCGCGCTCGTCCCGGTGCTGCTGCTCGCCACCGCGATCGCCGGGTTCCTGCTCGACGATGCGGACGCGCAGGCCGCGGTCGTGAGCGCGATCACGTCGGCGCTGCCGGGGCTGCAGGGCGCGGTCGAGCCGGGCGGCCCGATGGACACGCTGCTGACGACGCTGGTGCGGCGGCGAGGGCAGCTCGGGCTGGTCGGTGCGCTGTCGCTCGCGTGGGTCGCGCTGCGGCTGGCAGCGTCGCTGATGGCCGGCGTCGAGGTCGTGTTCGGCCGCGACCGGGCGGGCGGCATCGGGGCGAGAGGTCGCCAGCTCGGTGCGCTCGGTGCACTCGGTGCGGTCGCGATCGTCGGGTTCACCGTGACCGGGCTGACGGCGGGACTGCTGCCGTGGCTGCCCGGGCCGGCGCTGAGCGCCGTGACGTTCGCGGTCGGCGCCGGCTTCGACCTGCTGCTGTTCCTCGTCGCCTACCGGGTGCTGCTGCCCGGTCCGTGGGCGCTGCACCTGCCGGGCGCGATGCTCGGGGCGGCAGGCTGGGCGGGACTGAAGATCTTCGGCGCGACGTTCGTCGGGATCCGGCTGCAGTCGGCCGGCGCGGTGTACGGGACGCTCGCCGGCGTCGCGACGGTGCTGGTCCTGCTCTACCTGATGTCGCGGCTGTTCCTCACCGGTGCCGCGCTGTCGGCGATCCATGCCGAGCGCAGCGACCAGGCGGCCGGATCGTGACCGCGGAGCGCCGCCCGTTGCGCCGCCCGCTGCGCCGCCCGCGCTTCCCGGCCGCGCCCGGCTGGCTGTCCGACCCGCTCGCGCACCGCGGTCTGCATGCGCTGGACGGCCCGCGGGAGAACACGCTCGAGGCGTTCGTCGCGGCCCGCGACGCGGGGTACGGCGTCGAGCTCGACGTGCATCTCAGCGCGGACGGCGTGCCGGTCGTGCATCACGACGCGGCGCTGGCCGACGGGCGCGCGCTCGCGCAGCTCGACGTCGCGGACCTGCCTGACGCACGTCCCGACGTTGGCCGCGGTGCTCGAGGTGCTCGCGCGGGTGCCGGTGATGGTCGAGCTGAAGCAGGAGTCGCTGCGGGTCGGTGCGCTCGAGCGTGCGGTCGCCGGCGTGCTCGATGCGCACCGCGGGCCGCACTGCGTGGCGTCGTTCCATCCGGCGAGCATCGCGTGGTTCGCGCGCGAGCGGCCGTCGACGGTGCGGGTGTTCACGCTGACCGATCAGGACGACGCACCGATGCCGCGCGTGCTGCGCGAGCGGTTCGCGAGCCTGCGGCCTCTCGGGCTGCTGCGGCCGCACGCGATCAGCTTCGACGTGCGCGGCCTGCCGACGACGGCGACGCAGCGCTGGCGCGAGGACGGTGGGACGCTCACGACGTGGACGGTGCGTGACGCGGCGACGCTCGCGACGGCCCGCGCGCACGCGGACGGGATGATCTTCGAAGGGCTCGTGCCCTGAGGCGGCGTTCGGCGTTCCGCACGACCCGCGATCGATGGCTGCCGAGTCGGATCGTGTCGTCCTCGCTGCTGGTCCCGAGCAGCACCTCGCGTCGGCGAGTCCGGCTCCCCGTTCGGCTCCCCGAGCGATCGGCTGTCACCGGAGCGCCTTGGATCCGTCGTGAGCTCAGCCAGTGAAGTACAGGCCGGCGACGCCGAGCGACAGTCCGAGCATCCCGAGGTAGAGCGGTGTGAGCGCGATCAGCAGCATGCGGAGGACGTACTCCTTCATGCTGCTCACGGCCTCAGCGATGTCCGCCTTGGTGGCCATGTCCTGGCCGGCTGGGACGACGAGTTCCATGAGGGCCTCCGCAGGTCCTTCGCCCCAGTGTTCCCGCGCCTGCTCGTACACCTGCAGGCGTCGGGCGTCTGACACGGTCATGGTGGCTCCTTCGGGCGTCGAGCGCAAGCGTTGCGTGCGGATCGAGCGACCGTAGGAAGCGCGGCTCCCGAGCGGAAGGCCCGATCCCGGACCTGTGGACGATCGACGTCCAGAGCCGGGGCCGGGGCGGGGATCGAACCGACGACGGTCGGCTCACACGCCGCGTTCGAGTCCCGAGGAGGACCGCCCGGCGTCAGCTGGTGAAGTACAGGCCGATGACGCCGAGGTAGATCGGGATCTGGGTGACGAGCAGCATCCGGAGGGTGTACTCCTTCATGCTGCTCACGGCCTCAGCGATGTCCGCTTTGGTGGCCATGTCCTGGCCGGCTGGGACGACGAGTTCCATGAGGGCCTCCGCAGGTCCTTCGCCCCAGTGTTCCCGCGCCTGCTCGTACACCTGCAGGCGTCGGGCGTCTGACACGGCCATGGTGGCTCCTTCGGGCGTCGAGCGCAAGCGTTGCGTGCGCATCGGGCGACCGTAGGCAGGGTCGAGCTGGTCGGGAAGGGCCGATCCCGGACCTGTGGAAAGGTCGCCTCGCGGATGCGGGCGGCCCGGTCCACCTCGCCCACTCCACCCCGTACACGACCCGCTCCGCGCTGCTGGTACCTTCTGGCCTCCACAGCGAGCTGGAGGGCTCCTGTGGCCTGATGGGCGCAAGAACGCACCACCAGCACGCACCCACGCACCACCAGCACCACCAGCGCAGCAGCACACCCCGGAGGAGCACCCATGATCGAGTGGCTGACCGGCCTCCCTGCGGCGCTCCCCGAGATCGGCCGTGCCCTCTACAACTTCGGCGACCCGCAGAACCTCGGTCGCGGCTGGATGGGCGGCGCGATCATGCTGCTGTGGTTCGGCCCGCTGACCGCCCTCCCGCTGTACGTCGCGAAGAAGGTCCACGGCACCCACGAATGGGTCTCCTCGAGCCTCGGCGTGATGGCCGGCATCTCGGCGATGTGGTGGATCCACGGCGTGTTCCCCCACGCCTGGATCCAGTTCACCGAGTCGAACCAGAACCTGCTCGCCGACACGCGTCATCCCCGCGTCCGCCGGC
This sequence comes from Nitriliruptoraceae bacterium, assembly GCA_018401275.1. GTDB lineage: Bacteria > Actinomycetota > Nitriliruptoria > Nitriliruptorales > Nitriliruptoraceae > CSBr16-57R1. The sequence goes on along the minus strand of JAGYKW010000005.1, from coordinate 36,183 downwards.
CTCACGGTCGGTGGCCAGCGCATCGACATCGCGTCGAACCTCTACGCGGTCATCACCGAGGGCATCGTCGGCGGCCTCATGGTCGGCGGCATCGTGCTGACCATCATCATCTTCCTCCGCGTGCAGCGCATGCTGCCCGCGAAGACGCTCGCGTCGGGCGAGACGAAGCCGGAGTCCGGCGGTTACAAGTAGTCCTCAGCATCGAGCAGCGACCACAGCACGCACGCAGACGCACGACACGCAGACGCACGCAGGAAGGAGGGGCAGATGGGCAAGACGGACCGCGGCGAGCACCCGCTCATGTTCGACGACTACGTCGTGCAGCAGGTCGACGCGCAGTGGCTGCAGGAGCGCGTCAAGCCGAAGCGCCACATCGGCCTCACCCCTGAGCTGTGCATCCTGTGCCGCGCCTGCGAGGACGTGTGCCCCTGGGAGTGCATCTACATGATGTCGCCCGACATCATCAAGGGTGCGGACTCCCCGAACCTGATGAGCCTCGCCGCGCAGTCGCACGCCGTGTTCATCATCGACGACAACGAGTGCACGCGCTGCGCGATCTGCGTGGAGCGGTGCCCGACCGACGCCCTGTGGCTCGGCCGGGTCGACGGCTGACCGAGAAAAAGGACCGAAGACCGTGCCGAAGCTGCCGAGCCTCCCCAAGCCCGACGACGTCAAGGCGTCGGTGCAGGACAACGTCATCTGGCGTTCGATCTTCCGTCCTGGGTCGATCTACCGCAAGGGCTACCGCGACACGTCGCGTGACCGTGCGCTCGCCTCGATGAACAACGTGCTCTACCACCTGCACCCGGTGAAGGTGAAGCGTCACGGCCTGAAGCTGACCTACACGTACTGCCTCGGTGGCATCAGCTTCTTCCTGTTCGTCCTGCTGACCATCACCGGCATCTTCCTGATGTTCTTCTACACGCCGGCCGCCGGTGCGGGCACCGAGCTCGCCTACCTCAACATGCGCGAGCTGTCCGCCTCGGTCACGTTCGGCAACCTCGTGCGCAACATGCACCGCTGGGGCGCGCACCTGATGGTGTTCACCGTGTTCCTGCACATGGCGCGCGTCTTCTACCACGGTGCCTACAAGGCGCCGCGCGAGTTCAACTGGGTCGTCGGCGTCATCCTGCTGCTGCTGACCCTGCTGCTGAGCTTCACCGGCTACCTGCTGCCGTGGGACCAGCTGGCCCTGTGGGCCGTCACCGTCGGCACGAACATGATGGGCTACACGCCGGTGTTCGGCGAGCAGGTCCAGTTCGTGCTGCTCGCCGGCCTCGAGATCGGCCCGGCGACGCTGCTGCGCTGGTACGTCCTGCACGTCCTGTTCATCCCGTTCGTCACCGTCATCTTCCTCGCGGTCCACTTCTGGCGGATCCGCAAGGACGGCGGCATCTCCGGCCCGCTGTGATGCGCGCCCCGATGCCGACCGTGCTGAGCACCATGAGGAGTCCGCGATGAGTGAAGAGGTCCAGATCGATCAGGAGGTCTACGACCGTCTGATCGCGGAGGGCAAGAGCGAGCGCATCGCCCGTGCCAAGGCGAAGGCCGCCGGCGTGCGCAAGGCGAAGGAGGCGGCCGGCGAGACGCTGGGTCCCCGCTCCGCCGACCAGCTCGCCGCCGCAGCCGCTGGCGCCGGCGCAGCAGCAGGCGCTGCCGCCACCGCAGCCGGCGGCGACGCGCCCACCGGTGGTGGCGTCGCGACCCTCGCCCCGCCCGCGACCGGCAACGGCAACGGCAACGGCGAACGGCGCGTCCGCCCGCCTGACCCCCGAGCAGCGCGCCGCCCGCGTGGCCGCCTCGCTCGGCAAGGGTGGCGAGTCGGCCTCCATGGGCGTGCCGGCAGCGAGCACGCACACCCACCGCATGCTCGCGCTCGTGCCGCCCTCAGGCATCCAGCAGGTCAAGACCGAGCAGGACGACAAGGTCTACACCTGGCCGCACCTGCTGCTGCTCGAGTTCGTCGCGCTGCTCGCCGTGGGTGCGGTCGTGCTCGTCGCCTCGTTCTTCCTGGATGCGCCGCTCGGCAGCCTCGCGAACGCCAACGAGGTGCCCGCGATCAACAAGGCGCCCTGGTACTTCATGGGCCTGCAGGAGCTGCTGCGCTACTTCCACCCGATGATCGCCGGCGTGACCCTGCCCGGTGTGGTCATCGTCGTGCTGATGGCCGCGCCCTACGTCGACAAGAACCCCTCGGCCCAGCCGGAGAACCGCAAGACGGCGAACATGGCGTTCACGTTCTTCACCGTGTTCTGGGGGATCCTCGTCATCATCGGTTCGTTCATCCGCGGTGCGGGCTACGAGTGGGTCTGGCCGTGGGTCTCGGGACTGGGGTTCGTGCTGTGAGCGACGAGACGACGACCGGCGCCTCGGGCGCCCCTGCAGCGCGCCGCGCGAAGCCGGAGCGCACGCCGATCGACCGGCGCGCGTTCCTGCGCGCGAGCCTCATCGGGTCGGTCTCGGCCGGCCTCGGTGGGTTCGCGCTCGCGTCGCTCGGGTTCCTGTGGCCGCGCCTGGGTGACGGCCTGTTCGGGGAGATCGCGCTCGGTGACGCGCGCGAGCTCGCGACGCGCATCACCGGCGAGCGTCGCCCGATCCTCGTGCCCGAGGCGGCCCTGTCCATCATCGCCTGGGACCCGTCGGACGGCACGGCCGCGTCCGCCTACGGCGGCCAGCACGCGATCGTCACCGACTCGGTCGGCCTGATGTGCATGGACACCGGCGCCTGCCCGCACCTGGGCTGCGCGGTGCCGTGGTGCCAGACGTCGCAGTGGTTCGAGTGCCCCTGCCACGGCTCTCGGTACAACAAGTACGGCGAGTGGACCGGTGGGCCGGCCCCGCGCGGCCTCGACCGCTACGTGTCCTTCGTCGACGGCGAGGGCCAGCTGGTCGTGGACCTGTCCTCGCCGATCACCGGCCCCGCCCGGACCGCCAACGCGCTGGAGCAGGCCCGTGAGGGCCCGTCCTGCATCGACGCCTGAGGTGATGACCCGATGATCACTGCCTCCGCTGCCGCCTCGGCCGCCTCGCTGCTGCTCGCCGTCGACGGCCCCGACCTCGTCGGTGGCTCGAGCGTGCCGATCCTCATCCTCGTGCTCGCCCTCGGCGGGTTCGGGGTCGCCTACCTGCTCGTCGGTCCCGGCAAGCGCAAGGGCCCGAAGCGCTACGGCGACATCCCGCTCGCGCAGCGCCCCTACCACTCCGACGAGGAGCTCGAAGGGCCGGGGCTCGAGCGCGCGATGGCGTGGGGCGTCGCGTTCGCCGTGTTCTCCTCGCTGTTCCTGCCGCTGTACTGGCTCATCGAGCCGGGCCGCATCAACAACCGGGTCGACGAGTTCTACAACCAGGACGTCGCGTCGGGCCGCGCTGCGTACCAGAACGCGTGCGCATCGTGTCACGGGGTGAACCTCGAGGGCGGCAGTGCGCCGCACCCGGACCCCTCGATCACGACGGCATGGCCGGCACCGACGCTCAACAACATCACGGCCCGCTACCGCGACAGTGCGGTCGTCACCGACGTGCGCCAGCACATCCTGCTCACGCTGCGCTACGGCCGCAACGGCACGCCGATGCAGGCGTTCTCCGTCGGCTCCGGCGGCGCGCTGAGCGACAACCAGCTCGAGTCGATCACCGCCTACATCCTGAGCGTGCAGACCGGCGAGCTGCCGCAGGCCACCGGCTTCGTCGGCCAGTCGCGCGACACGCTGTTCGCGAACAACTGTGCGCGCTGCCACGGCGAGAACGCCGAGGGCTACATCGGTCCCGCAGCTCCTGAACGTGTTCGAGCGGTACGGCTGGCGTCCGGGTGACGACGCGTCGCTCGAGCAGGCGAAGGCCGCGGTGAAGCAGGCGCTCGTCAACGGGCGCATCGTGCCCGGCCAGGCGCCCATGCCCTCGTTCGCACTCACGCTGACCGATGAGGCGCTCGACGAGCTCGTCGAGCATCTCGCCGGCATCCAGGTGACCGGCGGACCGGCGTTCGGACAGATCGGCGGCGACCCGGTGCCCGCCGCCGCCCCTGCTGCCGGTGCCCCTGCTGCTGGTTCGGAGGACTGACATGGACGCTTCCCTCATCCTCGCGGTCGAGAGCGTCATCCCGGCCGACCATCCGGTCTCGATCCTCGCCGTGCCCCTCGGCCTGCTGTTCATGTCGGGCTCGGTGTACGTGCTGCTGTGGTCGAACTACGGCGCGAAGAAGGCCGCGGGCATCTACGGCACCGCGTTCTTCGGCTTCTCGTTCATCATCGGCGTGTTCTGGTGGTTCGGAGGGCCCGGCATCCCGCCGAACCTCGGGATCACCACGCTGCCCGGCCAGGCCGCCGACCACTACGACCCGGTCTGGTACGCGTTCGAGCCGGCGTCGGACCGCGCACGCTTCTTCTCCGGGGTGAACACCACCGACGCGTTCCAGACCGTCGACGCCTACGTCGGGAAGGCCGGTCAGGACCGTCAGACGCTCAACCGTGACCCTGCGTTCGCCGCGCTGTCGGGCTCGTCGCGCACGGCGATCCAGCGCATGCAGGAGCAGTTCCTGCCGCTCGACGAGTTCGGGGTGGCGCGCATCGGCGTGTCGCGTCGCAGCGCCTTCGAGGAGCAGGTCGCAGCGCTGCAGCCGGCGGGCTCGCGTCGTGGCGCGCCGTTCTACACCGCGCAGGCTCGTCGACCCGGTGCGTCTGTTCGATGACCCGACGACGGGGCTGGTGCTGGCGACCGCGACGTTCCAGGCGGTCGCGAACTTCACCGACGAGACCGGCACGCCGCTCGAGTCGGTGGCCGGTGGGTGAGCCGGCCGTGTGGTTCGCGTTCTACGACCCGGGGGCGAACTGGTTCCCCTCCGCGCTGTGGACGATCGTCAGCCTGATCGGGTTCGCGATCTCGCTGGTGTGGCTCGACCGCATCGAGCAGCGTGAGAAGCGTCTGGCCCGTGTGGTCGTCGAGCAGCCCGAGGACCTGGCCGTCCCGATCGCGCAGTGAGCCGGCGCGCGTCCGCGCGTCTGCTCACCGGCCTCGACGGTCGCGCTGGTCCTGTCGGGCTGTGCGGCAGCACCGGACTGTGACCGCATCCCCGGCGTGCGTCCCGGCGTGTGCCCGCTGCCGGTCGCCGAGCGTCAGCCCGCGCCGGACGTGACCCTGCCGGTGCTGCAGACCGACGCGGCGCGTCGCTGCCGGCGTGACGGAGCTGTCGCTCGCGGACCTGCAGGGCCGGGTGGTGATCGTGAACTTCTGGGCGTCGTGGTGCGGGCCGTGCCGCATCGAGCAGCCCGACCTGAACCAGGTGCACGCCCTGCTGCCCGACACCGAGGTGGTGCTGGTCGGGGTGAACATCGAGGACACCGAAGCGAACGCGCTCGCACACCTCGACCGAGTTCGACGTCGCCTACCTGTCGCTGTTCGACCCGGTCAACGAGCTCGCCGGCCGCTTCTCCGGCATCGGCGCCCGCACGATCCCGACGACCATCTTCCTCGACCCGCGAGGGCCGGGTCGCCGCACGGCTGCTGGGGCTGACCGACACGCGGGAGATCGTGGCGCTCGCGGATGCGGTAGCAAAATAAGACAACATCTCTTGGTTGAAACCCTCTTGGCGAACCCTCGCAGATACCGTGTAAACGTCCGTAACGTGAGTGAGTTCTGGCTACAGGTTACACGGTTTTGGTCCCATTCAGATATTGCACTGCCTGCTGTGACGCTGTCTCGCGCAACTCGCGACTCCTTAGAATTCGAGTGATGGCTGACCACGTTCCTGACAGCCGCCGTGGGGTCTGCCCAGACTTCGGTTGACAACTGGTTTGTGTGTTCATGCTGCGACTGCGAGGGTGTTGTAGCCGATGAGCGCTTCGACCTCTGCCGGGGTGAGCTTGCCCAGGGCGCGCTGCCGGCGGCGGTGGTTGTAGGTCGACTCGACCCAGGTGATGATCGCGCTGCGGAGCTGGGCACGGTCGTGTCCGGCTGACGGTTCAGCACGTTCTTCTGGAGCAGCGAGAAGAACGATTCCATCGCCGCGTTGTCCCCTGCTGGCGCGACGCGTCCCATGGATCCTTGAAGCCCGTGCACGCGCAGGGTGCGCTGATATCGCCGTGACCGGAACTGGCCACCCCTGTCGGAGTGAACGATCACGGTGCCTGACGGTCGGCGCCTGACGATGGCCATGCGCAGCGCGGTGTCGGCGAGCTCTGCGGTCATCCGATGGCCGATCGACCAGCCGACGATCCGTCGCGAGCAGACGTCCTTGACCGCACACACGTAGACCTTGCCGTTGCCGGTGCCGTGCTCGGTGATGTCGGTCAGCCAGACCTCATCAGGCCGAGTGGCGGTGAAGTTGCGCTGGACCAGGTCATCGGAGACCGCCGGACCGGGCTGCTTTCCGCTCCCACGACGCCGCTTGACGATGCTGGAGGCGACCTTCTGCAGCGCACACAGCCGCTGCACACGGTTCTCCGACGCGGTGTGCCCAAGCCGGTGGACCTCGTCGGCGATGAACCGGTAGCCGAACTCCGGATCATCGCGGTGCACGTCGATGATCGCGTTCAAAAGATGCGCATCGTCCCAGTCCCGACGGCTCACCGGATCAGCGAGCCAGCGGTAGTACGCCTGGGTCGAGAAGCCCAGCACCCGGCAGGTCACCGTCACGGGAAACCCGTCGACGGCAAGGTCACGGACCAGCGGGAACGTCATTTTGGGGCCGCGTCCTTCGCGAAGTACGCCGTCGCACGACGCAGGATCTCGACCTCCTGCTCCAGCACCCTCGCCCGACGGCGCACCGCGACCAGTTCCGCCTGCTCCACCGAGCGTGACGCCCTCGACCTGCCCGTCATCGATGTTCGCCTGCTTCACCCAGCGCTGCACCGTGTTCTCCGAGATCCCGAAATCATGGGCGACCTGCGCCTGCGTCAGACCAGACGACCTCGCGACCTCGACCACATCACGCCGGAACCCCGGCGGGAACTGCTTCGGCATGACGACATCCTTCCCGTGGACGACCCGCCCACTTTAGAGATGTCAACCAAACCTGGGGCAGACCCACGGCTGGCGGCCGACACCGGGCAGCACTCATCGGTGTGAACGTCGAGCCTCCGGCGAACGCAACTCGCTCATCTGCCAGGGTTTGACGGCGCCTACCATCACTGTTGTCGGTCAACGAGCTCGCGGGCCTTCTGACGCCCGGGGCGCACCTTTCAATTGGGAACATCTCTTCGTACGCAAAACCGGACACTCAATTAAATGTATTTACCGACGCGTGAAGATCAAACTTTCCGGGCGCGGTGTTGCAGAGAAAATACTGGATTCGCTTCACGACTGCCGGGCTTGATACGCGTTGTGCGCAGAGGCACAATGATGCTGGCGAGCAGACACCACTACGGGGTCAAAAGATGCGCTCTAGCAACGCGGTGAGCCATCTGCCGATGCGCGGTATCATCATCGGCTCCCGAGCCAGTGGAGCCCCACAGATGCACCTGGGAAAGTAAGTGTCTCAGTATCGGACCGCACCAGACCAGCGCGGTAACCTCGCTGTAACGTTCGGGACGTTCCAATAGGCGCATGCCGCCAGTCCCGGTTCACGTACCACTTCATCAATAGTGACCGTGGCTTGGCGGTCGCTAAAACCCAAAGAACATCGTCCTGTCAGCGCCGGAACGCCATTCGGAGGCTCATCCATGCGAGCGATCCCGATTCGAACGACGCGACCAGAAGCTCGGCCAATCAATTCCACCATGCTCTGGCACGTCCGGGATCAAGGAGCGTGTCGTGGAGCACACAGACCGATTCGTAAGAAGTGCTTGTCCCGGTGATGCTGCAGTTGACGCAGGTCCCCATGGAAATCCCAGAGGGCTTACCGCGGGTGTTCCTTCACTTAAGGAAGAGGCGGTGTCGATGAAGCCGGCATCATCAGGGGCTTTCGCACCATCTCTACCAAAGCTCACCTGGTCTCGCCACCTCCCCAGAATCAGGTTCTGTTTGACTCCGTTCCGGGCTGGTAGTGCAGGGACAACAGCACAAAACTATCGGGGGAGGTCTCCGACGATCTGATGCGCGCAGATGATCTTCCGGAACGCGGCGATGTTGCGCCGAATGGAAAACCTCTCCGCATCGAAGTGCATCTTCTGCACGAAATGTGTAGATGGACCAATGGGACGGTGGCTTGTTCCCAGCACGACTGAACAATGTGACGGCCGTGAGCTGGCGACTTTCTTGGCTTCGACTCGCGGAGCCCGTATCGACTGAGATTCACCATTGATTTTGCGCGCATGGCTAAGGCGAACAGAATTCTGGCACCGCGCATCAGAAAGTCCCGATTTCATTCCCGTACTTCCTCCGGAGGTATCGAGGGCTGGCGAAGTTGACTCCGCTAAATGCCGCGACACGATTTGCCGATGAGTCGCCTCAGGGTGATGACGCGCAGTCCACGCTCTCACTCGCGGCATGCGCAAGGGTCGCGTCCCAGGAAAATGCGGGCTCGCTGGCCGCGAGCAGGAGCAGCGCTTTCGGGGGCAATGGACGAAGAAAGTCGTTGACGAAGCATTTGAGCCAAAGAAAATAATTTGCTAGTTCATTGCTTAGTGGCTGTAAAACCCTATCGGCGGTTCTGGGTGCACTCAGTGATGGGGTACGGTACGGCAAATCGTGTTGCCGATGCGGAGCGACACTTTTTGCGTAGGAATGCACTTCTATGGGCGTACAGTCCGTCGAAGGGTTCTGCGAGTCGCTCAATCCGAGAATCTTGTTCGGATACTCGGAGACCCGCCTGGGAAAGGAATCGCTAGAGTCAGACATCGCTATGAGTACTGACGTCATCTGCGTCACCTCGGTGAATCTTGAGCAGGACGTCGATTCCTCTGCCGACGAATCATGGTCCGCCAGAAGATGGCTCTTGGATAGAGGGGCGAGTGTAACCACAAGCGGCGCCTCGTGAAGGCTCCAGCCCGTCAGGTCGGATGCTTCACGATCTGCGTACTGGGCCCTATAGTCGATTCTTGCGATTCAGTCCCTCGCTGGATGCTCAAATGACAATCAGCGCGTTAAGGCGTGGCCTCACGTGCATGAAGCGTGGGCACCAAACGCTGCGCAGGGATGACGGTTGACAGGTTCGGCCGACCGTTGAATGATGTCCAGAGATGCTCGCTGGCATGTGTGCATCGCGTCTTCGACGGCGAAGACTCGGGTATGGGGTAGCTGATGGTTCTGGCTGGCCTCGGTTGTTGGTCCGGGTCTGATGAGAGTGCCGGTTGTGGTTGTCGTGCTGCGAGCTCGGTCGGGGTGAGCATGCCGAGCGCGGAATCGGGACTGACCAGTCGCGGCGCCAGTCGGCGATGACGATCTCGGCTTCGAGGGGCTGGTGAACTCCCCAATGGTGAGGCATTCGTCATTGCACCCTCGCATTGAACGATTCAATCCACGCGTTCTGCCAGGGTAATCCCGGGTCGATGTAGTGCGTGCGTGCGCCTGACGTGGTGCACCAGTCGGTGAAGCGCGTGGGCGGTGAGCTCAGGTCCGTTGTCGCAGCGGATGAACTCGGGCGCACGGCCACGGTCGATGACCGTCATCTGGAGGGCGGTCACGGTGTCGTCGGCATTCATTCCGGAGTGGTCCGGGGATGGCGGGGCTCGCGGTGTATTCGTCGACGATGTTGTGCAGTTTGATGGCACGGCCGTTTCACGGTCTTGTTGAACTGAAGTCGAGCGCCCAGACATGGTCGGTCAGACGCTATGTGCCGTCCGGCGAGGATGAACGTCTCACCCGGACGACGGCGCTTCCGACAGCACCGGGCACGCGCGAGCCCTCCTCGCGCCCGCAGACGGTGGATCTTCTTGATGTTGCATGCCCAGCTGGCCGCTTGACGTGCGCGCCAGGCGCTGCGCGCGGACGCTTGGCGGAGAACTCCCGCAGCCCTCGCCGCAACCGGTCAGGTCGCTGATCTGGCTGGACGCGAGAAGAGCGAGGCCCTGTCCAGCAGCCCGGCATGCCCGCCGCTCGGACATCCCAAGACAGGGCTGGAGCATGTTGACCGCGGCACGTCGGCGTGCCGGGCTCAGAAGTTTCCCAGGGCGACCTCTCGCATGCGTCGAGATCAGCCGCTGGTCCGCGACGATGCGCTTCAGCCGAAGATTCTCCTTCTCAGAGCTTCTTCAGCCGCTTTGCACCATTATGCCTGCATGCCGCCGTACTGGTGACGCCAGCGGTGAAGCGTCTGCTCTCCGACACCTCGAGCCGCTTCACCGCTTCCGCCGTCGTCGCGCCCTCACCTGCCAGGCGCTCCGCCTCACTGGAGCTCGCGGATGATTTGTTCAGGGGTATGCCGTCTGGCCATCTCTCGAGCCTCCCGCCCTCATGGGCGTCAGACTCTCATCGATACTGGACCAGTTCACCGGAAGCAGGCAAGTTCAGCAACGCTCCGTGTCGCAAATTCCGCGCTGCTTCTGTGCTGATGCTCGCGTCGCTTCAAGTGCGGAATATTGGTGATCCACGTGTGGATGCACTGCGAACTGGGTATACCGAGATCTTGAGGCTCAAGTCTGCGTGGGCTACCGGTGCCCGAGCAGCGATGTGCCCCTTGGCGACCACACGGCGCACGTGGATGACTCCAGCTGTGGCGCGACGCCTCTCTGCGAGAGAATCAGGGAAGTTCAACTATCGTCCAGTCAGGATCCGAATAGACGACTACAGACCGGGGTTGCAGAACTTTCGTGAGAGCCGCGACGGTCGATGGTCTTCCATCCCGATATGCAGCGTTGCCGGACTTCGCAGAGCCAATCGCAACACATCTCCGTCAAAATATCTGTCCGACGGTGGCAGCTGCGGACCGTCGATGAACACCCAGTCAGCAGATTCGACACTAGTATTCTCGTACGTGCGAGAGATTCTGCCGCTTGGTTCGTGCAATTCATCTTGTACGCCACTGCAAACAAGTCTGACGTTCGGGGAGAGTCTCTCAGGAGACCACGCGACCAGATCAGCGAGGTATCCAGCGCACTCTTCATGCGCCGTGAATGTCGCGGTGTGGCCGAGTTTCCTCAACCGCGTGATTGCATCAGCGATTGCAACGGTAGACACTGGCGCCAGCGCCGTACTCCGTGAGGCGATTCGGGCCTCTTCCGCCCCAAGATGTCTTTATGGATTAGTCAGGTTCCCAATACAAGCATCCGGTGCTTGCCGGTTGCGACGACCGGGCTGAGGATTCGCTGCCCGGTGGGCGTCGGAGCCAGAAAATAGAGGTATGCGCCTAGCTCGGCCCATCCGCGCCATCTGCGTAACCCGACAACCAGCAAGAACGGGCCCTTGAGTTTCGACGTTACATTGCCCTCCGATATGCCTGCGACTAGACAGTAGTGGATGGACGCTGTCCGCGACCGCGGTACGCAATACTGAAGTGGCTCTATTCTCCTTGAAGAATCTGGCCCCTCCATTCCCGGGGCGGTTCACCGAATCCAGATGCGGAGTGTGCGTGTTGGTTCCCCAAGCCGCACCGTTACACCACGCAGACATGTCATGGCCAAAGCAGCAACAAAGAGCTTACACCGCTTGCGAGACTACCGGCTACATTATCGCGGACTCGACACAAATACCTGGGCGTCGAGTCATGCAAGGATGGTGCCGGGACACCTATGGCATTGCTGAGAGTTGCGGTCCAGCCGAGGCCCCTTGCTACTGACGCGGGATGACTCGCGGGGTCCGGCCGCGCTGGTTTGACAGCCGAGCACAGTCGCAATTCCTTCGGATCATGATGTCCCCGATGCCCGGGGCGAGTCGAATCAAATGCATGTGTTTGCGTGGACAATGGTTCTAATCGGTCACTCGTTCCTTCGGGGACGTAGAATCGTCGTATCGGAAAATCTTGTCCTGCGCGACCATGGGTAATAGATTGTCATCGGGCGGGGTTTGCTCGTGGAGTCGGCTCGTCAGAGCCACCTGCGTCGTTCGTGGATTGCGCTTCGCCATCTCATCCGCGCGACATGCACAAGCCCATCGTGGCCGGGCGCTGCGAGATCGAACGAATCGCTTGCCTCGGCCCTCTTCAAGGTGATGGCAGCGGTTGTCTATGCAGAGGCGGTGGATGCAGCCCGACTGAGCGGGCGCGTTGATTGGCGCCGGAACTGTTGTGACAGCCGATCAGAGCCCAGCAACACAGATGCTCCGGGATGCTTTCGAACGTCCGGGACGGGCCTGTGGCCGTCGTGCACTTCAATCAAGGGGTCTCGCCACTCGCCGAGACCGACGAGACCGTCCCCAGTATGCCTATGAAAGTATCTTTTGTTTTGCGGGCGCAGGTTGTCGGCGGCTCAGCTGTTCCCGCATCGTTGATTTTTTGGGCGGCAGACATGGCCCTTGAACGGGCGAGCAAAATCGTCATGGGCGGGTCCGCGTGATGCACTGCTCGCTTACTCGACGCGGTTCTTGGACCTATTCCGGCTGGTCGTGACCCTTGTCGCCCGTGCTTGTGGTCAAATTTCACTCGGCCCCCATCCGCGTCAGTCTGGCTGCTCGGTGCCTGGCAGTGATACCATCCGTACACTGGCAGGACAGTAGACATTCAGAATTGTCCTTCGCCGCCGAACGTGGGACGTAATCCCTCCCACGAGCAACGGTCAGCACTTCCCTTGATTGCGGCACACGCGATGCCGTGCGACATTAATATGGCATCGCCACTCGATGGCGCGGTGATTGCCAGTGCAGCGAACACGTGGCAGAAGCGTGTCTACTGGCCCAGGGCGTCCTTCCAGAAGAATGCTGGTGCTGACCATGCCGTCGCGGGACGAGATTCACGGATTTTGGTTTCAGCGTTGATTCAGCAAACGCACCTTGATCTCGCACCCCCTAAAGGTGGCAGCTTACGCTAGGTGCAGATTTTGTGACACGACTCGGTCACCTGAGGGCTCTCAACCTCGGAGACCTTACCTTCTCGGTGCAGGCGGGGGCTCACACGCGTCTGAGAGCAGTTCGCGCGACGAAGGCTAGTTCTCCATACGGTCGACCAACAAGGTTCAATGAATCCTGCGAGCGTTGAACGCCTCGAGCAACCTTTGCGAACTGCTCTGCGTGCAACTCGTGACTGAAGCGATCCTGAGCACTGATGCCGACGGGGGAGCGCGTGCCACTGGCGCTGCGCGTCCGTGCGAGATTCCAGTACGGCTGCGAGGCACTGGAGAGGGCGGCTGGATCGCCCTGGTACGAGTTGAGCCGGTTTTGACATTCTCGAGAATCTCCACGTGGGCCCGATGGGCAGTCCCGTAGAGACAACGGGGACTTCACGGGCGAGAGGGCCTCAATGAGGACGGCGAAACCTTCATGAGTGTGAACTCAGTGCAGAGACATCTAGTCCCGCGCCATGAACCACCAGGGGTTCTCCATGTTTGGGTGCAACAGAACCAAGACCCAGCTCAGTGGCAAGGCTCGAAGGCATCTCTGTACTGACCCTTCGCCAAGGATGATGGAGGCTGCCGCCGGAGTTCGGCCGAGAGGAGTGCAGAGCGGCCACGAGGTGCTTCACGTGAGCCTTTTGCGGAGTTCGAGACGACCGACCGCGATGATGGGGCGCGGCAGTGCATCGACTCTTCAACGAGCAGCTCTCCGGCGCTGACTCGTTTTTCGACCGTATGGCGTCGCCATCCACTCCGTTGTAGATGGTCATCACGGTGTTCGAGGGCAGCCGAGGGCATCCCGGAACTCGTTGGCGACCCCGTTCGAGACCACGACACCTTCTCGGAATGTCGGTAGAGCCACGAAGGATCCGACGAAAGATTGGCACTGTGAAAGGGCTGAGCGCGACCAGAACGGCGAGGCGGAACTCGATGCCAAAGATGCTCCACGACGATGAGTGGGCGACGCAGGACCCAGATACCCGCGCAGCCCAGCAACCTGATTCAGACCGAAGCTGCCGGTGACGGATGATCTTCTCAGCGCGCACGACGCGGAGGACGGAGCGAAGCACTTTGGAGCCCGCGTCAACGTGAAGCCCAGTTCGCTTCGTCAAGGTCGCGGAGCTCATGCTCGGGTCGAACTCGTCGACATGTTGATCGGCGCGAGGCCGAACGGTGGCGAGGACAGAGGTGGGAAATCCGCTTCGGGATAACCGCAAGCGATCTGGAGTTAGATCGCTGAGCGCCGCCGCCCTGACAGGGCATTCGGTACGATGAGCACATGCGGGAGCGGGTCGGCCGCATTGTCACAAATCAGACATGGAGCAGTCCGAGCTCGTATCCCCGGGCGCTGAGCACCAGGAGGGTCGAGTGTGGACCTGGTCGAGAAGTCCCGTCTCCGGATCTGGAGGTTCGGATCCATCTGGAGTCGGTAGGCCTCGGCCGCGGATTCTTTGGTGGCAGGCGTCCCTCCAGACCCGCTCTGTGCCCAAAATAGAGAGGGAGCTCGAAGCCGACTGGGTTGCTTATGCGTAGCCATACGGCCCTGCGCAAAGTCAGGTGCGAGAGATGATCGACATCACCGCCGATACAGCCTTTCGAACCTCGGGAAATGTTACGAGTCGAGAGCCCTGACGGGCGGATTCGCGGCGGCTGATAGAGTAGAGCGAAAATATATGGTAACCGATATCGCGAAGCGCGGCGTCCCGAGACGCGCCCATGTCGCATAGCCGCTCGTTGGAGTCGCTTGACTGTTCGCTTCCGCAGACTAGAGAACGATCCGCGAAGAAGCCGCTGTGTGAGGGGCATCGGTACGTCGGTGCTCGAGCACTCCGGTTTCGCCGGTCCGAATGATCACGCCGATTGATCGTTCGACAAAGCTGTCCACGCGACCGCTCAAGACCGGATCATCCGAGGAACTCGGCAGCAATCGCTGTGCAGAAGACTTGGTGATTCACCGTCCGATCGGTGCCGGAAGTGACCCCGTCGTTGGATCATGGAACCTGCCAGAGCGCTACGTCCTCATTGAAGCCAAGCCCTCGTAGCAGCGCCGCCCGCGCTCGCATTGCATCATCACGTCCGAGGTGCCGACCCGCCAGCATAAGGCCTTCACTCACCCATGCAGGACCGATAATGCCATTCGTCCAGTCCTTCGGAAACCGCTGACGATGGAGATGGGCTGCCCTCGATCTTCATGAGGTCTGAGAGCAGGAAGCGGGTGAGAGCTTCGCCGGCACGCCGGAAGCGCTTTCCTCGCCGGTCAGCGCATGAGGCGATCGACATCGTCGCGAATGGTCGGCAGATTACACTGGGTGTCTCTACCACATCAAATAGGGGCCATTGCGGCCACCTGGAGCCAGCGCTGTCGCTGTCGATCAGAAGAGCTCGTTCGCCCCAGTACCAGCCAGACGGACGGGCAACTTCTTCCGGAGTACCAAAGGTGCGCCCAGCGGTGGTTTCGAATCTGAGAATCCATTCAATTAGCCTAGTCATACCGCATGCGCTGTCAGGCCCGCTGGGCTGGGATTCTTGTGGTGAGCGCAATATCGTAACTCCGCAATGTCTAAGAGTCCGCACGAGATTCAGAACCAGACGTGAAGGTCCTCCGTTTGCGGCATTGAGACGAATGGCAGCCGTCTGAGCCGCACGTGCCCTGTTTGCCAAGAATGTCGAGTGTCATCTCGATCTCAGCGAGCGCTGTCTCTGGCCTGGGACGAAGTTCCTCATCAGCCCGGAGGACTCGAGCAGTTCCAGATAGAAGGTCCGTCCCGGAAGCTGGAGAGCTGGAGCGACGGCACGCCGAGGATCGCCGCCTCTGCAGCGACGGACTGGCTGTCACCGACGAACAGGCTCGCTGAAGCGAGGAGGTGATGGAAGCGTGTTCCGGCGGGACCTCGGCCGACGAGTTGCGACCGGCGTCCTGCCGGGCCGGATCAGCTGCAGGCCTGCGCGCTCGATGCTCACGAGGACGGGCCCGAACGCGGTGAGACGATCGAGGACGCGGTCTCGACCCGCCTCAGAGTACTGCCCTGGATCCTTCGGTCGTGGGACGCGTCATGAGCGCTGAACCGCACGACGGTCAGTCGCTCGGTGTCGTCGAGGTAGCGGCGCCGGATCTCAGGGTCCGGGGTGAAGCGGTCCGGATGCAGGAACATCTGGGCCTTGAGCGCGCGATATCGCCGGTGGCGGCGGCCGTGCTGCTCCGGATCGTGGACCGACGAGGTGATGACGTCGGCGAACGGTCGGGCCAGCCAGTAGTGCGCTCCGACGCTCCGTCCGTCGTCGGTATCGAAGATCGATCGTGCGGGCGTACCCACCGCGGCAAGCACCCGGAGGGATTCCTCGTCAGCACCACCTTCGTGTCCCACCGGCGGATCCTGCGGCGGAAGCGCTGTGGCACGTCGGATGAGCTCGACAGCGGCGACGATGGTCCACCGCCGGGGCGTCCCATAGGGAGCACCTCGAAGGGGAGGCCTGCGGCTTCGAGCAGTCGAACGGTCACGTCCTTGTCGCGTGCAACGATGTGCACCTCGACGCCCTCTGCGAGAAGCGTCTGGGCGACAGGACGGAAGAAGTGCACGTGGGCGGGATGCGCGATGTCGATGAGCACGCTCACGTCCGCTGTTGCTCCGTCGCTCGTCAGGAGCTGCCCGGTTAGGCTGAAATTTCCGGCGGTGTCAGCAACGCTAGCGTGCCGGTCCCGGGCGTCAGCGAGAGGCAGGGGTCGTGAAGCTCGTCATCCAGGTCCCGTGCCTGAACGAGGCCCCCCGGATCGCCGGCGTGCTCGCAGGCCTTCCGCGCTCGATCCCGGGTATCGATGCCGTGGAACTCCTCGTCATCGATGACGGTTCGAGCGATGGGACCGCTGAGGCGGCGGTCGGGGCCGGGGTCGACCATCTGGTGCGGTTCTCGCAGAACCGTGGGCTGTCCGTCGCGTTCCAAGCAGGTCTTCGTGAAGCCCTGCGGGCCGGCGCGGACATCATCGTCAACACCGATGCGGACGACCAGTACGACGCATCGTGCATCCCGGACCTCATCGCACCGATCCTCGCCGGTGAGGCCGACATCGTGGTCGGGGACCGCCGACCGCACCTCAACCCGGAGTTCTCGTGGGTGAAGCGCAAGCTGCAGCGCATCGGGACGCGCGTCGTCGAGCTCGCGGGCGCTCGTGGAGCGATGGACGCGACGTCGGGGTTCCGGGCCTACACCCGAGAGGCAGCGCTCGATCTGATCGTCGTCAACCGGTACACGTACACGATCGAGTCGACCATCCAGGCCGGGCTCGGCCCGCTGCGCATCATCTGGGTGCCGGTGCGGACCAACCCGAAGACGCGCGACTCGCGGCTGATGCGCTCCACGTTCGGGTACGTGCGGCGCAACACGCTGACCATCCTGCGCGTCTTCGCGACCTACCGGCCACTGCGGTTCTTCGGCGCGATCGGTGTCGTGCTCGCACTCGGCGCACTCGCCGCGTTCAGCCCGTTCCTGCGCGCATGGCTGATCGAGGGGCGGACGGGCGGCAACCTGCAGTCCATCATCCTCGGCGCGATCCTGTCGATCTCCGCCGTGCTCATGTTCGCCATCGGGGTGCTCGGTGATCTCATCGGGGTGACGCGCGAGATCAGCCACCGTGCGCTCGTCGAGGTGCGGGAGATGCGGGCGAACGGGCACGGCGGCTGAGCCTGGCCGCGAGACGCTGTCGTCGTAGGATTCGGGGCCCGAGCCGGGGTGTCGACCAGAGGTGCTGAGGAGCCACGGATGCGCGTGCTCGTCACCGGTGCTGCCGGGTTCATCGGCATGCACACGTCGCTGCGGCTGCTCGAGCGCGGTGACGAGGTCGTCGGGTTCGACAACCTCAACGCGTACTACGACCCGGCGCTGAAGGCTGCCCGGCTCGAGCGGCTGCAGGCGCACCCGGGTTCACGTTCGTCCGCGGTGATCTCGCGGACCGCGCCGCCGTCGCTGCGCTGTTCGCGCAGCACCGGCCCGAGCGGGTCGTGAACCTCGCCGCGCAGGCGGGCGTGCGCTACTCCATCGAGGACCCGCACGCGTACGTCGACTCGAACCTCGTCGGGTTCATCAACATCCTCGAGGGCTGCCGCGCGGTCGAGGTCGAGCATCTCGTGTACGCGTCGTCGTCGTCCGTGTACGGGGCGAACACGAAGCTGCCGTTCTCCGTCGCCGACGCCGTCGACCATCCGGTGTCGCTCTACGCCGCCAGCAAGAAGGCGAACGAGCTGATGGCGCACACCTACAGCCACCTGTTCCGCCTGCCCACCACCGGCCTGCGCTTCTTCACCGTCTACGGCCCGTGGGGCCGGCCCGACATGGCGCTGTTCCTGTTCACGAAGGCCATCCTCGCCGGCGAGCCGATCCGCATCTTCAACCACGGGCAGGATGCGCCGCGACTTCACCTTCATCGACGACATCGTCGAAGGCGTCGTGCGGGTGCTCGACGCGCCGGCGACGCCCGATCCGACGTTCGACCCGGACGCACCGGACCCGTCCACGTCGTCCGCGCCGTACCGGATCTTCAACATCGGCAACGACCAGCCGACCGAGCTGCTGCGCTACGTCGAGGTCCTCGAGGACGCGCTCGGCGTGAAGGCGATCACGCCAGCTCGAGGACATCCAGCCCGGTGACGTGCCCGCCACCTGGGCGGACGTCGACGCGCTGCGTGACGCCGTCGGGTTCGCGCCGTCCACGCCGGTCGAGGTCGGCGTCGAACGCTTCGTCGCCTGGTACCGGGAGTACCACGGCACGTGAGGGCCGGCTGCTCCTCGCGTTCGCCGCCGTCATCGCGCTCGGCGCGCTGCTCGACGCGACCGTGCACCGTGGCAGCCGGGCAGCCGACCGTCGGGTCAGTCCGAGCGGAGGACGTCGCTGGCTCCGTCAGCCGCGCGACCGTTCCGTCCCGACCTTCGTCGGGACGTCCGCTCTCCTCGACTGGTACACCCTCCCGCTCGCGGTCCGCGAGTACGCGCCGGGCACGGAGGTCATCCCCCTCGACGCTCCAGGGTCCCGCGGGGGCTGTTCCCGAGCTGTTCCTCAGGGCGATGGGTGCGGCCCGTTCGGTCCGGACCGCCGACCTCAGCACCGTCAGTCTTCCGGATCGGCGTCCTGACGTAGCCGGTGAAGGGCGTTCTTTTACGGCCCTTGGACACTGGAGTACGCCGCCGGGCCGATCGCGACGTTGCTCGTCTTCTCGGGCGATGGGCCGTTCCGACTCCATCGATGCAAGGCTGGTGCTCGGTGCCTGCCATGACGACGGGCACGGCCGATATTCGACGCGTCCGAGGTGAGCATGGGCGCGAGCTGCTGATGATCCGCCCCATATCTGGTGGTCGGTCGTGGCGGAGACGGCAGTACTCCTGATGTTCCTTCTGGTGGGTGGGCTGATCCTGCCGCGCGGAGGGGGCCCTCGAGCCCTGGTTGAGGGTGCTGGGTAGCGCTTCCGGTCGGGATCTGCACCGCGTGCGACGGTGCAGGATGCTGCGACTGCCCGGCATCTGGGGCCTCGTCGCGACACTCGGCACTGCCGGCGGCATCTCCCAGCCTGGCTGTACTCCGTCGACGCGGTGTCCCTGGCCGGGTGAGCGGACGGATGACCTCGAACGGCTGGGGACCGTGGCGCTCGGTATCGCATCCATCGTGGGGTGGGTCCGCTGGTCAGCGTTCCTCGCGCTCACTCGCGGACTCGAAGGATTACTGGTCAGGTGGCGCACTGTTCGCCGACGGCACGCTCGGCCTGCACCTCCTCGCTCGACGTCAAACGTGGTCCCTGTCCCAGCGGTCGCTCCACGCCGTCGGATTCGCACTCGGCATCCGAAGGGCTTCAGGGGCTCGGCGCGGTCGCATGGCATGGGGGTGATCGCCGGGATCCTCCTGCAGGTCGCCATCGCTCGGGCCGGGCGGGATCTCGCCTCCTCCTGGCTCCGGTAGGCCTCGGGATCGCGGCGTTCCTCCTCAGCCCACAGGTCCGCACGATGGCCGCATACCTGAACAGCCACATGCTCGTCGCTGCGCTCCTCTCGTCCTTGCGATCCTGATGAGTGCCGCAGCGGAGACGAGCGGCCGTCACCACCTCACGGTGGCCGTCCTCGTCCTCGTCCCGGCGCTCGTGACGTCGCGCCCCAGGGCGCGCGTTGCTCGTCGCCATCGCGCTGATCGGCGCGTTCGCGGGCGATCCGGACCCTGCACGGTGGCGTCCGGCCTGGCTCGGGTTAATACCGCAACCGGTGCTTGGACGTTGATGCTGCGGGCCGGCGAGGTGCAACTGAGCGCCTGGTCGCCGGCTCTTATTGTCCTGGCATCTATCGCTCTCAGCGCACTGACCGTTGGCGTGCTGCTCTGCACGCCGGCGGCAGCGCTCGCGCCCATGCTGTCTGACGTGTCCCTGGGGGGTGCTCTGGGCTGTCGCGCTGATCCTGATGCTTGGGTTCGAGCGTGCGGTTCCTCGACGCCTCCGTCGTCAACATCATGCAGAGGCTCAGGCGGGTGGGGACTGCTTCGGGATCCCCTCCTCGTGGTCGCCGGCGCGCTGGTCGTCATCGTCCGGTGACCGGCACGACGCGGCGAACGGGGCTGCTCGCGGGCTACTCATCCCGGCTTCATCGGTCACGCTGCTCGTCAAACTCGGCGACGGCCTCGAGGGGCGGAGGATGCGGGGAGCTCAGTCTGCTGCTGTCTGGCGGTGGGCGTGTCGGCTGGGGCGATTCGGTGTTGAACTCACGCATGTGGATGCATCTGGTCCCCGTGCTGCTCTATCTGCTCACCCGCCTGCTCGTGCAGCGGGCACCAGGCGGTGACCCCTGCCGTCCTCCAGCCGGCAGCACACCGGGTCGCTCATCGGAGTGCTCGCCCGGCGGGCCGCTCGGAGCGCGGCACGTCGCCGTGCTGGGCGTCGCTGTCACGGTCCGGTCGCCCGGTGGGCGCCGGTCTACCCACCTCCCCGACGACCAGCATCGATAGAGGCAGACCGTCCTCCGAGGTCGAGACGGGCCAGCCGATGGACGATCCTGATGTCCGGCATCACGGTGCAGCAGTTCCTCGACCCGCGTGATGTCCGTCCGCCAGCAAGGGACGATCTCCCATCCGGCTGTGCGTTGCGGTGCCGTTCGTGACGTTCTTCCAGAGAACCTCGGGACCGTCGAGATCGGGGTGCGCAGCGACCGATTGGTCGCCACGCGGACTCTCAGGAGGCGCCTTGGGAACTCGGGGACTGGGCCCGGCCAGCGGCTCTGTCTCGATCTTGACCGAGAAGGACCGCTCGCGCACTCTCGCTCCCGGCCGACGTCATCGTGACTGTTCGCGGCGAGAAGCGCCGGAGGTGCCGGGCCAATCCGCCGCCCTGCTCGAAGGCGCCGAGAAGGATGCGGGGCAAGGGTCCGGAGCGGTCGCGACGAGAAAGCGGACAGCACTCCTGCGTTCAACGGCCGACTCGCATCGGGCCGCTCGGCCTCGAGGCCTCCGTCGTGGTCGTCGTTCCGCCATCGCCGTTCGTCCGAGCGCTCGATCATCTCGCACGGGTCGTCCCCCGCAGTCGCGCTGATCCCTCCCGGCGGTGCACTCGTCGGCCCACTCCCTCACGACGCGTCGACGTGCTGGGCAACGCGCCCTCACCCGTCCCGGCGCCCTGACCGCAGGCTGCCGACGGTCGTTGTGGGTGGTCCGTGAGGCGGCCCAGCGGCCGTCGGTACCCTCGGGACGTGCCCATCGAATCCGCTGCTCCTCCCGTCCAGAACCCGCCGATCCGGCCTGCGGCACCCCCTGCGGGTGCCCCGGTGCCGCTCGGCCGCTTCGTGTGGGACTCGGTGCGGATGGGCTGGCGCTGGCTGACCCGGATGCGCACCGCCCTGTGGATGCTGCTGTGGCTCGGGGTGCTCACCGCCGTCGCCACCGTCATCCCGCAGGACCCCAACGTGCCCTCCACCGTCGACCGGTGGCTGTCCGGCGAGGAGGGCCCGGGCGCGGGCATCTCCGAGGTGCTGTGGCGCACCGGTGCGTTCGACGTGTTCGGCTCCGCCATCTTCCTCGCGCTGCTGCTCGCCCTGTTCCTGTCGCTCACCGCCTGCCTGATCCCGCGCATCCGCGCGTGGGTGCGGCTCGTGCGGCGCAGCCAGCCGCCGCTGCTGCGCGCCGGGTCCGGTGACTTCGCCGCCACCTTCGTCACCGCGCACGGTCCGGACGCGGTGCTCGATGCTGCCGACGAGGTGCTGGGGGCGCGCACGGCATGGCGCGTGGCGCGCTGGCGTCGTGCGGCGTGGCGGCAGCGAGGACGGCGCGCCCGCGCAGGTCGCCGCCGAGACGGGCCTGTGGTCGCGCGAGGGCGGCAGCCTCACGTTCCACCTGTCGTTCTACGTGCTGCTCGCCGCCATCGTGTTCGGCCAGCTGCTCACGTTCGAAGGCCAGCGCGGCGTCGTCGAGGGCGAACCCGGGTTCACCGACGCGGCCGTGTCGTACTGGATGTACGCGCCGGGCCGCTGGTTCGCCGAGGACGAGCACGCCGGCTGGCGCCTCGAGCTCGACCGCTTCGCCGTCGACTGGGTCCGCGACCCGCTCGCCCCCGGTGCCGGCCAGCCCACGCTGTTCCGCTCCGACGTGACGATGACGACGCGCGACGGCGACACGTTCACCGGCGTCGTCGAGGGCAACCGGCCGCTCACCGTCGACGGGCGCAAGATCCACCAGCTCGACTGGGGCTACGCCGCCCGCATGATCGTGCGCGAGGACGGCCGGGTCGTGCACGACGCGTTCGCGACGCTGCAGGACCGCACCGGGTTCTTCGCCGGCGCGGTCAAGGCACCCGCCGCCACGCCCGACGTCGGCCTCGAGCTGTTCCTCTACCCGTTCGCCCCTGACGGTCCGGACGGGCCGCGCCTGACCGGCGCGCCGTGGGACGAGGCGCCGCTGATGCTCGTCACCCAGTGGCGCGGCGACCTGCAGCTCGGACTCACCCAGCAGTTCATCAACGAGCTGGACGTCGACGCGCTCGACCTCGACGGCGTCGGCTGGATGCGACCCGGCGACACGCTCACGTTCGGTGACGTCGAGCTCGAGTTCGTCGAGCTGCGCCGCTGGGTCGGCTTCCAGGTGTCCTACCGGCCGCAGCTCCCGTGGCTGCTGGTCGCCGGCGGGCTGCTGTCGATCGGGCTCATCACCGCGCTGTACGCGTACCGGCGGCGCATCTGGGTCGTCGTCGACGGGGCTGCGGCGGACGGGGCTTCCGGGGACGGTCGTACCCTCTACCGGGTCGTCGGACGCGCGTTCCAACGTCAGGACGTCGCCGAGGAGGAGCACGCGCGCATCGCAGCAGCGGATCGCGCAGCGGCTCGAGGCGCAGCCGGTCGCGCATGCGCCGCAGTCACGTGAAGGAGTGGACGCATGACGCAGGCCCAGCTCGCCGAGCTCTCGAGGCTCCTCTACTCGCCGGTCACGCTCGCGCTGTACGTGAGCGCCGCGACCGTGCTGCTCGGTGCGCTCACGCAGAACGTCGGTGCGGTGCGTGCTGACGGCGTGCGCGCCGGTGGCGTGCGTGGGCTGCTGACGCGACGGGTCGGGCTCACGCTCGCCTGGGCCGGCGTCGCCACCCACGTCGCGCACGAGATCGTGCGCGGGCTCGCCCAGCAGCGCTTCCCGCTCGGCAACATGTTCGAGGTCACCTCGCTCATGGCGCTCGTCGGTGTCGCCGGAGGCCTGTGGTACGTGCGCTCGCGCCGGCGTGACGAGCTCGCCGGGTTCGTGATGCTCGGCGGGACGCTCGTGCTCGGGCTCGCGCTGCTCATGTACGCCGAGCCCGGGCCGCTCATGCCGATCCTCGACACGTGGTGGCGGCACTTCCACGTGTCGCTGCTGGTCGGTGGGATGGGCGTGTTCGCGGCCGGGTTCCTGTTCACCGCGCTGTACCTGCTGGCCGACACCGCGCGCGGTGAGGACGGGCGCGGACCGGGCAGCGGTGCGGGAGCGGCGGTGGCTCGCGTGGCGGTGGCGTCGTCGGGCGCGTGCACGGGCCGGACGGGCCGGAGTCGTCGCTCGCAGCGGACGTCGCGGCAGCCGAGGGCGCGGTGCTCGTCGCACCCGCGGAGCTCACGCCCGCCGAGCTGCGCGCCCGCATCCCTGCGCTGAAGCTCGCCGTCGGCACGTTCCTCGGCACGTCGAGCGTGTCGTGGGTGTGGGCCGTGTCGATGGAGTCGACCGCTGATGGTGTGCGCCGCATGCTCACCGTCAGCCTCACGATGGTCGTCGCCGCGCTGATCGCCCGCCACTTCACCCCGTACCTGCCGAGCACGGACGTGCTCGATTCCGTCGCCCACCGGCTGACCGCGTTCGCGTTCGTGCTGTGGACCGTCGGCACCATCGCCGGCGCGATGTGGGCCGAGCAGTCCTGGGGCCGCTTCTGGGGCTGGGACCCGAAGGAGACCGGCGCGTTCCTCACCTGGATCGCCTACGCCGGCTACCTGCACGGGCGCGCGACGCGCGGCGTGCGCGGACGCAGCGCCGCCTGGATCGGCATCGGCGCGTTCGTCACGCTCATGGCCACCTACCTGATCGCCAACTACGTCATCATCGGTCTCCACTCCTACGCGGGCGTGTAGTCCGGCATGGCGGAGACGATCCGGCTGATCGTGCTCGACGCGAACGTGCTGGTCGCGGCCGCCGTCGCGATCCTCGCCGGGTTCGTGTCGTTCGCGTCCCCGTGCGTGCTGCCACTGGTGCCCGGCTACCTGTCGTTCGTGACCGGCCTCGCCGGTGAGACGCTGACGGGTGCGGGTGGCGCGGGCGACGCTGTCGGCTCGGATGGCGGTGACGGTCGCACGGAGCTGGCGCTGCGCACGCGCGGACGGCTGCTCGCCGGGTCGTCGCTGTTCGTGCTCGGGTTCGCCGTGCCGTTCGCGCTGCTCGGCTGGGCCGCTGGGATGCTCAACCTGCTCGAACGTTCCGCACTCGCGCAGGGCGTGATGGGCAGCGTCGTCATCGTGCTCGGCGTGCTGCTGATGCGCGGTCGGCTCGTGCGCGAGGTGCGCTTCACCCGACGCATGCCGAGCGGCACGCTCGCCGGTGCGCCGCTGCTCGGCTTCGTGTTCGGCGTCGGATGGACGCCGTGCCTGGGTCCCACCGCCGGCGCGATCCTCACCCTGTCCGCATCGGTCACGGGCGGCGTCAACGGGCGCGGAGCGTTCCTCGGCCTGATGTACGCGCTCGGGCTCGGACTGCCGTTCATCGTGCTGGCCGTCGGGCTCGGACGGCTCGGTCGGACGCTGACGTTCCTGCGCCGGCACGGGCAGCGGCTGCAGCTCATCGGCGGCGGGATGCTCGTCGTCGTCGGGCTCGCCATCGCGACCGGCCTGTGGTCACGCTGGATGATCGCCCTGCGCCCGCTCATCCAGGGTGTCGAGCTGCCCATCTGACGCGGCGCGTCGACGGTCCGCCAGCGCGACGCCACCCGCTGTACTAGAACCGTCACTCGGTCGTGGGGGCGCGCCGGGGGGTGTGCACGGCCGGGGGATCCTCATGCCGACACGTCAGCATCACCGTCACATCGTCACCGCATACCGCGGGGGGCAGTCCTGGCGGTCGGGCTGGCCGCGCTGCTGACCCTCGGTGTCCTGTGGGGCGCGACCGGGAGCTCCGCCGGGAGCGGCACCTGCGTGCGCAGCGTCGACGCGGCGGCTGCAGGGGCCGGTGCGGAAGCCGCGCTCGTCAGCGCGCTCGGTGACGCAGTGGCAGGGGTCGGAGTCGACGGCTGCAGCGACTGGACCGTGGAGCTCGACGGCACGTTCGTGCTGACCGACGACCTCGTGTGGGACGTCGCCGTGCCGCTGAGGATCGTCGGGCCGGCCGGGACGACCGCACGGATCGAGGCCGCTGCAGGAGCGCAGCACCGGTTGCTCACGGTCGACACGTTCCCTGCACTCGTCGCGGTGACGCTCGAACGGCTCGTGCTCACCGGCGGCAACGTCGCGTACGTGGGGAGCATGGACGACCAGGGCGGGGCGGTGGTCGCCGACGACCTGCGGCTTATCGACGTCGAGCTCATCGGCAATGCGGCTGGCGAGGGTGGTGCGGTGCTGACCAGCGATCTGCACGCCGTGCGCACGAGCTTTGTGCGCAACGAGGCCGAGTTCGGTGTCGGACAGGGCGGTGCTGTGGTCGCCGTCGGTGACGTCGTGCTCGACAACGTCACGTTCTCCGGGAACGTCGCCGACGAGGGCGGCGCGATGTTCCTCGACCTGTCGGTAGGGGGTGGCTCGCTCACCGCAACGTTCGTCACGTTCCTCGACAACGAGGCGACCGAGCCAGGCAGCGGTGCGGACCTGCATCTCGATGCTGCCGGTGGTGCGCCGTCGGTCACGCTGCGAGGCGTGCTGTTCGGTGGGCCCGGTGCGGCCTCGACTGTTGACGCGTGCGGCGGCAGCTATGACCTGGGCGGGGCTGGGTCAGGACTCGTGTGGACCGACTCGTTCGCGACCGACGCGAGCTGTGGCGCCCCGCAGGTGAGCGTGCTGCCGGCCTTCGACACGGTCGCGTGGCTCGCGGGCACGAGTCCACTGCCGCGTCCCGGGGCCGACTCGCCGAGCGTCGATGCGGTGGCGTGCGGGGCCGGCTGGCCGACGACGGACCAGCGCGGCGTCACCCGACCGCAGGGGGATGCGTGCGACGCCGGTGCGGTCGAGCGGGTCGCCGTCGCGCCGCCCGCACCGGATCCTGCACCTGATCCTGCGTCGTCCTCCGCGAGCGTGGCCGAGGGGCCAGTGCCGACGGCGATCCCCGCGGGCGACGGCGCGTGTGCGGACGGGTGCCGAGCGCTCAGCTCGTCCGGAGCGCGTGCAGACGGTCGCGCTCGGCAGCGCTGAGCTTCCCGAGCCCGTCGCGCACGATCCGCTCGGTGATCACGAGCTCGCGCGGGGCGTGCGCCGGCGGCAGCGTGGCGCTCACGTGCGCACGCAGCACGTCGAGCGTGGGTGGCGCGGTCGGGTCGCGCGGCACGACGATCGCGACGACCCGCTCACCCCACTCGGTGTCGGGGGCGGCGAGCACCGCAGCGTCGAGCACCGCGGGATGGTCACGCAGCAGCGTCTCGACGATGGTCGGGTCGACCTTTACCCCACCCGTGTTGATCACGGCGTCCACGCGGCCGAGCACCTCGAGCGAGCCGTCGGCTGCGAACCGACCGACGTCGTCGGTGACGAACCAGCCGTCGGGCGTGAAGCTGGTGGTGTCGTTCGGAGGCGCGCCGAGATAGCCGGTGGCGCGCATCGGGCCGCGCAGCCGGACGCGACCGCTGTCACCGTCGACGTGCTGCACGTCGATCTCGACGCCGTCGAGCGGCCGGCCGTCGTACACGCAGCCGCCGCACGTCTCCGTCATGCCGTAGCTCTGCACGAGCCGCACGCCGGCCGCACGCGCTTCGTTCGCGCGCTCCGGTGCGAGCGGACCGCCACCGACCAGCACGCTGCGGAAGCGCCGCAGGTCCACGCCAGCGTCCAGACAGCGCACGAGCTGGGTGGGGACGAGCGCGATGTGCTCCGCATGCGTCGCCGCTGCCGCGATCGCGCGCGGATCGCCGGCGTCCGCGACGACGTGCACGGGTGTGCCGAGTGCGCGGGCACGGGCGAGCACCTGCAGGCCGGCGACGTGCCGCAGCGGCAGCGCCAACGCCCACCGCTCACCCGGGACGCAGCCGAGCGCCGCGATGCTCGCCGCCGTCGACGCCGCGAGCGCCTCGTGGGAGAGCACGACCGCGCGGGGCGTGCCGGTCGAACCTGAGGTGGGGACGACCAGTGCGGTGCCGTTCGGGAGGGGGAGCTGGCCGGCGAGTGCTTGCTCGAGCGGTTCCGGCAGCGCTGAAGTCGATTCCGCGGGTGCGACCACGGCCGCGTCCCCCGCCGCCCAGACGCGTGCAATCTCAGCGGGCAGCGTCGCCGGATCGTCGGCCAGGCGGACGAGGCGAGGAGCGGACCGGGGGGGAGTGGGCATCGTGGGAGTAGCGTAGGGAGCCGTCCGAAAGGTTCCTGCGTGGTCTCCGAGCTGTTCGACGCGAGCGCCTGGGCCGTCGTGCCCGGCTTCGACGACCTCACCGACGTGACCTACCACCGGGCCGTGGGCGATCCGGGCGGGCGCGGCACCGTGCGCATCGCGATCGACCGGCCCGAGGTCCGCAACGCCTTCCGGCCCCGCACCGTCGACGAGCTGCTGCGCACCCTCGACCATGCGCGCCGCAGCCCCGACGTCGCCTGCGTGCTGCTGACCGGCAACGGGCCGTCACCGAAGGACGGCGGCTGGGCGTTCTGCTCCGGCGGCGACCAGCGCATCCGCGGGCGTGACGGCTACCGCTACGACGGTGAGGGCGCACCCGGCGCTGATGTGGCCGCCGCCCCCGTCGACCCGTCCGACACCGCGCACCTCGGGCGCCTCCACATCCTCGAGGTGCAGCGGCTCATCCGCTTCATGCCCAAGGTCGTCATCGCGGTCGTGCCCGGCTGGGCCGCAGGCGGCGGACACTCGCTGCACGTCGTGTGCGACCTGACGATCGCGTCGCGCGAGCACGGCATGTTCAAGCAGACCGACCTCGACGTCGCCTCGTTCGACGGCGGCTACGGGTCCGCCTACCTCGCGAAGCAGGTCGGGCAGAAGCGCGCCCGCGAGATCTTCTTCCTCGGCCGCGCCTACACCGCCGACGAGGCCGCCGCGTGGGGGACGGTCAACGCGGCCGTCGAGCATGCGCGCCTCGAGGAGGTCGCGCTCGAGTGGGCCGCGGAGATCGGCGGCAAGTCGCCGACCGCGACGCGGATGCTGAAGTACGCGATGAACCTCGCCGACGACGGGCTCGTCGGACAGCAGCTGTTCGCCGGCGAGGCGACCCGGCTCGCCTACGCGAGCGACGAGGCCGTCGAGGGGCGCGACGCGTTCCTCGAACGCCGCGACCCCGACTGGGGCCCCTGGCCCTACCACTACTGATGCGCCGCACCGTGGTGCGCGGATGAACGTCTGGATCGAGGCGTCACGCCCGAAGACGCTGCCCGCTGCCATCGTGCCGGTCGCCGTCGGCACCGCCGTCGCCGCCGCAGAAGGGGTCGCGCTCTCCCCGCTGCGCGCCGGGCTCGCACTGCTCGTCGCGCTCGCACTGCAGGTCGCCGTCAACTTCGCGAACGACCTGTTCGACGGGCTCGCCGGCATCGACACGGAGGACCGTGTCGGCCCGCGCCGCGTCGTCGCCGCTGGGCTCGTCACGCCGCCGGCGATGAAGCGCGCGCTGGCTCTGACCCTGGTGGTGGCGGCGGTGGCCGGGCTCGCGCTCGCGCTGCTCGTCGACCCGTGGCTGCTGCTCATCGGTGCGATCGCCATCGTCGCCACGCTCGGCTACTCGGGGGGCCGCCGGCCCTACGCGTCGCGTGCGCTCGGCGAGCTCAGCGTGTTCGTGTTCTTCGGTCTGGTCGCCACCGTCGGCTCCGCCTACGTGCAAAGTGGTCGGGTCAGTGCGCTCGCGGTCGCCGCATCGCTGCCGGTCGGGCTGCTCGCCGTCGGGCTGCTCATGATCAACAACGTGCGCGACGTCGACACGGACGCGGCCACCGGCAAGCGCACGCTCGCGGTGCGTCTCGGCGCGCGCACCTACGGGCACACGTTCGGCTGGCTGCTCATCGTCGCGTTCGCGCTGCTCGGACCTGTCGCCTGGCTCGCAGGATCGGCCTGGCCGCTGCTCGCCCTGCTCGCGCTGCCGCTGGTCGCACAGGTCGCGAAGCGCTCCCGTATCGCCGCTCGGACGGATGGCGCACGCGAACGGGGTGCGGCGTACGTCGCAGCGCTCGGCGCGACGGCGCGCCTGCAGCTCGCGTTCGGCCTGCTGCTCACCGTCGGCCTGGCGCTCGCCTGATGGGCGACGCGGCCGGCGAGCGGGCTGCCGAGCTCGCAGCGCGCGCCGGCATCGCCGGCATCGACGCGATCGTGCCGTTCGCCGTCCCCCTGACCACCCGCTTCCGCGGCGTCACGCAGCGTCACGGGTTGCTGCTCCACGGGTCCGCCGGCTGGGGGGAGTGGTCCCCGTTCGACGAGTACGACGATGAGGTGGCCGCCGTCTGGTTGGACGCGGCCGTGTCGCTCGCGTGCGATCCGGCCCCGCCCGCCCGGCGCACGCACGTGCCCGTGAACGTGACCGTGCCGGCCGTCGACGCCGCGCGGGCCCGCGAGATCGTCGCGACGTCCGGCTGCCGGACGGCGAAGGTCAAGGTCGCCGAGCCCGGGCAGACGCTGGCGGACGACGTCGCCCGCGCGTCACGTGGCCGTGCGGGACGCGCTCGGCCCGGACGGCCGGATCCGCATCGACGCGAACGCCGCCTGGAGCGTCGACGAGGCCGTCGAGGCGCTCGGACGGTTCGAGGAGGCCGCCGGTGGGCTCGAGTACGCCGAGCAGCCGTGCGCGCGCCTCGAGGAGCTCGCCGAGGTCCGGGCGCGGACCGGCGTGCGCATCGCTGCCGACGAAGCGATCCGCCGCGACCACACCGACCCGGCGCTCCTGCGTGACGCGGTCGACGTCGCCGTCATCAAGGTCCAGCCCGCCGGAGGTGTGCATGCCGCACTGGCGCTCATCGACGCGCTCAGGCTGCCGGTGGTCGTGTCCTCCGCGCTCGACACGTCGGTCGGGCTCGCGGCAGGCGTGCAACTGGCCGCTGCGCTTGACACGCTGCCCTCCGCCTGCGGGCTGGCCACCGGCCTGCTGCTCGCGGATGACGTGGTCCCCGGCCGCTCCGCCCGATCGACGGGATGCTCGACGTCGTCGCTGCCGCCGAGGCCGTCGCGACGCTGCGCAGCGCCGTACCGTCCCCCTCGGCCGAGATGGTCGACCGGCTGCTCGCCCGGCTGATGCGTGCCCAGGCGGCACGGGCGGTCGCACGGGCTGCGGGAAGGGCGGACGGATGAGCGGGCAGGGGGACAAGTCCAGCGTGCCGAGCGCGCCCAACGCGTCGACCGCGCAGGCACGCGTACTCGTCGACGAGCTGGCCCGCTGCGGCGTCACCGACGCGGTGCTGTGCCCTGGGTCGCGCTCCGCACCGTTCGCGTTCGCGCTGGACGCAGAACCCCGCATCCGACTGCACGTGCATCCTGACGAGCGGTCCGCCGCGTTCGTCGCGCTCGGCATCGCGCACGTCACCGGACGACCGGCGGCCGTCGTCGTCACCTCCGAGCGCCGTCGCGAACCTTCACCCGGCCGTCGTCGAGGCGGACGCGGCCGGCGTGCCGCTGTTGCTGCTCACCGCCGACCGGCCGCCGGAGCTGCGTGAGACCGGTGCGGACCAGACGATCCGGGCCAGATGGCCTGAGCGCGGTGCTGGGCGGTGGATTTCGGTGGTTGCATCGGCCTCGATGTGTCGTCACCTGGCGGGCCAGCGCAGCCCGCGCGGTCGCCGAGGCGCTGGGGCTCGGTGGTGGCGCCCGGCCCGGTGCAGCTCAACGTGCCGTTCCGTGAGCCGACCGTGCCGCTCACCGACGACGGCCGCACCGTCGCCGCACCGTTCATGACACCGCTCGACGCGGGCAGCAGCGGCATCGGGCGGCCTCGTCGCCGTCACCCGTGCGGAACGTCGGCTGCGGACGCAGATCGCGACGTCAGCGACCCGCTTCGCCGCCGTCGAGCGTGGCCTGATCGTCGTCGGCTCCGGCGCGCAGGACCACGCGACTGCGGACGCCGTCCACGCCCTGTCACGTGCGACCGGCCGGTGCTCGCCGAAGGGCACACCGCCGCCCGCCACCGTGAAGGGGCGCTGCGCAGCTGGCCGCACCTCGTCGAGCACGACCGCTTCCGCGACACGCACCGGCCGGAGCTCGTCGTGCGCGTCGGGCGCGCCACGCTCACGCGCGCGCTCGCCCGACTGGTCGCGACCGCGACGACCGAACTGCTCGTCGATGCGCACGGCCGCTGGTGGGACCCGACCCGCACGCTCGCTACGACGGCCGGCGAGCTGCTCGTCGCCGACCCCGTCGACACGTTCACGCGCATCGCCGACGTGCTCGCGATGGGCACGAGCTCCGTGTGGGGCGACGGTTGGCGCGACGGACACGCGCGTCAGCACTGCACTGGAGGCGCACCTCGACGCCGGCGGGGGGCACGACGCCGCCCGGGTCGTGCGTGCCGCGGTCGCCGACGCGCCGCTCGGCGCGCACGTCGTCGTCGCCTCCTCGATGGCGATCCGGCACCTCGACCGGCACACGCCGCAGCGTGACGACCTCGTGTGGCACGCGAACCGCGGTGACGCGGCGGGGATCGACGGCAACGTGTCGACCGCGCTCGGTGTGGCCATCGGGTGCGCGGCGACCACCGGTGCGCCGGTGCTCGCCATCGTCGGCGACGTCGCGCTGCTGCACGACACGAACGCGTGGCTGCTGCAGGCGGCCGTCGAGCAGCTCGACGTCACCGTCGTCGTGCTCGATGACGACGGCGGCACGATCTTCGACCTGCTGCCCCCCGGCGCGTTCCCTGCGCAGCGGCACCTGTTCGCGACCCCGCACGGTCGCGACCTCGCGCACCTCGCCGCACTGCACGGGCTCGGGTATGCGCGGGTCACGCTTGACGGTGACATCGGGCCGAGCGTCGAAGCCGTCGCGAGCGCACTGCGCGGCCCGCACGGCCCTGGTCGCCGGCTCGTCGCCGTCGACGTCGCACCACTGCGCAGTGAAGCGTCCACAGAGGTGCGTGGAATCGTCGACCGTGCACTCGCGGTCGAGGACCACTGAGCGAAGGACCGCGCAGGGGCGGCCGTCAGCGGTCGAGCACCCCGGTCATCGCCTGCAGCTTCAGCCACGTCTCGGTGAGTTCCGCCTCCGGGAGTGAGCCCGCGACGATCCCCGCGCCAGCGAACAGTCGTGCTCGGGTCCCGTCGACCTCAGCGCAGCGCAGCGCGATCGCGAACTCCCCGTCCCCGTCCGGCGTGCACCATCCGACGGGCCCGGCGTAGCGACCGCGCGGCATGCCCTCGAGCGCGCGGATGGCCGCGACCGCCCGGTCCCATGGCGCGCCGCCGACCGCTGCCGTCGGATGCAGGCGTGCGAGCAGCGCCAGCACGTGGCCGTCCGTCGCGAGATCCGATTCAGCATCGAGGCGTCCGGCGAGGTCCGACCCGAGGTGCTGGACGTTGTCGAGCTGCACGAGGCGTGGCCCTTCGGGCTCGGTCAGCTCGGCGCAGACCGGACCGAGCGCTTCGACCGATCTGGAAACGCACCGCTAGGTCGTGCTCGTGGCGATCCCTGAGGCGAGCAGCGCAGCGCCCAGTGCCGCATCCTCGGCTGCCGGTATCGCGGCGGGCCGTGCCGGCCAGCACGCGGGACGAGACCTGCGACCCCACACGGCGGAGCGCTCACCTGGCGAGGCCCCGAGCAGACGATCGACGAGGAACGTGGCGCACGACGGGAACCGGTCCGCAAGGTCGCAGCAGCCGGTCGACGGCGAACGGCTCGCGTGACCACAGCAGCAGGTCGCGGGCGAGGACCACCTTCTCGTACTCGCCCGCGGCAATCTGCTCCAGGGCGCGTGCGACCGTCTTCGAGCCAGCGGTCATCGCGGACCGTCGAAACGGCGTACCGCGGACGGCATTTGTGCACAGCCTGGCCTCGGCTGGTCCGTCTCGTCGGGCTCGATCGGCGCCCCGGATGGTCGACCCGAACGGTGTGCTGTCGACGTCACCGGACCGTGATGAGCCGTCACGCCGTCGCGACGCGACACGACGACGCGGGGCACGACCATCACCGAGGCGTCGTCGTCCGGGTCAAACGTGAACGACGCGAACGCCACCGGCTGCGAGGATGTGCCTGCGAGCCGAGCGAGCTCGTCGCGGCGCGCAGGAACCGGTCGGCCCCGGTCCCCACCGCGATGCGTGCGGCGACCCCCACCCGACGAGCCCCCTGACTGTCCTGGACGAACGCGAACCGCCTGTCGTCGTCGACCTCGACAGCAGGTCGAGGAGCGGGCGCTGTTCCGCGACTGTGGCCGACCGGACGGAAGCTCACGCCCGTCGGGCAAGGGGGCTGCGAGAGCCGCCCAGCGCGGCGAGGATGAGCTGTCGCCGCAGGTGGTGCGCGACGAGTCGTTCCGTCGCCGGCAGCACGTCTCGTAGGCAGTTACGAGCGTGCGGCGGCCTCATCATCATCGCCGGTGTTTCGCCGATGACCGGTCATTTCCAACCGCAGGAACGCCTCCACCGCACGATCGGCCACCTCGCGCACTGCCGTTCCGTTTGGTCCGCCAGCGAGAGCAGCCCGCGAGCGGGAGCCCGCGTCCAGCACGAGTCCAGCACGACCGCTCGCGTCGCCGCTGAGTACCGAGCGGTGCCCTCGGCGTCGACATGGTGCGGTAGAAGCAGCCCGGCGCGCGCGACCACCCAGCAGCGCGGGGCTCGCGCTGACCACCGCGAGTGTCGCGAGGTCGAACGGGGCCTGGTGTCATCCGCGGCCTCTACCGCCGCGACCAGCGTGGCATCGGCCGGATCGAGTCCGGCGGAAGACTGCGGTGGGGATGCGGTCGGTTCGGTCTCCATGTGCGGAGGGTAGGCTGTGGCCGCATCGATAGCCTGCGCCGCAGAGCGACCGCCAGCCCGGTCCTGCCTGCCGCTCAGGCGCGACGGGAAGGACGCTGCGCTCGTCCAGGCCATGTTCGACCGGGTCGCGCCCCGCTACGACCTCGCCAACCGGGTGCTGTCGCTCGGGCAGGACGCGCACTGGCGACGGGTCACCGCCGCGGCGACGCGCCCTGAGGGCGCGCACGTGCTGGACGTCGCCGCCGGCCCCGGCAACGTCGCCGTCGAGCTCGTGCGTCAGGGTGCGGCGAGCGTCACCGCCCTCGACCTGTCGTTCAACATGCTGTGGGAGGGTGCGCGCCGTGGGCATCCGGGGATCGCCTGGGTGAACGGTGACGCGCTGGCGCTGCCGTTCGAGGACGCCACCTTCGACGCGGTCACCATCTCGTTCGGACTGCGCAACGTGCCTGACCCCGAGGCTGCACTCGCCGAGTTCGCTCGCGTGACCCGGCCCGGTGGTCGCGTCGTCGTGTGCGAGTTCGCCGACCCGACCTGGCGTCCGTTCCGCGAGGTCTACCGGCGCTACCTCGTCGGGGCGCTCCCGCGCATGGCGCGCGTCGTGTCCTCCTCCGCGAGCGCTTACCAGTATCTGGCGGACTCGATCCTCGCGTGGCCTGACCGTCGCACCCTCGCTGGCTGGATGGACGCGGCCGGCTACGACGAGGTGCGGGTCCGTGACCTCTCCGGCGGCATCGTCGCCGTGCACCGCGGGGTGCGTCGGTAACCTCGGGATATGACGACTGCCTCCGCAACCGCCGCCCGCACCCCATCCGCGCGCGTCCCCGACGAGGCGCTGCGCCCCATCGAGGTGACCCTCGCTCCGGTCGAGCGTGCCGACGTCGTCGTGGTCGGTGCGGGCCCGGGTGGTGCTGCGGCCGCGGCGCACCTCGCGCGTCGTGGGCGTGACGTCATCCTGATCGACAAGGAGACGTTCCCGCGCGACAAGGTGTGCGGGGACGGGCTCACGCCGCGGGTCGTGCGCGAGCTGCTCGACCTCGGGCTCGTCGACGAGGCGACCGGGCGGGCCGACGGCTGGGCGACGCAGAAGGGCCTGCGCATCCACGGCGGGCACACCGTCATGGAGCTTCCCTGGCCGGAGCTCGACGACTGGCCGTCGTGGGGTGCGACGTCGTCGCGCCGCGTGTTCGACGCGACGATCGCCCGCACCGCTGCTGCATCGGGCACTCGCCTCGCGCAGCGCACCGGCGTGACCGGTCCGATCTGGCGCGACGCGTCGGAGACGCGTGTCGCCGGGGTCACGTGGCGCCGTGAGGACGAGGACGGCAGCGTCCACGAGGGCGTCGTGCACGCCCCGGTCGTCATCGCCGCGGACGGGCCGGGCAGCATCATGGCGAAGCGCCTCGGGGTCGAGCGGCGACCCACCCGCCCGATGGCCGTCGGCGTGCGCACCTACTACCGCTCGCGCCGGTGGGACGACGAGTGGATCAGCTCGTTCCTCGACCTGACCGACGCGGACGGGGGACTGCTCAGCGGGTACGGCTGGATCTTCCCGCTCGACGACGGGACGCTCAACGTCGGCCTCGGGCTGCTGTCGACCTCGCGCGAGTTCCAGGGCACGAACTACCGCAAGATGCTCAAGGCCTGGGCCGGCAACGACGAGATGCAGGCCGAGTGGGACACCACCGAGGAGAACCACCTCGGTCCGGTGCTCACCGGACCGATCCCGATGGGGTTCAACCGGGTGCCGCTCCACCAGCGCGGCGTGCTGCTGGTGGGCGACTCGGGTGGCATGGTCAACCCGTTCAACGG
>JAGYKW010000004.1 GCA_018401275.1 Nitriliruptoraceae bacterium | reverse complement strand
GCGGTCGTCGGCGACACCGTGGGTGACCCGTTCAAGGACACCTCCGGCCCGGCGATGAACATCCTGATCAAGGTCATGACGATCGTGGCGCTGGTGTTCGCGCCCGTCTTCCTGTGAGCCACTGATCGCTGCTCGTCCAGCGAGGCCCGCCCTCCGGGGTGGGCCTCGCTAGCGTCCGGAGGGACCTCAGAGGATCCCTCATGCACATCGGTGCGTTCGAACAGTTGGCGGCGATCCTCGTCGTCTCGGCGCTCGCAGCCCTGCTCGCGGTGCTGCTCCGCCAGCCGATCCTCCTCGGTCTGCTGATCGCCGGCATCGCCCTCGGCCCGGGCGTGCTCGGCCTGGTCCGGATCGATGAGAGCATCACGCTGCTCGCAGAGGTCGGTATCGCACTCCTGCTGTTCCTCGTCGGGCTCAAGCTCGATGTCCGCATCGTCGCTCGTCTCGGCCCGGTCGCGCTCGTCGTCGGACTCGCGCAGATCGTGCTCACCTTCCTCCTCGGCCTGGGCATCGCCGCCGCCTTCGGGCGGACCGGCATCGCCGCCATCTACCTCGGCCTCGCCCTCACGTTCTCCTCCACCGTCGTCGTGGTCAAGCTGCTGACCGACGTGAGGATGATCGACCGGCTGCACGGCCGCCTCGCGGTCGGCATCCTCGTCATCCAGGACATCGTCGTCGTGCTGGCGATGATCGCGCTCACCGCGACCGCCGGCGACGGCGCGCTCGCGATCGGCGAGTTCGTCGGCGTGCTGCTGCGCGGGGTCGTGTTCGTCCTCGCGTCACTCGTGCTCGGAAGGTTCGTCGCGACACCGACCATGCACCTGCTGGGTCGTCAGGCGGAGCTGCTCGTCCTGGGCGCCATCGCCTGGGCGGTGTCCTTCGGCGCGCTCTCGACGATCCTGGGCTTCAGCGCCGAGGTCGGCGCGTTCCTCGCCGGGATGACCCTCGCGTCGACGCCGTACCGCGAGGCGATCAGCGGGAGGCTGACCCCGCTGCGCGACTTCCTGCTCCTCTTCTTCTTCATCGAGATCGGCGCCGGCATCGATCCGGCCTCCCTGCGCGCAGGCCTGCCGATCGCCCTCACCCTGTCGGCCGCGGCGCTGGTCGCCAAGCCGATCATCGTCACCGGACTCCTCTCCCTCGCGGGCCATCGCCAGAAGGTCTCGCTCGCGACCGGGATCACGCTGGCGCAGATCAGCGAGTTCTCCCTCATCCTCGTCGCGCTCGGTGTCGCGCAGGGTTCCGTGGGGAGCGACATCGCCGGGATCGTGACCACGACGGCCCTCATCACGATCGCTGTGTCCTCGCAGATGATCGCGAGGACGGAACGCCTCGTGGACCGGCTGTCCTCCCGCCTCCCCAGGCTCGAACGACGCGTGGCTGGCCATGCGACCTTCGAGGACGGGCCACCACTGCGCCCGGACGTCATCGTGGTCGGACTCGGACGGTTCGGCTCGACGGTCGTCGAGGAGCTGCTGGACCGCGGCGAGCACGTCGTCGGCGTCGACTTCGACCCGCGCGCCGTCGCGGAGGGTCGGCTCGGGATCCC
The DNA here is from genome assembly GCA_018401275.1 of Nitriliruptoraceae bacterium. GTDB lineage: Bacteria > Actinomycetota > Nitriliruptoria > Nitriliruptorales > Nitriliruptoraceae > CSBr16-57R1. The sequence continues at coordinate 117,189 of JAGYKW010000004.1, read as the reverse complement.
GATCCTCTACGGCGACGCCGACGACCCGAGCCTCGGAGAGCACCTCCCGCTCGAAGGCTCACGCTGGGTCGTCAGCACGCTGCGGTCGCTGGAGGCGAACCTGACGCTCGTGCGATCGCTGCGCCTCAACGGCTACCCGGGGGCGATCGCGGTCGCCTCCGAGGATCCGGCGGACTGCGAACGGCTCCGCGCGGCCGGCGCCGACGTCACGATCCAGCCGCTGCACGTCGCCGCAGCGCCACTGGTCGCTCGACTCGATGCCGATGACGCCCGACGTGCGGCGCACGACGACGTCGCACGGGACGCAGCCTTCGCCGAGTTCATCGTCGAACGCGCCGACGAGTCCGACCACTCTCGCTGACGACGTCGGCCGTCCCGGTCAGCCTTTGAGACGTCCGAGGGCGACGACCCAGGGAACCCGACGGTCCAGACGCATGTCCGGTCGCACGTCGACCGACAGGTCGGTGATGCCGAGCGAGCGCAGCAGCGCCTCGACCTCGTCCTCCATCGCGGCCGACACGTGGATCTCTCCCAGCAGCGGATCGTTGAACGGATCGAGGTCGGCGCGACCGCGGTGGCAGGTGAAGTAGACGGGACCGGAGCCGACCAGGCGCAGCAGGCGCGCGAGCACGTCACGCCAACGCTCGCGCGGGAGGTGCGCGAACGCGCCGGACATCCACAGGCCGCCGAACGAACGGTCGAGGAACGGCGGGTCCTCGAAGTCGGCGTACACCAGCGGATGGCGCGGCAGCAGGATGCGCGCCTCGGTCAGCGCACCCACCGAGAGGTCGATGCCGACCGGGTGCAGCCCAGCGTCGCGCAGCACCCGCAGGTCGTTGGCCGGCCCGCAGCCGACGTCGAGCACCAGGTCGTCACGGCGTGCGAACGAGGCGAAGCGCCGGACGTCGGCGACCGGACGGCGCAGCCGGACCTGGTCGCGATACTCCCGGGCGACCGGCCCGTACGCGTCGATCGAGCTCTGCGTCCTCGGATCCATCCTCGCTCGCACCACTCCACCTCCGTCGACCCAGCACCTCAGGGCCCGCGCACCTCAGGGCCCGCGCACGTCAGGGGCCGCGCACGGTCACGGGCCCACCGGTCGGACCAGCCGCGCGGCCGCCGTCGCCTCGACGCGTCCTGCGCCCAGCGTGGGGACCACGAGACCCGGGACGGGGACCCCGACGACGACCTCCGCGCGTCCCATGTCGCTGCAGTCGCAGACGACGAGCAAGCCTCCCCCAGCTTCGGCCAGGTCCGCGGCAGCAGCGCGCGGTCCGCGCACATCTCCGCTGACAGCGGCGAGTGCCGCCGCATCCGCGAGCTGCTGCGCACGTGCCGCAGCGACCAGGTAGGCGGTGAGGTCCAGGACGACGACGGTCGCGACGACCGCCGTCCACAGCACGATCGGGAGGGACAGTCCGCTCATCGGGCGCTCATCGGGCGCTCATCGGGCCACGACGGGCTCGACACGAGCGAGCGCCTGTGCCCGAAGCGTCCGGCTCACCGGCCCGATGCGGTGCTCGGCGAGGACCGCGACGACGACGAGGTCACCGTCGCTGCGCACCGCCGGGGTGACCTCGACGGCCAGGCCGCGCAGCTCCGGCGCGGCAGCGCGCGCGGCCCGCTCCGGCGCGCTCGTCCCCGAGGTCGTCGCTGCGACGCGCGCACCGACGCGCGCGGCCTCGTGCAGCACGAGCAGGTCACGGCCGAGCGCCGCCACCTGGATGAGCCCGAGCACGAGCAGCGCGATGACGGGGAGGACGAGGACGACCTCGAGGCTGAGCATCCCGTCCTCGCCCGACCGCCCGCGCGACGGTCGGCGCATACGCCGACTCATGCACCGACTCATGCGCCGACGAGTTCGCGCGCTCGGTCGACGAGCGCGTTGAACAGGTTCACGATCGCGCCGCCGGTCGCCCACTGGATGAGCACGCCGGCGACGGTCGCCGCGACGACGGCGAGCAGCCCGTACTCGGTGACGAGCGAGCCGTCCTGGTCGCGCTCGGGCGACGTGCGTGCACCGGCACGTGCCGAGGGGTGTGCGGTCGCTGCCGCGGGTGGTCGGTCCATGAGCGGATCTCCTGGTGTCGGGTGGTGCAGGGACGTGCAGGGATGCGGGCGCCTCATCCGAGGATCTCGCTGAATCCGGCCGCGACGAGCGGTGCAGCGACCAGCAGCAGCGTCGCCGGGAGCAGCAGCAGGGTCGTCGGGACGCTCAGCTGGGCGGGAAGACGCTCGGCCGCCGCCATCACGCGCGCGAGCTCGGCGGCCCTCAGGTCGCGGGCGAGCCGGCGCAACGTCGGCGCGGCCGGCGCACCGAGCTCGCCGGCGGACGTCAGCACGTCGCGGACCCGCGTGAGCGCATCAGGGTCCCTCGCGGCGGTCGGCCGTCGGATGCCGAGGTCGAGGTCGAGCGCGAGCTGGCGCAGACGCAGCGCCTGACGGGGGACGATGCCCGCCACCGCTCGGAGTGCGGCGGCCGTCCCGGTCCCGCCGGCGAGCGCGGACGCGACGAGCTCCACGACCTCCTCGAGCTCAGCGTCGGGTGCGGGCCGCGCTGCGTGCGCGATGAGCAGCCGTGCGAGCGCGCTCCCGGCAGCGATCAGCACCAGGCCGACCAGGAGCGTGACCCGTCCCGCACTGCTGCGGTAGAACGCGAGCGTGTCGACGCCCGCGAGCCGGCCGATGAACGGCACGAGCGCGAGGGGTGCGAAGGTCAGACCACGTGCGACCGTGCGCGCCTGCGCGGTGCTGACGGCGACGGCCCGCACGGCCCGCGCGTCGTCGTCCTCCGCCTCGACGGCCGCCTCGACCGCGGGCAGCAGTGGGGACCCGAGCGCCTGCGCGACCTCGATGCCACGGCGCACGCGAGGCGTGATCCCGTCCGGGATCGCGAGCGGCGCGCCGGCGAGCAGCTGGAGGCGCACGCGATCGGTCGCGGTCCCCTTCATGGCCGCCACAGCGCACCCGTGACGGTCCGACCGCGCACGCTGTCGACCGATGCGACGCCCGTGAGCACCCGGGTCCCGTCACGCGCGCGTCCGAGCGCGACGAGCGCGTCGACGCCGGCGGCGACCTGGCTGCGCGCGGCCGCCTGCGGGACACCCGCGAGCAGCGCCATCCCTTCGAGCCGCACGACCGCCTCGTCGATCCCGTTCGCGTGCACGGTCGTCGCGCTCCCGTCGTGCCCGGTGTTCATCGCCTGCAGCAGGTCGAGGACCTCGGGGCCACGGACCTCGCCGATGACGATGCGGTCGGGCCGCATGCGCATGGCGTTGCGCACGAGCATGGCCACGCTCACCTCGCCGACCCCGTCGGCCGTGCTCGGACGGGTCCGCAGGTGCACGGTGTGGCGGGCCGGATGGATGAGCTCGGGCGCGTCCTCGATGACGATGACCCGGTCGTCGCCGACCTCCGCGAGCAGCCGCGCGAGCAGCGTCGTCTTCCCAGCGCCGGCACTGCCGCACACGACGAGGTTGCGGCGGGCACGGACGAGCTCGATGAGCAGCTCCGCCGCAGGTGCGGGGATCGACCCGCGGGTGATGAGCTCGTCCCAGGTCGGCACGACCGCCGCCACACGACGAAGCGTCAGCGTCGGGCGTTCTGCGAGCGGCGGCAGGATGACGTGCAGGCGCAGCCCCCCGGCGAGCACCGCGTCCGCGTAGGGCCGGGCGCGGTCCAGCCGGACACCGAGCGGGCCGAGCACGCGCGTGATGACCGCGACCAGCTCCTCGTCGGAGGTGAACGTGCGATCGCTGCGCTCGAGGCGACCGTCCCGCTCGAGGTGGACGACGTCCGCGCCGTTGACCATCACCTCGGTGACCGCCGGGTCACGCAGCAGCTCCTCGAGCGGCCCGAGCCCGGCCAGGTCGTCGACGAGGTCGCGCACCAGCTGCGCCCACACCTCGGGCGGCGCGACCACGCCCTCCGCAGCGAGCGCCCGCGCGACCGCACGGCGCAGCACGGTGCGGCCCGCACCGGCGACGAGCACCTCCCGGTCGTCCGCGACGCGCGCAGCGATCGCCGGTCGCAACGTCTCGGTGGACATGGGCATGCGCGGGTCCTCCGGTCAGCTCGTGCGATGGCGTCCGATGGCGTCCGACGGTGTCGGTCGGGTCGCGCTCGACGCTACGCATCCGCGTGCAGCCCGGGAAGGGGCAGCTCGCCGCCTGTGGATGAGCGCGGTTCAGCCCGCGTCGAGCACCGGGTGCAGCGCGTCGAGCCAGCTGCGCGGCAGCCCTGCGGGGACGTGTCCGCGCAGCACGGCGCGTGCGACCCGCACCGATGTCGCCACGTGCACGACACGCCGGCCACCGGCCAGCTCGAGGACGCGGGCGGGGGTGAGCAGGCCGCGCCCGACGACCACGACCGCGCCGGCCATCGTCACGGGGAGCTGCTCGGCGGCAGCACGGTCAGGTCGACACACGACGATGTCGACCTCGGGGCCGGTCCCGACGTCGAGCACGCTCAGCTCGACGCGTCGATCGGTCGGAGGGCGCGAAGGGACGCCGCTGCCGGTGTGCACCACCCTGGCACCGGTGAGACCGGGCAGCGGGGTCGCACGGCTCCACAGGTCAGGGGCGACGACGGCGTCGGCGGGGACCGGGGTCGCTTCACGCACGCCCGCGTGGCCGTGCACGACGGCGAGCGCGCGCTGTCCCGACCAGGCGGCGATGCCCGTCAGCGCGAGCGCGACGGTGGTCGTCCCGACGCCGCCCGCGACGCCGCCGATCCGCAGCACCCGGCCACCCTCGACGCCGTGACGTCGTGCTCCGAGCGTGCGTGCGACGAGGTCGGGCAGGGCATCGCGACCATCGGGCCAGCGGCACACGCCGGCGGGCTGGAGCCGGCGAGCGACGTCGGCCGCGAGCGCCGCGACGTCGTCGTCCTCGACGAGCAGCAGCGTGGGCAGGCGGTCCGTGCGGCCGCTGTCGAGCAGCCGCATGCCGCCCTCGAGATCGACGAGCCGGACGGTGGGTGGCACGGGGCCGTCGAGGTCGTCGTCGACGGCCTGCCAGCCCAGCGTGCCCTCGAGCCAGCGGCGCACCGAGCCGACGTGCCGCTCACCGAGTGCGAGCGCGACCGGTACGGCGCTCGGGGCGGCGGGCCGAGGGGCGTCGTCGCGAGGTGGGAGGTGGAGCGGGAGGTCGAGGGTCATGATCGACGACCCTACGAGCCTCACCGATCAGGAGGAAGACCCGGTCCGCGACCTGTGGAGATCGCTCAGGAGCTCGGCAGATCGCTCAGGTGTAGTCGCGGTGGTACGTCACGAGACCCTCGTCGCCGATGCGGAGGAAGCTCGCTCGCGGCAGCGCGTTCCAGCGCCGCCCGGCTGCCGTGTAGGAGATCGTCCACTCGACACCGACACCCGAGCCGTCCGCGGCCGGGATGACGGCGAGCTCGTCGACCTCCACGTCCTCCTTGCCGCCCATCCAGTCCTTCATGTAGGACTGGATCAGGAGGTTCCCGCGGTGGGGCGGGTTGTAGGGCTCGAGGTAGAGGGAGTTCGCGCTGTACAGGTCGAGGACGTCGCCGACATCACCGGTCGTCAGCACCGCCACGAACCGCTTCCACGCGTCGACCGCCTGGCTCACCCTGCACCCTCTCTCGCCGCGCTCCGGCGCCTGCGGGCGCATGCAGCGCCTCGCGGGCAAGGATAGTCGGCGTCCCATGCCCTCCAGAAACCCGTCGCGGCTGCGGGTCATCCCCCACCGTTAGCATGCGACGCTGCGCATCGCGAGCGCACGAGCGCACACGGGGGGCGACGGATGGGAGCCGAGGACGGCTACGGGCCGCACGACCTGGCTCGCCATCCCGACCGTGACGACCCGTCGGACTACCGGCATCCGTTCGAGCGTGACTTCGACCGCCTGATCCACACCGGCGCGTTCCGCCGCCTCCAGGGCACCACCGGCGTCGTCGCTGCCGGCGAGGCGGACCACTTCCGTACACGGCTGACCCACACCCTCGAGGTCGCGCAGCTCGCACGGCGGCTCGGTGATCGCCTCGGTGCGTCATCGCACGCCTGCGAGGCGGCGGCGATCATGCACGACTTCGGGCACGCCCCGTTCGGACACGTCGGCGAGGAGGCGCTGTGCGCGGCGCTCGATGCGGCGGCCGTGCGATGGGGGCTCGACCCTGATGCGGTCGGTGGCTACGAGGGCAACGCGCAGACGTTCCGGCTCGTCACCTCGCGGCTGACCGGGCACAGCGACCTGCCCGGGCTCAACCTCACGCGCGCGACGCTCGATGCGGCGCTGAAGTATCCGTGGGCGCGTGGTGAGGTCAGCCGCTCGAAGTGGTGCTTCTACCCGTCGGAGGCCGAGGAGGCCGCTCGCGTCCGCGAAGGCCTCGACCCCGAGCGCCGCTACCGGCGCAGCGTCGAGGCGCAGGTCATGGACTGGGCGGACGACGTCGCCTACGCCGTGCACGACATCGAGGACTTCACGCTCGCCGGCGCGATCCCGCTCGCGCTGCTGACCCAGTCCGCTGAGGCGCGCGAGCGCGTGGCCGCGCAGCTCGTCGCACGACGTGAGCGCCGCGGCAAGCTCGCCGATGCGCGTGAGGCGCGTGCGCCGCGCAGTGGCGCATCGAGCCCGCACGCCTCCGGGGCGGGCGCCATCGGAGCGTTCCCCTTCGAGCAGCCGCGCTACACCGCGCAGGAGCTCGCCGACGCCTTCGAGCGGCTGTTCGCCGACACGAGCGGACCGTTCGCAGCGTTCCGAGGGCTCACCGGCGAGTACGACGGATCGAGCGAGTACCGGCGGGCGCTGCGCTCGATGCGCACCGCGCTGATCGGCGACCTCGTCCACGCCGCACACCCGGTGGATGCCGACGCTCCGTTCCGCCGGCACGCGAACGACCTCGCGATCCCGCTCGAGGCGCGACTCGTCGACGATGTGCTGCGCGACCTGCTGTGGCTGTTCGTCATCGAGCATCCGCGCATGGCGACCTACCAGCACGGCCAGCGGCGCATCGTGACCGACCTGCTCGAGCTGCACGTCACCGCCGTCGAGAGCGGCGACGTCGCGATCTTCCCGCGCGACCTGCAACCGGAGCTGCGACCGCTCATCGAGGGGACGCAGGACGACACGTCACGCGTCGGGGTCCTGCGGCTGGTCGCCGATCACGTGGGCCAGTTGACCGACGACGGCGCGGCGCGACTGCATCGGCGCCTCACCGGCCACGTCGCGCACGGGTTCACCGACTGGCAGTGAGGCTCAGGCCTGCGGGTTCGGCGGCGGCGTGGTCTCGTCCCCGTCCATCCGCCCGTCGAGCGCCTCGTCCCACTCGAGCACGTCCGGCTGCGCCTCGGACTTCGCGTCCGGCCACGGCCGTGGTCCTGTCGTGCTCGCCACGGACAGGTCCGTCACGGTCGTGTCGAGTCCTGGTAGGCCGACGAGCGCCCCGTCCGCACCCGACGTGCCCGGCCCCCCTGCGACGAGCACCCCGGTGCGGCGCTGCAGCAGCACGAACCCGGCGCCACCGGCGGTCAGGACGAGCAGCAGACCCCCGACCCACCACGCGACGGAGCGCGATCCGGCCGGCTCCGCGTCACGCTCCAGCACCGGGACGGCGAGGACCTCCGGGCACTCGGTGAGACCGGGCTCCGTCGCACCCGGGCAGGGGACCGGGTCCATCGCGCCGGCACCGGCGACGAACGTTCCGGCCGGTGCGACCGTGCACTCCGTCGCACCGAAGCCGTCGCTGTACGTACCGGGCGGGCACGTCTCCTCCGCGGTCGCACCGGGCAGCGCAACGAACGCTCCGGGGCTCGCCGGCGTGCAGCTGCTCCCCGCGCGTGAGGTGCCCGTCGCGGACCAGCTGCCCGGCGGGCACTCGTCACCCTGCGGAGAGAGCGGCTCGTCACCGGTGGCCGGTGCGTCCGGTGTCGGGGCGGTCGGCGCCGGTGCAGTGGTCGGGACCGGGCAGCGTGCGAGTCCGGCCTCCGTCGCGGTGATGCAGCGCAGCTGCTCGCTGGAGCCCGGTCGCGGCACGTAGAACCCGACGGACGCCGGCGTGCAGGAGGCCGCGCCGGTCGAGGCCGTGTAGGTGCCGGCCGGGCAGAGCGCAGCGGCCGCCGATCCGGTCACGGGCACGTGGGAACCTGCAGGCGCCGCGGTGCAGGACGTCTGACCGGTGTCGGGCTGGAAGCGTCCGAGCGGGCAGGGCGTGGCGGCCGTCGCCCCCGTGGCGGCGACGAACGAGCCGGCAGGCGCGGACGTGCAGGACGTCTTGCCGGTCTCGGACTGGAAGCGCCCCTCAGGACACAGCGTCGCCGCCTCCGCGCCCGTGGCGCTGACGAACGAGCCAGCAGGCGCCGGCGTGCAGGCGCCGCCGCCGGCGTTCGCCTGGAACGTCCCCGCGAGGCAGAGGCGTACGCCGGTCGCGCGCGTCCCGTCGGATGCCGCTCCCGTGCCCTCGGAACCGGCGGGGACCTCCTTGCACGAGTTTGCCCCGGTCGTGTCCTGGTAGCGGCCGACCGCGCAGGCGACCGGCGACGTGGCGCCGGTGTCGGAGACGAAGGTCCCGACCGGCGACGTGGCGCACGGCGTGGTCGCCGCGTCACCACGGAACGTCCCGGCGGCGCAGATCACCGAGGCGGTCGACCCGAGGCCGGCGGTGTCCCCACCGGTCCCACCCGAGCCCAACGCGATGACCTTGCAGGCGACCTTCAGCGCCTCGTCCTGGAAGGTCCCTGCCGGACAGAGGCGCACACCGGTCGCCGCACTCCCGTCCGACGCCGCTCCGGTCGCCTCCGATCCGGCCGGGATCGCCTTGCACTCCGACTGCCCGGTCTCGTCCTGGTAGCGGCCGGGAGGACACGGGTCCTGGTCGGGAGCCTGATTGTTCGCGACGAAGAATCCTGCAGCCGCCGGCACACACGTCGCGGAGTCCGCGTCGAAGTAGGTGCCCGCGACGCAGTCGGCGATCGTCGCTGCCTGCGCCTCGCGCCCACTGACCGCGAGCAGGAGCACGACCATGAGCGCGACGCCGATGATGGCGACGACCGGACGAAGGACACGCGACGGAGCGCGCACGACGGTGTGGGTGATCATCATCGTCGACCTCGTCGGGACATCGGGTGCTGGCGGGGACGTCGTCGGAGCCGCGCGCTCGGTGGCAGCGGGCGGAAGGGCCGGGAGGGACCGTAGCCAGCGGACCTGCAGCGTCACGGCAGCCGACCCGACCGTCCGAACACCCCGTCGCGACGAGCTGCGCGTTCAGACCCCGAGATCGCGCCGTGGGAAGCGGGTCAGCGCGGCGGCCCACGCGACGAACGTGAGCGTCCCGAGCAGCACGTACCCGACGATCGGGACGCCCTGCGCGACCGGGTCGCCCGCGAGGTACCACGAGAACGGGCTGAGCCGTTCGAGCAGGTCCCCGCGCTCGACGACGCCCGACAGCGCGTGCGCGATGTACGAGCTGACGGCGATGCTCGCACCGACGGCCACGGCGATCGCGCGTCGCCCGGTGACCGCGCCGACAGCGAGCGCGATCGTCGCGAACGCGTTGACGAGCAGGTTGAGACCGAGCCCGGCCGCGACGATGCCCGACAGCGTGACGTCCATCCCGACGACGCGGACGAGCAGTGCGGTCACGACCGTGGTCGTCACCGCGAGCAGGAAGACCTGCGTGTGCATCGCGATGATGCGTCCGGCGAGCAGCACGTCACGGCGCACCGGAGCGGACGCGGCGAGCTCCAGCCCCCCTTCCTCCTCCTCTCCGGCGATCGTGCGCGCGCCGAGGCCGATGCCGAACACGAGCAGGAGCGCAGGGGCGAGCAGCCCGAACACGGTCGACGTCAGGTAGCCCGCGGGCGTCCCGATGCGGTCGTACCCGAGGGCCGAGATGAGCTCGGGTGGCAGCGTGTCGACGATGGACTGCAGCTCGCCGCCACCCATCGCCGGGTAGAACGGGACGTAGATGCCGGCCACGGCAGCGAGCGCCACGGCCCAGCCGAGCAGGGCCCGTCGCCGGCGCACCAGCTGCCAGCGGATCTCGACGAGGACGTCACGCAGGTCGCTCACGGCTGCCCCGCCCCTTCCGGCGCGTCCGCCCGGTACGCGTCGATGACGAGCTCCTCGAGGTCGCGGTCGCGCAGCTCGAGGCGGGCCACGGGCAGTCCGTGGAGCGATGCGATCAGCGGGCCGGGCTCGCCGCGCCACACGCCGCGGGCACGCAGCCCGTCGATGCGCAGCTCCTCGACGCCGGCGAGGACACGGTCGAGCGCGGCGAGCGGCACGTCGGAGGCGAACGTGACGTCGAGGCGCTGCCCGGCTGCAGCGCGCAGCGCGGCGACGTCATCGACGACGGCGATGCGCCCGTCGCGCACCAGCGCGACCCGGTCGGCGACACCTTCGATCTCGCTGAGCACGTGCGAGGAGAGGAACACGCTCGTGCCGGCGTCGCGCTCCTCCCGGATCAGCGTGAGGAACTCCTGCTGGAGCAGCGGGTCGAGCCCGCTCGTCGGTTCGTCGAGCAGCGCGAGCTGTGGGCGGTGCATGAGCGCCTGCACGACACCGACCTTCTGCTTGTTGCCCTTCGACAGCGTGCGCACCGGACGGTCGAGGTCGAGGAGGAAGCGCTCCGCGAGCGGTGCGATGCGATCCGAACCCCGTCCGCCTCGCACCTGCGCGAGATGCTCGAGCAGCTGGCGGGCGGTCGCGGTGCCATCGAGGTCCAGCTCGCCGGGGAGGTAGCCGAGTCGTGCGCGCAGGCGCGGACCACCGGCACGTGGATCCTCGCCGAGCACCCGCACCGTGCCCGACGTCGGGCGCAGCAGGTCGAGGAGGATGCGGATCGTCGTGGACTTCCCGGCCCCGTTCGGCCCGATGAACCCGAAGATCTCGCCCTCGCGCACCTCGAGGTCGACACCGTCGAGCGCACGGACGTCGCCGTAGTCCTTCACGAGGCCGTCGATCGCGATGACCGCGGTACTCATCGGTCGGCGGCCTCGAGCAGCGTGAGCGCCGGGGTGAGGTCGAACGGGTCGCGCAGCCCGACGATGACGTGCTCGGCGCCGGCGGCGACGTACTCGTCGAGTCGCCCGGCGTCCTCCGCCTCGATGAGGACGGTGCGCTCGATCTCGCGCGGGTCACGGCCGATGCGTTCGCACCACTCGTCGAGCACCCGGCCCTTGTGGGCGAACTGCTCGGGTGGTCCGAAACTGTTCCACGCGTCGGCATGCTCAGCGACGAGACGCAGCGTGACCTTCTCCCCACCGCCGCCGATCAGCAGCGGGAGCGGTCCGAGCGGCTGCGGGTTGAGCGCGGCGAGGCGCTCGCGGATGCGTGGCAGCGCCGCACCCAGGTCGCGAAGCCGCGACGGGGCCGTGCCGAACGCGAAGCCGTACTCCGTGTAGTCGCGCTCGAACCAACCGGATCCGAGCCCGAGCGTGAACCGACCGCCCGCGACGTGGTCCAGGGTGCGTGCCATGTCGGCGAGCAGGTCAGGGTTGCGGTAGGAGTTGCAGACGACGAGATGCCCGACGCGGACGCGCTCGGTGACGGCGGCGATGGCGGTCAGCAGCGTCCAGCCCTCGAAGTGGGTCGCGTCCGGATCGCCGTACAGCGGGAAGAAGTGGTCCCACGTCCAGACCGAGTCGACGCCGGCGTCCTCGGCACGGCGTGCGACGTCGAGCAGCGACGCCATGTCCGTGGCCTGCGGGTGCAGCTGGACCCCGATGCTCGGCCGCACGTCCGACGACGCGCTCACAGGACGGACTCCACGGCGGCGACGACGAACACGAGCGTGAGGTGGATCGTCGAGAACTTGAAGAGCGCGTCGGCCTCCGTGATGGTGCGCAGACGACGCAGTCGGTGTGCGAGCCAGACCCACAGCAGCGTCGCCCCGATCGCCGGAACCGTGAACACCGGACCGGGGAACGCGCCGGCGGCGGAGAGCACGACGACGGCGAGCAGCAGGTAGGAGTGCAGCAGGATCTGGCGCGTCGCCTCGTCGTTGCCGTAGGCGACCGGCATCATCGGCAGCCCGGCACGCGCGTAGTCCTCCCGGTAGCGCATCGCGAGCGCCCAGAAATGGGGCGGCTGCCACCACAGCAGGATCGCGAACAGCAACCACGGGCGTGGGTCGGACAGGTCGCCGCCGGTGACGGCGGCCCAGCCGGTCAGGACCGGCGCGCAGCCGGCGATGCCACCGATCGTGACGGCCTGCGGAGTACGGCGCTTCATCCCGAGCGTGTAGACGAACACGTAGAACAGGATCGCCGCCGTCGCGACGAGTGAGGCGACCGGGTCGACGAGCAGCCACAGCCACGCGAACCCGGCGACGCCGAGCGTCAGTCCGAGGATGAGCGTCCCTCGGGGGGTGACATCGCCGCGCACGGTCGGCCGCGACGCGGTACGCGACATCAGCCGGTCGATGTCCCGGTCGAGCAGGTTGTTGAGCGTGTTCGCGCTCGCCGCCGACATCGTCCCGCCGATGAGGGTCGCGAGCACGAGCCACGTCGAGGGCCAGCCGCCGGCAGCGACGACCATCGTCGGCACGGTGGTGACGAGCAGCAGCTCGATGATGCGCGGCTTGGTGACCAGGACGTAGGCACGCAGGCGCGTCCGCGGTTCGGCGAGCGCACCTTCGAGCGGCGTCGCGTCACGTGGATGGAGGGGACCCGGCCCCTCGACCACGACACGCTCCTGCTCCACGGTCCGCTCCAGTCAGCCTTCGTGCATCGAGTTTCGTGCATCGAGATCCGGCCCGCCGGGTCCATCGGGCCCGAGGAGTGGCCCACACGCGGGCCGAGAGAGCAGGGTAGGGCTCGCCGGTACCTTCGTGGGATGGCGATGACGCTCCCCCAGCCGCTCACGGCCGCATCCGGTCGCTCCCGCAACCTGATGCGCGCGGGCTACGCGGCCCTTCTGACCAACATCGGCATCGTCGTGACCGGCGGCGTCGTGCGCGTGAGCGGGTCGGGCCTGGGCTGCGCCGAGTGGCCGCGCTGCGAGCCGGACAGCTTCACGCCGACGGCGAACCCGTTCGAGGACCTGCATGCAGGCATCGAGTTCGGCAACCGGCTCCTCACGTTCGTGGTGCTCGGTGCTGCACTGTGGTTCCTGTGGGAGGTGCGCCGGAGCACGGGGCTCGCGACCGTCGTGCGCCGCGTCGCCTGGATCCTGCCGCTCGGCGTGCTCACGCAGGCGGTGATCGGCGGCATCACCGTCCTGACGGGGCTGCAGTGGTACACGGTGTCGATCCACTTCCTCGTCTCGATGGTGCTGATCGCGCTGGCGGTCGCCGCCGTGCACGCGCTGCGCAGCGACCCCGACGAGGTGCGTGCACCGGTCGGACTGCGCCACGCCGCGACCGCGATCGCGTCGATCGCGTTCCTGGTGCTCGTCCTCGGGACGTTCGTCACCGCAGCAGGCCCGCACGGTGGTGACGGAGCCGCGTCACGCATCCCGGTGTACATCGGCACGCTCGCGATCGCCCACGCGCACGGCGTGTGGATGCTGCTCGGGACGAGCATCGTCACGCTGCTGATCGCACGGCAGATGGGTCAGCCGCGGCTCGTGCGCGCGATCGCCATGCTCATCGCGATCTCGCTGGCGCAGGGTGGTGTCGGCTACCTGCAGTACTGGCTCGGCATCCCTGCCGAGCTCGTGTCGCTCCACATCCTCGGGGCGTCGCTCGTGTGGCTCGCGACCGCACGCCTGTGGGTCGTCGCGCACCGCCCCGACCTCGAGCGGGAGGACCTCGAGCGGGCCGGCGCACACGAGGACACGGTCACCGCGTGAACGACGGCGACGTCCTGCGCGTCGCGGTCATCGGCGACTCGACGTCCTTCACCGATGCGACGGGCCCTCTCCCTCCGGACGCAGACGTGCTGTGGCCCAACGTGATGGCGCGCGAGCTGACCGCACGCACGGGGCGTGAGGTCGCCGTGACCGTCTGCGCGCGACCGGGGGTCGACGCGCTCGACGCGTGGCAGACGCTCACGAAGGACCGGCATGTGATGTTCGACGTGGTCGGACCGGCCGACGTGGTCGTCGTGGCGATCGGAAGCTTCGATCATGCACCGGCCGGCCTGCCACCGGTGCTCGACACGATCGTTCTGCGAATGCGGCCGGCGGCGCTGCGCCGGCGGTTCCGCAGCGCGATACGCGCGCTGCACCCGCGCGTCGTGCGGGTTCGTGGTGGGCGGGGGCTGCGCACCCCCGCCGACGAGTTCGCCCGCCGCTACGGGCAGGCGCTCGATCAGGCGCGCGGGCTCACGATGGGACGCGCGGTGTGCGTCGCGCTCGGGCCGACGTCACATCGTGCGCAGCATCACGGGGGCACGCACCCGCGCCGCGCCGAGTCCGAGGCGCGCCAGCTCGCGCTCGCACGCGCGCACGGCTTCCGGGCGGTCCCGGTGTGGGAGCACGTCGAGCCGTACGCGGACCGGCTCAACCCCGATGGGGTGCACTGGCCCGCGGAGGCCCATGCCGCCGTCGGGCGCGCCGCGGCGGCCGCCGTCGCTGACGTACTCGCCCGATCGCCGGAGCTGGGCGTGCAGATGACTCGAGCCGCTCACCGCCGAGGATGTCGAGTGGCTCGACGCTTCACTCGACTGATGCCGCGTTCGGACCTGCTCGACCTCTGACGCGACGTCCGGCCTGCGCGACCGTCAACCCTCCGCAGCGACCACGGTGCCGATGCCGTTCATGTTCGCGTGGACCCGGCAGAAGAAGTACCAGGTCTCCGGCAGGTCGTCCCACGAGACGTCCTCGGCGACGAAGTACTCCGAGCTGACCCCGCTGATGAGCGTCGACTCGGCCAGCACCGCACCGGGGGTCGGCGCATCCTCCGTGCCTTCGAGCAGCGTGATCACGACGTTGTGCGGGATCTGTGGCTCGAGGTTCTCGAACACGAACGCGACCGCCTCGGTGCGTTGCGCCCGGGACGACGTCCCAGCGCTCCGTCGGCACGCAGGTGCCGTCCTCGGCGAGGAGGCAGAACTCGAGCGAGTTCTCGGCGGCGATGACCGGCGCGTCCTCGGGCACGGAGATGAGCGGCAGGACGTTGATCATCCGGTCCTCGTCGGCCACGTCACCGAGCACGCCGGTCGCGACACCGAGGCCGAGCGCGAACGGGAGCACGGCGGCGAGGCTGAGCACCGCCCGTCCTCGCGTGTCCAGGCGCTCACGGCCCGCGGCCAGGCTGACGGCGAACAGGATGCCGCCGGCAGCGACCGCAGCGAACGCGAGCGCCCCGGTCTTCGTGTTGAACAGCAGCAGGGCCGCGACACCACCGACGAACGCGCCCATGACCACGACGATGAGGACCGGGATGAGGACCGGTGCGAGGATGCGGGAGCGGAAGTCGTTGGCCACGAGGGTCCCCTACTGGTTCGCGTCGACGACGAAGATCAGCAGCGTCGCCGTGTAGAGCACGATGGCGAAGCCGAGGCCGGTGTACATGAAGCGGCCGAACAGCTTCGTGTCGTAGCGGAGGTGCATGAAGGATCCTGCGACCATGATGAACTTGATGACCATCAGGATGATGAGCAGCGGGATACCGGCGCGGCCGAAGTCGAAGTAGTAGGTCGACACCTCGAGCGCGGTCAGCACGGCCAGGATCAGCGCGATCCTGACGTACTCGGTCGGCGTCGGGTGGTGCCCGCCGTGCGCCTCGTGCTCGACGGCGTCAGCCGCCTGCGTCCCACTGGTGCTCATCGCTGCTCCTCCGCTCGTGAGCGGTCCCGGGCCGTGGTCAGACCCGGAGCTCGGGGATCAGGTAGACGACGGTGAAGAGGATGACCCAGATGATGTCGACGAAGTGCCAGTACAGCCCGATGATCTCGGTCTTGACGTCCTGGCCGGGCTTGATCTTGCCGGTCAGGCTGAGGCTGTAGAGCCCGAGCAGCAGCAGCACGCCGATCGCGACGTGCGCCCCGTGGAAGCCGGCGAGGAAGTAGAAGGACGACGCGAACGGCGACTGGGTGAGGTCGAGCCCCTCGCGGAAGAAGACGGTGAACTCGTAGACCTGCCCGCCGAGGAACACCATGCCCTGCCCGGCGGTCGCGAGCACCCACAGCCGCATGCGGCGCATGTCGCCACGGAGGTGGCTGTTGTGCGCCAGCACCATCGTGAGCGAGCTCATCAGGAGCACGAACGAGCTGACCGACGTGAACGGGATGTCGAAGATCTCGATGCCCGGACCACGGTTCGTCGTGTCGATGTAGAGCAGGTACGCCGACATGAACGCGCCGAAGAACAGGAACTCGGACGCGAGGAAGACCCACATCCCGAGCTTCCGGTTGTCGAGCCCCATCGTCGTGCTGTGTGCGACCGCGGTCACATCCTTCTCCTTCGCGTCAGTGCGCGTGGTGACGCGTCGTCAGTGTGTGGCCGCGCCGACGAGCGCCGGCTCGTCGTCGTCGCCCTCAGCGAGCGGCTCGATGATCCATCCGAACACGCCGGCGACCATCCAGACCAGCCCGATGCCGATGAGCAGCCAGTTCGCGTACACGAGCCCGTAGCCGAGCGGCATGACCCCGAGCGTGTGGATGGCCGGCCACAGCGACGGGTCCGGCATGTGGATGTGGCCGACGTCGCCGTCGTGCTCGTCATGGTCGACGGACGCGCCGACAGGGACGGCGACCGGGATGTGCTGGTCGGACTCCGCGTACTTGCGGTGCCAGAACTCGTCGCGCGCCGTGATGACCGGGATGACGTCGAAGTTGTGGACCTTCGGGGGCGTGGCGGTCATCCACTCGATGGTGCGCGCGTCCCACGGGTCGTCGCCCGAGGCCTCGCCATGCTTCATGCTGCGCAGCAGGTTGTAGAGGAACACGCTGGCCGAGACCGCGAGCACGATGACGCCGAGCGACGACAGCAGGTTGTACGTCTCGACGGTCGTACCCAGCTCGCCGGGCAGGACGGACGTACGGCGTGGCTGGCCCAGCAGACCCGACATGTGCATCGGGCCGAACGTCAGGTTGAAGCCCAGGAGCCAGGTCCAGAAGTGGAACTTGCCGAGCTTCTCGCTCATGAGACGGCCGGTGACCTTCGGGTACCAGTAGTAGACGCCCGAGATCAGGCCGAACAGCGCGCCACCGAACAGCACGTAGTGGAAGTGTGCGACGACGAAGTAGGTGTCGTGCTGCTGGGCGTTGTGCGGGACGATCGAGTGGACGACGCCCGAGAGTCCACCGATGGTGAACATCGACACGAAGCCGACGCTGAACAGCATCGCGGTCGTGAATCGGATGCGACCGCCCCACATCGTGAACACCCAGTTGAAGATCTTGATCCCGGTCGGGACGGCGATGAACATCGTCGCGACGGCGAACGCCGCGCGCGGCACCGGGCCGATCGCGGAGGTGAACATGTGGTGGGCCCACACGCCGAAGCCGATGAAGCCGATCGCTGCGCCGGCGAAGGCCATCGCCGCGTAGCCGAACAGCGGCTTGCGGCTGAAGGTCGGCATCACCTCGGACACGATCCCCATCGCCGGCAGGATCATGATGTAGACCTCAGGGTGCCCGAACAGCCAGAACAGGTGCTGGTAGAGGATCGGGTCGCCGCCACTCGCGGGCTGGAAGAACTGCGCGTCGAACACCGCGTCGAACTGGAGCATGAACAGCGCGACGGCGATGATCGGGACGGCGAACAGGAGCAGGAAGCTCGTCGTCAGCGCCATCCAGACCATCATCGGCATGCGCATGAACGTCATGCCCGGCGCGCGCATGTTCAGGATGGTCACGATGAAGTTGACGGCCGAGGCCAGCGACGAGACGCCCAGGATCTGCAGTCCGACCGCGTAGAACGCCATGTTCGACACGGCGTCGCTCGAGAGCGGCGCGTACCCGACCCAGCTGCCGTTCGGGGCGCCGCCGAGGAAGAACGACGAGTACAGGAAGATGCCGCCGAAGAGGTAGAACCAGTAGCTGAACGCGTTGAGCCGCGGGAACGCGACGTCGCGGGCGCCGATCATCAGCGGCAGCAGGTAGTTGAAGAAGGCGGCCGCGAAGGGCATGACGACGAGGAACACCATCGTGATGCCGTGCATGGTGAACATCTGGTTGTAGATCTCTGGCGTGATCAGGCTGAGCTCGGCCTGCGCGAGCTGCGCGCGCATCAGGCTCGACTCGACGCCACCGATGAAGAAGAACACCAGCACGGTCCAGAAGTACAGGATGCCGATGCGCTTGTGGTCGGTCGTCGCGACCCAGCTCAGGAAGCCCGTCGGCTTCGACGGCCGGAGACGCGACTGCCCGGTCTCCGCTGCGGTCATGGTGGCCATGGTCATCCCTCCGCGTTCGTGCTCAGCGCAGCGACAGCAGGTACGCGGTCAACGCGTCCAGCTCGTCGTCATCGAGGTTCAGGTTGGGCATGCCGATGCCGTTCACCTCGTACTGCATCGGCTTCATCGAGTTCGGGTCCTTCAGCCATGCCCGCAGGTTCTCCGGCGTCATGTCGTGGATCGCGCCGGCGAACTCGATGCGGCTCATCAGGTGCGTGAGGTCAGGGCCCTGGCCCGGCCCTCGCAGCCCGTTGCCCTCCCAGACCTGGTGGCAGGACGCGCAGGCCTGACGGGCACCGAGGTCACCGAAGAGTTCGCGCCCACGCGCCTCGAGCGTCCCGTCCGCGGGGACGGTCGCCGGTGTGCGCTGCGCAGCGACCCAGGTCTCGAAGTCGGCCATGTCCATCGCCTCGACGCGCGCACGCATGTTCGCGTGGCTCAGGCCGCAGTACTCGGCGCACTGGCCGATGAAGCGGCCGGGGATGTCGGCCTGCAGGTTCAGGTAGGTGGTGTGGCCCGGCACGAGGTCCTGCTTGCCGGCGAGGCGCGGGATCCAGAACGAGTGGATGACGCCGAGGTCGGGCGAGCGCGCGAGGTCGGTCGCCGTCATCTCGAGGCGCACGGGCATCCCGACGGGGATCGCCATCTCGTTCGCGGTGTAGATGTCGTAGTCCGGGTAGTAGTACTCGAACCACCAGCGGTGTCCGATGACCTCGACGGTGAGGAAGTCGACCTCCGGCTCGTCCATCTGCTCGAAGATCATCTGCACCGTCGGCACGGCGATCGCGGCGAGGATGATGGCCGGGATGAGCGTCCACACGATCTCGAGCTTCGTGTTGCCGTGCACCTGCTCCGGCATCGAGTCGTCGCCCTCGCGGCGGCGGTAGCGGAACGAGGTGTAGAGGATGAGTCCCTGGACGAGCACGAAGACCAGCGCACCGATGCCGAAGACGTAGAGGATCAGGTCGTGGGGGCGCTGCGCGTACGGGCCCGCGGGGTCGAGCGCGTTCTGCTCGCCCGAGCAGGCGGCGAGCACCAGCGCGACACCGAGCAGCAGCGCGATGCGGCCCGGACGACGGCCAGGACGGCGACCGGGGCGGCGACCGGGGCGGGGAGCCGGCTGACGGGAGTGTCGAGCGTCCGCCTGCGAGTCGGACCCGAGGTTCATCCGCGACACCCGTATCCCTTCCGTCCGGTCCTGCGACCGCGCCCGAGCGCTGGCTCCACGAGAGACGTCACGGGGCTCGGGCCGTGGCGTGAAGCGCCGGGTGCGGGGCGCTCCGGCGGAAGCGGATGGTAGCGAGAGGCCACGAGGGCGTCGGAACGCTGGGTTCACGCCTCCCACCGGAACGTGCGCGCAGCCAGCGCGGTGCCGAGCGCACCCCAGCCGAGCAGCGCGGCGGCAGCCGCAGGCCCACCCGCAGCACCGTCGAGCAGCGAGCGCAGCGCGACCACTGCGGCGCCGAGCGGCGACGCCGCCCCGATGACGGCCAGCGCATCGGGCAGCACGTCCGGTTCGACGGCGACACCGCCGAGCATCAGCAGCACCAGGAACAGGGCGTTGGAGACGGCGGTGGTCAGCTCGGCGGTGAGCGTCCCTGCCAGCACGAGACCGAGCGAGGCCATCACGAGGCCGATGAGCAGGACGGCGGGCACGGTGAGCGCGATGCCGAGCAGCCCACCCTGCGGACGCCAGCCGAGCAGCCCGAGCGCGAGCCCCAGCACCAGCCCGGTCTGGACGATCAGCACGGCGAGCACGGAGGCGAGCTTCGCCGCGACGAACCCCGGCCGGCCCAGCGGCGTCGCCCCGAGGAGCTTGAGCGCGCCGGACTTGCGTTCGTAGGCCGTCTGGATCGCGCTCGCCACCAGCCCTGTCGCGGTCGCCGACAGCGCGAGCACACCGGGGACGAGGAACGTGACCGCGTCGGTGTCCCCCGTCGGCAGCACCGGCACGAGCGAGAAGAACACGAGCACCCCGAGCGGGATGCCGAGGGTGATGAGCAGGCTCTCCGACGAGCGCACCAGCAGCCGGGTCTCGAGCCGCGCCTGGGCGAGCACCGCGCGCCCGCTCACGCGACCACCGCCGTCGATCGTTGCAGCTCCGGGTCGTCGACGAGCCGCAGGTAGACCTCCTCGAGCGTCCGGCCGGACGCACGCAGGTCCGCGAGGTCGCCGCCGTGCGCGGTCAGGAAGCCGGCCAGGGCGGTGAGCAGCGTCGGGGTCGCGAGCGCTGCGATGCGCAGCCGGTCGCCGGCCTCAGGCCGCACCTCCACGCCGAGATGCGCGGCGAGCCGTGCGGCGAGCATCGCGGCGTCCGGTGTCGGATCGATGCGCACCGTGACCGAGCCGTCACCACCCGCGGTCAGCTCCGCCGGAGTGCCGAGCAGCCGGAGCCGTCCGCGGTCGATGATGGCCACGCGGTCGGCGACGGCAGCCGCCTCGTCGAGCAGGTGGGTCGTCAGCAGGATGGTGGTGCCGCCGCGGGTGCGCTCGGCGAGCAGCTCCCACGTCGTGCGCCGCGCGACGGGGTCGAGCCCGGCGGTCGGCTCGTCGAGGAAGAGCACCTCGGGCCGGCCGACGAGCGCGAGCGCGAGCGCGAGCCGCTGCTTCTGCCCGCCGGACAGGCTGCGGTAGCGGGCGTCGCGGACGTCGTCGAGCCCGAGCGAGGTGAGCAGCGCGTCCGGATCCTCCGGATCGTCGTGGAACGCTGCGAACGTGTGCAGGATCTCGGCCGGACGCACGTGCGGGTAGAGCCCGCCCTCCTGCAGCATCAGCCCGATGCGCGGGGACAGTTCGCGCGCGTCCGCGATCGGGTCGAGACCCAGCACCCGCACGCGACCCTCGTCGGGACGGCGGTAGCCCTCGAGGCACTCGACGGTCGTCGTCTTCCCCGCGCCGTTGGGGCCGAGCAGCGCGAGCGTCTCGCCGCGCGCGACGCTCAGGTCGAGTCCGTCGACGGCCGTGAGCGCGCCGTAACGCTTGACGAGGCCCTCGACCTCGATCACCGCCATCGCGCCCTCCGCTCCGGCCCGCACCATGCACGGACCGGTCATGCACCGGTCATGACCGGTCATGTCCGGCCATGTCCGGTCGGGGGAGGCTAGCCAGCGACCCCTACGCTCCCGTCATGAGGAGGACCATGTGAGCAGCGTCGAGGACCGCCGTGCGCGTGCGTGCCCGACGCGTGCGCACCGGACGCGTGCGCGCGCGCTGGCCCGGCTCGCGCTCGCGGGCCTGCTCATCAGCGCGGTCGCAGGCTGCGGTGTCCCCGTCCCCCCGGACGTCCCCGACACGAGTGCGCCACGTGACGGAGGGATGCGGTCGAACGAACCGATCGACCGCCTGATCGCCGAGGACGACGGCTCGGCGGTGCTCGCGGCCCAGCTCGAGACGATCGCAGCGCTCGTGCGCGACGTCGACGCACTGCTCCTCGACGCGGCTGCCGCAGCGGCCGCCGCAGGCGAGAGCGTTGACCCGGACGTGTTCCGGGCGCACGGCGCGTCCGCCGTGGCGCTGATGCTCGGGACGGGCGACGGCGAGGATCGTGGGCTCGTCCCGGCGATCGAACCGGATCGCGGTGGCGCTGGGTCCGACGATCTCATCACCACGCTCATCACGCTCGCCGGCGACGTCGGCGGCGAGCGGTCCCAGCTCGTCCTCGAGCTCGTACGGGACCCGATGCTCGGCGACCTCGGCGCATGGCAGCGCGATCCGGTCGGGGTCATCACGGTGCTGCGCACGACCGCCGGGACCGCGGACGATGCGGCCGCACTCGATGCAGCACTGCTCGAGCTGCCCGGCGAGCTGACGCGCGCGCTCGGTCTCGCGCTCGCCGTCGCCTCGACGGACGACCCGGCGCTCGCGCTCCATGCGGCCCGGCAGGCGTCCGGACGGCTCGGCGTCGTGCTGGTCGCCATCGAGCTCGCCGTCGAGTCCCTGGAGGCACGAGGATGAGCTCCGACAGCCACACGGCCAGCAGCACGTCCGGCACCGCACCCGGGGCAGCACCGGTCGCCGACGTCATCGAGATCATCGTCGACGGCTTCGCGCACGGCGGCGAGGGCGTGGGACGGATCGACGGCAAGGTCGTGCTCGTCGCCGGCGCGCTCCCCGGTGAGCGGGTGCGTGTCAGCGTCACCGAGGACCACCCGCGCTGGTCGCGGGCACGCCTCGTCGAGGTGCTCCTCCCCAGCATCGACCGTGTCACCCCGCCGTGCCCGATCGCGCAGGACTGTGGCGGCTGCGACCTCCAGCACGTCGCTCCCGCTGCGGCCCGCGCGCTCAAGACACGGGTCGTGCGCGAGCAGCTCGCGCGGCTCGGCGGGTTCGGCGACGCCGCCCACGGGCTCGTCGAGGACTGTCGGCCGGCAGGCCCCGACCTCGGCTACCGCAACCACGTGCAGCTGCACGCCGGACCGGACGGCCGGCTCGGCTTCCACCGCGCCGGCAGCCACGAGGTCGTGCCGACCGCGCACTGCCTCGTCGCCGAGGACGGCGTGAACGCGCTGCTCGAGCGGTTCGGTCCGGACTCCGGTGCGGACGAGCTGGCGCTGCGCGTGCTCGGCGACGCCCGCACGGCGATCGTCACGCCGGGCGACGGTCCGGTCGCGCTGCCCGACGACGTCCCCACGCTCGCGCTGCGGCAGGCGGACGGCCGACCCGTCGTCGTGCGCGGCGAGGGGTCCGCGACGGTCCAGGTCGCCGGCGTCACGCTGTACGTCCCTATCGATGCGTTCTTCCAGGTCAACACCAGCGGTGCGGAGGCGCTCGTGGCGCTGGTGCGCGAGTCCGCCGGTGACGTCGCGCACCGCGACGTGTGGGACCTGTACGCCGGGGTCGGACTGCTCGCGCTGCCGCTGGCCATCGACGGTGCGCACGTGCTCGCCGTCGAGTCGGCCATGTCCGCCACGATGGCCCTCGGCCGCGCCGCCACGGACCAGGAGCTCGACGTACGCGTGCTCACCGAGAAGGTCGAGCACGTGACGCGGCGCGCCGCCGCCGGGGACCGTTCGATCGACCCCCGGAGGTCATCATCGCCGACCCACCGCGGGCCGGACTCGGGCGTCACGTCATCGCCGACCTCGGACGCATCGCCCCTCGCGACTCGTGCTCGTCTCGTGCGACGTCGCCTCGTTCGCCCGTGACGCGCGCGACCTCGGTGCGGCCGGCCTGCGCCTCGAGCGGGCCGTGCCCCTCGACCTGTTCCCGATGACCCACCACGTGGAGATCGTCGCGACGTTCGTGCGCGACGCGACGCTCGGCACCTAGGCGGCCCGGTGCGCGACGTCGACCTCGACGAGCGCTTCGGTCACGTCAGTCAGAGGGCCGGTCGGCAGCACGCTGCGCACCTGCCAGCGCCGCATCCAGCCAGCCCGTGCCGCGCAGCCGCCACACGAGCGCGACGAAGCGCACGAGCATCAGGGCCTGCACGCACCACCACAGGTCGAGCAGCGTCCCGCCCGTCGACGCGACGACCTGGGCGGCACTCCCTCCGACCAGCGCGGCCAGCACGGTCGTGTCACGCAGGTAGCGGTAATCCTCGGCCCCCATCATCACGCCGTCGAGGGCGAACACGACCCCGGTGATCAGATGCCCGAGCGCGAGCAGCCACCACGCGCTCGCGACCGCTTCGAGCACGACCGCGTCATCGGTCAGCAGACGCGGGACGACCCCGGACACCACGAGCAGCAGCCCGGCGGTCAACGCCCCACCTGCCGCACCGAGCAGTGCGGTCGTGCGTCCGAGCGCGGCCGCCTCGTCCCGTTCCCCTCGTCCGAGCGCCGTGCTGACCGTGGCCTGACCTGCGACAGCAAGCCCATCGAGGGTGAACGAGCCGAGCATCATGACCTGGAACAGCACCTGGTGGGCGGCGGCGGTGACGACACCCGTGCGCGCGGCGGCGGCGCTGACGGCGAGCAGGCCGAGCGTGAGCCCACCGGTGCGCAGGAAGAGGTCGCGCCCGACGCGCAGCAGCGCGCGGACCTCGGCGAGGTCCGATCCGGCCCCGATGCTCGCCCCGTCGGCGCCGTCCGCGCCACTCGCACGGTCGTGCAGCAGTCCTCTCCGCGCGACGCCGGCACGCGGCAGCAGGACGACGAACGCGGCGACGGCGGCGGCCTCAGCAGCGACGGTCGCAGCGGCGACGCCGATGATGCCGAACGGTCCGACGAGCAGCACCGTCAGCACCGCGTTGAGCACGTTCGAGCCGATCGCGACGATCAGCGGTGTGCGCGTGTCCGATGCGCCACGGAAGGCGCCGTGTCCGACGTAGGTCAGCATGAGGAACGGCACACCGATGGCACGGACCCGCAGGTAGTCCGAGCCGGGTCCGATGAGCGCGTCGACCGCGCCGAGTGCGCCGAGCAGGGTCGGCGCGACCATCCACAGGACGACGCCGACGCTCATCCCGAGCACGAGCGCCGCTCGGACCGCCGCACGGACGCGCCGGCGTGCCGCACCCGCGTCCCCTGCACCCAGTGCGCGGCCGATCGATGACGTCGTGCCGTAGACGAGGAAGTTGAACACCCACGCGACCGTGGAGAGCACCGCGACCGCGAGACCGAGGCCACCGAGCTCCGCTGCGCCGATGCGGCCGACGACGGCGGTGTCGACGAGTCCCATGAGCGGATCGGCGATCAGCGTGGCGACCGCGGGGACGGCGAGGCCGACGAGCAGGACGGTCCGGCGCCGCCCTCCGCTCACTGCTCGACGGGCACGTCGAGGTCGAACGCGACCTGGCTCCGCCGCGCCTCCTCGGCTGGGACGGGGATGGGATAGCGGCCGGTGAAGCACGCGGTGCACAGCTCGTCAGCGGGCTGCGGCACCGAGTCGATGAGACCGTCGAGCGACAGGTAGTGGAGCGTGTCCGCGTCGACGAACGCGCGGATCTGCTCGATGGTCATGTCCGCACCGATGAGCTCGGCGCGGCTCGCCATGTCGATGCCGTAGTAACAGGGGTCGGTGATCGGCGGCGAGGTGATGCGCAGGTGCACCTCGGCGGCTCCAGCGGACCGCAGCATCGCGACCAGCTGACGCGACGTGTTGCCGCGCACGATCGAGTCGTCGACGACGACCAGCCGCTTGCCCTCGACGACCTCGCGCACCGGCGAGAGCTTGAGCCGGATGCCGAGCTGGCGCAGCGACTGCGTGGGCTGGATGAACGTGCGTCCGACGTAGCGGTTCTTCACCAGCCCATCGGCGAACGGGATGCCGGACTGCGCCGCGTAGCCGGCGGCCGCGTCACGTCCGGCCTCGGGCACGGGGATCACGACGTCGGCCTCGGCGGGCGCCTCGACGGCCAACCGCTCGCCCATGCGGCGTCGCGCGCTGAGCACGCTGGCGCCCTCCTGGCGGTGGTCGGGGCGCGCGAGGTAGACCCACTCGAACAGGCAGAACGTCGGCGTGGGCTCGGCGAAGCGCCGGCTCGTGAGCCCATCGGCGTCGACAGCGACGAGCTCGCCCGGCTCGACGTCACGCACGTACACCGCACCGACGATGTCGAGCGCGGCGGTCTCCGACGCGAACACCCAGCCGCCTCCGGGCAGCCGGCCGATCTGCAGCGGGCGCACCCCGTTCGGGTCACGGAACGCGTACAGCCGCCGCTCGTCGGACACGACGACGCTGAACGCACCGCGCAGCTCACGCGCGACGGCGATGATGGCGTCGTCGAGTCGCAGCTCGGTGCGCTCGATGATCAGCCGCGTCATGAGCTCCGAGTCGGTCCCCGGCTGCGGGACGAGTCCCTGCGCGAGCTCGGCAGTGTTGACGAGGTTGCCGTTGTGACCCAGAGCGATGCGGGTACCGGCGCTGGACTCGCGGTAGACGGGCTGGGCGTTCTCCCACGACGACGAACCCGTCGTCGAGTAGCGGCAGTGCCCGACCGCGAGATGCCCGTCGAGCGCAGCGAGGTCCGACGGGCCGAACACCTGGGACACGAGCCCCATCTCGCGGTGCACGACGGTGCGCGCCCCATCGGACACGGCGATACCCGCCGACTCCTGCCCTCGGTGCTGCAGCGCGAACAGCGCGAAGTAGGTCAGCGTCGCGACGTCCTCGCCGGGCGCGTACACGCCGAACACGCCGCACTCGCAGCGCGGCCCCTCACCGAGGCGCGCGAGATCGGTGTCGTCCATGCCGCGGCCTGCCCCGTCGCCCGCCGCTCCGAACGCGCCACCCTCGCCGCGCCTCATGCGCTGGCCTCGCCAGCGACGGCGCCCGCGACGGCCAAGCTCGCCGAGCGCGGCCGGGAGCGCGTCGACGTGCGTGCGGACGAGCACGTCGAGCGGCAGGTCCGCGACGCCGGTGAACGTGAGCGCGTCGCCACCGACGCTCCCCAGACGCACCGCGCCGATCCCGGCGTCGGCGCAGCGCCGCGCGAGCTCCTCGGCTCGCTGCGGCGTCACGCTGACGAGGACGCGACCCGGCGCCTCGCTGAACAGCGTCTGCGCGAGGGCAGCGCCGTCATGCGCATCGACGCCATCGCCGGGGAGCGTCACCCGCGCGCCGCGTGCCCCGGCGTGCGCGCCGTCGCCACGCCCGTCGCCCACGAGTGCGCGCACGAGCGCGGCGAACAGGCCTCCGCGTCCGATGGAACCGGCCGAGCGCGTCAGTCCATCGGCGGCGGCAGCGACGAGCACGCCGGCGAGGCGCCGCTCGAGGTCGAGGTCGACGGGTGTGAGCGTCCCGCCCGGCTCGCGGCCGAGCAGCCGTACGAGCTCCGAGCCGGCGAGCCCGCGCATCGTCGGTGCGCCGATGAGCCACAGCTCGTCGCCGTCAGCGCGCACGCTGCGGGCGACCGCGTCACCGGCACGGTCGAGCACACCGATGATGCCGACGACGGGGGTCGGCGGGATCGGACGCCCGCGCGTCGCGTTGTAGAGGCTGACGTTCCCGCCGGTGACGGGCACGTCGAGCGCCGCGCACGCGTCACCGAGCCCACCGATGACCTCGATGAGCTGCCACATGACGTCCGGCCTGGTCGGATCGCCCATGTTGAGGCAGTTGGTCGTCGCGAGCGGACGCGCGCCCGTGCAGGCGACATCGCGGTGAGCCGCGGCGACGACACGGCGCGTGCCCTCGCGAGGGTCGAGCTCGCACCAGCGGCCGTTGCCGACGGTGGAGAGCGCGACGGCCCGGTCGGTGCCCGCGAGGCGGACGACACCAGCGCCTGCCGCACCCGGCTGCAGGACGGTGCCGCCGAGCACCAGGTGGTCGTACTGCTCGTGCACCCAGCGCTTCGCAGCCAGCATCGGTGCGCCGGCGATGCGCAGCAACAACGTGGCGAGATCGCCTCCGGCGAGCCGCTGCGCCTCGGCGTGCAGGTCGACGTCGTCCGCGTCGATCGCCGCCAGCGCGTCCATGCGCTCCGGCCGGGCGCTCGGCCGGTCGAGCACCGGACCCTCGTCGGCGAGGCTGCGTGCGGGTGGCGCGGCGACGACCTCACCGCGACGGGTCAGCGTGAGCGTGTCGCCCTCGACGACCTCGCCGATGACGGACGCCGGGACCTGCCAGCGTGCGGCCAACGCCATCACCTCGTCGAGCTGCTCGGGCCGGACGAGCGCGAGCATGCGCTCCTGCGACTCGGAGCACAGGATCTCCCACGACGCCATCGTCTCGTCGCGCAGGTGGACACGGTCGAGGTCGACGCGCATGCCCATCGACGCGGCGGACGACAGCTCGGACGTCGCGCACGCGATGCCGGCAGCGCCCATGTCCTGGATGCCCGACACGAGTCCGCGGTGGTAGAGCTCGAGGCAGCACTCGATGAGGAGCTTCTCGGCGAACGGGTCACCGATCTGCACGTTGGGTCGCCGGTCCTCGCCGTCATCCTCGAACGTGGCGCTCGCGAGCACCGACGCGCCGCCGATGCCGTCGCGTCCCGTCGCGGAACCGAGCAGCACGGCGAGGTCGCCCGCACGCTCCGCACGGGCGAGCTGCAGGTCCTCGTGGCGCAGCACACCGACGGCGAGCGCGTTGACCAGCGGGTTGTCGGCGTAGTCAGGATCGAAGACGGTCTCGCCGCCGATGTTGGGGACGCCGACGCAGTTGCCGTACAGGCCGACGCCGCGCACGACGCCGTCGACGAGGTGCCGCTGCCGCTCGTCGACCGGGACGGTCGTGCCGTCGAGCGCGGTCCAGCCGCCCGGGTCCCCGAAGCGCAGCGCGTCCATCACCGCGATCGGGCGCGCGCCCATCGTCAGGATGTCGCGCAGGATCCCACCGACCCCGGTCGCCGCACCCTGGACGGGCTCGACGGCGCTCGGATGGTTGTGCGACTCGATCTTGAACGTGACGGCGAGCCCGTCACCGACGTCGACGACCCCGGCGTTCTCGCCCGGTCCGACGAGCACCTGCGGGCCGGTCGTGGGCAGCCCGCGCAGGTGCATGCGCGAGGACTTGTAGGAGCAGTGCTCGGACCACATCACGGAGTACATGCCGAGCTCCGACACGCTGGGCAGGCGTCCGAGCGTCTCGACGATGCGGTCGAGCTCCTCGTCGGTCAGCCCGAGCTCGCGGGCCAGCGGTCGCGCCCGGACCTCATCGAGCTGCTCGTCACCCGGGAAGGTGCCGCTCGGGAAGGGCGAGGTCGATGCGTCCACCGTGTCCAACGTGACGTGCTCCATCTCTCCACATCGGATCGGCGTGCTCGGGGGCAGCCTAGGTGGGATGGCTCAGGACCGGGGAACGGGTCCCTTTCCCCGGAGGAGGCGCAACGACCTCGTCGCCTGACTCGTCACCGCTGCGCACCGCGCTCCAGGGACCGGACATCCAGGCCCTCGATACGCTCTCCGCTCCGCACCGAACCAGGGTGGAACTGCCCCCTACTCGCACCGGAGCAACCGTGGACGCGCTCAACACCCTCCGCGCCATCCTCGTCGCGTTCGCGGCGGTCGCCGCCATCCTGCTGGGTGTGCGCGGCGAGTGGACGCCCGCGCTCGTGCTGGCCGCCGGCATCACGGCGCACGGCATGCTGTGGGTCCACCTGTTCCGCCAGCGTCGCCGCGACAGCGAGCAGGCCATCGCCGGCCTCGAGCAGCTCCTCGCCGAGAACGGCTGAGCGGACCGACCCGGCGCGCGGCGGTCAGCGCACCGAGGTCAGCGAGCCCAGCAGTCCGGCGAACATCGCGAGTCCGTCCGTGCCCTCGCTGAGTGTCGCGTCCACCGCATGTTCGGGATGGGGCATCAGGCCCACGACGTTGCGAGCGGCGTTCGTGATCCCGGCGATGTCACGCGCGGACCCGTTGGGGTTCTCGCCGGTCGCGTAGCGGAACACGACGCGTCCTTCGGACTCGAGCTCGTCGAGCGTCGACTCATCGGCGACGTAGCGCCCTTCGCCGTGCTTCACGGGCAGGACGAGTCGCTGGCCCGGTGCGTAGCCCGCAGAGAACGGCGTGTCGGTGCGCTCGACCTGCACACCGACGGGACGGCTGACGAAGCGCAGCCGGTCGTTGCGCAGCAGCGCACCGGGCAGCAGCCGCGCCTCGCACAGCACCTGGAACCCGTTGCAGATCCCCAGGACCGGTCCACCCTCGGCGGCGAAGCGTGCGACGGCGGCCATGACGGGTGCGAGATGGGCGATCGCTCCGCAGCGCAGGGAGTCGCCGTAGGAGAACCCGCCGGGGAGCACGACCGCGTCGACGCCCTTGATGTCGTCGTCCTCGTGCCACAGCGCGACCGCGTCACCGCCGGCGATGCGCACCGCCGTGGCCGCATCGCGGTCGTCGAGCGACCCGGGGAACGTGACGACACCGACCCGTGCGGTCATGCCGTCCTCCTCCATCGTCCACTCGCATCGTCCTCGCGCGTCGTCCACGCGCGCGAGCCGCCGTCGACGCTAGCCGCGTGTCGCGTCCCGGAAGCCGACGGCGATGAGGTCAGCGACCGGATCGTCCGCATCGAGCAGCTCGGCGGCGTCACGACAGGGCCGCGGCAGCCCGTCGGGGAGGCTGAGGCGCCCGCACGCGCGGAGCTGCTCGGCGAGCGAGGCGACCTCCGCCTGCGCGCTGATCACCGCACCCGGCCAGTCCGGCTGGCCGATCAGTCCGAGCTGGTGGACGACGACCGGTGCGGCACGCGTGGCGTCCTCGAACAGGTAGCGGGCGTTGAGCTCGAGGACGATCCGGCCGTCCTCGAGGCGTGCCGACGCGTCGACGCCCGACGCCTCGAACGTCCCGACCCGCACCATCGGGTCGGACGCCAGCCAGGCCTCGAGCCCGGCCTGTGCGAGTGGCAGGTCGCCAGCGCCGAGCAGCTGGCAGGTGGCGCTGAGCGCACGACGACCGGCCGAGACGGCCGAGGCGTCCCCGGTCAGCAGCACGCCCTCCGCGCAGGAGGGTCCGGGCACGTTGCCCTCGGTGGCGGGGAACAGCGCATCACCACGATCATGGGTGACGGTCGCGGTCCCGACGGGACGACGCTCGACCGGACCGGGCGGGTCACGGTCGGTGAGCTGCCAGGCGAACACGCTCAGGGCGATGGCGACCGGTACGAGCACCAGCATGGTGATGACGAACCAGCGGGCGAGCACCGGCTCTCCGGTCGCGAGCGTCGGCATGCCGTCGTCGCGCAGCGGTGGGAGCGGAGGACGACCGTCGGATCCGGGCATCGGGTGGTCAGCGCGTGGCGGGCGCGTCGGCACGCTCGTCGTCGGCGATGACGCGCCAGCGGTAGGTCTCGACCACCGGGTTGGTGAGGAAGCCGGCGCACATCGCTTCGACCAGCGCGTCGAGCGCCTCGCCGACCGCGTCGACGTCGAGCTCGAGGTGCTTCCCGATGCGCACGTCGCTGACCCCGTCGTAGCCGAGCCCGGGCAGTGCCCGCTCGGTCGCGCGCCCCTGTGGGTCGAGCAGCTCGCGCTTGAGCAGCACGTCGATCGCTACCCGTGGCATGCCGCGCTCCTCGTCGGTCCGGTCGTCGAGCGGAAGGATCCGTGCGGCTCGTGGATCATCGTGCGCTCTCCGAAGGTCAGCCTACAGAGCGGGTCCTGCGCAGACGGATCGGCCCCTTGGCGTGCGACGGGTCGACGACACGACCCTCCTGGAGGATCTCGAGCGTGCCCTCCGCCACCATGCGGCGAGCAGCACGACGCGCGGGCTCCATCAGGGTGCGCCAGCCCTCCGGGTCGACCAGCCGGGCGGCCTCCGAGGGGCAGATCGTCGCGTCGCGCGGCCGATCGGCGAGCAGCTCACCGATGGCGACCTCGAGCGCGCGGTCGACCGGACGGACGCCACGCCGTCGGCAGGCGTGCGAGCACCAGCGCACCTCGTCCCAGTTCACGGTCATCGACGGGCGCCGCTCGAAGGTGCGCCCACACCCTGCGCAGGGCTTGCGGTCCCCTGCCGATCGATCACCGCCACGATCGGTTCGGCCGGTCCGACCAGCCCGACCCATCGGCCACCCCCGTGCTCCCCGGCCATCGGCCCGAACTCGGTTATCGTAGGCACATGAGACCCTCACGCCCTTCGGGCCACCCGATCCCCCTGCCCGCACGCCGGACGTCGTCACGCAGGCCTTCCGGTGGTCGTCGCGCCGCGGCCGTCGTGCTGGCGCTCGCCGTCACGCTCGCCGCCTGCGGTCGAGGTGACGAGGAGTCGGCTGGCCCCGCTCCCGCTCCCGAGCCTGGCGAGGCGATCGCGGTGACCGGCCGGGCCGGACTCGTCTTCCACGACGTCTCGACGTCGGGGACGTTGGTCTTCCCCGAGGGCGACGAGCGTGACCTCCCGGTCGTCGCCGACGAGGCTGCGATCCAGGCCGCCGCCGACGCGATCCGCGCCTGGCTGGACGACGTGCTCAGCGAGCGCAACCAGGGCGTCACGACGACCGTCGCGTCCAGCGACGTCGACCCGGACGCGTTCGCCCGCGCTCTCGGAGCCGATGGGCCGAGCACCGATGGGGTGCTCGACGTCCAGGTCGCCAGCGCCACCTACCTCATCGAGGTCGCCTACCTCGGCGATCCGGGCTGGGCGCTCGCACGGGTCGAATCGCTGCTCGTCGATGCGAGCGATCCGACCGTCGAGACCGGGCGGCGTCTCGACTCGTTCGTGTTCTCGATCGACGAGACCGGCGCGGTCGAGTTCCTCGCCCTGGAGGTCGCACCGTGAGCAACCGCACCCGCCGCACCATCGTCATGCTCATCGTCGGCGCGATGGTCGTGCTGCCACTCGTCGGACTCATGGCGCTCGAGCGCGTCACGGCGGTCGGCCCGTCGACGGACCGTCCGCTCGCCATCCTCCTGCTCGGCAGCGACGCCGGTCCACCGCGTGACGACGATCCGTTCACCGGACGGGCGGACGGCTTCCAGCTGCTGTTCGTCTCCGCGGAGCGGGACCGCGCGACGTTCGTCTCCTTCCCGCGCGACTCGTGGGTCCCGGTCACGGGACTCGGTGACACCAAGATCAACGCCTGCATGACCCGCGGTCCGGAGAACTGTGTCAGCACGGTCGAGAACGTGTTCGGCATCGAGGTCGACGCCTACTTCGCCACCTCCATGTGGGGCTTCGCCGATGCGGTGAACGAGTTCGTCGGCTGCGACCTCGGTGACCCCGAGCTCACGCGTGACTGCACGCGCGGGCTGAGCGTCGACGTCGACTTCACCTGCACGTCAGGCTGCGGCGGCTTCGCGATCCCGGAGCGTGGTGTGCAGCAGGTGTCCGGCTTCGAGGCGCTGACCCTCGCGAGGAACCGCAAGAGCCGGGCCGCCGGCGACTTCAGCCGCTCCCAGAGCCAGGCCGAGATGCTGGCGATCGCCCATGCGGAGATGCAGGCGGACGGCTCGATCGCACGCATGATGGATTCGCTGCGCATCCTGCGCCGTCACTCCGTGACCGATCTGACGCTGCCGCAGCTGACACGCCTCGGCCTCGACGCGATGCGACTGGACCCCGACAACGTCGAGCGGATCCTCGCCCCGTCACGGATCGGCACCGTCGGCGCCGCGTCGGTCGTGTTCCTCAACGACCCGACCTACGACATCGTCGCCGAGGCCGCCGCGACCGGGCGTCTGCCCGAGGAGTTCCGCACACCAGCGACACGCTGAGGCGACGGTCGTCCGTCGCACGGTCTGCACTGCGGCGGAGGGTGAGGGATTCGAACCCCCGGTGCCCGTGAGGGCACGCCGGTTTTCAAGACCGGTGCATTCGTCCGCTCTGCCAACCCTCCGGATGCTCGCAGGCTACGGCAGGTCGGGCTCCCTCAGCGGGTGAGCAGGACCTCGCGCCCGAGGTAGGGCACGAGCGCCGCAGGGACCGCGACGCTGCCGTC
This sequence comes from Nitriliruptoraceae bacterium, assembly GCA_018401275.1. Classification (GTDB taxonomy): domain Bacteria; phylum Actinomycetota; class Nitriliruptoria; order Nitriliruptorales; family Nitriliruptoraceae; genus CSBr16-57R1. The sequence continues at coordinate 83,685 of JAGYKW010000004.1, read as the reverse complement.
GGCCCGCTGATGCTGCTCGACCAGCGCGATCATGATGCGCTGCACCGCGAGCGCCGTCCCGTTGAGCGTGTGGACGGGCACGTTGTCGCCACCCTCCACCCGCAGCCGCATCCGCAGCCGTCGCGCCTGGTAGTCCGTCGTGTTCGAGCATGACGTGATCTCGCGGAACGCCTGCTGTCCGGGCATCCACGCCTCGAGGTCGAACTTGCGCGCCGCTGAGGACCCGAGGTCGCCGACCGGGATGTCGACGAGCCGCGCATGCAGCTCGAGGCCCGACACGATCGCGATCTGCGTGTCGACCAGTCGCTCGTGCTCCGCGTCGGACGCGTCAGGCGTGACGATGCTGAACAGCTCGACCTTCTCGAACTGGTGCACGCGCAGGATCCCGCGCGTGTCCTTCCCGTGCGCGCCTGCCTCGCGGCGGAAGCACGGCGAGATGCCCGCATAGCGCAGCGGCAGCTCGGACGGGTCGAGCACCTCGTCCATGTGCATGCCGGCCAGCGGCACCTCGGACGTGCCGACGAGGTAGAGGTCGTCGTCACGCGTGGCGAACAGCTGCTGCTCATCCGTCGGGAGGAACCCGGTGCCGTACATCGCCGGCTCGCGCACGAGCACCGGTGGGATGACGGGCACGTGACCGCGTGCGAGCGCGATGTCGACGGCGTAGCGGATCAGCGCGAGCTCGAGCAGCGCACCCTCGCCCTTCAGGTACGCGAAACGCGCACCGGAGACCTTCGCGCCACGGGCGAGGTCGATCGCGTCGGCCGCCTCGAGCAGCGCCACGTGGTCACGCGGCTCGCTCACGCCGTCGAGCGTCGGCAGCGTGCCGACCTCGCGCAGGACGATCCCGTCACCCTCCACGCCGTCGGGCGCGTCGGGATGGGGCAGGTTCGGGATGCGGGAGAACGCGTCGTGATGGGCCGCGTCCGTCGCGTCGCGGGCGGCCTCGAGTGCGACGACCCGGTCCTTGAGCGCCGCCGCCTCCGCGATGGCGGCCTCGCGCTCCTCCGGCGGCCTACGACCGATCGCCTTGGACGCGGCGTTCTGCTCCGCCCGGGCCGCATCCAGTGCGGCGATGGCGCTGCGCCGCGCCCCATCGAGCTCCTGGAGGCCCGCCAGCACGTCAGGGCCGACCCCACGGCGCGCGAGGGCGGCGGCGGTCTTCTCTGGCTCGTCGGTGAGCAGGCGTGGGTCGATCATCGTTCGCAGGCTAACCGCGGGAGGACCCGACCCGTCCGCGCCTCAGCCTGACCCCGAACTCCGTGGACACCAGGACCGACCAGGTCCAGAGGACACGCCAGCCTGCGCGAGGAGATGACGATGGGGACGATGCGGCAGCAGCGCAGCAGCACGTCGCGGCACAGGGCCGCGGCGCTCGCGCTCGGACTGGGTCTCATGCTCGCCGCGTGCGGCAGCGATGACGACGCCAGCGGCGGCTCTGCCGGCATGGATCGACCGGCGACCTCGGAGGGTGCGGACGCCCCCACCCCGGTCGACGGCGCAGTGGTCGCGGTCACCGACGATGCGCGGCTTCGGTCCGATCCTCACCGACGAGTCCGGCATGACCCTCTACCTGTTCACGGCCGACAGCCCCGGCGTGAGCACCTGCGTCGACGGCTGCCTCGCCGCCTGGCCGCCGCTGCTGACCGACGGCGAACCCTCCGTGCAGGGAGCCGCCGATGCGACGCTCCTCGGGACGCTGACCCGTGACGACGGCAGCGTGCAGGTGACCTACGACGGGTGGCCGCTGTACTTCTTCGCCGCCGACATGGTTCCGGGCGACGTGACCGGCCAGGGCGTCAACGACGTCTGGTTCGTGGTCGCTCCCGATGGCGGTGCGGTCGAGAGCAGCGCGGTCGAGGACGACGTGGCCGACGGGGACGACACGAGCGATGGTCCGGCGTCCGATGGCGGCTACGACTACGGCTACTGACCCTCCGCTAGTGTTCGTCGAGCAGGTGCACGGTCGAAGTCCGGTGAGAGTCCGGCACTGACCCGCAACGGTGGTCCGCACGAGGCGCAGGAGCGCTCAGAGGCGGCGAGTCCGGTCGAACCGCGTACCTCGCGAACCACTCAGACCCTCGAGGACAGGGGTCGGTTCGACCGGTGCGACGGGACCATTGTGTCCCCCGAGCACCGTCCGTGCCTCCCGGTCCCCGACGACCCGGAGGCATCATGCGCAACGCACGCCGCCGACTCGTCGTGGCCGCCGCGACCATCATGTCGCTCTCGCTCATCACCGCAGCCTGCGGGAACGAAGCAGCCACCGAGCCGCCACCATCCACCGCACCACCCGCCGCATCGGCGCCCACTGCTGGGCCGTCCGACGGCTTCCCCGTGACCCTCGACGTGTACGGCACGCCGTTCACGGTCGAGGCGCGACCCGAGCGCATCATCTCGCTCTCGCCGTCCTCCACCGAGGGCCTGTTCGCGATCGGCGCCGGCCCTCAGGTCGTCGCCGTCGATGAGTACTCGGACTTCCCCGCCGCCGCGCCGACGACGACCCTCAGCGGGTTCACGCCCAACGTCGAGGCGATCGTCGCGTTCGACCCCGACCTCGTCATCGTCTCGTACGACCCGGGCGACCTCGTCGCCTCGCTCGCAGCGACCGGCGTGCAGGTGCTGGTGCTCGACGCTGCCGTGGACCTCGAGGACGTGCTGCGCCAGCTGACGATCCTCGGTGCGGTCACCGGCAACGTCGGCGCAGCCACCGACGTGGTCGCGGACCTCGAGCTGCGGGTCGCGAACGTGCTCGCTGCGGCACCGATACTTGACGAGCCGCTCACGTACTTCCACGAGCTCGACGACACGCTGTTCACCGTGACGTCGAGCACGTTCGTCGGCTCCGTGTACGGGCTGCTCGGACTGGTCAACGTCGCGGACGCCGCCGATCCTGACGGCGCCGCGTTCGGCTACCCGCAGCTGTCCACCGAGTTCCTCCTCGCATCCGATCCGGACCTCGTGTTCCTCGCGGACTCCCGCTGCTGCGATCAGGACGCGACGACGTTCGCGGCCCGACCGGGGTTCGCCGATCTGCGCGCCGTCGTCGACGGCGGGGTCATCGTGCTCGACGACGACGTGGCGTCGCGCTGGGGGCCGCGCATCGTCGACCTCCTCGAGCAGATCGCCGCAGCGGTCACGCAGGCCGCCACGCGATGAGCGTCCCGGCCGCGGCAGCACCCCCCACGACGGTGACGGTCGATGACCGTGACCGGGTGGTGCCGCCGCGGCCGCGCGACCTCACCCTCGCCCTGGTGCTGCTCGGGGTGGGCGCGGCCGTCGTCGCCGCGCTCGCGGGACTGCTCGCCGGACCGGTCGCCATCGCGCCGTCACGCGTGCTGGCCGCGCTCGCGGACCGGCTCCCGATGCTCGCGTTCGAGCACGGGCTGAGCACGACCGAACGCACCATCCTCTTCGAGCTGCGAGCCCCACGCGTCGTGCTCGGCCTCGCGGTCGGTGCGCTGCTCGGCGGCTCGGGCGCCGCCTACCAGGGCGTGTTCCGCAACCCGCTGGCCGACCCGTACCTGCTCGGGGTCGCAGCCGGCGCCGGGCTCGGTGCGACGCTGGCGATCGTCACGGGCAGCGCGAGCCGAGGCGGCGGGTTCGCGCTGCCGGCCGCCGCGTTCGCCGGTGCGGTGCTCGCCGTGCTGGCCACCGCCGGCCTGAGCCTGCGGCGTGGGCGTCCCACCGGGCCTGCGTCGCTCATCCTCGCCGGCGTCGCGATCGCCGCGCTGCTCGCTGCCGTGCAGACCTACCTCCTGCAGCGCCACGCCGACTCCCTGCGCGTCGTCTACGGCTGGCTGCTCGGCCGCCTCTCCACCGTCGGGTGGTCGGAGGTCCGCGTCGTGCTGCCGCTGCTGATCGTCACCGCGGTCGTGCTCGTCCTGATGTCGGGCACGCTCGACGTGCTGGCCGTCGGCGACGAGGAGGCCGCGACGCTCGGGATCCGGCCCGGTCCCACGCGCGCACTCGTGCTGGCGTTCGCCTCGCTCGGGACCGCCACAGCGGTCGCGGTCAGCGGGCTCATCGGCTTCGTCGGCCTCATCGTGCCCCACGGCGTGCGCCTGATCGCCGGTACGCGCCACCGCCGCGTCGTGCCACTGTCCATGCTGTTCGGTGCCGCGTTCCTCACGCTCGCCGACCTCGTCGCCCGCACGGTGCAGGCACCGGCGGAGCTGCCGATCGGCGTCATCACCGCGTTCGTCGGTGCACCCGCGTTCCTGCTGATCCTCCGCTCCCAGCAGGCCCGACCATGAGCGCGTCGCGGCAGACGGTGGCGCTGCGCGCCGAGGGCATCAGCGTCACGCTCGATGGGGTGCGCGTGCTCGACGGCGTCGACCTGACCGTCGCGACCGGCGAGTGGCTCGCGCTGCTCGGTCCCAACGGTGCGGGGAAGACGACGCTCGTGCGCGCACTCTCAGGGACGGTGCGGCACACCGGGACGATCGCCTTCGCTGGTGGAGCGGGCGGGGCCGTGACCCACCCGCGTGAGCGTGCGCGCCTCGTCGCCGTCGTGCCTCAAGCACCCGTCATCCCACCGGGCATCACCGCGTTCGAGTACGTCCTGCTCGGCCGCACCCCGCACCAGGGTCTGCGACTGGCCGCCTCCTCGACGACCGCCGGCGCACCCTCGCCGTGCTGCAGCGCCTGGATCTCGAACGGTTCGCGCAGCGCGACCTCGGCACGCTCTCCGGCGGCGAGCGGCAGCGCGTCGTGCTCGCGCGTGCGCTGGTCGCGGACACGCCGCTGCTCGTGCTCGACGAGCCGACCGCGGCGCTCGACCTCGGTCACCAGTTCGAGATCCTCGAGCTGCTCGCGGAGCTGCAGCAGGAGCGCGGACTGACCGTGATCACGACGCTGCACGACCTCGGCGTCGCCGGACAGTTCGGTGACCGCCTGGCCGTGCTGCACGAGGGACGGCTCGTCGCCGAGGGGACGCCGTCCGAGGTGCTCACCGGCGAGCGCATCGGACGCTGGTGGGGCGTCAGCGCCGACGTCGCGCTCGACGAGGACGGCCGGGTGAGCGTGACGGTCCGCCGTCGCCAGCGCGAGGTCACGCCGCCCCCAACGCGCCCCGCAACCGCCCCCATCGACGCGTCGACCCCGGCATCGGGCCACTGAGGGCCGTCCACCGGGGTCGTGTGCTGCGCGCGGGGAGGGATTTGAACCCCCGGCCGCCTGATCCGTAGTCAGGTGCTCTATCCGGACTGAGCTACCCGCGCAGGTCGATGTTCGGTTGTCACGTGCTCCCGGCGGAGGCTGAGGGATTTGAACCCTCGAGGGGGAAGAACCCCCAACGGGATTAGCAATCCCGCGCCATAGACCAGACTAGGCGAAGCCTCCAGGCGCTCGACGCGTCGAACGGACGCGACGACGGCCGAAGGGTACCAGCGGGCTCAGGCGTCCGATGCGGCCCGTCCGCGCCACTCGGCCAGCCACGCGGCCGCGTCGCGGTAGACCGCGTCATCGCGACCGATGCGCTCCGCCTCGTCGCGCTGCCGCGCACCCGAGCGCCGGTACGAGCCGAGCATCCGCACGTCACGCTGGGTGCGCTTCACGGTGGCCAGCGCATCGCCGACCCGCTCGTCGCTGAGGTGACCCTCGACGTCGAGGAAGAAGCAGTACTCGCCGAGCTCCGTCTTCGTCGGACGCGACTCGATCTTGGTCAGGTTCAGGCCGCGTGCAGCGAAGACCTCGAGCAGCTGCAGCAGCGCGCCCGGACGGTTCGTGTCGATGAACACCACGAGCGAGGTCTTGTCCCACCCGGTGGCAGGGGGCACGTGCGTTCCGACCATGACGAAGCGCGTCGTGTTGCCGGCACGGTCGGCGAGTCCCTCCGCGATGATCTCGAGGCCGTAGCGCTCGGCGGCCAGCGGGTTGACGATCGCCGCGTGTCCGGCGCCGAGATCCGCGACCTCCTGCGCTGCGCGCGCCGTCGAGGCCGAGGGCATCTGCTCCACGTTCGCTGCATGCTCGGCGAGCCAACGGCGTGACGAGCCGAGCGCGACGACGTGCGAGCGGATGCTGACGAGCCGATCGACCGTCGTGCCCGGAACGGCAGCGAGCACCAGGTTCACGGGCAGCTCGAGCTCGCCGTGGATGAGCAGGTCCGTCTCGAACGCGAGCGCATCGAGCGTCGCCGTGACCGAGCCCTCGAGCGTGTTCTCGATCGGAACGACACCGCGCGCCGCCGCTCCGCGCTCGACGGTGCGGAACACCTCGAGCACGTCGCGGCAGGCGACGAGCGCTGCGTCGTCGGTGCCCAGGCGCAGCATGCGCGCAGCGGTCTCGGTGAACGTGCCCTCGGGTCCGAGGTAGGCGACCGTGTCGGGGTGCTGCGTCATCGTGTGCTCCTCAGCGCTGGCGCCAGCGTCGTTTGCCCTGCTCGACGATCCGGTCACCGCGCGCCTGCTCGCGTGCGGAGGCGACGGCCGCGACCTCCTCCTCGGAGAGGGGCAGCCCGCCCTCGCCGGACGTGACCGGCTTGAGATACGTCCGACCGCCACTGCGTCCGGTGATCGACGTGAGCACCACGCCGTCGGCGTGCTCGTCGAGCAGTGCGGCGGAGAACGAGAGCTCGCCCCCGATGTCGTCGTACGCGTCGTAGCGCACGACCCCGATCCGGCTGATGGTGCGGCGGACCTGGTCCTCGACCGTGCCCGAATGCGCTCGGGCCGCAGTGACCGCGGCGTCCAGCTCGTCGAGCCTGCGGCGCTGGCGCGCGAGCGTCGCGATCACGTCGACCTCCACCCCTTCGAGCGCTCGACGCTGGTCGGCAGCCAGCCGGCGCAGACGCAGGGCGAGGACGACGACCGTGCCGATCAGCAGGCCGACGAGCACGGCGAGCACGATCGTCGTCACGGCGATCGGGTCGGACAGCGACATGGAGGACCTCGGTGCGCGTCCTCGGGATGGACCCCGGAAGCGGGGCCGTGGGACGGACCCGCTGAATCTATCCGTCGAGCGGGCCGGGCCACCAGCGGGCGAATGGCTGGCCCGTCACCCGCTCGTAGGCCTCGAGGTAGCGCTCCCGGGTCGCGTCGACGACCGCGTCGGGCAGCGCCGGGGCGGGGGGACGCCGGTCCCAGCCGGCCGCGCTGACGTGGTCGCGCACGTACTGCTTGTCGAAGCTCGGGGGTGAGCCACCGGGGGCCCAGCGCTCGGCCGGCCAGTAGCGCGACGAGTCGGGCGTGAGGACCTCGTCGATCAGCAGGAGCTCCTCGCCGCCGACCCCATCGTCGATCAGTCCGAACTCGAGCTTCGTGTCGGCGAGGATCAGTCCCACCGACGCGGCGTGCGCGGCGCCGGCCGCGAAGACCGCGAGCGCGCGCCGCCGCAGCTCAACCGCGAGCGGCGCCCCGAGCGCTTCGACCATGGCGGCGAACGACACGTTCTCGTCGTGCTCGCCGTGGGCGGCCTTCGTCGCCGGCGTGAAGATCGGCTCGGGCAGCGCGTCGGCCTCCCGCAGGCCCGACGGCAGCGGGATGCCGCACACGCTGCCGGTGCTGCGGTAGTCGACCCAGCCCGAGCCCGCGAGATGCCCGCGCACGACGCACTCGAAGGGCACGACCCGCGTGCGGCGGCAGCGCATCGTGCGGCCCGCGAGCCGGTCCGCATCGAGCCCGGCGCCGGCGATGTCGAGCCCGGCGAGCGCCTCGGGCGTGCGGGCGCTCACGAGATGGTGCGGCGTGACGCCGCTCAGCCGGTCGAACCAGAACGCGGACACGCCGGTGAGGATGCGGCCCTTGTCCGGGATCGGCGTCGGGTGCACGACGTCGTAGGTGGAGATGCGATCGCTCGCGACCAGCAGCAGCTCGTCACCGGCCGCGTACAGGTCACGGACCTTGCCGGCCGCCAGATGCGAGACAGGGGTCGGACTCACGTTCGCTCCTCACGGCTGCGGCCTCGAATGCTGGCCAAGCTGCGTCGACAGGGCACAGCATGGCGCATCATCGCAGCACGACCCCTTCGGCGCTGCGCTGCCTACGATCGCGCCCGCACCGGACAGCGTGCCGGCGGAGGCTGCGGATGACGGACCGGGACAGCGACGAGCTCGCCGCGCGACGCATGGCGGCGGTGGTGACCGCCAGCGACGGCGTGCACCACGGCACGCGTGAGGACGCGTCGGGCGCAGCGGTGGCCGCGCAGCTCGCCGCTGCAGGCTTCCACGTCACGCGCACGGTCGTGCCCGACGATCGGGACACGATCGCGGCCCTCCTGCGCCGGCTCTGCGACGACGACCGACAGGCGCTCGTGGTCGTGACGGGGGGCACCGGGTTCGGCCCACGCGACGTCACCCCGGAGGCGACCCGCGACGTCATCGAACGCGAGGCGCCGGGCCTGGCCGAAGCGATGCGCGCCGCAGGTCGCATCGTGACCGCGCGTGCCGATCTGTCGAGGGGCGTGTGCGGGGTCCGGGGGACGACGCTCATCCTCGATCTGCCGGGCAGCCCGAAGGGCGCCACGGAGAGCCTCGCCGCGGTGCTCGAGCTGCTGCCCCACGCGCTCGACCTGATCGGCGGCGACACGGAGCACCGCGGACCGGTCTGAGCCGTGGTCCCTGGACGACGTGGGTCCCGGACACACGTGGTCCCCGGGCGACGGGACGGTGTGGATGCGGAGTGCGAGGGCTTCGGTGCGATGCACCTCCAGCCACCCGTCAACTCCGCCACCGTCGTCGTCGCCCGGGGACCGTGGGACCTCGGGCGGGCTCCCGACCGCCCGTGAGCTTGCGCTCGTCCCATGCGTCCGCGCTGCGCGAGGCTGCTGCGGTGCCACCTCTCCCGAAGGCGGCCTCGGGACCGTAGGCGACCATCGGTCACTCGCACAGGGGATGCGCTCCTGCGCGCATTATCGTGCGCTCGGCGCACAGAGGCATCGGTCCTCGATGAGCCCGCCATCAGCCCCCGATGTAGGACATCTCCACGCGCGGGCCCTGCAGCCCGTCGGCCGCACGCAGCTCCGAGGCGCGGTCATCGCGGCGCGACCAGATGGCCGAGACGGAGGCCCGCAGGGCGGTGTCATCGGCGTCGCCGCGCACGAGCGCCCGCAGGTCATGACCCTCGGCGGCGAACAGGCACGTGTAGAGCTCGCCGATCGCGGACAGCCGTGCCCGCGAGCAGGTGCCGCAGAACGGGCGGGTCACGGACGCGATGATGCCGACCTCCCCCGCGCCGTCGGTGTAGCGGTAGCGCTCCGCGACCTCGCCGGGATGGTCGGGGTCGATGGGTTCGATCTGCCAGCGCGCGGCGATCCGGTCGGCGACCTCGACGGCCGGGACGACCCGGTCGCGCTTCCACTGGTTCGTCGTGCCGACGTCCATGAACTCGATGAAGCGCAGCGTCACTCCGGTGTCGCGCGCCCAGCCGGCGAGGTCCTCGACCTGGTCGTCGTTCACACCGCGCTGCAGGACCGCGTTGACCTTGATCGGTGCGAGCCCTGCTGCTCGGGCCGCGACGATGCCGTCGAGCACCGTCTGCACCGGGATCGTCGTGTCCGACACGGCACGGAACGTCGCGTCGTCGAGTGCATCGAGGCTCACGGTGACGCGGCGCAGGCCGGCAGCAGCGAGCTCGCCCGCCATGCGCCCCAGCAGCACCCCGTTGCTGGTGAGCGCGAGGTCCTCGAGGTCGTCGATACGGCACAGCCGGGCGACGAGATCGGGCAGGTCGCGCCGCAGCAGCGGCTCACCGCCGGTCAGCCGGACCTTGCGAACACCCAGACCCACGAGCGCGCGCACGACGCGCTCGATCTCCTCGAAGGTGAGCAGCTCATCGCGCTCGAGGAACGGGAAGTCGTTGCCGAAGACCTCGCGCGGCATGCAGTAGCGGCAGCGGAGGTTGCAGCGGTCGGTGACCGAGACGCGCAGGTCGCGCAGCGGACGGCCGAGCACATCCCGAGGCGCGCTGGCCAGCATGTCGGCTGACGTGGGATCCGGCGTCACGGACGTCAGGCGCGCTTGCCGTACTTCCGGTTGAACTTCTCGATGCGGCCGGCCGCGTCGATGAGGTGCGCCTTGCCCGTGTAGAACGGGTGGCTCGCCGCGGAGACCTCGACGTCGACCACCGGGTAGGTGTTGCCGTCCTCCCACTCGACGGTGTCACGCGGGGTGGCGGTCGACCGGGTCAGGAACGAGAACTCGGCGGAGCGGTCACGGAAGACGACCGGTCGGTACTCGGGATGGATCTCGGACTTCATCGGGCGCTCCTCGACCGCGCTGGGCGGTCGGACGGGACAGGGAGGACGGGATGGGGCAGGGGATGCCGGCGGCAGGGCCTGCCAGCGGTGACGAGAGGATACGGGAGGCATGGGGTGCTCGGCAACGGGCGGGTGGCGGGGGCCCTGAGGCCGGTGGTACCCTTCCGCTCACTTCGGGCTGCCCCTCCGGGCCGCCCTCCCGTTCCCACGATGGGGTTCGTCATGGCTCGTCGCTGTCAGGTGACCGGTGCGGTCGGCCGCTCCGGTAACAACATCTCCCACTCGCACCGTCGCACGAAGCGTCGCTTCGAGATCAACGTCCAGACGAAGCGCTACTTCATCCCGAGCGAGCAGCGTCACGTGACGCTGACCGTGTCGGCCAAGGGCATCAAGACGATCGACCGCCGTGGCATCGAAGCGGTCGTCAAGGAGCTGCGCGCTCGTGGGGAGAAGGTCTGATGGCGAAGCGTGACGACATCCGCCCGGTCATCACCCTGCGTTCCACGGAGGGCACCGGCGCCAGCTACACGACGCGCAAGAACCGCCGCAACACGACCGGTCGCCTCGAGCTGAAGAAGTACGACCCGGTCCTGCGCCGTCACGTCGTCTTCCGCGAGACGCGCTGACCGTCCGGACACGGTCGAACCGCCGACGCCGCGCCTCCGGGTGCGGCGTTCGTCGTCCGTCGTTCTCGCTCAGGCGCGCAGCGCGACGATGACCCGCCCCAGACGCTCACGTGCGTCCGTCGCGACACCTTCGAGGTCGGCGCCTGCCATCACGACCATCGCCGCAGGGTCCGCGATCGACACCTCGGTGCGGCCGTCGATCTCACGCAGCACGACGTTGCACGGCAGCAGCAGCGCGACGTCCCGCTGGGTCATGAGCGCGCGGTGAGCCAGCCCAGGGTTGCATGCCCCCAGGATGCGGGTCGGCCCGACCGCATCGGCCTCGCGGTCGCCGAGCTTGGTGCGCAGCGTCGCCTCGACGTCGATCTCGGTGAGCACACCGAAGCCCTCCGACTTCAGCGCGTCACGCACCGCGACGCCTGCCACGTCGATGTCGCCGTCGATCATGACGCTGAATCCCATGCTGCTCATGCTGTCCATGCGCTTCCTCCGGATGTCGATCGAGCCTACGCTCCGCTGCTGCGCGATCGGTCGGACCGGACGGTCCGACCTGGGAACCCACGAGGTACGAGGGACTCACGAGAGGGGAGGCCCCGATGCGTCTCGAGGTGCGGACCTTCGGTGGGCTCGCTGAGCGAGCGGGCCTCGCGACGCTCGTCATCGATCTGCCCGACGCCTCGGACGTCGGCGAGCTCCGCCGCGCCATCGCCAGCCGGCACCCCGCACTCGCCCCGCTCATGCCCCGCGTGGCCGTCTCCGTCGACCTCGAGCTCGCGTCCGACGCGACGGTGCTCGTCGAGGGCGTCGAGGTCGCGCTGCTGCCCCCGGTCGCCGGCGGAGCCGGGCCCTCGGACCTTCAGGAGAGCGCGGGCGCCCACGCGGAGGCCGACCTCACCGTGACCGGGCTCGTCCACGGTCGACTCGACGTCGAGGGCACGCTCGCGCGCATCGGTGCGAGCGACGTCGGCGCGACCGTGTCGTTCCTCGGCACCGTGCGCGACCACGCGGAGGACCTCGACGGTGTCGTGCAGCTCGAGTACTCGGCATACGAGTCGATGGCCGAGCGCGAGCTGACAGCGATCGCGGCCGAGGTCCGCCTCGCCCACCCCGAGGTGCGTGGACTGGCGCTGGTGCATGCGCTCGGCGTGCTGGACGTGGGGGCACACACGATCCTCGTGGCCGCGTCGTCCGCGCACCGGGCTGAAGCGTTCGATGCCTGCCGGGCGGCGCTCGAGGCCATCAAGACCCGCGTGCCTGTGTTCAAGCGCGAGGTCACCGCCGACGGCTCGCACCGCTGGGTGGGCCTGCCCGACGCGGGGCTGCCACCGAGCTGACACGATGCTCACGCGACGCGGTCGAGCCCGAGCGTCACGATCGCCTGCTCGTCATCATCGATGAGCACCGGGCGCCGTCCCGCCCGCACCAGCAGTGACGCGGCGATGGAGGCCCGGTAGCCGCCGGCGCAGTGGACCCAGACGTCACGGTCCGCAGGCACCTCCAGCGCACGGCGCGTGAGCTCGTGGAGCGGCACGTGCTGCGAGCCGGCGATGGCCCGGTTCCGGCGTTCGTCCTCGCGGCGGACGTCGAGCACGTGCGGCCCGCCATCGGACGCAGCGCTGCGCAGGGCGGCGAGCTCGGCGTAGTCGGACACGCGGAAGCTGCTGCGGCCGAGTCCCTCGCCCCAGCGTGCGATGCCACCGGTCGCAGCTGCCGCCGGACGGTCGATGCCGACACGTACGAGCTGCCGCTGGGCCTCAGCGACGTCCTCGGCGGCGTCACCGACGAGTGTGACGGGCAGCCCCCACGGGATCAGCCATGCGAGGTAGGTCACCAGCGAGTCGGTCACCTCGATGTTCACGGTCCCCACGACGTGGTCCTTCGCGTAGGCGGTCCGCGAGCGGAGGTCGACGACCCACTCCCCCGCATGGATGCGTGCGGCGATCTCGCTCGCGTCGGCGGGCATGGGCGGCGACAGGTCGATGGCGTCCGGACCCTGCCTGTTGCGCGGCGCCATGTGCGCGTAGTAGCGCGGGTACGCGTCGAGTCCGGAGAGGATGGTGGTGACGAACGTCTCCTCGTCGACGATCGTGAGTGCGAGGTTCTCGAGCCGCTGCTGGCCGATGGTCGACGTCGCGACGCCATAGGACGGATCGACGTCAGCGGTCTGCGCATCCGCCGCGGCCGACGAGCAGAACGAGCCGAACCCATGCGTCGGCAGGACCGTGACGTCATCGGCGAGCTCTGCGGCGAGCCGGCGTGCGGTCGCGAACTGGTGGCGCGTGAGCTCGTCGGCCATCGCCCGCGAGATCAGGTCGGTGCGGCCCACCGATCCGTACAGCAGCGAGCCACCGGTGAACGCCGACGTCGTCGTCCCATCACTCACGATGTAGGACAGATGTGTCGGCGTGTGCCCCGGCGTGTGCATGACGCGGACGTCGAATCCCCCGACCGTCAGCCGATCACCGTCACGGACGCCGTGCGCGTCGAAGAACAGCTCGTCATCGGCGTTGAGCACGTACGTGGCGCCGGTGCGGCGCGCGAGCTCGTAGCCACCGGTCACGTAGTCGTTGTGGACATGCGTCTCGACGACATACAGGACATCGAGCCCCAGGTCCTCGACGTGAGGAAGCACGCGGTCGATGTCACGCTGCGGGTCGATGACGACGGCCTTCGACCCATCATGCGCGATGTAGCTGCGGTCGCCCAGCGACGGCGTCTCGATGGTGATGACCTTCAGGCCCGCCACGTCACGCTCCTGTCCGGTGGGCCACCCTCGAGCCGGAGCACCCTCATGAAGGAACGCCGGCACGATCCCCGCTATTCCTGTCCTGTTGCGTCCGGTCGGCTCGCCCGCACGAGCAGGTCGATGGCCTCGCGCGGCCCCGCCTCGGTGTCGACCGGACGATGGACCTGCCGGGCCTCGGCGACGTCGAGCCCCTGGCCTTCGATCGCCGACAGCACCTCGGCGACGGTCGGGAGGAACGCGGGGTCGGGTGGGCCGCCGTACCCGTGCGCGAGGTTGTCGCGTTCGTGCGCGATGATCAGCAGCTGGCCACCGGGCGCCACGAGTGATGCAGCGTGGGCGAGGGCGCGGGCCAGCGGCTCACTCGGGAGCTGGAGATAACAGACGAGGACGAGGTCCGCCGGTGCGATGTCAGGTTCAGCCGTGACGTCGGCGAGCGTCGTCGTCAGCGTGACGTCACGCGAGTGCGCGATGGCCGCCGCCTTCTCGAGCGCGACCGGTGAGAACTCGACGAGCTCCGCCTGCCAACCCTGCTCCGCGAGCCAGATGGCGTTACGCCCCTCACCGCCGGCGAGGTCGATGGCGCGTCCGGGCACGCGGTCGCTCAGATGCGCGACGACCTGCTCGACGACGAAGGCGTTCGGCCCGGCGGACCACACGAGTTCGCTCGCGGCGTAACGCTCGTCCCATGCGGCTGCGTCCACGTCAGGCCCTTCCCTCGTGCCCGATGTCGCTGCGGTGCTGCGCTCCGGCGAAGCGGATGCGTGTGACGCCACCGTACGCGCGTTCGCGCGCCTGCGCGACATCGGCTCCGAGTGCGGTCACGGCGAGCACCCGTCCGCCGGCGGTGACGAGCCGACCGTCCGCATCGCGGGCTGTCCCGGCGTGGGCGACGTGCACGCCCTCGAGCGCGTCCGCGTCCTCGACGCCGTCGATGACGTCACCGCGCGACGACGTCTCCGGATAGCCGGCGGAGGCGAGCACGACGGTGACGGCGGCGTCCGCGGAGAAGCGCACGGGGACCGACGCGACCCCGTCGCCGCTCGCCGGGGAGCCGACGGCCGAGGCCCACAGCAGGTCGACGAGGCTCGATGTCAGGCGGGGCAGCACGACCTGCGTCTCCGGGTCACCGAAGCGCACGTTGTACTCGAGCACCTTCGGGCCGGCCGCCGTGTCGACGATCCCGGCATAGAGCAGCCCGCGGAAGGGTGTGCCCCGACGGGCGAGCTCGCGCAGGACCGGCAGGATGACGGTCTCGCGCAGCGCCTCCACGTGCGGCTCGCCGAGTGCGAACCCTTCGACCGGACAGAACGCACCCATGCCACCGGTGTTGGGCCCCTCGTCACCGTCGAACGCACGCTTATGGTCCTGCGCCGGCGCGAGCAGCACGGCGTCCTCGCCGTCGCACACGGCGAACAGGCTGCGCTCTGGGCCGTCGAGGAACTCCTCGATGACGAGCGTCGCGCCCGCATCACCGAAGCGCCGCGCGACGAGCGCCGCGTCGACCGCCGCCTCCGCCTCGGCACGGTCGGTGGTGACGACGACGCCCTTGCCGGCGGCGAGACCGTCGGCCTTGATCACCCACGGGACCCCAGGCGCGGCGAAGCGGTCGAGGGCGGCGATCGCTGCGTCGCGCGACGACGTCGCGACCCAGCCGGCCGTCGGTACTCCTGCGGCGTCCATCACGTCCTTCGCGAACGCCTTCGAGCCCTCGAGACGCGCAGCCCGTGCATCCGGACCGAACGCGGCGATGCCTCCCGCGGCGAGCGCGTCGACGAGCCCGGCGACCAGCGGGACCTCCGGGCCGACCACGACCAGGTCGACGCGCTCCGCGACCGCCAGCGCCACGAGCCCATCGACGTCGTCGACCGCGACATCGACGCAGCGCCCCAGCGGAACCATGCCCGGGTTGCCCGGCGCCATCACGAGCTCCGCGACCCCGTCATCGGCCTGCAGGCGCAGCGCGAGCGCATGCTCTCGTCCTCCGGAGCCGACCACGAGGACCCGCCGTCCGGACCGCGGGTGACCGTCGGCCACGTCAGCGCCGCTCGAGCGTCTGCGCGCGTCCCGGTCCGACCGAGACCCACGTGATCGGTGCACCGCACTGCTCCTCGAGCAGGTCGATGTAGTCGCGGGCGGCCTGCGGCAGGTCGGCGTAGCGCGTGATGTCGGACGTCGGTGCGCCCCAGCCCTCGACCGTCACGTACTCCGGCTCGGCATGGTGCAGCAGCGACTGGTGCGACGGCAGATGGTGATGACGCTGACCGTCGGAGTGGTAGGCGACCGCGACCTTCAGTTCCTCGAACCCGTCGAGCACGTCGAGCTTCGTGAGGAACAGGTCGGTGAAGCCGTTGACGCGCTGCGCGTAGCGCGCGACGACCGCGTCGAACCAGCCCACGCGCCGACGGCGCCCCGTCGTCGTCCCGTACTCGCCGCCGACCTCGGTGATGCGCTCGCCGACCGCGTCGAACAGCTCGGTGGGGAACGGCCCTGCCCCGACGCGCGTGACATAGGCCTTGGTGATGCCGATGACGCGGTCGATGCGGTGCGGTCCGATCCCTGCGCCTGTCAGGGCTCCGCCCGCGACCGGGTTCGACGACGTCACGAACGGGTAGGTGCCGTGGTCGAGGTCGAGCATCGTGCCCTGCGCGCCCTCGAGGATCACGTTCGCGTCCCGCTCGAGCGCCTCGTGCAGCAGCGCCGTCGTGTCGGTCACCATCGGCTCGAGCCGTGCGGCGTAGCCGAGGTACTCCGTCGCGATCTCCTCGAGGTCCATCGCCGGACGGTCGTAGACGCGAGTGAGCACGAGGTTCGTGTGGTCGAGCACTGCCTCGAGCTTCTTGCGGAAGATGCCCTCGTCGAACAGGTCCTGCACGCGCAGCCCGACGCGCGAGGCCTTGTCGGCGTACGCCGGCCCGATCCCACGCTTCGTCGTCCCGAGCTCCTGGCTGCCGAGCCGACGTTCGATCAGCAGGTCGAGCTCGCGGTGGTACGGCATGATCAGGTGCGCATCACCCGAGATGCGGACCCGCTCGAACGGCCGCAGGCCCTTCAGCTCGAGCCCGTCGAGCTCCTCGAGGAGGACCTTGGGGTCGATGACGACACCGGCCGCGATCACGGGCACGACGTGCGGGTAGAGGATCCCGGACGGGATGAGGTGGAGCTTGAGGACCTCGTCGCCGACGACGATCGTGTGCCCGGCGTTGTTCCCGCCCTGGTAGCGCACGACCATGTCGGTCGCGTCCGCGAGCAGGTCGGTGGCCTTGCCCTTGCCCTCGTCGCCCCACTGGGCGCCCACGATGATGCTGGCGGGCACGATGCCCTCCCCTGCACGGCGCCCGATGCTGCGGACGGCGACCGGGCGGGACCGGGATCCCGCCAGCGCCCGGCGAGGGCACCGTGACGCGACGCTACCCGGTCAGCGGGTGACGTCCGGGTCCGACTGGCGCATGCGGGTGCGGACCGTCGCGATCGCGTCACCGGTGAGGATGCCGCCGCGACCGAACAGTCGCCCACCCTGCCAGTTCGACAGCCCCAGTTCCGGTGTCGTGAGCGCGTACTGCCCGTCGACCCAGCGCGTGAAGCCGTCGCCGACGAACGGTGCCTCGAGCGTGCGCCAGGCCTCGTCGTGGTCCGCCGGGTCCTCGCTGATGACCGACACGATGAAGCGCGGGCTGTGCGCGTTGCACAGGTCGATCGCCTCGTCGAGCCCGTCGACGACGGCGAGGGTCAGCTCGGGGCTGTCCTCCCACTCCCACTCGGTGGCGAGGCCGGCGACGTCGAGCTCCTCGGCCCGGACCTCCGGGACCGGCCCGCCGGCGCGCGCGATGGCGACGGTGCGGTCGAACCAGCCGGGACCGACCAAGCGTGTCAGCGCCGCCCGCTCGTCCGCGTCGCGGACCAGCACGTGGAGCTTCGCCTCGGTGCCGCGTGCGGCGGCAGCGTCCTCGAGTGCGGCGAGCACGACGGGCACGAGCGTGTCGGCGACGGAACGCTCGATGCAGCACACGTTGAGGGTGTTGCACACCTTGCGGTCGAGCGAGGCGCGGACCGTCGTACGCAGACGGTCGCTGTCCGCCTGCGCGGTCACGAGCATCCACGCCCCACCGGTGCCGTGCAGCGAGACGGGCGTGCCCTGACGGCGGGCGATACCGCCGAGCTGGTCGACGGCCGGCCCCGATCCGCGCGCGACGGCGAGCGCGAGACGTCCATCGGCGAACAGCGCCCAGCCGGCCGCACGTTCGGCCGACGCGACGAGCGACACGGCGCCAGCGGGCAGCGCCGCGTCGGCGAGCGCCGGGGCGACCGCATGCTCCATGAGTGCGGCCGCAGTGCCGAGCGCATCGGACCCGATGCGGAACACCACGGCGTTCCCCCCGCGCAGCACTCCGCAGGCGTCGGCGACGACGTTGGGTCGGCCCTCGAACACGAACGCGACGACGCCCAGCCGATCGCGCACCTGCTCGAGCGACCACCCGGCATGCTGATGCTGCTCGAGGACCGCCCCGCGTCCCGCACCGATGGCGGTCCAGCCGCGCAGACCCGCGACCATGTCGCTGCGCATCCGGTCGGTCAGCACGAGCCGCGTCGTGGAGCGACCGCGCTGCTGGGCGACGGCGAGGTCGCGCGCGTTCGCCTCGGCGATCGGCGCGAAGGTCTCGTCGTCCTCGAGTCGGTCCGCGAAGCCGTGGAAGAAGCGGTCGATCGCCGCGTCCTCGACCGCACCGAGCAGCATCGCCGCGTCGACCGCAGCGCTGACCGCCTCGCGCGCGGCCCGGCGTGCGGCCGCAGGCACGTGGAGCAGCTCCCCGGCCCGTTCGTCGACCAGCAGCGCGTCACCGGGCGCGAAGGCCGCGGCGAGCTCCGGCGGTACCGTCACGACGCGATCGCCACCGAACACGACCTGCTGTCCGGGCTCGAGCCGTTCGAGCGGTCCCGGCTCCATGTGACCCCTCCGCGGTACGTGCCCCGTACGTGCCCAGTACGAGCCCGGTGCGTGATGCTCGTCGTCGCGCCATCATCGGACGGTGCACCGTAGGGCGGGACGGCATCCGCGTCGACCGCCCGCAGCGAACCGTAGACGACCCTCTGGACGAGGTTCACAGGCGAGCATCCCAGGAAGGGCCCATGGAGACGCCAGCGCTGCGCATCGGAGCCGTCGCCCGCCGTACCGGCGTGGCGGTGGCGACGCTGCGCGCCTGGGAGTCGCGCTACGGGGTGCTGCGACCGGGACGGACCGAGGGCGGCCACCGGCTCTACTCCGAGGAGGACGTCGACCGGGTCCTCGCGGTCCTCCGTCTCACCTCGCAGGGCTGGTCCGTGACTGCCGCCGCCGGGTCCGTGTCGGCCGAGCGTTCGCCCTCGCGCCTCGGGCTGGTGCGGACCGCTCCTGGCGTGCATGACGCCACCGACGGGATGTCGGACCGTGCGGACGACGCCGCCGGGCGGGTCGACACCGCGACGGTGAGCCTGCGTGACGGCCTTGCGCAGGCCATCCGCGACTTCGATGCATCGACGGCCGAGGATGTGCTGGACACCGGTATCGCGCGCATCGGGGTCGCGTTCACGCTCGAGGACATCGTCATGCCGGTCCTGCGCGATCTCGGCGTGGGCTGGGAGGAGGACCCGTCACTCATCGCGTCCGAGCACTTCGCGACCAACACGCTGCGGCCGCGACTGCATCGTCTGCTGAGCGGCGCACGGAGCGCGTCAGCACCGACCTGCATCGCGGCAGCGCCCGAGCCGGAGGACCACGAGCTCGGTGTGCTCGCGGCCGCTGCGGTCGCCGCCGACCTCGGCTTCCGGGTCACCTACCTCGGGTCACGCACGCCGACGGTGGCGCTCGACCGCAGCATCGCCACGCTGCGACCCGACGTCGTGCTCATCGGAGCGATGACCGCCCGGGCAGGGAAATACCTGTGCGCCCATCCGCCGACGCTCGATGGTGCTCGGCTGATCGTCGGCGGACCCGGCTTCGACGGACTGGAGGACGAGCTACCGGTCGGCACGCTGCAGGCAGGTCCACTCTCCGCACTCCGTCGCATCCTGACGCAGGCGCTCGAGCAAGGCGGCGCGACCGGCTGACGCTCAGCGCCGGGACGTCAGCGCAGCGATGTCAGTGCAGGGACGTCAGCGGAGGTAGAGCGTGATCGACATCCCGACGATCATCATCACGCCGGCCGCGACGGTCACGGGCATGCCGTAGCGGTGCCCCTTCACGTGGGCGACGAGTCCGACGAGCATCCCGAGCGGGCCGGTGATCGGTGACAGGCCACCGAACAGCGCGGCCAGGCCGAACAGGCCGGCGACGGCGACGAGCAGTCCGGCGCCTCGCGGCGATGCCTCGATGGGTGCGAACGGATCACGCTCGACGGTGCCGGCCATGCGCCCGCGCTCCCTGTCCGGTGGCGCCCCACCGGCGCCCTGGCGACGAAGGATACGCCGGAGCGCGTCAGCGCACGACGCGGATCCCGGTCGCGGACGATGCGGCTTCGACCGAGCCGAGGTTCGTCGACGTCATACCGAGCGTGTCCATGTACTCGATGGCGACGTCCGCGCGTCGACCGCTGCGGCAGTAGACGAGGAAGTCCATGTCCGGATCGAGCAGTGCGACCTGAGCGGCGAACGTCGGCAGCTCGACGGGGATGTTGACCGCCCCGTCGAGGTGGCCCTCGGCGAACTCGGCGGGGGTGCGCACGTCGATCAGCATCGTGTTCGCCGGGAGCGCCTCGACAGCGCTCAGGCCAGCCTCCTCGGTGGAGGAGCATGCGGCGGCGGTGCCGAGCGTGGCCACGAGGGCAGCGGCGACGCCCAGACGGCGCAGCGTGCGGCGCAGCGGACGGGGGGCGCGGGTGTCGTTGTTCATCATGCGAAGGGTAACGCCGGCCCCCTTCGGGCTATTCCGCCCCGCTGCATGCCTGACTAGCGTGCCTCCCGGGCCCGTCGCAGGACCTGGACCCGTCGCAGGACCTGGAGGAGGTTGGGATGCCCGCACCGGACCTGACGATGGACCCGACGGTGCGCCGAGCGTTCCTGACCGAGCAGCGGGTGCTGCGGCTCGCCACGGTCGACGATGAGGCCTGGCCGGTCGTCGTCCCGTTGTGGTTCGCCCATCACGACGACGAACGCGGCGAGCTGTGGATCTGGAACCTGAACCGAGCACGCCGCACCCGGCGGCTCGAGGCCGGCGGACGCTGCGCCGTCACGATCGACGCCGGCCATGGCTACGAAGAGCTGCACGGCCTGTCCGCACGCGCCGTCCCGACCCGGGTCGACGACGACGCGGTGCCGCTCGCGGTCCGTGCCGCATACGCGCGCAAGTACTTCGGCTCCGACGAGCCGCTCGCACCAGCGCACCATCACACGTGGTTCGCACTCGCGCTGTCCGCCGAGCGCAGCTGGGACTTCCGCCGCCTCGGCCAGTGACGCAGCCAGTGACGCGTCAGTGACGCGTCAGTAGAGGAACATCGGCTTGCCCTCGACGTGCCGCACCTTGGGCCGGTAGGCGTCGACGTCGTAGAGCGCGTCGACGTCGACACGCTTCACGCCGGCGCCGGTCGCCATCAGCGGCACGTTGGTGTACGTGCCGCCGCGCAGGGCCATCATGCGTCCGTGCTCACCGTTCATCGCATGGTCAGCAGCCATGACCGCGAAGTTCGTCGCGACCATCAGGTCGAGCGAATCGGGGCGACCCGAGCGCATCAGGTAGCCGAGCTCCTGGGTGATGATGTCCTGACCGGTGATCTCCTTGAGGAGCTGTCCGGTGGTCTGTCCGATGCCGCCGAGCTTGCGGTGGCCGTACGGGTCCTCATCGCCCGACAGGTGCACCTCGCCGTCGATGATCGTCGCGCCCTCGGAGACGGTGCACATGGCGTAGTTCGACGGGTTCGCCCGCTTGTCGTCCATCATCAGCGCCGCGAGCTTCTCCGGGTCGAACGGCACCTCGGAGATGAGCGCGCGGTCGACGCTCGCGAGGTAGGCGGAGATCAGGGACGTCTCGCCCGAGTAGCGGCCGAACAGCTCGACGACGGCCAGTCGCTCGTGCGACCCGGTGGACGTGCGCAACTGATGGATGAACTCGACGCTCCGGGTCACCGCGGTCGAGAAGCCGATGCAGTAGTCGGTGCCATGGACGTCGTTGTCCATCGTCTTCGGGATCGCGACGACGGCGAAGCCCTCCTCGTGGAGGCGGCGCGCATACGACAGCGTGTCGTCGCCACCGATGGCGATCAGCGCGTCGAGCTGCAGGCGCTCGAGCACGCGGAGCACGTGCGGCGTGAAGTCGAACGGCTCCTCCCCTCTCGCCTGGTCCGCGAGGAACGCCGGCATGTCCTTCGCGCGCACGCGCCCGGGATTGGTGCGCGACGTGTGCAGGGTCGTGCCGCCGGTGCGGTCGATGGTGCGCACGGCCGCACGGTCGAGCGGACGAGTGTTGCGCTCGGCGGCGTCCGGGTCGTCGAGGTCGTACTCGAGCAGACCGCCCCAGCCGCGCCGGATGCCGAGCACCTCGTGACCCTCGGTGCTCACCCGCTCGACGACGGCCTTGATGCTGGGGTTGAGGCCGGGGACGTCGCCGCCGCCGGTGAGGATGCCGATCCGCATGGGAGCTCCGCTCGAGGGGGTCGTGCACGGTGCGTCGAGGCCGCACGGGACGCGCCGTCAGCGTACGCAGCGGTGCTCCACGCGTCACGTGTCCGCGGACCGGATCGCTCATCGCGCGCCGCTCGACGCGGGCGGCTCAGCGGGTGAGCACCCGCAGGGCGGAGCGGGCCGCATGGTGGCCGCACATCCCGTGCACGCCCGCGCCCGGGGCGGTCGAGGCGGAGCACAGGAACGCTCCCGGCACGCCCGTCGCGTACGGGTCGGGGCCGAAGCGCGGGCGGGCGACGAGCTGGCGCAGGGTGAGCGCGCCACCGGTGATGTCCCCACCGACGAGGTTCGCGTTGCCGGCGGCGAAGTCGGCCGGTGTGGTGACGTGCGTGGCGACGATGCGCTCCGCGAGCCCCGGCGCGAAGCGCTCGAGCTGAGCCAGGATCGCGTCGCGGGCGAGCTCCGGGTCCGGCGCTCCAGGTCCCGCCGGCGCGTCGGCCGGGACGTGCGCGTAGGCCCAGACGGGCTCGATGTCACCGACACGCCGTGACGGGTCGGCGATGGCCGGCTGCGACACGAGCACGTACGGCCGTGCGGGCATGCGTCCGGCGCTGCTCGCCGCCTCGCTGTCCGCGATCTCGGTGAACGTCCCCCCGAGGTGGAGCGTCCCGGCGCGCCGTGCGCCCTCCGCCGTCCACGGCACCCCACCGCGCACGGCGAGGTCGACCTTGAACGCGCCGGCGCTCGCGTGCTGCCAGCCGCGCAGCCGTCGCTGCTCGCGCGCGTCGGCCGCGTCGCCGAGGATGTCCGCGAGCTGGCCCGGGTCGGTGTCGAACAGCGCGACCCGGGCGCGCGGCAGGTCACGCATCGACCGCACGCGCACGCCGGTGATGACCTCGCCGCCGAGCTCCTCGAGCATCGCGACCATCGCGCGCCAGATGGACTGCGAGCCGCCGCGTGCGACCGGCCAGCCGCGTGCATGTCCGGCGGCGATCAGCATGGTGGCGACCCCGGTCGTCCCCGGCGAGTCGAGGGGTGCGACCGCGTGCGCAGCGACGCCACCGAGCAGCGCCGCACCAGGACCTTCGATCCCGTGCGCGAAGCGTGATGCGGTCAGCGTCGCGGGCGCGAGCGACAGCAGGCCGTTGCGCGCGAGCACGACCGGATGACGCGGGATCCGCACGAGCGGTCCGAGGATCGACGTTGCGAGCGCGTCGAAGTGCTGCGACGGTGCGGCGAACAGGCGTCGCCACCACGCCCCGTCCGCACCGAGTCCGGCGACCGTCTCGTCGAGGTCCTGATGCAGCAGCGCGGCCGTCCCGTCATCGAGCGGATGCGCGCAGGCGATCTCGGGCTGGAGCCACTCGAGGCCGTAGCGGTCGAGCGGCAGGGTGCGGAGGTAGGGCGAGCCGATCCCGAACGGATGCACGGCCGCGCAGTGGTCGTGGATGAGCCCGTCGACCACCGGGTCGGCGAACGAGCGCGTCCCGCCACCGGGTTCGTCGGCCGCCTCGAGGACGGTCACACGGAAGCCGGAGCGAGCGAGCGTCAGCGCCGCGGCCAGACCGTTCGGTCCGGCCCCGACGACGACCGCGTCGGTTCGTGCGGTGCTGCGAGCGCCGCTCACGCGCTGGCGCCGCGCACGACGATCGAAGCGCCGTCGGCGTCGACCTCGACCGCCGTCCCCGCGATGCGACCTTCGAGCAGTGCGAGCGCGAGCGGGTCCTCGACGTACGTCCGGATCGCGCGCTTCAACGGGCGGGCGCCGTAGATCGGGTCGTAGCCGAGCGAGGCGAGCAGGTCCTTGCCCGCATCGGTGACACGCAGCTCGAGGTCACGGTCCTCGAGCCGGCGCCGCAGCCGCTCGAGCTGCACGTCGACGATGGAGCGCAGCTCGTCGCGTCCGAGCCGGTCGAAGATGACGGTCTCATCGATGCGGTTGAGGAACTCGGGCCGGAAGTGGCCGCGCACGTCGACCATGACGCGCTCGCGCAGCTCGTCGGGGGAGAGCGTGACGTCGAGGATGTGCGTCGAGCCGAGGTTCGACGTCATGATCACGACGACGTTGCGGAAGTCGACGGTGCGTCCCTGCCCGTCGGTGAGCCGGCCGTCATCGAGCAGCTGGAGCAGGACGTTGAACACGTCGGGGTGCGCCTTCTCGACCTCGTCGAGCAGGATGACCCGGTAGGGACGTCGGCGCACGGCCTCGGTGAGCTGCCCGGCGTCCTCGTACCCGACGTAGCCGGGGGGCGCACCGATGAGTCGCGAGATCGAGTGCTTCTCCTGGAACTCCCCCATGTCGATGCGCACGAGCGCGGCCTCGTCGTCGAACAGGAACGAGGCCAGCGTGCGCGCGAGCTCGGTCTTGCCCACGCCCGTCGGACCGAGGAACAGGAACGATCCGAGCGGTCGGTCGGGGTCGGACAGGCCGGCGCGCGAGCGCCGCACCGCGTTCGCGACGGCGGCGACCGCAGCGTCCTGACCGATGACGCGCTCGTGCAGCTCGTCCTCGAGCCGGGCGAGCTTCGCCGACTCGGCCTCGACGAGGCGCGAGACGGGGATGCCGGTCCAGCGGCCGACGACCTGCGCGATCTCGGTCTCGGTGACCTCCTCCTCGAGGAGCGACTCGCCGGACTCGCGCAGTGCGGTCATCTCGGCGTCCGCGGCCTCGAGGCGGCGCTCGAGGTCGGGGATGGTGCCGTAGCGCAGCTCGGCGGTGCGTTCGTAGAGCCCGTCGCGCTCGGCGACCGCGGCCTGCTCGCGCACCGTCTCGAGCTCCTCGCGCAGCGCCTGCAGCCCGGAGATCGCGTCCTTCTCCTGCTGCCAGCGCGCCTTCATCGCGTCGAGCCTCTCGCCGAGCTCGCGCAGCTCGACCTCGAGGTCGGCGAGCCGAGCCTTCGCGCCGGCCGACTCCTCCTTCGCGAGCCCGACCCGTTCGATCTCGAGCTGACGACGACGCCGGTCGACCTCGTCGATCTCCGGCGGCATCGAGTCGATCGCGATGCGCAGCCCGGCGGCCGCCTCGTCGAGCAGGTCGATCGCCTTGTCGGGCAGGAAGCGCTCGGTCAGGTAGCGGTCGGACAGCTTCGCGGCGGCGACGATCGCGTCGTCGGTGATGCGCACCCCGTGGTGGACCTCGTAGCGCTCCTTGAGCCCACGCAGGATGCCGATCGTGTCGGCGACGGACGGCTCGGCCACGTGCACCGGCTGGAAGCGCCGTTCGAGCGCCGCATCCTTCTCGATCGCGCGGTACTCGGTCAGCGTCGTCGCCCCGATCATGCGCAGCCGTCCGCGCGCGAGCAGCGGCTTGAGCATGTTCGCCGCGTCCATCGCGCCCTCGGCCGCTCCGGCGCCGACGACGGTGTGGAGCTCGTCGATGAAGGTGATGATGCGCCCGTCGGACGCCTCGATCTCCTTGAGCACCGCCTTGAGCCGCTCCTCGAACTCGCCGCGGTACTTCGCGCCCGCGACCATCGCGGACAGGTCGAGCTCGACGAGCTTCTTGTCCTTCAGCAGCGTCGGGACGTCGCCCTCGATGATGCGACGTGCGAGGCCCTCGACGATGGCGGTCTTGCCGACGCCCGGCTCACCGATGAGCACCGGGTTGTTCTTCGTGCGGCGCACGAGCACCTGGATGGTGCGACGGATCTCCTCGTCACGGCCGATGACCGGGTCGAGCCGACCCTCACGGGCGGCCGCGGTCAGGTCGCGCGAATACTTCTCGAGCGCCTCGTAGGTCGACTCGGGGTCGGCCGAGGTGACGCGCTGGGTGCCGCGGATCGTCTGCAGCGCCTGCAGCAGCCCGTCGCGCGTGAGCCCCGCCTCGCGCAGCACGCCGGCGGTGCGGTCGCTGCCGGCGAGCATCGCGAGCACGAGGTGCTCGGTGGACGCGTACTCGTCGCCCAGCCCCTGCGCCTCGACGAGTGCGGCTTCGAGCGTGCGGACGAGCGTGTCGCTGATGCGGGCCTCACCGGTCGCGCCGTAGGCCGCAGGCAGCGCGTCGAGCAGCGCGTCGAGTCGACGACGCACGTCGGCCGGGTTCGCGCCGGCACGCTGCAGCAGCGGCATCGTCAGCCCCTCGGGCTGGTCGAGCAGCGCGCGCAGCAGGTGCGGCTGGGACGCCTCCGGATGGTTGCGGTCGCGCGCCGACGTCAGCGCGGCACG
Organism: Nitriliruptoraceae bacterium; assembly: GCA_018401275.1. Lineage (GTDB taxonomy): Bacteria > Actinomycetota > Nitriliruptoria > Nitriliruptorales > Nitriliruptoraceae > CSBr16-57R1. Next base: position 57,366 of record JAGYKW010000004.1, on the reverse strand, counting down.
CAGTGCATCCTTCGACCGGCTGGTCAGTCGCTCGAGGTCCATCGTGTCCTCCTGTGCCGCAGTGCTGCGTGGGGGCGCCGGTCAGGCGCGCGGTTCCGCGAGTTGCGGTCCAGCAGGCTGCGGTCCGATCGAGCGCAGGTCCGGCGGGAGCAGCGGGCGGGCGCGCTGCACGGGCGGTGCAGTGCGTGTCCCGGTGCGCCGTGACGACCGGTGGAGCTCCATGCCGGCAGCCGGTGCCTTCACGATGTCGAAGCGCTCGGACGTGGGACGCTGGTCGAGCCGCGAGCCGAGCACCCGCACCATCTCCTCGAGCTCGGCGATGCGACGTCGCGAGCCCTCCAGCCGTTCGCCCATCTCGAGCACGAGCCGCACGCCGGCGAGGTTGAGCCCCTCGTCCTGGGTCAGGCGACGGATGAGGCGCAACCGCTCGACGTCACGCATCGAGTAGCGACGCGTGCCGCCCGGGGTGCGGTAGGGCGAGAGCAGTCCATCCCGCTCGTAGGCGCGCAACGTCTGCGGATGCAGCTCGGACATCTCGGCGGCGACGGAGATGACGAACGCGGGCAGGTCGTGATCGGGCCCCGGACCGTCGTACGTGTCGTCGAAGGACGGCTCACGGTCGCCGTCGATCTCCGGACCGTGATCTGCTCCGAGGCCCACCCCCGCGTCGTGCTGCGCCTGGCCGGCGGCGGGCAGTGACGGACGCGGCGTGCGTGGCGGGCGACGCGACCAGGACCAGCCGCCGTCGGCGGGGTCGAGGAAGCGCTGTGCCTCTGCCATGTCAGGCCTCCGTCGTGACGCCGAGCATGGCGTCACGTGCGGTGGTGTCGTCGTGGGTGTGGAGCTCCTGGACGATGCGCTCCTGCTCGTCGGTCAGCCGCTCGGGGACGTTCACCCGGACGGTGACGAGCAGGTCACCGTTGCCGGTCCCGCGCGTGCGCGGAGCCCCCTGATCGCGCACCCGCAGGACCTTGCCGGGCTGCGTGCCCGCAGGGATGCGGATCCGACGGGTCTCACCGGACGGCGTGGGGACGACGATGGTCGTGCCGAGCGCCGCCTCGCTGAAGGTCAGCGGCACGTCGAGCGTCACGTCGTCGCCCTTGCGGCCGAACAGCGGATGCTCGGTGACGCGCACGCGCACGAGCACGTCACCTGCCGGGCCACCGTCGCGACCGGACTGGCCACGGCCGGCGACCCGCACGGTCGCACCGTCACGGACCCCCGCGGGGATGCGGACCTGGATGCGCCGCGGGGTGATCACGCTGCCGCTGCCGGAGCACGTCCGGCACGGGGACTCGACGACGCTGCCCGCTCCGCCGCAGCGGCCGCACGGCTGCGCGAAGGAGAACATCCCCTGGTCGACGGTGACCTCGCCGCTGCCGCTGCAGGTGGTGCAGGTCGCGCGGCTCGATCCCGGTGCTGCGCCGCTGCCACGGCACGTCGTGCACGGCCCTTCGGCCGTCACGTTGATGGTGGTCGACACGCCGGAGAGCGCGTCCTCGAACGTGAGGTGCAGGTCGGACTCGACGTCGGCGCCACGTCGCGGACGGTTGCGCGTCGCGCCACCACGGCCGCGCCCACCGCGCGCCGCACCGGCTGCACCACCGCCGAACATCTGACCGAGGATGTCCCCGAGGTCGGCCCCGCCGAAGCCGCCGGCCGCACCGCCGGGGAACCCTCCGGGCATGCCGCCGAAGCCGGACGCGCCGAGACGACGCAGCTCGTCGTACTCCTTGCGCGTCGCAGCGTCGCCCACGACGGAGTAGGCCTCGCCGATGTCCTTGAAGCGCGCCTCGGCACGCGAGTCGTCAGGCTTGGCGTCAGGATGGTTCTCACGGGCGAGCCGGCGGTACGCCTTCTTGATCTCGGTCGTGGTCGCGTCCTTGGACACGCCGAGGGTCGCGTAGTAGTCCTTCTCGAGCCACTCGCGCTGTGGAGCCATCGTCTCCCCCTCAGCCGTCGTCGCGGGTCATCACTGCTCGACGACCACCATCGCCGGGCGCAGCACGCGCTCCGCCGATCGGTAGCCAGGACGCAGCACCGTGTGGACCATCGGCCCACTGGCGCCACCGTCCGCGCTCCCCTCCACAGCGCCGTCCGCGCGCTCGCTGTCGACCTGCTGGACCGCGTCGTGGACGGTCGGATCGAACGGGACGCCCGCCGCGTCGACACGCTCGATACCGAGTCCCTCGAGCACCCGCTGCGCCTTCTCGGCCACGACCCGCACGCCTGATGCCACGGCGGTCACCTCGGCGGCGTGCGTGTCGGTCAGCGCGTCCGCGGCCGCGACGACCCGGTCGAGGTCGTCGAGCACGTCGAGCAGCACGGTCACGACGTCGCTGCGTCCGTGCTCGCGCTGGATCGCTCCGTCGCGAGCGACCCGCTTGCGGTAGTTCTCGAAGTCGGCGTGGGAGCGCCGCAGGTCGTCGAGGTACTCGTCGCGCTGCGCCTCGACGGCGTCGATCGCGACGATCAGCTCGATGCGGCTGCGTGGGTCGGCCTCGGCGCGCGCCTCGAGGTCCATCCCGGTCGGCATGCCGTCATCGGTGGCACGCTCGGCCGCAGGTCCCTCGACGCCTTCGAGCCCCGCGAGCGCCTCGAGCAGCTCGTCGGGCACCTGCGTCGTCTCGTCGTCGGTCACGGTCGCTCCTCGCTGTGGAGGCGGTGCGGTCGGTCGCGGCGGGAAGCTCAGCTCGCCGCGGCCTGGTCATCGCCCTCGTCCACGACCTCGGCGTCGACGATCTCGGCGTCGTCCACGTCGTCGTCCGAACCGGTGTCCCCACCGTCGGTCTCCGTCGCGGACGCCTGGTAGATCGCCTCGGCGAGCCGCTGGCTGAGCGCGCCGAGCGCCTCCATGCCGCTGCGGACCGCATCGGTGTCGTCGCCCTTGAGCGCGTCCTTGAGCCCGGTCAGCGCCTCCTCGACCTCCGCGCTCAGCGCGGCGTCGAGCTTCTCGCCCTGATCCTTCAGCGTCTTCTCGGTCTGGTAGACGAGCTGGTCGGCCTGGTTGCGGACCTCGACGGCCTCGCGGCGGCGACGGTCCTCCTCGGCGTACTTCTCGGCGTCCTCGACCATCTGCTGGATGTCGTCCTTGGGCAGCGCGGAGCCGCCGGTGATCGTCATCGACTGCTCCTTGCCGGTGCCGAGGTCCTTCGCGGACACGTGCACGATGCCGTTCGCGTCGATGTCGAACGCGACCTCGATCTGCGGCATCCCGCGCGGCGCGGGCGGCAGGTCGGTCAGCATGAACTTGCCCAGCGTCTTGTTGTCGCCGACCATCTCACGCTCACCCTGGAGCACGTGGATCTCGACCGACGGCTGGTTGTCGTCGGCAGTGGTGAACGTCTCGGCACGACGCGTCGGGATCGTCGTGTTGCGCTCGATGAGCTTGTGCGTGATGCCGCCCTTCGTCTCGATACCGAGCGACAGCGGGGTCACGTCGAGGAGCAGCACGTCCTTCACGTCGCCCTTGAGCACGCCGGCCTGCAGCGCGGCGCCGACCGCGACGACCTCGTCGGGGTTCACGCCCTTGTGCGGCTCCTTGCCGCCGGTGAGACGAGCGACGAGCTCCTGCACGGCCGGGATGCGCGTGGATCCGCCGACGAGGATGACGTGGTCGATGTCGCCCATCGCGATGCCCGCGTCCTTCACGGCGCGCAGGAACGGACCCTCGCAGCGCTCGAGCAGCGACGCGGTGAGCTCGTTGAACTTGGCGCGGCTCAGCGTGGCCTCGAAGTGCAGCGGGCCCGCATCGGTCGCGGTGAGGAACGGCAGGTTGATCGACGTCGACTGCGAGCTCGACAGCTCGATCTTCGCCTTCTCCGCGGCCTCCTTCAGTCGCTGCAGCGCCATGCGGTCCTTGGACAGGTCGACGCCGTTGTCGTTCTTGAACGTCGTCACCATCCAGTCGATGAGCGCGTCGTCCCAGTCGTCACCACCGAGCTGCGCGTCGCCAGCGGTGGACTTGACGTCGAAGACGCCTTCGGCGATCTCGAGCACCGACACGTCGAACGTGCCGCCACCGAGGTCGAAGACGAGGATGGTCTGCTCCTCGGTCTTCTCGAGGCCGTAGGCGAGTGCTGCGGCCGTCGGCTCGGCGACCAGACGCAGCACCTCGAGACCGGCGATCTCGCCCGCCTCCTTGGTGGCCTGGCGCTGCGCGTCGTCGAAGTAGGCGGGCACGGTGATGACGGCCTGCGTGACGTCCTCGCCGAGGTAGGCCTCGGCGTCGCGCTTGAGCTTCATGAGCACACGCGCGCTGATCTCCTGCGGCGTGTACGGCTTGCCGTCGATGTCGGTCGTCCAGCCCGTGCCGATGTGGCGCTTGACGGAGCGGATGGTGCGGTCGGGGTTGGTGACGGCCTGGCGCTTGGCCACCTCTCCCACGAGCACCTCGCCGCCCTTGGACCACGCGACGACGGACGGGGTGGTGCGAGCACCCTCGGCGTTCGCGATGACCTGGGGCTCACCGCCCTCCATGACGGACACGACGGAGTTGGTCGTGCCGAGGTCGATGCCGACAGCCTTGGCCATGTCTGGTCCTCCTGGGATCGTCCTGCGCTGGTCGCCGCTCGGGATGCGGTGGACCCGGGGCGTGCCGGACCGCGGCGATCAGGTTCGATCGGGCGGAACGGCCTCAGGAGCAAGGATACGGGCGATCCAGGCCGACCGGCAAGATGTGAGCCATATCGGCTCAGGAATGCTCACCCGCAGCGACTGAGGTGCGGTCGCGTCCGCTGGAGCCTGTCAGTGGTGCTCGTCGGTCGCCGACTCCCGCGCGGGGGCGGTCCGCCAGTCCCGACGGAGCGGGCGCCCGCGGGCGTCCAGTCGCTCACGATCAGGATGGAGGTCGAGGAGGAGCGCGAAGGGCAGGAGCACGAGGAACGCACCGACCACCAGTTGCCACGCCATGAGGTCGCCTCCCTGCGGTCCGGTTCACCGACGCGTCCTCATGCGCCCGGTCGGACCTGCCACCACCGTACCGAGCACGGTCGAGCCGGTTCAGCCGGTCCAGTCGTCGGCCGGCTCCCAGGTCAGCGGGTCACCGGGCCGCACGCCCGCACGCTCGAGCTGGCCGGCGGCGACCTCGAGCGCCACGTCGTACTCGACGCCGGGATGGGTGATCGGGCAGGGCCGGGCCGGGCAGGGCTGCATCGTGGCGACCCCGACGACGGTCCCGTCCGCGGCGAAGGCGATGTCGAGCGCGACCGGCGTCTCGAGCATCCAGAACCCGGCGCGACCCCCCGGGCCCGCTGCATCGGGGAAGACGAACAGCATCCCCGCACCCTCAGGGACCGCGTCCACGCCCTGCAACCCGCGCTCGCGAGCGGCCGGCGAGTCCGCGACGACGGCCTCGACGACTGCCCCGCCGATCCGCACCGTCGCCCGTTCGAGACCGGCGAAGCCGTTGGCGCGCACGAACGCGTCGAACGCATCGGACACGTCGGTCACGTCGATGGCATCCGCCTGGTCGGGCGCATCGACCGTGCCCGTCACACCCGCGCAGGCCACCACCGTGAGCAGCACCAGCAGGACGGCGAGCGCGCGGAACGGCCTCGGACCGTTCATCGCGGACGGCAGCCGGTGATCGCGTCGAGCTCCAGATCGTCCCCATCGCTGCCGATGGTCACCGTGACGCCGTCCCGTTGCCCGAGGAGCGTGCCCGGGACGCCCGACTCGACGAGCACGAGACCGCGTGTGACGAGCACGGCGGCCGCTGCATCGAACGCGGCAGCGAGCGCCTCCGCACCGCCGGACAGTGGCGCGCGGACCTCGACACGGGTGCGCAGCCCCGCGCCGCCGTTGCGCAGCGCGCACTGCTCGAGGGGCCCGGCCCGCACGGGGCTCACGGGCTCCAGCCCGGCCGCGACCAGGACGTCCTCGGCGATGGCGACGATCTCGTCCTGCGCGTCAACGATGCGCAGCGTGCCGGTGCCGACCCCGCATCCGGACAGCACGAGCACACAGGCGGCGACGGCCGATCGAGGCCTCGCGGCGCGCATCCGGCCACGAGTCCGACCGAGCATCACCGATCCTCCGATGCGCGCCGGCTCACGACCGTCGCAGGAGCAGCAGCGTACGGCTCGCGCGTAGACTGGCGGCCGGACACCCGGGGGCCACATGGACGCACATCTCGCGCTCACGATCTTCCGTGTCGTCGCCGGCACCGCCACCCTGGCCTTCTTCGGTGTCTGGGCCACACGGCGCATCCGCTACCTGATCGCGCTGACGCGTTCCGCCCGTCCCAACCCGTCGCGCAGCATGCGCGGGAACCTGCGGCGCACGATCCGCACGACCCTCGTGAACATCCTCGCCAACCGTCGCCTGCTGAAGTGGACGCTGCCGGGTATCGCGCACTTCTGGGTCATGTGGGCCTTCTTCGTCCTGCAGACCACCGTGCTCGAGGCGATCGGCGAGCTGTACGTCGGCCCGACCTTCCAGCTGCCGCTGCTCGGCGCGATCTCATTGGGTGGCGTCACCGCGTACGACGTCCTCGGCTTCCTCCAGGACACGCTGGGTGTGCTGTCGCTGACCGCCATCGCGATCTTCGCCGGCATCCGCTTCGCGCAGGACCCGCACCGTCTCGGTCGCCGCTCGCGCTTCGCCGGCTCGAACCTCGACCAGGGCTGGTGGGTGCTCGGTGCCGAGGTGCTGGTCGTGTGGACCCTGTGGGTCGCGCACGGCGTGCGCTTCGCCGAAGGCCACGCACCGACGGAGGCCGCGTTCGTCTCGAACCTGTTCGGCCGCGCGCTCGAGGGCATCGCCCCGCTCACGCTCGAATGGATCGGCGCGGTCAACCTCGTCGTGCACCTCGCGATCGTCGGCGCGTTCTTCGTCTTCACGCTGCACTCGAAGCACCTGCACATCCTCACCATCCCGTTCCAGGAGCTCAGCCGCGACCCCGACCGCCCGCGCGCGCTCGGCAAGCTGCAGACGGAACTCATCGACCTCGAGGCGATGGACGAGAACACGGTGCTCGGCGTCGGCCAGATCGAGCACCTGACGTTCGACCGCTTCCTCGACCTGCAGACGTGCACCGAGTGCGGCCGCTGCCAGTCGCAGTGCCCGGCGTGGACGACGGGCAAGCCGCTGTCGCCGAAGATGCTGATCATGGACCTGCGCGATCACATGTTCGCGAAGGGTCCCTACCTCACGGGCAACCGCGGCCCGGAGGACGGCGTCGACATCCTCGGCATGATGCTCGTCGGTGACCGACCCGGCCAGGAGAACGCGGTCATCGACTACGACGTGCTGTGGTCGTGCACCACCTGCGGCGCGTGCGTCGAGGAGTGCCCGGTCGACATCCAGCACGTCGACACGATCGTGGACCTCCGGCGCTACAAGGCGATGATGGAGTCGAGCTTCCCGCCGGAGGCCGGCGCGATGCTGCGCAACCTCGAGAACGCCGGCGACCCGTGGGGCGTCGGCCAGAGCAAGCGCGAGGAGTGGACGCAGGTCCTGGACTTCGACATCCCCGTCGCGACCCCCGGCACGCCGCTCGCGGACGACGTCGAGTACCTGTTCTGGGTCGGCTGCGCCGGCGCGGTCGATGACCGCTCGAAGAAGATCACCCAGGCGACGGCACGCCTGCTCAACGACGCCGGCGTGAAGTTCGCGATCCTCGGTTCCGGCGAGACGTGCACCGGTGATCCGGCGCGCCGCCTCGGCATGGAGTACCTGTTCCAGGCGCTCGCGAAGCAGAACGTCGAGACGCTCAACTCCGATCGGTGCGGACAAGCGCAAGATCGTCGCCTGGTGCCCGCACTGCTTCAACACGATCCGCAACGAGTACCCGGACTTCGATGGGCACTTCACCGTGCTCCACCACTCCGAGGTGCTCGCGCAGCTCATCGAGGACGGGCGGCTCGAGGCGACCACACCGGTCGACGCGAAGGTCACCTACCACGACCCGTGCTACCTCGGCCGGCACAACGAGGTGTACTCCGCGCCCCGGCGCGTCGTCGATGCGGTGCCGGGCATCACGCCGACCGAGATGCCGCGCTGCCGTTCGAACGGGTTCTGCTGCGGCGCTGGCGGTGCACGCATGTGGATGGAGGAGTCCATCGGCAAGCGGGTCAACGTCGAGCGCATCGACGAGGCGCTCGCGCTCGATCCCGACCTGATCTCCACCGCCTGCCCGTTCTGCACCACGATGCTCAGCGACGCCGTCGCGCTGAAGGTGCTTCAACACCCTGAAGAACGAGTACCCCGACTTCCGACGGGCACTACACGGTGCTCGCGCACTCCGAGGTGCTCGCCCAGCTCATCGAGGACGGCCGCCTCGAGGCGACGACCCCGGTCGAGGCGAAGGTCACCTACCACGACCCCTGCTACCTCGGCCGGCACAACGAGGTCTACTCCGCGCCACGTCGCGTGGTCGACGCCGTCCCCGGCATCCAGCCGACCGAGATGCACCGCTGCCGCTCGAACGGGTTCTGCTGCGGTGCGGGCGGCGCGCGCATGTGGATGGAGGAGAGCATCGGCAAGCGCATCAACACCGAGCGCATCGACGAGGCGCTCGCGCTCGATCCGGACCTGATCTCCACCGCCTGCCCCTACTGCACGACGATGCTCTCCGACGCGGTCGCGCAGAAGGTCCAGGAGGGCTCGCTGCGCGAAGGACAGGTCGAGGTGCTCGACATCTCCGAGGTGCTCGAGCGCGGGCGCATGCTGCCGCTGGTCACGCAAGGAGTCGTGTCCGCCGGTGCGGTCGCCGCGCAGGGCGGTGCCGGCGAGGCTCACGCGGAGCACTGACGTGGACGCGTTCCTCGGCGGCCTCGGACCTCGGGACCGCTACGTCTCGCTCACGACGTCACGTCGTGATGGCACACCGGTCGCGACGCCCGTCTGGTTCGCACCGCTGCCGGACGGCCGACCTCGCCGTCGTCACCGATGCGGACGCCGGCAAGCTGAAGCGTCTGCGCCGTCAGCCGCGCTGCGAGGTCGCCGCCCTGCGACATGCGGCGGAGGGATCACAGGACCTTCGCTCACTGCGACCGGTGAGGTCGTCACCGATCCAGCAGCGATGCGCGCAGGTCTGACTGCACTCGGCCGTCGTTACGGCTGGCAGTGGCGCCCGTTCAATCTCGCACGCACGCTGCGACGCGTGCCCACGCACGAAGGACGCGCTGCTGCATCTCTCACGGTCGCCGACGCGCCCTGAAGCGCGACGCGCCGCTGCGGCGCTGCGCTGTCGGTCAGCCGGCGTCCGGCGGCGGTGGCACGAGGTTGAGGTGATAGCGCGACGCCGTGGGCCCGCGCTGACCCTGGTACTTCGAGCCGACCTTCTTCGAGCCGTACGGGTTCTCCGCCGGACCGTCCAGCTGGAAGAACGCGAGCTGCGCGACGCGCATGCGGGGATGGAGCAGGATGGGCAACGTCGCGACGTTGGACAGCTCGAGCGTCACGTCACCGTCGAAGCCTGCGTCGATGAACCCGGCGGTCGAGTGGACGACGAGACCGAGCCGCGCGAGCGAGCTCTTGCCCTCGAGCCGTGCGACGACGTCATCGGGCAGCGTGATGCGCTCGAGCGTCGAGCCGAGCACGAACTCGCCGGGGTGGAGGACGAAGGGCTCGTCGTCACCCTTCTCGACGATGTCGGTCAGGTCCGGCTGGACCGCGTGCGGATCGATCGCGAGGTGACGGTGGTTCGCGAACACCCGGAACGTCGTACCGAGACGGACGTCGAGACTCGACGGCTGGACCGCGTCCTCGTCCAACGGGTCGATGGCGATGCGGCCGGCGGCGAGCGCGGCGCGGATGGTTCGGTCGGAGAGGATCACGGCGGGTGCTCCGAAGCGGGCGGAATGACGTTGGAACGCTAGCGCGCAGGCCCTCGTTGGCGCCGTCCGCCGCCAGATGAGTAGTCTCTGCTGTTCTGCGGGTGTAGTTCAATGGTAGAACACGAGCTTCCCAAGCTCGGAACGGGGGTTCGATTCCCCTCACCCGCTCCGTCCGGGGTCGGCCGTCATCTCGGTCATGACCGCTCACGGGGGACCCATGGCAGACCTCGAACTGCGCCGCACGGGTCGTTCCCTGCGGCCACATGGATCCGCCGCGTCGCCGCCTGCTACGGCCCTGCTCGTCCTCCCCCTCGTCGCCATCGCCACGGTCGGTGTCGCCGTCCCGCGGTGCGGACGCGGCCGACGGTCGTGTCCTCACGGTCGCTGCTCATGGGTTCGGACGCTGGGCCGCCGCACGCCGGCGATCCGCTCCGCGGTCGCGCGGACGGCTTCCAGATCCTCTTCGTCTCCGCCGACCGTCAGCACGCGAGCATCGTCTCCGTTCCTCGCGACAGCTGGGTCCCCGTCGCGGGACGCGGCACGTCGCGCATCAACTCCTGCATGACCTCCGGTCCGCAGACGTGCGTGAGCACCGTCGAGCAGCTGTGGGGTCTGCGCGTCGACGGTTGGGTACTCAGCTCGATGTGGGGCTTCGCCGACGCGGTCAACGACTTCGGCGGGCTCGTCGTCGACGTCACCCGGCCCGTCTCCGACGGCGGCGAGAACATCACGTCCACGGGCCTCCAGGCGATCAACGGCTATCAGGCCCTGACGTGGGGCCGTGACCGCAAGTCCCGACCCGGCGGCGACTTCACCCGTTCGCGCGCCCAGGCGGAACTCCTCGCGATCGGGCAGGCGCACCTGCACGCGCGCGGCACGGCAGAGCCGCGGCACTCGTCGCGCGCATCATCCGACTCCGCAGCGGCACGAGGCTTCAGCGATGCCGAGGCTCGCGAACTATGCGCTGCAGGCGCTGCGCCTCCGCCCGGCAACGTGCGGCGCGTCGGCCTCCCCCGCGAGTGTCGGCTGGGCCGGAGCAGCATCCGTCGTCTTCCTCGAGTCGAACGCCGCCGCGATCGTGGCGCGACGCGGCGGCCGACGGCGTCCTGTCCTCGCCCGAGCGCATCGGGGTCGGCGAGTCGCGGACCTGACGCTCGGCCCCAGAGCGCGATCGGAGCGTCGTCGAGGCGGCGGCACGGGTGGCGCGGCGAGTGGTTCGCCGATCCGCGCACGGTCGCGCGGCCGGCCCGCCGCCACCACCGCCCGTCCCCACGCCGACATCACGCTCACCGAGGCCGTGGCAGCGCTCACCTGCCGTGCGCCGTCTGCGGGTCTACCTCAATCAGCAGGCCGACCGGCTCGGCATCGAGCGCGTCGGGGCGGACAGCGTCTACGGACCGGCGACGGCTCGCGCCGTCGCCGAGTTCAAGCTGCGCACCGGACGTCCGCCGAACGGCGTGGTCACCTTGCGGCTGTGGTCACAGCTCTTCGGTGAGCGCTGAACGACGCCGTCGCTGCTCAGTCACCGCTGACGAGGAAGGCGATCACCCTCGTCCGTGATGCCGACCGCCATCCGAGGTAGGCGTTCCCGCGTTCCCACGTCTCGACCTCTTCGGCTCCGTAGCGCGTGGCCAGGTCTGCCCGTTCCTGCGCATCGAGCGTGAGAGAGCGTGCGCGCGTGCAGCGCCGGCCAGACGACGATCTCTCCGAGCTGCGCGAAGTCGCCCTCGAGCAGCTCGACGATGAACGCCGCGACGTCCTCCTCGAGGCTCTCGTAGTGGCGACCGCGTCGGTCTCGAGTCCCGTAGCTGAAGGTGAACAGCCCCTCGGTCGGGATCAGCGCACCGATGGCGTCCCAGTCGGTCGCGCGCGCGGCCGCGAGCAGCGCGTCACGCGTCGCCCGGACCTCGACGGTCAGCGCATCGAGCGGGTCAGGGGCCGGCTGCACCGGACTCGGGGCCGGCACGTCCGGCTCGACCGGCGCAGGCGTGCCGGGCGGTGCGACCGGCGCCTCGCCGGTATGTCATCCGCTCCGCACGCGCCGGGCAGCAGGGCGCCGGCGAGCAGCGTCGTGACGAGACGTGATCTCACGGATTCCCTCTCAGATGAGCCCGAAGGCGACGACGCATCAGCGACCCTGGTGAAGCCGCCGATGTTCGCACCGGCGACGTAGTCGCCCGGGCACCATGCTCATCCGCAGTCGTAGCAGGTGGCGTGGATCTGTCCCATGATCTCTGAGCACCGCTCCTCCGTGCAGCTGGAACGTCCACCTGTCGCGGCGCGCGTTCTGCTGCATCTCGAGCGCGGACGTCGAGACGCCACCTGCGTTGGCGGCCTTCCCGGGCCCGAACAGCACGCCGCGCTCGGTGAAGACCCGTACGCGTCCGGTGTCGCCGGCATGTTCGCACCCTCTGCGACGACGATGCAGCCGTTGTCGGCGAGGCGCTTCGCGTCCTTGCCGTCGAGCTCGTTCTGCGTCGCGCAGGGGAGCGCTACGTCGCACGGGATCTCCACACGTTGCCGCCGGGCGGGTGGCGCGCGCCAGTGCCGCCGACGCTCGACGTAGGCGCTGAGACGGCCACGCGCTCGACCTCCTTGACCTGGCGCAGCAGCTCGACGTCGATGCCCTGCGGGTCGTGCGCGACACCCTCCGAGTCCGAGCAGGCGACGACCTGTGCGCCCATCTGTTGCAGCTTCTCGATCGCGTAGATGGCGACGTTGCCGAACCGGAGACGATGCAGGTGCGCCCCTCGACGTCCTGTTCCCGCCTGGCGAGCATCGCGCACGAAGAGGCCGCGCCGTAGCCGGTCGACTCCTTGCGGACGGAGCGCGCGCCGTACCCGATGCCCTTGCCGGTGGCACGCCGGACTCGTAACGGTTCGCCATGCGCTGGTACTGACCGAAGAGGTAGCCGATCTCGCGTGCGCCCCACGCCGATGTCGCCGGCAGGCACGTCGACCTGCTCGCCGATGTGCCGATGGAGCTCAGTCATGAAGCTCTGGCAGAAGCGCATGACCTCGTCGTCACTGCGGCCCTGCGGCTCGAGGTCCGCGCCGCCCTTCGCGCCACCGATCCGGCAGACCCGTCAACGCGTTCTTGAAGATCTGCTCGAAGCCGGGGAACTGATGATGCCGAGGTTCACCGACGGGTGGAAGCGCAGGCCACGCAGCCAACGCGGCCCGAGTGCGCTGTTGTACTGGACCCGGAAGCCGCGGTTGATGCGGATCCTGTCCCGTCAGTCCTGCTGCCAGGGCACACGGAAGATGACCTGCCGCTCCGGCTCGCACTCTGAGCTCATGAGGCGCCGCTCCATGTACTCAGGGTGCTGCATGATCACCGGCCCGAGCGGGAAGACCTCGCGGACCGCTGGTGGAACTCGAGGCTCGCCAGTTCGGCGCACCACCTTGCGAACAGGGGCTCGAGGCTTCTCGTCGAGGGCGAGCGGACGTACGGGGACCCGATCGTGGGGAGTTCGGGAGGGGAGCGATGGTGGCGAGTCTAGGCCTCGCGGCTCCGGCCCCGAATCGCTCAGCGAGCCAGGTGGGGGCTCGGGCCGAGGGCCGCACGAAGGGCCTACGGGTCGAACGGCCACCGCCGATCGCGCTGGATTCCTGCCGCACGCAGCCCTACGCTCCGCCATCGCATCCGGGCGGATCTGGACCGAGGCCGACCGCACCATGCGCGGGTTCCACTTCCTCGCCGACGGACTCTGCGTCGGCCCCGATGCGCGCGGTGGGCGCGGCATCTTCGCGGAACGACCGATCCTCGCCCGGCGAGACCGTCGCCGTGTGGGGAGGCGTCGTGCTCACGCTCGATCAGGTCGAGGCGCTCGCGCCAGACGAGGCGACATCTCGTCGTGCAGATCGACGAGACGTTCTTCCTCACGACACCGGAGGAGACCGCCGACGGCGCCGACTTCATCAACCACTCGTGCACGCCGAACCTCGGCTTCACCTCACCGATCACGCTCGTCGCGCTCCGCGACATCGCGCCCAGCGAGGAACTGAGGCTTCGACTACGCGATGACCGGACGCGACGCCGACGCTCGAGATGGACTGCGACTGCCGCACGCCCGCATGCCGCGGCCGCGTGAGGAGTGATGACTGGCGCGAGCCGCGCCTGCAGGCCGCCTACGCGGGCAGGTTCTCGCCGTGCCTGCAGCGACGCATCGACCGCATCGCGCTCGAGGCGCGAACGTGAACGGCGGCCAGAACGGTCACGCCGCTCAGCCGTCTCGGCGCTGCCGCCTCGGCCTCAGCGACCTGGCGCCGCACGTCGTCCATGTCGAGGCCCCTTGACCTGGTCGACCAGTTGACCGAGGGCCTCCTTCGGCAGCGCGCCCGCCTCCTTGTAGAGGAGGATGCCGTCGCGGAACGCCATGAGCGTCGGGATCGAGCGGATGCCGAACGATCCGGCGAGCGCCTGCTCGGCCTCGGTGTCGACCTTCGCGAACACGACGTCGGTGTGCTCCTGCGACACCTCCTCGTACCAGGGCGCGAACATCCGGCACGGACCGCACCATTCGGCCCAGAAGTCGATGAGGACGATGCCGTTGTCCTCGATGGTGCTCGAGAAGTCGGTGGCGGTCAGGTCGACGGTGGGCATGCGGATCCTCCGTGGGGCAGGGTCAGTCGGACATCGGACGGGTGCGTTGAGAAGAACGTCGACGGTCCGCGCCGTATTCCCGAGCCGCCGGGTCGAGGCCCGGCGGGCTGGTCCACGATGCCGCTCCGATCGGGCTCACAGGCCGAGCGAACGCCCGATGATCTCCTTCATGATCTCGTTCGTCCCGCCGTAGATGCGCTGGACACGCGCGTCGGTCCACCAGCGCGCCACCTCGTACTCGCGCATGTAGCCGTAGCCCCCGTGCAGCTGGACGCACGCGTCGAGCACCTCGCCCTGGAGGTCCGACAGCCACCACTTCGCCATCGCGGCCTGCTCGGCGGTCAGCGTGCCCTCGTTGAGCTGCTCGACGCACTGGTCGGCGAACGCCTGACCGACCTGGATCTTCGTCGCCATCTCCGCCATGACGAACCGGGAGTTCTGGAACGAGCCGATGGGCTTGCCGAACGCCTCGCGCTCCTTCACGTAGGTGAGCGTCAGGTCGAACGCGGCGACCGCGCCGGCGATCGCGGACACGGCGATCGACAGTCGCTCCTGCGGCAGGGCCTCCATGAGATGACGGAAGCCGGCACCCTCCTCGCCGAGCAGGTTCTCGGCGGGCACGACGACGTCCTCGAAGATCAGCTCGGCCGTGTCCTGCGCGTGCATGCCGACCTTCTCGAGCTTGCGGCCGCGGCTGAAGCCGGGCATGTCGCGTTCGACGAGCACCAGGCTGATGCCGGCGTGCTTCGCCGTCGGGTCCGTCTTCGCGCACACGATGATGACGTCGGAGTGGATGCCGTTGGTGATGAACGTCTTCGTGCCGTTGAGCAGGTAGCTGCCGTCGGCCTGCTTCACGGCCGTGGTGCGCATGCTCGCGAGGTCGGACCCGGCACCGGGCTCGGTCATGGCGATGGCGGTGATGAGCTCGCCGCGGGCCATGCCGGGCAGGAAGCGCTGCTTCTGCTCGTCCGACGCGTACTTGAGGAAGTACGGGACGATCGTGTCGTTGTGCAGGATCGTCCCGAGCCCCGACGCGCCGACGCGCATCAGCTCCTCGGTGATCACGAGGTTGAAGCGGAAGTCGGGCATGCCGCCACCGCCGTACTCCTCGGGCACGTCGGTGCAGAGCAGCCCGAGCTCGCCCATACGCAGCCAGATCTCGCGCGGGACGATGCCCTCGCGTTCCCAGTCGAGATGGTGCGGCGCGATCTCGCTCTGCGCGAAGCGCGCGACGACCTCACGGAACTGCTCGTGCTCGGGCTCGAAGATGCGACGCTGCAGCTGCACGGTCCCCTCCGGTGTCAGCTCCCGACCTCCGTGCGACCGGGCTCCCTCGGGGAAGGTAACGCGGCACGGCACGGTGCATCGGTGCTCGCTGCTCAGCGTCGCTCGCTGCTCAGCGCGCGCTGCTCAGAGGATCCCGATCCTCCGCAGCGCCTCCACGCCCATGCCGGTCAGCACGAGGCCGACGGCGACCCTCAGCCACAGGATCCTGCGCCGCGACGCCGAGAGCTCGACGAGCTCGTCGGACCCCGGCATCGTGCCGGTCCGGCGGTGACGCCACAGCGCCGCGATCGTCCCCGCGGCCATCGCAGCGCCCAGGGCGGCGAACGAGCCGACCAGCAGGAACGCCCAGGACGTGTCGCCCACCAGCCGTCCTCCGATCCAGGGTCCATCCGGCAGGATGCGCCGCGCGACAGGGAGCGTACGCTCTGTCCATGGCTCACATCATCGAGGACTTCACCGTCGCTGTCCCGCCGTCGACCGCGTTCGCGTACGTGGCGGACTTCACGAACACGCGGCACTGGGACCCGCAGATCGACGAGGCGCGACGGCTCGACTCGGGCCCCATCGGTGTCGGCTCCGCGTTCGAGGTCGCACTGCGCATCGGGTCACGCACCACGATGCTCGTCTACACGGTCATGACGTTCGCCCCTGACGAGCACGTCGTGCTCGAGACGTCCGGGTCGTGGTACCGCGGTCGCGATGACGTGCGCATCCGTCCGTCCGCGACCGGCGGTTCGGAGGTCCGGTGGGACGCGGTCTTCGCCCTGCGCGGTCCGCTCGTCATCCTCGAACCACTGCTGAGGATCGGCTTCCGCCGCACAGCGCGCAAGGCGGTCGACGGGCTCGAGGCGGCGCTGACCGCATTGCGCACCGAGGAGGAGTGACGGTGGGCGTACGCAGGCTCCTCGTCACCCTCGGCTGCACACTCGTGCTCGCGGCCTGCGCTGCCGACGACCCGAGTGGCACTGCGTCGGACCCGTCACCAGGACCGACGCCACCGCCCGGCGCGGCGGAGGCGACGCTCGTCGCACTCGACCTGCTGCCGAGCGAGGTCCAGGCGGCGATCACCGATGCAGCCACCCGCTTCGACGTGCCCGAGTCCGAGGTCGCGGTCGCCGGCGCGCTCAAGGTCGTCTGGTCCGACGGGTCGCTCGGCTGCCCGGAGGACGGGATGATGTACACGCAGGCGCTGATCGACGGCTACCGGCTCACCCTCGAGGTGAAGGGCCAGCGCATCGAGTACCACGGTGCCGACGGTCAGCCGCCGTCCCTCTGCGAGGACTGAGCGCGAGGCCTGAGCCCGACCACGAGGCCTGAGCGACGCGCTCAGTTCAGCGTGACGTCGACGGGGTAGTCGGCGAGCAGCCGGACGCGCCCCGGCTGGCGGGCCAGCACCTCACGCCACAGGTCCTCCGGGTCCGGGGTGAACACGTCGGACGGCTCGATGTCGACGACCGCCCATGCGCCGTGCCAGACCTCGTGCTCGAGCTGCCCGGGTGCCCAGCCGGCGTACCCAGCGAAGAGACGGACCTGACTGAGCTCGACGCCCGCGATGACAGGGTCCTGGTCGAGGTCGACGAGCCGCAGGCCCTTCACGATCGTCGTATCGACCTGGCCGATCCCGTCGAGCGCGTGTCCGATGGCGACGAGCGCGTTCGGCTCGACCGGTCCGCCGCCGAACAGCACGCCGGGCGCGGGGATGAGGTCGATCAGTGCGTCGGTCGCCTCGCTGACGGGCACCTCGGACGCACGGTTGAGCACGATGCCGAGCGCGCCGTCCTCGTCGTGATCGATGAGCAGGACGACCGACCGGGCGAAGGCCGGGTCGTCGAGGACGGGCATCGCGACGAGCAGCTTGCCGGTGTGCCAGGTCGGCATGGCCGTCCTCTGCGGTCCACGTCCGGCGCGCCCCGCGCCGGCGGTCACTTCACCGTAGCGGAGCCCCGCGTCGTGATGCCGGACCGGACAGTGCGTGCGGACCCGTCAATGCGTTCAGACCGGGCTGTCCGCGCCGAGCGGGCTCCCGGCCCCGCCCCGACCGGCGTCCCCTGAGGGCGCGCTCGCCACTGCGCCACCGGCCTGGCCGTTGGCCTGTGGCCGGCGCGAGAGGTTCGCGAACTTCGCGTAGTGGGCGAGGAACGCGAGCTGCACCTTGCCCACGGCACCGTTGCGGTGCTTGGCGACGATCAGCTCGGCGATGCCCTTGTCCGGGCTGTCCGCGTCGTAGACCTCGTCGCGGTAGATGAAGCTCACGATGTCGGCGTCCTGCTCGATCGATCCGCTCTCACGCAGGTCGGAGAGCATCGGACGCTTGTCGGTACGCGACTCGGGCTGACGCGACAGCTGGGACAGCGCGATGACCGGGACGTCGAGCTCCTTGGCGAGCATCTTGAGTCCGCGGGAGAACTCGGCGACCTCGTTCACACGGTTCTCGGTGCGCTTGTTCGACGACATGAGCTGGAGGTAGTCGACGACGACGAGCTCGAGTCCGACCCGTTGCTTGAGCCGGCGCGCCTTCGCCCGGATCTCGAGCATCGTGATCGACGGCGTGTCGTCGATGTACAGCGGTGCGTCGCTCATGCGGCCGAGCGCCTCACCCAGCGCCCGCCAGTGCCCGTCCTCGAGGCGTCCGGTGCGCAGCCGCGCGGAGTCGATGCGCGCCTGCGACGACAGCATGCGGTTCACGATCTCGCTCTTGGACATCTCCAGGCTGAACAGCAGCACCGGCTTGCGCGTGTCGATCGCGACGTACTCGGAGATGCCGAGCGCGAGCCCGGACTTCCCCATCGACGGACGCGCGGCGATGATCACGAGGTTCTGCCGCTGCAGCCCGGCCGTGAGCCGGTCGAGGTCGTCGAAGCCGGTCGCGAGGCCGGTGACCTCGCTCTTCTCCTTCGACAGCAGCTCGAGTCGTTCGAACGACTCGGTGAGCAGCTCGTTGAGCGGCACGAGGTCACCCGAGCTGCCGGACTGCGCGAGGTCGTAGACGATCGACTCGGCGCGGTCGACCGTCGCGAGCGCGTCGTCGGTCGGCTCGTAGCCGAGCTGGACGACGCGACCTCCGGCATCGATGAGCTTGCGCAGCAGCGAGCGGTCCCGCACGACACGGGCGTAGTACCCGGCGTTGGCGGCGGTGGGGACCTGGTCGGTCAGGTCGTAGAGGGCGGCGGCCCCACCGACCTCGTCGAGCCGCGCATGACGGGCGAGCCACTCGGTGACGGTGACCGCGTCGACCGGCTCGTTCGCGGAGGCCAGCGCCTGGACCGCTTCGAACACGACGCGATGGGCGTTGCGGTAGAAGTCGTCCGGCTTGAGCAGCTCGAGGACGGTGATGACCGCGTCCTTGGAGATGAGGCACGCGCCGAGCACCGAGACCTCGGCCTCGAGCGAGTGCGGCTGCACACGGTCCGGGCCGCGTGGCGCGCTGCCGGAGCCGTTGCTCGTCCCGCTCCCGGACGCACCGGGTCCACGCGCCGGTCGGTCGTCCGCGAAGCCTGGCGGTGGTGCGATCGGTGGTGCGTCGCTCATCGCCTGCTCACTCCCGGTCGGCGGCCGGAGTCACCCTACGCCTCTGCAGTGACGTCCGCTGCCGGGGCCTCGGCGACCTCACCGGTCGCGTCCTCGGCGACGGGCTCGGCCGCGTCGGTCGTGGTCGCCTCGTCCAGCTTCGTGGCCGCTGCGAGCGCCATGTCCGCGATCGCTCGCTCCTCGGCCACGCGCGCGGCCTCGACGGCCCGCTCGTCGCCCTCGGAGTCGATGACCTCGACGGTGACGCTGGCCGTGACCTGCGGGTGGACGCGGACGGCGACCTGGTAGGTCCCGACCTGCTTGATGCCGCCCTTCAGGTCGACCTTGCGACGCTCGACCTCGTGGCCACGCTCGTGGAGGACCCGGTGCACGTCGGCCGCGGTGACCGAGCCGTAGAGCCGGCCCCGGTCGTCCACGCGCGCCTCGATGCGCAGGGTGCGCGACTCGAGCGCCGCCTTCGCCGCGAGCGCGCCGCCGAGGGTCTTCGCCTCGCGCGCCTTGCGGGAACGGGTGAGCGCCGCCGCCTCCTTCATCGCACCCTTGGTCGCCATGATGGCGAGCCCGCGGGGCAGCAGGAAGTTGCGGCCGTAGCCGTCGGCCACGTCGACGACGTCGCCGGCCAGTCCGAGGTTCTCGACCTCGTCGGTGAGGATCAGCTTCATGTCCGGTCTCCTCAGCGCGCCGAGTAGGGGATCAGCGCCATCTCGCGGGCGTTCTTCACGGCCGCGGCGAGGTGCTTCTGGCAGGCGGCGCAGGTGCCGCTGGTGCGGCGCGCCTTGATCTTCGCCCGCTCGTTCAGGAACGGCTTGAGGAGGGCGAGGTCCTTGTAGTCGATGTACTCGATGCCGCGGGAGCAGATCGGGCAGGGCTTGTCCTTCCGCGGCTTGCGGTCGGAAGGCTTCTCGTTCGTCTTCGGCTTGGGCTTGCTCGGCATGGGCGTGCTCCATGGGGGTCGCACGGCCGGCGGGGTGCCGGCGACGAGTGCTTCGGGAGTGGTCGGTGGTGCGCTGACTGGTGCTCGGGGTCGTGCGGGCGGTGCGGGTCGTGCTGCCGGTGTGCACGGTGGGTGCCCGGGTCGCGGACACCCACCGCCTCACCGGCGGATGGGTCGGTGGTTCAGAACGGGACGTCCTCAGGCGGGAGCGGTGCGGAGGGCGGGACGGACGAGCCGCCACCACCGTCGCCACCGCCACCGGTGAACCCGCCGCCACCGCCACCGGCGCCGCCGGTGCGGTTGACGTTCGCGCGGGCCCAGCGCAGGGACGGGGCGATCTCGTCGGCCTCGATCTCGGTGGTCCAGACCGTCTGGCCCTCACGGTTCTCGTAGCTGCGGACCTTCAGTCGGCCGATCGCGATCGCGCGGTCGCCCTTGTGGAAGGACTCGGCGACGTTCTCCGCCATGTCGCGCCAGCAGGTGACGTTGAGGTACGTCGTCTCCTCCTGCTGCTGCCCGTCGCGGTCGTTCCAGCGGCGGTTGGAGGCGAGACGGATGGTCGCGACCGGCGTGCCGCCCTGCGTGTACCGCAGCTCGGGGTCGTCGGTCAGGTTGCCGATGAACGTGACGTAGTTCGATTCGAATGCCATGCGGTGCTCCTCGATGTCGTCGCGGTGGGTGGCGTGGTCAGGCCGCCCTGCGGCGCGTGTGCGCGGGACCGGTCGGGACGCCTCAGCGGTTCGCGCGGATGCGGACATCCGGGCGGACGGTCTTGAAGCGGACGACCTCGTCGAGGATCTTGAGCTGGCGCTCGACCTCGGCCACGGCCTCGGAGGTCGCCTGCACGTCGAGCACGGCGTAGAAGCCGTGGTCGCGCTTGTCGATCTCGTAGGCGAGGGCACGCTTGCCCCACCAGGCCTCGTCGAGGACGGAGCCACCCTGGTCGGCGAGCGCCTTCTTGGCGCGTTCGACGACCGCCTGGGCGGCGTCCTCCTCGATCGTGTCGGTCACGATGAGCATCATCTCGTAGCGGCGCATGCCGCACCTCCTCCGGTCTCGCCTGTCGGCGGGGCCCCGGCCGGCCCGTCGTGCGAGCGCACGACGGCATCTCGTCCGAAGCAGGGGTGCTGTCCCCGTACACCCGCGAGCGGGTGCTCGTCGCCTTCGTGCGGGCCTCAGCGGCGCGACTCGGGCGGGTGGGACTCCGGAACCGTACCGGACCCCTGTGCCTGACCACAACCGGACCTTAGGCCCGGGTGCTGACGCCGTCAGGGGCGATCCTGGACCTGTGGATGACGGGCCGGGCGGCGCGCCAGTTACGTGGCCGGCTGCAGGGCTGCCTGAGCGGCCGCGAGCCGGGCGACCTTGACCCGCGACGCGGAGCAGGAGACGTGGGTCAGCCCGAGGGCGTGGCACATCGCGATCGAGGCCGGGTCGCCGCCATGCTCGCCACAGATCCCGGTCACGAGGCCCGGCTTCGCCGCCCGGCCCTCGGTGACGGCGATCTCGAGCAGGCGCAGCACGCCATGGCGGTCGAGCGTGCGGAACGGGTCATCATCGAGCATGCCGCCCGCGAGCGCCACGGGGATGTAGTTCGCGGACACGTCGTCGCGCGAGAAGCCGAAGGTCAGCTGCGACAGGTCGTTCGTCCCGAAGGAGAACGCGTCGACGAGCGGCGCGATCACGGCCGCTCGCAGCGCCGCTCGCGGCGTCTCGATCATCGTCGCCGTCGTGTACGGCACCGGCGCTCCGTGCTCGGCCTCGACCATGTCCGCGACCCGACGGATGAGCCCCATCGCCCACGCGACCTCGCCGCGCGTGGCGATGAGCGGGACCATGATCTCCACGCGAGGGTCGAGGCCTCGTGCCCGAAGCGCTGCGGCAGCACCGAGCAGTGCATGGACCTGCGCCTCGTACAGCCGTGGGCGCAGCACGCCCAGCCGAGTCCCGCGGATCCCGAGCATCGGGTCGTGCTCGCGCAGCTCTGCAGCCGCCGCCAGCAGCGGGACCTCCTCGGGCGCGAGCGTGCCGAGCGCCTCCTTGATGCGCAGCTCCTCGACGTCCGGCAGGAACTCGTGCAGCGGGGGGTCGAGCAGCCGGACGACGACGGTGCAGCCGTCCATCACCTCGAGCAGCTCCTCGAAGTCGGCCCGCTGCTGCGCCTCGATCGGCACGAGTGCTGCGGCCTCCTCCTCAGGGGTGCGCGCGAGGATGACCCGCTGCACGAGCGGGAGCCGGTCACCGAGGAACTGGTGCTCGGTGCGGCACAGCCCGATGCCCTGCGCGCCCGCGGCGAGTGCACGGCGCGCGTCGTCGGGGGTGTCGGCGTTGGCGTACACGCGCAGCGTCCGGCGCTCATCGGCCCAGGCGAGCAGCCGGTCGACGCGCGGGTCGGCCTCGGGCACGACGAGCTCGACCTCACCGAGTGCGACCTGGCCGGTCGCGCCGTCGATCGAGATGACCTCGCCAGCACGGATGACCGTGTCACCGACGGTCACGGTCCGGGCGCGCACGTCGATCGTGAGCGCCGAGGCTCCGCACACGGCAGGGATGCCGAGCCCTCTGGCGACGACGGCGGCATGGCTGACGAGTCCGCCGCGCGACGTCAGCAGCCCGCGCGAGGCGACCATGCCCTCGAGGTCGTCCGGTGACGTCTCCTCGCGCACGAGGACCACGGCCGTGCCGTCCGCGCTGAGCGCGACGGCCTCCTCGGCGGTCAGCACGACGCGCCCGACGGCTGCCCCGGGCGATGCAGCGAGACCGGTCGTGAGCGCCTCGGGTGCGTCCGGCCCGAAGCGCGGATGGAGCAGCTGCTCGAGCTGTGTCGGGGTGACCCGCACGAGCGCGTCGTCGCTGGTGATCAGCCCCTCGTCGACCATCTCCACGGCGATCCGCAGTGCCGCGGCAGCGGAGCGCTTGCCGACACGGGTCTGCAGCATCCACAGGCGGTCGGCCTCGATGGTGAACTCGATGTCACACAGGTCGCGGTAGTGCCGCTCGAGCGTGTCCATATGTCCGAGCAGCTGCGCGTGCAGTTCGGGGAACGCATCACCGAGGCCCGCGAGCGGTTCGGGGTGACGGGTGCCGGCGACGACGTCCTCGCCCTGCGCCCCGACGAGGAAGTCGCCGTACGGGACGTGCTCGCCCGTCGCAGGATCCCGCGTGAACGCGACACCCGTCGCGGAGCGCATGTCGAGGTTGCCGAACACCATCGTCTGGATGCTGACGGCGGTGCCGAGGTCATCGTCGATGCCCTCGACACGTCGGTACGCCTTGGCGCGAGCACCGTCCCATGAGCGGAACACGGCGAGGATCGCGAGGCGCAGCTGCTCGCGCGGGTCGCTCGGGAACGCGATCCCACGCTCCTCGACGGCCGCACGCTGACGCGCGACCACGTCGGCCAGCTGTGCACCGGTGAGGTCACGCTCGTCGGGCACCCCTGCCGCTGCGATCGCAGCGGTGAGCACCGCGTCGAACACGTGCGCCTCGACGCCGAGCACCACGCGGCCGAACAGCTCGGTGAAGCGTCGCGTCGCGTCCCAGGCGAACGCCTCGTCACCCATCGCGATCAGTCCCGGCACGGTCGCGTCGGTCGCGCCGAGGTCGAGCACGGTGTCCATCATCCCCGGCATGGAGATCGCCGCGCCGGACCGGACCGACAGCAGCAACGGAGCCGACGGATCGCCGAGTCGTCGCCCCGTTGCAGCCTCGAGCTCGGCCAGCGCCGCATCGACCTGCGCGTCGAGCTCCTTCGGCACCTCGCCGGCCGCTCGGAACTCGCGGCAGGCTGCGGTCGTGACGACGAAGCCGGGCGGCACGGGAAGCCCGATGCGGGCCATCTCCGCGAGGTTCGCGCCCTTCCCACCGAGCAGGTCGCGCATCGATGCGTCGCCGTCAGCGAAGTGCATCACCCATCGGGTGGCCGGACCGGTCGATACCGAAGGTGCGGTGGTCGACGACATGCAGGCCCCCAAACGTTTGTGGTCGGGGATGTAAGCACAGCCGGCACGGCACGTACGACCGTGGTCGAGGATGTCAGACGAAGCGTGCGAGGAACTGCCGGCGACGGCCGGTCCGCAGCACCACGGTGGTCTCCCCGGCGAGATCGGCCGGCGTCACGAGGCGCGTCGCATCGTCGACGACCGCGTTGTTGAGTCGCACCGCACCCTGCTGGACGAGCCGGCGCGCCTCACCGTTCGAGGCGCACGCGCCGACGGCGGTCATCAGCTCGAGCAGCCCGATGCCCTCGTCGAGGCGCGCGCGCGGCAGCTCGACGCTGGGTGCCTCGCCGAACGCGTCGGCCAGCACGTCGTCACCGAGCTGCCCGTACGGCTCGTCGCCGAACAGCACCTCGGTCGCGCGCTCGGCGGACGCGACGCCTGCGTCGCCGTGCAGGATCCGTGTCGCCTCCCGCGCGAGCACCCGCTGGCCGTGCCGTGCCGACGGGTCCGCCACATGCTCGGCGACGACGGCCGCGACCTCGGCGAGCGGGAGGAACGTGAACAGGCGGAGGAAGCGTTCGACGTCCGCGTCGGCCGCGTTGAACCAGTACTGGTAGTACGCGTAGGGACTGGTCATCGTCGCGTCGAGCCAGACCGCGTTGCCCGCGGACTTGCCGAACTTCGCGCCATCGGCGGTGGTGAGCAGCGGCCACACGAGCCCGTGCAGCTGCACGCCATCGACGCGTCGTGCGAGGTCGATGCCTGCGGTGATGTTGCCCCACTGGTCCGAACCACCGCCCTGCAGCACGCAGCCGTGCGCACGGTGCAGGTGCACGAAGTCGTAGGCCTGCAGCAGCTGGTAGGTGAACTCGGTGTAGGTGATGCCCTGCTCGCGTCCCTCGAGCCGGCGCTTCACCGACTCGCGTCCGAGCATCGCGGTCACCGGCACGTGCACGCCGACGTCGCGCAGGAACCCGAGCAGGTCGATGCCCGACAGCCACGTGTGGTTGTCGACGAGGAAGCCGGTCGCACCACCTTCGGTGTCGTCGAGGTCGAGGAACGCGCCGAGCTGCCGACGGATGCCCGCGAGGTTCGCGGCGAGCGCGTCCTCACCGAGCATCGTGCGTTCCGTGTCGCGACCGGACGGGTCGCCGATGCGCCCGGTCCCACCGCCGGCGAGTGCGATCGGGCGGTGCCCTGCGCGCTGCAGCCAGGCCATCGCCATCATCCCGACGAGGTTGCCGGCGTGCAGGGATGGCGCGGTCGGGTCGAAGCCGACGTAGTAGGTGACGGGGCCGGCGGCGAAGGCCGCGCGCAGCGCGTCCTCGTCGGTCACGTCCTGCACGAAGCCGCGCGCACGCAGCAGCTCCAGCGGTCCGGTCATGCCGTCGAGTGCGTCCATCGGCGCGACGCTAGTCGGCCGGCTCGTCGGGCCAGGCCGGCAGCGTCACCCGCAGCGCACGCGGCGGCACGAGCGCCGGCACGTCACGCACGTGCAGCCAGTCGGGCATGCCGTCCGCCCACACCCAGCTGTCGGGCAGCAGGCTGCCCTCGAGCACCATCTCGCGCATGTCCTCGATCCCGACGGGTCCGCGGCGCTCGGTGCCCTCGAGGTGGAACCAGCGCGCAGGTCGCAGCTCGCTGTCGCTCGGCTGGTCGGTCCCGTCCATGCTCGCTCCCACTGGTCCGTACGGCTGGCTCGTCCGGCTCGGCTGGCTCGTCCGGCCTCGCTGACTCGCAGCATGCCCCATCCGGGCGGTGTTCAGGTGGTGGTCGTTCCGGTCAACGTCGCGATCGCACGGCCGAGCAGCCCGACCGCGACGAGCAGGAGGAGCGCGAGCGCCAGACGGACGAGCGCACCGGGCGCATCATCGGCGTCGAGCCCGGCGAGCTCGAGGACGTGCACGGCACTCGCGTGGACGCTCACCGCGCCCGTCGCGCTCACGTCGGCAGCGTCGAGCAGTCCGTGCACGAGGCCGTCGCCGTCGCTGACCCGCCGGTCCTGCGCGGCGACGAGCGCCCGCAGCTCGTTGATGTCCGCTCCCGCTGCGACCGCCACAGCGAGCGCCGTCTCGAGCGCGGCCGAGGTGCGCGAGAGCACCTCGTCGGCGCCGGCCGCCTCGAGCGCGCGCAGGCCGGTCCGCACGAGGCCGGACGCGTCAGCGACGTCGCGCAGCACCCGTGCGATGAGCTCCGCACGGTCGTCGCTCGCAGCACCGAGCGTCATGTCCTGCATCCGCACAGCGGCGAGACGGATGCTGACGGGCGGCACGACGGCGTCCTCGACGTCCGCGCGCCACGTCACCGTCCGCACCGGACCACCGAACGGTTCGGCGAGCACGATGCCGGCGCGCAGCTCGGTGACGTCGGATCCACCGCCGGTGCGCGGGGCGAGGGCGGTGACCGCTGCCTCGTCGCTGCGCACCGCGGTGAAGCGATCGTCGAGCAGCACGACGAGGTCGCCGACGAACGGGACGGCGACGTCGCGCGTGACCGTCCGTGGGCGTCCGCTCCCGTCGAAGTGACGCAGCTCGCGAGGCTCGACCGTTCGGTTGGTGATCGTGTAGGTGACCTCGAGGCGCCCGCTGCGTCCGATCACCGCGGCCGGCGTGACCGGCTCGCCGTCCAACGTGATCGCGACGTCGACGTCGATGGGGACCGTGCGTCCGAGCGTGGCGACGGTCCGCACCGCAGCGCCGGATGCACGGGATGCGCCGGATGCACCGTCGGCCCCGGAAGCACGGACCGCTGCGAATGCATGCGTGACCGTCGTCCCGCTCACGACGGGCGCTGCGGGACCGACGAGCGTGCTGAGGCTGCGCAGGTCACGGACCGCCTGGTCGCGCAGCACGACCGTGATGTCCTCGTCGGCGCCGTTCCCGCCGACGGACAGGCGCGTGACGACACGCCCACCGGTGACCGTCCCGTCCGGCGCATGGGTGCTCACGATGGTCTGGCGGTGCTCGATGACCCGGCGATCGGTCCGCGCATCCGTGTCGTCCGCCGCTGCCGGTGTCGACGCGACGAGCAGCGGGGTCAGGACGAGGGCGAGCACGAGGATCGCAGGGGCGACGTCGCGGTGTCCGCGGACGATGCCGATGCCGACGAGCTGTGCGACCTGCGCGATGAGGAGGCCGACGCCCGAGGCGAGCAGGAGGACGACCGCGACACGCACGAGATCGGCGGGCCGCGGCGACGTCGCGATCGCCGACGAGGACATGTCCACGAGTGCGGTCATCGCCGCCCAGCCGACGAGCTGCAGACCGAAGCGCAGCTTCCCGCGCGATGCGAGGGTCATGACGGTCACGAGCAGCACGGCCACGCTCGCGGCGATCGCACGGCCGACGGGCGCGTCGGGGAGCACCACCGCGGACGCCCAGGCGGTCGCTGCACCGATGCTGATGCCGGACACGAGGGCGAGGGCGTGGCGAAGGCGAGGCACGCCGACGAGCAGCCCGGCACCGACGACCAGCAGCACCGGCCACGGCTCACCGATGCCGATCGCTCCGCCGGTCAGCGCGAGTCCGGCGACGGATGCGGCCACGAGCAGGCCGGCGAGGAGCGTGCGGACCTGCACACGCATCTGCGCAGCTCCCTCGGATGGCCCTGTCCTCCGCGGCGCGGACGGATCGGTGCGGACGGTCCTCTGATCGACGGGCGGCGGACCCTACCCCTCGGGCGCCGCCGCGGCCGGGTCGGCCTCGAGGTCGACGCGGATCCGTCGGAAGCCCTTGCCCTTCGACTCGACCTTGCTGATGCGCACCGGGCCGACCTCGGCCGTCGTCGCGACGTGCGTGCCCCCGTCGGCCTGGCGGTCGAGTCCGACGATGTCGACGACCCGCACCTCGGTCAGCGACGGCGGGAGCAGCGACACCTTCGTGCGGATGAGCGACGGGTCCGCGTCGGCCTCGCTGCGGGGGAGGAACGCGATCTCGACGGGCAGCGCGCGTGCGAGCGCCGCGTTGAGCGCCGCCTCGAGCGGGTCGCGGTCCTCCGGGTCCCAGTCGGGCAGCTCGAAGTCGAGCCGTCCCTGGCCCGGCTCCATGTTCCCACCGGTCACGGGTGACCCGAAGCGCTCCCACACGAGCCCGCACAACGCATGCATGGCGGTGTGGGTGCGCATGAGGCGGTGGCGGCGCTCCCAGTCGATGGCGACCTCGACGGGCGTGCCGACCGGAGGGAGCGCGCCCTCGATGCGGTGCCATACGCCCCGGCCGTCCGCGCGCGCGTCGAGCACGGTGAGCACGTCCTCGCTCGCGCCGCTGCCGAGCCGCAGCTCACCGGTGTCCGGCGGCTGCCCACCGCCACCGGGGTAGACGACGGTGCGGTCGAGGAGGACGAGCTGCTCGTCACGGTCGACGTCGACGACGCTCGCCGCGGTCGAGCGCAGGTACTGCTGCGTCGAGTAGAGGCGCTCCGTCATCGGCCTGCTCCTTGGTCGTGGCCGGAGCGACGGTAGGCGGGCCGGTTCTCCACAGCCAGCGGATCGGTGGTGCTTCTCAGGTCGCTGACGGCTGGAGTGACCGACGGGCCTGGTTTCTGTGTTACACTATTGGCCAACGTACCGGCTACCGGCGACTGCTCGCGGAGGGATCTCGATGACGGACGAACGGCCACGCTTCGGCACGATCGACGGCGTTCCGATCACCGAGGACCTCATCGCGCGACTCGCCGACGAGGCTGAGGCCGGATTCTCCCCGGACCAACTGCGCCGGCGCGGACGGCCGCGACTGTCGCCCGGCGATGGTCCGTCGGCGGTGGTTCGCGTGCGTGTCGACGATCAGCTTCAGCGGCGCCTCGCCGACCGTGCGCACGTCGAAGGGATGTCGGTCTCGGCGGTCGTGCGCGAAGCGCTGCGCGCGCACCTGCGGTGAAGGATCAGGGATGACGGATCCGGGGTGAACGGTCAGGCGGTCCCGACGGCGCGTGCCGGCCGTCTCACGCTGCGCTGCGACACCAGGTGGTTCCAGTGGCAGCCGCGGCAGACCTCGACCTCGTAGACCAGCAGGTCGCCGTGCCGCTCGGCGTAGCGCGCGAGCCGTGCCGGTTCGACGACCCGGCCGCCCTGCGACTTCGGCCCGTTCTGCAGGAACGCGTAGTGCAGGCTGACGAGCTCGACCTCGTCGCAGACAGGGCAGTCCTCGCCGCGCGGTTCGCCGAGATGCTTGGCGGCCCGCAGCAGCTCCGGGTGCGCGTCGCAGTGCTGCTCGAGCGCACGGCTCGCGACCGACAGGTTGTCGAGCGCGACGCGCCGCTGGAGGCGGTAGTCGACACGGCCCTCAGCCATGACGCCCCTCCGCCTCCGCGGCGCGCACGATCAGGCCGTCATCCAGGACGGCTTGCCGCCCTTGGTCGCCCAGAAGATGTCGCTGATGGCGTCGATCTGGCGCAGCAGCTCCTCGCCGGCCTTCGGGTCCATCGTCTTCTTCGCGTCACCGGCCGCCTTGATCGCGAGCCAGAACTTCTCGTGCAGGTCCGGGTACTCCTCGAGGTGGTTCGGCTTGAAGTAGTCCGTCCACAGCACCGACAGGTGGTGCTTGACGAGCTCGGCACGCTCCTCCTTGATGGTGACGCAGCGCTGGCGGAACGTCTCGTCGTCGGACTCGTGGTACTTGACCGCGGTCATGTGGACGGACTCGGCCTCGATGCGGGCCTGGGCCGGGTTGTAGACCCCGCACATCAGGTCGCAGTGCGCGTCGACGGTGTCGATGGGCCGCAGGAGGTTCGTCAGGCGGCTGAGGCGGTTCGGACGGTTCAGCATCGGGTGCTCCTCGTCATGCTCTCGGTCGTGTTCGGGGTGGTGCTCAGGGACGTGGTCAGGGACGTGCTCAGGGTTCTCGGTCGCGCCGTGCGATCGGTCGAGGATACTGATGCGGCCGGCCGCTGGACCGGTGGGTTCGGAACCCGGGAGGAGGAGGATCATCGTGCGCAGACCCCGTGGGCTCGCCGCCGCGTCAGCGCTGATCGCGACCGCGGCCGTGGGCATCGGCCTTCGTCGCAGCCTCATGCGCGTGCGCGGCCTCTCGATGCGACCGACCCTGCGTGAGGGCGACCTCGTGCTGACCGTGCCGCTCCCGCCCGTCAGCGGCGATGGTCCGCTGCACGGCACCGCATGGGAGACGCGACGACGGCTCGTGCGACCGGGCGTCATGGTCGTGCTCAGCGAGCCGGGCGCCCGCGAGCACCTCATCATCAAGCGCGTGACCGCGATCACCCCGGACGGCGTCGAGGTCGTCGGTGACGATCCCGGATGGTCGATCGACAGCCGGACGTTCGGTTCCGTGCCGCACCGCGACGTCCGCCGGATCGTGCTCGGCAAGGTCCCGCTGCCGCCGCGCCGCTAGCGCTGCGCCCACCACGCGTCGAGCGCGGCGAGCGCCGCGTCGTCCTCCATCGGCCCGTGCTCGATGCGCAGGTCGAGCAGGAACTGCCACGCCTCACCGACCTCCGGGCCGGGGGCGATCCCGAGGTGGTCCATGATGCGGCGCCCGTCGATCGCAGGTCGCAGCGCATCGAGCTCCTCCTGCGCGCGCAGATGGTCGATGCGCTCCTCGAGCTCGGTGACCCGGTTCTGGATCGCCTGCTCCTTGCGCGTGTTGGCCGTCGTCACGTCCGCGCGCGTCAGCAGGTTGAGCCGCTCGAGCACCTCACCCGCGTCACGCACGTAACGGCGCACCGCCGAGTCGGTCCAGCCGGCCTCGTAGGTGTGGAAGCGCAGGTGGAGCCGGACGAGCTCGCTGACCTGCTTGATCGTCACCTTGTCGAAGCGCAGCTCACGCATCCGGTTGCGGACCATGCGCGCACCGACGACGTCGTGATGGTGGAACGTGACCGTCCCGTCGCTGTGGATCTCGCGCGTCTGCGGCTTGCCGAGGTCATGCAGCAGCGCGGCGAGGCGCAGCACGACGTCGGGCCCGTCGGACTCCAGCGCGATCGCGTTCTCGATCACGGCGAGCGTGTGGTGGTAGACGTCCTTGTGCCGGTGCTCGGGGTCGATGCACACGGCGAGCGCACTGAGCTCAGGGATGACGTGCTGCGTGAGCCGGGTCCGCACGAGCAGGTCGATGCCGCGCGCCGGTGCTCGGCCGGCCATCAGGCGCACCAGCTCGTCGCGGATGCGCTCGGCCGAGACGGTGGACAGCGCGTCGACCATGGCCTCCGCAGCGGCGAGCGTCCCCTCCTCCACCTCCGCATCGAGCACCGACACGAAGCGCGCCATGCGGACCATGCGCAGCGGATCGTCGCTGAACGAGACGCGCGGATCGATCGGCGTGACCAGCCGTCGTCGGCGCAGGTCCGCGAGCCCGCCGTGCGGATCGACGAACGCGAAGTCAGGCACCCGCACGGCCATCGCGTTGACGGTGAAGTCGCGGCGCGCGAGGTCGTCCTCGATGCGGTCGCCGAACTCGACGCTCGGGTGACGCGAGCCGGCGACGTAGGTGTCGGCGCGGAACGTGGTGATCTCGATGGTGCGCGCCGGTGCACCGTCCCGCTCGCGCTGGCACGACACCGTGCCGAACGCCGCGCCGGTCAGCCAGACCGCGTCGGCCCAGCCGCGCAGGATGCGCTCGGTCTCCTCGGGACGCGCCGACGTCGCGAGGTCGAGGTCGATGCGCTGCGTGTCGACCGCAGCGTCCGTGCCGGCGAGCAGCGTGTCGCGCACCGACCCGCCCACGAGGTAGAGCTCGTGCCCGGCCGCCTCGAAGCGTTCGCCGAGCTCGCGCACCTCGGGGTGCACGTCGGCCAGCCGCCCGAGCTGGGCGGCCTGGTCGGCGTCGAGCATGTCGGACACGGGGCTGGCTCCGGAGGCGGTGCGATACGCGGCTTCGCGCCGTGCGAACCTAGTCGCGCCCTCCCGTCGGACCGCAGCCGGGACGCCGCACCGAATCTCGACGGTCCCGGTCCCACCGCCCGAAGCCGACGATGGCGGCACGCTCGAGTGCCGCATCGCGCTCGTCTCGCGGGCGAGACGGTGACATCGACGCGTCGCAGGCGCTAGAGCTGCGCGACGTGCTCGCAGTCGCCGCGGCGGGACGGACCCGTCGGACTACGATCGGCCCATGACCCCACTCCCGACCAAGGATCTCGTCTCCGCTGGCGGTGTCGTGGTCGACGATCGGCCCGATGGCTCGCGCTGGGTGCTCCTCATCGTGCACCTCAGCCTCTCCGGCCACCCGCGCTGGACCCTGCCGAAGGGCGGCGTCGAGCCCGGCGAGACGCCCGAGCAGGCGGCCCTGCGCGAGGTGCGCGAGGAGACCGGCCACGGCGCGACCATCCTGCGCGCGCTCGACACCATCGCGTACACGTTCGTGTGGCGCCCGGACCGGGTCCGCTACCACAAGCAGGTCCACTACTTCATGATGCGTTGGGACGGGATGCCCCCCGGCGAGCGCGACGACGAGGCCGAGCACGTCGAGTGGGTGCGCTACCCGGCGGCCCTGCTCCGGCTCGCGCACCGCAACGAACGCGAGCTCGTCGAGGCCGTCGGACCTGAAGCGCCGGTCGAGGCGTGAACCGCGGCACGGCGTCCGCAGCGGCCGTCGCCGTGCTGCTCGCCCTGGTCGCCCTGCCGGTCGCGCCCGTGACCGCACAGACGGCCGGACCAGCACCCGACGCGGCAGCCGACGTCCCGGCCCGCGTGACGCTCACCGCGATCGACCCGGTCGTCGGACGCGGATCGGTGGCGCCCGATCCGGCGACGGTGGACGGGGCGAGCTGGTCGCTGCTCGTCGAGCACACCGGGACGGTCGCATGGGAGCGCCTCGAGGTCGTCGCGGAGCTCCACGGTGCACTCGGCAGCCGGAGCGCGCTGCGGGCGGCCCTCGCCGGCGGCACCGTGCCCCCCGCGGCCCAGCGGGTCGTCGCGCCCGGACCGACCGGGCCGATCGCACCCGGCAGCGTGGTGCGCATCGACGGTGTCGTGCCGCTCGTCGGCGCCCGGCTCACGGGCGCGGACTCGGCCGTGCATCCGCTGCGGCTGCGCGTGCTCGCCGACGGGCAGCCCGTGGGCAGCATCAGCACGGCGGTCGTGCGCCTCGGCGCCGCACCGACGGCGAGGCTCGCGACGAGCCTGGTGTGGCCGCTCGCCGCCGCGCCGCAGCGCGACCCTGCCGGCGATCCGTCCGCAGGACTCGACCCGCTGACGCTCGCCGGGGGGGCGTTGGACACGCTGATCAGCGCGCTCGCGCCGCTCGTCGACGGCGACGCACCCGACGTGCTGCTGCGTGAGCTCGCGCGCGGCGTCGCACTCGTCGCGCCCGTCCATCTGCTCGAGGACCTCGAACAGCGCGCGGAGCTGCCCGAGGGCGTCGATGCGGCAGCGCAACGGGCGGCGGTCCTGCTGAGTCGCATCCGCAGCACCGCGCTCGCGCTGCCCGCCGACCCGGTCGTGACCCCCTACGCCGACGCGGACCTGCGCCGCCTGCTCGCGTCCGGGCCGGCCCTCCGGCCGATCGCAGCGCGCGCCGTGCTCGAGGGCGAACGGCGCATCCCTGCGCTGCTCGGTCGCCCGGCGTCCGGCACGATGCTGCTCGCCGCCCCGGTCTCGCCGGCGACGCTCGACCTGCTGCCGATGGACACGGTCCTGCTCCCGTACCGCGCGATCGAGGCGCCCGACCTGGCGCTCGACGTGCCGATCGGCGAGCCGGTGCGCACGCTGCGCAGCCCGACGGGACGGATCGTCACCGCACTCGTCGCGGACCCGTACCTGACCGATGCGCTGGGCGCGTCGACCCGCGCGCAGCCGGGCGACCCGTTGCTCGCCGCGCAGGAGGTGCTGGTGCGCACCGCCATGGTCCATCTGGAGGCGCCGGGCCGGCAGGGTCGAGCTCTGGTCCTGCTGCCGCCGAACGGCTTCGACCCCGACCCTCGCTTCGCCGCCGAGGTCCTCGCGCGCCTCGCGCAGGCGCCGTGGCTCGCCCCCGGCTCGCCGGCAGCAGTGGCTGCCGCAGCGTCCGCGGACTCCGCAGCGTCGGCGACACAGGGGCCGCGCGAGATCACCCGGCTCGCGCCGAGCCCCTCCGACCCGCTGCCCGAGCGGCTCACCAGCGCGCTGACGACGACGGCCCGCGACCTCGAGCTGCTCGTCGGCGCGGCAGACCTGCCGGCGAGCGAGCCCACCCTCCTCGTCGGCGAGCGCTCGCTCGCCCAGGCCAGCGACGAGCTGATGCGTGCGACGTCCACCAGGTTCGCGGGCGAGCTCGACCGTGCGCTCGCGCTGCTCGCCGGCGTGCGCGCAGGTGTCGATGCCGCGTTCGGCCCGGTCACCATCACCCTGGCCGACGTCACGCTCACCGACCGTGACGGGACGGTGCCGCTGACGCTGCGACACACCGGCAGCGTGCCGCTGCGCGTCCGCGTCGAGGTGAGCGCACCGGCGGCGCTCACGTGGACCGACGGCACGGTCCGTGAGGTCACGCTCGAGATCGGTGCGGACCGCTCCCTCGAGATCCCGGTCCGGTCCGGCGCGACCGGCCGTTTCGCGGTCAGCGTCCGGGTGACCGACCCGACCGGGGAACGACTGCTCGCCGACGAGACCGTCGGGGTGCGGGCGACCGCGGTCGCCGGCCCCGCCCTGGCGCTGATCGTGATGACCGTCGTGGGGCTCACGGTGCTGGGAACGGTGCGGCAGCGGCGTCGAGGCGTAGCGTGGCCAGAGGATGACGCGACCGATGCGCGATCGATGGTCGGGAGGTGACGCGATGAGCTCGACGGGCGACGACCTGACGATGATGGGCGCGGCCTCCGGGAGCGCCGGCGCGCGGGGCCGTGCGGACGCGCCGTGGCCGGACCGCAGCCACCTCGGTGGCGGTCGCTACCGGCTCGACGACGTGGTCGCGTCCGGTGGCGCGGCCGTCGTGTGGCGCGCCTTCGACGAGCATCTCGCCCGTCCGGTCGCCGTCAAGCTCCTGCATCCGCATCACGCCGGTGATGCGACCGTCGTCGAGCGCTTCCAGCGTGAGGCGCGCGCGGCTGCCGGGCTCAGCCACCCCAACGTCGTGCGCATCTACGACACCGGCCGCGAGGACGGCATCGTCTGGCTCGTGATGGAGCTCGTCGAGGGGCCGAGCCTGCGCGACGTGCTCCTGCGGCGTGAGCCGCTCGACCCGGTCGTCGTCGGTGCGCTCGGTGAGCAGATCGCACGCGCACTCGCGGCCGCACACGCGCAGGGCATCGTCCACCGCGACATCAAGCCCGCGAACGTGCTGATCGCGGACGACGGCACGGTGAAGGTGACCGACTTCGGGATCGCGAAGGCGCTGTCGGGCATCGACGCGACGCTGACGAACCCGGGCACCGTGATGGGCACCGCCGCGTACGTCGCGCCCGAGCAGCTCGAGGGTGTCGACATCGACGCGCGCGCCGACGTGTACGCGCTCGGCGTCGTGCTGTTCGAGGCGCTCGTCGGTCGCCCGGCGTTCAGCGGGGACACGCCCGCAGCGACGGCGGCCATGCGCCTCAGCTACGAGCTGCTGCCTCCCCGGCGCGCCCGTTCCGACGTGCCCGAGGAGCTCGACGAGATCGTGACGCGCGCGACGCGGCGTGACCGCAACGCCCGCTACGCCGACGGCGCGGCGTTCGCCGACGCGCTCACCCCGCTGCTCGTCAGCCGGCCCTCGTTGCTGACCGCGCGGCTGCTGCCGGGTGCGGCCGCGGTGAACGTCGGGCGCAGCGATGAGCCCCTCGATGCGGCGACCGGGGCGTTCGCCCGCCCCGGCGACGTGCGCCGCCTGCTCGGCTCCGCGGTGAGTGGTGCAGCGCTCACCGCCGCCGTGCTGCTCGCCTTCCTGTTCGTGCGCGACACGGCGCCCGAGACGGTGGACGACGCGCGCATCGCGTGGCCGGTCGCCGAGGCCCGCGTGTTCGATCCGACCCGGCCCGAGCTCGTCCGTGACCCCGACCTCGCGCGTGCGGCGATCGACGGCGACGCGCAGACGGTGTGGAGCCCCGGCGCGTTCACGACCGCGGACCTCGACGGGTCGGGTGGCGTGGGCCTGCTGCTCGACCTCGGCGAGGTGCGCGAGGTGCGCGGGCTGACGCTGCGCCTGGTGCGCGGCGGGCCCGACGTCGCCCTCTACGCGCTGCCCGACGAGCCCGACGTCCGCGACGGCATCGAGCCGTTGGGGGACCCGCTCACGGTGCAGCGCGGTGTCCGGTCCGTGCAGCGGATGGAATATTCGCCGGTCGAGGCGCGTTGGTGGTTGGTGTGGGTCACCGGGGTCTCCCCGACGCCCGTCGGTACCTTCACGATCGAGGTGGCCGACCTCAGCGTCCTCGGACCCGGCTGACCTGCCGCACGCTCCCGATCCGAAACGGAGTCCCCGTGTCCGACACGACGCACGACGTGATCATCCTCGGTTCCGGCCCGGCAGGGCTGACCGCCGCCGTGTACGCGGCGCGCTCGAACCTGAGGCCGCTGCTCGTCGAGGGTGTCGTCGAGGGTGGACCGACGGGCGGACAGCTCACGCTCACGACCGATGTGGAGAACTTCCCCGGCTTCCCCGAGGGGATCATGGGGCCCGAGCTCATCACGAACATGCGCGCACAGGCCGAGCGCTTCGGCACGACGTTCGTGACCGAGGACGTGGTCCGTGCCGACCTCTCCGCCCGCCCGTTCACGCTCGAGACCGCGTCGGGGGTGACGCTGCGCTCGCGCGCGCTCATCGTCGCCACGGGTGCGAAGCCGCGGCGCCTCGACGTGCCCGGCGAGGACGAGCTGTGGGGTTCGGGCGTGTCCGCCTGTGCGACCTGCGACGGGTTCTTCTTCCGCGATCGGCACGTGGTCGTCGTGGGTGGTGGGGACTCGGCGATGGAGGAGGCGACGTTCCTGACGAAGTTCGCCTCGAAGGTGACCGTCATCCATCGCCGCGAGGAGTTCCGCGCGTCCGCGATCATGATCGACCGTGCGCAGCGCAACGAGAAGGTCGAGTTCGCGCTCAACGCGACCGTCGCACGCGTCAACGGCTCCGGAGGCGTCGTGTCCTCGGTGACGCTCGAGGACACGGTGACCGGTGAGCAGCGTGACCTCGCCTGCGACGGCGTGTTCCTCGCCATCGGGCACATCCCCAACACGTGGCTGTTCGACGGGGTGCTCGACACCGACGAGGAGGGCTACCTCGTCGTCGACGATCCGTCGACCCGCACCAACGTCGAGGGCGTGTTCGCCTGCGGCGACGTCATGGACCACACCTACCGCCAGGCCGTGACGGCCGCCGGCACCGGATGCCGCGCGGCGATCGACGCCGAGCGCTGGCTCGCCGACCAGGACGACTGACCGCGTACCTTCCTCGCACCGCAGACAGCACACCACCGACACGGAACCACCGACAGGAGCACCGATGGCAGCGACCCCCGTGACCGACGCGCAGTGGCCCACCGAGGTCCTCGAGTCCGACGTCCCCGTCCTGATCGACTTCTGGGCCGAGTGGTGCGGGCCGTGCCGGATGGTCGGTCCGATCGTCGACCAGATCGCGGCCGAGCAGGCGGGCAAGCTCAAGGTGCTCAAGCTCAACGTCGACGAGAACCCGGCGACGGCGCGCGACTACGGGATCATGTCGATCCCCACGCTGCTCGTCATCCAGGGCGGCCAGGAGGCCAAGCGCATCGTCGGTGCGAAGGGCAAGGCGCAGCTCGACGCGGACCTCGCCTCCTTCCTCTGATCGGCTGCTCGCCTGATCGCCTGGTCGCGCAGGCGCGACGAACGGTCCCGCGACGCGACCGGCCGGCGCGGGCACGCCTCGTAGGCTGCGGTCCATGGACCCCATCGCCATCCACAGCACCGGCCCTGACGTCGAGGACGTCCAGCGGCTGCTGAGCAGCGTCGGGCTGCTCCCTGCCGCCGAATCAGGTGCGCATGGCACCGACGAACGCGGCGTGTTCGGTCTCGCGACGCAGCGTGCGGTCCGCGGGCTCCAGCAGCGTCACGGTCTGCCCGCCGACGGCGTCGTCGACCTCGAGACGTGGCAGGTGCTCATCGCCGCCTCCTACCGGCTCGGCGACCGCCTGCTGTTCCGGACCCGCCCGATGCTGCGGGGCGAGGACGTCCGCGACCTGCAGCTGCGGCTGTCGCGGCTCGGCTTCGACGCAGGACTCGTCGACGGCGTGTTCGGGCCCGAGACGGAGCGCGCTCCTCGGCTTCCAGTCGGAGGTCGGGCTGGTGGTCGACGGCATCCTCGGGGCGGAGACGCTCGAGCAGCTGACCCGCCTGCACCGCGAGCACCATGCCGCGCCCGCCTCGATGGCGCGCGAGCGCTCGCAGCTGCGCCGGCCCACCCGGACCGACCTGCTCGGTGCTCGCATCCTCATCGACCCCGCGAACGGCCCCGAGGTCCCCGGCGCCATCGCGGCCGACGGCACCGCGGAGCACGAGATCACGTGGGCGATCGCGTCGCTCGCCGAGGGCCGGCTGTCCGCGCTCGGTGCGACCGCGCTCCTCAGCCGCGGACCGATGACCTCCCCGAGCGCCGCCGAACGTGCGGAGGTCGCCAACGCCGCCGACGTCGAGCTCATCGTCTCCATCGGGCTGAACCAGGCGAGCTCCCCGAGCGACTGCGGTGCGAGCGCCACCTACTTCGGGACCGGCCAGTACGTGTCGGAGTTCGGCCGGGCGCTCGCCGACCACCTGCTCGCACGGACCGTCGCCGTGCTCGGCACGCCGGACTGCCGCAGCCATCCGGCCGCCGTGTCGATCCTGCGGCTGTCGCGTGCTCCGGCGGTCGTGCTCGAACCCGGGTTCCTCACCAACCCCGACGACGCGCGGCGGCTGACCGACCCGGACGTGCAGCGGCGGCTCGCCGATGCGGTCGTCGACGGCCTCGTCGACTTCATGACCGGGCGGCTCGACTGACGGGTGCCCCGAGCAGGCGGACGCGACGGACGGACGCGACGGACGGACGGCCATAGTCCGTGCGGATGAGGCCGTACGCTCTCGCCACCCTCCGCCCGCAGGTCCATATGCGCCTCGAGACCGACCCGTACCTGTCCCGCTACGCCGACCGCGTCACGGGCCTGTCCGCATCCGAGATCCGCGCGCTCTTCTCCGTCGCGGAGCGGCCGGAGATCGTCTCCTTCGCCGGCGGCATGCCTGACCTGTCCGTGATGGACCTCGAGGCCGTCGCGGAGCTCACCGGCCACATCATCCGCGATCAGGGCACGGTCGCGCTGCAGTACGGCGGCGGTCAGGGCCGCGCTGCGCTGCGCGAGGCGCTCGTCGGCGTGATGGCGCACGCCGGCGTCCCCGCGACCGCGGACGAGCTGCTCGTCACCGTCGGTGGTCAGCAGGCGCTCGAGCTGATCGCGAAGTGCTTCATCAACCCCGGGGACATCGTGATCGCCGAGGGGCCGACCTACGTCGGCGCGGTCGGCGCGATGAGCTCCCATCAGGCGGACATCCGGCACGTCGCGATGGACGGCGACGGCATGCGCATGGACCTGCTCGAGGAGCTGCTCGCGCAGCTCGCACGCGAGGGCCGAAGCGCGAAGTACGTCTACACGATCCCGAACCATCAGAACCCCGGTGGGGTGTCGCTGTCGGAGGCGCGGCGACGGCGGCTGGCCGAGCTCGCCGTCGAGCACGACCTGCTCGTGATCGAGGACGACGCGTACGGGCTGCTCGGCTTCGACGGCGAGAACGCGACGTCGCTGCGCACGCTCATCCCCGAGCGGGTCATCTACCTCGGCACGATGTCGAAGACGTTCGCTCCCGGTGTGCGCACCGGCTGGATCGCCGCCCCGACACCGGTGCGTGAGAAGCTGGTCCTGCTGCGTGAGGCGGCCGACCTGTGTCCGAGCAACCTCACGCAGCTGATGATCGAGCGCTGGCTGACGACGCAGCCGTGGCAGGACCAGGTCAAGCGCTACCGCGCCCTCTATCAGCACAAGGCGGAGCTGATGCTCGAAGCGCTCGCGTCGGAGATGCCGGTCGAGGTCGACTGGACCCGTCCGCGCGGTGGGTTCTTCGTCTGGCTGACCGTCCCGCGCGGCATCGACACCTCGGGGCTGCTCGCCAAGGCGATCGGCCGACGTGTCGCCTACGTCCCGGGTCGCGGCTTCTACGACGACGGGTCCGGTGGCGACCAGCTGCGCCTGTGCTTCTCCTTCCCTCCCGTCGACCGCATCCGCGAGGGGGTCAGCCGGCTCGCCGAACTGCTGCACGACGAGCTCGGCCTGCTGCGCGCGGTGTACGGCGACGGTGCGCCGGAGCTCGCCGGTCGCCGCGACGAGCTGGGGCGCGCGTGAGCAGCACGACGGGACGGGACACGCGGGTCGCGGTGCTCTCCGGCGGTATGTCGCTCGAGCGCGACGTGAGCCTGCGCTCCGGGACGCGCGTCACGACCGCGCTCGCCGAGCAGGGCTTCGACGTGTCGCGCATCGACGTCGATGCCGGGCTCGTGCCGACGCTCGAGCGTGGTGGGTTCGACGTCGCGGTCCTCGCGCTGCACGGTGCGGCGGGTGAGGACGGCACGATCCAGTCGGTCCTCGAGCTGCTGCACCTGCCCTTCACCGGTTCGGACGTGCTCGCGAGCTCGCTCGGCTGGAACAAGCCGATCGCACAGGGCCTGTACGCCCGCGCGGGTCTGCACGTGCCGGAGCGCATCACGCTCAGCCAGCTGGCGTTCCGTGAGCTCGGCGCGAGCGCGGTGGTGGACCGCGTCGCGCTGCTGCTCGGCCTCCCGCTCGTCGTCAAGCCGGTGACGGGCGGCTCGTCACTCGGGCTCAGCGTCGTGACCACCGCGACCGAGCTGCCCGGCGCGATCGTGGGCGCGCTCAGCTACGCCGACGCGGTGCTCATCGAGCGCTTCGTCACCGGGACCGAGGTGGCGGTCAGCGTGCTCGACGGGCAGGCCCTGCCCCCGGTCGAGATCAGCCCCAAGGACGGTCGCTACGACTTCGCTGCGCGCTACACGGCGGGTGCCACCGAGTTCCACGCGCCCGCGCGTCTCGACCCGGCCATCGTCGCCGCGTGCGAGCGCACCGCGATCGAGGCCGGTGCGGCGATCGGTGCGCGCCATCTGTGGCGCGCCGACATGATCGTGGACGCCGCCGGGACGCCCTGGCTGCTCGAGATCGACACGTGTCCGGGGATGACCGAGACGTCGCTCGTGCCCCTCGCCGCGGAGGCCGCAGGGATCGCGTTCCCGGACCTGTGCCGCACGCTCGTCGAGCTCGCCCTGCCAGTCCCCGCGTGAGCGTGCGGTCGGCTCCGGACGTCGTCGTGCTCGACATCGGCGAGATCGTCATCGACGAGACGCGCGTGTGGACGGTGTGGGCCGAGCTGCTCGGCGTGTCGCCCGCGACGCTGATGGCCGTGCTCGGAGCGGCGGTCTCCCAGGGCGGTGACCACACGGACGCGTTCCCGCACGTCGCTCCCAACGTCGACTGGGCGGCGCTCGAGGGCGAGCACGAGTCCCGTTACGGCGGGTTCCGTGCCGAGGACGTGTACGCCGACGTCGTGCCCGCGCTGTCCGCGCTGCGTGGTGCTGGGCGACGTGTCGTGCTCGCCGGCAACCAGCCGGCGCGTCGTACGGCGCAGCTGCACGCGCTCGGCCTGCCCGTCGACGACCTCGTCACGTCCGACGAGCTCGGCGTCGAGAAGCCCGACCCGGCGTTCTTCGCTGCGGTGCTCGCCCGGCTCGGGATCGACGACCCTGCGCGCGTCCTCTACGTCGGCGACCGCGTCGACAACGACGTGCTGCCGGCCGCTGCCGCCGGGATGGCGACGTGCTGGGTCACGCGCGGCCCCTGGGGCCAGCTGCAGGAGCTGCCGGAGGACACTGAGCCGGACATGGTGCTCGAAGGGCTCGGCGAGCTCCCGGAGCTGCTCGATGCGTGGCACGCTGGCGTGCTCGACGCGGACGTCGAGGCCGCTGCGGCGGCGGACGCGAAGGACGACGCATGACGATCGATCCGGCGAAGGACGCGGCGGGACGCGCGGCCGCGGCGCTCGTGCGTCCCGGGATGCGGCTCGGGCTCGGGACGGGGTCGACCGTCGACCGCTTCCTCGTCGCGCTCGCCGCACGCGATCTGGACGTCGCGGGCGTACCGACGTCGCAGGCGACGCAGCGCCGCTGCACCGAGCTCGGCATCGCGCTGCTCGATCCGGCCGAGGTCGATCGCCTCGATCTCGTCGTGGACGGTGCCGACGAGCTGACGCGTGACCTCGTGCTGACCAAGGGTGGCGGTGGCGCGCTGCTGCGCGAGAAGGTCGTGGCGACGATGGGCGAGCGTTTCGTGGTCATCGCCACGCTCGACAAGCTCGTCCCGCGGCTGGGCGACACGTTCGCCGTGCCCGTCGAGGTCGTGCCGTTCGCGCTGCATCCGGTCCGACGCGAGCTCGAGCGTGAGGGGCTCACGGCCGTGGAGCGCACCGCCGCGGCCGATGTCCCTTACCGGACCGACAACGGGAACGCGATCCTCGACGTCCGGCTCGACGGCGGTCTGCTCGATCCGGAACTCGCGGACACATGGCTGACGATGCTGCCGGGCGTCGTGACGTCGGGCATCTTCGTCGACCTGGCGACCGAGGCCCTGCTGGGGCGTCCGGACGGGACGGTCGAGTCGCTCAGTCGTCCAGATCGCTGAGGTCGGTCGCGCGACGGATGCCCTCGAGGTCGAGATCGGTGAGGTCGTCGAAGCGGACGTGTCGACGCTGCGCGAGCGCCTCGGCAGCGGTCGCCTGGCTCGTGACGGCCGCCTCGGTCGCCTCCGACGAACCGCGCGCGACGTTCGGACCGGCCGACGGTGATCCCAGCCCGTCCGCGATGATGCCGACGATGCGCTCGAGGTCGTTGACCGACAGGAACTCGACGGTGATCCTTCCCTTCCGTGCGCCCATGGCGATCCGCACGCGGGCCTCGAGGGCGTCGGAGAGATCGTCCTGCAGCTCGACGAGGCCGGGGACCTGGACGCGCTGACGGTTCCCGCCGCCGCTGCGCGGACCTGTTGATTCGACGACCTCCAGGTCCTGCATGAGCCGGGCGGCCTCCTCCGTCGCCCGGACCGACAGGCCCTCGGCGACGACCCGGTCGGCGAGCCGCTGCTGCGCGGCTGCTCCCTCGAGCGACAGCAGCGCCTTCGCGTGTCCAGCGGTGAGCACGCCGGCAGCGATGCGGCGCTGCACTGCGGGTGGGAGCGACAGCAGTCGGATCGTGTTCGAGATGGTGGGGCGCGAACGTCCCAGGCGTGCGGCGAGCTCCTCCTGCGTCACCCCGAAGTCCTCGAGGAGCTGCTGGTACGCGGCGGCCTCCTCGAGCGGGTTGAGCTGGACGCGATGGATGTTCTCGACCAGCGCTTCCTTGAGGAGGTCGGCGTCCTCCGTCGCGCGCACGATGGCGGGCACCGTCGGCAGACCGGCGACCATCGCCGCGCGCAGCCGGCGCTCGCCGGCGACGAGCTCGTAACGGTCCGCACCCAGCGGGCGCACGACGAGTGGCTGGAGCATGCCGACGTCGAGCAGGCTCGTGGCGAGCTGGTCGATGTCCTCCTGGTCGAACACGTCGCGCGGCTGGCGCGGGTTGCGGGCGACGGTGGTCGGGTCGACCTCGATCAGGCGGATCCCGCTGAGGCCGATCGGCGACGCGGGCGGCACCGCAGGCGGTGACGCGGGCGGTGCCACGGGTGGTGTGGGCACGCTCTGCTCGGCGGGCTGGGAGGCGCTCGGTGCGTCGTCCAGATCCTGCTCGGGCGCTGCCGGTGCGGCGTCGACCGTCGGGTCGTCGGCCTCCGTGCGTCCGCCGGAGGTGGCGATGAGCGCTCCCAGGCCCTTCCCGAGCCCGCCGCGACGTTGGGTGCTCATGCCTCGCCTCCCTCTTCCTGCGCTGCCAGTCGTGCGTCGTCCTGCTCGGCCTGGAGGGCCGCCACCTCTGCCGCCTTCGTCTCCCTCGCGACGCGAGCGGCCCGCGCGGCGTCGAAGCTGGTGAT
This sequence comes from Nitriliruptoraceae bacterium, assembly GCA_018401275.1. Taxonomy (GTDB): domain Bacteria; phylum Actinomycetota; class Nitriliruptoria; order Nitriliruptorales; family Nitriliruptoraceae; genus CSBr16-57R1. The sequence goes on along the minus strand of JAGYKW010000004.1, from coordinate 13,372 downwards.
GCCCAGCCGTCGTGCGAACTCGTCGGCGAGCGCGAGGTAGGACTCGGCGCCGCGGCTCTCCGGGTCGAACACGGTGATCGGCTGCGCGTAGCTCGGTGCCTCGGACAACCGGACGGTGCGCGGGATGATGGTCTCGTAGGCGCGCGCATCGAAGAACGAACGGACCTCGTCGACCACCTGCTGTGCGAGTCGCGTCCGACCGTCGTACATCGTGAGCACGACGCCGCCGATGGAGAGACCCGGATTGAGGTTCTCCTCGACGAGCCCGACGGTGCGCATGAGCTGGGTCAATCCCTCGAGCGCGTAGTACTCGCACTGGATGGGGACGAGCAGTTGGTCCGCGGCGACGAACGCGTTGATGGTGAGCAGGCCCAGCGACGGCGGACAGTCGATCAGGATGACGTCGTGATCGGCGCGCGCCGGTTCGACCGCACGAGCGAGCGCGCGTTCGCGTGCCATGGCCTGGACCAGTTCGACCTCGGCGCCGGCGAGCTCGAGCGATGACGGCAGGACCGACAGTCCTTCGATCGCGGTCGTTCGGACGGCTTGCGCGATCGGAAGCCCCTCGACGATCGCGTCGTACGTGCTCGCCTCGTTCGAGGTGATGCGCACATCGAGTCCCGTGCTCGCGTTGCCCTGCGGGTCGAGGTCGACGAGCAGGACGCGAGCACCGCCCTGTGCGAGTGCGGCACCGAGTGAGACGGTGGTCGTGGTCTTGCCGACGCCACCCTTCTGGTTGGCGACGGCGACGACGGTCGCCCGTCCTCGCTCAGCGAGTCGTGCGGGCGGTCCCGCGTAGCCGGTCCCGGTCTCGTTCGAGGCCTGCGTGTCCACCGCGTGCTCCTGATCCTTCATCACATGAACTCCCACCCTGGTGCGACCTCGAGCACGGGCGCAGCCGGTTGGTCGCACCGGATCCGCAGGTCCTCGTTCCGCGACACGTCACGCTGCACGCACCGGGCGTCACCACGGATGGGAACGGACGGCATCGTGCGGACGAGGTCGCGACGTGTCACCGTACCGCTCTGCCCTCGCACGCGTCCGTGCCACGTGTGCTCACCCTTTGGTCGTATCACCAACAACGCGCTTCGGGGTCCTCGCTGGCCTGAGCCCAGGCCCTGACGGCCTACTCCTTGCACGCTCAAGTACTACGACGAGGGGGCCGTCCCGGGACCCCGCCTCGGGTGCCCGTGAGGCTGGCGTGGATCGGACGGTCATGTGCGCTGCGGTCAGCGCATGAGCAGCGGCCTCGAGCTCATCCGACCAGCGCTCCCCCTTGATCGCGTACAGCAGTCCCCCCGGCCTCAGGTACGGGGCGCACCATGGCACCAGTCGCTCGAGTGGCGCCACCGCCCGAGCACAGACCACGTCGAAGTTTTCTCCAAGTTCGCCCGTCGCAAGCTCCTCCGCGCGGCCATGATGGACCTTGACCGCGAGTCCGAGTGCCGTCACCGCCTCCGCAAGGAAGTCAGCCTTCTTGCGTGTCGCCTCCAGGAGGTGGACCTCAAGATCGGGGCGTGCGATGGCGACGACGACGCCGGGCAGGCCTCCACCCGAACCGACATCGAGGACGCGTCCGACCGAGGGGAGGGTGCGAGCGAAAGCGATCCCTTCGGGGAAGTGTCGGTCTTCGAGCTCACTCAGGCCACGGGGTGAGAGGAGATTGTGTGGCGACGCCCGGAGAAGCTCCGCAAAACGCGCGAGCATGGCACGTTGGCTCTCCGTGAGGCTATCGCGCTCATCCATTCCTGCCCCCTGATCCGGCCATGTTCCACGTGGAACGGACCCACCGGCCCGAAATCGACCCCGAAAACGCGTCAGAAGGCTGATTTGGCCAGAATTTGTGGCCCGGCCAGGGCCACCAGTCCTCAGCCTACCGCACGCGAGCGCCAGTCAAACCAATCGGTTCCTCGGTGCCGGAACGAGATCGACGTTCCACGTGGAACCATCCACCCTGGATCGAGGTCGATTCACCTGGTTGGTTCCACCCTCCATGACGAAGTCCTCGGTCGACGCATTCGGGTCAAGAAGCGTGCACAGCCGACGGGGCGCCCAAACCGGGCGCGGCATTGCACCTTCCTCGCCGACAGCACACCCAGACTGGCCCCGAGGGTCGCTCCCATCGCAGGCGATCCGCGACCGCGAGTGGGCGATGGTGCACAGGCGACAGCGCGCCCCCTCCACAGATACCCCGACTTGTCCACAGCTCTTGTGGACGACGCTAGCGGCGTCAAGCAGGCCGGCGCCTCCGCGCGCCCACGAGCTCGCGACCCAGAATCGTCCTACTCTCGACAGAGCGGTCACTCACGATCCGGCCGTCGGCGGACCGAGCCCGCTTTCGGTCACCGAATGACGCCGGGCCCAGCATCGCGCAGCACCCCTGGCGAACTGGTGGCCAGCGCCGTCGGCCCGCGAGGCCCGGACACAGACGGACCGACCCCCCTCAAGCGTCTCAGAGCGCCTCGTCGCCGTGCGCATCGCAACCCTGAAGCACACTGATGGACTTCCACTGCTGACGTTCAGGGTTGCGCGAGACCCGCCCGCCGCGCCGATCCGCACACTGCAGACCACCGCCACGGCCACGGCCACACGACCGGTGAACGACGGAGGGCGCCGGCATCGCGCCGGCGCCCCCCGAGTGACTGCGACCCGGACCTACTCGCGCTCGATGACGATCCGGCGTGACGGCTCACGGCCGTGGCTCGTGCTCACGACCCCCTCGGTCTCGGCGACCCGCTGATGGACGAGTCGGCGCTCGATGGAGTCCATCGGTTCGAGCCGCTGCGGTTCCCCGGTGTCAAGCACCTCTTCGACCGCTTCGTCCGCCCGCTCGAGCAGCTTCTCGAGACGGCGCGCGCGGTACCCGTCGACGTCGACGAGCACGCGTGAGCGTCGCTCGAAGCGGCGCTGCATCGCGGTCCGCACCAGCTCCTGCACGGCGTCCAACGTCTGGCCCCGCCGACCGATCAGTACGCCCTCCTCGAGGCCGATGACTTCGACCTCTGCGTGCGCCTCCTGGACGCTGATCCGCAGGTCTCCCGGCAGGTCCATCGCGTCCAGCAGCCCCTCGAGCAGGTCCGCGGCCGCCTCGGCCTCCTCGTCAAGGTCCTCCGCGCTCACCGGTGCGCTGCTCGCCTCGGACGTCGCCGTCGAGTTGCGCGACTCACCACGTCGGCCCGCCGAACGAGGCGCGGGGTCGCGCTGCTCGTCCTGCTCCTGGTCGTCGCCCGGCTGGTCGTCGCCCGGTTCGTCGTCATCCGACTCATCGTCGTCCAGCTCGACGTCGTGCGGTTCGTCAGCATCCGCGTCGGACGTGTCCTCGACCCGGACCGACAGGTCCAGGGGAAGTCGGTCCACCGGGACCGGTGCGTCATCGAGCGACACGCTGAGCGACAGCCTGTCCGCGTCGACGTCCAGTGCCTCGGACAGGGCTGCGACCAACGCGTCACGGACCACGTCCTGCTGGGCCGCGCGACGGCGACCTCCTCGTTGTGCTGCCACGTCGCTTCCTCTCATGTCGAGCTCGTCCTGCGAGCTCCTGTGTCGTGGTGAAGACGGGACCCCGGTCGAGGACCGGTCCCGGTTCAGCGGTCGCCACCCCGTCGGGGGAGGCGCCGCCGTGGTCCGGTGGAGGAGTCGGAGTTGGCCTCGCCGGATGAATCTCCCGGCGTGCCGGCTCCCGTCCCCCCGTCCACCGGAGAACGCGGTTTAGAACTCTTCTCTACCGACCGAGGGTCGGATGAACGCTCCGTGGCGCTCTCCTCGGCAGCTGCCTTCGGCGCCTGGGGAGCCGCGTCATCGCCGGACCCGTCGCTCGCAGCAGGCTTCGCAGCCCGACCCGACGACGCACCGCCGGACGACGCGCTCCCGTTGCGCCGACCCGATGTCGCGCCACGCGATCCACCGCCCTTGGGTGCAGGACCGCCCGGCCGGCCTTGCGCGTCGCCGTCCTCGGCGTCCGGCTTCGTGCCACCCTTCCCGTTCGCCGCGTCGATCTTGGTCGACTCGCGCAGGATGATGGCCTGCTGCGCGATCTGCCACGCGTTCGTGGTGACCCAGTACAGCAGGATGCCGAGCGGGAACTGGAAGGAGATGGCCGCGAGGAAGACGGGCATGACGTAGAGCAGGATCTTCTGCTGCTGCGCCATGGGGTTGTCCGCCATGGTCGCGGCGTTGCGCGCCATCATCTGCTTCTGCGAGAAGAACATCGTCCCGGACATCAGGAGGATGAGCAGCCAGCCCGGCCAACCAGCGGTGCTCACGACCTTCTCGAGCCCACCGGCCGTCGCGTCCGTGATGAAGTAGAACGGCGCACCCGTGAGGTCCGGGTTGCCGTTGAGCGTCCAGAAGAGCGCGAGGAACACCGGCGCCTGAGCGAGCAGCGGGAGGCAGCTCGCCGCGGGGTTCGCACCCTCGCGCTGGTAGAGCGCCATCATCTCCTGCTGCTGCTTCTGCTTGCGCGCCTTGTACTTCTCCGGGTCCTTGCGCATCATGTCGCGATCGGTCTTGTACTTGTCCTGGATCGCCTTCATCTGCGGCTGGAGCTGCTGCATCGCCTTCATCGAACGTGTCTGCTTGATCGCGAGCGGCAGCAGCAGGACCCGCACGATCAGCGTCAGGCCGATGATCGACCATCCCCACGAGTGCACGCCGAAGGCCGGCTCCACGAGGTCATGGATGAACTCGAGGACCGACCCGAAGACGTCGAGGACAGGTTGGAAGAACTCAAACATCACGGACTCCGAACGGTGTGGCTGAGGACTGGAGAGCATCGCTGGAAGCGCCTGAACGAGCGCGACCGGAACGCACGGGCGGGACGTGATCGATGCCGCCGGGGCTCCACGGGTGGCAGCGCAGCAGGCGTCCTGCAGCCAGCGCGCTTCCTCGCACGGGGCCGTGCACGCGCAGGGCGCCGACCGCGTACGTCGAGCACGAGGGGTAGTAGCGGCAGCGTGGCTGACGCATCACGACCGTCGCGCGCCACAGGTGGACCGGGGCGAGCAGCACCATGGTCACACCCGCGCGCAGCGCACGGATGACCCTGCCGGCGATCGGCTCCATGACGATCGGCTTCATGAGGTGGTCACGACCGTGAACACGTCGAGCTTGCCGCCGAGCCGGTCGAGCTCGGCGCCGACGCGGGACACGTCGCTGTCGGCGCTGGGCGCGCGGGCGACCAGGACGACGTCGAGGTCGTCGCGCCAGCTCCGGGCACGGGCCGCCTCTCTGAGCAGTCGCTTGGCACGATTGCGCCGCACGGCGTTCCCGACCCGCTTCGACGCGACGACGGTGAACCGGGCGCCGGAGACGCCTGGAGCGTCCGTTGCGGCCCGTTCGAGACGATGGAGCGCGAGGAGGTCACCCGCGCTGCTGCGCCCACGCCGCAGGACCTGCTGGACGTCCTCCGAGCGTGAGAGGCGTCCCGGACGGGTCACGACGCGTCCTGACGCGCTGGACGCGTCGGTCACGCGGTCAGCTTGGCGCGACCCTTGCGACGACGGCTCTTGACGATCGCTCGTCCGGCGCGCGTGCGCATGCGGAGGCGGAAGCCGTGCTTGCGCGAACGGCGGCGGGTGTTCGGCTGATAGGTGCGCTTCATCGCGGACCTCTTCTGGTGGAGGGCGGGCCCGCTTCGACGCGACGGGCACGGGACGGACGATGGACGGACGGGATGACGCTCGTGAGGCTGGTGCGGTGAGCAGCGGCCGGGCGGTGCCGGGTGTGCGGCGGTGCCCCGGGGTGCCGTGCGGGTCGAACGGTACCGCTCCCACCGACTCGACGGCAAGGCCGACCTGGCCGGCCGACGAACAGCCCGACGAACAGCCCGACGAGCAGCTCACCCGATCGCGATGCGCGTCGAGCGCGTATCGGTTGCGGCGCGCGTCGGCACGGTGTTAGGTTCGCGCGTCCGCCATCCGAGAGATGCGGTCGCTCGCGGAGCACTCCTTCCCCCGCCGCGACGTCCGGCTCCTCGGCGCGGTCCGCATCACCGTCACCGGTCCACCGGACGGCGCTCGTCATCACGACGATCGACGAACGGTCGGGGGCGATGTCGCGGCCCCGTGTCCCGGCGTGAACGGGAACGGAAGTCCAGCGACGCCCTCGGGCGTCCGAAGGGGCGCACCCACCGGGTGCCGAGGAGTGCGACGTGGAGGACACGACGGTGACGGACCCCGATGGTCTGTGGCGTACGGGGCTCACCAGGATCCTCCCAGGAGTCGACTCGCCGGTGCAGCGCCGCTGGCTGGAGGCGACCCATCCGGTCGGCTTCTCCGACGGGACCCTGGTCATCGCGAGCCCCCACGGCTTCGCCCGTGACTGGCTGGAGCGCTCCTGCGGCGAGCTGCTGCGTGAGAGCCTGACCGAGCTCGCCGGCGAGCCGATCCAGCTCGTCATCACCGTGCAGACACAGCCCGAGTCGACGTCCACACCGAGCGTCTCCCACGAGGAGCTCGTCAGCCACGCCGCCGCCGCACGGACCGAGCTCGGCCTCGCCCACGTGAACGCCGACCATCAGCCCGTCGTCGCGGAGACGACACGCGGCGCGGTCGACGAGTACGACGCGCTCGCGCGCCTCGACCACCTCGACGAGAACCCGCTCTATGACACCCCCCTGCGCGGCTCGCCGCTGCAGGCACCCGGGCGCCCTGCGGGCCCGACGGTCTCCATGCCCGACTCGCCGCGCCCGCGGATCCGCAACGAGGACCTCGAGCCGGACACGCGCCTCAACCCGCGCTACAACTTCGACGACTTCGTCATCGGTGCGTCGAACCGCTTCGCGCACGCCGCCGCGAACGCGGTCGCCGAGGCGCCGGCGAAGTCGTACAACCCGCTGTTCGTGTACGGCGGCGCAGGCCTTGGGAAGACCCACCTGCTCCACGCCATCGGGCACTACGTGCGCAAGCTCTACCCGCGCCTCACGGTCCGCTACGTCACCACCGAGCAGTTCACCAACGAGTTCATCAACGCGATCCGCGACGACTCGATCACGGCGTTCCAGCGGCTGTACCGCCTCACCGACGTCCTGCTCGTCGATGACGTCCAGTTCCTGCAGTCCAAGGAGCGCACCCAGGAGGAGTTCTTCCACACCTTCAACGCGCTCCACAACGCCGAGAAGCAGATCGTGCTCTCGAGCGACCGGCCTCCCAAGCAGATCGGCCAGCTCGAGGACCGGTTGCGCAGCCGCTTCGAGTGGGGGCTGATGACCGACATCCAGCCGCCCGACCTCGAGACGCGTATCGCCATCCTGCGCAAGAAGGCCGAGTCCGACCGGCTCGGCGTGAGCGATGCGGTGCTCGAGGTCATCGCGACGAAGGTCGCGTCGAACATCCGCGAGCTCGAGGGTGCGCTGATCCGTGTCTCCGCGTTCGCGAGCCTGCAGCGCGCACCCGCCGACGTGCAGATGGCCGAGTACGTCCTCAAGGACCTGTTCCCCGACGGACGTGACCGCGTCATCTCGGTGCAGGACATCATCGACGAGGTCGCGACCTACTTCTCGATCACCGCCGAGGAGCTGTGCTCGGCGTCCCGGAGCCGCCAGCTCGTCAACGCCCGCCAGATCGCGATGTACCTCACGCGCGAGTTGACCGACCTCTCGCTGCCTCGCATCGGCCGCGCGTTCGGCAACCGCGACCACTCGACGGTCATGCATGCGACCCAGAAGATCGCCGGGCTGATGACCGAGCGGCGCATCACCTACGACCAGGTGCGCGAGCTCACCAACCGCGTGACGTCCACCACACGGGTCGCCCGATGACCATCACGCCCTGTGCTCCGGCTGTGGACAGGACGAGGACGCTGCGCGTCGTTCTGGGGGAGCCTGTGGACGAGCGGCTTCGGACGGTCCGAGCTGTGGACGCAGCCGCTCGTCGTCCCCGGTCCGTCCTCACCCTCGACCACGCGCTGACCTGCGACGATGCCGTTCGCCCACAGTTCCCACAGGCCCTACTACAACGACGGATTCACCTTAAGAGACGACCAGTCCTCGTAGACCCTGGGGATGAGAGGAACATCCGATGAAGCTCCGCGTCGACCGCCAGGAGTTCACCGAGGCGATCGCGTGGGCGACCCGCGTCGCCGGATCACGCGCCGCACTTCCCGCCCTGACGGGTGTGCTGCTCGAGGCTGCCGACGGACGGCTCGTCTGCCGCGCCACCGACCTCGAGGTGTCGGCCGAGATCTCCGTGCCGGCGACCGTCGAGCGTCCCGGCCGCACGCTGCTCGCCGCCCGCTTCCTCGCGCAACTCGTCGCCCGTTTCCCCGACGCACCCGTCGACCTCGAGGACGACGGCGACAAGGTCCGCATCAGCTGCGGCCGAGCGAAGTTCAACGTCCGAAGGCTCCAGGCCGATGACTTCCCGGCGATGCCACCGGTCGACGAGGACGGCGTGCGCGGCACGGTCAAGGCCGACGCGCTGGCCCGTCTGGTCAGCCAGGTCGGCCGTGCGGCCGCCATCGGTGACGACGCCCGTGCGGTGCTCACCGGCGTCAACCTCGAGGCCAGCGATGGCCGCCTGGTCGCCGCCGCGACCGACACGTACCGGCTCGCCGCTCGCTCGCTCGCCTTCGAGGACGCCATCGAGGGCCAGGCGATCGTCCCGGTGCGCGCACTCCAGGAGGTCGCGCGCGCAGCGGGGGAGGTCGGCGGGACCGTGACCGTCGTGCTCGGTGCCGGCCAGGTCTCGTTCCTGCTCGGGGACCGCACGCTCACCTCGCGACTCATCGAGGGCCCGTTCCCGAACTACCGCTCGCTGCTGCCGGACTCCTCGGAGGTCACCGTCGTCGTCGAACGCGCCGCGCTGACCGAGGCCCTGCAGCGCGTCGCGGTCGTCGCGTCGGCGCAGACGAACACGCCGGTGCTGCTCGCGTTCTCCGCCGACGGCATCGACATCCAGGCCTCGAACCAGGAGGCGGGTGACGCGTCGGAGCAGCTGTCGGCGACCGTCGAGGGCGGCGAGCTCGAGATCGCGTTCAACCCGGCGTACCTGCTCGCCGGGCTCGAGGCGACCGGGACCGACATGGTCCGCTTCGAGCTGCGCGACGGCCTGCGCGCCGCCGTCATCAAGCCCCACGACGAGAAGGGCGAGGTCGACGACCTGACCTACCTGCTCATGCCGATGAGGGTGAGCTGAGACGCGTTGTGGGTCGAACGCCTCGAGCTCGTCGACTTCCGCTCCTACCGCCGCGCTGAGCTCGAGCTCACGCGCGGGGTGAGCGTGCTCGTCGGTCCGAACGGCCGCGGCAAGACGAACGTGATCGAGGCCCTGCACCGCGTCGCGGTCGGCGCGTCGCACCGCATCGCTGGCGACGCTGCCCTCGTGCGGGAGGGCGCCGCCGACGCGGTCGTGCGCACCGCCATCCGCACCGACGACGACCGGCAGCGCAGCATCGACGTCCAGCTCGGGTCGGGTCGCACCCGCGCGCAGGTCGACGGTCAGCCCGTGCGCCGCAGCGCTGACGCGGTCGGCGTGCTGCGCGTCATCGCGTTCGCTCCCGAGGACCTCGCGCTCGTCCGCGGCGATCCGTCCGACCGCCGCCGCTACCTCGACCAGCTCCTGTCGCAGCGCCGCGCCAGCTACGCCGCAGCGCTCGCCGAGTACGAGCGGATCCTGCGGCAGCGCAACGCGCTCCTCAAGGACCTGCGTGGTGGCGCGACCGGCCCCGCGGATGCGCTGCTCGCCTGGACCGAGCAGCTCGTCGCCCACGGGGCACCGCTCGTCGCCGCGCGCCTCGCTGCCGTGGTCGCGCTGCGCGGACCGGTCACCGAGGCCCACGAGCGACTGACGGGCAGCAGCGTCCCGGTGACGCTCACCTACCGCTCCGATGCGCTGGTCGACGAGACGCAGGACGTCGCGGCGATCGCGGACGCGTTGCGCCGTGCGCTCGCCGACGTCGCCGGCGAGGAGCGCCGTCGCGGCATCACGCTGGTCGGTCCGCACCGCGACGAGCTCGTCATCACGCTCGACGGGTTGCCAGCGCGCACGACCGCGTCACAGGGTGAGGCCTGGTCGGTCGCGCTGGCCTGCAAGGTCGGGTCGGCACCGCTGCTCACCGGTGTCGGTGACCGGCCGGTGCTGCTGCTCGATGACGTGTTCAGCGAGCTCGACGACGTCCGACGGGCGCGTGTCGCGGACCTGTGCGACGGGTTCGATCAGATCCTCGTGACCGCGGCGGTCGATGCGGACGTGCCGCTCCCCGGCCGACGCATCGACGTCCGACGTGAGGACGACGCGACCGGATCGACCCTGCATCCGCGCGACCTCGACGCGAGCGGGCCGCTTCCCGGGGTGACGACGTGAGCCCCACGGGTGCAAGGGACGCCAGGAACGGAGGCGACGGCAGGAGCGGCGAGCAGCGCCGACGCCGACGCAGCAGCAGCCCGCAGGCCCCGCTCACCCCCGAGGACTGGACGGTCGCGGAGGACGACGAGCCCACGCTGACGCGCGTCGAGGGGCCGAGCGCGCTCGCCGGGGAGCTGGCGCGCTTCGCCCGCCGGCCGGGCTGGAGCGAACGGCTCGGGGCGGTGCGCATGTGGGCCGCGTGGGAGGAGATCGTCGGGGCCGAGCTGATCGCGCACTGCGAGCCCGTCCGTCTCGCCGGACGGGTGCTCGTCGTGCGTGCGGCCTCGCCCGCCTGGGCGACACAGCTGCGCTACCTGACGACCCAGCTGCTCGAGCGCTCCGCGAGCGTGCTGGGCGCCGGTAGCGTGCGAGAGGTCCGCATCGTCGTCGGTCGACTCGAGGGACGACCGACGGTTGCAGAGCGGTCATCGTTCGGGAACGCTGGTGCGGACCGTGGTCGTGACCCTGACGATCCCGGCCCTGACGGACCGGAGGTCCAGCGTTGAACCCGCCACCGATCATGGTCGTCAACCGCTTCCTCGGCATCCTCGCGCTCGTGGCGCTCGTCGTCACCGTCGCCGCCGTCGTGGCCCTCGTGACGCGCCGCGTCCCCGACTGGGCGCGTGACGTCGCACTGCCGCTGGCCACCGCGATCGCGCTGGTCACGACGCTCGGGTCGCTGTACTACTCCGAGATCGCCGGCTACCCGCCGTGCACGCTGTGCTGGTACCAGCGCATCGCGATCTACCCGCAGGTCATCGTGCTCGGTGTCGCGGCGCTGCGCCGCGACCGTGCGGTCTGGCTGACCTCGGTGCCGCTCGCCGCGGTCGGTGTCGCCCTGTCCGTGTGGCACGTCGTGATCGAGCGCTTCCCGTCACTCGCGGGTCCGTGCGATCCTGCGAACCCGTGCACCATCAAGTGGGTCGAGGAGTTCGGCCTGCTCACGGTCCCCACGATGGCGCTGATCGCAGGGTCCGCCTTCATCGCCCTTACCCTTGTGGCACGCACCGCGCCCCAGCCCGCGCCCGAGCCCGTCACCGACCACGACCCCGCCCCAGACCGGAGCAGCGACCGATGAGCACCTCGACCCGAACGTCCCGATCCGCGTCCGCCAGCAGCAGCGGTCGGAGCGGTGGGAGCAACCGTCTCGTCCTGATCCTCGTCGGCGTCGCGGTGGTCGCGTTCGTCGGGGTGGTCGCGGTCCTCTCCGCCGGCGAGGGCGCGGACCTCCCGGGCCTGTCCGACGTCGCGGCGCCGGTCGTCATCGAGGGCGAGACGATCCCGGTGCCGTACCCCGAGGACGGACCGGACCCCGCGGTCGGTCTGCCCTCGCCGGTGATCACCGCGCTCGACTACGAGGACCAGCCGGTCACCATCGGGGAGCAGGGTCAGGCGCAGGTCATCGTGTTCCTCGCGCACTGGTGCCCGGTCTGCGGTCAGGAGCTCCCGACGTTGCGCGACCTCGTCGAGGCCGACGGCGTCCCGGACGACATCGAGTTGGTGCTCGTCACGACCGGGCTCGACCCGAGCCGTCCGAACTGGCCGCCGCGGACGTGGCTGAGTGACGCCGGTCTCGGCGAGCAGACGACGGTGCGCGACGACGTGGGCGATCCGTTGATGAAGGCCTTCGGGCTGCGGGCCTACCCGGCCTGGGCCGTGGTCGATGCCGACGGGACGCTCGTGGCACGCCGCCAGGGCCTCCTCCCGGCCGTCGGGGTCGCGCAGCTCCTGGACCTCGCGAGCCGCTGAGAACGCCTCAGGGCGGCGCTCGGCCGAGTGGGCGGCTCTCCGCTACCCACCCCCCGGAACCGGCCCCGGCTATCCACAGGCGCGCTCAAGGCCGTTCTCGGACGGGCCCGCCTGATAGGCTCCGTGGACGGTGGAACACCGTGCAGAGGGCCTCAGGTGCTCCTGGACCGCCTGCGCACCGCCTGCTGAACGGCCCACCGCACCGCACCTCACGCGCCCCACGCGTGCCGAGAGAGGCTCCCGGTTGTCCGCTGCCACCACGCCTGCCAACGGCGGGTACGACGCGCGTTCGATCACCGTCCTCGAGGGGCTCGAGGCCGTGCGCCGTCGACCCGGCATGTACATCGGGACGACCGGGCCGCGCGGTCTCCACCACCTCGTGTGGGAGGTCGTGGACAACTCGGTCGACGAGGCGCTCGCCGGCCGCTGCAGCGAGATCGTCGTCACGCTGCTCGCCGACGGCGCGATCCGTGTCGCAGATGACGGGTCCGGCATCCCGGTCGACCTGCACGAGCAGGAGGGCCGCAGCGCGCTCGAGGTCGTGCTCACCGTCCTGCACGCCGGCGGCAAGTTCGACTCGCAGGCCTACGCGGTCTCGGGCGGCCTGCACGGCGTCGGCATCAGCGTCGTCAACGCGTTGTCGGAACGGCTCGAGGCGGTCGTGCACCGCGACGGCGGGATCTGGCGCCAGACCTATCAGCGCGGCGTGCCCGACGCACCGATCGAGCGCATCGGCGACTCGGACACGACGGGGACGACCATCACGTTCTGGCCCGACGCGGAGATCTTCGTCGAGGGCGTGAAGGTCAGCGCCGACACCATCGCGCGCCGCCTGCGCGACACGGCGTTCCTGACCGCGGGGCTCGTGCTCCATCTCGACGACGAGCGGACCGACCGGTCGGCGGACACGGCCGACCCGGTGCTCGCCGTGCTCCCGACGCGTGACGCGGACGACGACGCGGAGCCGGGTGAGAGGCCGCGGCGTCAGACCTTCCACGCGCCCAACGGGCTGCGCGACTTCGTCGATCACATCCGCGCGACCCGTGCGCGTGACGGGCTGCACGAGACGATCCACATGGAGGCCGAGGAGCAGGGTCCCAACGGTCCCCAGTCGCTCGAGATCGCCCTGCAGTGGATCAACGACTTCAACGACGCGATCCTCAGCTTCGCGAACACGATCAACACGCACGAGGGCGGCACCCACGAGGAGGGCTTCCGCACGGCGCTCACCTCGGCGGTCAACCGGTGGGCGAAGGACAAGGGCCTGCTGAAGTCGAAGGAGA
>JAGYKW010000039.1 GCA_018401275.1 Nitriliruptoraceae bacterium | reverse complement strand
GGTCGGTCAACCGCCGCGCGTCGTCGGGGTTGGTGAGGAACCCGGGTTCGAGCACGACCGCCGGAGCACGCGACAGCCGCAGGATCGACACGGCGGCCGGATGGCTGCGGCAGTCCGGCGTGCCGAGCACGGCGACGGTCCGTGCGAGCAGGTGGTCGGCGAGCGCCCGGCCGAACTCCGACACGTACTGGCCGGTCCCGAAGTAGGTGGCGCTCGCACCGCAGTCGCTCGGGGAGCTCGCCTGGTTCAGCCCGATGGAGACGATGAGCTCGACGTCGGCGGCGTTGGCGACCTCCGCACGTTCGGCGGCGCTCGGGGAGGTCATCGGTCCGCGGCTGAGGAGCGCGGTCGCACCGAGCGCGGACAGCCGGCCCTCGGCGAGCGACGCGATCGCCCACGTGATCTCGTGCTCCGCGGTGCCGTCGGCCGCGATGGCGCCGGGGACCTCGGGGCCGTTCGCGGGGTCGATGAGGATGCGAGCACCGAGCAGGTCGGTCCGGGTGGGCCGGCGCAGCTGCGAGCGCTCGCGCGCCATCGAGGCGGGCGCGGCATGGTGCTCGCGGTGCAGGCGGGTCAGCTGCTCGAGCGTCTCCGCCCCGAGGATGCCGTCGACCACCAGCCCGACCTCCGACTGGAAGCCGAGGAGCGCGCGCTCCGTCTCGGGCCCGAACACGCCGTCGACGAGTCCTGCGTCGAAGCCGAGCCGCGACAGCCGCAGCTGCAGGTCGCGGACGTCCTCGCCCCGCAGCATCGGGCGGGTCCGGAACAGCAGGCGGTCGCCGAGCCGGTAGGAGGCGGCGATGAGCACCTGCCACGTCTCGAGGTCGACGACGCCGTCGGCGGGTAGACCGTGACGCTGCTGGAGCCCGCGGACCGCACGCTGGGTCGCGAGACCGAACACGCCGCGTTCGTCGGTGCCATGCGCACCTGATTCGGCGGCAGGGAGCAGCCCGACGCTGCTCAGCAGCCGCTGGACGTCCTCGACGTCAGGGCCGGTGCTGTGGATGGCGATGGGGTCCATGGACCGCAGCCTACGAGGCGTGCCCGCGCCGGCCGGTCGCG
>JAGYKW010000038.1 GCA_018401275.1 Nitriliruptoraceae bacterium | reverse complement strand
CGTCGTGGTCGGTCAGATGAACAGGTTGATGGATGAGCGCTGCATGTTCGACATCGCCGCAGCGGCGCCCAGCGGTTCCTCGATGCCGTCGATCAGGTCCTCCCGGCGCAGCCCCATGAGGTCCATCGTCATCTGGCACGGGGCGAGCTTCACACCGAGCTCACGGGCCGTCGCGATCAGCTCATCGGGCGGCGCGACCTTGTGCCGCTTGGCGATGCTCCGCATCATCCGAGGGCCGGCACCGCCGAAGTTCAGGTGGCTCAGCCGCTCGTTGTTCACGGCCCCGAGCATCTTCGTCATCCAGTTGTCCCCAGTCACCTTCACCTCGGGGCGCTTCAGGGTGAACAACCCCCAGAAGGTGCAGAACATCGTGACCTCCATGCCGTATGCGGCACCGGTGGTCGCGAGGATGTACTGCGGCCAGACCTTGTCGAGTTCGCCCGACCAGGCGACGATCGTCATGCGCTCTACGCCGTCGCTCGCGCGCTGATCCATAGCTCCCGCTCCCCCTCGCGTCCCGGGCTCCCGACCGGGACGACCTGATGTACTCCTCGCGCAAGCGCGCAAGTGTCGCCATCGTTGTCCGTGTCGGCTCTCGTGTCAAGGGTCTGTTCCTCGGCTTCGAGGAGGTCCTTACCCCGTACGGCTGGGGGGTGTTAGGTTCTCTGACATGACCGATCTGAGCCCGAGAGCCGTCCTGTGAACCTCGGACCACCCGAGGAGCTGCTCGACGATGCGCTGAGAGCTGAGCTCGCCGAGCTCAGCGCGACGTTGTGTCGGGCCCTGAACGATCCGAAGCGGTTGCTTCTCCTCCACGCGTTGGCGGCTGGCCCGGCCACGGTCGGTGTGCTCGCTCGGGCCGTCGATGCGACGGTCGCGAACGTCTCCCAGCATCTCGCAGTGCTTCGGGAGCGCGGCCTGGTCGATGCGGAACGGGACGGGTCGAACATGATCTACACGCTCCGCTACCCGCAGCTGATCGGGATGATCGCCGACCTCCGTGGGATCCTCCGGGCGGAACTGAGGCGTCGGAACGCACTTGTCGTGTGACCTCGGAGCCATCACGGAGCATGACGCATGTGTCGTCCGCTCAGGTTTCGGACGCACGAGGACTGTTGCGTGTCTGCGCGAACGCTTGACCTCGGGCCTCGTCTCGGCCACTATTCCGACCTGATTCGGAGTCACA
>JAGYKW010000037.1 GCA_018401275.1 Nitriliruptoraceae bacterium | reverse complement strand
CGCCTTGTTGACCATGTAGGGCAGCTCGGTGACGATGATGCGGGCGCGCTCGCTGGCACGCTCCGGCTCCTCGATGGTGCAGACCGCACGGACCTTGATCGAGCCGCGGCCCGTCGTGTACGCGTCGATGACGCCGCGCGTGCCCAGGATCAGCCCGCCCGTGGGGAAGTCCGGTGCGGGCAGGTGCGTCATGAGGTCGACGGCGGTCAGCGTGGGGTCGTCGATCAGCGCGACGGTCGCATCGATCAGCTCGCCGAGGTTGTGCGGCGGGATGTTCGTGGCCATGCCGACGGCGATACCGGTCGAACCGTTCGCGAGCAGGTTGGGGAAGCGCGCCGGCAGGACGACCGGCTCCTCCTCGTACCCGTCGTAGTTCGGGATGAGGTCGACGGTCTCCTCGTCGATGTCGCGGATCAGCTCCATCGCGAGCTTCGACAGGCGCGACTCGGTGTAACGCATCGCGGCCGGTGGGTCACCGTCGATGGAGCCGAAGTTGCCGTGACCGTCGATCAGCTCGTAGCGGATCGAGAAGTCCTGACCCATGCGGACCAGCGCGTCGTAGATCGCGCTGTCCCCGTGGGGGTGGTACTTCTTCATCACGTCACCGACGGCGGATGCGCACTTGCGGTACGGACGGTCGGGACGCAGACCCGTCTCGTCCATCGAGTAGATGATGCGGCGGTGGACCGGCTTGAGCCCGTCCCGCACGTCGGGGAGCGCACGACCGACGATGACCGACATGGCGTAGTCGAGGTACGAGGTCCGCATCTCGTCCTCGATGACGACCGGCTCGACCACGCCGCCGGTCACCACCGCCGCGATCGTGCCGCCCCCGTCCGACGCATCGGACGCGTCGGACGCGTCGGACGCGTTCGGGTCGATGCCCTCGTCCTCGCTCACGGCAGGCTCCTCAGACGTCGATCGTCGCGTTGCGCGCGTTGGCCTGGATGAAGTTGCGGCGGGCCGCGACGTCGTCGCCCATCAGGACGGTGAACATCTCATCCGCAGCCGCCGCGTCCTCGAGCCGGACCTGCTTGAGCGTGCGCCGCTCCGGATCCATCGTCGTGTTCCACAGCTGGTCGGCGTCCATCTCACCCAGACCCTTGAAGCGCTGGACCTCGACCTTGCGGTCGTCGGGCATCGCGCGCAGGATCGCGTCACGCTGGGCGTCGCTGAAGGCGTAGTGCGCCTCCTTCTTGCG
>JAGYKW010000036.1 GCA_018401275.1 Nitriliruptoraceae bacterium | reverse complement strand
GGGCTCGGCGTCAGCGGGTCCTGAGTCATGCGCGCAGGCTAGGGAGCCTGCTCACTGCGCCGTCAGTGTCCAGCGTCCGTCCGCGTTGATCTCCAGCGCGAGGGCGTCGGGCAGCCGCACGGTCCCGGTGTAGGTGCCGATGTCGTTCACGAGCAGATCGAGGCGTCTGCCGGTCGCGTCAAACGACACGACAAGGACCTGGCCGTCCATCTCGTCCTCGTCGCGTACCTGTGGCCCCATGAGGCCAGCATGCATCACTGCAGCCGCTGGAGATCGACCCGATCGGCGTCCTGTGGAGAACCAGCGGTCGTCATCCCCTGCGGGCTCGGCGCGCAGCGTCAGCGCGGACGCTGAACTCTCGAGGGCCGATCAGCGCGATCCGATCGGGGCCCCATTCCGGGCCGCGGTTCTGGAGCGCGCGAAGGTCGGGATGGGCCGCGACCAGGACCGCCTGCTTCTGCTGCGCCAGCGAGAGCGGGATGTCGAGGTGTGCGGGAAGCATGGTGCTCGACGGTCGGTCCTCCACGATCTCGCCGCCGCTCCGGCGAGAGAAGTGGAGGAGTGCGAGCAGATAGTCATCGATGTCGCGAGGTCGAAGCCCGACGGAGGCTCGGAGCGTGTCGGCGACCTGTCGCAGAAGCCGCTCGCTCACGACCAGACCGAAGTCGTGGCCGTGTCGGGGTGAACTCGCGATGACGCTGATGCAGTCGGCCTCCGGATTGGACGTGGTCGGAGGGATGTCCGGCCAGGAACGGTAGGAGGAGCCGGCGAAGGCTGTCGCTGTCGCGAGCAGCGTCGCGTCGAGGACGACGAGCGGCACCTACTCGTCCGCGCGGTACGCGTGCCACGCTGCGTCCGTCCCGGTCAGAAATCGTGCCGTCGCTTGAATGTCGACCGGGTGATCGTCGAACCCGTCGTCACCGAGGAAGTCCGCAACGAGGCGGCTGACGCGGTCCGCATGCACGCTGTAGGGGGCGGCTGCTGACTCGGCGACGACGTCGGAGATCAGGTCCCGGTCGAGGCGTCGACCTGCGGTCAGCTGGTCGCCCCGGTCCTGGAGGTCAGCCAACATGTCGAGGAGCGCCCGTTCCTCGTACAGCTCGATGGCCTGGCGCAGCCAGAGGCTGCGGTTGCCGCCGGCGTATCGGTCCGCGAGTCGGCCGATGCGCTCGCGGTCGGCGGTCGTCAGGGAGAACCCGAGTGTCGGTGATGCCACGGTGGTCACCTCCATGCTGTGTGACGCGCTGTCGATCGCCTCGGAAGACTCCCGAACCTAGCGCGTTGCAGAGATTCTGCAACAGAGAGAACCTGCCTGTGGACGACCGCTGAGGGCGGTCGGCCGATGCCACCCAGCACTCGCGCGAGCCCGGGA
>JAGYKW010000035.1 GCA_018401275.1 Nitriliruptoraceae bacterium | reverse complement strand
GGCGGCGCACGCCGATGCCGTGGATGTCGTTGAGCA
Organism: Nitriliruptoraceae bacterium; assembly: GCA_018401275.1. Classification (GTDB taxonomy): domain Bacteria; phylum Actinomycetota; class Nitriliruptoria; order Nitriliruptorales; family Nitriliruptoraceae; genus CSBr16-57R1. The sequence goes on along the minus strand of JAGYKW010000035.1, from coordinate 1,452 downwards.
CCTTGCCGTCGGGGTCCTGCGCCGTCGCCGGGTCCAGTCGTCGGACGAGTGCGCCAGTCTCGGTGTCGATGACCAGGACGCCCGGCGCGCTGCCTCGTGATACGTGCGGGTCGCCCGAGAGCGGGTTCGGCCCGCGCTGAGTGACGTAGGCGAACCGACCGTCTGGCGAGAAGTCGAGGATGTCCGGAGCGTCGCCGACCTGCAGTTCACCGATGACCTCGAAGGAGCGTGCATCGATGCGCAGACCGTTGCCGGTGCCGCGGTTCATCTGCCAGAACTCTCGACCGTCGGGGGTCCGGCGCACGCCGTGGGCGTCGACCCCACCAGAGGTACGAGTGTCGAGCAGATCGAAGGTCGCAGTATCGAAGACGTACCACTCGCCCTCGCCGTCCTCGACATCCGCGCCGAACACGCCGGACCAGTTGGCGATCGCTCGGCGGCCGTCTGCGGTGAAGCCGATGCCGCAGTTCGCGCGCACGACCTCCGGATCGTAGGCATGCACGACTTCGGCCGTAGCCGGGTCGAAGACGAACAGGCCGCCTTGAGCGGTGCCCGGTCCGAGCGTGACCCAGGCGCGGCCGTCGTCGTCGAAGTCGTGGCACACCGGCGAGAAGGAGGGGTACGTGAATCCGGTGCTCGCGAGCAACGGCTCCACGTCGATCACACGGCCCAGCTCGAACGTCGGGCGCTCTGCCGTGAGATCGAGTGGGATCTCGATGAGGCGCTTCGCTCCGATGACGGCGACCCAGACGGCGTCGTCGTCGGGGGTCACGGCGGCCATGTGTGTTCCCGGTCCTGTCTGCAGGACCGCGACGACGACCCGCTCGACCGCATCGAGGACGATGGTCGCGCCACCTGCCGTCGCTGCGACGAACGCGTACCGGTGGTCGCTATCGAAGTCGATCATGTGCGGAACGGTCCGGCCGGACTCAGGCGCGAACGTGGGGTCGACCGTCCGCAGGGCAGCAGGGCTGACGTCGATCACCGAGACCTGCTGGTGGTCACTGTCGTAGACGTGGATGCGGTCGGTCCCCTGGTCGAGTGCCCACACTTCGTGGTCGATCGGTCCGCGGCTGGCGATCAGGAACCAGGCCCCGACGGCCAGTGCCGCCAGTGCCGAGACAGCGATGAGGATCGTCGTCCGCCGAGGACGCCGATGATCGGCATGGGTATCGGCCTCAGGCCGCACGGTCGGTACGGCGTCGGACTGCGTCATGTTCGACCTCCATCGTCTTCAGAGCGAGGTCCACGATCACCGGGCCGCGGCTGATGTGGCGGCAGGTATCTGGATCCGTGCGCTGGGAGCAGGTCCGGGAACCTACGGATGCATTGCGCGCGGGGACTGGCTCATCAGGCCGTACCGTGCAAACCCTGTCGAGGTCCTGATTCATCAGCGCTCTGGCGGACCGATGCTGATGTGGCATCCTGCGGTCTGAAGAGCCGCGATGTCGT
>JAGYKW010000034.1 GCA_018401275.1 Nitriliruptoraceae bacterium | reverse complement strand
GGCAGGAGCTCGACCTCACGGGCGAGATCCCGCGTCACTCGAGGGACGGAGTAGAAGAGGATCCCCCAGGAGGCCGCAGCGCCCAGGGTCCCCGCGAAGACACCTTCGAGGACGAAAGGAAGCCGGACGTACCAGTTCGACGCCCCGACGAGTTTCATGATCGCCGTCTGCTCGCGGCGGGCGAACGCGGTGACACGGATCGTGTTCGCGATGAGCACCCCTGCGGCGAGCAGCTGGATCAGGGCGACGACGAGCGCACCGTTGCGCACCAGTGCGGTGAACGTCAGGAACTGGTTGAGCACATCGCGCTGATCGACGATCTCCTCGACACCCGGATATGCAGCGAACTGCTCCTTGACAACACCGAACAGGGCAGGGTTGATGAGCTTCACGCGGAACGATGCCGGGAGCGTCGCGACGTCGATCGCCTCGATCAGGGTCGGTTGGTCGGCGAACAGTCGGACGAACCGTTCATAGGCCTCGCGCTTCGACTCGTAGAACACCTCGGAGACCTCGGGCTGCGCGAGGAGGTCGTCCTCCAGCGTCTGCCGCTGCTGCGTCGTGATCGCAGGACAGGTCCGGTCGTCGCAGAGGAAGATCGAGACCTCGACCTTGCCGGTCCAATCATCGGTCGCGAGGTCGACCTGTTCGCTGAGCAGCAGTGCCGCTCCGAGCAATGTCAGCGACACCGTGACCGACAGCACCACTGCGAGCGACATCATGAGATTGCGTCGAAGGCCGCCGAGGGCCTCGATGAGGACGTAACGCCAGCGTGCCATCAGCTCATGCTCCGTAGCCGTAGACGCCACGCACCTGGTCGCGGACGATCCGGCCGTCCTCGAGCTCGACCACACGTCGGCGCATCGAGTCGACGATCTGCTGATCGTGCGTCGCCATGACGACGGTCGTCCCCGTGCGGTTGATGCGATCCAGCAGCTTCATGATGCCGACGGAGGTCGCGGGATCGAGGTTCCCGGTCGGCTCGTCGCAGAGCAGCAGACGCGGATTGTTGACGAACGCACGCGCGATCGAGACGCGCTGCTGCTGTCCGCCGGAGAGTTCGTGCGGCAACGACTCCGCCTTGTCCGTGAGGCCCACGAGATCGAGGACCTCGGGGACCCGACCACGGATGTCGCGCTTCCCGCGCCCGATCACCTCGAGGGCGAAGGCGACGTTCTCGCGCACGGTCTTGTTCGGGAGGAGCTTGAAGTCCTGGAAGACGTACCCGATCTCGCGGCGCAGCAGGGGCACCTTCCAGCTGCGGAGCTTGCGCAGGTTCTTCCCTGCGACCCAGACCTCGCCATCATCCGCCGTCTGCTCACAGGTCAGCAGCCGCATGAAGGTCGACTTGCCCGAGCCTGAGGGACCGACGACGAAGACGAACTCGCCCTTCGTGACCTCGAGCGAGACGTCATCGAGGGCCACGACCTCGACGTCGCGGCCACGCTTGAACGTCTTGGTGACGTTCTGGAGACGGATCAAGGGTGCATGCCTAGCGTCGGTCGACGAAGCCTAC
>JAGYKW010000033.1 GCA_018401275.1 Nitriliruptoraceae bacterium | reverse complement strand
TCGCCCCGTCTGCTCGCGGAGGAGAAGATCGTGTCGAGCAGTCGCTGCGTCCTGCGCGGCTCGGTGACTTCGTCGGGCAGGAGCGCATCAGGCGTCAGCTCGAACTCGTCCTCGGTGGTGCGCGCCAGCGTGGGACCGCAGCGGATCACGTCCTGCTCTCCGGACCACCGGGTCTCGGCAAGACGACACTCGCCGCGATCGTCGCGGGCGCGGATGACGAGCCGGCGATCACGTCCACCGGCGGCGCGGTCCGACCCACCGGGGCGCTCCCGGTCGACCAGGAGCAGCCCGCATGAGCTACGACCGCCGTATCGACCGTGAGCATCCCTCCCTGGTGCTGCTGCTCATCGACCAGTCCGGGTCGATGAGCGCGACGATGGGTTCGGACCACCGAACGCGCGCGCAGGCGGTCGCCGACGCGGTCAACGGGCTGCTCTTCGAGCTCGTGCTGCGCTGCGTGAAGGACGCCGAGGAGGGGCCTCGCCCCTACTACGACGTCGGGGTCATCGGCTACTCGATCCGCGACCAGGTCGGTCCGGCGTTCAGTGGGGAGCTCGAGGGACGGCGGGTCGTCTCCTCCGTGGACCTCGCCGAACACCCGCTGCGGCTCGACGAGCAGACCAACGGCTCCGGCGGTGGCGTGCGTCGCCCGGTCTGGGTCGAGCCCGTCGCGATCGGGTCGACGCCGATGTGCGAGGCGCTCGACCTCGCCGGCACGATCTGCGCCGAGTGGATCGAGGAGCACCCGCACTCGTTCCCTCCGGTGGTGATCAACATGACCGACGGGGTCGCGAACGACGGTGACCCTGCGCACTGGGCCGAGCGACTGACCGAGCTCGCGACGACGGACGGCCGGCTGCTGCTGTTCAACGCATCGATCGCCACCGAGGCCGGTGGGACGATCGCGTTCCCCTCCTCCGCCGATGAGTTGCCATCGGACGAGGCGAAGGCGCTGTTCGCGATGTCGAGCGAGCTGCCTCCGTTCATGGTCGAGGCGGCAGCGACCGCAGGGCGGGAGGTGCGCGAAGGTGCGCGCGGCTTCGTGCACAACGCCGACGTGTCAGCGATCGTGTCGTTCCTGCGCATCGGGACCGCGACCGTGCATGCGCTCCCGGGTGCCGGCGCATGACACTCGTCCCCGTCGTGCACGCGTTCGGGCTGGCCCGCACGGCTGCGGATGCGTCCGAGGACGCGTACGCCGTCGACGTCGACGTGGCGCGCTTCGCGCTCGCCGACGGTGCGTCGAGCGCATGGCGAGCGGGGGACTGGGCGGCGGCGCTGGTCGCGTCGTGGGTGTCGACCCCGAGGCCCAGGGCGCGGGGTGGAGGTCCGGCGGAGGGGTTCGCGCGCTGGCTCGAGGGCGCACGCAAGGCGTTCGTGCCGGAGGGCGCAGCGCCTGCGGACCAGGCATGGTTCGCCACCGCCGCAGCGGAACGTGGTGCGCATGCGACGTTCGTCGGGCTCGAGCTGACCGGGCTCGGCGGCCGCCGACCGCGCCTGCGCGCCTTCGCGGTCGGGGACTCGTGCCTGCTGCACGTGCGGGCCGACCGGCTGGAGC
>JAGYKW010000032.1 GCA_018401275.1 Nitriliruptoraceae bacterium | reverse complement strand
CGCCCCGGCGGACGCTGCATCCGGTGCACGCCTCGTGCGTGACATCGACCACGGCCAGCTCGCGCCAGCAGGCGTCGAGGGCTCCGGACCAAGGGAGGCAGCCCCCGGTCCGCGTCGACGGAACCACCGTCGATGTCCGCCGAGAGAGGAACTGCAGTGAAGGTCAGAGCATCCGTGAAGCGGATGTGCGACAACTGCCGGGTCATCCGACGTCGCGGCCAGGTACGCGTGATCTGCACCAACGCGCGTCACCGCCAGCGCCAAGGCTGAGGAGGAACGATATGGCTCGCATCGCAGGTGTCGACATCCCACGCGACAAGCGCGTGGTCATCGCACTCACCTATATCTATGGCGTCGGACCGACGCGCGCGAAGGAATCCCTCGCCGCGGTCGAGATCGACGAGTCCACCCGTGTCCGCGACCTGTCTGACGACGAGGTCCAGCGGCTGCGCGGTCACCTCGAAGGCGCCTACCGCCTCGAGGGCGATCTGCGTCGTGAGGTGGCCAACAACATCAAGCGCAAGATGGAGATCGGTTCCTATCAGGGGATCCGGCACCGTCTCGGGCTGCCCGTCCGTGGTCAACGGACGCACACCAACGCGCGTACCCGCAAGGGTCCGCGCCGTGCCGTCGGCGGCGTTCGTAAGCCGACGCGGAAAGGCTGAGGGGGCCCGTCATGGCGCAGAAGCGACAGCGCAAGCGCGAGCGGAAGAACGTTCTCCACGCGCAGGCGCACATCAAGTCCACGTTCAACAACACGGTCATCACGTTCACCGACCTGCAGGGCAACGTCATCGCCTGGTCGACCGGCGGCAACGCCGGCTTCAAGGGTTCGCGCAAGTCGACGCCGTTCGCCGCGCAGCTCGCGGCAGAGCAGGCGACCAAGATCGCGATCGAGAACGGTGTCCGCAAGGTCGACGTGCTCGTGAAGGGCCCCGGTGCCGGTCGCGAGACCGCTATCCGGACCCTCGCCGCCCTGGGCGTCGAGGTCCTGTCCATCCGGGACGTCACACCGGTCCCGCACAACGGGTGCCGCCCGCCAAAGCGGCGCCGGACCTGACGCGCGACGACCGAGGAGCGAGAACAGCATGGCTCGATACACAGGACCGATGACCAAGAAGTCCCGCCGTCTCGGCGTGGACCTCAAGGGCAACGACAAGAACTTCGAGAAGCGGCCCTACCCACCGGGTCAGCATGGCCGTGGGCGCATCAAGGAGTCGGAGTACATGCTCCAGCTCCGCGAGAAGCAGAAGGCCCGCTACTTCTATGGCGTGCTCGAGAAGCAGTTCCGTCGCTACTACGAGGAGGCCACGCGTCGCGAGGGCCGGACAGGTGAGAACCTGCTCATCCTCCTCGAGATGCGGCTGGACAACGCGCTCTACCGCGCCGGCTGGGGCCGCTCCCGCGCAGAGTCGCGGCAGATGGTCACCCACCGTCACATCACCGTGAACGGACGCACGACCAACATCCCGTCCTTCCGGGTCAAGCCGGGCGACGTGGTGGAGATCCGTGAGGGCGCCCGCGAGGGTCAGGCCGTCATCGGCTCGCTGCAGGTCTTCGGGCAGCGGACCGTGCCGGGCTGGCTGCAGAGCGACCAGAAGGCGTTCC
>JAGYKW010000031.1 GCA_018401275.1 Nitriliruptoraceae bacterium | reverse complement strand
GGGGAGAGGGCGAGGGCGTTGATGGGCGTGAGGCGGACGTCCGGTTCGTCTGCGAGCGCAAGATCGACGGTGTCGCGATCGACCTCGTCTACCGCCGTGGTGTCCTGGCCGGAGCGGCGACGCGCGGTGACGGCACGACCGGCGAGGACGTCACCGCGCAGGTGCTCACCATGGCGGACGTCCCCTACCGCCTCGACGTCACCGATCCGCCGGAGGTCATCGAGGTCCGCGGCGAGGTCCACCTCCCGATCGAGGCCTTCGCCCATATGAACGCCGCCCGCATCGACGCCGGTGAGGCCGCGTTCATGAACCCACGCAACGCTGCGTCGGGCGCGCTGCGGCAGAAGGACCCGAGCGTGACTGCGGCGCGGCCGCTCGCGCTGTGGGTCCACGGCCTCGGGATGCTCGAAGGCATCACCTTCGGTTCGCACACCGAGGCGTTGCGCTGGCTCGCAGCCGCCGGGCTGCCGGTCCCACCCGAGACGACGGCGGTCGAGGGCGTCGATGCCGTGTGGGCGGAGATCGAACGCGCGACCGCCGAACGGCACCGCCTGCCGTATGAGACCGATGGCGTCGTCATCAAGGTCGATGACCTCGCGCAGCAGGCCCGGCTCGGCTGGACGTCACGTGCCCCGCGCTGGGCGATCGCCTACAAGATGCCGCCGGTCGAGCAGGAGACACGACTGCTCGCCATCGAGGTCAACGTCGGCCGGACCGGGAAGGTCGCCCCCTTCGCCGTGCTCGAACCCGTCCTCGTCGCCGGCACGACGATCACGCACGCGACGCTGCACAACGAGATCCAGGTGCACGCGAAGGACGTCCGAGTCGGCGACACCGTGATCGTCCGACGTGCCGGCGACGTCATCCCGGAGGTCGTCGGTCCGGTCATCGCGAAGCGCCCGAAGGGTGCGCGCCGCTGGGACATGCCGGCCGACTGCCCGTTCTGCGCCCAGCCGCTCGTGCGCCCGGAGGGCGAGGCCCATCATCTGTGCGAGAACGTTGACTGCCCCAACCGCCTGCTCGAGTCGATCGCGCATCTCGCGTCACGCGGCGCGCTCGACATCGAAGGGCTCGGTGAGCAGACCGTCGAACTGCTCATCGCACAGGGCCTCGTCACCGACCTCGCCGACCTGTTCCGCCTCGACTCGCGTCGCGATGTGCTCCTCGAGCTCGATGGCTTCAAGGAGCGACGCGTCGAGAACCTCCTCGCCGGGATCGCCGCTGCCCGCGAGCGCCCTCTCGACCGCTTCCTCGTCGCGTTCAACATCCGTCATCTCGGGCCGACCTATGCGCGCAGCCTCGCGCGCGCGTTCGGCGACCTTCGATCGCTCGTCGCTGCGGACGTGGAAGCGCTCGAGGCGGTCGACGGCATCGGTCCTGTCATCGCCGCGTCGGTGCGTTCCTGGTTCGACAACCCGCGCAACGTCGGACTCGTCGAGGACCTCGTGACGCTCGGCATCGCGCCGTTGGCTGCAGCCGCAGCATCGGCCGCCGATGACGCCGACGCGCCCGACCCTGTGCTGCTCGCCGGGCTCACCGTCGTCGTGACCGGAACACTGGAGGACTTCACTCGCGAGCAGGCGCATGCTGCGCTCGAGGCGCGTGGGGCGAAGGTCGT
>JAGYKW010000030.1 GCA_018401275.1 Nitriliruptoraceae bacterium | reverse complement strand
GCGCTCGCTGACGATCTCGTCACCGAGTTCACGATCGACGCGGGCCTCGTGCTGACCGCCCACGACGCGGTCCGGCTGACCGGTGCGCCGCCGAGTGAACGGTCGCGCGCTCCCGGTTCATCGCTGGTCGTCGGTTACACCGGCTCGCTGTTCCCCGGCAAGGGCGCGGACACGCTGCTCGACGTCGCCGGCGCCTGCCCGTGGGCGACGTTCGCGATCGCCGGCGGACCGGACACGCTCGCCGCAGCGCTGCGTCGACGGGCGAGCGACGAGGGTCTCACGAACGTCGTCGTCCACGGGCCGATCGACCCGGTGGAGGCGCGCGCGCTGCAGCGCGACTGCGACGTGCTCGTCGCGCCGTTCGCGCGGCGCATCGAGAGCGACAGCGGTCACGACATCGCCCGCTGGACGTCGCCCATGAAGGTGTTCGAGTACATGGCGTCCGGCCGCCCGATCGTCATCAGCGACCTCCCGGTGCTGCGCGAGGTCCTGCGTCCCGACGTCGACGCGCTGATGGTGCCGCCGGAGGACCCCGACGCGCTGATCGCGGCGCTCGAACGGCTGCGCGACGACCCAGGACTCGGCGCCGGGCTGGCGGCGTCCGCGCTCGAACGGGTGCGCAGCGAGTTCACCTGGGAGCTGCGAGCACGCCGCATCCTCGAACGGTTCGTGCCCGAGGCTCCACCGCGCGAGGGCGGCGACGCCACCAGAGCGCCTGAACGCCCGTAACCTCAGGCCCATGACGTCCCTCGAAGCCCCGCCGGGGGGGCCGGCGGTGCTGCCGCCCCTCGCCTCCCATCCGTTCCTCGACGCGCTCGGGGAACGCACCGTCGTGCTCGACGGCGCCATGGGCACCAGCGTGCAGGAGGCGGACCTCAGCGCCGCCGACTTCGGTGGGGAGGCGCTGGAGGGCTGCAACGAGGTGCTCGTGCGCACCCGGCCCGACGTGGTCGACGCCGTGCACCGCTCGTTCCTCGAGGTCGGCTGCCATGCGGTCGAGACCGACACGTTCGGTGGCGCGCCGTGGGTGCTCGACGAGTACGGACTGGGGGCGGAGACGGAGGAGCTGAACCGTCGTGCCGCCGAGATCGCGCGCAGCGCGTGCGACGCGTTCGCCACGCCCGGTGACCCGCGCTGGGTCATCGGCTCGATCGGTCCGGGCACGCGCTCGCCGACGCTGTCGCTCGGCAAGGAGCGCCACGAGGATCCGCAGGCGATCCGGCTCGACGAGATGGAGGACGGCTACCGCCGCCAGATCCGCGGGCTGCTCGACGGCGGCACCGACGTGCTGCTCATCGAGACCGTCTACGACCTGCTGCAGGCCAAGGCCGCGATCGCCGCGGCGAACGACGTGTTCGTCGAGCGCGGCCAGCGCGTGCCGCTGATGGTGCAGTTCACCGTCGAGAAGGACATCGACACGATGCTGCTCGGCAGCGAGCCGCTGGCTGCCATCGCCGCACTCGACCCGCTGGCCATCGACGTGCTCGGCATCAACTGCGCGACCGGCCCGACCGACATGCGCGAGCACGTCCGCACGCTGTCGCGCGCGTCCCGCATGCCGATCTCCATCCTCCCCAACGCCGGACTGCCCGAGCTCATCGACGGCCGCACGGTCTATCGCCTCTCCCCTGAGGAGCTGGCGGCCGCGCACGTCGAGTTCGTCGATGCGTT
>JAGYKW010000003.1 GCA_018401275.1 Nitriliruptoraceae bacterium | reverse complement strand
CCGACGCTCATGCCGGCAACGCTCCTGATCGCCCAGGGCGCGGACCTGCAGGCGATTCAGAGCCAGATGCGCCGCTCACTCGAAGACGCGCATCAACGGGAGTGCTGCGAAGACGCGGCCGTAGTTCCCCCCGGACACCTGTGTGAGGATGCCGGCTTCGACGAGCCTGGTCACGACGGTGTTTGCGGTCTGATAGGCGACCCCGTAGCGCTGCTCCACCTCGGGCACGGTCAGGACGGGATAGCCGACGAGGTCCTCGGCCACCTGGATCGCGGTCCCGCGCACACCGCTGCTCCGAAGGTGTGCGATCACCTCGCGAGTCAGCGTCTGGGCCTCACGGATGCGTTCGAGGGACTGGGTCGCAGCGCCCTCCAGGCCGCGACAGAAGTAGCGAACCCAGGGGTCGAACTCGCCGGTCACGCGAACGCGCTGGAGGTGCCCGATGTAGGCCGCCTTGTCCCGTTCGAAGAATCCGGAGATCGTCATCAGGTGATGGCGCATGAGTCCGGCCTCGATGAGCTGGAGCACCGCCAGGAGACGGCCGAGACGGCCGTTGCCGTCGCTGTACGGGTGGATCGTCTCGAACTGGTAGTGGCCCACTGCGGCCCGCAGCAGGATGGGAAGGTCCTCGCGATGGATCCAGCGTTCCCAGTCGGAGAGGAGAGCGACCAACCGATCCGCGGGTGGGGGGACGAGCGCTGCCTCCTGGATGCGGCAGCCGGGATGGCCGATCCAGTTCTGCGTCTGGCGGACGCTGCCTGTGGCGTAGGAGTCGCCACGGACGCCCCGGAGCAGGATCGCATGGGCTTCGTCCACGAGCCGAACACAGACCGGGATCTCTGCGAGGCGGGCGATGCCGTGCTCCGTCGCCTCGACGTAGTTGAGGACTTCGAGCACGTCACCGGACTGGGTCTCACGGCTCGCCTCCGCCCCGAGCAGCTCGCCGAAGCCGGTGTGTGTGCCCTCCAAGGCCGAGGTACTGACGGCCTCGCGGCGAACCAGCGGTCTGACGAGAAGCATCGGGTCCGGGAGTTCGCTGACGGCTCCGTCGAGTCGCGCAATGGCTGCCTGGGCCTTCGTGAGCTGCGTCCACGTCTCCGGAGCGAGCCCGACCTCGTCGGGCAACGGTGCGGGCACGAAGGCATGGTGGGTGTAGGCCTCGGAGGAGCGGTGATCGACACCGCTGACCTCGACGAACTCGCCGATCGGCGACGACTGCAGCGGTGCGGTCATGGAGGGCGCCTCCAGGCATCTCACAGGGACGTGAAGCCTGCCCAGCAGAACTCACGCATGGGGCATAATACCTGAATTCTGCCTCGAAGACTTCAGGTTGTCCTCAACTGCCCCAACGGCCCCGCCGCCCGGTGGGTCCGACCCGGGAGGTCCATTCGCTGCCCTCGGGGGCCTTCGAGGCCCTCGCCGACGGTCGGCCCTGAACTCCTGAATCGGCTCAAGTCCGCAAGGGTCCGCCACCAGCGCTGATCTCCGCTCGGTGCCCCCGGAAAGAATGGCACCGCCTGGCGGTGGCACTCAGGGTGCGACGTCCTCGGCTTCGCCCGCGCACTGCACCTTGATGCACATGCGTGTGTACCGTAGTGACCAGGCGGATGACAGAGGAACCATGGTCACGAAGCGGACGAACATCGAGATCGACGAGGGCCTCGCCGCCGAGGCGATGGCCCGTTACGGGACGCGGACGTTGCGGGAGACCGTCGATCTGGCGCTGCGCAACCTCGTCGGAGAGCGCCTCTCCACCGAGGACGTGCTCGCGCTGCGGGGGAGCGGCTGGGAGGGTGACCTCGAGCAGCTCCGTGCCGGCTGGTCCCGCACCGAGGGCGCGCCGGATGCCCACGGGACCGGCGCCGGATCGTGAGCGTCCTGGTCGACACGTCCGTGTGGATCGAGTTCCTGCGGGCGACGGGGAGCGCGGCCGACCGCTGGCTCACCGACGCGGTGCGTGCGGAGCAGGAGCTCGCGTGGACCGAACCGGTCCTGTTCGAGCTGCTCGTCGGTGCGTCATCGGAGCGCCATGCGACGGCGCTGCGGGCATCGGTGGTGCGCGGGCCGGTGGTGCGGGTCGCGGGGCTCGCCGACTGGGAGGCGGCGGCATCGCTCGCGCGGCAGGCACGCGCTGCGGGTCGCCCGATCCGCTCGACGGTGGACTGCATGATCGCTGCGGTCGCGATCCGCAGCGGGATGCCGGTCGCGACGGTGGACCGCGACTTCCTCGCGATCGCCGAGGTCGCGCCGCTCGAACTCGTGCCGATCGCGTAGGGCACGATCCTCACGAACCGATGCGCGAGACGCGTTCGCGGGCGCAGCACGCGAAGATGGTGCCTCCGGCAAGCATCGAACTTGCGCTCACGGTTCTGGAACTTCCGCACGCCAGATGCAACCGCCGACGCCGGGTCGCGGGTGTCCGCGATTCTCGCGTCAGTCGCCCCGCAGGTACCGCGAGGCGAGGTAGTCGTCCACCCAGTTCCTCGAGCTGCGCCACTGTCCGTCGGGGCCGCGGACCGCTTGGAGTCGCCCACGGTTCGCGGCGGTGCGGAGTGCCGCGAGCGTGATCCTCCCGTCGAGCAGCGCGGCGAGCGGCACGATGCGTGCCGGTCCGGCGACCGCGGGGACGACGAACTTGTAGAGGTTGTCGAGCACGGCTCGCGCGATCAGCTCACCGAGCTCGCCCGGGTCCCCTGTGTCCGCGCGTCGGAGCGCACGGAGGTAGCGCGGACGATCCGACTTGTAGATGATCGCCGGCGGGTAGCCGAGTCGAACGAGGATCAGGTTGAGCGCGAGACGACCGGTCCGACCGTTGCCGTCGAGGAACGGATGGATCCGCTCGAAGCGGGCGTGCAGGTCGGCCAGGCGTTCAGGCAGCGACGACCGTGACGAGGCCCCGAGACTCGCGAGGCTCCTGACGTCCTCAATCCAGCTGTGGATCTCTGCGGACACCTGCGGCCAGGGCACCGGAGTCATGCCACCCGGGAACGGATGAATCTCATGTTCACGGAAACTGCCCGGCCCCTCGCGCGGTGTCGCGTCGGGATGCGGGGCGATGTCCCAGACGGGGGTCATCGCCATCGTGTGCACGTGCCGCAGTTCCGTGAGCGTCAGGATGCCCTCGGCTTGCCCCGCCGGTGCGATCGCCTGCCGGTAGACCCAGTCGGCGGCGTCGGCGTAGCCCTTCACCTCGTTGTACTCGCGCAGCTCCTTGTTCCCGACCGCCCTGCCCTCGGCAAGCAGCACCTCCACCTGCTTCAGCACGAGGGTGTTCCCCTCGATGGCCGTGGAGTGGTGGGCCTCCTCGTACCAGATGCCGATCCAGATGCTCTGAGCCTCGACCGGGGACGGCAGGCCTCCGAGCCGCTCGTGCAGTTCGGCGATCTGCTTCGAGAAGCGGTCGTACACGACCTCCCGAGCCGGCCTGCCGCGCTGTCCGTCGACCATCGCCTCGGGTCCTTGTCGAGTGGGTGGCCCGAACGTAGCGGAAAGTCTTCGGTTCGATTCGTATACGCCCAAGCGAACAACTTTGCTGTGAGGTCGTTCCGGGGCGTCTCCGCGCTATTTCGACCTGGCCCCGGCGGTGCCCCCGGCAAGAATCGAACTCGCGCATACGGTGAGGAAAACGATGCTCTCCTCAGTGAAGATGACGGTCGTGGAGCCCAGTTCGCAGGTCTCTTGAGATCGCTCCGAATCGAGTCCAAGTGAGGCCCTACTCGGGAGCGGAGGGTGCGGCCTCGTGCGGTCGATTTCTCCGGGGTCGCCCCCTGACAGCGGAGAGCCCGCAGAACGACCCTGCGAGCGCGCCGTCCTCGCGTTCGAGCCGGACCCTGCATCGCACCACTCGAGGCGCTCAACGCCGACCGCGGGTGCAGGCGACTCCAGTCTCCGCCCCGTCCTCGGCTGCCAGCATGCCCTGATCGCGCTCGGCCTGAGGTGCCGCGTGACCCTCATCGAGCGTGATCAGTTCCTGTAGGTGCCGTCAGGCGCTACGGACGGAAAATTGATGTCCGCGCGGTCGAGCAGTTCGGATATTGCCGGGTCGCTTCGTCTGAGCTCTTCCGCAGTTTCAAGAGACCATTCGTCGCCTTCACCGTTCCTGTTTCTCGCCATTCCCGTCACTCGGCCTTCCATCATTCCGGCGCGGGTGATTCCGGCCCAGTGCAGATATTCGCCAGCCAGGCAGGAGTACTCGCACTCGTCGTAGCGGGTGTACCACGCCTCTGAAGGATATTGCTCGGGAATATCTGCAGAGAAGCCGCCTCGAGCGGTGTCCATCGCCGCCGTCAATCGCGAGGCGCCCTCAAGCCCCTTTTCCTTTTGCTGTGCAACGAAACACTGATACACCTGAGAGTGGAAATCACTCGCCCCCTCTTCAAACGCTGGCCAGAAGTCAGCGGGATAGACGCCCGCAAAACCAACATCCGTCATCAGGTGAAACGTTTCTTCCGACGCCGCATCTGGGGCACTGGTTGGGTCGTTCACCATCCAATCATTCGAATATGCGCTTGGTTCCAGCCCATAGCGTGAATGATTGATCGTCGTCACATCCAGTCCATAGGTCGGCGCGTGTTCATCGTCCAGGAATCGCTGTTTCTCGTCGTGCCATGGCCCTAAGTCATCGAAGTTCGCATGGACGATCATCCTGCCGTTCTGTCGCTGCAGTTCTGACTGGACCATCGTGTTGTCGGGCTGGCCATCTTCATCGTTGTCGATCCATTGAGCAAGAACATTGGCTGACAGCACCAAGTCTCTCTCCGTTACCCCCTCCACAGCCATCAAACGGACGCCGAACACTTCGATGACCATCCTTATGTCCGCTGCAGTCTCATCTTCTCGCGGAGTGAGAATGGCGAAGTCGGGTGGCGTCGTGGCGAAGATTTCTTCCGACCACGTATCACCTTCGCACTGCAGCTTGGTCGATTCTTCGGCACTACAGCCCGTCGCAAAGACAACCGTTGCCGCAATGGCGAGGCCAGAAAGCTTTCTCATGAGCGCAACACCCTTCATACGTGTCGTCAGACGGAGACATTCGCAGAAGGGCCGCTGATAAAATCGGCTCCGAGGGCTTAGAACGGAAGTTAGCACCCAACAGATCATCCTCCGCGACCGCCCGAACAGTCTCAGCGCCGTCGCGGCGTGCGTCCACCCCGCACGACCGCTGACCGTTCCTGACGTCACCAGCGTTGGGCATGCAGACAAGTAAGGAGCCGGCTGACGTCGCCCGGCTGGTCGAGGTCGCTGACGGACTGGCCGAGCAGCGGCTGGTCGCGTTCCTCGCATCAGCCGGGTCGGAGTCGTGCCAGTCCCCACCCAGTCCCTAACTCGACACCGGAGCGGGCTATGCGGCCGTATGCGAGGGTGTGCGGGCAGGTGCGGCGGAGAGACCCGCATCGGTCAGATTCGCAGGAATAATGGTCCCCAAACCCCAGGATCGGCGGTGCGCTCGGCAGGGATCGAACCTGCGCGCACGGTTGGGGCTACCGGTGCGCTCATCGTGAACGCTGCTGGTGGCGTTGCGATCCGCGGGTCCACTGAGAGCGCTCCGCACCGATTCCCCGCGGAGTTCCTACCGGGGAGGGAAGGACTCCGCGGCGTTCGGCTTTGAGCGTCCCTGCAGAGCCGTGATCGACAGCGTCAGTCGGACCGCGTCGTGCCCGAGCGTGCCGGCCCGATCTTCGCCGTGGACCTCAAGGTCAGGCCACCCAGGAAGGCCCCCGCGACCGTCAGCAGCCCGAGCGGCCACACCGGCACCGGACCCTGACCGCTCGGGACCGATGTTGGCACCGGACCACCCACCACACCCAGCGACACCGGAGCGATCCACTCCACGAGCTCGACCGTCAGCTCCTCACCGAGCGCGGCGGCCGGCACGGTGAACAAGAACGTGCCCGATCCCGAAGCGTCGAGCGTCACGCCGGTCTCCGCGATCACCGGGTTGTACGCGGCGCGCCACAGGATGTCGATCCCCGCATCACCACCGGTCACCGTGCACGCCACCACCCCACCCGCGACCGGAACGGACGGCACACACGACACCGACGGCGGCGCCGCAGCGACCGTCCCCACCACGGCTGGGAATGCCCAGACGCGCACATGCCCGGAATGGGTGCCGCCACCGTCGTTGAACTTGGCGCCGATGGCGACGGTGTCCCCATCAGCAGACAACGCCACCGAGGAGCCCGACTGGTCGTCGCTGGCTTCACCATCGAGAGTGCCACCCCGCTGCACCCAGGCGGTGCCGTTCCGGCGGTAGACGCGCACACGCCCGGCGTCTGGAGTGCCGATGGGATCGTGTTGGGGGGCACCGATGGCGACGGTCGAACCATCGGAGGACAGCGCCACCGAGAAGCCCAATCGGTCGTCAACAGCTTCCCCTTCGATGTCGCCACCCTGCTGCACCCAGGCGTTGCTGACGAACTCGAAGACGCGTACAAGCCCGGAATTGCTCACAGGGTCGTCGTTCAAGGGGGCGCCGATGGCGACGGTCGAACCATCGGAGGACAGCGCCACCGAGAAGCCCGACTGCTCCCCCCCTCCACCGTCGATGTCGCCGCCAAGCTGAGTCCACCTCGGGGGCGTTGCGCCGCCGTCCCACTCGTAGACGCGCACATGCCCGTCGTCCGTGCCACCGCCGTCGTTCTTGGGGGCGCCGATGGCGACAGTGTCCCCATCAGCGGACAACGCCACCGCGTAGCCCGACCAGTCGCCAGCGGCCTCCCCGTCGATGTCCGCACCACGCTGCACCCAGACGTTGCTGCTCAAGTCGAAGACGCGCACATGCCCGGAATTGGTGCCGCCACCGTCGTTCAAGAGGGCGCCGATGGCCACGGTCGATCCGTCGGAGGACAACGCCACCGAATAGCCCGACTGGTCTCCGGCAGCTTCCCCTTCGATGTCGCCACCGAGCTGATTCCACGCAGTGCCGTCCCACTCGTAGACGCGCACATGCCCGGCGTCCAAGTCCGTGCCTTTGTCGTTCATGTTGGCGCCCATGGCGACGGTCGATCCATCGGAGGACAGCGCCACCGAGTGGCCCAGCTGGTCGCCGGCTGGCGTCCCCATCGAAGTCTGCACCGAGCTGCGCCCAGCCGCCGTTCCACCGGTAGACGCGCACGTGGCCCTTGCCGTCGTGGAAGAGTGCACCGACAGCAACGGTCGATCCATCGTCGGACAGGGCCACCGAGGAGCCCGCATAGTCGCCACCCGCGGCCCCGTCGATGTCCAGCCCCTTCTGGGACCAGTCCGACGTCGCGCCAGCGGGATGGACGGGCAGCGCGAGACCGACCGGCAGCAGCACGAGCAGCAGGGCGACCACCAGACGGCCACCCACACGCGCTCGCGAAGGCTTGCAAGGGGACGACATGTCACGCTCCTCGGCTCCGAGGTGAGCGGCGTGTCACGTCGGTGGTCGAGTGTCCTCACGGCGGCCCGATCGGAGCAAAGCGCAGGGCGGGCTACCCCCCTTCGCCCACGTGCGCCCCGGGCGCCGGAGGGGGGCAGCCCCACCTTCCCTGTGCCGGACCGGGTCCTGGCGCACTGCTCCTGCGCACGGCAGCTGCCGGTCCGCGATACTCACGGCATGGCCATCGGCTTTGAGCGTCTCTGCAGAGCCGTGATCGACAGCGTCAGTCGGACCGCGTCGTGCCCGAGCGTGCCGGCCCGATCTTCGCCGTGGACCTCAAGGTCAGGCCACCCAGGAAGGCCCCCGCGACCGTCAGCAGCCCGAGCGGCCACACCGGCACCGGACCCTGACCGCTCGGGACCGATGTTGGCACCGGACCACCCACCACACCCAGCGACACCGGAGCGATCCATCCCACGAGCTCGACCGTCAGCTCCTCACCGAGCGCGGCGGCCGGCACGGTGAACAAGAACGTGCCCGATCCCGAAGCGTCGAGCGTCACGCCGGTCTCCGCGATCACCGGGTTGTACGCGGCGCGCCACAGGATGTCGATCCCCGCATCACCACCGGTCACCGTGCACGCCACCACGCCACCCGCGACGAGGACCTCGGGACGGCACGACACCGACGGCACAAGAACCGGTGTGGGCGCGGGCTCTGGCACCGGTGCGAGCGTGGTCCTCCGTCGGCCAGCGGCCGGTTCGGTGTCGGTCCGGATGAGTCCAGGACCGATCGTCACGTCGCCGCCCGCTCCGCCGCTGCCCGGACCGATCCCGTACCAGTCCGCCGCGAACCCACTGGTCGCCGTCACCGTCCCACCCGACACCGTGACCGTCCCACCCGAGGCGCCAGCAAGCCGGCGCCACCCGCCACCGATCCCTGCACCTTGAGTGCCACCGGTCGCCGTCACCGTCCCACCCGACACGGTGACCGTCTCACCTGAGCCATCGATACCGCCGCCGATCCCCGCCCCATGTAGACCACCGGTCGCCGTCACCGTCCCACCCGACACCGTGACCGTGCCACCCGAGCCACCCTCGCCGCCGCCGATCCCCGCCCCATGTAGACCACCGGTCGCCGTCACCGTGCCACCCGAGATCGCGACCGTCCCACCCGAGCCACCGTTTTCGCCACCGATACCCGCACCCCTCAAGAAGCCGCCGCTCGCAGAGACGGTGCCGCTCTCGATGCGGAGCGTGGCCCCGGTCGTCCGGATCCCGACCTGATCGCTCGCGGCGATGAGCCGGCCGGTCGACGACGAGGTGTCGCGGATCGTCAGATCCGATGCTGCGCCGAGCACGACCCGTTGCACCGTCAGGGTGCGGCCGGCTAGGTCGAGCGTCGCAGTGCAGCCGCCGGCGACCGTGAGGACCGCTGAGCCCTCGGTGATGTCCTGCTGGAGCGGCACCGTGGCGCCACCACAGAGCGCCGTCCCGAGATCGGCGACCGTCGTCGGACCAGTGCTGGCAGCGGGCACCTGCACGGACAGGACCGCGATGCATGCACCAGCCACGATGGCGATCCCCGCGTGGGACCGGCCGCTCGGCCTCATGCGGAGGGGACGAGCAGGGCGACCACCAGACCGCCACCCACACGCGCTCGCGAAGGCTTGCAAGGGGACGACATGTCACGCTCCTCAGCTCCGAGGTGAGGGGCGTGTCACGTCGGTGAACGAGTGTCCTCACGGCGGCCCGATGGAGCAAAGCGCAGGGCGGGCTACCCCCCTTCGCCCACGTGCGCCCCGGGCGCCGGAGGGGGGCAGCCCCACCTTCCCTGTGCCGGACCGGGTCCTGGCGCACTGCTCCTGCGCACGGCAGCTGCCGGTCCGCGATACTCACGGCATGGCCATCAGCATCCTCGTCGTCGAGGACGACGCGTTCACGCGAGTCACCCTCGCCGAG
Organism: Nitriliruptoraceae bacterium; assembly: GCA_018401275.1. GTDB lineage: Bacteria > Actinomycetota > Nitriliruptoria > Nitriliruptorales > Nitriliruptoraceae > CSBr16-57R1. The sequence continues at coordinate 156,059 of JAGYKW010000003.1, read as the reverse complement.
TCCCTCCGATCGCAGGGGGTCGACGTCGTGGTCGCGACCGACCTCGCGAGCGAGGCGCTCGAGGTCGCGCAGGCCCGTCCGCTGCACGCCGCGTTCCTCGACCTTCATTTGGGTGCGGGGCCGACCGGGATCGATCTGGCTCTCGCGTTGCGCCGCTTGCATCCGCGCATCGGCATCGTGCTGCTGACCACGTTCGACGATCCGCGCCTGCTCAGCCCGACGCTCCCGGAGCCGCCGCGCGGCACGCAGTACGTGACGAAGCGGTCCGTGAGCGGCATCGACCGGCTCATCGCGGCCCTGCGCGACGCGATCGATGCGGCGGCGGGCCGGACGTTGAGCGGCGGGCGCGGCTCGCCGCTCGGCGGTGGTCCGCTCGACGTGCTGACCGGCACGCAGATGGAGACGCTGCGGCTGGTGGCGAGCGGCTTGTCGAACGGGGAGATCGCCCGGCGGCGGGGTGTGTCGGAGGGGTCGGTGGAGGCGACGATCACCCGGCTCTCCCGCGCACTCGACGTCGCCCCGACCTCCAGCCGCAACCAGCGGGTGCACATGGCGCAGGTCTACTTCCGCTCCATCGGGATGCCGATCGACGCCACCGATGACGCCTGACGAGCCGGGCGCGGGGCGCATCGACGCGGTCGCTGCGCTGGACCCGCGGTTCCTCTTCGCCGTCGTCCCGCCGGCGCTCGTCACTGCCGTGCTCAGCCGCGCGCCGGCGGACATGCGGGAGGTCGTCGCGTGGACGGTGGTGAACGTCGCATCGTTCGTAGCCACGGCGCTGTGGGTGCTGCTGCTCCGGGCGATGCTGCGTCCGGCGGAACGCAGGATGCTCGGGCTGGCCCTCCTCCTCGTCGTCGGAGCGAGCGTCGGGTTCGTCAAGGGCTTCACGACGAGCACGTTCGCCTGGGCGGCCGGGCTGATCGACGACGCGTTCGTGACGCCGGAGCGCTGGCGCGCGGTCAGCACGAGCCTCCAGGGTGCGCTGATCGTCCCGGTGGTCGGTCTCGTGCGTTCCGCGCTCGTCCGCTACCGCATCGAGTACGACCGGTTGATCCTCGAGCGTGCGCGGCGCGTGCTGATCAGCGGCGACTCCGCCTCCGGCGAGCGGGGGGCGCGCGTCGCCCGGTTCGTCACGGAGGCCCGACGGCGCATCGACGGCGCGGAGGACTCCACGGTCGCGGCGGTGCTGGAGGAAGTGGTCGACCAGCGGCTGCGACCGCTCACCCGCGAGCTGTGGGAGGCGTCGGACACGGCGACGGACTTCTCGCTGGTGTCGCTGCTGCGCGCCGCGCTGCACTCGGCCGCCTACCCCGCGCTCCCCGTCGCGACGATCTTCACGATCACGGCGTTCGTCGCCCGCACGGAGTACGCACCGCTGGGCGCGAACCTCCTTCTCGTGGTGCTGGACGTCGTCGTCATCTCCGGGGTGTTCACGCTCGCGCGGCGGACGCGCTCGCAGGGTCGCCGCTGGGATGTCCTGCATCTGGTGGCGACGGTGTCGGTGACGACGCTCGTGCTCGTCGGCCGCGAGGCCGTGGTACTCGGTCAGGTCGCGGGCGCGTCGGCGCCGGCGCCGACGGCCGCCGCGATCGTGGTCCTCCTGTGGCTGCTCGTCCTCACGGTCCTCGCCAGCGCCGTCCAGGTCGCGCTCCGGACGCGTGGGGCGGTGCGGGTCGAGCTCGACGGGCTGCTCGGCAGCGAGCTTGACAGTGCGATCGCGGAGGTGTCGCGACGCCTGTACGACCGTGAGGTCGCGGACCAGCTGCACAGCACCATGCAGAACCGTCTTGTCGCGGCGGCACGACGCATCGACGCCTCGGGCGGTCAGGACGCGGTGGTGCGCGAGGAGGTGTCGGCCATCGGCCGGCTGCTCGACGACCTCGCGGCCGGGGTGGCGGAGCCGACGGCGTCACTGCGCGACCAGGTCGCGGGGCTGGCCGGACGGTGGGAGGGGTTCGTGCAGCTGGAGACGGACCTCGACGCTTCGCTCGACGCGCTGGCCCAGCCGGTCCAGGACCGGCTCGCCCAGGCGGTCGCGGAAGCGGTGAACAACGCGGTCCGACATGGGCGGGCGGCTCGGGTGCGGGTCGCTCTGCGCCAAGACCTCGGGGGCGTCCCTGGTCTGCTCCGGCTGGTCGTGGAGGACGACGGTCTGGGGCCGGTGCAGCGGCCGGCGGGCCTCGGGAGCCGCCTGTTCGAGGCGCTCTCCGGGGGGGACTGGTCGCTGGAGGCCCGAAGGGAGGGCGGGAGCCGCCTGGAGGCCACGATCCTGCTGGACGGGGTCGGGTCGGGGCCGCGCGGAACCTGAACCGTCCCCCGCGACGATCCTGACGCCGCGGCGTACCCGGCCGGGGCTGAAGCGGAGAGCGCCGCATGTTCGTCATCCGACGCTACGCCGCCCGGGCCCTCGCGGGCGCCGTGCACCTGCTCGAGGGCTGCGTTCCTCGCATCGGCCGGGTCGGAGTCGTGCCAGGCCCCGCTGAGGCCACAGAAGCGTTCATAGAGGCCCTACGAAGACCTACGAAAGGCTTCGGAGCAGAGACCCTCCACAAGGGCTTCATTATAGAGAATTCTGGACTTCTGGGGCGAATTGCGCCCGATTTCTGCGGTGCCCCCGGCAAGAATCGAACTTGCGCACACGGTTTAGGAAACCGATGCTCTATCCACTGAGCTACGGGGGCGTGGCGGAGATGGCCTGCGCTGGCGTCGAAGCGTAGCGATGGGCCTCCCGGGCACGGCCGGCCGCAGGGCCCTGCGCGCTGCGCTGGCTCCGTAGTCTCCGCGCATGCGCAGACCGGTGGCGGGCGATCTCTCAGGGGCGGTGGCCGACCTCGGCATCTTCGTGCCGCTGGTCGCGGCGCTGATCCTCGTCAACGGCCTGCAGCCCGGACCGCTGCCTGCTGGTCGCCGGACTGCTGTCGCTGCTGTCGGGCCTGTGGTTCCGCATCCCGTTCCCCGTCCAGCCGCTCAAGGCGCTGACCGCGCTCGCCGTCGCCCAGCAGCTCGCACCGGACGTCATCCACGCCGCGGGCCTGCTCATCGGGCTGACCCTCATCGTCCTCACGGTCACCGGTCTCGCCGACCGCGTCGCGCGCGTCTTCACCCGGCCCGTCATCCGCTCGCTGCAGCTCGCCGTCGGGGTGCTGCTGATCGTCACCGCCGTACGGCTCGCCCTCACCCCGCCGGCGCTGTTCGTCGGTGCGCCACCACCGTCGACGTCGCTCGGCCTGATGCTGCTGACGGTCGGGGTGGTCGCGCTGGCCGTGTGGCGACGCTGGTACGCGGCGGCCGGGGCGCTCGTCGCCATCGGGGCGGTCGTCGGCGTGGGCGGTGAGCCGTCCGGAGCTCGGACCCGTCGCGCTGAGCGTTCCGGTCGTCGGCGTGCCGCCGATGAGCGTGTGGGGGACCGCGTTCGTGCTGCTCGTCATCCCGCAGCTGCCGTTGACCTACGGCAACGCGGTCGTCGGCATGGCGGCGCTCGCGCGCGAGCAGTTCCCCTCCGCGACCCGGGTGCGTCCGGGCAGCGTGGCGCTGTCGTGCGGGCTCGGCAACGTCGGTGCGGCCCTGCTCGGGGGCATGCCGATGTGCCACGGCTCCAGCGGCTTCACCGCGCACGTGCGGCTGGGTGCACGCACCGCGATGATGAACGTGCTGCTCGGCGGGACGTTCATCGTGCTCGGCGTCGTGTTCTCCGGGCAGGTGCTCGTGCTGTTCGGGCTGCTGCCGGTGTGGGCGCTCGCCGGCTTCCTCGCCTACGCCGGGCTGCGTCATGCGCTGCTGGTGCTCGACCTGCGCGGCGTGCCGCTGATCGTCGCGGTGATCGCCGCCGGCGCAGGCATCGCGACCGGCAACCTCGCGGTGACCACGCTCATCGCGCTCGCCGGGGCGTGGCTGCTCCCGGGCCGGCACGCTGGGACCGCGCCGGCCGGTCCGGGATCGGTCCAGTCGGACCTCGTCGGCCGGTTGGACGATCGAGCCGACGGCTAGGCTGCGCGTCTTCGCTCCCGCGTCAGAGGCTCGACGTGCGCCGCACCCTCATGAAGTCCAAGCTCCACCGTGCGACGGTCACGATGGCCGACCTCGACTATGTCGGGTCGATCACGATCGACCGCGACCTGATGGACGCTGCCGACCTGCTCCCGCACGAGCGCGTGCAGGTGCTCGACGTCACCAACGGTGCGCGTCTGGAGACCTACGTGATCGAGGGCGAGCGCGGCAGCGGCGCCATCGGCATCAACGGTGCGGCGGCGCACCTCGTGCATCCCGGCGACCTCGTGCTGATCGTCAGCTACGCCGAGTTCGAGGAGGCCGAGGCGCGCGCCTGGAGGCCGACGGTCGTGCTCGTCGACGCCGACAACCGCGTCGAGCGCGTCATCACCGGAGCCTGAGCGGCTGCAGGACGGAGGGCGACGTGGCGAGCGTCTTCACCAGGATCATCACGGGCGAACTTCCGGGCCGGTTCGTGTGGCGCGACGATCGGGTCGTCGCCTTCCTGTCGGTCGACCCCGTCACGACCGGTCACGTGCTCGTCGTGCCGATCGCTGAGGTCGACCACTGGGTCGATCTCGACCCACCGCTCTGGACCCAGGTCTCGGTCGTCAGTCACATCATCGGTCGGGCGCTGCGCGACGCGTTCGGCGCCCCACGCGTCGGACAGATGATCGCGGGGTTCGAGGTGCCGCACGTGCACGTCCACGTGTTCCCGGCCCACGGGTTGGACGACATCGGGTTCGCGAAGGCCGATCGGGCGCCCGATCCAGCGGTGCTCGACGATGCGGCTGAGCGCATCCGTGTCGCGCTGCGTGCACTCGGTCACGGCGCCGTCGTCCCCGACGCCTGACATCACGGCGCCTGACGTCACGGCGCCTGACGTCCCGGCGCTGCGTGCCGACTGTCCGCGCGATGTGACCGTCAGACCGAGGTCGCGTCGACGGACCAGCGCGCGTGCAGTCGTGCGTAGGTCCCCCCGGCCGCGAGCAGCCCGTGATGCGCCCCGTCCTCGACGAGACGGCCGTCCGCGAACACGAGGATCCGGTCCGCCGCCTCCGCCGTCGCGAGCCGGTGCGCGACCGTGAGGCTCGTCCTGCCCGAGGTCATGCGCTCGACGGCACGGCGCAGCCGGACATCGAGCTCAGGGTCGACCGCGCTCGTCGCCTCGTCGAGGATCAGCAGGTCGGGTCGCACGAGCCAGGCACGCACGAGCGCGACCAGTTGCCGCTCCCCAGCGGACAGCCGGTCCCCGCGCTCACCCGTCCGGGTGTTCGGCCCGTCGGGCAGGGCGGAGAGCCAGTCGGACAGGTCGAGTGCGGCGAAGGCGTCCAGGATGCGGGGGTCATCCGCCTCCGGATCCCCGTAGCGGACGTTGTCGAAGAGCGTCGCGTCGAACAGGAACGGGTCCTGGGGCACGAAGGCGACTCGACGGCGCAGCTCGGTGGTCGCGATGTCCTCGAGCGGCACGCCCCCGAGAAGGATCGTGCCCGGAGGCGGCTGCTGCAGGCGAGCGATGACCTTCACGAGCGTCGACTTCCCCGAGCCGGTGCGGCCGACGATGGCGACGCGTTCGCCGGCCGGCACGTCGACGCTGACGGCGTCGAGGACGTTCGGCCCATCGGGGTACGCGTAGGTGAGGTCGCGCACGGCGACGCTCAGCGGCCCTGCGCTCGGACTGCGCGAGCGATCGGGCTCTGGCTCCGAGGCGCGTGGCGTGTCGAGCACGTCGAGCACGCGACGCAGACCGGCGGCGGCGGACTGGGCCTGGTCGAGGATCTCGACGAGCAGCTGCACCGGCGCGACGAACAGCGTGACGAGCAGCAGGAACGCAGCCAGCCGGCCGGCCGTGACGCCGGTCAGGTCAGCGGTCGAGACGCCGATGCCGACGACGCTGATCGTCATGAGGGCCGCGAACAGCTCGGACGTCGAGAACAACGTCGCACCGAGGATCCGGGTGCGGGACTCGGTACGGAACTGCTCCTCGAGGACGTCGCCGACGTGACGGGCCGTGCGCTCCTCGATGCCGTACGCACGGATCGTCGGGAGCCCGCTGATCGCCTCGCCTGCCGTCGCGAGCGACGTCGCGACCCGCAGGCGGACCCGGTCGTACCGGCGTGCCAGCACGCGCTGCGCGGCGAGCAACGACGCGGCGTAGACGGTGGCGATCCCCAGCACGACCGCTCCGAGCACCGGGTCGAGCACGACCATGAGCACGGCGACGACGCCGAGCTGCGAGGCACCGGCGAGCATCCCGATCCCGCCCCACTCGATGAACTGCGAGACGGCCTCGATGTCCGCGGTGACCCGCGCGACGAGCGCGCCCCGACGTTCGCGCGCGACCGACAGGGTCGGGATCGCATGGAGGTGGTCGAACACGCGCATGCGCAGTTCATGCAGGCCGTGCGCCGCGGTGCGCACCAGGCGGTACATCGCTCGCCATGACGCGAACCCCGCCAGCACAGCGATCAGCGCAGCGAGCAGTCCCAGCCGCGCGGCCGCCGCGACGTCAGGGCCCTGCGTGCCCAGCAGCTCGACGTCGAGCAGCCGCTGGAGCAGCAGCGGGACGACGAGCGTGCCGAGCGATCCGCTGACGGCGAGCAGCAGGGTGATGCCCAGCCCCCGACGCAGCGACGGCGCGAGCGCCGCCGCCTCCCGGAGTCCGACCACCAGCGAGCGTGGTCGCCGGTCGGGCGCCACAGTTCCCTCGCTCATGCAGCACCGCCCGTGGTCGTCGCCGGTCGCGCGGCCGCCTCACGGGCGTAGGCCTCCACGAGCGCCGCGTAGGACGCGGAGCGTCGGATCAGTTCGTGGTGCGTCCCGCGCCCGACGACCCGCCCGTCCTCGAGGTGCACGACGTGGTCGGCGAGCACGATCGTCGAAGGTCTGGCCGCGACGAGGATCACGGTCGCCCCAAGGCCTGCCGAGCGTTCGGACTCCGCACGCAGGCCGGCGAGGATCTCGGCCTCGACCTCCGCATCGATCGCGGAGGTCGCGTCATCGAGCACGATGAGGCGCGGTCGTCGTGCCAGCGCCCGCGCGAGCCCCAGCCGCTGCTGCTGGCCACCGGACAGCGTCGTGCCGCGCTCGCCGATGCGCGTGTCCAGCCCGTCAGGCAGCTGCGCGATCACCTCGTCGAGTCGCGCCGTCCGCACCGCTCCCGCGATCGCCGCGGCGTCGATCGACGGGTCGCCCAGCGTGATGTTGCCGCGCACCGTGTCGTCGAACAGGAAGGGCTCCTGCGGGACGTAGGCGACGTTCGCCGGTACGACCCCGGCGGCGAGGTCGCGCAGGTCGATGCCGTCGAGCAGCACACGGCCGGCGTCGGGGTCCCACAGGCGTGCCAGCACGCCGGCGAGCGTGGACTTCCCACTGCCCGTCGGACCGACCAGCGCGCACGTGGTCCCCGGCGCCACCTCGAGGTCGATGGCGCGGAGCACCGTGCGTCCCGTCGCGTAGGCGAACGTGACGGCCTCGACCCGCAGTGCCGCACCGCGAGTGTCGGCGGCGGGGTGCATGGCGCCGTAGGTCGGACGGTCGGTCACGTCGAGCACGGCGCGCACCCTCCGCCAGCCGGCGACGGAACGGGCCGCGTCCCAGACGAGGTAGCCGATCAGCCGTGTCGGGACGACGAGCAGCGACAGCAGGTAGGCGATCGTGACGAGCTCGCCCGGCGCCACGTCGCCCGTCGCGGCCCGTGCGGTCGCGAGCGTCAGCAGCGCGATGGTGCCCAACGCCGGTGCGAGGTCGGTGACCGCGCGGAAGCCCGTCCATGCACGTCCGAGTCGAACGACCGCATCGCGCTGCGTCATCGACACGGCGCGGAAGCGCTCCGACTCCTCCTGCTCGCGTCCGAGCGCCCGCACGGTCAGTGCACCGTCGAAGCTCTCGTGCGCGACGCTCGAGAGCCGGCCGAGCGCGCGCTGGACGCGTTCCATGTGCCGGAAGGATGACCAGCTGCCGATCGCGTCGACCACGACGACGCTCGCCATGACGAGTCCAGCGACCAGGCCGAGCATGACGTCGATGCTCAGCACGAGCCCCATGGAGCCGAACAGCAGGAACACGGAACCGATGGCGAACGGGAGCGGAGCGAGGAGTCCCGTCGCCTGCTTCGTGTCGTTGCCGGAGACCGAGAGCAGATCGCCGACCCCGCGAGAGGCGTACCAGCGCAGCGAGAGGCCGAGCTGGTGAGCGACCATGTCGCGCCGCAGCGCCTGCTCGCAGCGCAGCTGCCACCATGCGGCCGCACTGCGCCGCAGGACGATGCTGGCCGAGCGCCAGGCCGCGACGCCGAGCAGGACCGCGGTCGCCGTGCCCAATCCGATCCGAGGCGCGCCGGTGCCGGCGAGTGCGGGGAGGATCAGCCGGTCGGTGATCCAGCCGATGACGCCGGCGGAGACGACGATCGTCGCAGCGAACGATGTCGCCCCGAGGATGGAGAGGATCGCAGCGCTCCGCTGGCCGCGCGCATGACGCAGCGTGAGCTGCACCGCCTCGCGTGTCAGCGGTCCGGGCGCCGTGCGGGCCGCGTCGTCCTCAGGTCCCTCCGACCGGTTCATCCCGCCCCGGGACGCGGTGTCGGAGGACGCGGGGTGAGCAGCTGGTCGACGGGCGCACGGTCGTCGGTGAGCACGCGTGCGTCCCCGATGAGCGCCTCGAGCGCAGTGCCGCTCACGATCACGTCGTCACGCGCGCGACCGCGGTTGCGCGCGAGGACGGCATCGAGCGGCAGCGGCGCGTCCGAGGCGATCACGACATGGTTCCCGCCGCGCTCGTCGGCCCGCTCCAGCACCGCGACGTGGGCGAACACGTCCGCGATGGTCGCGAGCTCCGCACGCAGGAGGTCGCGCGGACCGTGGTCGATGATGTTGAGGAGGTAGACGCCGTCCGGCGCCATCAGCGCTCGCAGGTCGGCGGTGAACTCGCGCGTCGTCAGGTGCCACGGCACCGCGATGCCACCGAACGCGTCGCCGATGACCAGGTCGAACGCAGCGTCCGGATCCGGTGCTGCGGCGAGCCGCGTGACGGTCCGGCGCGCATCGCCGGTCACGATCGTGATGTCGTCGCCAGGGGCGAACGCGAGCCGTCGCTGAGCGATGTCGATGACGAGCGGGTCGAGCTCGAGCACGAGCTGGGTCGAACCGGGATGCTCGCTGCGCAGGTAGCGCGGCATCGTCAGGCCACCGGCGCCGATGTGCAGCGCACGCAGTGGCGCGCCATCAGGAGCCACTGCACCGATCACGTCGCCGTACCACGCGGTGTAGGTGAACGCGAGCACCGTCGGGTCGGTCGGGTCGACGTGGCTGTGCGGCAGCGTGTCCAGCCACAGCACCTGACCGGTCGTGCTCTGCGGGTCGTCGCGCACTGCGAGGCAGAAGTACGCGGACTCCTCCTCGCACGGCCCGTTCGTCGTGAGCGATGCACCGACCCCGAGCAGCGCGACGACGATCGGTGCGATCCCGAGCAGCGGGGTCGAGCCGTCCGCGCCGAGCCGTCCGAGCGCGCGCTCGCTGCCGCTGCGTGCGAGGCCGATCGCGACGAGGATGCCACCGACGACGAGCAGCACGGCGACGGCGCGGATCGTCGCGCGCGTGGGGAACAGCGCGACGAGCACGAACCCGGTCAGGAACGATCCGGCGATCCCTCCGAGCGTGGACAGCGCCGACAGGCGCCCGACGACGCTGCCGGTGTGGTCGAGCGAGTCGAGCTGCAGCTTGATGACGACGGGCGTCACGGCGGACAGCACGGCGGCAGGCGCGAGGAACGCGAGGGTCGAGAGGATCACGGTGGTCGCCGCACCGGTGCCGCGCAGGCCGACCGCGAGCACGTCGACGATCGGGACCGTCATCGCCGCGAGCGCACCGCCGGCGACGAGCAGCGGGGCGAGCAGCCGCCGCGGCGCGGTGCGGTCCGCGGCACGGCCACCCAGCCACGTCCCGAGCGCGATGCCGGCGAGCACGATGCCGATGATCGCCGTGTACGTCTCGATCGTGTTGCCGACGTAGGGGATGAGCAGCCGGGCCGCGAGCAGCTCGAGGACGAGCACGGCGGCCGAGGACAGGAACACGAGGAGGGAGGCGTAGGGAGACGGCATGGCGCGGGAGGGTAGGCGACTACGGTGCCGCTCCCGGCGGTCCGGCCGGTCCTGCCTGCTGTTCTCGGGGTGTCCTCGGAGGGTGTCGCGTGGCTGAGTACGTCTACGTCATGAAGGGACTGTCGAAGACGGTCCCCGGCGGCAAGAAGATCCTCGACGACATCTGGCTGTCGTTCCTGCCCGGCGCGAAGATCGGCGTGATCGGTCCCAACGGCTCGGGCAAGTCGAGCCTGATGCGGATCATGGCCGGGGTCGACACCGAGTTCGACGGGGAGGCCTGGCCGGGCAAGGGCGTGAGCGTCGGCTACCTGCCGCAGGAGCCGGAGCTCGACGAGACCCGGACGGTGCGCGAGAACGTGATGGACGCGCTCGCAGGGCCCGTCGCGCTGATCGAGGAGTACAACGCGCTCACGATGCAGCTCGCCGAGCCGATGGACGACGACGCGATGCAGAAGGTCTACGACCGCATGGCGGTCGTGCAGGACGCGATCGATGCGGCCGATGCGTGGGACGTCGAGCGCACCGTCGAGATCGCGATGGATGCGCTGCGCGTGCCCGATGGCGACGCGGACGTGCGCACGCTCTCCGGTGGCGAGCGTCGACGCGTCGCGCTGTGCCGGCTCCTGCTGACCAAGCCGGACCTGCTGCTGCTCGACGAGCCGACGAACCACCTCGATGCGGACACGGTCGGGTGGCTGCAGCGCCACCTCAACGAGTACCCGGGCACGGTCATCGCCATCACCCACGACCGCTACTTCCTCGACGAGGTCGCCGGCTGGATCCTCGAGGTCGACCGCGGGCGCGGCTACCCGTTCGAGGGCAACTACTCGGGCTGGCTCGAGCAGAAGCGTGCGCGGCTCGCCAAGGAGGAGAAGGAGGAGTCGTCGCGCCAGAAGCAGCTCGCGGAGGAGGCCGAGTACGTCAAGCAGACGCCGCAGGGGCGGCGTACGCGCGCCCGCGCCCGCGTCGCCGCCTACGAGACGCTGCTCAACGCCGAACGTCCGAAGCAGGTCACCAAGCCGATCATCATGATCCCGCCGGGTCCGCGCCTGGGCAACATCGTCGTCGAGGCCGAGGGCATCGCGAAGGGCTTCGGCGACCGGCTGCTGTACGACGACCTCAGCTTCGCGCTGCCACCCGGTGCGATCGTGGGCATCATCGGTCCCAACGGTGCGGGCAAGACGACGCTGTTCCGCATGATCGCGACGGCCGCCGGTACCGCGCAGGGTGACGACGTCATCACCCCCGACGAGGGCACGCTGCGGGTGGGCGAGACGGTCGTGCTCAGCTACCTCGACCAGTCGCGTGCCGGGCTCGACGCGTCCAAGAGCGTGTTCGAGGAGATCACCGGCGGAGGCGACTGGGTGCAGCTCGGCAAGACCGAGATGGCGTCGCGCGCCTACTGCGCCGCGTTCGGGTTCATCGGCTCCGAGCAGCAGAAGCCCGTCGGGTCATGCTCGGGCGGGGAGCGCAACCGCATCCAGCTCGCGAAGCTGCTGCAGGAGGAGGCCAACCTGCTGCTGCTCGACGAGCCGACCAACGACCTCGACGTCGACACGCTGCGTTCGCTCGAGGAGGCGGTGCTCGACTTCGCCGGCTGCGTCGTCGTCACCTCCCACGATCGCTGGTTCCTCGACCGGGTCGCGACCCACATCCTCGCCTTCGAGGGCGACTCGGAGGTCACCTGGTTCCCGGGCGGCTACTCGGAGTACGCCGAGGACCTGCAGCGACGCAAGGGTGCGGACGCGCTGAACCCGACCAGGGTCCGTTACAAGCCCCTCACCCGTCGCTGACCGGTTGCTGGACCCGCCTGTCAGGGGTTGACGACCGGACCGCGAACCGTTACACTCGTGATAACCGTGACATCCGTCACGGCAGGCCCGTCACGGCAGGCCCGTCACGGCAGGAGGGTGCAGGCTGATGCGACGCGATCAGACCTCGGGCCAGATCGGTGAGGCGCTCGGCCTGGCCGCCGCGACCGTGCAGAAGTACGCACGTGAGCGGCGCATCCCGTTCGACGCGACGCCCGGTGGCCATCGACGTTTCGCTCTGGAGGAGGTCCGGGGCGCCCTGTTCGGCGCCTCGCCCGGACTTCGAGCCGAGCCGCTCCCACGTGACGGCGGCCTCGGCACGGGCCAGGTGACGTCACCCTCCGCCTCGGCGCTGAGGGTGCGCGACACCCGGGCGACCGTCCTCGGTGCGGACGTTCCAGCGACGAGCGTGGGGCAGCGCGCGGGGTGGGACGCGCTCGATGACCTGTTCGCGACCGCCCGCCGTGTGCACGTGATGACCGGGCGGTGACCGTCGCGGCCGATCGCGTGCGGCTCGAACAGTTGCTGCGGACCCTGCGGCAGGGGGACCTCATCTCGCTCGGTGCGGTGACGCTGGTCGGCGCGGGACGCTCGGCGGCCGCCACCGCTGCTGCGGCCGAGGTCTACAGCGAGGCCCTGTGGTCGCTGACCGTGGAGAGCGAGGCGGGCTGGTACGTCGTCATCAGTCAGGACTGCGACATCGTCCGGGACCCGGGTATCGAGCCCTGCATCGTCGTCTGCCCGTTGACGTACGTGACTGCGGACCGCTGGCGCCAGCTACGCAGCGGGCCCTCCTCGCCGCGGCACTTCCCGTTCCCCGATGAGCCGAGGCTGCGACCCGACGATGAACGGTGGCCGGTCGCGAACCTGCTCTACGTCAGCAGCGTCGACAAGACCGCGCTGCTGCACACCAGCGTGCGCCAGCTCGCGCCACTCACCGGACCGCAACGCGCACGCCTGGCCGCGTGGGTCGCGCGCAGGTATGGCCGGATCGCGCACGATGACTTCGTCGAACGCGACGTCCTGGCGCCGGCCGGGGAACGCATCCGTCGGCTGGCAGCCAGCCATCGGCGCGCTGACGCTCCGACCGATGTCATGCGGCTCGTCGCTGCGACAGAGGAGTGGTACGTCGAGGCGGACGAGCGCACCGTGAAGCTGCATGCCGTGCTCACCGAGGGCTCGGCGGTGAGCGCCGGGCTCTGGGACGACACGCTCGGCGACTGGGCCCACGAACGCATCGCGAGGGCGACCGAGCAGTTGCGCAGGGACCTCGCGAAGCGCATCCCTGCGCAGAGCGGCTACGCGCTGGCCGTCAACCCGACGACGCTGGACAGGGTCCCCGCCTCCCAGTACCTGTCGTGGGCGGTCTGGACGCTCGAGGACACCGATCCGCTGTGACCGGCGGTGACCGGAGGGGGCGCGCGCCGACCGCTGACGGTCCGGCGGGCGACCCCGCTCCGAACGCTGCATGACGCTGTGACCGGGGGATGACCCCGGGAGCGGCCCGGGGGCGAGCCCAGAGGACGACCCCCTGCAGCACGACCCCTGCAGCGACCCCTGCAGGACGAGGAGCGATCATGCACGTGCTCGTGCTCGGAGCCACCGGCTACGTCGGCGGGCGCGTCGTCCCGGAGCTGCTCACCGCGGGCCACACCGTCCGCTGCGCCGTGCGCTCGCCCGCGAAGCTCGATGCTCGGGTCTGGCGCGACCGCGTCGACGTCGTCCGCGGCGACGTGACCGACCGGGCCTCGATGGACGCCGCCTGCGCCGACATCGATGCGGTCCTGTTCCTCGTCCACGCGATGGACGGTCAGCCCGACTTCGCCGCGCGTGAGGCGGCCGGCGCGACGACGGTGCGCGACGCGGCCGCCGGTGCCGGCGTGCAGCGCATCCTCTACCTCGGTGGGCTCGGCGACGAGAAGGACCAGCTGTCCAAGCACCTGCGTTCGCGTCACGAGGTCGGCCGCCTGCTCGCCGAGGGCTCCGTGCCCGTCACCGAGCTGCGTGCCGGTGTCGTGATCGGCTCGGGCAGCGTGTCCTTCGAGATGCTGCGGCACCTCACCGAGGTGCTGCCGGTCATGACGACGCCCCGCTGGGTGACGACGCGCACGCAGCCGATCGGGGTGCGCGACGTGCTGCGCACCATCGTCGGTGCGCTCGCGGCCGAGGAGACCGCCGGCCGGATCATCGAGATCGGTGGCCCCGACGTGCTGTCCTACGCGGAGATGATGCAGCGCTACGCGGCCATCGCAGGGCTGCGGCGCCGCATCATCATCCCGGTGCCGGTGCTCTCGCCGCGCCTGTCCTCGCTGTGGGTCGGCCTCGTCACTCCTCTCCCCACCGGCATCGCGCGCCCGCTCGTCGACAGCCTCGTGAACGAGGTCATCGTGCGCGACGACGTCGCCGAGCGGCTCATCCCCTTCGAGCGCACCTCGTTCGACGACGCGGTCCGTCAGGCGCTGCGCCGCGTGCAGGACCTCGAGGTCGAGACGACCTGGGCCTCAGCGGGCGGTGCGGTCCGCATGCCCTACGACCCGGCCGCGACGCCCAGTCCCGCTGACCCCGACTGGGCGGGCGGGACCATCCTGCGCGACGTCCGGACCGTCCGATGCGAGGCGTCCCCCGAGGACCTCTACGACGCGGTCACGTCGCTCGGAGGTTCGCACGGCTACCACACGCCGCGCTTCCTGTGGCTGATCCGCGGAGGACTCGACAAGATGGTCGGCGGCATCGGGCTGGGCCGCGGCCGGCGTCATCCGCAGCAGCTCGCCGTGGGCGAGCCCGTCGACTTCTGGCGCGTCGAGGAGCTGCTGCGTCCGGCGGACGGCAGCGAGGGCCTGCTGCGCCTGCGCGCGGAGATGAAGGTCCCCGGTGAGGCGTGGCTCGAGTTCCGTATCGGTCCCGACGGCGCCGGTGGCAGCACGCTCGAGCAGCAGGCGCGGTTCCACCCGCGCGGGCTGTGGGGACGCGTCTACTGGTACGGCCTGTCGCCGGTCCACTCGTTCATGTTCCCGCGGATGGCTCGTCGGATCTCCCGGGATGCGGAGCAGCTGGCGCGTCGAGCCGGCTGAGGGTCGCGTGCGGCCTCGTCAGCTGGCAGCTGGGCGAGGCATCGTCAGCCGCGCACGAGCGCCACGGCAGCGAGCACCGCGGCGAGCACCAGCACGTAGCGGGCGAAGATCAGCAGGCTGCGCCGTGCGACCAGCGCGAGCAGGAACCGGATGGCGAGGTAGCCGCTGACCGCGGACACGCCCACACCCAGCGCGATCTCGACGGGTCCGAACGGCAGCGTGCCCGGCTGCGCGGTCGCGAGGTCGGGGAGCGTCACCAGCGCCGCACCGAACGTGACCGGCAGCAGCATGAGGAACGACAGGCGCGCCGCCGCACCGCGCGACATCCCGAGCGCCATGCCCGCAGCGATCGTCGCTCCCGATCGGGAGACGCCGGGGAGGATCGCGAGCGCCTGCGCGGCCCCGATCCCCAGCGCACGCGACCACGGCAGTGCGTCGAGCTCCACCCCGACCGCGGCCAGGTCGCCGGCCGCATGCTCGACGGTGCCCAGCTGCGTCCGGCGACGCTCGGCGCTCCACAGCAGCAGCGCGGTGAGCGCGAGGAACGCGGCGATCGCGAGCGGCTGCTCGAACGCGGCCGAGATGGCGTCGCGGGCGAGCAGACCGACGATCGCCGCAGGGACGGATGCGACAGCGAGCAGCCCGACCAGCCGGCGCGAGCCGCGCATCGCTGCGTCCCTGATCACGCGGACGCAGCAGCCCTCGGACCATGCTCCACAGGTCCGCGCGGAAGGCGGCGACGACCGCGACGAGCGTGCCCAGGTGCAGGGCCACGTCGAAGGCGAGGCCGCCGGGCTCCCAGCCCACGAGGAACGGCACCGCCTGGAGATGTCCCGACGATGAGATCGGGATGAACTCGGTCAGGCCCTGGACGAGGCCGAGCACGAACGCCTGGAACAGCAGCATGCGGCAGCGACCCGACGGCGGCGATCGCACCATGCGGGGGGCGAGGACGGAGCGTAGGAGTCCCGACCTGCGCCGTGTGGCACGATGCCCGTCCGGGGTCACTGCGCAAGGACCGCGCCTGACAGCGTGCCCCGCAGCACAGCCGCGGCGACGTCGGGCGCTCGGTCGCGGCTGACCTCGAGCCACACCGTGTCGTCGTCGACGGCGAGCACCCGCACGTCACGCGCGATCGTGCGTCCCGTCCCGTCGCCGAGCACCGTGACGAGGTCGAGATGCGCTCCGCCGTCGGCGCCGCGCAGCAGTCCGAGCGGGACCGGGACCGCCGCCGTCCCCGCGGCCAGCGCCGCCAGCGGACCGTCGTCACGCACGTGTCGTGCGGTCAGCACCGTGCCGGCCGTCACCCCCAGGGCGAGGCGTGCCCCGGCCATGTCGGCGCGCGTCATCAACGCTGCGGGAGGGAGGAGGTCACGAGGCCACCGGGCGGTCGCCACGTCGGCGGGGAGCAGGGCCGCGCCGACCTCGAGGTCCGCGGTCGTCACGAGGACGGTGACCGGCGGCCCGTAGGGCGCGAGCGCGACGCGCAGCAGCACCGCGGTCAGCAGTGCCGAGACGGCGAGCGCAGCGAGGACGGTCCGACCGCGCGAGGTGAGTCGCCACCAGCCCTCCGCGATCCGGTCCACCACCCCCGGGAGGCGGAGGGGTGGTCCAGGCAGCCACGTCGAGGCGAGGGGCGCACCGTCGACGGGCGCACGGGTCCGGAAGCGGAGGGCTGATGGCATGGGACGCAGTGGAGCGTGCAGCGCCGCGGGCCGGAAGGGGCGACCGTGGACCTGTGGACGACGGGTCGGAGTACCGAGCCCGCAGCAGCCGGTCAGTCGGAGGCGCTGCTCTTCGTGCCGCTCCCGGTGCCGCTCTTGGTGCTGCTCTTGGTGCTGCCCTTGGTCTCCGTGCTGGCGCTGCTCTTCGTGCCGCTCTTCGTGTCGCTCGAGGCGGAGCTGCCCGACGACGCTTCCTTCGGTGCGGACGACGTCGACGCTTCGGACGCACCGCTTCCCGCGCCACCTCCCGCCGCCTCCCGCGCTACCGCCCGAGCCGCCCGGCCCACCCGCGCCCTTGGACCCTGAGGCGTAGTCCTTCACGTGCCAGCCGGAACCCTTGAAGATCAGACCGGCGGCCGAGAAGACCTTGCGCAGCTCGCCACCGCACGCGTCGCACACGGTCAGCGAGTCGTCGGAGAACGACTGGACCACCTCGAGGCGTTCCCCGCAGGAACGGCACAGGTACTCGTAGGTGGGCATGATCGGCTCGCAGGGGCTCGCAGGGACGGTCGACGTCCGCTGATGCTAGGCCGACATCATGCCGCCGCCGTCCGCTCTGCGCCGGACCGACGCATCCGTGACGAGGACGTCCACCGCGACGTCGTGCGGCTCGAGCGGGAGGTCCTCGACGACGAACGCCTCCATGCACACCCCGACGCGCACGGCGCCGGCGAGGCCGGCGAGGAAGCGGTCGTACATGCCGGCGCCACGGCCGAGCCGGGCACCGGACGGGGTGAACGCGACCCCGGGGACGATCACGGCAGCGATCGCGGCACTGCTCGTCGCATCGAGTGGTGGGCCCGACGGTTCGCGGATCCCGCGGTAGCCGGTGTCGAGTGGCGCGCCTGGAACGTGCGGGACGGCGACGACCGTGTCGCCCACCACGCGGGGCAGCAGGACCGTCCACCCGGCCGGCGGGTCGTCGATCAGCCCACCGAGATCGACCTCGTCAGGATCGGCGGCGTAGAGCAGCACGGAGCGGGTCTCGGTCCCGCGCCCGGCGAGCGTGGCGAGCTCGGGGAGCTCGCGCAGCAGCGCCACGATGGCGTCCGACGCCGCGGCGACCGCCGCCGCCGGCATGCTCCGCCGTCGTGCGAGCAGGGCTCGTCGCATCTCCCGCTTCGTCGTCGGAGGTTCGCTGTCCATCGCACGATCGTAGGTCGGCAGCGCCTTGTGGCCGTGGTCCTCCCCGGATGGGGACAGCACGGCCAGTAGGCTCGCTGACGGACTCCGTACGGGGTCCTGGACGGTCCGGATCCGGTCGGGACGCAGCAGGAGGCCACGTGGTGCGCACCGCGGTCGTGCCGGTCGCTGGGCTCGGGACCCGGTTCCTGCCGGCCACCAAGGCGGTCCCCAAGGAGATGCTCCCGATCGTCGACCGACCGGCGATCCAGTACATCATCGAGGAGGTCGCCCGCAGCGGGATCGACGACGTCCTGCTGGTCACGGCCGCCGGCAAGTCCGCGATCGAGGACCACTTCGACCGGCGGCTCGACCTGGAGGCCGCGCTCGCTGCCAAGGGCCGTGATGCGGAGCTCGCGGAGATCCGCGCCCTCGCAGAGCTCGTGAGCGTGCACGCCGTGCGGCAGCCCGAGCCGCTCGGCCTTGGTCACGCGGTGCTCATGGCCGCAGGGCATGTCGGCGAGGATGCGAGCTTCGCCGTGCTGCTCGGTGACGACCTGCTCGAGCCGGACTCCACCTTCCTCGCGCGCATGGTCGCGGCGCACGAGCGCACCGGCCGAGCCGTCATCGCACTCATGCGGGTCGACGACCCCGAGCGTCTCGCGCAGTACGGCGTCGTCGCCGCCGTCCCCGGCGAGCGCGACGGCGAGGTCCTCATCCACGACCTCGTCGAGAAGCCCGAACCGGGCCATGCACCGTCCGACCTCGCGGTCATCGGCCGCTACGTGCTGCCGGGCAGCATCTTCCCCGTGCTGCGCACGACCGCGCCGGGCCGCGGCGGCGAGATCCAGCTGACCGACGCCCTGCGTACGCTCGCACTCGACGAGCCGATCATCGGGCTCGTGCTCGACGAGCCCCGGCACGACGCAGGCGAGAAGCTCGGCTTCCTCACCGCGACGCTCGCGTTCGCTGCCCGACGGCCCGACCTCGGCCCCGATCTCGTCGCGTGGCTCGAGGAGCATCTGGACGAGCTGCGTGAGCGCGCCGACCGTGCTGGCCGCGCCGACCGTACGCAGACGCAGAAGGACGGCGCATGAGCGGCTTCATCGGACTCGGGCAGGACGAGGTCACGCGGGCCGACCAGCTGATCCCCGTCGACACGCATCTCGCAGCGATCCTCGCGATGCTGCCCACGCCCGAGCCGATCGAGCTGCGCACGGCCGACGGTCTCGGTCTGATCCTGGCAGCGACCGCCACCAGCAGCGTGACGCTGCCGTCGGCCGACAACTCGGCGATGGACGGGTACGCGCTGGTCGCCGACGACCTGACGGCGGCCACGCGTGCGCAGCCGGTCCGACTCGCCGTGATCGGCGAGATGGTCGCCGGGTCGTCGGAGACGCTGACCGTCGCTCGCGGGACCTGCGTGCGCATCATGACGGGCGCACCGATCCCGCCCGGGGCGGACGCGGTCGTGCCCGTCGAGCTGACCCTCGCCCGGGACGAGGCCGACGGCGATCACGTCGCGTTCCATCGGCCGGCCCGCGCCGGGGACAACATCCGGCACGCCGGTGAGGACCTCGTCCCCGACCAGGAGCTCGTCGCGGCGGGCCGTCGACTCGCGCCCGCCGACATCGCGCTGCTCAGCGCTGCCGGCGTCGCCCGGGTCGTGTGCATCCCGGCACCGCGCGTCGTGATCATGTCCACCGGCGACGAGCTCGTGTCCGCCGATCGCGAGCCCGGGCCGGGACGCATCCGTGACTCGAACGGTCCGATGCTCGCGGCGATGGTGCGAGCGACCGGCGGGGTGCCGTTCGCCACCGGCGCGATCCCTGACGACCTTGCCGCGCTCACCGAGGCGTTCGAGTCCAACCTCGGTCACGCCGACCTGTTCGTCTGCACCGGTGGGGCGAGCGCCGGCACGCGCGACCTGCTGGCCGACGTCATCGCAGCGCTTGGCGAGGTCCATGCCGTCAAGGTCGCGATGCGCCCCGGGATGCCGCAGATCCGCGGACGCATCGGCCCGACGCCGGTCATCGGCCTGCCCGGCAACCCGGTGTCGTCGTTCGTGTCCTTCGAGGTGTTCGTCCGTCCGGCGATCCGCGCCCTGCAGGGACGTCGTGACGTGCACCGTCCCACCGTCGTCGCACGGGCGGCCGAACCGCTCCATGCTCCGTCGCACAAGCGTGGCTACGTGCGGGTCCGACTGGCCCGTGATGGCGCGTCGTGGACGGTCCGTCCGACCGGCGCGCAGGGCTCGCACCTCATCTCCTCCATCGCCCAGGCCGACGGGCTCGCCATCATCCCCGAGGCCGTCACCGAGATCCGCGTCGGCGACGAGGTCCGCGTCATGCTGCTGGTCGACTGATGGACGGTGACCCGACGTCGCGTCTGACCCACCTCGACGAGCGTGGTGCTGCCCGCATGGTCGACGTCGGTGCGAAGGACGTCACCGAACGCACGGCCGTCGCGACGTGCACCGTCGAGCTCTCACCGGCGACCGCTGCGCTGCTCGCGGACGGTGCGCTGCCGAAGGGTGACGCGATCGCGCTGGCACGCGTCGCCGGGATCCAGGCCGCGAAGCGGACACCGGACCTCATCCCGCTCTGCCACCAGATCGCGCTGACCGGCGTCACCGTCGACCTCGACGTCGATCGGGACGCGGGGACCGTCACGATCACTGCGACCGTGACGGCGCGGGACCGCACCGGCGTGGAGATGGAGGCGCTCACCGCCGCGTCGGTCGCTGCACTGACCGTCTACGACCTCGTCAAGGCCGTGCAGCGCGATGCCGTCGTCAACGGGCTGCGGCTGGTGCGCAAGACCGGCGGTCGGTCCGGCGACATCGGGATGGACCGCCGCGCCTGAGCGGCCGAGTGCAGCGGTCACGCCTCCAGGGCTGTTGAGGGTGCAGTTGTTACGGTCCGTGCACTCGGAGACCCGAGTCCCGCCGCGTGCTCGACGTGGACGGTGCGGACCGGTGGAGGCGGTGGCCCGGTGCGAACGGTGAATCCGTCGCTGCTGCTGCTCATCCTCGTATGGGTCGCCATCCTCCTGCCCGGGGCACTACGGTCCCGCCTGCGCCCGTCACCGCGGGCCTCGGTCGGAGGGTTCCAACGCAGCATGGACGGTCTCAAGGTGCCTCAGCGCGGCGTCGCGACGCACGTCCCTGCTGCGAACGGCCAGTCGAACGGCCAGGCCTCCAACGGTCAGGCCATGGCCATGAGCGGGACGGCGAGCGCTCCGCACCGCGCCGCGGTCCGTCACGAGGACCCGGTGATCATGCGCCGCCGCCGTCGCACGTTGCGGCTCCTCTCGCTCACCGCGCTGGCGCTGGTCGCCGCACCGTTGCTCGGTGGTCCGGCATGGCTCGTCGCCGGATCCCTGCTCGCGACGTCGGTCACGACCGTCGCCATCCTCCGCCGGCTCAAGCTCCAGCGGGACGCCGCACGCACCGTCCTCGTCTCGCTCGACCTCCGGCGTCCTGCGCAGCCGCTCGTCGACGAGATCACCGGCGAGCTCGTCCTCGCAGCCGGATCCTCCGGTTCAGCAGTGCGTCTGCCGTCGTGGCGCGGCTGAGCGGCTGACCGGCACGATGGACGCGGTCGGCCCGGCGCTACACTCCGCGGACCCTTCGGGGGTGTAGCTCAGCCTGGCAGAGCGCTTCGTTCGCAACGAAGAAGTCGTCGGTTCAAATCCGATCACCTCCACCGAGACGTGTCCATCTGAGGACGGTCGAGGACGCATGAGCGGCACCCTGTCCGTGGTCGCGACCCCGATCGGCAATCTCGCCGACCTCAGTGCCCGCGCCGTCGAGGTCCTGCGCAGCGCGGACCTCGTGCTCGCCGAGGACACCCGCCACACGGGACGACTCCTCGCCCACGTCGGCAGCACCGTCCCGCAGCGTTCGCTGCACGAGCACAACGAACGCGCCCGTGTCGACGAGGTGCTCGCGCTCATCGAGGGTGGAGCGCACGTCGCGCTGGTGACCGACGCCGGCACGCCGCTCATCAGTGACCCCGGGCTCGCGCTGGTGCGTGCCTGCAGCGAAGCGGGCATGACCGTCGTGCCGATCCCGGGCGCCTCCGCGGTGCTCGCCGCGCTCGTCGCGTCGGGACTCGCCAGCGACCGCGTCGCGTTCGACGGTTTCCTCCCGCGGCGCGGCGGGTCGCGCACGGCCCGGCTCGAGGAGCTCGCCGACGAGCCGCGCACGGTCGTGCTCTTCCTGTCCCCGCACCGTGCGGCGGAGGATCTGGCCGACCTCGCCGCCGCCTGTGGTGACACCCGACCCGCAGCGCTGTGCCGTGAGCTGACGAAGCTCCACGAGGAGATCCGTCGCGGCACGCTCGCGACGCTGCGCGACAGCGTGGCCGAGGGGGTCCGCGGAGAGCTCACGCTCGTCATCGCCGGTGCACCCGAGCCGGAGCGTCCGGCCGACGATGATGCGACGGCGGTCGCTGCCGTCGACGCGCTGATCGCTGCGGGGGAGTCCACGCGCGACGCCGTGGCGCAGGTCGCCGCGCAGCGCGGTCTTCGCAGACGCGCCCTGTACGCAGCGGTGACCGGGCGTCGGGACGCGACGCCTTCGACGCCAGCGACGCCAGCGACGCCTTCGACGTCATGACGTGATGCTGTCGGGCTAGCGTCACCGCATGCGCGCGCTCGTCGACACCCACTGCCATCTCGGCCACCACTTCGACCTCGGCGTCGAGGACCAGCTGGCGCGGGCTCGCGCGGCCGGTGTCCGCGTCCTCGTCGACGTCGGGACCGACGTCGCGTCATCGCGCGCAGCCGTCGTGAACGCGCAGGCGCAGCCTGACGTGTGGGCCGCCGTCGGACTGCACCCCAACGATGCCGGGACGGCGAGCGAGTCGGTCCTTGCGGAGCTGGACGCGCTGGCCGGCGAACCGCGCGTCGTCGCCGTGGGCGAGACCGGGCTCGACCGCTACCGGGACACCGCGACCCCCGCGGAGCAGGACCGAGCGTTCCGGGCCCAGATCGCCATCGCCCGGCGGCACGACCTCGCCGTCGTCGTCCACTGCCGTGACGCGTGGGACGCGTGCGTGCGCGTCCTCGAGGAGGAGGGCATGAGCGGCCCCGACGCACGCGTCGTGCTGCACTGCTACTCCGGTGACGTGGCGACGACCGTGCGGACCGTCGCGAACGGCTGGTTCCACTCCTTCGCGGGGAACGTCACGTTCACGAACGCAGCGCCACTGCGTGAGGTCGCGGCGCTCGTCCCTGACGAGCTGCTGCTCACCGAGACCGACGCGCCGTACCTGACCCCGCACCCGCACCGTGGGTCCACCAACGACCCGTCGTTCGTCGGACTCACGCTCGCCCTGCTCGCCGACGTGCGCGGTGCGCACCCGGACGACCTTGCGGACATCGTGCTCGCGAACACGCGTCGCGCCTTCGCCCTGCCGGGCTGAACGGCCGGTCCACCTCCGAGGATCGCATGGCCTCCACGCCTACCCTTCCTCCATGCCGTCCCCGCCTTCATTCGAGGCGGCCCGGGCCACGGTCCGAGCGCTCCGGCGCCGACCCCTCCACCTCCTGGTCCTCGTCGCCGTCGCGCTCCCGCTGGCCGCTCTCGCGCCGGCTCCCGCTGGCGTGGTCGACGGTGCATCCGGAGCCTGGGAGGTCGGCCGCCCTGCTGCCGCCTCGATGGAGCGCCCGACGCCTCACGTGGTGACGGTCGTCGACGGGTTGACCGTCCACCTCGGGGTCACGGACGCACCCACCGTGCTCGAGGCTCTGCAGGACCTCGGTGTCGACCGTTCCCCGCTCGACCGCGTCGAACCCGATCTGCTCGACGCGGTCGAGGGCCCGACGGTCATCCGCATCGCACGCGTCGAGATCGTCGAGGAGCGCGTCGAGGTCGAGCTGCCCCGTGAGCTGGTGCGCGTCGAGGATCCCGGCATGCTGCGCGGCTACGCGCGCGTCGATCGTGCGGGCCGCGTCGGAACACGGATCGACACGAGCCTCGTGCTCACCGTGGACGGTGAGGTCGAGTCGCGGCTCACCCTCCACAGCGAGACGACCCGTGAGCCCGTCGCACGGATCGAGCGGCACGGGACACGCACGCTCGAGGGCGACACCGTGTGGGATGCGCTCGCGCGCTGCGAGGCGAGTGGTCGCTGGGACGTCGTGCGCGTCGTGAACAGCCGGATCACCTACCACGGCGGCCTGCAGTTCGACACGCGCACCTGGAACGAGTTCCGCCCCGACGACTTCCCCCAGCTCGCGTCGGAGGCGACACGTGAGCAGCAGATCGAGGTCGCGGAGCGGGTCCTCGCCCGGCAGGGCTGGGGCGCCTGGCCCGCCTGCTCCCTCCGGCTCGGCCTGCGATGAGCGCGCTGCTCACCCCGAGCTCTGCGCGGGCGTTGCTCGACCGGCACGGCCTCGCGATGCGCAAGCGCGACGGCCAGCACCTGCTCGTCGATCCGAACACGGTCCGACGCATCGTCACCACGGCCGGTCTCGGACCCGACGATGTCGTGCTCGAGGTCGGCCCTGGCATCGGTTCGCTCACCCTCGCGCTCGCCGATGCCGTCCGACGTGTCGTCGCGGTCGAGATCGACGCGGGGTTCGTGACCGCGCTGGCGGACGTGCTCGCTGACGTCGACGGTGTCGAGATCGTGCATGCCGATGCGCTCGCCATCGACCTCGCCGCGCTCGTCGATGGTGGCCCGGCGCGCCTGGTCGCGAACCTGCCCTACAACGTCGCGACCGCCATCACGATCGAGGCGCTCGCCACGGGCGCGTTCAGCGACCTGTTCGTCATGGTCCAGCGTGAGGTGGGTGAGCGTTGGGCCGCACGCCCCGGCGACGCGACCTACTCCGGTGTCAGCGCGAAGCTCGGGGTGCTCGCCGACGTCACCGTCGAGCTCGCGATCCCGCGGACCGTGTTCCTGCCCGTGCCGAACGTGGACAGCGTGATGGTCCGGCTCGTCCGACGCCCCGACGCCCCGGACGCCACCGGCTTCGCGCGACTCGCGACCGTCATCGAGGCGGCGTTCTCGCAGCGCCGCAAGACCCTGCGCAACACGCTGCGTGCGCTCGGCACGCCCGAGGTGGTGACGGCCGCTGCCGCTGCGGCGGGCGTGGACCTCTCCGATCGTGCGGAGGAGCTCGGGCCGCTGCAGTTCATCCGACTCGCGGACGCGCTCTCCCCGCCGCCCGTTCCACCGACACCCGGCTCCTCCACCGCCCAGCGGTGAGCGCACTCGCGGGCGACCGTAGGATGTGGCGCGTTCGGGGGGTCGGGGAGGACGGTCATGGAGGATGGCGCGGGGGGCACGCTGCGCGTGCGCGTGCCCGCGAAGATCAACCTCCATCTCGCGGTCGGGCCACGTCGCTCCGACGGCTTCCACGACATCGTCTCGGTGCTGCAGACCATCTCGCTGTACGACACGCTGCGGGTGCATCGGAACGACGATGCGCATGCCGCGCATCCCTCGGCCCGCAGGCACATGCGCGTCGCGCTCACGCTCGACGGTGACGAGGAAGCGGCCGGAGTCCCGGCCGATGCGAGCAACCTCGTGCTCGTGGCGGCGCGACGCCTGATGGACCATCTCGGTATCGGCATGGACGAGGACGAGGACGGGGACGAGTCCGGACCGTGGTCCCGGTTGCATCTCACCAAGCGCATCCCGGTCGCCGCAGGGATGGCGGGAGGTTCGGCCGATGCCGCAGCGGCGCTCGTCGGGCTGAACCGGCTCTGGGGTGCGGACCTCACGATCGGCGCACTGTGTGACATCGCGGCGACCGTCGGCTCGGACGTGCCCTTCTGCGTGGCTGGCGGGACGGGGCTCGCGACGGGCACCGGGACGTCCGTCGCCCGCGTGCTCACGCGGGGGACGACGCACTGGGTGGTCGGCATCGACCATGCGCCGCTGTCCACCGCCGATGTCTATGCAGCCTTCGACCGGCTCGAGCCGCCGGTCCCCACGGGTCCGGACCAGGTCCTGCACGCACTGCGCATGGGCGACCTCGACGGGCTCGCCGCAGCGCTGCACAACGAGCTCGAGCCTGCCGCCATCGCGTTGCGGCCGGAGCTGGCCGAGCGGCGCGAGGCGATGCTGCGCGCCGGAGCGCTCGCAGCGATCGTCAGCGGATCGGGGCCGACGCTGCTCGGGCTCGCGCGTGATGCGATCCACGCGCGCAGGCTCGCGGCCGAGCTCGAGGGGCACTTCGACGCGGTGGAGGTGGCCGCAGCGCCGGCCGGCGGACCCGAGATCCTCCCTGGCCGTGCTGCCTGAGCGGCCGTGGGCGACCGGCCGGGTATCGCCCCTGGGGCCGAGGAGTGTCGAGGACTACGCTCGGGTCGTTCCTCAGGTCGACCCGACCCGAACGTCGGGCGCTCGGCCACGATGGCCGCGCCGCCTGAGCCGCGTCACCCATGACCTCGATGGGGGGTGGTGTAATCGGCAACACGCCGACCTTTGGAGTCGGAATCCAGGGTTCGAACCCCTGCCCCCCAGCCAGCCACGCCCAGCCAGCCACGCCCATCCAGTCAGCCAGCCAAGCCGAGACCCACCCGGACCCATCAGTGCGGAGGAGCCCACGATGACCGAGCAGCTCACCCACCATCCGGGCACGGCCGCCGTCGTCCTCGCAGCGGGCCGGGGGACCCGCTTCCGCTCGGCGACCCCGAAGGTCCTCCATCCGGCCGCCGGACGCACGCTGCTCGGGCACGTCCTGGGTGCGCTCGCGCCGCTGGGTCTCGAACGTGTGCTCGTCGTCGTGTCGCCCGACGGCGCGGACGTCGAGGCCGAGGTCGCCACGTGGGACGCACGGATGGAGCGACCCGTCACCACCGTCGTCCAGCCGGAGCAGCGCGGGACCGGTGACGCGCTCGACGTCGCGCTGCAGGCGCTCCCTGATGACGTGACCCGCGTGCTCGTGCTCCCCGGCGACACGCCGCTGCTGCGACCGGAGACGCTCGCGGCGCTGCTCGCCCTCGATGTGCAGCTGCCACTGGGGATGCTCACGACCGTGCTCGACGAGCCGGACGGTTACGGGCGTGTCCTGCGCGATGCGGATGGAGCGGTCGTCGGCATCGTCGAGCACCGTGACGCCGACGCGGCGCAGCGTCGCATCACCGAGGTCAACGCGGGCATGTACGTGCTCGATCGTGCGGTCGTGCAGCCGCTCGTCGCGGCGCTCCGCAGCGACAACGCGCAGGGCGAGCGCTACCTCACCGACGTCGTCGCGGCGCTCGCCGGCTCCGGCCCGGGTGCAGGCGCGGTCGCCGCTCCCGCCGCCGAGGTCGCCGGCGTGAACGACCGGGTGCAGCTCGCTGCTGCCGCCGCCGTGCTGCGTCGACGCCACGTCGACCAGCTGATGCGTTCAGGGGTGAGCATCATCGACCCGAGCCACACCTACGTCGACGTCGACGTCACCGTCGGTGCGGAGACCGTGCTGCTGCCCGGCACGATCCTCGAGGGTGCGACGAGCATCGGCAGCGACGCGGTCATCGGACCGTCGAGCCACCTCACGGACTGCACCGTCGGGGACGGGGCCATCGTGCACTCGACCCGTGCGGACGGCGCGATCATCGGGGGCGGGGCCGACGTCGGCCCGTTCGCCCACCTGCGCCAGGGCACCCGCATCGAGGCCTGCGCGCGCGTCGGGGCCTTCGTGCAGACCAAGAACGCGACGATCGGTGCGGGCGCGAAGCTGCCCCACCTCGCCTACGTCGGCGACGCCGACGTCGGGGCCGGCGCGAACGTCGCCTGCGGGGTCGTCACCGTGAACTACGACGGGCGCGACAAGCACCGCACGTCGATCGGGGAGGGCGCCTTCGTCGGGTGCGGCACGATGCTCGTCGCTCCGGTGACCATCGGGGACCGCGCGTTCGTCGGGGCCGGATCGACCATCACCGAGGACGTCCCGGCAGACGCGCTCGCGATCGCCAGGGCCCGGCAGGTCACCAAGGAGGGCCGGGCGGCGGGGCGCCTCGGGTAGGGTCCGCTCGGGGCTGGCTGCCCCACCTGACCAGGGGAGCGGCACCCATGGAGCTCGTCACCAAGAAGCGCATGATGATCTTCGCCGGGTCCTCGTACGAGGAGCTCGCGCGCGAGGTCGCGGACCATCTCGGGATGCGCGTCGGTGACGTCCAGCTCTCGAAGTTCTCCAACGGCGAGCTGTACGCCCGCTTCGAGGAGTCGGTCCGCGGCGCGGACGTGTTCGTCCTCCAGTCGCACCTCTCGATGCCCGGGATGAGCATCAACGACCTCATCATCGAGCAGCTCGTGATGCTCGACGCGCTCAAGCGGGCGTCGGCCAAGCGCACGGTCGCCGTCATCCCGTACTACGGGTACTCGCGCTCGGACAAGAAGGCACGCGCGCGCGAGGCGATCGCGGCCCGCATGATCGCGGACCTGTACGAGGCGGTCGGCGTCGACCGCATCATGTCGGTCGACCTGCACACGGGCCAGATCCAGGGCTTCTTCAAGAACCCCTTCGACCACCTCACGGCGCTGCCGCTGCTCGAGCAGTGGATCACCGAGAACACCGACCCGAACCGGCGGGTCATCGTCTCCCCGGACGCCGGTCGCGTGCGGCTCACGGAGAAGTTCGCGGGCCACCTCGGTGCGCCGATCGCCATCCTGCACAAGCGTCGTGACCCCACGCGCCACAACGTCGCGGAGACCCTCGACGTCATCGGTGACGTGGAGGGTCGCACGGCCGTGCTCATCGACGACATGATCGACACCGCCGGGACGATCGTCGGCGCCGCAGCGCTGCTGATGGAGCGTGGCGCCGAGCGCGTCATCGCCTGCGCGACGCACCCACTGTTCTCCGGCCCGGCCATCGAGCGGCTCAACAACAGCGTCATCGAGCGGGTCGTCGTGACCAACACGATCCCGCTGCCGCCCGACATCCAGATGGACAAGCTCGTCGTCCTCTCCATCGCCCCGATCCTCGCGTCCGCCCTGCGGGCCGTGTTCGAGGACGAGTCGGTGTCCGAGATCTTCCGCGGCGAGAACGTCTGAGCCGCATCCCGGCCTGTATCCCTGCACGCATCCCGGCCTGCAATCCCGGCTCGCATCCTGGGGCGGTTGCCGGGGCCTGTCCAGCGCCGGTAGCATCTGCGGCGCCGCACGCCTCGTCGTCGCGTCGTCCCGCCGAACCGGCCCGGACCGCGCGTGCGACCGCACCGGCACCCCACGTGACACCTCGCCGCCTCACGGGTGACCGACCCACGCCGGGGACCTTCCAGCAGGAGCACTCCGTTGTCGAAGCAGGTCAAGCTCACCGCTCAGCCGCGCGCAGCCGCCGGCAAGGGCGAGACGAACCGCCTCCGCCGCTCGGGCCGCGTCCCGGCGATCCTCTACGGCTTCGCGGTCGAGCCGACCGCGGTCAGCGTCGACGACCGCGAGCTCTACCACGCGCTGCACGGGCCGGCCGGACGCAACGCGCTCATCGCGCTCGACATCGAGGGTGCGTCGACCCTGGTCGTCGTGCGTGACCTGCAGCGTCATGCGCTGCGGCGCGACACGCTCCACGTCGACTTCGTCGCCGTCGACCGCAACGCGCGCATCGAGGTCGACGTCCCGATCCACCTGGTCGACGTCGACGACGTCGCGCGTGACGGGGGCTACCTCAACCACGTGCGTCACGCCGTGCCGATCCAGGTCCGACCGCTCGACACGCCGGACTTCATCGAGCTCTCGGTCGCGGGTATGGCCATCGGTGACGTGAAGCGTCTTGGCGACATCATCCCCATGCTCCCCGAAGGCGCGGACATCGCCGACGACGCCGACCGTGTCATCGTCACGATCACCGCGCCGACCGGTGGCGGTGCCACCGAGGACGCGGAGGAGGGTGACGCGACCGCGGCCGCCGCGACCGAGGGTGCAGCTGACGGCGACGCCGCGGCGTGACCGACGGGCGCTGGCTGGTCGCCGGGCTCGGCAACCCGCCAGCCGAGTATGCGGGCACGCGGCACAACGTCGGGGCGGAGCTCATCGAGGTGCTCGCCGCCGACGGGCGCGCCACGCTGTCGCGCAACCGTCGGGCCGGCTGCCGGACCGCAGAGCTCCGGCTCGGTGGCGCGAGCGTCGTGCTGGCCGTCCCGGAGTCGTTCATGAACGTGTCGGGCGGACCGGTCCAGCGTGCTGCCGGCTGGTACCGGATCCCTGCAGCACGCATCATCGTGTGTCACGACGACCTGGACGTCCCGCTCGGCGAACTGCGGTTCAAGCGGGGCGGAGGGCCGGGCGGCCACAACGGCCTGCGTGACCTCGACCGGGCGCTCGGGACGACCGACTACCTGCGGGTCCGGGTCGGCGTCGGACGCCCGCCGGGGAACTCGCCGGCCGCCGACCACGTGCTGCGGCCGTTCTCGGCCGGAGAACGCGGGGTCGTCGCTACGGTGCTCACCACCGCTGCCGAGGCGGTGTCCACGCTCCTCACCGAGGGGCTCGAGGCGACGCAGAACCGCTACCACGGCCGGACGGCCACGAGCTCCGAGGAGGACCGCTGATGGAGAGGTTCCGGAACCTGGCCGAGGTCTGGCGTCAGCTCCGCACGCTGGACCCGAAGGCGGCCGGTTGGATCATCCTCGCCGCCGCCGGCGGGCTCGCGCTGGGCGGTGGCGTCGGGTTCCTGCTGTCGCTGTGGGCCATCGTCCCGATGGCGCTGCTGACGGGTGTCCTCGCGGCGCTCATCGTCTTCAACATCCGAGCCCGGCGCGCGATGTACGGCGCGATCGAGGGACAGCTCGGTGCGGCGGCGGCCGTCCTCCAGCAGATGCGCGGTGCATGGTTCGTGACGCCCGCCGTCGCCATGAACGGCAAGCAGGACCTCGTGCACCGGGTCGTCGGACGGCCCGGCGTCGTGCTCGTCGGTGAGGGTGCGGCGCAGCGCGTGAAGGGCCTGCTCGCCCAGGAGCGCAAGCGCCTGTCGCGCGCCGTGGGCGACGTCCCGATCCACACGCTCGTCGTCGGTGACGGTGAGGACCTGGTGCCGCTCGCGAAGCTGCAGGCGCGGGTCACCAAGCTGCCCGCGAAGCTGCGCCGCAAGGACGTGGCGAAGCTCGAGCGTCGCCTCAAGCCGCTGACCCGTGCGCTGCCCATCCCGGGCGGCATCGACCCGACCGCGGTGCGGCGGGGTCGCCCCAAGTCGAGGTGAGCGGCGCGGACCGTCCGGCCGCGGCCCGGCCGCCGGCGGACGTCGACGACGTCCTCGACCCGGGCCTCGCGGTCGGTCCGCTCGCGGCCGTGCTGCGTCCGGCGCGTGCCGAGTGGGACGCCGTCGGGATCGACGAGGCCCTCGTCGCGCCGCACGTCGCGCACCCGATCGTCGCTGCGCTGCTCGCCGAGCGGGCACGGCCGCTGCTCGTCGTGACCCCGCGCAGTGCGGACGCGCGCGCGATGGCCGACGCGCTCTCCGCCGTGCTCGGCGAGGGACGCGTCGAGGTCTTCCCCGCCTGGGGGACGCTGCCCAGTGAGCGGCTCTCGCCCCAGCCCGCGACCGTCGGGCGACGCCTGGCCGTCGTGGACCGTCTCGCCCACCCCGAAGCGCACGACGAGCCGCTGCTCGCCGTCGTCGCACCGGTCCGTGCGGCCCTGCAGCCGATGGACCCGCGGGTCGCGCAGCGTCGTCCGCTCGAGCTCGCGCTCGGACCGGCCGTGCTCGACCGTGTCGTCGAGCAGCTCGTGGCGCTCGGCTACGAACGACTGCCCCACGTCGAGTCGCGCGGCCAGTTCGCGGTCCGCGGCGGGATCCTCGACGTGTTCCCGGCGGCCGCCGAGCTCGCGGTGCGCATCGAATGGTTCGGGGACGAGATCGACGGCCTGCGGGCCTTCGGAGTCGGGGACCAGCGCTCCCTCGGGCCGGTCGACCGCGTCCGCATCGATCCTGCGCGCGAGCTCGTCGCCGACGCGGAGCTCGTCGCGCTCGCTCGCGCCGCTGTCGCTGACGCGCCGGCGCACACCGAGGCGCTCATCGCGCTGGCTGAGGGACGCACCGTCGAGGGCGCGGAGTCGCTCGCGCTCGCGCTGCGCGGTGACGCCACGCTGCTCGCCGGGCTGATGCCGGCCGGTGCCGGCCTGCTGCTGGTCGATCCCGTGCGCTGCGACGAGCGCGCACGCACCATCCTCGCCGAGGCCGAGGGGCTGGCCGAGGTGACGTGGCAGCTGGGGGGCGAGCGTGCGACCGTGTCGTTCGCGCAGCCCGACGAGCTCACGCGCACCGTCGCACAGCGCGGGGGAGCGGTCTGGCGCGTCGGCCCGTTCGCGAGCGCCGGGGACGAGACGCTCGACGTCGCACCGTGGGACTCGCTGCGCGGCGACGTGGACGCGCTCGCGACCCGGGTGCGTGCGCTGCTCGCCGACGGGAGACGCGTCGTCGTCAGCGTCGACGCCGACGGCCCTGCGCGGCGCGTCGTCGACGTGCTGCGCGAGCACGGGGTCGCCGCCGACGCGCTCGATGCGCTGCCGGCGCGGCCTCAGGGTGCGCGCGTCGAGGTCGTCGTGTCGCGCCTGCCCGCCGGGTTCGACGCGCCATCGCTCGGTGTCGCGCTGCTCGCGACGACGGACGTGTTCGGTCCGCGCCGCCGCCGCGCGAGCCGTCGCCTCGGGACGCGCATGCGTGCGGCCGATGCGGTCGTCTCGCTGTCCGACGGTGACGCGGTCGTGCACCGCACGCATGGCGTCGGGATCTTCCGCGGGATGGTCACCCGCGCATCGGAGGGCCTCGACGGCCGCAGCGTCAAGCGTGACTACGTCGTCGTCGAGTACCACGGTGGCGACACGCTGTTCGTGCCGTCGGACCAGGTCGACGCGCTCACCCGTTACCGCGGCGGCGACGAGCCCACCGTCATGCGCCTCGGCGGCGCGCAGTGGGAGCGCGCACGCAGCAAGGCGCGCGGGGCGGCGGCCGAGCTCGCGGCGGACCTGGTGCGGCTGTACACGGCGCGCCTGCACGCACCGGGCCGCGCGGCCGCTCCGGACGGCGAGCTGCAGAGGGAGCTCGAGGACGCGTTCCAGCACGTGGAGACCGTCGACCAGCTGACCGTCGTCGAGGAGATCAAGCGCGACATGGAGGCGCCGCTCCCCATGGACCGCCTGCTCGCCGGCGACGTCGGGTTCGGCAAGACCGAGGTCGCGGTGCGCGCGGCCGGCAAGGCCGTGTTCGACGGTGCGCAGGTCGCCGTGCTCGTGCCCACGACGATCCTCGCGCAGCAGCATGCGGAGACGTTCCGCGAGCGCTTCTCCGGCTTCCCGGTGCGCATCGGGGTGGTCAGCCGCTTCGTCCCCGACGTCGAGCGTCGGGCCGTGCTCGACGGGGTCGCCGACGGGACCATCGACATCGTCATCGGCACCCACGCGCTGCTGGCCCCGTCGGTGCGCTTCCACGACCTCGGCCTCGTCATCGTCGACGAGGAGCAGCGCTTCGGCGTCGCGCACAAGGAGCGGCTCAAGCACCTGCGCGCCGCGGTCGACGTGCTGACGATGTCGGCGACACCGATCCCGCGCACGCTCGAGATGGCCCTGTCAGGGATCCGCGACCTCTCCGTCATCGAGACGCCGCCGGAGGACCGTCAGCCCGTCGTCACCATCGTGCAGCCCTTCGAGGAGCGCCAGATCGAGCTGGCCATCCGGCGCGAGCTCCTGCGCGACGGCCAGGTCTTCTACGTGCACAACCAGGTCGACACGATCGACGAGGCGGCGGACGGCATCCTGCGGCTCGTGCCCGACGCCCGCGTCGGGGTCGCGCACGGGCAGATGGACGAGCGGTCGCTCGAGAAGGTCATGCTGCGCTTCTGGGAGCGTGACATCGACGTGCTCGTCTGCACCACCATCATCGAGTCCGGGCTCGACATCCCCAACGCGAACACGCTCATCGTCGAACGTGCGGACCTGCTCGGGCTCGGGCAGATGCACCAGCTGCGTGGTCGCGTCGGACGCTCCAGCGAACGCGGCTACGCCTACCTGCTGTTCCCGCCCGACGCCTCGATGACGGAGCAGGCGCACGAGCGGCTCGCGACGATCGCCGAGCGCAGCCGGCTGGGGTCCGGACTCGCCATCGCGATGCGCGACCTCGAGCTGCGCGGTGCGGGTGCGGTCATCGGCGCCGAGCAGTCCGGCCAGGTCGCGGCCATCGGCTTCGACGCGTACACGCAGCTGCTCAAGGAGGAGCTCGCCCGCCTGGGCGGCGAACCGATCCCCGTCGAGCAGGAGATCCGAGTCGAGCTGCCCGTCGACGCGCACCTGCCGCAGGACTACGTGGCTGACAGCGACACGCGTCTCGACCTGTACCGCCGGCTCGCCGCGGTGCGCGACGCGGACGGTGTGCGCGCGCTCGAGGCGGAGCTGCTCGACCGGTTCGGTCCGCTGCCGGAGCCCGCGGGCCGTCTGACCGCGCTGGCCGCGCTCAAGGTGCTGCTCGCCCGGTGGGGCATCGAGGAGCTGGTCGTCGCGCGCGGGGACCGCCTGCGCGTCCAGCCGGTCGAGCTGCCCGAGTCGGCGCAGGTGCGCCTCCAGCGGCTCCACCCCGGGGCCGAGCTGCGTCCGGCGTCGCACCTGCTGACGATCCCGCTCCCGAGACCGCGACCGACCGATCTCATCGCCTGGGCGTCGGCCACCCTCGTCGAGCTGCTCCCGCCGCCCCGCAGGCGCGGCTGAGCCCCGTCGGGCCGCTGAGCCGGACCGTTCAGGTGGCCGGGTCCTCGCTGGCCGGGTCCTCGAGGTCCTCGAGCTCGACGTCGCGCGTCTCGGGCAGGAGCAGGAACCCGATGGACGTGATCGCGGTGACGATCCCGATCGTGCGGGCGGCACGGTCGAAGCCGCCCGTCGCGTCCGCGAGGATGCCGAAGCCGGCGATGCCGATCACGGCACCGAGCACCCCGGCGAACGTGATCCAGCCGGCGAGCGTCGCGCGGATCCGTGTCGGGACGAGCTCCGCGCCCAGAGCACCGGTCGGTGGCGCGAACGCGCTCGACGAGGCGATCGCCAGCAGGTAGCCGACCGCGAGCTGGTAGGTCGTCCCGCCGTAGGCCCACGCGACCGCCGCGCCGGTGCCGGCCATGGCGACGCCGGCCGCGACGTTGCGTCCGATCCGGTCCGCGGCGGCCCGGCCGAGCAGGATGCCGACGAGACCGGCCGGCCCTGCGAGCACGACGAGCAGCGCGAGCAGACCCGGCGCGACGCCGAGGACGCGCTCGCCGTACACGAACAGGTAGGAGAACGCGGGCCCGGTGGCCAGCGCGATCAGGCCGCTCAGCACGCTCAGCACCGCGACGCTGCGCACGTACTCGCGCGGCACCGCGCCGGGGATGCCGTGCTCGCGCAGATGCCCGCGCGCGATGCGTGGCTCCCGGGTGCCGCGCACGATCAGCGGCATCAGCAGCAGCGGCACGATCGCCGCGGCCGTCACGACACGGAAGGTCGCGAACGTCCCCGCAGCCGCCCGCCCGACGACGATCAGTCCGGCGCCCAGCCCGTAGGCGGCGGTCACGAGCGCGATCGCCGCCGAGCGGTCCTTGGTGCGCGTCTCCTCGCTCGCGACGACGCCGGCGACCGCGTTCACCCCGGACAGTGCCGGTCGGGCGAGCGCGACGAGCGCGACGTACCACCAGAAGCTGGGGGCGAGCGCGGCGAACACGGTCAGCCCGAGCCCGATGACCGACAGCGCGACGAGCACCCGCTGCCGCCCGCGTCGGTCCGCGATCGCGGCGACGGGCAGGGCAGCGAGCGAGGTGAGTCGGATCAGCGCGAGCGCGAGCCCGACGGTGGTCGCGGGCAGCCCGATCTGGGACGTCAGGTCGGTGCCGTTGCCGACCTCGCCGAAGGCGCCCGCGACATCGCCGATGACGGCCGTCACCCCGAACTGCGCGATCCCCGAGCCGATGGACAGGCCGGAGACGGCGAGGATGGGCGTGGTCAGCCAGCCCGGCCTGCGCAGCTCACGCTTCACGCCGCGTCTCGCCGCATCACGGCCGCATCAGATCCTCTCGGGGTCGGTGCACGTCGGACGCTAGCCGCGCTGCGGCTAGCGTCGGAGGCATGCGCCTCATCACGTGGAACGTCAACTCGCTCAAGGCCCGCTGGCCGCGCGTGCCCGAGGTCCTCGAGGCGCATGCGCCGGACGTCGTGTGCCTGCAGGAGACGAAGCTCGCTGCTGACGCGTTCCCGCACGCTGCGCTCGCCGAGGTCGGCTACTCGGCCGTCGAGGCCTCCGAGGGGCGCTGGAACGGTGTCGCGCTGCTCGTGCGCGACGGGCTCGAGGTGACCGACGTGGTCCGTGACCTCCCCGGTGGGCCCGTCCCGGAGGAGGCGCGCTGGATCGAGGCGACGGTGGACGGCGTGCGCGTCGCGTCGGTCTACGTCCCCAACGGGCGTGAGGTCGTCAGCGAGTGGTACCCGCGCAAGCTGGACTTCCTCGCCGCGATGCGCGACCGGCTTGCGGTGCTGTGCGCCGACGGGCCGACCGTGGTCGCCGGCGACTTCAACGTCGCGCCGGAGGACCGGGACGTGTGGGACATGGCCGCGTTCCCCGAGGGTTCGACGCACGTGACGGCCCCGGAGCGGGCGGGGCTCGCAGCGATCGTCGCGCTCGGCATGGTCGATGCGCAGCGGGCGGTGCTGCCCGACGGCGAGGCGTTCACCTGGTGGGACTACCGCGGGGGCGCGTTCCACCGCGGTCACGGGCTGCGCATCGACCTCGCGTACGTCGCAGGGCTCGGCGTGACGTCGGTGACCGTCGACCGCACGGCCCGCCGCAACAACGAGGCCGGGGACAAGCCGTCCGACCATGCGCCGCTCGTCGTCGACCTGGCCCGCTGACCTGGCCCGCTGACCGCGGCCGCTGACCGCGTGAGCCGCTCACTCGTCGTGCGCGTGGCGATGGTCGAGCGTCGTGACGTGTGGTGCGGTCGGGGTGCCGTGGTGCGCCGGGTCGTCGATCACGAGCGTGCCGTCGGCGAGCACGTGCAGGTGGCCGCCGAACGCGCGCGCGAGATGCTCGGGGGTCAGGACGTCCTCGGGCGGTCCGGACGCGATGACGTCGGTCGCGACGAGCACGACGAGATCGGCGCGTGACGCCGAGCCGATGTCGTGGGTCGTGGTGATGACGGTGCGGCCGCGGTCACGCTCGGCCTCGATCACGTCGAGGATGATGCGCTGGCTGGTGACGTCGAGTCCGGCGACCGGCTCGTCGAGCAGCAGCAGCTCCGCGTCCTGGATGAGTCCCTGCGCGATGAGCACCCGCTGGCGCTGCCCGCCGGAGAGCTCGAGCAGCTGGCGCTGCAGCAGGTCCGCGATGTCGAGCCGCTCGACGGCGGCGCGCATCCGCTCCTTGGTGGCTGCGGACTGGCGGCGGAGCAGGCCGAGCTCGGCGTAGGTCCCGAGACGGATCGTCTCTGCGACGGTCATCGCGACCTCCGGCCGCACGGGCGTCTCCTGCAGCACGTGGGCGACGCGTCCGTGGCGGGGTGGGACGGGCGCACCGAGCACCTGCGCCGACCCGCTCGAGATGGGGACGAGCCCGGACAGCACGCCGAGGAGCGTGGACTTGCCCGATCCGTTGGGACCGATGACGGCGACCGAGACGCCGCGAGGGATGCGCAACGTGACGTCGTGGAGGGCCTCGACGGAGCCGTAGCGGACGCACACGCAGTCGAGCTCGGCGGCCGGCGTGCGCTGCTCGGTCATCCTGGGCCTGTCGCGAATCTTCGGGAACGATTCCCATAGTATCGGCGGGGAGGCTCGTGACCACGAGCGCGACGGCACGAGCGCGACGGCACGAGCGCGACGGGATGGAGCATCGCATGGTCGAGGTCATGGCCGACCTGCTCCTCGAACCGTTCCGCTACGGCTTCATGCGCAACGCACTGGCTGCCGGGCTCCTGACCGTCATCGCGAGCTCGCTCGTGGGGACGTGGGTCGTGATGCGCGGCCTTGCGTTCATCGGCGACGCGCTCGCCCACGGGGTCCTGCCCGGGATCGCGATCGC
Organism: Nitriliruptoraceae bacterium; assembly: GCA_018401275.1. Classification (GTDB taxonomy): domain Bacteria; phylum Actinomycetota; class Nitriliruptoria; order Nitriliruptorales; family Nitriliruptoraceae; genus CSBr16-57R1. The sequence goes on along the minus strand of JAGYKW010000003.1, from coordinate 118,282 downwards.
CTACCTGCTGGGCGGGAACCTGCTGCTCGGTGCCGCATTCGGCGCGGCCGTGATGGTCGGCGGCATCTCGCTCGTCACCGCACGCAGTCGGATCGGCGAGGACACCGCGATCGGGCTGCTGTTCGTGGGGATGCTCGCGCTCGGTGTGGCCATCATCTCGGCACGTGGCGCGTACGCGGGCGACCTCACCACCATCCTGTTCGGCGACCCGCTCGGGGTGCGCACCGACGCGCTGTGGACGCTGCTCGCTGCGACGGTGGTGACCGTCATCGTCAGCGTCGTCGCCTACCGGCCGTTCCTCGCGCTCACCGCGGACCGTGCGAAGGCTGCGACGCTCGGGATGCGCCCCGGACTCGCGCACATCGTGATGCTCGCGCTCGTCGCGGTCGTCGTCGTGACCTCGTTCCGCTCGGTCGGGACGCTGCTGGTGTTCGCGTTCCTGATCGCGCCGCCCGCGACGGCGGTGCTCGTCGCACGCCGCGTGCCCGTCGTGATGCTCGCCGCGATCGGGTTCGGGTCGCTCGCCGTGCTCGTCGGTCTGCTCCTGAGCTACCACCTGGCCACGGCGACCGCCGCGACGATCGCCGGGGTCAGCGTGCTCGGGTTCTTCGTCGTGCTCGCTGCGACCAGCCTCAGCGGCAGTTCGCGCACCGCCCGATGAGCTCGAGCCGGTGCTCGTCGACCTCGTAGCCGAGCGCCTCCCCGGCCTGGGCCGTCACCGCGTGCAGGGTCGCCTCGACACGGTCGGGCAGGTCGACGTCGTCGAGTCGCCCGCAGCCCGAGCACACCAGATGATGATGGTGGCGCGACAGCTCCTCGGTCACCTCGAAGCGTGCGACGCCGTCCGAGGACGGCAGGCGGACGACGACCGCACACGCCTCGAGCACGCTGAGGTTGCGGTAGAGCGAGCTCTGTGACCAGGCGCCACCACCGTCGACGTCGCGCAGCAGCTCGGCGATCGTCAGGGGACGACCCGCCCCCATCAGCACGGTCATCAGCGCCCGTCGGCCACCGGTGTAGCGCTGCCGCCCTCGATGCAGGCGGTCAGCGACGACGGTGTGCGGGTCCTCGGCCATACGGGCAGGGTAGGCGAGGCCCCAGCGCCGGCGCGGAGCGGTCAGACCGTTAGACTCGAAGGACATCCGGCGCAGTGCGCCATCTCCCGGCCCCGGAGGCCCCCGTGTCCCGCTCTCGAACCCTTCGTGGGGTGCTCGCCATCGGCGCCGCATCGCTCGTGCTCGCCGCCTGCACCTCCGCATCGACCGGTCCCGTCGCGACCGTCGACGGTGTCGAGGTCCCCCGTGCACTGCTCGAGGGCTGGGTGCGCACGGCGACCGACGCGAACGCTGACGTCGATGCGGTCGGCCTGCAGGCGGACCTGCTGGCGCGCGTCATCCAGCAGCGCATCATCGACGCACTGCTCGCCGAGCGCGGGCTCACCGTCGACCCGGCGCTGCTCGCGGAGATCCGCGAGTCCATCACCGCACAGGTCGGGGGTGCGCTGTCGCTCGAGGCGACCCTGGTCGAGATCGGCTTCCCGCAGGACTACTTCGACGACGTCTTCCTCGCGGTCGAGGCGAGCGTGGAGACGTTGGTCCTCTCGCTGGTCGATGGCCGCACGCTCGAGACCCGCACGGCCCGCCACATCCTCGTCGACACGGCGGAGGAGGCCGACGAGATCTTCGCCCTCCTGCAGGACGGTGCCGACTTCGCCGAGCTCGCCATCGAGCGCTCCGCCGACCCCGGCAGTGGCGCGCAGGGCGGGGACCTCGGCCCGCAGCAGCGCGGCACCTTCGTCCCGCCGTTCGAGGAAGCGGTCTGGTCGGGTCGCATCGGGACCGTCCTCGCGCCCGTGGAGTCCGAGTTCGGGTTCCACGTCATCGAGGTGACCGCCATCGACACGACGCCTGCCTCGGAGCTGGGCTCGCAGGAGCGTCGCGGACTCGCCAGTGCGGAGCTCGAGGAGGTGATCACCGCCGCCTTCCAGGCCGCGGCCGTCACCGTCGACCCGACGATCGGGGTGTGGGACCCGCTGACCGGCGCGATCACCCCCGCCTCCTGACGCGACCGGAGCCGACGGTGAGCGACCCCGGAGGACGCGTCGTCCTCGTCGAGACGTCGGACCTCCTGCCCGGGATGCTGCCGTTCCAGGCCTGGGACGCGCTCGCGACCGCGGACGTCGTGCTCGTGCGCGACCCCGCCGCGCACCCCTCGGCGCCGTCGCTGCACCTGGCCGGGCTCGACCTCGTCGCGCTCGATCCGACCCCGCTCGACCGTGGTGACCTCCTGCTGACGCGCCCCGGTGCACCCGATGACCGTCGGCTCGCCAAGTCGCTGGTGGCCGCGGCGCGTGAGCGAGGACGGGTCGTCTATCTCCTCGAGGACGACGAGCGTGGGCTCGCGCCCGCTCTCGCCGGGATGGTCGCCGAGCACGACATCGAGATCGAGCTGGTCTTCCTCGCGCAGCTCCCGCGGGGTACCGAGCTGCTGCGTGCGGTCGCGATCATGGACCGTCTGCGCGACCCAGACGGTGGCTGCCCGTGGGACCTCGAGCAGGACCATCACTCGCTCGGCCGCTACCTCGTCGAGGAGACCTACGAGCTGCTCGACGCCATCACGTCCGAGGACGACGCCGACGTCAAGGAGGAGCTCGGGGACGTGCTGCTCCAGGTGCTCTTCCATGCGCGCATCGCGGCCGAGCGCCACGCCTTCGGTGTCGACGACGTCGCGCGCGCGCTGACCGACAAGCTCGTCCGCCGGCATCCGCACGTGTTCACGGATGCGGACGGCGGCGAGGACGCGGACGATGTGCAGCGCAGCTGGGACCGGCTCAAGGCCGACGAGAAGGGCGGTCGCGGTCCGCTCGACGGCGTGCCGGCGAGCATGCCCGGACTCGCACTGCTCGACGCCCTGCTGCGGCGGGTCCTGCGGCTCGACATGATGCCCGGCACACCCGAGCCGATCGTCGAGGACCTGCGTGCGACGCTCGATGCGCTCGCAACGACGAGCTCCGGCAGCGAGGTGACCACCGACCTCGTCGGTCGGCTGATCGCTCAGGCCGCAGCGCTCGCGCGCGTGCTCGGTGTCGAGGCCGATGCCGCGGCACGGGCGACGGCGGCGCGGCTGCGCCGCGAGGTCGATGCGGCCGTCGCGGCCGGCACGAGCGCGGATGCTGGTCCACCCGCCACCGATCGGCACGCGCCGTGGGCGGATGCTGCGGGCGCACCCGGCGACGCCGTCCCCACGCAGGGTTAGCCTCGCTCCAGCACCGGACGGTGCACGACGCAGCACGGCACCCGGCGCACCACCGACAGGGGACGACATGAGCGAGGCGGACCGGTCCGCGGACGATGTCCTCGCCGGCTGGGACCCGGCCGGCCCGCCGCCGGTCCTCGACGGTCGAGCGCCGTTCCCCACCGACACCGTCGTCGCCGTCGGGGCGATGATCACCGGGATGGTGGCCGGACTCGCCCTCGGAGGCCGCCATCCGCTCGTGCGGGCCCAGGTCGGCGGGGTGCTCGGACTCGCCGGTGCGATCGTCGCACGCAGGATGTGGCGCCTGCCGGGCTGATCGGTCTGACCGATCGGGTCCGGACGGCCGTCGACGGTCGTTGCGTCGGGCCCGACCCCGCGCGTACCGTCCCTGCCGAGACCGGTGCCGCCGCACTGGAGCAGCAGCACACGGGAGCATCGAGCCAGCATGGGACCCTTCGCCACCGTCACCGCCATCGAGTCCGTCCACGCCCGCGAGATCCTCGACTCGCGCGGGAACCCGACGCTCGAGGTCGACGTCCGGCTCGTCTCCGGTGACGAGGGGCGGGCGGCGGTCCCGTCAGGCGCATCGACCGGGGCGCACGAGGTCGTCGAGCTGCGTGACGGGGACGCGAAGCGCTACCTCGGCAAGGGGGTGCTGACGGCGGTCGCGAACGTGAACGGTCCGATCGCGGCGGCCATCGCCGGACACGATGCGACCGACCAGCGCGGGCTCGACGCACGTCTCGTCGATCTCGACGGCACCGACGACCGCTCGAACCTCGGCGCGAACGCGGTGCTCGGTGTCTCGCTCGCGACGGCGAAGGCCGCCGCGTCCGCTGCGGACCTGCCGCTGTACGCCTACCTCGGCGGCTCGAACGCGCACGTGCTCCCGGTGCCGTGCATGAACGTGCTCAACGGCGGCAGCCACGCGGAGTCCAGCGTCGACATGCAGGAGTTCATGGTCGTGCCCATCGGTGCCGCGAGCTTCGCGGAGGCCCTGCGCATGGGGACCGAGGTCTACCACCACCTCAAGGCCGTGCTGAAGGGTCGCGGGCTCTCGACCGGCCTCGGGGACGAGGGGGGCTTCGCTCCGGACCTCCCGTCCAACGCCGCCGCGCTCGACCTGCTCGTCGAGGCCATCGGTGCGGCCGGCTACACCGCCGGCGAGGACGTGGCGATCGCGCTCGACCCGGCGATGAGCGAGCTCTACCGCGACGGCGCCTACCACCTCGAGGGTGAGGGCCGCGTGCTGTCGACCGATGAGATGATCGAGCTGTGGGCGGACCTCGTGGACCGCTATCCGATCGTGTCGATCGAGGACGGGCTCGACGAGGAGGACTGGGCGGGCTGGAGCCGGCTCACCGCGCGCCTGGGCGATCGTGTCCAGCTCGTCGGCGACGACCTGCTCGTCACCAACCCGGCCTTCGTCCGGCGCGCCATCGACGAGCGGGCCGCGAACAGCGTGCTCATCAAGGTCAACCAGATCGGCACGCTGACCGAGGCGATGGACACCGTCGCGCTCGCGCAGCGCAACGCATGGACCGCGATGGTCAGCCACCGCTCCGGCGAGACGGAGGACACCACCATCGCGGACCTCGCCGTCGCCGTCGGGTCGGGTCAGATCAAGACCGGTGCACCGGCGCGCAGCGACCGGGTCGCGAAGTACAACCAGCTGCTGCGCATCGAGGAGCAGCTCGGTGACGCGGCGCGCTACGCAGGACGCGCAGCGTTCACCCGGCGCGGCTGAGACGGGCCGGACCAGCACGACAGAAGCGCGCTCGGGACGAGACACAGGGAGGAGGTGGCGAGCATGAGGGCATCGACACGGCAACGGGCACGGCAACGGGCACGGACACGGCGTCGCGGCTCGGCCGTCGACCTCCTGCTCGGTGTGCTGCTGCTCGGTGCGCTCGGACTGGGTGCCGTGCTGCTCGCCCCGCCGTTCGAGCAGTACGTCGTGGCCCGGCAGCGTGTCGCGCTGCTCGAGCAGCAGGCCCTCGCGCTCGACACCGAGAACCAGCGGCTCGAACGGCGCGTCGTGGACCTCGACGATGACGTCACCATCGAGCTGCTCGCGCGCTCCCAGCAGGGGCTGGTGCGACCCGGGGAGGTCCCCTACGTGCTCATCGCACCGGAGGTCGACGTCCCTCGGATCCGCGATGCACCGCAGCAGGCGACGTCCGAGGACGACCTGCTCGACCGGCTGCTGGCCTGGTTGCGGGCCCGCGTCGGCTGACGCCCTGCCCTGCTCCGGCTACCGTTGCCGCTGCGTCGGCGTGTCCGACGCGACTCCCACGGAAGTTCCGACCCCGTCCACCCGTTCAGGCCGTCCTGCGGCCGCAGCGAGGACGAGGGGCCGCCGCGCTGAAGCGCCGGTCAGGGAGGCACGCCGACGAGGTCGGCAAGGACCCGAGAGGAGTTGGTCGAACTGCTGGGAGAGATCGTGAAGGGCAAGGTCGTCCGTCTTGAGGAGTACGGCGCGTTCGTCGAGGTCGACATCGAGGGCGTCCTCGCGACGGGCCTCGTGCACGTCTCCGAGGTCGCCGTCGACTACGTCGAGAACATCTACGCGTACCTCGCCGAGGGCGACGAGGTCGACGTCCGGGTCCTCGACATCAAGGACGACGGCAAGGTGGACCTGTCCATCAAGCGCGCCGACCCCGAGTGGGTCGATGAGGAGGCTCCGAACCTCCGCTCGAAGCTGGACAAGGACTTCAACAAGCGTCTGCGCCGCTTCATGCACAAGTCGCAGATGATCCAGGGCGAGGCCCGTCGCCAGAAGCGCGGTCGTGTCGGCACGTGATCGACGCCGTCCAGCGTGACCCGTCCGCGGGCTACGGCCCAGCGTTCGACGCCCCTCCGGCGGACGACGCGACCATCGCGGTCATCACCGAGCAGCTCGGCCGGCCCGCACGCGGCCGTCCTGCGGTCATGCACCGCTGCGGGCACGGGCTGCCGACGGTCGTGCGCGTCGATCCACGCCTCGAGGACGGCACGCCGTTCCCGACGACCTTCTGGCTGGCCTGTCCGCTGCTGCGCTCCGCCGTCGGGCGCATGGAGGCCGACCACGAGATGGTGCGGCTGAACGAGCGCCTCGCGGAGGACGCGTCGTTCCAGGCCGACTACACCCTGACCGCCGAGCAGTACGTCGCGTTCCGCGACCGGCTGGGCGGACCGGACGAGCCGCTCGAGGGCGGCCCGACCGCCGGCGGGATGCCACGGCGCGTCAAGTGCCTCCATGTGCACCTCGCGCATCATCTGGCGACGGGCGACAACCCGGTCGGCGCGTACGTCGCGGACACGCTGCTCCCGATGGCCTGTCCAGCACCGTGCGTCGACGTCGCGTCCGATGGCGATCGGCCGTGAGCGTCGCCGCCGTCGACGTCGGGTCGAACTCGGTGCGACTCCTCGTGCTCGCCGACGACGGCACCCGCGTGCTGCGGCGCATCACCACCACCAGGCTCGCGCAGGGCGTGGACCGGACCGGACGGCTCGCCGACGAGGCGATCGTGCGCACCGTCGACGCCATCGCCGCCTTTCGTGCCGTGTGGGAGCAGCACGACGTCGCGACGGATACGCAGCACGTCCGCATCGCGGCGACGTCCGCCGTGCGTGACGCGAGCGACCGCGACCGCTTCCTCGACGCCGTCGCCGACCGTGTCGGTCTGCGCGTCGACGTGATCAGCGGCATCGAGGAGGCTGCGCTCGGCTTCGCCGGTGCGACCGGCGCGGTCCCCACACGGGACCCGTGCCTGGTCATCGACGTCGGTGGTGGTTCGACCGAGCTGGTGGTCGGACGCGGCGGCGAGGTGCTCGCGAGCGTGTCCACCCAGCTCGGCTGCGTGCGCCTCACCGAGCGCGACCTCCACCACGATCCGGCCGATCCGGCCGAGCTCGTCGCGGCGACGCGCACCGCGGACGCGGTGCTCACCGCGGGTATCGCGGTGCTCGCGGACGGCCTCGCCCCGCACGGCCTGAGCGTCGCGGACGTGCGCACCGTCGTCGCCGTCGCCGGGACCGCCACGACGCTCGCGGCGCTGCACCTCGGGCTCGATGACTACGAGGAGTCGCGCATCCACGGCACGAGCGTCGACGCCGGCGCGCTCGATGCGATCACCGCGCGACTCGCCGGCATGAGCGTCGCGCAGCGCGCGGCCCTCGGACCTGTTCAGCCCGGACGCGCCGAGGTCCTGCACGGCGGTGCGATCGTGCTGTCGCGCGCGCTACGGCTGCTCGGACGACCCGAGCTCGTCGTCAGCGAGGCCGACTCGCTCGATGCGCTCGCGGCACGGCTGCTCGCATGAGCGCCTCGCATGCGGACGACATCTGGACCCGTCTCGATGCGGCGCTCGCGACGGTCCCCGAGGACGCGCGGACGCCTCCGCCCGGGGCACGCATCGGTGCCGTGCTCGTCCTGCTCGAGGAGGGTCAGGACGCGCAGGCGGCGTTGCGGCTGGTCCTGACGCGGCGGCGTCCCGACCTGCGCTCGCACCCCGGGCAGCTGTCCTTCGCCGGTGGTCGCGTCGAGCCGGGGGAGACGGCGACGGAGGCGGCACTGCGCGAGGCCACGGAGGAGATCGGGCTCGATCCGGGCAGCGTCAGCGTGCTGGGTCACGGTCCGACCTTCTACATCCCCCCGTCGCGGTTCTGGGTCGTCCCGGTCGTCGCCCGCTGGCACGCCCCGCATCCGCTCGTGGTCGAGCCACGCGAGGTCGCACAGGTCCTGCACGTCGGGCTCGACACGCTCACCGAGGAGCGCCGGTGGCGGCACACGCCGCACGGTCCGCGCGAGGGGTCCACGTGGGCGTGGCAGCTCGATGACGACCTCCTGTGGGGAGCGACCGCGCTCGTGGTCCGCATGCTGCTCGATGCGGCGCTGCCGGGATGGAACGGGGGAGTGACGCCGGACGATCTCGGTCCTGGTCGCGCGGAGGAACCGTGGACGCTGACCCCCAGGCTGCCCCGGAGGGCCCGGCTCGGCGCCACGTTCCCGGAGATCGCGCAGGACGCGGTCCCGCACGTGCGTGTCACCCAGGTCCGTGCGGTCCGGGCGTGGCTGGACGCGCACGGGCTCGGACCGTCGCAGCGCGCTGAGCAGGCCGGGCGTGCGGTGGCGTCGGCCGCGCAGGTGATGCTCGCGAGCGCCGCGACCGTCGACGGCCCGATCACGGTCCTCGCCGGACCCTCCTCCAACGGGACGGTCGGGCTCGTCGCGGCCCGCCTGCTCGCCGCCGCAGGACACGACGTCAGCGTCCTCACGGTGGGACCACCCCGGCTGCCCGCCCAGACCCATCTCCTGCGCGGCATCGGCGTCGAGGTGACGGTGCTCGAGCGCCATCCGCTCGACGACGCCACGACACCCGGCGCTCTGGTCATCGATGCGGTCCTGGGCGTGGGTGCTCGTCCGCCGCTGCAGGGACGTCCCGCCACGATCGCGCGCTGGCTGCGACGCCACGACGTCCCCGTCCTCGCCGTGGACGTCCCGAGCGGCATGGGTCCGGACGAGGGCATCCGAGGCCCGTGCGTGACCGCGGACGTCACGGTCGCGCTCGGTCTGCCGACGCAGGCCTGTGTGGCGCCGGGCGCCCAGGCGTTCCTCGGTGACCTGCATCTCGCCGATCTCGGGGTGCCGGCGGCTGCGTGGGCCGCGGTGGGCGTGCACGGGGTGCCGCGCGACCTGTTCGCGCACGGTCCGGTCGTGCGGTTGATGGTCGACAGCGCTGCCGGTGACGCCGGGACCCCTCACCAGACGGACCTCCCTGCGCGCTGACGAGCCCGCATGACGCTCGCCCCGAAGGTTCGGTCGCCGTTCACCTTCCGTTCGCCTTCGTCGGGTCGGCGCTTCACCTGCGCTGCCTACGGTCCCGGTCGTCGGTGTGGGAGATCCCACCGCCGTCGCACGGACCGGCTGGAAGGCCGGCATCCCAAACCCATACGACACGGAGTCGCCATCACCATGCGAAGCCTCACCCGAACCGCTGCCGTCCTGGCAGCCACCGCCCTCGTCCTCGCGGCGTGTGGGTCCGAAGAGGAGCCGGCAGCGCCGGCGCCTTCCGCGCCCTCCACCTCCGCCCCCGCTGCTCCTGCTGCTCCCGCCGCGCTCTCGGGCTCGGTCAACCTCGACGGCTCCAGCACCGTCGGTCCGTTCCAGGAGGTCGCCGCCGAGCTCTTCATGGACGAGAACTCCGGCGTCCGCGTCACCGTCGCCATCTCCGGCACCGGTGGTGGATTCGACAAGTTCTGTGCCGGTGAGACCGACGGCTCGAACGCGTCGCGTCAGATCAAGGAGTCCGAGGAAGAGAAGTGCAAGGCGAATAACATCGCCTACGACTTCATCCAGGTCGCGAACGACGCCCTCTCGGTCGTCATCAACAACGACAACCCGATCCAGTGCCTCACGGTCGACCAGGTCAGCCAGATCTGGGACGAGGGCTCGACGGTCACCACGTGGGGTGACGTCGACGGCCTCGACCTCCCGGCTGCCTTCGCCTCGACGCCGGTCACGCTCTACGGCCCGGGGACCGACTCCGGCACGTTCGACTTCTTCACCGATGAGATCAACGGCGAGTCCGGCCGCATCAACACGACCTACACCGACATCGGTGAGGACGACACTGCAGCGGTCGTCGGCGTCGCCGGCACGCCGGGCGGCATGGGCTTCATCCCCTTCTCCTACTACCAGGAGACCAAGGACCAGGTGAAGGGCATCGCAATCGACGACGGGAACGGCTGCATCGAGCCGACCCCGGAGAACGTGCTCGGGCTGACCTACACGCCGCTCGGTCGTGGACTGTTCACGTACTTCAGTGACGTCGCGCTCGCCAAGCCGGAGACGGTCGCGTTCGCCGAGTTCGTGCTCGACAACGCCATCGAGATCGCCGGCCTCGCGGACTTCGTCCCGATGACCCCGGAGCAGATCGAGGTCCAGCGCGCGAAGGTCCGCGCACTTACCGGCAACTGACCCGGTGACGACCTCGACATCAGCACGGCCTGCAGGCCCCGGTGCATCGCACCGGGGCCTGCAGGACCCCACCCGTCGGCCCGGTGAATGGGCCATCCTGCAGTTCCTGCGCGGCAGCGCGACCATCGCGATCCTCACCACCGCCGGGATCGTCGCCTCCCTCTTCCCGGCCGCGATCTCCTTCTTCCGCGAGGTCCAGACCGTCCACGGGGTCAGCTTCCTCGAGTTCGCCACCGGAACGTTCTGGGCACCCGACTTCGCGAACCCGTCCTTCGGCGTCCTGCCGATCGTCGTCGGCTCGAGCATCGTCGTCGTCCTCGCGCTGCTCGTGAGCGTGCCCGTCGGTCTCCTCTCGGCCATCTACCTGTCGGAGTACGCACCGGCACGGGTGCGCAGGATCATCAAGCCGGCGCTCGAGGTCCTCGAAGGCGTGCCGACCGTCGCCGTCGGCCTGTTCGCCTTCTGGTTCCTCCGTCCCACCGCTCAGGAGGCGTTCCCGAACCTCCCCTGGACCGGACCCTTCGCCATCCTCATCGGTGGCATGGCGGTCGGGCTCATCACCGTCCCGCTCATGGCCTCCGTGTCCGATGACGCGATGCGCCAGGTCCCTCAGTCGCTGCGCGAGGCGGCCTACGCCCTTGGTGATTCCAAGGCGCGCGTGGCCATCCGGGTCGTCGTCCCCGCGGCCATCTCCGGCATCGTCGCGGGTATCGTCCTGGCCGCATCACGGGCCGTGGGGGAGACCATGATCGTGCTGCTCGCTGCCGGAGCCGGGAACCCGAACCTGTCGTTCAACCTCTTCGCCGGCGTGCAGACCATGACCGCCTTCATCGCGGGCAAGGCGACCGGGGACATCGCGCAGGGGACGCTCATCTACGACACGGTCTTCGCGGTCGGGTCGTTGCTGTTCCTCGTCACGCTGTCGCTGAACCTGTTCGCGATCCGCTTCGTCCGTCGCTTCCGGGAGGTCTACGAGTAGATGTCCATCACCTCTTCCACCGCGAGCCTCCCGCAGCGGGACTCGATCCGGGGCGCGCCACCGGCCGGTGAGCGTGCGTTCAGCATCGCCTTCTCCGCGGTGCTCGGCCTCGGCATCTTCGTCGCGCTCGGTGGCCTCGCCGCGATCCTGATCTGGGCGGTCTCCGCCGGTCTCCCGCGCCTCGACTGGGGGCTGTTCACCAACGCCCCGTCGACCGCTCGCATCGAGACGGCGGGCTTCCGTACGGCCATCTTCGGGTCGCTGTACGTGATCGCCGGGGTCATCGTCCTCATCATCCCGATCGGGCTGGGCACGGCGCTCTACCTCGAGGAGTTCTCGGATCGCACGAGCCGGTTCGCGCGGCTCGTCGATCTCAACATCCAGAACCTGGCCGGCGTACCGGCCATCGTGTTCGGGATCCTCGGTCTCGCGTTCATCGTCCGTGGTCCCGTCGGTATCGGGTTCGTCGCGGCCGCGGGCTCCTTGACCCTCGCGCTGCTCGTGCTCCCCACGATCATCGTCTCGTCCCGGGAAGCGATCCGCGGCGTCCCGCGCTCCCTCAAGGAGGGGGCGCTGGCCCTCGGTGCGACGCCATGGAAGGCGGTGTGGACGCAGGTCGTCCCCTACGCCGCTCCGGGAGTGCTCACCGGCGCGATCCTCTCGGTCGCGCGCGCCTTCGGTGAGGCGGCTCCGCTCCTGCTCGTCGGGGCGGTCACGTTCGTGACGTTCAACCCGCGCTTCTGGTCGGACGGGTACTCCGTGCTCCCCGTGATGATCTACCAGTACGCGACCCGCCCGCAGGCATCGTTCCGTCTCCTGGCCTTCGCCGGCGTGCTCGTCATGCTCGTGCTGGTGCTGTTCATGAACTCGTTCGCCATCTGGCTCCGCAACCGCTACGAACGTCCGCTCCAGTGACCCCCTCTCAGCCCGCGACGCAGCGCACGACGCCCCACGGAGGTACCGCGATGAATGCAGACCCGACCCCTGAGCACGCCCTCCCCGATGCCGCCGCGGCACCGACGGTGGGTTCGTCCATGCCGGGCGGGAGCGGCTCCTCGGAGACCGCGTCGACGGGCTTCGACCTGTCGACCGCCCTGGGCGGCGCACGGGCGGACGACGAGGAACGGGCCCGCGCTGAGGTGGTGTTCGAGGCCGACCGGTTGAGCGTCTTCTACGGCGACTTCCAGGCCGTGCGCGACGTCTCGATGCAGATCCACGCCAAGGAGATCACGGCGTTCATCGGTCCCTCGGGCTGCGGGAAGACGACGCTGCTGCGCAGCTTCAACCGCATGAACGACCTCATCGCGTCCGCGCGCGTCGAGGGTGGCCTGCGCTACCACGGCGAGGACGTCTACGGCGAAGGCGTCTCGCCGGTGATCGTGCGACGCAAGATCGGGATGGTCTTCCAGAAGCCCAACCCGTTCCCGAAGTCGATCTACGACAACGTCGCCTACGGGCCTCGCGTCCTGAAGTGGAAGAAGTCCGACCTCGACGACGTCGTCGAGGAGTCGTTGACCCGCGCCGCCCTGTGGGACGAGGTGAAGGACCGCCTCGACCAGTCGGCGCTCGGGATGTCAGGCGGTCAGCAGCAGCGCCTGTGCATCGCGCGAGCGATCGCGACGAAGCCGGACGTGCTGCTCATGGACGAGCCGTGCTCGGCGCTCGACCCCATCGCGACACTGCGCATCGAGGACCTGATGCGCGAGCTCAAGGACGAGTACTCCATCGTCATCGTGACCCACAACATGCAGCAGGCCGCACGCGTCTCCGACTACACGGCGTTCCTGACCGTGGACATCGACGACGAGTCGGGGCAGCGCACGGGTGAGCTGGTCGAGATGGACCGGACCGACCGGATCTTCACGAACGCGAGCGACCCGCGCACCGAGGCCTACGTCTCCGGGCGGTTCGGCTGATCCGATCCTGGTCCGTGTCGCGCGGCAGGACGGTCTCAGCCGTCGGCGCCGATGGGCAGGGTGACCCGGAAGGTCGTCCCTTCCCCGAGGGCACTCTCGACCTGGACGGTCCCGCTGTGGCGCTCGACCGCATGCCGGACGATGGACAGTCCGAGGCCTGTGCCGCCGGTCTCACGCGAGCGTGCGGTGTCGACGCGGTAGAAGCGCTCGAAGATGCGGGGCAGGTCCTGCTGGCGGATCCCGATCCCGCTGTCGGCCACCGTGAGGATCCGGGCTCCGCCCTCGGTGCGCAGTCCGACGCTCACCCTGCCTCCGACGCGGTTGTACTTGACCGCGTTCGAGACCAGGTTCTTCACGACCGCCTCGAGGTCCGCGTGCACGCCGGCGATGGGTGCGTTGTCCGGGACGTCGACGTCGATCTCGATGCCATTCCCCTCCGCACGGGAGAGCAGGTCGGCGACGACGAGCCGGACGACCTCCGAGAGGTTGACCGGGACACGTTCGAGTGGACCCGCGACCTCGAGGCGCCGCAGGTCGAGCAGCTCGCCGACGAGGCGAGCCAACCGCTCGCTCTCATCGTTGAGGCGCTTGAGCAGGCTCGCGGCGCGGACCGGATCGGTGGGCAGCGTGACCGCGATCGCGTCGCCGAGGGTCTGGATGGCGGTCACCGGGGTCTTGAGCTCGTGCGACGCGTTGACGACGAAGTCGCGCCGCAGGTCCTCGATCTGGCGCTCCCGGGTGCGGTCGGCGAGCACGATCAGGGCCTCGTCGCCGATGAGGGACACGCTCACTCGCAGTTCGCGCCCAGCGCGTTCGACGTCGACCGTCATCGGTTCGCGGTCGGCCCGGACCCGCGCGGCGATCTCGACGATCGCGGTCGACGCGGTCGTCTCGAGGATCGAGGCGCCGCGCTCAGCCGTGCGGATCGCCATCAGCTCGAGGGCGGAGGCGTTCGCAGCATGGAGGCGCCCGGCGTCGTCGAAGAGCAGCGCCGGCTGGTTGAGGGCATCGACGAGCTGCGTGCGCCAGGGCCGCTCCTCGTCGCGGGCCGCTGCGCGGGCCCGCTCCTCGGCCTCACGGTCTGGCCGGACGGTGTGTGCTGCCGTCCGGCGGCGTGCGACGACGCGCGTCGCGAGCAACGTGAGCACGACGGCCAGCAGCAGCACGCCGGTGACGCCGGAGGGCCACATCAGCTCCATGTGGCGACCTCGCGATCGGCTGCCCGATCGGCTGCCCGATCGGCGACCGGGCGCGTCACGTCGCGCCGCCTTCCTCGCCGAGGTGGTCCGCGAAGCGGTAGCCGACCCCACGGACCGTGCGGATCCGCTGGGGGTGCTGCGGGTCGGCCTCGATACGGCCACGGAGTCGCCGCACGTGGACATCGAGCGTCTTGGTGTCCCCGACGTAGTCCGAGCCCCACACCTCGTCGATCAACTGGTTGCGGGTCAGGACACGACCTGCGTACTCGACCAGCACGGCGAGGAGCTCGAACTCCTTCGGCGGGAGCTCGATGGTCCGCGAGTCGACCGTCACCTCGTGTCGCGAGCGGTCGACTCGGACCCCGCATGCCTCGACCGGCGGCTCATCGGTGGCAGGGGTCGAGCCGAGCGGCGCACGGCGAAGGATGGCACGGATGCGGGCGATCAGCTCCCGCGTGGAGAACGGCTTCGTCAGGTAGTCGTCCGCACCGATCTCGAGCCCGACGACCCGGTCGACCTCGGTGTCACGGGCGGTCAGCATGATGATGGGGACGTCCGATCGGGCGCGTATCGTGCGGCAGACCTCGGTCCCGGACATCCCCGGCAGCATCAGGTCGAGGACGATCAGGTCGGGCCGGGTGCGGTCCCAGGCCGCCAGCGCCTCGTTCCCGTCCTTCGCCCACCCGACCTGGAAGCCCTCGGACTCTAGGCTGACCTTCAGGCCTTCAGCGATCGAACGTTCATCCTCGACCAGCAGGATCTTCGGCATCATCGGACCTCCGGGGATGCCCACCTTAGGACCAGGAGAGCAGAGCCATGCGTGAAGAACTGGACAGGGCGCTCGACGAGCTGCGCAGCATGCTCGCCGACATGAGTGAGCGTGCGGACGACATGCTCGGCAAGGCCGTGACGGCGCTCGCCGAGGGGGACCGCATCCGAGCCGAGGAGGTCATCTACGCCGACCGCGCGGTGGACCAGCGCCACGTCGAGGTCCAGCACGCCGTGCTGACGACCGTCGCGCTGCAGGCGCCCGTCGGTCGCGACCTCCGGCTGCTGACGGGGTTCCTCCACTCCGGGCTGCACCTCGAGCGCATGGCTGACTATGCGGTCTCGGTCGCGCGCGGAGCGATCCGTGTGCTCGACCATCCCCGTGACGAGCCCGTCATCCAGCTGATCGTCGAGATGGGTGGCCACGCGCAGGAGGTCGGACGCACGGCCATCAGGTCGCTGCTCAGCCTCGACGAGGCGGCCGCTCGCAGCGTCGCGGTCGCTGATGACCGGGTCGACCGTCTCGAGATGCGCATCTTCGAGACCTTGGTCGACGGCGCCGGCGCGAAGGCCGGGCGCCTGCCCTGGGCCGCGGAGATGATCGGACTCGGCCGCCGCATCGAGCGCTACGCGGACCACGGGGTCGACATCGCCGAGCAGGTCGTGTTCGTCGCCACCGGCATCAACGTGGAGCTCTCCGGACGCGATGCGGTGTGAGACTGTCTGCGCTGTCATCCTCGCGCGTCCCTCGTCGCGTCGGCCGTCACGTCGGCGGCGCGCCGACACGACTCGGACGCGCTGCGGCAACGCTAGGAGCAGCGGCTTGCGGCAGGGTGAACGGACGGTGAACGCTGGTCCGCACGGTCGGGACGGGCGGAGCCTGGACCGCGGAGCGTGGATGCGGCGAGCGGGGATGAGGACACGATGAGCGACATGAAGGACGGGTCAGTGGACGGATCCGCCACGAGTGCGTCAGGCCGGCCCTCGGTGCTGTTCCTGTGCGTGCACAACGCCGGACGGTCGCAGATGGCCGCCGGCTGGCTGCAGCATCTCGCGGACGGGCAGATCGACGTCCTGTCGGCGGGCTCGGAACCCGCGGAGTCCATCAACCCGTCGGCCGTCGCCGCGATGGACGAGGTCGGTATCGACCTGCGAGGGCGTGCGCCCCGCCGCTGGGACATGGCCGACCTGGAGTCCGCCGACGTCGTGGTCACGATGGGCTGCGGGGACACCTGCCCCGTGCTGCCCGGCAAGCGGTACGTGGACTGGCCGCTCGATGACCCGGCCGGTCAGGGCGTCGACGCGGTGAGGCCGATCCGCGACGAGATCGAGCGGCGGGTCCGTGGCCTCATCGTCGAGCTCGGTGTCGAGGCCGGCTGATCGCGTGCGGGCCGTTCGGGTGCTGGCAGTTCGTGTGCGGGCGGTGGGACTCGAACCCACACTGGGAGGATTTTAAGTCCCCTTCCTCTGCCGATTGGGATACGCCCGCTCGGTGCGGAGGGTAGAGGTGAGGGGCTCGGCCCGGCGGGCCCGCCCGTTACGCTCGACGCGCCGACGGCCTCTTCAGTCACGTCGGCCCCAGCAGCATCGAGCGGGAGGCGTGGCGTGGACCTCCCCGCCGCTCATGGAGCCCGCGCTCGGGTCGTCGTGCTCGTCTCCGGGACCGGGAGCAACATGGTCGCGCTCGCTGACGCGGCCGCCCGCGGCCAGGTCGCGGCCGACGTCGTCGCGGTGGTGAGCGACGTCGCTGACGCCCCGGCGCTCGCGCGCGCGACCGAGCGCGGCATCCCGGCCATCGCCGTGCCGTTCGATCGGACGGACCGCGGTGCGTGGGAGGCGAGGCTCGCCGACGCGGTCGCCGCGCAGGATGCGGACCTCGTCGTGCTCGCCGGGTTCATGCGCATCCTCAGCGGCGCGTTCCTCGCTCGCTGGCCCGACCGGGTCGTCAACGTGCACCCGTCGCTGCTGCCGGCGTTCCGCGGCGCGGACGCCGTCGGGGACGCGCTCGCCGCCGGTGTCGACGTCACCGGGGTCAGCGTCCACCTCGTCGACGAGCTCGTCGACCATGGGCCGATCCTCGCACAGGAGCCGGTGCCCGTCCTGCCCGGCGACACGCGCGAGACGTTGCTCGCTCGCCTGCACGAGGTCGAGCATCGCCTGCTCCCGCGCTGCGTCGACGAGCTCGCCCGCGATCTCGACCATCCTGCATCGACCCATGAACGGAGCACGCCATGAGCTCGCCGGATCCGGACGTGACCCCTGTGCGCACCGCGCTGATCAGCTGCTTCGACAAGACGGGTGTGCCGGAGCTCGCGGCCGCGCTCGCGGCGGACGGCGTGCGCATCGTCTCGACCGGTTCGACCGCCGCGTCGATCCGTGAGGCCGGCGTCGACGTCGTCGAGGTCGCCGACCTGACCGGCTTCCCCGAATGCCTCGGTGGTCGCGTGAAGACGCTGCACCCGCGCGTGCATGCCGGGATCCTCGCCGACCGCACCGACGCGGGACACGTGGCGCAGCTCGACGAGCTCGGCATCGACCCGATCGACCTGGTCGTCGTCAACCTCTATCCCTTCGAGCGGACCGTCGCCTCGGGCGCCACCGACGCGGAGGTCGTCGAGATGATCGACGTCGGCGGTCCGACGATGCTGCGCGCTGCCGCGAAGAACCACGGCTCGGTCGGCGTCGTCGTCGACCCCGCCGATCACGCACGGGTCCTCGCGGAGCTTGCGGAGCACGGTGGGCTGACGTCGGGGCTGCGTCGGTCGCTCGCGACGGCAGCGTTCCGGCACACGGCCGCCTACGACGCGGCGATCGCGACCTGGTTCGCGCAGCGGGACGAGGCCGTCGCGGACGGCCAGGCGGCGGACGGACAGGCAGCGGACGGACAGGCGGCGGCGTCGACGCCGCCCGCGTTCCTCGGCCTGGCCCTCGAGCGCACCGCGGCCCTGCGCTACGGCGAGAACCCCCACCAGCAGGCGGCCCTGTACCGACTGCCGGGAGCGCGGCGCGGGGTGGCCGGCGCACGGCAGCTCGGCGGCAAGGAGCTGTCGTTCAACAACCTGCTGGACACGCACGCCGCATGGTCGCTCGTCGCCGAGTTCGACTCCCCGGCCGTCGTCATCATCAAGCACACGAACCCGTCCGGCGTCGCGATCGCCCCGACACTGCTCGAGGCCTACGAGCGCGCGCTCGCCGGGGACCCGGTCAGCGCGTTCGGCGGCATCGTCGCGCTCAACCGCCCGGTGGACGGTGCGACGGCGCGCGCGATCACGGCGATCTTCACCGAGGTCGTCGTCGCCCCCGGCTACGACGCCGAGGCGCGCGAGGTGCTCGCGGCGAAGGCGAACCTGCGCGTGCTCGAGCATGCCGACGCTGCGCGGCGAGGCCCCGAGTGGCAGGTCCGATCCATCGACGGTGGTCTGCTGGTGCAGACGACCGACGCGGGCGCGGAGCCGTGGGACGAGTGGCGCACGGTGAGTGCCCGGCCGCTCGATGCCGCACTCGAGGCCGACCTGCGGCTCGCCTGGATCGTCGCGAAGCACGCGTCGTCCAACGCGATCGTCGCGGCACGCGACCAGCAGGTCGTCGGTGTGGGCGCTGGACAGATGAGCCGCGTCGACAGCGTTCGGCTCGCCGTCGAGCGGGCCGGTGGACGCCAGGAAGGTGCGGTCGCGGCCAGCGACGCGTTCTTCCCGTTCCGCGATGCCGTCGACTCGCTGGCGGCGGCCGGTATCGTCGCGGTCGTGCAGCCCGGTGGGTCGGTGCGTGACGAGGAGGTCATCGCTGCGGCCGACGAGCACGGCATCGCGATGGTGCTCACCGGCCGGCGCCACTTCCGCCACTAGGCCCGGCGCGGACGAGGTCGTCCCCCGAGCAGGCTCGGAGCAGCCATGACCGCACGCATCATCGATGGCCGAGCGCTCGCGAACCGCGTGCGCGCCCGCATCGCTGACGACGTGGCGCGCCTGACCTCGGAGCACGGGATCGTCCCGGGGCTCGCAGCGGTGCTCGTCGGCGACGACCCTGCGTCCCAGACCTACGTCGGCATGAAGCACCGCGCGACCGAGGCCGCCGGCATGAGCTCGCAGCAGCACGTGCTGCCCGCGGACACGACGCAGGCGCAGCTGCTCGCGCTCATCGACCGCCTGAACGTCGACGAGTCGGTCGACGGGATCCTCGTGCAGCTGCCGCTGCCCGACGCGCTGGACGCGCGCGAGGTGCAGCGGCGCGTCGCCCCGGAGAAGGACGTCGACGCGCTCAACCCCTACACGGCCGGTCTGCTCGCGAACGGCGAGCCGAGCTTCCTCGCCTGCACGCCCGCCGGGGTGCTCGAGCTGCTCGACGAGGCAGGCGTCGAATGTGCCGGCGCGGACATCGTCATCGTCGGGCGCTCCACGCTCGTCGGGCGTCCGCTCTCGATCATGCTCACGCTCAAGGGACGCGACGCGACGGTCACGCTGGCCCATTCGCGCACGCGCGACCTCGCCGAGGTCTGCCGCCGTGCGGACGTGGTCATCGCTGCCGCCGGCCAGCCGGGCCTGGTCACTGCCGACATGATCCGTCCGGGTGCGGTCGTGATCGATGTCGGCACCAACCGCACGGCGGACGGACGGCTCGTGGGTGACGTCGACTTCGATGCCGTGTCCGCCGTCGCAGGGGCCATCACCCCCGTGCCCGGGGGCGTCGGGCCCATGACGGTCACGATGCTGCTGCAGAACACGCTGACCGCCGCGCGGCGTCGGCGCGGACTCGCCTGAGCCACGCCCGCCCGGTCGGGACCCTCTCGGGTCGGGTCGGGCCGGTCAGATCCGCGTCAGCGCGGGCGGGCGGTCCCCAGCAGCGCCGGACCGGTGATCCCCCCGCCCGGCAGCGCCCAGTCGTCGACCTGCGTCGTGTCGAAGCCGCCGCGCTCGAGCTCCGCACGCGTGTCGCGCACCAGCCGACAGCCGCGGCCGACGATGCGCCAGGCCGGATCGATGATGCGTTGCAGGCGCCGCGTGCGACCGTGGCCCGCGACGTGCTCGATCAGCAGCAGCCGACCGTCCGGGGCGAGCGCACGCCGCAGCTCCGCGATGGCCGCCTGCGGGTCGGGGACCGAGCAGAGCACCAGCGTCGAGATGAGCGTGTCGACCGAACCGTCAGCGACGGGCAGCGCTGCGGCGGTGCCGTCGACGACCCGGACGTCAGCGGGCAGCTCGGCCTGGACGGCGGCGACCGCGGACTCGAGCCGTGCGCGCATCGGTCCCGACGGCTCGACGAGGACGAGCGAACGCAGTCCGCGGGGGAGGTGGCGCAGGTTGACGCCCGTGCCCGCACCGATCTCGACCACGTGGCCCGAGGCGTGCGCGAGCAGTCCGGTGCGCGCATCGCCAAGGCCCGCCCGCTCAGGCCCGGCGAGGATGGGGTCGTAGACGGCGGCGAAGAGCCGGTCGTAGACGCGTCCCGCGGCGGCCGACAGACCTGCCATCGTCGACCTCCTGCGGCGCCGGCTCGCGCGTCGGCGACGGGTCGAGTGACGGAACGAGCGTAGGGGTGCGAGGGCTAGGCTCGTGAGCATCCCACTGCGGCGCATGCCCCGCGCCGTGCATCTCGCGCCAGGAGCCAGCGATGACCACCCCCGTCCGTGTCGCAGTGACCGGAGCAGCCGGGCAGATCGGCTACGCCCTCGTGTTCCGTATCGCGTCGGGCCAGATGTTCGGTCCGGACCGGCCCGTAGAGCTGCGCCTGCTCGAGATCACGCCGGCGCTGCCTGCACTCGAGGGTGTGGCGATGGAGCTCGAGGACTGCGCGTTCCCGCTGCTCAGCGGCGTCGAGCTGACCGACTCGGCGGACACAGCCTTCGACGGCGCGAACATGCTCTGCCTCGTCGGCGCCAAGCCGCGCGGACCGGGGATGGAGCGCTCGGACCTGCTCAAGGACAACGGCCAGATCTTCCGCGCGCAGGGACGCGCGATCGCAGCGAACGCCGCCAGCGATGTGCGCATCGCGGTGGTGGGCAACCCGGCGAACACGAACGCGAGCATCGCTGCGGCGAACGCCGACGGTGTCCCGTCCGAGCGCTTCACCGCGATGGTCCGTCTCGACGAGAACCGTGCGCTGACCCAGCTCGCGAAGCGTGCCGGGGTATCGGTCGAGGACGTCACGAACCTCGCGATCTGGGGCAACCACTCGCCGACGATGGTCCCGGACTTCGACAACGCACGCATCGGTGGTCGTCCGGTGACCGAGGTGATCACCGACCGCGCTTGGCTCGAGGGCGAGTTCCTCACCACCGTCCAGCAGCGCGGCAAGGCCGTCATCGACGCGCGTGGCGCCTCGTCCGCGGCGTCGGCCGCGAACGCGCTCGTCGATCACGTCGCGACCTGGGCCGGTGGGCGTGCCACCGCGCCGGGGGACTGGCACTCGATGGCGGTCGTGTCCGACGGGTCGTACGGCGTCCCCGAGGGTCTGATCTCCGGCTTCCCGGTCACGACGGACGGTGCGGGCGGCTACGAGATCGTGCAGGGGCTTGAGCTGTCGCCCACGACGCAGGCGGGACTCGCCCGCACCATCGCCGAGCTCGAGGAGGAGCGGGCAGCGGTGGCGGAGCTGCTGTGACCGACGGCGCTGCGTCGACGGGGAGGGCTCGGGTCTTCTCCGGCATGCAGCCATCGGGTGCGGTGCACCTCGGGAACCTGCTCGGTGCGCTGACCGGCTGGGTCACGCTGCAGGAGGATGCCGACTGCGTCTACTCCGTCGTCGACCTGCACGCGATCACCGCACCGGACGATCACGACCCGGCGCTGCTGCGCCAGCGCACCCTGGACCTCGCGGCGGCGCTGCTCGGTGTCGGGGTCGACCCTGCGCGCAGCACGTTGTTCGTGCAGTCGCACGTGCGGGAGCATGCGGAGCTGGCGTGGCTGTTCAACTGCGTCGCCACGTTCGGTGAGCTCGGTCGCATGCCGCAGTTCAAGGACAAGTCAGCCGGTCGCGACGCGTCGGTCAGCGTCGGCCTGTTCGACTACCCGGTGCTGCAGACCGCCGACATCCTGCTCTACCACGCGACGAAGGTGCCGGTGGGGGAGGACCAGCGTCACCACATCGAGCTGGCGCGTGACATCGGACAGCGCTTCAACCATCGCTTCGGTGAGGTGTTCACGCTCCCGACCGCGATCCTCCCGCCCGTCGCCGCTCGCGTGATGGACCTGCAGGAGCCGACGCGCAAGATGTCGAAGTCGGCGTCCTCGGAGAAGGGCGTCGTGTTCATCCTCGACGAGCCCGACGCGGTCGCAGCGAAGTTCCGCTCCGCGGTGACCGACTCCGATGGCGAGGTGCGTGTCGACCGTGCGGCCAAGCCCGGTGTGACCAACCTGCTCGAGATCCTGGCGGCGACGACGTCACGCACCGTCGAGCAGGCCGCCGACGAGCACGCGGCCAGCGGCTACGGCGCACTGAAGACCGCGGTGGCCGAGGCCGTCATCGCGTTCCTGGCGCCGATACGGGCCCGCTCCCTCGAGCTGGCGGCCGACCAGGCCGAGCTCGAGCGCATCCTCGCCGACGGGGCCGCGCGTGCCCGCGAGATCGCCGCGCCGACGCTCGAGCGTGCTCGCCTGGCGATGGGGCTGCTCCCGCCGGCCTGAGCCCGGCGGAGCGACGGGAGGCACCCCCAGCCCGCTGGTACCGTCCTGCCATCAGGTCCGCGCTCTCGGCGTTCGTGCTCCCGGCGCGTTCCTGCGAGCACGACCCGCCGGCTCGTCCGGCGAACACCGGCGCGACCGGCGCGTCCGGCGCAGAGGAGTCCGACCGCGATGGCCACCACGTCCGCCCCCGCCCGTCCCGCTCGCTCCGGGTTCCTGCTCGACCTCTACCGGTCGGCGCTGGGCAAGAAGTACCTGATGGCGGTCTCGGGCATCGTCGGCCTCGGCTACGTCTTCGCCCACATGCTCGGCAACCTCAAGCTCTACCAGAGCGCCGAGGACTTCAACGCGTACGCCGCGTTCCTCCGCCGTCTGCTCTACCCGATCCTGCCGGAGAGCGGCACGCTCAACCTGCTGCGCCTGGTGCTGATCGCCGCGCTCGTCGTTCACGTCGTCTCCGCCTACCAGCTCACGGTCATGAACCGCAGGGCGCGACCCGAGCGTTACAAGGGCCCTCGTGACTACGTGGTCGCCGACTTCGCTGCGCGCACGATGCGCTGGACGGGTGTCATCGTCCTGCTGTTCATCGGCTACCACCTCGCTGACCTGACGCTGGGCTGGGTCAACCCGGCGCCGTCCGGCTCGACGCCGTACGAGAAGGTCATCGCGAGCTTCTCGTCGCTGCCCATCGCGGCCTTCTACCTGGTGGCGAACACCGCGCTCGGGCTGCACCTCTACCACGGGGTCTGGAGCCTGTTCCAGTCGATGGGCTGGAACAACCGCCGCTTCAACCACCTGCGCCGCTCGTTCGCGACGGGGTTCACCCTCGTCGTCGTCGGCGGCAACCTGTCGTTCCCGATCGCCGTCCAGCTCGGGATCATCTCGTAGTCGACGGCTCGAGCCGTCCGGCTCGGGCCTCGTGACGAACCACCACGCGCTGTCCACGTCGCACACCGCAACGAAGGAGCCGAGCAGATGACCGTCCTCGACGCGAGGGTCCCCGAGGGTCCGATCGAGACCAAGTGGGACGACCACCGTTTCGCCATGAAGCTGGTCAGCCCGGCCAACAAGCGCAAGTTCTCCGTCATCGTGGTCGGGACCGGGCTCGCCGGTGCATCGGCCGCGGCGACGATGGGGGAGCTGGGCTACAACGTCAAGGCGTTCACGTTCCACGACTCGGCCCGTCGCGCCCACTCGATCGCGGCCCAGGGTGGCATCAACGCCGCGAAGAACTACCACGGCGACGGCGACTCGGTCCACCGGCTCTTCCACGACACCGTCAAGGGCGGCGACTTCCGTTCGCGCGAGGCGAACGTCCACCGCCTCGCCGAGGTGTCGAACAACATCATCGACCAGTGCGTCGCGCAGGGTGTGCCGTTCGCGCGCGAGTACGGCGGCCTGCTCGACAACCGCTCGTTCGGTGGCGCACAGGTCAGCCGCACCTTCTACGCGCGCGGCCAGACCGGCCAGCAGCTGCTGCTCGGTGCCTACCAGTCGCTCTCCGCGCAGGTGAAGGCGAAGACCGTCGAGCTCTTCAACAACACCGAGATGCTCGACATCGTCGTCGTCGACGGGCGTGCGGTCGGGATCGTCACGCGCCACCTGCACACCGGCGAGATCACCTCCCACGCGGCCGACGCCGTCGTGCTCGCCACCGGCGGCTACTCCAACGTGTACTACCTGTCGACGAACGCGATGGCCTGCAACACGTCGGCGATCTGGCGCGCGCACCGCAAGGGTGCGATGTTCGCCAACCCGTCGTTCACGCAGATCCATCCGACCGCACTGCCCAACAGCGACGAGCTGCAGTCGAAGCTCACGCTCATGTCGGAGTCGCTGCGCAACGATGGCCGCATCTGGGTCCCCAAGGACCTCGACGAGAAGCGCGGCCCGGCGGACATCCCCGACGAGGACCGTGACTACTTCCTCGAGCGCCGCTACCCGGCCTTCGGGAACCTCGCCCCGCGCGACATCGCCTCCCGTGCGGCGAAGGAGCGTGTCGACGCGGGGTACGGCGTCGGTCCGCTGAAGAACGGGGTCTACCTGGACTTCTCCGAGGCCACCGAGCGGCTCGGCCGCGACGTCATCGAGGAGAAGTACGGCAACCTCTTCGAGATGTACGAGCGCATCACCGGCGAGAACCCGTACGAGGTGCCGATGCGCATCTACCCCGCTCCGCACTACACCATGGGTGGTCTGTGGGTCGACTACGAGCTCCAGACCACGATCCCCGGCCTGTTCGCGATCGGCGAGGCGAACTTCTCCGACCACGGAGCGAACCGCCTCGGCGCTTCGGCGCTCATGCAGGGCCTCTCCGACGGGTACTTCGTGCTCCCGGCGACGATCGGGAACTACCTCGCACCGATGCTCGGCAAGCCGAAGGTCGACACGTCGGCCCCGGAGTTCGCCGAGGCCGAGCGCGCGGTCCACGAGCAGAACGAGCGCTTCCTGAGCACGAACGGGACGAGGACGGTGGACCACTACCACCGTGAGCTCGGCCGGATCGTGTGGGACTACTGCGGCATGGAGCGCAGCCGCGAGGGTCTGGAGAAGGCCCTTTCGGAGATCCCCGCGCTGCGCACCGAGTTCGAGGCGAACGTGCGCGTGCTCGGATCGGCGGACACGCTGAACTCGTCGCTCGAGAAGGCTGGCCGTGTCGCCGACTTCTTCGAGCTCGCGGAGCTGATGTGCCGTGACGCGCTCGCTCGTGAGGAGTCGTGCGGTGGACACTTCCGCGTCGAGTACCAGACCGAGGACGGCGAGGCGCTGCGCAACGATGACGAGTTCGCGCACGTCACGGCCTGGGAGTGGTCGGGCGATCCTTCGAACCCCATCGAGCACCGTGAGGAACTGCGGTACGAGTCCGTCCAGCTCGCGACGAGGAGCTACAAGTGAACCTCACCCTCCGCGTGTGGCGACAGGCCGGCCCGACCGCGCCCGGCCGCTTCGAGACGTATGAGGCCAAGGGCGTCTCCGAGGACTCGTCGTTCCTGGAGATGCTCGACACCGTGAACGAGGGTCTCATCGGCGCCGGCCATGAACCGATCGAGTTCATGCACGACTGCCGGGAGGGCATCTGTGGCACCTGCGCGCTGATGATCAACGGACAGGCCCACGGTCCGGCGGAGCGGACGACGACCTGCCAGCTGCACATGCGCACCTTCTCCGATGGCGACGAGATCATCGTGGAGCCGTGGCGCGCTGCAGGCTTCCCGATCGTGAAGGACCTCGTCGTCGACCGGTCCGCGTTCGACCGCATCATCGAGTCCGGCGGCTACGTCAGTGTCGCGACCGGTTCGGCGCAGGACGCGAACCTCATCCCGATCGCGAAGGACTCCGCGGACATCGCGATGGACGCCGCTGCCTGCATCGGGTGCGGCGCGTGCGTGGCTGCCTGCCCGAACGGTGCTGGTCAGCTCTTCACCGCGGCGAAGCTCATGCACCTCAACAGCCTGCCGCAGGGCCAGCCGGAGCGCTACGAGCGCACCGTCGCCATGGTCGAGGTCATGGAGGAGCACTTCGGGTCGTGCACGAACTACGGCGAGTGCGAGGCCGCCTGTCCCAAGGGCATCTCGGTCGACTTCATCGCGGCGATGAACCGCGACTACCGCAAGGCGCTCTCTCGCAACCGTCGCAGCGCCTGAACCATGGGTGAGGCGGGGACCCGGACCAGCGTGAGCGGGTTCCCGATCGCCCCGGTCTACGGGCCAGGGGACCGCGACGACTCCGACGCCGCGGCGGCGCTCGGCGAGCCGGGCGCCTTCCCGTACACGCGGGGCGTCCACCCCACGATGTACCGGGGTCGGCCGTGGACGATGCGGCAGTACTCGGGCTTCTCGAGCGCTGAGGAGTCCAACCGTCGGTATCGGTACCTGCTCGAGCAGGGGACGACGGGCCTGTCGGTCGCCTTCGACCTCCCGACGCAGATGGGCTACGACTCGGACGCCTCCATCGCCGCGGGCGAGGTCGGCAAGGTCGGCGTGCCCATCGACACCGTCGAGGACATGCACGCGCTGTTCTCCGGCATCCCACTGGGCGACGTGTCCACGTCGATGACGATCAACGCGCCCGCCAGCCTGCTCCTGCTCATGTATGAGATCGTCGGTGACGAGCAGGGCGTCGCACCCGACCGCCTCCGGGGGACGATCCAGAACGACATCCTCAAGGAGTACATCGCGCGCGGGACGTACATCTTCCCGCCTGCACCGTCGCTGCGCCTCACGGCCGACACGTTCGCCTACTGCGCTGAGCGGCTGCCGAATTACAACACGATCTCGATCTCGGGCTACCACATGGCCGAGGCGGGGGCGACGCCGGTCCAGGAGGTCGCATTCACCCTCTCCGATGCGATCGCCTACGTCGAGGCGGCCCTCGCACGCGGGGTCGACGTCGACACGGTCGCGCCGCGCCTGTCCTTCTTCTTCGTCGCTCGCACGACGCTCCTCGAGGAGGTCGCGAAGTTCCGTGCGGCCCGACGGGTCTGGGCGCACATCATGCGGGACCGCTTCGGAGCGAAGGACCCGCGCTCCATGATGTTGCGCTTCCACACGCAGACCGCAGGGGTGCAGCTGACCGCGCAGCAGCCCGAGGTCAACCTCGTCCGCGTCACCATCCAGGCGCTGGCCGCGACGCTCGGTGGCACGCAGTCGCTGCACACCAACTCGTTCGATGAGGCGATGGCGCTCCCGACGGAGCACAGCGCCCGGCTCGCGCTGCGCACGCAGCAGGTGCTCGCGCACGAGACGGACCTGACCGCGACCGTGGACCCGTTCGCCGGGTCGTACGCCATCGAGGCGATGACCGACGCGATCGCCGAGGAGGTCATGGCCGAGATCGCGCACATCGACGCGCTCGGGGGTGCGGTCCGCGCCATCGAGGACGGGTACCAGAAGCGCGAGATCGAGAACACCGCGTACGAGCACGCGCGCAGCGTCGACAGCGGGGAGCAGGTCGTCGTCGGGGTGAACCGTTACACCCTCGACGAGGAGGTGCGGCCTCAGCTGCAGCGGGTCGACGAGCGCGTCCGCGATGAGCAGATCGCGCGCACCGCGGCTGTCCGAGACGCACGCGATGACGAGGCCGTCAGGGTCGCGCTCGCCGAGGTCGCCACCGCTGCTGCCGGGGACGCGAACCTGCTGCCACCGATGCGCGAAGCGCTGCGGCGACGCGCCACACTGCAGGAGGTCTGCGACGTGCTGCGCGCCGAGTTCGGCGTGCACGCGCCGCACGAGACGTTCTGATCAGTCCGGGGTGATGACGGCGAGCAGTGCGCCCGGCTGGACGACCGTGCCGGGGGCCGTTCCCGTGGACGCCACGGTGCCGGCGATGGTCGCCCGCAACGTGTTCTCCATCTTCATCGCCTCGAGCATCACGACAGGATCGCCGACCGCGACCCGTGCGCCCGGCTCCACGGCGTAGCCGATCACGGTGCCCTGCATCGGAGCCAGGACATCACCCGAAGCGGCGTTGCCCGCCGACGCCCGTGAGGTCGCGCTGGACGCGCGCCGGAGCGGATGCGTCGAGCGGATGGGGGAGTGGACCCGGACGTCGAACCGGCGTCCGTCGAGCTCGACGGTCAGCAGCTCCTCGCGGTGGCGATCCGGAGCACCCCGATCCACAGCAGTGTCCGCCGGGGTGAGCGTGGAGAGGTCCCACTCACGCTCGACCGACGATGTCGCGTGCTCCGCGGCGAGGAACGCCGGGTGGGCGACCGCGAGACGATGGAAGGGGATGGTCGTGGGCACGCCGTCGACGGTCAGGCCCTCGAGCGCGATGCTCAACCGACGGCAGGCCGTCTCGCGGTCCTCGGCCCACACGATGAGCTTGGCCACCATCGAGTCGTACTCGCGGGCGATGACGTCTCCGCTGCGCAGTCCGGTGTCGAGACGCACGCCCGGACCGAGCGGTGCCTCGAGGCGCATGACGGCACCCGGGCTCGGCATGAAGCCCGCTCCGGGATCCTCGGCGTTGATGCGCGCCTCGATCGCGTGTCCGCGCAGCTGCACGTCGGCCTGGGTGAACCCGAGCCCGTCGCCGGCTGCGACCCGCAGCTGGGCATGGACGAGGTCGATGCCGGTGACGAGCTCGGTCACCGGGTGCTCGACCTGGAGGCGCGTGTTCATCTCGAGGAAGTAGAAGCGCTGCCCGTCCTCGTCGAGGAGGAACTCGCACGTGCCGGCGTTCGTGTAGTTCATCTCCCGGGAGACCCGGACCGCAGCCTCGTGGAGCGCCGCCCGTACGGCAGGGTCGATGCGCGGAGCAGGCGCCTCCTCGATGAGCTTCTGGTGGCGGCGCTGCAGTGAGCAGTCCCGGTCCCCGAGGTGGAGGACGGTGCCGTCCTGGTCGCCGATGACCTGGACCTCGACGTGACGTGGCCGTTCGAGGTAGCGCTCGAGGTAGCACTCGCTGCGTCCGAACGCGACGCCTGCCTCGCGGGCAGCGGACGTCAAGGCAGCTGCCATCTCCGACGCGTCGCGCACGACCTTCATGCCGCGGCCGCCACCACCGAACATGGCCTTCACCGCCACCGGGTAGCCGTGCTCCTCGCCGAAGGCGATCGCCACCGCCACGTCGTCGGTCGGTTCGACGGTTCCCGGGACGATCGGGACGTCAGCGGCGCGCGCGACGGCGCGGGCGGACAGCTTGTCGCCCATGCGCTCGATGGCGTCCGGCGACGGACCGATGAAGACGGCACCGGCCTGCGTCACGGCGCGTGCGAAGTCCGCGTTCTCCGCTAGGAACCCGTAGCCCGGGTGGACGGCCTGGGCGCCGGAACGACGCACGACGTCGATGATGCGCGCGATGTCGAGGTAGGAGGACGCGGGGTCGGCCGGGCCGAGCAGGTAGGCCTCGTCGCAGACGTGGACGTGCAGCGCGTCGCGATCGACGTCGCTGTAGACCGCGATGGTCCTGATGCCGAGCTCGCGACAGCCGCGCGCGATGCGGACGGCGATCTCGCCACGGTTCGCGATGAGGACGGACTCGAACACGGTCGACACCTTCCACGACGAGGCGTCCGTGGCGCGGTGGACGGGCTGCTGCGGTGCTGACCCTCGGGTCAGCGGTCCACTGCTGGTCAGGACTCCGCAAGGGTAGTGCGGGCCGTCCGGATCCCATCCGGCTCCTGCTCGGTCCTCGAAGAACTGCTGTGGGGAGGGCTGCGGCGAGAAGGGGCAGGATGGCGCTCGGTACCTTCGAGGCCGTCGGCCCTCTGTCCGCAGGAGCTCCCATGACCCCCGAATCGAGTCGCCCCGTCCGTCGCCGCGCTCGGAACCACATCGCGGTGCTGTTCAGCGCGGGAGCCGTCGTCCTCGCCGCCTGCGGGGGTGGGTCCGCCGATGGTCTCCCGGACGCGGACATCGCGCTGCTCGGGACCGACATGCTGCGGTGGGAGCCCGACCGGGTCACCGTGGACGCCGGCACGCTCAGCGTCGCGATCGTGTGTGAGCGCGGCGCGAACCACAACCTCGTGATCGAGGAGACCGGCGCGGAGGTCGCCGCCTGCGCGCCCGGCCAGACCGCCTTCGGTGAGGTCACGCTCGACCCCGGCCTGTACACCTACGTCTGCACGGTCCCCGGTCACGAGGTCACGATGCGCGGTGTGCTCGAGGTCCGCTGAGCGCTCCCGCGCCTCCGCTGCGGTCCCGTGCTGACGGAGGTCGCCTCCTCCGCGCCGGTATGCTCCACCCGTCCCGTTCGCCCCCCAGCGAGGTCACCGTGCGCCTGCGTCTGTTCGCCGCTGCTGCTTCCGTCCTGATGCTCACCGGCTGCGCCACGTTGCCGGAGGGTGCGGTCGACGCGAGTCCACTCGTCTGCCCGCCCGGTACTGAGGGTTGCGATCCGATCCAGCCGGTCGGTCCCGGCGGGACGATCGCGATGGACATGGGCAACTTCTTCTTCGATGTCACTGATGCATCCGCTGTCACGGGCGCGGTCGAGGTCACCGTCGTGAACGTCAGCGACGCCTACCACAACGCCCAGTTCCTCGGCGCTGCGGACGGCTCGGACATCCCCGAGGCCGACGGCAACCAGACGGGCGTGGGCACGGTCCTGCTGTTCCCCGGCGAGTGGACGGTCATCTGCACGGTGCCCGGTCACCGGGCTGCCGGCATGGAGACCGTCATCACCGTCTATGCCACGCCGGAGGAGGCACGAGCGGCCGGTGAGGCTTCTGGAGCGCCGTCCGGGATGTGATCCTGGAACTTCCGCTCAGTCAGTCCCGAGTGGAAGTGCAGCTCGCGACCTGATGGTCGTCGCGCCACTCGCCTCGAGGCGACCTGCGAGCGCCCAGGCCGATGGAGGTCGCGCACGCTCCGCCGTCCGGTCCCGCACGAGCCGCGAGACCGCCGTCACGATCGCCTCCTGCTCGATCGCGGTGAGCTCGCCGCCGGCGGTGATGCGGACATCGAGCTCCACACGTCGGCCGTCACGTCGGCCGTGCCCATCCGTCGGCCTCACAGCGGGATGTTCCCGTGCTTGCGCGCAGGACCGGGCTCACGCTTGGTCGACGTGAAGCGCAGACCGCGGACGAGCTGCTGCCGGGTCTCCGACGGCAGGATGACCGCGTCGACATACCCGCGCTCGGCTGCGCGCCACGGGTTGGCGAACTCCTGCGCGTACCTGCTCTCGAACTCGGCGAGCATCGTCGCCGGATCCTCGGCGTCGGCGAGCTCGCGGCGGTGCAGGATGTTGACGGCGCCGCGTGCGCCCATCACTGCGATCTCGGCGGTCGGCCAGGCCAGGTTCAGGTCGGCCCCGATGTGCTTCGAACCCATCACGTCGTACGCGCCGCCGTAGGCCTTGCGCAGGATCACCGTGAGCTTCGGCACGGTCGCCTCCGCGTAGGCGTACAGCAGCTTCGCCCCGTGCCGGATGATGCCATCGAACTCCTGCGACGTGCCTGGGAGGAAGCCGGGGACGTCGACGAACGTGATGATCGGCACGTTGAACGCGTCACACGTCCGCACGAACCGGGCAGCCTTCGTCGACGACTGGATGTCGAGGACGCCGGCGAGGTGCTGCGGCTGGTTCGCCACGATCCCGACCGAGCGCCCGTCGAGACGAGCGAAGCCGACGACGATGTTCTGCGCGTACTCCGCCGCGACCTCGAGCAGCTCACCGTCGTCCACGACCTCGGCGATGATGTCGCGCACGTCGTAGGGCACGTTCGCCGTGTCCGGCATGAAGGTGTCGAGCGACGTGCACGCACGGTCGGGATCATCCGTCGGCTCGACCCGGGGGGCCTCCTCGAGGTTGTTCGACGGCAGGAACGACAGCAGCAGCGCGATGTCCTCCAGCGCCGCCTGCTCGTCCGCTGCCGCGAAGTGCGCGACGCCGGACCGGGACGCGTGCGTCATCGCACCGCCCAGGTCCTCCATCGTCACCTCCTCACCGGTGACGGTCCGGATGACGTCAGGTCCGGTGACGAACAGGTGCGAGGTGTCGCGCACCATGAAGACGAAGTCGGTGATCGCCGGGGAGTAGACGGCCCCGCCGGCGCAGGGCCCGAGGATCGCGCTGATCTGCGGGATGACCCCGGATGCCCGAACGTTGCGCAGGAAGATGTCGGCGTAGCCGCCGAGGCTCACCACGCCCTCCTGGATCCGTGCCCCCCCGGAGTCGTTCAGACCGATGAGCGGGACCCCCATGCGGACGGCGAGTTCCATGACCTTGATGATCTTCCCGGCGTGGACCTCGCCGAGCGATCCGCCGAGGACGGTGAAGTCCTGGCTGTACAGGCACACGGCGCGCCCGTCTATCGTCGCGTGGCCCGTCACGACGCCATCGCCCGGGTGACGTTGGGCCTCGACGCCGAACCCGGCCGCGCGGTGCAGCGCGAACGCGTCCGTCTCGGTGAACGAGCCCTCGTCCACGAGCAGGTCGATCCGCTCGCGCGCGCTGAGCTTGCCGCGCTCATGCTGCCGCGCGACCGCCTCGGGTCCGCCGCCGAGGACCGCCTCGCTGCGCCGTCGTCGCAGTTCCTCGAGTCGAGCCGATGTCGTGCTGCTCACCGCTGCATCCTCCGGTCCTGGCGGAGTCAGCCTAGTGTCCGACCCCGCAGCATCGAGTGAGAGAGCGATCGAGAGGTCGGCATCGTGGGAGCCGTCGACGGCACCAGCGCGTGGAGCCCGCATCTGGATGATTCGCGCGTGAGGGAGGTGCTGGTGCGCAACCGACGGCTGCGTGAGGTCCTGCCGGTCGGGGAGGTCGACTCGACGCAGGACGCTGCATCGGCGTCCGTCGCCGACGGGGCGAGGGACGGGACGGTGGTCCTCGCCGACCGTCAGCTCGCGGGCCGCGGGCGGTCCGGCCGCACCTGGGACGACGATCGCGATGGTGGGACGCTGGCGTTGACCGTCATCATCGACACGCCCGCGATCGCGGCGTTCGCGCCGCACGCGTTCGGTCTGGCGGTCGTCACAGCGGTCGAAGCGGCCGCAGCGGTCGAGCTGACGGCCGCCATCCCCCTGTTGAAGTGGCCGAACGACGTCGTCGTGCGCTCCGACGAGGACGGTCGGCTGCGCAAGCTCGCCGGGATCCTCATCGAACGTCAGCAGGCCGCGGACCGTGACGTTCTGCTGTGCGGCATCGGGCTCAACGTCGACCTGCGAGGTCTGCTGCCACCCGACCGCATCTGTCTCGCTTCGCTGACCGGTGCGTCGCCGGTGCGGCCCGTGCTGCTCGCCTCACTCCTCGCTGCACTCGACGACGTGATCGTCCGGCTCGGCGACGCGCCACGAGCACTGCTGGCCGACTACCGGACCCGGTGCGAGACCATCGGCCGTGCGGTCGAGGTCACGCTGCCTGGCGGCCGTCGCGTCGTCGGCCGTGCGACGGGGGTCGACGACGAGGGACGCCTGGTCGTCGCGGGCGCCGACGGGACGGAGGCCATCCTCGCCGGCACCGTCCGCGACGCTGTGGGTCACCCATCAGGGCGTGAGGAGCACCGATGAGCGGAGCACGGCCCTCGCTGCTCGCACTCATCCTCGACCGGCCTGTCGAGGACGTCGCCGAGGTCGTCGCCGCAGCCCGCGCGGCCGGCGGGATCGATCGCGCGTCCGCGCATCGGACCGACGGGACCCTCGCGCAGGACGTGCACTGGGGTGGCCGCATGCAGCGGGCCGTCGTCCGGGCGATCGACGACGCAGGGACGCCGCTGCTGCGTACGGAGGTCGTGATCGCCTCCGACGGGCTCGCAGAGGGACTCTCGCGCCAGGCGGCTCTCCTCGCCGCGCTCGCCCGCGCGCTGCCCGGACGGGTCCGAGGGGTGCGCGATCTCTCCGCCCGGGTCGATCGTGACGAGGTCTGGATGACACGCGTCTCCGCCGGCGTGGTCGAGGTGCATGATGCTGTCGTGAGCGTCGTCGGTGCGCAGGCGCCTCCGGCCGGGTGGATCCTCACCCATGGCGCGGCGCGCTTCGGCGTCCCCGACCTCGAGCTGTACGGCGTGCCGGCGGGCGCGGCGGAGGCTGCCGTCGCGGTCCTCGATCGTGTCGCCGGGCAGCTGGTGGCCGGGGGACTCGATGCACCACTGTCGCTCCCCGACGGCACGGCGCTGCGGCTCGTCCCGGTGCTCGAGGTGTGGCCCGGACTGCCCGCCGCCTGGCCGGGCCTCGGGCGCGCCGGGGTGGACCGCGGTCCCGGACTCGATGGTCCGCGGGCCACGCTGTCGGTCCTTCGCCGTCCACGGCTCGGACGGCACCGGCTCGACCTCGAGGGGGTCAGGGACCGCCTCGTGCCGCGCAAGTAGACTCGCTGCATGGACAATTACCGTGCCCCGCTGACCGACATCGGCTTCACGCTCGCGCATGTCGTGCCGCTCTCGACGCTGTCCTCGCTCTCGGCCTTCGCTCATGCGGACGGCGAGACGATGGCGGCGCTCCTGGAGGAGGCCGGCCGCTTCGCCGAGGAGGTCGTGGCGCCGACGAACCGTGACGGCGACCGCGAGGGGGCACGGATCGTCGACGGTGGGGTCGTCACGCCCGCCAGCTTCCACGCGGCCTACGAGCGCTACGTGTCCTCCGGCTGGGGCGCGATGCAGCACCCGGAGGAGCACGGGGGCGGTGGGTTCCCTCTGCTCGCAGCGCTCGCGGTGAAGGAACTCATCACGAGCGCGAACATGGCGTTCTCGCTCAACCCGCTGCTCACTACAGGCGCGGTCCACCTGCTCACCCACCACGGATCCGCGGACCAGCAGGCGCGCTACCTGCCGCACATGATCACCGGCGAGTGGGCCGGCACGATGAACCTGACCGAGCCGCAGGCCGGCTCCGACGTCGGCGCCGTCACGACGCGTGCCGAGCCGGTCAGCGACGGCTCGTACCGCCTGTTCGGGCAGAAGATCTACATCACCTACGGCGACCACGACCTCAGCGAGCAGATCGTCCACCTCGTGCTCGCGCGACTGCCCGACGCACCTCCGGGGACGAAGGGCATCTCGCTCTTCCTCGTGCCGAAGTTCCTCGTGAGCGATGACGGGACGCTCGGTGCGCGCAACGACGTCCAGGTCGTCTCCCTCGAGCACAAGCTCGGCATCCACGCCTCACCCACGTGCGTGATGGCGTTCGGTGAGAACGGTGACGGTGCTGTCGGTGAGCTGGTCGGGGACCCGCATGACGGCATGCGCCAGATGTTCACGATGATGAACGATGCGCGGCTCGGCGTGGGTCTGCAGGGGCTCGCCGTCGCGGAGCGCGCCGCTCAGCACGCGGAGGCGTTCGCGCGCGACCGGCTCCAGGGGCGCGCACCCGGTGCCGCGCCGGGCGTGCAGTCGCCCATCATCGACCATCCGGACGTCCGGCGCATGCTGCTCGAGACGCGTGCGACCATCGATGCGATGCGGGCGCTCTGCTACGAGAACGCCCGGGCCATCGATCTCTCGCTCAACGCCGTCGACGAGGACGGCCGGCGGGCCGGGCAGCGGATGGCCGACCTGCTGACGCCGCTCGCGAAGTCATGGTGCACCGACCTCGGGGTCGAGCTGACCTCGACCGCCCTCCAGGTGTTCGGCGGGATGGGTTACGTCGAGGAGACCGGTGTCGCCCAGCACCTGCGGGATGCTCGCATCGCCCCGATCTACGAGGGGACGAACGGCATCCAGGCCGTCGACCTCGTGATGCGCAAGCTGCCCGTCGACGGCGGCGCGTCCGTGCTCGGCGTGCTCGACACGCTCGTGCCCGACCAGCTCCCCGGGGCCCTGTCCGATCTCGCAGGACCGCTCGCTGCCGCACGCGACGTCGCTCGTGCCGTGACCGTCGACCTGCTGGGTCGCAGCGACCGTCCCGTCGATGTCCTGGCCGGCGCGAGCGCCTACCTGCGGCTGCTGAGCACGGTGATCGCGACCGGACTCGTCGTCCGAGGCGTCGCGGCGGCCCATGCCGCTGCGGTCGACGGGTCGCTGCCCGGCCTGCCCGACGGCACCCTCGAGGCAAGGACGCTGCGCGCGCGTGTGCTCGTGACGCGGATCCTGCCCTGCGTGCACGGCCTCGCGCCGATCGTCACCGCGGGCTCGGACGACCTCTACGCGCTCACCCCGGACCGCGCCGGCGTCTGAACGCGAGCGCCGGCTGCGACGCGCGGGCCGTGCGGTCAGGCGTACCAGCGCGCGATGCGCTCCGCCGCGACGATGCGCTCCCGGGCGTCGTCGTCGGCCTCGACCACGACCGACGCGGATCCGGTCACGAGCGGTCGGAGCGCGAGCGTCGCCAGCAGCAGGGCCGTGTCGTCACGCTGCAGCACGTCGCTCGCACCCGAGCGGAGGATGCCGATCGCTCCACCGGGGTCGGTCGCGAGCATGTCGAGCAGTGCTCGCTGCGACACGGTGCTGCCGTCCGGCGTGATGAGTGCGACGAGGGTCCCGTCGTGCGCGGCCGCAGGTGGCCGGTCCGGATGCGGTGTGACCGCGTCCGCCCACCACTCTCCTGACGGTGACGCTGGTCCGGGCGCGATGTCGTCCGTCGCATCGCCCGTCGCGTCGAGTGCGTCGCCGAACCAGAGCACTTCGGACGGGAGCGGGGACGGGAGCGGGGACGGGAGTGAGGCGTGCGTCGAGCTGGAGTCGGAACCGCTCGCCGCGACGTGCACGATGGCGAGGTCGATGCCGTCCGTGCTCGCCGCGACGACCGTGACACCGACCCACCATGCGGAGAGTGCGGCGGCGGCCAGCGGCCAGCTCGGGGGACCGGCCAGGCCGACCCGGTCCCCGGGACCCAGTCCGAACTCGCCGGCGAGGAGGTTCGCGCCCTTCGCGACCCAGCCCGACAGTGACGCGAACCCCTGCTCGCGACGGCCGTCCGGTCGCAGGCCCGTGATGGCCGGACGCTGCCCGAGCGCGGACACTGCGCCCGCGAGCGCGGCGGCGATGTCCTGTGCGGACGGTGGGCGGTCCCCGACACCTGCGATGCGCATGCTGGTCCGTCCATACGGCGGGCGTCGAAGCCGGGAGGCTAGCGATGCGCCCCTCTACGCTCCGACGCAGCAGGCCCTCCGATGCACGGACGGGTCCGCGGAAGGGACGGCGCCCGTGTCGCTCTCGCAGGGCTTCTCGCTGGCACGGCGACGTCCGTCCGTCCGCATCCTGCGCGTCGTGCTGCGGCTCACGATCGGCGCGATCATCCTCGCGCTGCTGTGGGGCGCGTTCGTCGGCGTGCTGTGGCTCGTCGGGTCGAGCCGGATCGAGGGCGTCCCGCTGTCCTCGTTGCGTGATGACGTGCTCATGCTCGGCGCCTCGGGCGCGCGAGCTCCCGAGGAGAGCACCACCATCCTCGTGCTGCTGGTCGAGCCGCTCGATCCGACGGTGCTCCGTCCGACGCCGCTCGCTGCACCCCCGATCATCCTCCAGCTCGGAGGGGACCGCGAGGCCCCGGCGGCGCTCGTCCTCCCGGAGAGCATCGAGGTCCTCGTCGACGGCCGTGGCCTCATGCGGCTCGACGAGATCCAGCGTGAGCTCGGCGCCGACCGGCTCGCACGAGCGGTCATCGACTACACCGAGGTGCGGCTCGACCATGTCGTCGCGCTCTCGACGGAGGCCCTTCCGAGCCTCATCCGCCTGCTCGGGCCACTCGAGGTGTGCGGTGGCTGGGGTTGTGACGAGCCCACCCCGGACGACGTGCGTGCATGGCAGCGCGACCCCGATCCCGCGGTGGTGCTCGCCCGGAGCACGGCAGTGCTGCGCGCGCTCGCGAGCGACCTCGACGTCTCGATGTTCGTCCGCTCGCCACTGCTCGGCCGAGCGGTCGTGGGCGTGCTCGCGGAACAGGTCGTGACCGACGTCGATCTCGGGATCCGGCGGCTGCTCGAGCTGTCGCCCGGCATCGGAGTCCCGACCCGTCTGGATGTCGACCGCCTGCCGATGGTGCGTAACCCGACCACGGGCGAGCTGGTCGTGCTCGAGGAGTCGGCGATGATCCGCTTCCAGCGCCTGCGGGACGGACTGCCGTTCGACGCGATCGACCCCGTGGAGGACGTGGAGCGGCTGCGCAGCGTCACCCAGATCGCGGTGCTCAACGGGGCCGGCGTGGCCGGACTCGCCGCGCTGTACGAGGCGGAGCTGCGCAGCGCGGGCTTCGTCGTCGTGGGCACCGGGAACGACGAGCGTTTCGACCGTGAGCGGACCGTCATCAACTACCTTCGAGGGGACCGTGAGGCCGAACCGGTGGCGTTCCTCCTCGCCGAGCAGTTCCCCACCGCTGCCATCGAAGCGATCGACGGCCCAGTGCTGTACGAGGGCGCTCCGGTCGCGATCATCGTGCGTCTCGGCCGTGAGCTGACGGCAGGAACCGGAGGGTGAGCGATGCGCTCGCGTGATCGTCTCGCCTGGAGTGCGGAGCACCATGGTGGTCAGAGCCACCGAGGCCTGCGCCGGACCGGCACGCTGCTCGGTGCGGTCCTCGTGCTGCTCGTGTCGGTGTCGGCGGTCAGCGGGACGCTCCTGCTCCGTCAGGCTGATGCCAGCCTGACCCGGATCCAGGTGCCCGAGCTCGACGTCGTCGATTCGACGGCGCAGGCGAGCTCGTTCCTGGTCGTCGGTTCGGACTCACGTGCAGGGCTCAGCGAGATCGACCGTGCCGAGCTGACGCTCGGGAACTTCACCGGACAGCAGAGCGACACCGTGATCTACGTCGCGATCAGCGAGGACCGCAGCACCGTCACGCTCGTGAGCATCCCACGTGACCTGCTCGTGTTCGACGCGGACGGTCAGCCGCGCAAGCTCACCGACCTGTTCGCCGGCGGCCCGGACCCGCTGCTGCGTGCCCTGCGCAGCAACCTCGGGCTGCCCGTCAACCACTTCGCGATGGTGTCGCTCGGTGGCTTCATCGACATCGTCCGAACGTTGGGCAGCGTCGAGGTCTGCCTCGAGCGACCACTGGTCGACGTCAAGAGCGGCGCGGACTTCGAGGCCGGCTGCCACGAGATGGGCCCGCGCGACGCGCTGGCGTTCGTCCGCTCGCGCAGCGGGCCGCGCTCGGACTTCGAGCGCATCGATCGCCAGCAGCAGTTCATCCGCTCCGTGCTCGTGCGTCTGCTCGACGGGCGCCTGCTCACCGATCCGGCTCGCGTCTACCAGCTCGTCGACGACGTCGCGTCGAACCTCGTGACCGACGACCGGCTGGGCCTGGCCGAGATGCGGTCGCTGTCGACGGAGATGCTCGGCGTCGTACGCGATGGGCTGCCGATGATGACGCTGCCGAGCTACCCCCGCACCGTCGCGGGGCGCGCCTACGTCCTTCCGTACGGCCCGGGCGCCCGGGCGCTGCTGGACGACCTGCGTGATGGACGGCCGCCCGCACCGCGGGGCACGGCACAGACCCGCAGCCAGACCACCGTCGTGCTGTTCTCGGGCGGCCGCGAGGCCGGCACCCAGATCGTGCAGGACACGCTGCTCAGCAGCGGTTTCCGCAGCCTCGGGACGGCAGGACCCGGTCCGGCCCGTGTCGATGCGCTCGCCACGACTACCGTCTACTCGCTCCCGGAGCAGGAACTCCGGGCGGAGTGGGTCGCGGCGGTGCTCGGTGCACCGATGATCCCGCTCCCGGAGGGCGTGCGCGTGCCCGACGGTGCGCAGGTGGTGGTCGCTGTCGGGGAGGACGCCACCTCCTGACGCCGACCGGCAGCAGGACTGGCGACAGAACGGTGCGCGAGGCCGCACCCGGGAGGACAGCACGTGAAGGGACTCGTCCTGGCAGGTGGCTCGGGCAGTCGGCTGCGCCCCATCACGCACACGAGCGCGAAGCAGCTCGTGCCCGTCGCGAACAAGCCGATCCTGTTCTACGGGCTCGAGCAGATCCGTGACGCGGGTGTGACCGAGGTCGGCATCATCGTCGGCGACACGGGCCCCGAGATCCGTGCCGCGGTCGGCGACGGCTCCGCCTTCGGCCTCACCATCACCTACATCCCGCAGGACGCACCGCTCGGCCTCGCCCACGCGGTGCTGACCGCCGAAGCGTTCCTCGGCGACGACGAC
Source organism: Nitriliruptoraceae bacterium (assembly GCA_018401275.1). GTDB lineage: Bacteria > Actinomycetota > Nitriliruptoria > Nitriliruptorales > Nitriliruptoraceae > CSBr16-57R1. The sequence goes on along the minus strand of JAGYKW010000003.1, from coordinate 78,127 downwards.
TTCGTCATGTTCCTCGGCGACAACCTCATCGAGGGCGGCATCCGGCACGTGGTCGAGGCGTTCGTGCGCGATGCGCCCGCTGCGCAACTGCTGCTCAAGAAGGTCCCGGATCCGCAGCGGTTCGGGATCGCCGTGCTCGACGACCAGGGCGCGATCGTCCGGCTCGTCGAGAAGCCGAAGGACCCGCCGTCCGACCTCGCACTCGTGGGCGTCTACCTGTTCACCTCGGCGATCCTCGACGCGGCACGCCGCATCGAGCCGTCATGGCGTGGTGAGCTCGAGATCACCGACGCCATCCAGCTGCTCGTGGAGGAGGGCCAGCAGGTCCGGGCCTCGCTCGTCGAGGGCTGGTGGCTCGACACCGGCAAGAAGGACGAGCTGCTCGAGGCGAACCGGATCGTGCTGTCCTCCATCCGTGGACGCGTCGACGGCGAGCTCGACGCGGAGTCGAGCGTCACGGACGACGTCGTCATCGAGGCCGGCGCGCGGCTCGTGCGCAGCCACGTGCGTGGTCCGGCGATCATCGGCGCGGGGAGCGTGCTCGAGGACGTCTTCATCGGACCCTTCACCTCGGTCGCCGCGGACTGCACCCTTGAGCGCTGCGAGGTCGAGTACTCGGTGCTCATGGAGCGCTGCCAGCTGCGTGACGTGCCGCGCATGGAGGGCTCGCTGCTCGGCCGCGACGTGCGGATCTCTCGCACGGAGCGACGTCCCGCCGCGCACCGCTTCCTGCTGGGCGATCACGCGGACATCGAGATCACGGAGGGACGCCTGTGAGGCTCATCGTCACCGGCGGCGCCGGCTTCATCGGGTCGAACTTCATCCGCTACGTGCTCGAGCAGACCGACGACGTGGAGATCGTCAACCTCGATGCGCTGACCTACGCGGGCAACCCGGCGTCGCTCGCCGACGTCGCCGAGGACCGGCGCTACTCGTTCGTCCACGGCGACATCCGCGACGCCGAGCTCGTCGCGGCGACCGTCGCCGGTGCGGACATGGTCGTGAACTTCGCCGCCGAGTCGCACGTCGACCGCTCCATCGAGGGGCCGGCCGCGTTCCTCGACACGAACGTCACCGGGGCCGGGGTCGTCTTCGAGGCCTGCCGGCGTGCCGAGGTCCCGCGCGTGCTGCACATCTCCACCGACGAGGTCTACGGCTCGGTCGAGGAGCCGGACTCGTTCCGGGAAGGGGACGCGCTCGAGCCGAACAGCCCGTACTCGGCGTCGAAGGCCGGCGCGGACCTGCTCGCGCGCGCCTACGGCGTCACGTACGGCTATCCCATCTCGGTGACCCGCACGGCGAACAACTTCGGCCCGTACCACTATCCGGAGAAGGTCATCCCGCTGTTCGTGACCAACCTGATCGACGGTCTGAACGTGCCGCTCTACGGCGACGGACGCAACGTGCGCGACTGGACCTACGTGGTCGACAACGCGGCTGCACAGTGGCTCGTGCTCACCGAGGCCGAACCCGGCAGCATCTACAACGTCGGGGCCGGCAACGAGCTCACCAACCGCGAGCTCACGATGATCCTGCTCGAGCGCTTCGGCGTCGGGGAGGAGCGCATCGACCGGGTCGCCGACCGTCCCGGCCACGACCTGCGCTACTCCGTCGACACGACGCGCATCCGCTCCCTCGGCTGGGAGCCGAAGGTCTCGTTCGAGGAGGGGCTCGACCGCACGATCGCCTTCTACCGCGAGCGCGAGGACTGGTGGCGTCCGCTCAAGGCCGGCGGTGCGTCCACCCGACGGGGGACGACCACGTGAAGGTCCTGATCACCGGGGCAGGAGGGCAGCTCGGGCTCGACCTGCTCGAAGCCTTCGCCGACCACGACACGGTCGGGCTCACGCGTGCCCAGCTCGACGTCACCGACGAGGCCGCGGTCGCCGAGGCCGTCGCAGCCCTGCGACCTGCGCTGGTGGTGAACGCGGCGGCCGCGACCGACGTGGACGGCTGCGAGTCCGACCCGGAGGGCGCGCACCGCGCGAACGCACTCGGCCCGTGGTGGCTCGCGCGCGCCTGCGAGCGGACCGGATCGACGCTCGTCACGTTCTCGACGGACTACGTGTTCGGCGGCACTGCACCGTCCGGGCCGGGCGGTTCGCCACGTGGCTACACCGAGCACGACCCGGTGGCACCGCTCAGCGTGTACGGACGCAGCAAGGCCGCGGGCGAGCATCTGGTGCGTGAGACGCTGAGCGAGCACCACATCGTGCGCACGGCCTGGGTCTCGGGCGCACGGGGACGCAACTTCGTGCGGACCATGCTGCGTCTCGCCGACGCCGGCGGTCCGGTCCGGGTCGTCGACGACCAGACGGGCTCCCCGACGACGACGCGCGATCTCGCTGCGGCCGTGAGGGCCTTGGCCGTCAGCGGCCGTCACGGCACGGTCCATCTCGCGAACGAGGGCAGCGCCACCTGGTTCGACGTCGCCGAGGCGGTGTTCGCACTCGCCGGTCGGCAGGTCGACCTCACGCCGCAGCGCTCCAGCACGCTCGATCGACCGGCGCCACGACCGGCGTGGTCGGTGCTCGACACGACGCACGCGCGCACGATGGGCATCGGACCGTTGCCGCACTGGCGTGACGCGCTCGGCCGACTGCTCGATGAGCTCGGAGCGCGCGGTCCGGGGGCGAGATGACCCCGGCGACGGCCGGTGTCGTGCTCGTCACGCACACGACGCGCACCGAGGTCCTCGGTGCGCTCGCCTCGTTGGCCGGGCACCCGGGACCGGTGGTCGTCGTCGACTCCGGCTCGAGCGACGGGACGGCGGCGGCCGTGCGTGCGGAGCATCCCGAGGTCCATGTGCTCGAGCTCGACAACGTCGGGTACGGCCGCGGGGTGAACGCAGGGGTGGCGGCACTGCCGGGCGACGTCGACGTGATCGTCGCCGCGAACGCGGACGTGCGCTTCGCCCCGGGTGCGATCGGCGTGCTCGTCGACGCGCTGGCCGGCGACCCCGGTGTCGCGCTCGTCGGGCCGCGCGTCCGCTATCCCGACGGTTCGCACCAGGCATCCGCGCGGCGATCGCCGTCCATCGCCACAGCGCTCGGCCATGCGGCGATCGGCTGGCTCGTCCCGGACAACCCGGCGACCCGCCGCTACCACGCGCTCGACCTGACGGGACCGGACGTCCACGCGTCCGTGGACGTCGACTGGGTCTCGGGCTGCGCGTTCGCCGTGCGCCGCAGCGACTTCGACGCGGCCGGTGGCTTCGATCCGGGCTACCGACTGTTCGTCGAGGACGTGGACCTGTGCGACCGTCTGAGGGCGCGGGGTCGACGGATCCGCTTCGTCCCCGACGCGCTCGTGGAGCATCGCGTCGGCGCTTCCACCGAGCATCGGCCGCTGCGCGCGCGCATCGACCACGCGCGGGCACTCGAGCGCTACCTCTCACGCGAGGGGCGCGGCCCTGCCCGCTACCTGCGGCCGCTGCTCTGGCCCGGGCTGGCCGCATGGGTCGCGGCCACGTCGCTGGCCACCGCCGTGAGAGGTACGGATCGCAGCACGACGGGGGAGCGACGTCGATGACCGGGCCGATGACGGTGCCGACGACCGCGCTGATCGTCGCCGGTGGGCGTGGCACGCGGTTGCTCCCGTTGACCGCGCAGGTCCCCAAGCCCATGCTGCCGTTCTGCGGGGCACCGTTCCTCGCCGGGCTCGCTCGGCGCCTCGGGCAGGCCGGCGTGCGGCGTATCGGTCTCGTCGTCGGCGCGGACACCGCACCGTTCGCGCCGCTCATCGACCTGCTGGCTCCGTACGGGCTCGAGGTCGACCTCGTCGCTGAGCCGACCCCGCTGGACACGGCCGGCGGGGTACGCGCCGCGACGACCGGGCTCGACGAGCCGGTCCTCGTCCTCAACGGGGACGTGCTCAGCGACCTCGACCTCGGTGCGCTGGTCGCCGCGCACCGTGCGGCGGACGCGGCCGTGACGATCGCGCTGACCCGCGTCGAGGACCCTTCGACGTTCGGCGTGTGCGTGCTCGAGGGGGACCGCATCACCTCCTTCGTCGAGAAGCCCGCGCCGGGATCGCTCCCGGGGCATGACACCGTGAACGCGGGCGCGTACGTGCTGTCCGCCGGTGTGCTCGACCGCTTCGCTCCGGGTCCGCTGAGCTTCGAGCGGCAGGTCTTCCCGACGCTGCTCGCTCAGGGCGAGACGATCGCGGGCCTCGTCCATGACGGCGTCTGGACCGATCTCGGGACACCGGACCGCTTCCTCGAGGGGCAGCGTCTCGTGCTCGACGGTGCAGTCTCGTGGCCACCGTTCGACGATCTCGTCGAGCATCCCGACCATCCGGGTGCACGCTGCGGCGATGGCGTGCAGCTCGGCCGGGACATCCGCATCGATGGACCCGTGATCCTGGGGGCCGGGGTGACCGTCGGGGACGGTGCGGCGGTGGGTCCCTACGTCGTGGCCGCAGCCGGAGCAGCGATCGAGCAAGGAGCGGACGTCAGCGATGCGCTGCTCTCCGAGGGCGCCGTCGTCGGAGCGCGGGGCGTCGTCAGCGACAGTCTTCTCGCCGCGGGTGCCGCGCTGCCGGCAGGATCCGTCTGCACCGGACGGACCATCGGCCCGCCGTCGATCGCGCCGTCGATCGCGCCGACGGAAGTCGACGGCTGACGTGGGCAGCGTGACCGCGATCGTCGTCACGTGGGACTCGGCGCGCGACATCGGACGCTGCCTCGCCTCGCTCGAGGCGGTCGGACATGACGCCTTCGAGATCGTGGTGCTCGACAACGCCAGCAGCGATGACACCGTCGCGCGCGTGGAGACGCTCCTCGCGCGCACCCGTCGCCATCCGCTGACGCTGCGGAGCCTGTCGCACAACCATGGCTTCTGCGGTGCGGTGAACCTCGGGATCCGCTCGTCGGACGCCGATGCGGTGCTGCTCGTCAACCCCGATGCGACGATCGATCCGGACGCGGTCGCCGTGATGATGCGCGTGCTCGACGAGCACCCACGCTGCGGGACCGTCCAGCCCAAGCTGCTGCGTCTGCGGCCGGGCGCGCCCGACGCTCCGGCGATCATCGACACGACGGGACACGTCCTGACGCGCCCGCGACTCCTGCTCAACCGTGGGGCCGGGCGGCCGGACGACGGCGGCTTCGATGAGGCGGGCGAGGTGTTCGGGGCGTCCGGTGCTCTGGTGCTGCACCGTCGCGCCATGCTCGACGATGTCGCACGCGGTGTGCCGGAGGCCCGCGAGTACCTCACGGAGGAACTCGTCGCCTACTTCGACGACGTCGAGCTCGACCTGCGCGCTCGGCAGCGCGGCTGGACCGCGCGCTACGAACCGATGGCGGTCGGCCGCCACGCGCGCGCCGGTGCGTCGGAGCGCCGTCGGCGTCGCGTCCGCGTCCTGAACCTCTCGAACCATGCACTCGTCGTCATCGGCAGCGAGGGGTGGGCCAGCCTCGCGCGCGACGCCCACGTGATCGTCCCGCTGTGGCTGCTCCGGTTCGTCGTGGGAGCTGTGCGATCACCCGTCGCGATGCTGCTCGCCATCGGACGCCTGCGGCTGCTGCCGGCGGCGCTGCGGCGAGGGCGGCAGGACCGTGAGCGTGCGACGGTGCCACTGGCGGACGTCGTCGCCCGCTGGCGTGAGCCGATGCCGCGCGACTGGCTGCGTGCGGCTGCCCGCCGCGGCCTGCGCTGACCGATCGCCCGAGCGACGCGTCGGGGCGGCGCGGACGCCGCCCCGACGGGGATCGCTGGAACTCGAGGTGATCAGCTGAAGGACAACGTCCTGACCACGAAGTAGGCGATGAACAGGACCGCGAGGACGTACATGGTCACGGAGACCTCCCGTGCCTTCCCGCGCGCCATCATCATGATGGGGTAGAGCACGAGACCGAACGCGATCCCGTACGCGATGTTGTACGTCAGCGGCATGATGATCACCGCTGCGAAGGATGGGACGGCGATCTCCCAGCGGTCCCACGCGATCTCACCGAGCGGGCGTGCCATCATCAGCCCGACGAGCACGAGCGCGGCCGTGGTGACCTCGCGGTGGTCGAGGATCGTGAAGATCAGCGGCTGGAGGAACAGCATCGCGACGAACATCAGCGAGGTCGTGACCGACGTCAGGCCTGTGCGACCACCGGCCCCGACACCCGAGGAGGACTCGATGTAGGAGGTGGTCGTCGACGTGCCGAGGATCGCTCCCGACACGGTCGCGACCGCGTCGGAGACGAGCGGACGGTTCCCGTTGGGCAGCTCGCCCGACGGGGTGAGCAGGTCGGCCTGCTTCGTGACGGCGATCAGCGTGCCTGCGGTGTCGAAGAAGTCGACGAACAGCATGGCGAAGACGACCAGGAGCAGGTCGAGGGACAGGAGGTCCGGCAGCGCGGCGAACGCGACACCGAACGTCGGGGCGAGGCTCGGGATCGGTCCGACGACGGCTTCTGGGGCGGCGATGAAACCGACGACGATGCCGACGACCGTGGTCGCCACGATGCCGTAGAGGACCGCGCCGCGCAGGCCGCGCGCCAGCATGACCGCCGTGATGACGACGCCGAACAGCGCGAGCTGGACCTTCGTGCTGCCGAGGTCACCGAGTCCGACGAGCACGGTTGGGTCGGCCACGATGACGCCGCCCTCCTTGAGGCCGATGAACGCGATGAACAGGCCGATGCCCGCCCCGACCGAGAGCTTCAGGGGCAGCGGGATGGCGTCGATCACGAACTTGCGCAGACCGGTCAGGGCGAGGACGAGGAAGAGCAGGCCCGAGACGAGCGTGCCCGCGAGGGCCGTCTCCCACGGGATGCCGAGGCCGAGCACGACCGTGTAGGCGAAGAACGCGTTCAGGCCCATGCCGGGCGCCTGGGCGATGGGCAGCTTGCCCCAGAGGCCCATGATCATCGTGCCGATCGCGGCGGCGAGCGCTGTCGCGGTGAACACGGCGCCGAAGTCCATCCCGGCGTCGGAGAGGATGATGGGGTTCAGGGCGACGATGTACGCCATCGCCAGGAAGGTCGTCACGCCTGCGAGGACCTCCGTCCTCACGGTCGTGCCCTTCTTCGTGAGCTCGAAGTACCGCTCGAGCACACCCGAACTGGTGCTGGTGGATGCGGTCACGTCTTCCTCCGGAGTCGTCCGTCGGACGGTGGACGGGTGGGGCGCCCGTTCGTCCTCGGGGATGTCGGCGGTCCGACCTGCCGGCGCGCTCTCCCGTGGCCGCGCCAGGTCCGCCGTCGTGCGCTCGCCCGGGTCGCCCCGCGCGCCGTCGGGACGTCCCCGACAGCGCGCACCCTAAGCGACCTGGCCGTTCGGACAGGGAAGGCTCGCCGCGTCAGCGCTGCTCGAGATGGCCGTCCGCCGACGGTGTGGGACGGGCCGGGACGGGGCCGTCCGGCCAGCCGACCGCGATCGTCCCGAGCGCTTCCCAGGCCGGGGGCAGGTCGAGGACGTCCCGGACCACATCGGCGCAGAAGACCGTCGAGGAGGTCCATGCCCCGCCGAGTCCGCGCGCGGCGAGTGCGACGAGGAGCGCCTCGATGGCTGCGCCACCCGAGAGCACGAACAGGTCGCGTTCGGCCTGAGCGCGCCGTGGATCGGGGTAGTCGTGAGCGCCCGCGAGGTCCACGAACGCGGCGAGCAGCACGGGTGCCGTGCGGTGCAGCACGTCCGAGCGCGCCAGGCGCGCGTCGATGGTCGCCTCGGGGAGTCCGTCGGCCCGCAGGTCGGCGCGCCACGCCTGCGCCATGGCATCGAGCAGCGGTCCGCGTGCCTCCGCCGTGAGACGCACGAAGCGCCACGGGCGCGTGTGGTGCGGAGCCGGTGCGGTGGTCGCTGCGGCGACGGCCTCCGCGAGCAGCTCGATCGGCACCGGGCGGTGCGTGTCGAAGTGACGCACGGTGCGCCGCGCGGACAGACCCTCGATCGTCGCTTCCGCAGCTCCGCGCCGGAACAGGTCCTCGGCGAGCGGGCGGACGAGGTCGGCGCCGCTCCCGCCGGGCGCGCCGCCGGCCACCGTCAGCGGCAGCAGCCCGCGGACGAGCACGAAGGGCGTCCCGCTCGCCTTGCTCCGGACCAGATCCGCGGCGGCGGCGACCGCGTCCGCGACCGCGGCCACCGTGACGGCGAGCGGTCGGCCGTCGAGGTCGGTCGTCCCCCGCTCGTCGCGCAGCACCGCCAGCCCGGACGCGCCGAGCGCGACATCGGTCTGCCCGAGCCGCCATGGCCGTCCGAACGTGTCGGTCACGAGGACCCCGACGTCGCGGCCGGTCGTTGCCGCGAGTTCCCGGCGCAGCGCGTCGGCGCTCGCGTCCGGGTCGGTCGGAAGATCGAGCCACGACGTGCCCGGGACGTTCGAGCGATCGATGCCACCGTTCGCGGCGACGAACCCGTGGTGGGTCCGGGTGATCGTGACCCACGGGGCCTCGGTGACGATCTCGGTCGCACGGGCACGGGCGAGCGCCCGGACGGCCGCACGATCGCGATCGCTCTCGCCGTCGGTGCCGTCGGTGCCCTCGGCGTCGTCGGTGTCGCTCGGTGCGCCCGTCCGCGGGTCCTCGAGCAGGGCGCCCTCGGACAGTGCGACGACCTTCGAGGCGACGCAGATGATGTCGCCGTCGTCGAGCGTCAGTCCGGCGTCATCCAGGGCAGCGAGCAGTGGTCCGAGGAGGTCGTCACCCGGCGCGAAGCGGTGTGCGCTCGGGAGCGCGAGGACGCGGACGTCCGGGGGTATCGGGACGGCCTCGCTCATGCCGGACCACCCGGCCGATCGTCCTGCGGCCAGGCGTGGCCGAGACCGAGGACGGTGCGGGCGAGCGCTGCAGCGATGTCAGGATCGTCCATGAGGGTGTCCGTCGCACTCGCCGTCATCCCCAGCGCGCGGACGTCGGGCAGCGCGCCGGCATCGACCGAGTCCACGATCCATGCGTCGAGCAGACCGCCCGACGACCGTGCGCCGTACCACGCGGCCACGCCGGTCGCGTCGACGTCCGCACCGACGGCGGGGAGGAGGCGGTGCGCCATGCCGCGCACGACGCGCCCGCCGACGATCGGGGAGACCCCCACGACACGGGCCGCGGTGCTCGCCAGCGCAGCGGCGACGGCGGGCACCGCGGTGATCGGTGCGACGGACACGACCGGGTTGGAGGGTGCGACGATGACGACGTCCGCATCCACGATGGCCTCGACCACGCCGGGCGCGGCGCGTGCCGCCTGGGCGCCGCGGTACTCGACGCGCGCGACGTCGGGGACAGCACGTTCACCGACCCACCACTGCTGGAAGTGCAGGTCGCGGCCGTCCACCGTGTGGATGCGGGTCTCGAGGCGGTCGTCGGTGACGGGCAGCAGCCGCAGCGTCAGCCCGTGGCGCCGGGTCACGTCGGCGGTCACGGCCGAGAGCGCCATCCCCTCACGCAGCAGTGCCGTGCGGTGCACGTGCAGCGCGAGGTCCCGGTCGCCGAGGGTGAACCACGGCTCGTGGCCGAGACGGATCAGTTCGTCACGGACGGTGAAGCGCTCGTCGGCCCGGCCCCACTGCTGCTCCGGATGGACGAGCCCGGCCAGCCAGTAGGTGATGGAGTCGAGGTCGGGGCAGATGCGCAGGCCATGCAGCTCGAGGTCGTCACCGACGTTCACGATGACGGTGATGTCCTCCGGTGCGACGACCGCGGTGAGACCGCGGAGGAAGCGCGCGGCGCCGACACCACCAGCGAGGACGACGACCATCCTCGCTCCTTCGCGTCATCGGACTGCGCCGGGCTGCGTCTGTGCCGTCGCACGATGCTACGGCAGGCACCGTCCCGGCCGAGCGCTGGAGGCCGGTCGGTAGTCTCGACGACGGCAGTGATCGTCGGACGACCCTCGAGGACGGTCCCTGCGGGGTGGCGTGATGGGCGAGGCGCACTGGCGTGAGCTCTACCGGGAGGTCGTCGACACCGGGCTGTGCACGGGGTGCGCGGCCTGCGTGATGGCCTGTCCGCGAGACGTCCTCGGCTACACCGACGAGTACTACCCCGTCCAGATCGGTGAGGGGATGGGGCACGACGAGTGTGTCATCGGGGACCGTGGCTGCGACATCTGCACGCGTGCCTGCCCGCGCTTCCGCGACTGGGAGAGCGAGCTCGACACCGAGCTGTTCGGCCGGGTCCGGGAGCCCGAGGAGGTCTACGGCGTCGCGCGCGCCGTCCTCCTGGCCCGCACGACGGACAGGGCCATCGCCGAGGTCGGACAGGATGGCGGGCTCGTGTCCTCGCTGCTCGTCTGGGGACTGCGTGAGGGACTGATCGACGGGGCGCTCGCGTCGCGCATCGAGGACTCGGGCCGCGGACCCTTCGACGTCGTTCCGACCGTCGTGACCACTCGCGAGGAGGTGCTCGCGACCGCCGGTTCGCGCTACACGTACGCGGCGACGCCGCTCGCGATGGCGGAGGCGGAGGAGCGAGGGCTCAAGCAGCTCGCGCTCGTCGGGATGTCGTGCCAGGCGTCGATCAACGGCAGCCTCCCAGCGCGCGGGGTGAACAAGTACGCGCGTCGGATCGCACTCACGCTGGGGCTGCTGTGCTCGAAGACCTTCACCTACGACGGGCAGCAGCAGGTGCTCGCGGAGCACGGCATCGACATCGCCGACGTCATCAAGATCAACATCAAGGGCGTGTTCCAGGTCTGGACGCGGGACGGCGGCTACCACGAGATCCCGCTCAAGCTGTTCCACGCGCACACGCGACCCGGTTGCCAGCTGTGCCCCGACTTCGCTGCCGAGCATGCGGACATCTCCTGCGGCGGCATCGGCGCGGAGAACGACTGGACGCTCGCCGTCGTGCGCACCAAGCGCGGTGAGGACTGGATGCGTGGCGTCGTCGACGCCGGGCTCGTCGAGGTCCGGCCCGGGGAGAGCGACCCGGTCGCGATGGGCCTGCTGATCAAGCTGTCGAGGATCTCCCGCAAGCGCTGGCCGGCGGACTCGCTCCCGGAGGATCGACGGGCGCCGGCGATGCTCCCGATCGTGCCGTGACCGCAGCGTCCGCGGAGCCGTCGGCCGACGAGCTCACCCGAACCCTGCCGCGCGCCCTGCGTCGCGCGCAGGACGGTCGTGCGCTCACGCGCACCGAGGCCGCAGCCCTGTTCACGGCGCGCGGTGAGCACCTCGAGCGGCTGATCGCCATCGCAGGGACGATCCGTGCGGCGGCGCCGTGGTACCGCGAGGGCGCGTGGGGACGCGCACCGGACGGGCGACCGCGCGTGACGTACTCGCGCAAGGTGTTCATCCCGCTGACGCACCTGTGCCGTGACGCCTGCGGGTACTGCACGTTCGCGCACCCACCGCGTGCCGACAGCCCGGCCTTCCTGTCGCCGGAGGCGGTGCTCGCGATCGCGCGCGCGGGCGCAGCAGCAGGCTGCCGCGAGGCGCTGTTCACCCTCGGCGACCGGCCGGAGGAGCGCTACCCGTCGGCCCACGAGTGGCTCGCGGCGCGCGGCTACGCCTCGACGCTGGAGTACCTGCGGGCGATGGCCATCCTCGTGATCGAGGAGACCGGTCTGTTGCCGCACCTGAACCCCGGGCTGCTCGCGTGGTCCGACCTCGCCTCGCTCAAGCAGGTCGCGCCGTCGATGGGGATCATGCTCGAGCAGGTCAGCGACCGACTGCATGAGCCCGGCGGTGCGCACCGTCATGCGCCGACGAAGCGCGCTGACGTGCGGCTGCGGACGTTGGAGGACGCGGGCCGGCTGGCGGTCCCGTTCACGTCCGGGATGCTCATCGGGATCGGCGAGACACCGGGGGAGCGGGTCGACACGCTGCGTGCCCTGCGCGACACCCACCGCCGCTACGGGCACCTCCAGGAGGTCATCGTCCAGAACTTCCGGGCCAAGCCGGACACGGCGATGCGTGATGCGCCCGAACCCGACGGCGACGAGATGGTCGCCGCGGTCGCCACCGCTCGCATCGTGCTCGGTCCGACCATGCATCTGCAGGCACCACCGAACCTCTCACCCGATGACCTCGGCAGGGTGCTCGCCGCGGGCATCGACGACTGGGGCGGCGTGTCCCCGGTGACGCCCGACCATGTCAATCCCGAGGCGCCGTGGCCCGAACTCGAGCGTCTGGCCGCGGTCAGCGAGGCCGGCGGGTTCGTGCTCAGCGAGCGGCTCACCGTCTACCCGGAGTACGCGTCGACACCCGACCCGTGGCTCGCTGGTCGCATGCGGGGACCGGTCGCCGCGCTCGCCGGTCGGGACGGATTGGCCGACGTCACGACGAGGGCGGTGGGGCAGGCGTGGCAGGACCCCGTCGTCGTCCCGCACGGCATGACGGTCGCGATGCGGGCGGTCATCGAGGGTGACGGCCGTGGGGGCGGACCCGACGCCGCTGATGGACGCAACGCACGCGCTGCGGACCGGGACGATGCGGTGCACCGGGCCGTGTTCGGTGACGTGCACGCGGTCGCCGAGGGCGTGGTGGCGGCCAACGCGCCACGTGTGGAGGCGCCGCCACGCTCGCGCATCCGGCGTGACGTCGCGCGCGTGCTCGCGCTCGCGGCCGGCGGGACGGTGCTCGATGATGCGGACGCGCTGCTGCTGTTCAGCACGACCGGCGTCGAGCTCGAGGCGCTCGCGCGGACCGCCGACGAGGTCCGTGAGGAACGCGTCGGGCCGCTCGTCACCTATGTCGTGAACCGCAACATCAACGCGACGAACATCTGTTACGTGGGCTGCCGCTTCTGCGCCTTCGCGCAGCGTCGTGACGATCCTGATGCGTACACGCTCTCGCTCGAGGAGGTCGCGGACCGTGCGGAGGAGGCCTGGGCGGTCGGCGCGACCGAGGTCTGCATCCAGTCGGGCATCCACCCGGACCTTCCCGGCGACCACGCGTTCCGGATCCTCGACGCGGTGAAGGCCCGCGTGCCGGGTATGCACGTGCATGCCTTCAGCCCGATGGAGGTCGTCAGCGGTGCGGGGCAGATGGGCATCGGGGTGCGTGAGTGGCTCGAGGAGGCGCGTGCCCGAGGCCTCGGATCGATCCCGGGGACCGCGGCCGAGATCCTCGATGATGAGGTCCGCTGGGTCCTGACGAAGGGCAAGCTGCCGACGGCGCAGTGGATCGAGGTCGTGACGACCGCGCATGCACTCGGCATCCCGTCGACGTCGACCATGATGTACGGCCACGTCGACGAGCCGCATCACTGGGTCGCGCACCTCAAGCTTCTCCGCCGGCTCCAGGAGCAGAGCGGTGGTTTCACCGAGTTCGTCCCGCTCCCGTTCGTGCATCAGCTCGCACCGATCTACCTCGCGGGCATCGCTCGGCCCGGGTCGACGTTCGAGGAGGACCGGCGGGTCCATGCCGTCGCACGCCTGCTGCTCGCCGGCGCGATCGACAACGTGCAGCTGTCGTGGGTCAAGCTCGGCCTGGATGCGGCGGGTGTTCTGCTCGAGGGAGGCTGCAACGATCTCGGGGGCACGCTGATGGAGGAGACGATCTCGCGCATGGCCGGGTCCGCTCATGGGGTCCGGCAGTCGCCCGAGGCGCTCGAGGCGGCGGCCCGGGCGACGGGGCGGCCGGTCGCCCAGCGCATGACGGACTACACGCTGGTCGGGGTCCCCGCTGGGAACCGAGAGCTTCATCAATAGCTTGACAGAACCTCGACAGAATGTCATACTCCGAGGCCGAGTCGAGGAGTCGAACGTGTCGAACGCCACGCTGGCCGCCACCGCTGCACCGTCGCCCTCGGCGGCCGTGGCCGCGACCGCGGACGTGTCGAGCGAGGCGCTCCTGGTCGCTGCCGCCACAGGTGACGAGGTCGCCTTCGCGGTGCTCGTCGCGCGCATCCGGCCGCAGACCCTGCGTGTCGCGCGTGGCGTGGTCCGGGACCCCTCGATCGCTGAGGAGGTCGCCCAGGAGGTCCTCACTGAGATCTGGCTCAAGGCCGACCGTTTCGACCCGGAGCGCGGGACCATCACCGGCTGGGTCGCAACGCTGACGCGACGGCGCGCGGTCGACCGCGTGCGCAGTGAGCAGGCCGGCCGCAACCGCGACGATCGCGTCGCCCGCCGCAACCAGGTCCGTGACGTCGACGTGGTCGCCGACGAGGTCGAGGTCCGGCTCGAGCACTGGCAGGTCCGCAAGGCGCTCGCGGAGCTCAGCGATCGCCAGCGGGAGGCGATCGAGCTGGCCTACTTCGCGGGTCACACGTACCGGGACGTGGCTCGGGTGCTCGGGATCCCCGAGGGGACCGCGAAGTCTCGGCTGCGCGACGGGCTGGTGCGGCTGCGAGAAGCGCTCGACGGCCTGATCTGAGCGTCCGGCGCTGCAGCCCCTCCGCCGGGCGCCGCGAGACGGAGCTCCGTGCGGTTCGCATGCGCGCTGAGCGCATCCCTTGAGCGCTGAGCGCTCCGCACTGACTGAATCCACTTCGAACCACATCATGTGGTGCCGCGATGTCCACAGGTCCGCAATCTGGAGTGGTGGTCCCCTTGACAGGTGGCCCGTGGCAGGCAGAATGACCGTCATGTAGTTCCGGTCCTGTCATCGTCGCACTGAGGAGCCCCGCTTGACCTCCCTGCCCACCGAACTCTCCACCGTCCTCGGCGCCGATGGCGAGGATGGCAGCGACTGGATGCTCGAGGCCCGCTGCCTCGACGCCGACCCTGAAGCGTTCTTCCCGGAGAAGGGTGGCTCGACGCGCGAGGCCAAGCGCATCTGCGCCGCCTGCCCGGTGCGCGATGACTGTCTGCAGTACGCGCTCGAGAACGATGAGCGCTTCGGGATCTGGGGCGGACTCTCCGAGCGTGAGCGTCGCCGTGCCAAGCGCGTCGGCCCTGCACGTGTCCGGCGCCTGAGCGCCTGACGCCCGACCCGCCGGTCGGCGAGGTGCGGTCTTCCGGACGGTCCGCCAGATTCGTGCTCCGGCCCCGCTGCTAGGTTCAGGTCGCGTCGAGGTCGAACCGCTGCCGTTCCCGCAGCATCGGACCGGAGAGCCCGAGCATCGTGACGTCCACCGGTCCGCGCGTCGTGGCTGTCCTCATCACCCATGACGGTGCCGCATCGCTGCGCGGGACGCTCACCGCCCTGGCCGCGCAGACGCAGCCCGGCATCGAGGTCCTCGCCGTCGACAACGCGAGCGTGGACGGCACCGGGGCGCTGCTCGTAGACCTCCTCGGCCCCGATCGTGTGCTGCTCTCCGACCAGGACCTCGGCGTGCCCGTCGCGCTCGACCTCGCGCTCGACGCGTTGGACGCCCAGGACGCCCGCCACGGCCGCAGCGGACCTCGACCGGACGACCTGGTCCTGCTCGTCCACGACGATCTGGAGCTCGCCCCCGACGCCGTCGCGCTGCTGGTCGCGGCCCTCGAAGCAGACGAGCGCGTCGCCATCGTCGGGCCCAAGCTGCGCTGGGCCGACGATCCGCAGCGCCTGCAGTCGGTCGGCGCGACGATCGATCTCACCGGTCGCGTCGACGACGGCATCGACCCCGACGAGCTCGACCAGGGCCAGCGTGACGGCGATCGTCGCGTCCTGTTCGTCCCGACCGCCGGGATGCTCATCCGACGTCAGGTCCTCGACGAGCTCGGGCGCTTCGACCCACGCGCGCACGCCTTCCGCGAGGACCTCGACCTGTGCTGGCGTGCGGCGGTCGCAGGGCACGACGTCGAGGTCGTCCCGGCAGCGGTCGGGAGCCATGCTGCGCTCGCCGCCGAGCATCGCCGCACCGGTCGCGTCGCAGAGCTCGGACCCCGCTACCTCGCCGAGCGCAACACCCTGACCGCACTGCTGATGAACTATGGGCGGCCGCGGCTCCTCGTCGTCCTTCCCCTCGCACTCGGCGTCGGCCTCGCGAAGGTCGCCGGGTTCCTCGTCACCCGCAGGATCTCGGACGCCCGGGCGACGGTCTCCGCATGGGTCTGGAACGTCGTGAACCTGCCGGGCACGCTCCGTCGGCGCCGTACGGTCCAGGCCATGCGTCGGCGCAGCGACGCCGAGATCGCGCCGCTGTTCGGCCGCATCGCCCCGCGGCTGTGGGCCTACCTCGAGGCGGTCCTCGAGCGCATCGCCGGTGAGCCTGCACCGGGTGCCTTCGGGACCGCCGAGACGCAGCCGAGCGCGACGCTGCAGGGCGAGCTCACCCCGACGGCGGTCAGCTCGACGTCGGTCAGCTCGGCGAGCGCGCAGGACGCCAGCGATGCGCCCATCGATCTGTCCGCGGATCTGTCCGCGGACCTCGCTCTCGACCTCCCCGACGACCTTGCGAGGGACCTCGCCGTCGTCGGAGGGTCCGAGGCCGGCGGCGAGGGCCGCTCGCTGCGCCCGCTGGCTCGCCGGATCGCACGGGCTCCGGTGCGGTCCCTCCTGCCTCCGACGCTCCTGCTCCTGCTCGTCGGTCTCCGCGACGTGATCCTTCCGGGGTCGGTGCGCGGTGGGGACCTGCTCCCGTTCCCTGACGGTGCGAGCCTGCTCGCGCGTCATCTCGCCGACTGGCACGACAGCGGTGCAGCGCTGAGCCAGCTCGACCCCTCGCCCGCACAGCTCGTCCTCGGCCTGCTGCAGTGGTTCGGGGGCGACGGCTCCCTGCGCGTCCTGGTCGTCGTCGCGCCGCTGCTCGCGTGGGCCGGAGCGATGCGGGCCCTCGCAGCGTTCGTGCCGAGCGTGCTGCCACGGACGGTGCTCGCGCTCGCCTACGCCGCCTCGCCACCCGTGCTCGGTGCGCTGGCAGGCGGGGACATCGTGACCCTCGTCATCGCGGTGCTGCTCCCGCCGCTCGTCGTCGTGGCCTCGACCGTCCTCGACGCGGACGCCGCCGTCGAGCGGGTCTGGCGACGCCTCGCCATCGGCTCGTTCCTGCTCGCGATCGCCATCGCGTTCGTGCCCGCCCTCATCGTCGTGCTCCCGCTGATCGCGCTCGCGGGCGGAGGGCACGCGCTCGCAGCAGTGGACGATGTCCGGTGGCGCCGCACGTTGATCGTCCGCTCGTTCGTGCTGGCGACGCTCCCGCTCCCGCTGCTCGGACCCTGGCTGCTCACGCTCCCCGACGTGCTGCGTGGGGAGCTCGCCACCGTCGGTGCGAGCATCGCCGGGCACCCTGCGACCTGGATCGCACTCGACCCGAGCCGACGCCTTCTCGGTGCTGCGGGTGCTGCGCTGGTGCTCGCAGGCATCATCGGGGCGCTGGTCGTGTCGGTCGCGGACGTGAGCACCACCACGTTCCGCGCCTCGCTCGCCCTCGTGGTCGTCGCGCTGGGGCTCCCCGTCGCTGCCTGGTGGCTCGATGCGGTCGGGACCTCCGTGAGGGTCGGACCGTTCCTCCTCATCGCCGCCGCCGCGCACGTCGGGCTGGCAGGGCTGGGCTCCGCGCACGTCCTCGCGGTCCTCTCCGCGCACCCGTTCGGGTGGCGTCAGGTCGGCGTCGCTTCCGCCTCGATCGCCACCGTCGTGTTCGTCGCGGCCGGACTGCTGCACCTCGCGGTCGTGGGCACCCCTGGACTGTCGCGCGAGGAGGCCGTGCCCGCCTACCTCGCCACGCTGAGCCCGTATCCGCCGGATCGTGTGCTCGTCCTCGGGAGCACCCGCGACGGCGTCGTGTGGGAGGTCGTGCCGGCCACGGGCCCCGACCTCGCCGCGTTCGGTGTCCGCCACGACCCGGTCCTGCACGGCCTGCTCACGGAGGCGGTCGAGGACCTGCTCGCGGGTCGTGACCCTCGTGCCGCAGCCCGGCTCGGTCGGCTCGGTGTCGGAGTGGCGCTCGTCCCTGACGGCTTCACCGATGTTGGACTCACTGCGCTGCTGCGCTCGCAGTCCGCGCTCGATCCGCTCCCGACCATCGTCGGGAGCGTGTCGCGCATCAGCGGTGCGATCCCCGGGGCCGCGATCGTGCGCGACACGGTGAGTGCCGGCCGGGCACCCGATCCGAGCGTCCCGCCGCGTGAGGTGGTCGCAGCGATCGAGCGGCTCACCTCCGACCGCTTCCTCGGCACCGCCGGACCTGGCGGGGACCTCGTCGTCGCCGTGCCGTTCGGGGTCGGTTGGCGCGTGCTGGTGGACGGCGCGGCGGTGCCGATCCTGACCGACGATGGCCTGCTGCGCGTCTTCGATGTCCCGCCAGGTTCCGAGGTCGAGATCGTGGCGAGCCCGTCAGCGACACGGCCGGGCCTGCTCCAGGCGCAGGCGCTCTGGGCGCTCATCGTGATCTCGCTCGGTGCACGACCGCCGGCCTTCGCTCGCCGCAACGCTGGTCGCCGACCGACGAAGGGCGCGCGATGAACCGGCGCAGCACGTCCGTCGCCAGCACGCTCATCGTTGCGCTGCTGGTGGTCCTCACGCTCGGCGTCACCGGCGCACCGCTCGCACACCTCGGCCCTGCCCTGACCGATCCCTCGAACGCGCCGGTGCCCGGTGTCCCGCCGAGCGCCGGCGGGTCCGTCTGCATCACGGGCGCGGGCGGCAGCGACCCTGTGGCTGACGTGCTGCTGTTCGCGCCGCCGCTCCCGTCATCGCTGCAGAGTGCTGCAGTGGCTCAGGCCGGTGCCGCCGTTCTCGACCCGGAGACGCCGGACGCTCGAGGGGTCGTCCTCGCGCTCCGCGAGGACATCGAACGGTCGGCGATCGGGCCGCTCGCTCCGGGCGCGCTCGACCGGGTGCGACTCGACCTCGGTACCGACGGTTGGGTGTGGGCGGGCTGGGCCGACCATCCGCTCACCGTGTGGCAGGAGTGGCGCACCGGTGGCGCTCCAGGCGAGCCGCGCGGCGCCGTCGCCGCGCGCTGCGTCCCCTCGGACGCTCCGCGGTGGACGGTGCTGGGTCTGCGGACCGACGGTGGGAACGAGTCGCTGCTGCGCATCGTCAACCCGTACGTGGCCGATGCGACGTTCGCCGTGACGCTGATCACGCCGGATGGCCCGGTCGATCCGATCGCGCTGCGCAACATCTCGGTACTCAGCGGTGCGCGCATCACCGTGCGTCTCAACGATCACGTCCCGGAGCAGTCCGACGTGGCCGCGGTCATCACGGTCGGAGCGGGACGCGTCGCTGTCGAGGGGCTGCAGCGCGCGGTCTCCGGCGTCGGCGGCGTCGAGGGCGTCAGCGTCGTCCCGGCGGCGACCGCCCCATCAGTGACCTGGACGATGCCGTGGGTGCCCCTCGGCGCGGATGTCGATGGTGCGATCTGGGTGCTCAACCCCGAGCCCCGGACCGTGGTCGTCCAGCTCACGCTGCACACGGCGCAGGGCACGGCCGTCGCGGAGGGACTCGACAGCGTCGAGGTCGGACCCGGAGCGCTCGTGCGCATCGGGTCGTCGGACCTCGCGCTGGACGGTCGGCGGGTGCTCGGCGTGACGCTGCGCTCGGAGACGACAGGCGTGTTCGTCGCTGCGGGTGCGCAGTTCCTCGCCGCCGCCGACGCTGCTGACGCTGACAGCACCGGGGTCGTCCGCTACGCCGCATCACCTGCGGCGGACCCGGAGTGGTCCATCGCCGGGACGTCCGACCCGCAGCGGGACACGACGCTCCATGTCGTGAACCTCGCGGAGACCGACGCGCCACTGCGCGTGACGCTCACCACGATCAGGACCGCCACTGCGGACGGCGAGGCGAGCGCGGATGGTGAGGCGAGCACGGACGCTGAGGCGAGCGAGAGCAGCGTCACCTCCGTGCTCGAACCGGGTCAGCTCGCGCCTGGCGGGGTGGCGCGCATCCCGTTGCCGCTCGAGGGTGCTGGAGCGTGGTCAGCGGTGGTGACGGGTGGTCCTGCGCTCGTGGTCTCACGCACGACGCTCGGACGGGAGCTGCTCGAGCCGGTGGCGACCGATGCGGTCGCGTCACGTACCTGGCTCATCCCGGCGCGCGCGCTGTCCGGGCGCAGCCTCGACGGTTGGGTGGCGCGGCTCGGGACGCCCGCCGACCTGCGCCGCGAGGTGCGTGCGGTGGGGGAGGACGACGATCGTCTGGACGAACCGCCCGGAGCGGCCGGCCGGCCCTGATCGTCGGCGCAGTGACGGGCGTCGGCGAGACGCCGGCCTCGGCCTCGTCCCCGGCCTCAGCCCCAGCCGAGCTCGTCGAGCCGGTCGTCGTCGATGCCGAAGTGATGCGCGACCTCGTGCAGGACCGTGTGCCGGACGAGTTCAGCGAGGTCGCGCCGGTTGCGCGCACGTGCCTCGAGCGGGCGGCGGAACAGCGTGATGCGGTCCGGATACAGCGGCGGCAGTACGTCGCGCTCGGTGCGCGGGACGCCCTCGTAGAGCCCGAGGAGGATCTCCTCGCCGTGGCCCACCGGGTCCGGTGGGGGCACGTCCGCGACCGAGATCTGGACGTCCGCGAGGTAGGGGAGGAAGTCCTTGGGCAGCGTGGCGACGGCATCGTCGACGAGGCGTGCGAACCGCTCGACACTGCGCGTCCGGGCACCGTCGACCGGTCGACGGTGACGGTCGACGTCTCGACGGCGGTGACGGGCATGACGGTCGCGCATGCGGGTCACGCTAGCCCTGCCGCACGGGGACCGTGTCGCCTCCTTGCCGAACCACATCGTTGTCGTTTACCGTCCGCTCGTGTCCGCCTCTGTCGCAACGCCCCACGCCACGCCGCAGCAGCGGCTCATGACCCGTGTGTGCGTCCGGCCCGGCTGCATGCGCCGAGCGACCACGACCCTGCGTTTCGACTACGCCCAGCGCGTCGTGATGCTCGACCCCCTGGGGTCGCACACCGAGCCCGGCGAGTACGACCTCTGCCTCCAGCATGCGGCACGCTCCACCCCGCCCACGGGATGGACCCTGCGTGACCGCGCTCCGTCACGCGAGCAGGTGACGGAGGCCGCACCACCGGTCGGTCCCGATCGGGGTCAAGGCGTGGCCCGTCTCGCGGCCGCGCTCAGCGCCGTCCAATGGGCCGTCTCCGAGGACGCCCCTGACGCCGCCCCTGACGGGACCGACCGGTCGGCTGCCCAGCGACGGGCCTCTGGTGCCGGTCGTCTCGACAGCCTCCTGCAGCCCTCCGCGTCCGTCGCTCCCGTCCCGCTGTCCGAGCGCACGCCGGAGGCCGAGGTCCGGCCGGTCCCTCAGCCGCTGCGCCTCGCGCCCGACCCGACGACGACGGTGTGGTGCGCCGATCTGCTCACCCCGGCCACGCGCCCGGCGGCCCCGGCCGTCGTGTCGCCAGCCGTCGTGTCGCCGCCCGCCCCGTTCCGGGTCGTCCCGTCGGGCACATCGGTCGCATCACTCGCATCGGTCCCGTCCGCGACCGGTCAGGGCGGCACGCCGACGCTGTTCGGCTGAGGCCGACCGCAGCGGCGGGAGCGACGGGCAGGTTCCGCCGTACGGTCCTGGTGGTCGTACGGTCCTGCAGGAGAAGGGGCGGTCATGGATGCTGCGGTGGTCCTCAGCCGCATCGTGAAGGCCTACGACATCCGAGGGCTGGTCGACAGCGAGCTGACGCCCGAGGTGGCGGGGGCGCTGGGTGCCGCTGCCGCGATCGAGCTGGCCGCACCCGGGGGACGCTTCGTCGTCGGGCGCGACATGCGGCCCTCGTCACCCGGGCTCGTCGCCGCGTTCACCGAGCAGCTGCTCGCAGCGGGCATCGACGTCGTCGACGTCGGGCTGATCAGCACCGATGGGCTGACCTACGCCTCGGGGGTGCTCGACGCTCCCGGTGCGATGTTCACCGCCAGCCACAACCCGGCCGCCTACAACGGCATCAAGCTGTGCCGGGCGGGAGCCGTGCCGGTCGCGATCGACTCGGGACTCGCACGCATGCGGGACCTCGCGGTCGGACTGCTCAGCGGCGAGCATCACGCTGCGGCGATCGCGCCGCTCGGCACCATGCGGGGCAGCCGCAGCGAGCTCGACCTGCTCCCGCGCTTCGCCGACCACGTGCGCAGCTTCCTCACCGACGGTGTGCGGCTGGGCGGCATGCGCATCGTCGTCGATGCGGCCAACGGCATGGGCGGGCTGGTGTGGCCGGCGATCGCGGAAGGCCTCGACCTCGAGACCGTCCCGCTGTACTTCGAGCTCGACGGCACGTTCCCCAACCATCCGGCGGACCCGCTCGACCCGGCGAACCTGCGTGACCTCTCGGCGCGCGTCATCGCCGAGGGCGCGGTGCTCGGCCTCGCCTTCGATGGCGACGCGGACCGTGTCTTCGCCGTCGATGCTGCCGGCCGGCCCGTCGACTCATCGCTCGTCGGTGCGCTCGTCGCGACACGCGTGCTGGAGCGCGATCGTGGCGCGACCGTGCTGCACAACCTCATCTGCTCGCGCAGCGTGCCGGAGGCGATCGTCGCCGCCGGTGGGGTCCCGCTGCGCACGCGCGTCGGCCACTCCTTCATCAAGGCGGAGATGGCACGGACGGGCGCGGTCCTCGGTGTCGAGCACTCCGGTCACTTCTACTTCCGCGACAACCACCGTGCGGACTCCGGCGTGATCGCGGCGCTGATGCTGCTCGAGGCCGTCGCCGCTGCCGGCGGGTCCCTGGCCGACGCGGTCGCTCCGCACGACACCCGGAGCCGTTCGGGTGAGCGCAACCTGCGCGTCCATGACACCGACGAGGCGCTCGCGCTGGTGCGGGAGGCCTATGCCGCTCGGGGACCCGACGAGCTCGATGGGCTCACCGTGGACCTCGGGACGGCCTGGTTCAACGTCAGGGCGTCCAACACGGAGCCGCTGCTGCGGCTCAACGTCGAGGCGGACACGGCGGTCGAGATGGAGCGGGCGACCGCCGCGGTGACCACGCTGCTCGCTACGGTTGCGGCCTGACGGACGGAGCCCGACGTGCTGGATGAACGCCTGCTGCAGATCCTCGTCTGCCCGACCTGCCGCGTCTCGCTCGAGTACAAGGAGCGGCGCAAGGTCCTGATCTGCGCGCAGTGCAGCACGCGCTACGAGGTCCGTGAGGGCATCCCCATCATGCTCGGACCCGACCGCAAGGACTGACGCACCTCTCGTCCCGGGTGGTCGTCCCCACCTGGTCGTCCCCAGGCACGGAGTCGGGGCGGTGCCGCGGGTGCGGCCCTGCTCGACTCGCTGCATGATCCGCCTGCTCCTTCCGTCGCGCTGTCTCGCCTGTCGTGCGCGGGCCGACATGCCGTTCTGCGCTCGCTGCACCGCGCAGGTCCGTGTCCTGCCACCCGGTTGTCCACGCTGCGGCGCGCCGCCGTCGGCCGGGCACGGCTGCTGGCCGCCCGACGCACCCATCGACGCGACGTTCACCTCCTACGCCTACCGAGGTCCGGTGCGAGCAGCGATCGTCGCGGCGAAGGTGGGCGGCGCTCGCCGTGGGTGGGCCGCGCTGGCCGGACCCACCGCAGCGCGCCTGCGCGCGATGGGACTCGCGGTCGACGCGGTCACGTGGGTGACCTCCGTGCCGTCGCGCGTCCGCACACGCGGGATCGACCACGCCCGTGCGATCGCGGTGGTCGTCGCGGACGCGCTCGACGCACCGCTGGTCCGGCTGCTCGATGTCGGACCCGGCCCGGTCCACGACGAGCACTACCGCGCGACGATCGCGCTGCCGGGGAGCGACCTGGTGCTCGTGGATGACGTGCTCACGACAGGTGCGACCGCCTGGCGTGCCGCGGCGGCCCTCCGGGCGGCGGGTGCTGGCAGCATCGTCCTCGTGACGCTCGCCCGTGCCGGCGGGCACCCGCTCGGGGCCGTCACCGGTCGTCACTGAGCCGTCCTGCGAGCGTCGGCGCGAGCGTTGACCCGCGAGCGTCGGCCCGCGAGCGTCGGCCGTCCACAGGGACGGATCGGGCCGGTGGCTGCGCGGACCGGTCGCGTACCCTGCGCCCGATCCCCACGGACGTCCCGGTCCGTGCTGTCGTGACCCGGAGCCAGCATGCTCGACCGCATCCTTCGCATGGGCGAGGGCCGCGAGGCCAAGCGCTTCCACGCGGTCGTCGCTGCCGTCGACGCGCTCGGTGCCGACATCGAGTCGCTCACCGACGGCGAGCTGCGTGGACGCACCGACGTCCTGCGCGCCCGGCTCGCCGACGGCGCCACGCTCGAGGCCATCCAGGCCGAGGCGTTCGCGGTCGTGCGTGAGGCGGCCTGGCGGGTGCTCCACCAGCGGCCGTTCGACGTCCAGGTCTTCGGCGCCGCGGTCCTGCACGCCGGCAACATCGCCGAGATGCGCACCGGTGAGGGCAAGACGCTGACCTCGACGATGCCGGTCTACCTCAACGCGCTCGCCGGCAAGGGCGTGCACGTCGTCACCGTCAACGAGTACCTCGCACGTCGTGACGCGGAGTGGATGGGCCGCGTGCACGAGTACCTCGGGCTGACCGTCGGGGTCGTCGTGTCCGGTGCGTCCCACGAGGAGAAGCAGGCCGCCTACGCGTGCGACATCACCTACGGCACGAACAACGAGTTCGGCTTCGACTACCTGCGCGACAACATGGTCATGGAGCGTTCCCGTCAGGTCCAGCGCGGCCGCAACCTCGCACTCGTCGACGAGGTCGACTCGATCCTCGTCGACGAGGCCCGGACGCCGCTGATCATCTCGGGGCCGGCGGAGCAGTCCGCGGACCTCTACAAGGTGTTCGCCCGCAAGGTCGTGCCGAACATGTCGCGCGGCCGTGACAGCGCGCAGCCCGGCGAGGAGGACGGCGACTACCTGGTCGACGAGGCGAAGCGCACCGTCGCCGTCACCGAGCAGGGCATCGCCAAGGTCGAGCGCATCCTCGGCATCGACAACATGTTCGAGTCGGTCAACACGCCGCTCATCCACCACCTCCAGAACGCGTTGAAGGCCCGTGACCTCTACCGGCGTGACCGCGAGTACGTCGTCACCGAGGGCGAGGTGCAGATCGTCGACGAGAACACCGGACGCGTGCTCTCCGGCCGCCGCTACTCCGAGGGTCTTCACCAGGCCATCGAGGCGAAGGAGGGGGTGACCGTCCGCGACGAGAACCAGACGCTCGCGACCGTCACGCTGCAGAACTACTACCGCACCTACGACAAGCTCGCAGGCATGACCGGTACCGCGAAGACGGAGGAATCGGAGTTCCTCGAGATCTACGGCCTCGGCGTCATCGAGGTGCCGACGAACCAGCCGGTCGTGCGTGAGGACAGCGCGGACGTGATCTACAAGACGGAGGACGCGAAGTTCACCGCTGCCGTCGAGGAGATCGCCGAGCTGCACGACCGTGGGCAGCCCGTGCTCGTGGGCACCACGTCGGTCGAGAAGTCCGAGCGGCTGTCGTCGATGCTCACGCGACGCGGCGTGAAGCACGAGGTGCTCAACGCGAAGAACCATGCGCGCGAGGCCGACATCGTCGCCCAGGCCGGGCGGCTCGGAGCGGTCACCGTGTCGACGAACATGGCCGGTCGTGGGACCGACATCATCCTCGGCGGCAACGCCGAGCAGCACGCGCAGCGCGAGGTCGCGAAGCTCGGACCGGATGCGGATCCCGAGGAGCGAGCACGTGTCGCGCGCGAGGCGACCGAACGCTTCGCCGCCGAGTTCGCCGCAGAGGGCGACCGCGTGCGCGAGCTCGGGGGACTGTTCGTGCTCGGGACGGAGCGGCACGAGTCACGGCGCATCGACAACCAGCTCCGCGGACGTTCGGGCCGTCAGGGTGACCCAGGTGGGAGTCGCTTCTACCTGTCGCTCGAGGACGATCTCATGCGGCTGTTCAACGCCAGCGCGGTCGAGCGGGTCATGAACCGCCTCAAGATCCCCGATGATGTCCCCATCGAGGCCGGCATGGTCACGAAGGCGGTCGCGAACGCGCAGCGTCAGGTCGAGAGCATCAACTTCGATCGCCGCAAGAACGTCCTGAAGTACGACGACGTCCTCAACGAGCAGCGCAAGATCGTCTACAACCAACGGCAGCGCCTCCTCGATGGGGACGAGGCGTTCATCGCGGAGCTGGGTCATCGGTACCTCGTCGATGCGGCCACCCGGCTGATCGACGAGCACTGCCCGCAGGAGATCCTCCCGGAGGACTGGGACCTCGAGGGCCTGCAACGGCGGCTCGGTGCGATCCATGACGGGGCCGTGGACGTGACGACGGTGGACGTCGAGACGATCGACCATGCGGCGCTCGTCGCGCTGGTGACCGATGACCTGGATGCCTCCTACGTGCGCCGCGAGGAGCAGGTCGGTGGCCCGGCCGTGCTGCGTGAGGTCGAGCGTCGCGTCATCCTCAGCGTCATCGACCGGAAGTGGCGCGAGCACCTCTACGAGATGGACGCGCTGCGTGACGGCATCGGGCTGCGCGCCGTCGGCCAGCGCGATCCGCTGACCGAGTACCAGCGCGAGGCGTACGACTCGTTCGCAGCGATGATGTCAGGGGTCAAGGAGGAGTCGGTCACCTACGTGATGCGCCTCCCGATCGAGCGTGCGGACGTGCCCGACGCGACCGGCGTGCTGAAGCGAGCCCGTGCCGACGGTGCCGTCGGCGCTGCGGCTGCAGCCGTCCCGCTGCGCGAGGACCGCCGTCCGATGGTCGAGAGCCGCACCGCGCCGGGCTCGGCTCCGTCACGGCGCGACGACGGCCGGACCGTGCGTCCGGTCGCGTCCGGCGGCGGCACCTACGTCGCGGACGACCGCATCGGCCGCAACGACCCGTGCCACTGCGGCAGCGGTCAGAAGTTCAAGCGCTGCCACGGAGCGGCCTGACGCACGGCGAGCGGCCTGACGCATGGCGCTGACCGGACGACGGTCAGTCCTCCTCGACCGTCCCCGCATCGGGCGGCCCCTCGGGTGCCGCGTCCTGCGCAGAGGGGTGCGCCTGCTCGCGCAGCGCATCGCTGCGTGTGCGGCCGAGCGGATCGCGCGCGACCTCGGGCTCGTTGTCCCGGGGTGGCCAGGGCGCCGTCGAGTAGCTGATGCCGCCGCGTCCGGACGAGCGTCGCATCCCGTGCTCGTCGATCGGGACCGCTCCGGAACGTGAGGCTTCGGTCACCGCCGCCCGCAGGGTCCCGCCGGGCGTCGCCAGCTCGACGAGTCGCCAGCGGGTGGCCTCCTGCTCGAGCCGGATGCAGTAGGCCCGGGATCGCCCGTCGGACTCGATGACCACCACCCCCTCCGTCACGCCGGCGGTGGGATGGAAGGAACTGGCGTTCAGCACCGTGGCTGGGGTGGTCCGTGGACGCCCCCCGCGCTTCCCTGTCCGCTTCCCGAGCTGCATCTCGTGCACCTGGTGGCGGATGCGGCGGGCGGCGAGCGGGCTGGCGATCGTGTCGAGCGCCGCGACGGGCCGCAGCCCCTGCTCCATCTCCGTCATCGTCCTGACGATCGTCGACAGGAGGGCATTGACCGCCCTGCTGCCGTGCTCCCCCGGTCGGTGTCCCATGACGAGCGCTTCATCTCCATCGTCGAACATGCGCTTCCTCCCTCTCTCCCGTCGTCCTTATCGTGGACCCCCACCGTTGCGGAGGGGGAGACCTGCGACGACGAAGCGGTCGAGGTGCCACCGCAGCCACGGGTGACCGTCCGTCCCGTCGTCGAGTCGTGCGATGAACGGCCAGCCGTCGGTCGCCTCGAGGGCGAGCAGGCGTCCACCCGGGATACCGATCGTCTCGAGTGCGCTGCGGGCGGCGGCGAGCAGCTCGGGATCACCGACCGCGTCGCCCACCACGTCGGGCACGGAGGCGACGGGTCCAGGAAGCCTCCAGGGCTCGCCCGCGACGGCCGGCCCCTCGGCCGCGAACACGATCGGGACCGCGATGCGGTGCAGGCCCCGAGCGTCGGCGACGAGCAGCGTGACCACCGCATGCAGCGCACCGGGACGCTCCACCGCCTCGACCGTCACGATCGCTCCCGCTCGCTCTCCCGACCCCGCCCCCAGCCCCGTTCCCGGCACCGCGCCCACGTCCGACACGGCCGTCCGCCCCGAGCGCGCATCGGCCCAGGCATGGGCTGCGATCACGCCGAGCGCGGCGGCCTCCTCGGCGCCCCCCTCGACCCGCCAGCCCCCTCGGAGCTCCTCGAGCCTGATATCGAGTCCCCCAGGTCGGACCGGCGCCGCTCCCCAACGTCCGTCCGACACGGCACCGCTCGTCGAGCCTTCGGCTGCGATGGTGGGATCACCACCGTCATCTGCTCGCCGCGTGACGATGTCGCCGACGCTACCGAGCGGACCCTCGTCCGGCTCGGTGGGATCCTGCGGCGATGCGGTCCCGATCAGCGTCAGCACGGACAGCGGCGAGCGCAGCACCACCGTGGCGAGCGCGACAGCGAGCACGATGACGACGACCCGTCGCCACCGACGGTGTGCTCCTGCGGGCGCAGGGCTGCCGGTCGGGTGCGTCTGCGTCGAGGGGATCCGCCCGTGCTGCACGGTCAGCCTTCCGTCCGAGGGTCCTGGTACGGACCCCGCCGTGGGCCGGTCCCGCAGGGGCGATGCGGGACCGGCCCGGGGTCGACGCAGGTGGCGGTCGACCCGCCGGGCACGCTACGGACGCTCCCGTCGGACGGCGACGGGTGATCGCCCGCCTGTGGATTACTGTCGGGGGGTGCACCCGCGCGGTCGGCACGGTCGCCGGTGTCGCGCTCGCCGAAGGACCCGAACGCTCCTGGACGTGACCCGGAGGGACCCTGTGACCCGTCCGGCCGCCGTACGTCCGACGCAGCCACGCGGTGGGACGGTCCGGCGTGCGCTCGATCACGACGAACGGGTCCGCGCCTTCGAGGCCGAGGCGCTCCCACACCTCGACCGGCTGTACGCGGCCGCCCTTCGCTACGTCCGGCGTCCGGCGGACGCGGACGATCTCGTGCAGGAGGCGCTGACGACCGCGTTCCGTGCGTACCACCAGGTGGAGGAGGGTTCGAACGTCAGGGCGTGGCTCTACCGCGTCCTGCACACCACGTTCCTGTCGCAGTACCGCCGTGACGGGCGGCGGCCGACGGAGGACCCGACGGAGGACGTCGAGGTCGCGGCGTCCGGTGCGGTCGACCCCGCCCGCGCGTCGTCGCCGTCCGCGGAGCACGACGCGCTCGCCGCGTTCGGCCCGACGGAGGTGCGCGAAGCGCTCGCCGCTCTCCCGGAGGAGCAGCGGGTCGCCGTCTACCTTGCCGACGTCGAGGGCTTCGCGTACCGCGAGATCGCCGACATCATGGACTCGCCGGTCGGCACGGTGATGTCACGGCTCCATCGCGGACGTGCGGCGCTGCGCGCTTCGTTGGCGGACTACGCACAGCGCAGCCGGATGGTCGCTGGTCACGACGGCGACGAGGAGGACCACGCATGAGCGTCGGCGACGGAGGACATGGGGTGACGGGGATGACGCCCCCGTCCGGCACGCACGCGCACTGCGAGGACCTCGCGGAGCGCATCGAGCGCTTCCTCGACGGGGAGATGGACGCCAGCGAGGCCCGCGAGCTCGACGGACACCTCGACGACTGCCTGCCCTGCACGTCGGAGCGTGACCTCAGGGCCCGGCTGCGTGAGCTCATCCGGGAGGGCTGCGCGGAGCAGGCACCGGCCGACCTCGTCGAACGCGTCCGTGCGCGCCTGCAGGAGGTCTCCGCCGGCGTCGAGCAGGACGACGACCGTGGCTGAGGAGCTCGTGCTCGTGACCGGGGCCGCAGGCTTCATCGGCTCGAACCTGGTCGTACGGCTGCTCGAGGAGGGTCACCGGGTGGTCGCCGTCGATGACCTCTCGACCGGACGCTTGGCGAACCTCTCGCTCGCCCGCGCGCCTCACCTGACGGGGCGGCTGCAGTTCGACCACATCGACGTCACGTCGGACGCGTTCGACGCGCTCGTCGCGCGCATGCGTCCCAACGTCATCTTCCATCTCGCTGCGCAGGTCGACGTCCGCGTCAGCGTCGACCGTCCGCTCGAGGACGCGCGACTCAACGTGCTCGGGACCATCCACGTCCTCGAGGCGGCGCGACGTCATGGCGTTCGCCGAGTCGTGTACGCCGCGTCCATCGCGGGGTACGGCGATCCGCCGGCGGAGCAGCTGCCGATCGACGAGCAGGTGACGACGCCGCCGCTCTCGCCGTACGGCGTCTCGAAGCGCGCCGCGGGCGACTACGTGCTCGCCTACGGCGCCACGCACGACATGGAGGGCGTCGTCCTGACACTCGCGAACGTGTACGGACCCCACCAGTCGACGTCGGGCGAGGGTGGCGTCGTCGCGATATTCGCCGGCCGCATGCTGGAGGGTGCGCCGTGCACGATCTTCGGTGACGGCGAGCAGACGCGTGACTTCGTGTTCGTCGACGATGTCGTCGATGCGTTCGTCCGGGCAGGGTCGGTACCGGAGGCGGCGGGGGAGCGCATGCTGATCGGCACGGGGGTCGCGACGACGGTCGACCAGCTCTACGCCGAGTGCGCGGCGGCGACGGGCTACGACCTGCCGCCCGTGCGTGGGCCCGAGCGAGCAGGGGAGGTGCGCCACAGCGTCGTCGACGCGTCGCGGGCGCGCACGGTGCTCGGTTGGCAGCCGTGGACCGGCGTGGCCGACGGTGTGCGGGCGACCATCGCCTGGGCCGAGGAGTCCGCCCGGGGCTGACACGGGTCGCGTCGAGGCTGACGAGGCGACCGCTCGGCCCGACGCAACTACGCTGCGTGCATGGCTGAGGGGAAGAAGCGCGGAGGACCACGCGGCGGCGAGCGTGGTGCGGCAGCGCGCCCCGGCGCGAAGGCAGCGTCGGCCGATGGTGTCGACGAGCGTTCGGCGCAGCTCGCTGCTCCGCTCAAGCGCGTGCTGCAGCGGCTGCCGGAGACGCAGCGCCGGGTGCTCGAGCTGCGCATGGGGCTCGTCGACGGACACCCGCAGGACCCGGCGGACGCCGCGCGGACGCTCGGCATCTCGCTCGGAGAGCTCCGGGAGATCGAGGCCCGAGCCTTCGAGCGCATCCGCGAGGTGATCCCGTTGCAGCAGCTGCAGCGGTTCCTCGAGCGCTGACGTGTCGACCCTCGAACGGATCCTCGAGGAACGCGCCGGTCTGCCCGTCGATGCGACCGCGCGCGTGCAGGCGCTGATCTCCGACTGGCAGATCCTGTCCGACCTCGCGTTCGCCGACCTGCTGCTGTGCGTGCGCGATCCGTCGACCACGGAGATCGTCGTCGCCGCCCAGATGCGTCCCTACACGGCGCAGACCGTCCACCAGGAGGACCTCGTCGGCACCACGCTCGCGTGGGCGTCGCAGGCCGCGATCCTGCGCGCCTTCGAGGAGGGTGCGATCGTCCGTGATGGCGAACCGGACTGGTCCTCAGGTGTCCCCGTCCGTCAGGAGGCGATCCCGGTGCCCTGGCGTGGGGAGATCATCGCCGTCGTGTCGCGCGAGGCGAACCTGTCGACGGTCCGTGCACCGTCACAGCTCGAGCTCACCTACCTGCAGACCGCGAACGAACTCTCGGCGATGATCGCGGAGGGCGCGTTCCCCTTCGACGGGGAGGACCCGGAGCGGGAGGTCGCGCCGCGCGTCGGCGACGGCATGGTCCGCGTCGACTCGACGGGCCGCGTGAGCTACGCCTCACCCAACGCGGTCAGCGCGTATCGCCGGCTCGGCGTGACCTCGAACGTCACCCGCCGCAGCCTGACCGACTTCGACCTCGACGACGAGACGCTGATGACGGCCCTGCAGGAGGGCCGTCCGGTCGAGTCGGAGGTCGAGGCGCGTGGGTCGGTCGTCCTGCGGCGCCTCCTGCCGCTCACCCGTGGCGAGCGGGTGCTCGGTGCGGTCATGCTGATGCGTGAGGTCACCGAGCTGCGTCGTCATGAGCGGCTGCTGCTGTCCAAGGATGCGACGATCCGCGAGATCCATCATCGGGTCAAGAACAACCTGCAGACGGTCGCGTCGCTGCTGCGCGTGCAGTCCCGGCGCATGCGCACCGACGAGGGTCGCGAGGCGCTGCAGGAGTCGGTGCGTCGCATCGGATCGATCGCGCTCGTGCACGAGACGCTCTCGGAGGACTCGCGGCAGCGGGTCACCTTCGACATCGTGGCGCAGCGGCTCGCCGACATCGTCGGGGCAGGACTCTCCGATCCGAGCCGGACGGTGACGACGGTGATCGAGGGTCGCGCTGGGGAGCTGTCACCGCAGCTCGCGAGCCCGCTCGCGCTGGTGCTCTCCGAGCTGCTGCAGAACGCGCTCGAGCATGCCTACGGGCCGGGGACCGCTGGCGGCACGATCACCGTGCGGCTCGACCGAGGTCCGGCGACGTTCACGATGGAGGTCGAGGACGACGGGCCCGGCGTCGACGAAGGCTTCGATCACGTGCGCGATGCGAACCTCGGGCTGCAGATCGCGGACACGCTCATCACGAGCGAGCTCGAGGGGACGTTGACCGTCGCGCGTGCGACACCGCAGGGTGGCACGATCGCCCGCGTGAGTGCGCCGCTGCCCCGCTGAGAACGTCCAGCCATCGGAGCCGTGGGACCGTCGAGCCGTCGGGGTCGGGTCAGCTGACCAGCCGGCGACGGCGCTGACGGGCACGCTTGAGCGTGCGGCGCTCGTCCTCGGTCAGTCCGCCCCAGACGCCGGCGTCCTGGTTCGACGCGAGCGCGAACTCCAGGCACGGCTCGCGCACGAGGCAGCTGGCGCAGATGCGCTTGGCCGCGTCGACCTGCTCGATCGCGATCCCCGTCGTCCCGATGGGGAAGAACAGGTCGGGGTCCACGTCCCTGCAGGATGCCTCGTTGCGCCAGTCCATCGTTCGCTCCGTGCCGTGGGGGAGGCCGGCCGGGGGGTCGGCCGGGTGGGTCGGCCGAGGGGGATCGGCGATGCGCGAGCGTGACTTCGAGAAGACCTTCACGAGCGCGGAGAGTCACCGTAACCGGTCCACCCCCCCTGTCAAGGGGCCGGCTGGCCAGCGGGCCAGAAGCGACCGCATTCCAGTCCAGATGGGCGGCTGGGGGCCTGGTCGACGCTCAGGTCGACGCTCAGGTCGACGCTCAGGTGAGGACGACGAGGGCGTCGGGCAGGGCGGTCAGCACGAGGCGGTCCCGGGCCGGGAGCGGGTCCCCATCGACGTGGACCGGCAGCGCGCTGCCTCCGTCCGCCACCTCGATGGCCAGCGACGGCAGGTCGCGGTCGTGGCGCACGCCGGCGAGTCGGACGTGCCGCCCCCCGGCGAGCGCCCCCGCGATGACGGTCGTGAGCCGGCCGAGCGTGGCCTCGCGCACGGTCAGCAGGTCGAGCCCGAGGTCGAACGACGCGCCGGGGTGCGCGGTCAGGGGCCGTGGGCCGAGGAAGGTGTAGGGGGAGGAGTTCGCGACGAGCGCCACGTCCGCGAGCCGCTCCTGCCCGTCGGGCAGGACGACGCGCAGCGGATCGGGTCGGTCGCGCTGCGCGTGCCACTCGCCGAGCGCCGACGTCACGAACGCGGCCTGACGCAGCAGCTGCTTGCGCGCCCGGTCACGCTCGACCCGGTGCACCACGGCCGCGTCGAAGCCCATCCCGGCGTTGAACGCGAACAGCCGGTCGTCCGCGCGACCCAGCCCGATCCGGCGTCGCCCACCGGTCCGCAGCGCCCGCAGCAGGCGTGACGTCGCCGCGACCGGTTCGGCCGGCAGTCCGAGGGAGCGGGCGAGCACGTTCGCGCCGCCGCCGGGCACGAGCCCGAGCGCGGTCGAGGAGTGGGCGAGCGCCTGGATGACCTCGTTCGCCGTGCCATCGCCACCGAGCACGACGACCGCGTCACGTCCCTGTGCGACCGCCTCGGCAGCGAGCGCGGTCGCGTGACCACGCCCCTGCGTCGGACGCACCTCGAGCGCGACCGTGCCCTCGAGGGCCGCGATGATGAGGTCGCGCAGTTCTGGTCGCGTCGTGGTCGCCGTCGGGTTCACGACGAGGAGGGCGCTGAGGCGCGGACCTGGGCGAGGAGTCGGGGCGGTCGGTCCGGTGGGCATCGTCAGCCGAGCGTCGCCGTCGTCGATCGGTACCCCCGGAAGGAATCGAACCTTCGCTTCTGGCTCCGGAGGCCAGTGCTCTATCCACTGAGCTACGGGGGCGGGACGACGGCAGGCTACCGCCCGGTGCATCGGCGCCCCGCCGTTAGGCTGCCGCGACCGAGTCCTGAGGACCCCCGTGCCCGACCTCACCCTGTCCGATCCGACCGTCGCGCTGCTCGCGACGGCGGTCCGCGACGCGCTCACGCGCATGGGCCTGCCCAGCGAGGATCCGGCGCTCGAACGCCCGAAGGATCCCGATCACGGCGACTGGGCGTCGACGATCGCGCTGCGCGTCGCGAAGGCCGCTGGCCGCGCACCGCGCGAGCTCGCTGACGCGCTCGCGACCGAGCTCGCTGCGCTCCCCGAGGTCGACGCGGTCGAGGTCGCCGGACCGGGCTTCGTCAACTTCCGTCTGTCCGACCTCGCGCACGCCGCACTCGTGCGCCGCATCCTCGCGCAGGGTCCGGGCTTCGGCCGCCGGTCGGCTGACGGTGGGAGCCACGTCAACGTCGAGTTCGTGTCCGCGAACCCGACCGGCCCGCTGCACCTGGGCGCGGGACGCTGGGCGGCGACAGGCGACGCGATCGCCGCGCTGCTCGAGGCCGCCGGGCACCGGGTGACGCGCGAGTACTACGTGAACGACGTCGGCGAGCAGATCCGTCGCTTCGGCGCGTCGATCGTGCGCGTCGACCGCGGCCTCCCGCTCGGGGAGGACGACTACCACGGCGACTACGTCCCCGGGCTCGCGGTGGAGCTGCGCGAGCGCCACGGCGACGGCCTGTTCGACGGCGAGGTCGACGAGGTCGCGGACGCGGTCGGTGCGGCTGCCGTCGCACGCATGCGCGAGCGCATCGCGCAGCAGCTCGAGGGGCTCGGCGTGCGCTTCGACGTGTGGACCAGCGAGGGGCGGCTGCACGACGAGGGTGCCATCGAGGCCACCATCGAGCAGCTGCGCGCGTCAGGTCACACCGAGGAGCGCGACGGCGCGCTGTTCCTGCGCACCACCGACCACGGGGACGACAAGGACCGCGTGCTCGTGCGTTCCGACGGGCGTCCGACCTACTTCGCCGCTGACTGCGCCTACATGCGCGACAAGCGATCGCGCGCCGATCACTGCATCTACCTGCTCGGCGCGGACCATCATGGGTACGTGGCGCGGCTCAAGGCGGCCGCGGTCTGCCTCGGGCTCGGTGTCGACAGCGTCGAGATCCGCATCGGGCAGCTCGTCAACCTGCTGCGCGACGGTGAGTCCGTGCGCCTGTCGAAGCGCGCAGGCGAGATGATCACGCTCGACGAGGCGCTCGCAGAGGTCGGGGCCGACGTCGCTCGCTACCACTTCCTGCGCCAGAACCTCGACACGACGATCGACCTCGACCTCGCCGTCGTCGCCGAGCAGTCGATGGAGAACCCCGTCTACTACGTCCAGTACGCGCACGCGCGGGTCGCTTCGGTGCTGCGCCAGGCGGACGAGCGCGGCTTCGACCCCGGCACCGTCGAGGACGCGGACCTGGCGCTGCTCACGCATCCGGCAGAGCGTGCGCTGCTGCGTTCGATGTCGAGCCTGCCGCACGTCATCGCCGACGCCGCCGAGGCGCGCGCCACGCAGCGGCTCACCCGCTACGCGGAGGAGCTCGCCGGCACGTTCCACCGCTTCTACGCCGAGTGCCGCGTGCTCGACGATGACCCTGAGGCCGACGACGAGACGCGCGCCCGCATGGTCGCGTCCTCACGGGCGCGCTACTGGCTGATCAGCGCTGCGAAGCAGGTGCTCGCGAACGCGCTCGGGGTGCTGCGCGTCGGTGCTCCGGAGCGGATGTGAGCACCGTGCCGCTCGGTTCCCCGCTCGGTCCCCCGTGGTCGCCCGGTGTGGCGCGCGATGAACGCGGCGTGCTCACCGTCGGTGGTGTCGCGGTCGACACGCTGGCGAAGGAGCACAGCACACCGCTGTACGTCGTCGACGGTGACGAGCTGCGCGCCCGCTGCCGCGCCTACACGGCCGCGTTCGGACCCGACCACGTCATCTACGCCTCGAAGGCATGGCCGACCACGGCGATCCTGCAGGTCGTCGCCCAGGAGGGACTGCTCGTGGACGTCGCCTCCGGCGGCGAGCTGCACACGGCCCTGCTCGCCGGCGTCGACCCGTCCCGCATCGTCCTGCACGGCAACAACAAGTCCGACGTCGAGCTCGACCGTGCGCTCGAGGTCGGGGTCGGACGCATCGTCGTCGACGCGATGGAGGAGCTCACGCGCCTCGACGCGCTCGCACGGGCCCGCGATGTCCGCGCTCCGGTGCTGCTGCGCATCACGCCCGGGATCGAGGCGCACACCCACGAGTACGTGCGCACCGGGCAGGACGACTCGAAGTTCGGCTTCACGCTCTCGCTCGGCCTCGCCGACGCGGCGCTCGAGCGCACGCTCGCGTGCGACGGCCTTCAGCTGATCGGTATCCACGCGCACATCGGCTCGCAGGTGTTCGGCGTCGACGCGTTCGTCGCCAACGCCGAGATCGCGATCGATCTGCTCGCCCACTGGCGCGACACGTACGGAGTCCAGCTCGACGAGGTCGATCTCGGTGGCGGGATGGGCGTCGCCTACGCGGCCGACGATGACCCGGTCGAGGTCGCCGAGCTCGCCGCCGCCATGCGCGCCGCGATCCTCGCCCGCACGCAGGCGCATGGGCTCCCCGTCCCGAAGGTGCTCGTCGAACCGGGCCGCGCGATCGTCGCCCCGACCACGCTGACGCTCTACCGCGTCGGGGTCGTCAAGGACCTGCCGGGGCTGTCGCGCTGGGTCGCCGTTGACGGCGGCATGAGCGACAACATGCGGCCAGCGCTGTACGGCGCGGTCCATCCGGTGGTGCTCGCCGGGCGCGACTCCGCCGCCCCGGACGGTCCGGTGCAGCTCGTCGGCAAGCACTGCGAGTCCGGTGACGTGCTCGGCACGGACCTGCCGCTGCCGCGCGACGTCGCCGCGGGCGACCTGATCGCCACCGCCGTGACCGGTGCGTACACCGAGGCGATGGCATCCAACTACAACCGCCTGCCGCGGCCCGCCGCCGTGCTCATCGAGGGCGGCGTCGCCCGGACGATCGTGCGGCGCGAGACGCTCGACGACCTGGTGCGCCGTGACGTGCCGCTCGCCACGCCGCTCGACGGGTCGTGAGCGCGGCCGGAGTGACGCGCCGCGACGACGGACTCGCGCTGCGCACGCTGCGTGTCGGCGTCCATCCGGAGGCGCTCGTCATCCACCTCGGGACCGATGTCGTCGTGCGCACACCGGCGCGGCCAGACCACCATGAGGGCAACGTCGTCGACCTGCTCGCCCCTCCCGAGGCCGACGAAGTCGCTGTGCGGCTCGAAGGGGTGCGGCGGCTCATGGAGCCGATCGGTGTCCGGTCCCTGCACCTGCGCTACGAGCTGCCCGTAGGTGCTGATGCCGTCACCGACGTTGCGGAGGGCGCGCGCGCGGCACAGCTCACCGCGGCCGGCTGCCGCGTCACCGACCTCGAGGTCCTCGCGCTGTCGCCGGACGAGCTCCCCTCGAGCGCGCCACAGCCGCCGGCCGACGTCACGATCGAGCGACTCGTCGGCCCGGACGGCGGTGTCATCGACGAGCGTCGCTGGTACGCCGCATCCGTGCTCGATCGGTACGCGCACGGCGATGACGTCACGGCCTGGCGCGCGTGGGACGACGCATGGGGGGCGTGGGACCGTGAGCGGATCGCCGCGCTCGCACGGCTCCGGCGCGCAGAGGTCTGGCTCGCCTCGCGGCACGGCATGCCCGTCGCCTCGCTGACGATGGTCGACGATCTGGACGGGCTCATCGTCATCGACCGGATCATCACGCATCCGGCGCATCGCCGGCGCGGCATCGCGCGTGCCCTGCTCGGCGCTGCCCTGACCACGCTCCACGGCGCCGCGTCGCTCGATCGGATCACGCTCACGGTGGCCGCCGACGCCCCGATCGGCGCACTCGGCCGCGCCATGGGATTCACGCCGGTGGCGGACGTGCGCGACTGGTCGAGACCGGGCGAGGACGCACCTTCGGCCGGGTGACCCGCACGCGGCTGGCGGTAGGCTGTCCGAGGTCGGTCCGCCGTGGCCCCGCACCCCAGCGTCGCCCGGGGCCGGGCATGCGTGCTGCCCCCGAGCGGCGTGGGACGGAGTACCCGTGGAGGCCAGCGGAACGGACGAGCGCGTCGTGCGCGTGGGTCTGCTCGGCGCTGGCACCGTCGGCAGCGGTGTCTGGCGCATCCTCCACGAGCACGCCGACTCCATCGCCACGCGCACCGGAGCCCGCATCGAGGTGACTCGCGTCGCGGTCCGCGACCGGTCCCGTCCGCGTGACGTCGCGATCCCCGACCATGTGCTCGGTGACGATGCGATGGCCGTCGTCGAGGCCGACGACGTCGACCTCGTCGTCGAGGTCATGGGCGGCCGTGAGCCTGCCGGGGCGCTCATCCGACGAGCGCTCGAGCTGCGCAAGCCGGTCGTGACCGCGAACAAGGAGCTCATCGCGCACGAGGGTCCGGCCCTCACCGCGATGGCGCGTGCGGCCGGGGTCGACCTCGCGTTCGAGGCGGCCGTCGCGGGCGGGATCCCCATCATCCGTCCGCTGCGCGCGTCGCTCGCAGGCGACCGGGTCACCCGTGTCGTCGGCATCCTCAACGGGACGACCAACTACATCCTGACCCGCATGACCGAGGCCGGCGAGGACTTCGCCGACGTGCTCGCCGACGCGCAGGCCGCCGGGTACGCCGAGGCCGACCCGAGCGCCGACGTCGACGGCCATGATGCGGCCGCGAAGACGGCCATCCTCGCCACGCTCGCGTTCGACGTCGCGGTGCATGCGGACGACGTCTACCGCGAGGGCATCCGTGGGGTGTCGGCCGCCGACCTGCGGGTCGCGCAGCGGCTCGGCTACGTCATCAAGCTCATCGGTGTCGCGAACGTGGTCGACGGGCGCGTGGGCGTGCGCGTGCATCCGGCGATGCTGCCCGCCGACCATCCGCTCGCCAGCGTGCGTGGCGTGTTCAACGCCGTCTACGTCGAGGCCGACGCGACCGGTCCACTCATGTTCTACGGCAAGGGTGCGGGCGCGATGCCCACCGGTGCGGCCGTCGTCGGGGACGTCATCGACGCGGCCCGGGGGCTCGTGCACACGACCACCCGACCGAGCGACGTGCACGTCGGCCCTGCCGACCTGCGCCCCATCGAGGAGCTGCGGACCCAGTACTGCGTCCGGCTCGAGGTCGACGACCGGCCGGGCGTGCTCGCCGAGGTCGCACGGTCGTTCGGAGCCCACGACGTGTCGATCGCGCAGGTCTGGCAGGACGGGGTGGCGGACGGCGCCGAACTCGTCCTGGTCACGCACCGTTCCCGCGAGGCCGACCTGCGTGCGACCGTCGACGCGCTCGAGCGCGTCGACTCGGTCCGCCGGGTCGCCGGGGTCATCCGAGTCGAGTCCGAGGCGTTCAGCGCATGAGCATCCACACCGCCGTCCCTGCCACCGCCGTCGGGGCGAACGGCGTCTGGCGCGGGATCCTCGTCGAGTACGCCGACCGCATGCCGATCGGTCCCGACACCCCGGTGGTGACGCTGCGCGAGGGCGGGACCCCGCTCATCCACTCGGAGTTCCTCTCCGAGCTGACCGGCTGCGACGTGCACGTGAAGTTCGACGGCGCGAACCCGACGGGCTCCTTCAAGGACCGCGGCATGACGGTCGCGATCACGAAGGCCAAGGAGGCCGGTGCGCAAGCGGTCATCTGCGCGTCCACCGGCAACACGTCCGCGGCCGCAGCGGCCTACGCCGCGAAGGCCGGGCTGACCGCCGCGGTCATCGTGCCCAAGGGGCGCATCGCGCTCGGCAAGCTCGCCCAGGCCGTCGTCCACGGGGCGACCGTGCTCCAGGTCGAGGGCAACTTCGACGACGCACTCGACCTCTGCCGTGACCTCGCCGATCGCTATCCCGTCGAGCTCGTCAACTCGGTCAACCCGTACCGCATCGACGGTCAGCGCACGGCCGCGTGGGAGATCTGTGACCAGCTGGGTCGCGCCCCCGACCTGCACCTGCTGCCCGTCGGCAACGCCGGCAACATCACGGCCCACTGGCGCGGCTACCGCGAGTACCACGCCGACGGCGTCATCGACACGTTGCCGGTGATGCACGGTTTCCAGGCGGCGGGGGCATCCCCGATCGTGCGAGGCGAGCGCGTCACGAGCCCGAGCACGATCGCGACCGCGATCCGCATCGGGAACCCGGCCTCGTGGCCGTACGCGGTCGACGCCGCCGACGAGTCCGGCGGCTCGATCACGGCCGTCAGCGACCGGCAGATCCTCGCAGCCTTCCGGCTCATCGCTCGCAACGGCGTGTTCGCCGAGCTCGCCTCCACCGCGTCGATCGCGGGATTGCTCGCCATGCACGAGGCGGGCAGGCTGCCCAAGGGTGCGACCGTCGTGTGCGTGCTGACCGGACATGGTCTCAAGGACCCGGAGTGGGCCATCGCCGGGGCGGGGGACCCCGTCATCATCCCCGTCGACGCCGACCATGCCGCCCGGGTGCTGGGGCTCGCGTGAGGCACCACACGGTGCAGGTCCCGGCCACGTCCGCGAACCTCGGTGCGGGCTTCGACGCGTTCGGGCTCGCGCTCGATGTGCATCTCGCGGCGCGCACCGTCCCCATGGTCGACGGTTCGCCGCGCGTGACCAACCGCGGGCTGGGCGCGCCCGAGCTCCCGAACGGTGACGACAACCTCGTGTGGCGCTCGTTCCGTGATGCCTGCGCAGCGTTCGACCGGGCGGTCCCCGACGTCGCCCTCGAGGTCACCAACCGGATCCCGCTCGAGCGCGGGCTCGGGTCGTCGTCCGCGGCGATCGTCGCCGGGATCGTGCTCGCACGTGCCGTCACCGAGGCGCCGGTGGGGGAGCCTGCGCTCGTGGAGCTGGCGGCGACGATCGAGGGCCACCCCGACAACGTCGCACCGGCGATCCTCGGTGGGCTCGTCGCAGGCGCGCGTGGTGATGATGGGTTCGTGGTGCGGCGCATCAACCCGCTGCCCGGCCACGTCGCGCTCGCGTTCGTCCCACCGTCCGCGCAGTCGACCGACGCCTCGCGCGCCGCGCTGCCCGCGTCGCTCGGTCGTGAGGCGGTCGTCGACCAGGTCGCGCGCGCCGGGCACGTGCTCGTCGGGCTCACCGGCGCGTGGAGCATCGATCCGACGCTGGTCGGCGATCGCCTGCACGAGCCGGTCCGCACGGCCGCGCTGGCCGACGGAGGTGCGCTGCTCGACCAGCTGAGGGCCGACGGGCTCACCGCCTGGCTGTCGGGCTCCGGCCCTGTCGTGGTCGCGCTCGCCCGCGAGGACGACGAGCAGGTCCTCGGTGCAGCGCGCGCTCATGCGGCGGCTGCCAGCTCCGAGCTGATGGTCCTGGCGCTCGACCGACTCGGGGCGCTCGCCTGCCCCGATGACGGCTGCGCCCTGTCCGGCGTCGGGGGTTGCGCGCAGTGCCCCCGGGAGCGACTACACTGGTGAGGTAGGGCGCAGTCCGACAGCCCGTCCCGCGCACAGGCCCGGGGCACGGCGACGGACGGGACGCCATCCCCCTGAGCAGCGTTCGGCGCGTTCGTCGCGGCGAAGGGGACGCTCCTCCGGGTCACCGACAGCGCGGACGACGCGGCAGTCGGTGCACCGACCTCCTGCTCCTCACACCTCCTCACGGAGGTGGTCCCCGGAGCGGGTGGCCCACGGAGCAGGTGGCTCCGATCACGCCCTGCCACTCAGAACGCCCCCTGACCTGCGTCCCTGCGAGGGAGATCCGCATGCAGCTCTTCATCGACAGCGCCAACGTCGACGAGATCCGTGAGATCGCGTCGTGGGGCGTGCTCGCCGGTGTGACCACGAACCCTTCGCTCGCCGCGAAGGAGGGCCGTGACTTCACCGAGATGCTGACCGAGATCTGCAGCATCGTCGACGGTGATGTCAGCGCCGAGGTCGTCGCCACCGACACGGCCGGAATGCTGGCCGAGGCCGAGCCGCTGCTCGCCGTCTCCGACAAGGTCACCATCAAGCTGCCGCTCACGCCCGCCGGTCTCGCGGCCTGCCGGGCGCTGAGCGACCGCGGTGTCCGCACCAACGTCACGCTGTGCTTCTCGGCGACGCAGGCGATGCTCGCCGCAGCGGCCGGTGCGACCTACGTGTCCCCGTTCGTCGGTCGTGTCGATGACACTGCGAACGACGGCATCGCGCTGCTCGAGGAGATCTGCGAGGTCTTCGCGCGACACGGGCTGACGACCAAGGTGCTCGCCGCCTCGTTGCGTCATCCGCAGCACGTCGTGCAGGCCGCGCTCGCCGGCGCCGACGTCGCGACCCTTCCGGCGAAGGTCTTCGAGCAGATGGTCCGCCATCCGCTGACCGACCGCGGGCTCGAGCAGTTCCTCGCCGACTGGGCCGGCTACCGCGGCGGCGCCTGAACCTCACACCAGACCTGCAGCACCCGCACCATCACCCGAACCACGACCCGCACCACCGCACGCACCATCGACGGCCCTCAGGGCCGCACCACACGGAGGATCCATGGACCGCACCGTCCTGGGCAGCAAGGCGCTGTCCGAGCTGCGCGAGATCGCGTCGACGCTCGAACTGCGCGGCTACCAGCGCATGAAGAAGGCCGACCTCGTCGACCTCATCGTCACGTCGGCGGCTCCGACCTCCGGGTCCTCGACCAGCTCCGGCGACGGCGCGCAGGCCGAGCGCGCGCCGAGGTCCAACGGTTCCAGTGGGACCAACGGTGCACGGACCACGCGGACCCGCACCTCGTCGAAGGCTGCGGACGGCGGCGCGGAGGACGAGACGGCTGACGATGCCGGGTCCTTCGATGCAGGCGATGAGGAAGCACCGGCGACCGGTCAGCAGCGCGAGCGCTACCGCGAGGGCGGGCAGGGCGAGCGCCAGGGTCAGAACGACCGTGGTGGCGAACGCCAGGGGAGCGACCGTCAGGGTGGCGACCGTCAGGGCACCGATCAGCCGATGAGCCGGAGTCGTGCGAAGCGTGAGCGCCGGCGCAAGAACCGTGGTGGCAGCGGTCAGGGAGGTCAGACCGGCCAGGGCGGCCAGCAGTACGGCGGCCAGTCGCAGGGTGGGCAGCAGCCGGGAGGCCAGCTGTCCTACGCGGAGACGGTCGGCGACCTCGGGGTGCGTGACGGGATCCTCGACCTCCTCCCGGAGGGCTACGGCTTCCTGCGCACGGGTGGCTACCTCGCCGGGAACCAGGACGTCTACGTCTCGCAGTCGCTCGTGCGTCGTCACGACCTCCGGCGCGGTGATCGCATCGCCGGTCCGGCGCGGCGCAACAAGGCGAACGACAAGTACCCGGCGCTCGTGCGTGTCGACACGTTCGAGGGCGTCGAGGTCGGCGAGCCGGCGCAGCGTCCGCACTTCAAGGACCTGACGCCGCTGTTCCCCACGGAACGTCTGCGCCTCGAGCTCGAGGAGCAGTCGCCGATCGCGATGCGCCTCGTCGACATGATGGCGCCGATCGGGAAGGGTCAGCGCGGGCTGATCGTCTCGCCGCCGAAGGCGGGCAAGACGACCGTGCTCAAGCAGCTCGCGCACGCCATCGAGAAGAACAACCCCGAGACCCATCTGATGGTCGTGCTCGTCGACGAGCGTCCGGAGGAGGTCACCGACTTCAAGCGCTCGACCGGTGGCGAGGTCATCTCGTCGACGTTCGACCGTCCGGCCGAGGACCACACGCAGGTCGCCGAGCTCGCCGTCGAGCGTGCGAAGCGTCTCGTCGAGCAGGGACGCGACGTCGTCATCCTGCTCGACTCGATCACGCGACTGGGTCGCGCCTACAACCTCGCGGCACCGGCCAGCGGGCGCATCCTCTCCGGTGGTATCGACTCGGCGGCGCTCTACCCGCCGAAGCGCTTCTTCGGAGCGGCCCGCAACATCGAGGAGGGCGGCAGCCTCACCGTCATCGCGACGGCGCTGATCGACACCGGCTCGAAGATGGACGAGGTGATCTTCGAGGAGTTCAAGGGCACCGGCAACATGGAGCTGCGCCTCGACCGCCGCATGGAGCAGAAGCGCATCTTCCCGGCGATCGACATCCAGGGCTCCGGGACGCGTCGCGAGGAGCTGCTGCTGGGCAAGGAGGAGCTCGAGACCGTCTGGAAGCTGCGCCGGCTGCTGACGTCGATGGAGAGCGAGGCTGCACTGCAGCTGCTCATCGACAGGTTGCGGGCGACCCGGTCGAACGATCAGTTCCTGCAGATGATCGCCAAGTCGAACCTGGCCTGAGTCCGGTGCGCGAGCGACTTCGGGACGTCCTGGCACGCCGCGACGAGCTGGAGTCCCTGCTCGCCGAATCCGAGGTGCAGGCGGACCAGGTCCGCTACGTGCGGCTCGCCCGTGAGCACGCCGCCGGCGAGGAGCTCGCCGGCGCGGCCCGCGAGCTGCTCGGCGTCGAGGGCGACCTCGAGGCGGCCCGCGAGCTCCAGGGCAGCGACCCCGACGCAGGCGTGGCCGAGATCGGCGAGCTCGAGCAGCGACGCGTCGAGCTCGCCGCACGCGTCCGGCTCCTGCTGGTCCCGCGCGACCCCGACGACGACCGCGACGTGATCCTCGAGGTCCGTCCTGCGGCGGGCGGCGACGAGGCCGCCCTGTTCGCCGGCGAGCTGCTCGACATGTACCTCGCGTTCGCCGCGCGCTGCGGCTGGTCCGTGCGCGAACTGTCGCGGTCCACAGGCACCGTCGGTGGCATCAAGGAGGCGATCGTCGAGGTCTCCGGGGCCGGCGCGTTCGCGACGCTGAAGCACGAGTCCGGCGTGCACCGCGTCCAGCGGGTGCCCGCGACCGAGTCGCAGGGACGCATCCACACCTCGACCGCTTCCGTCGCCGTGCTCCCCGTCGCCGA
Organism: Nitriliruptoraceae bacterium; assembly: GCA_018401275.1. Lineage (GTDB taxonomy): Bacteria > Actinomycetota > Nitriliruptoria > Nitriliruptorales > Nitriliruptoraceae > CSBr16-57R1. The sequence continues at coordinate 33,426 of JAGYKW010000003.1, read as the reverse complement.
GGAGGTCGACGTCGCGATCGACACGTCCGACCTGCGCATCGACGTGTTCCGCTCGTCGGGTCCCGGTGGCCAGTCGGTGAACACGACCGACTCGGCGGTGCGCATCACGCATCTGCCCAGTGGTGTCGTCGTGAGCTGTCAGGACGAGAAGTCGCAGCACCAGAACCGTGACAAGGCGCTGCGCATCCTGCGTGCCCGGCTGCTCCAGGCCGCGCGTGCCGAGGCCGCCGACGCGCGCGCCGACGCACGCCGTGTGCAGGTCGGGACCGGTGACCGCAGCGAGAAGATCCGCACCTACAACATCCCCCAGTCGCGGGTCACCGACCACCGCATCGGCCTGTCGCTGCACGATCCGGCCCGGCTGCTCGCCGGCGATCTCGGACCGGTCGTCGCCGCGCTGCGCGACGCCGAGCTCGAGGCCCGGCTCGCGCTCGCAGGGACCGATCCGTCGACGGTCGCGTGACGACGCTCGCTGAGGCGCTCGCGACCACGGTGGCGCACCTGCGTGACGCCGGTGTGCCGAGCCCGGAGGTCGACGCGCGTTGGCTCGTCGAGGCCGCGACTGGGAGTGACCCGCGTCGCGCTCCCGATCGTCCCCTCGCGCCGGGTGAGCAGCAGGTCCTCGACGAGCTGCGTGCGCGGCGCGGCGCCCGGGAGCCGCTGCAGCTCGTGATCGGGACCGCAGCGTTCCGTGAGCTGGAGCTGCGCTGCCGGCCCGGGGTGTTCGTCCCGCGTCCCGAGACCGAGGTGCTCGCCGGACTCGCCATCGAGATCGTGCGCGGGATGCAGCTCGAGGAGCGTGCGCTCACCGGCCGGCCCGTCGTCGTGCACGAGCCGTGCTGCGGGACCGGCGCGGTCGGACTCGCCGTCGCGAACGAGATCGACGGTGCGGTCGTGCTGATCGCCGACCGGTCGGACGCGGCGGTCGCGCTCGCGACCGAGAACCGCGACCTGCTCGCTGCCACCGGGCGGCTGCGCAGCCCCGTGGAGGTGTGCCAGGGCGAGCTGCTCGACGCCTTCGCCGCGTCAGCGCACGGTGCTCCTCACGTCATCGTCGCCAACCCGCCCTACCTGCCGCAGGCCGAGATCGCACAGCTCGAGCCGGAGGTCGCCGGCCACGATCCGCACGACGCGCTCGCCGGCGGGCCCGACGGGCACGAGGTGGTCGACGCGCTGCTCGTGGCTGCGGCAGCGCGGGTCGCACCAGCAGGAATCGCACCGGGTGGGGCGATCGTGCTCGAGATCGACGCCCGCCGCGCCGCGGACACGGTCGCGCGCGCCCGGAGCGTCGGGCTCGTCGACGTGCAGGTCCACCGGGACCTCACCGGCGCCGAGCGGTTCGTCGTCGCTCGCCGGCCCGGTCCGGACGCCGGGCACCGGTAGCCTCCGTGTCCGAGATGACACACGACCGGAGCGCCGATGAGCACCTTCTGGGGTCCTGACTTCGATGAGCTGCAGGCGGTCGACCCGGAGGTCGCGGCGGGGCTCCTCACGGAGCTCGAGCGCCAGCGCACCAAGCTGCAGCTGATCGCGAGCGAGAACTTCGCCTCGCCGGCCGTGCTCGCCGCGCAGGGCTCGGTGCTGACCAACAAGTACGCGGAGGGCTATCCGGGCCGGCGCTACTACGGCGGCTGCGGCGAGGCCATCGACCCGATCGAGCAGCTCGCGATCGACCGCGCCAAGGCGCTGTTCGGGGCGGAGCACGCGAACGTGCAGCCGCACTCCGGCGCCAGCGCGAACCTCGCCGTCTTCCTCGCCGTCCTCGAGCCCGGCGATCCCATCCTCGCGATGTCGCTGCCGCACGGTGGGCACCTCAGCCACGGCATGAAGCTCAACCTGTCCGGCCGCTGGTTCGACGTGGCGTCGTACGGGGTCCGTGAGGACACGCACCTCATCGACATGGACGAGGTCCGCCAGAAGGCGCTCGAGCACCGGCCGAAGCTCATCATCGCCGGCTGGTCCGCGTACCAGCATCACCTCGACTTCGCCGCGTTCCGCGCCATCGCCGACGAGGTCGGTGCCGTGCTGCTGTGCGACGCCTCGCACTTCATCGGACTCGTCGCCGGGCGCGCGCACCCGAGTCCGGTCCCGTACTGCGACATCGTCACGTTCACCACGCACAAGGCCCTGCGCGGACCGCGTGGCGCGACGATCCTCTCGACCGAGGAGTGGGCGAAGGCGATCGACAAGGCCGTCTTCCCCGGCTCGCAGGGTGGACCGCTCGAGCACGTCATCGCCGCGAAGGCGGTCGCCTTCAAGGAGGCCGACACGCCGGAGTTCCGTGCGTACGCGCAGCGCATCGTCGAGGACGCGTCCGCGCTCGCCGACGGGCTGATGCAGCGCGGCTACCGCGTCATCTCCGGCGGCACCGAGACGCACCTGCTGCTCGCGGACGTGACGACCAAGGGTGCGACCGGTGCGGAGGCAGAGCTGCGCTGCGACGAGGCCGGCATCGTCCTGAACAAGAACGCCATCCCGTTCGACCCGCTGCCGCCGGCGAAGGCGTCCGGGATCCGCGTCGGCACGCCGTGCGTCGCGACCCAGGGGATGGGCGTCGCGGAGATGGACACGATCGCCGACATGATCGACCGGGCCGTCACCGGCGACGAGGCCGACCGACGCACGGTCCGCGGCGAGGTCAGCGAGCTCGTCGAGCGCTTCCCCGTCTACCCGCGACCTGCGAGCTGACGTGCTCGACCACGCGGTCGTCGGGATCGTCGCGGCGGCGGTGACCGCGGTCCTCGTGCCACCGGTGGCGATGCTCGGTCGTCGCCTGGGCGCGGTGCGCTGGCGTTCGGGGGAGGGGCCGACCGCAGGACGTGGTGCTACCCGTGTCCCGGTCCTCGGCGGACTCGCCATGTTCGGGGGACTCGTCGCCGCGCTCGCGTTCGCCGCGCCCCGCGAGGCGTTCGCCGAGGTGTTCTCGGCGACGAGCGAACCGGTCGGGCTCCTCGTCGGGGCCGCAGCCCTCGTCGTGCTCGGCGTGCTCGACGACCTGCTCGACCTGCCCGCCGCGTTCAAGCTCGCCGGTCAGCTCGTCGCCGCGACACTGGTCGCCGCGCTCGGGCTGCAGCTGCAGTACTTCTGGCTCCCCGGTGTAGGGGTCGTCGCGCTCTCGAACGACCTCGGGCTCGTGCTGACGGTGATCTTCCTCGTCGCCTTCATCAACATCGTCAACCTGGTCGACGGGCTCGACGGGCTCGCGGCCGGCGTGTCCGGCATCGGTGCGGCCGCGTTCCTGCTGTACGCACTGCGTGGTGGCGGTGCGGCGAGCAGCCTGCTGTCCAGTGCGACGCTGCTCGCCGTCATCACGATCGGGCTGTCCGTCGGCTTCCTCGTGCACAACTGGTACCCGGCGCGCATCTTCATGGGCGACACCGGGTCGATGCTGCTCGGCCTGCTGCTGGGCGCATCGGGTGTGGCGCACGTGGGTCGATCCTCATCGCCGACGACGGCCGAGTTCGTCGCGTCCGTCCCGCTCATCGTCCCGCTCATCGTGCTCGCGGTCCCGGTGCTCGACACGGTCCTCACGATCGTCCGACGTGTGCGCAACGACCAGCCGGTGACGCGTGCGGATCTCGGGCATCTGCACCATGCGCTCGTGGCCTCGGGGCATCCGCACCGACGTGCCGTCCTCGTCCTCTACGGGTGGTCGCTCGCTGCGGGGTTCGCCGTCGTCGGACCGCTCTACCTGCCGGGGCGCACCGTTGCGGCGCTGCTCCTCGTCCTGGTGCTCGTCGTGATGGGGTTCACGCTCGTGGGGCTGCGAGAGGTGGGCGGTAGCACGGAGCAGCCCGCGGGACATGACGTCGAGGACGTCCCGAGCCCGATCTGAGCGCCGTTCGCTAGCCTGCGGAGCCGAACAACGACCGGACCGCCGCCGTCGCACCGCCGCCGAACCGCCGGCCAGATGTCCCTCCGCCCGACATGACGAGAGCGTGATGCCGATGTCCGACGTGCGCTCGCAGGCGGACAGCCATCGACGCGGCGTGCTCCGCGGACTCGACCAGTCGTCGGTCATGGGCGTCGAGCTGATCACCGCGACGCTGACCTGGGCCGGGATCGGCTGGCTCATCGATCGCTGGCTCGGCACCGAGCCGTGGTTCCTCGCGATCGGTGCGCTGGTCGGCAACGCCGCCGGCATCTACCTCATCTGGCTCCGCGGACGGCGCATGGACGCGCACGAGGCGGCGGACGGGCCACGGTCACTGCTCGACGAGAGCGCCGGCGGGGACGCCGGATGAGCGACGCGTCCATCGCCGACCACCGGGCGGCGGTCTCCTCGCGCCGACTCGGTCGGGTCACCGCGTTGACGTTCATCCTGCTGCTCGCGGCCGCGATCGTCGTCGGTGGCGTCGTCAGCGGGCGGGGCGGGGCGGCGAGCGCGGCGCTCGGCGTCGGGCTCACCGGGGTGCTGTTCGGCGGGGGACTGCTGAGCCTGCACCGCACGTCCGCGGGCAGCCGATCCTTCGCCCCGGTCGTCGTGGCGTTCGCCCTGCGCATCGTGCTCTATGCTTCAGCCCTCGCGCTCGTGACTCGGGCCGAGTGGGTGCACGGTCCCAGCCTCGCGGCTGCGACCGCCGCCTCGATCGCTGTCATGCTCGCGGTCGAGCTCGTGGCGGTCGCGCGTGAGCCGGTCGCCGAGCTCGAGCCCCTCGGACGGCAGGAGCGGCGTGGGGCCGACGACACCAGCACGTGAGGATCTTCCCCGACGACCTGCGTGACCGCGATGTGCGCGCGCAACGACACGGAGCACAACGGTGGGACTGACGCTTGCGGCGGCCGAGTGGGGTGGCGAGTTCGACGGCGCCCTCGACGACATCAACGCGCTGTTCAGCTTCCCAGCCCTGTTCTGGCAGGACGTCGCGGGCGGATTGTTCGCCGTCAATCGGACGATCCTCATCGCGTGGTTCATGACGCTCGTCGCGATGACGATCCTGGTCCTCGCGACCCGCAACCCACAGGTCGTGCCCGGGAAGCTCCAGAGCGTCGTCGAGATGCTCCTCGAGTTCATCCGTGGGCTGGCCTCCGACATCATCGGGCCGAAGGGGCAGCGCTACGTCCCGCTCCTCACGACCTTCTTCGTCTTCATCCTCTTCATGAACCTCGCGAAGCTCACGCCGTTCCTGATGCTCCCGCCGACGTCCCGGATCGCCTTCCCGCTCTTCCTCGCGGGGATCGCCTGGCTGGTGTACGTCGGAGCCGGGATCAAGGAGCAGGGGTTCGGCCACTACTTCAAGGAGCTGGCCTTCCCGCCCGGCGTCCCCAAGGCGCTGTACGTCCTGCTGACGCCGATCGAGCTGCTGTCGAACCTCATCCTCCGTCCGCTGACGCTGATGCTGCGGCTCTTCGCCAACATGGTCGCCGGCCACATCCTGGTCGTCATCACCCTGGTCGCCATCCACGTCTTCCTTCCATCCATGCCGTTCGGATGGATGGTCGGGGTGTTCGCGCTCGTCGCAGCCCCCCTGGTGTTCGGCTTCGAACTCCTGATCATCGGCCTCCAGGCCTACATCTTCACCATGCTCGCTGCCGTCTACATCGCTTCGTCGGTGGAGCCGGCGCACTGACAGCCCACCGGGCGTTCCGCGGCCTCGCGGCGCCCGCACAAGGAGGAACACGATGGAGAACCTCGGTAACGGTCTGGTCTTCGGCCTTGCGACGCTCGGCCCTGGCATCGGACTCGGCATCCTGATCGGCAAGGCCATCGAGTCCATGGCACGCCAGCCGGAAGCAGCGGGCATGATCAGGACGACGATGTTCATCGGCATCGCCGTCGTCGAGGCGCTGGCGCTCCTCGGCTTCGTGCTCGCCTTCGCGATCTAAGGGGAGTCCGATGACATACCTGCTGAGCGCTGAAGCCGGGGGGGACGGGCGAGACCTCCTGCTCCCTGCGGCACCCGAGCTCGTCTGGGGGCTCTTCGCCTTCATCGTGCTGTTCCTCGTCATGCGCAAGCTCGTCCTCCCGAGCCTGAACACCGCGCTCGAGGACCGTCGTGCCCTCATCGAGGGCAAGATGGAGGAGGCGGACGCGAAGCTGGTCGAGATGGAGGAGGCCAAGCGGGCGTTCGAGGCGAGCCTGGGCGACGCCCGCGGCGAGGCCTCGCGCATCCTCGAGGAGGCCAAGGCTGCGGCCGAGTCGAGCCGCGAGACGATCCTCGAGAGCGCCCGCGAGGAGGCCCAGCGCATCCTCGGTCGCGCGACCTCCGAGGCGAACGCCGAGCGCGCTCGCCTGCTGGAGGAGCTGCGCGGTCAGGTCGGCGCGCTGTCGGTCCAGCTCGCGGAGCGCATCGTCGAGCGCGAGCTCGACGTCTCGACCCACTCGGGTCTGGTCGACGAGTACATCCAGCGCCTCGCCGCGCACAACTGAGGGGCAGCCTGATGTCGACAGGGACCGCGCAGGCCTACGCGCAGGCGGTGCATGCCATCGCCGTCGCTGAGGGTGCGCTCGAGATCGTCGAGTCGGAGCTGTCCTCGATCGCCGAGGTCGTCGCTGCGGACCCTGCGGTCATCGCGCGGCTCTCGGACCGCCAGCTGCCTCTTGAGCAGCGCCTGCGCATGATCGACGGCGGGGTCCTCGCGACGGCGCATCCGGCGACGCGAGCGGCGCTCGCCATGCTCATCGGCGCGGAGCGGATCGGGCACCTGCGCGACGTGGCGACGGCGCTGTCGGAACGGTCCGCGTCCACCGCGGGCCGCACCTATGCGGAGGTCCAGGTGGCGCAGCCGCTGACCGATGCGCAGACGACCGCGCTGCAGGCCGCACTCGAGCGTGCGACCGGTGCCGAGCTGACGATGCGGGTCGTCGTCGACCCGAGCGTCATCGGCGGCGTCCGGGCACGCATCGGCGACACCGTCATCGACGGTTCCGTCGCCCGTCGACTCTCACAGCTCCGGACCCGTATCAACGGCTGACCGCACCGTCACCACCACGCCACCACCCCGAACGACGCGAACTCCACGACGAGTAGGACGACGAGATGGCTGACTTCACGATCCGCGCGGAGGACATCTCCGACGCGATCTCCCGCATGCTGGAGGGCTTCGAGCCCGACGTGACGGCCGAGCAGGTCGGTCGGGTCATCGAGACCGGTGACGGCATCGCCCGCATCACCGGCCTGCCAGGGACGCTCGCGAACGAGCTCCTCGACTTCGGCACCGACCGGGACGGCAACGAGGTCTTCGGTCTCGCCATGAACCTCGACGAGCACGAGATCGGTGCGGCCATCTTCGCCTCCGCCTCGCGCATCGAGGAGGGCCAGACCGTGCGCCGCACGGGCAAGGTCCTCTCGCTGCCCGTCGGTGACGCGCTGCTCGGTCGCGTGGTCGACCCGCTCGGGCGTCCCATCGACGGCCGTGGCCCGCTGGACGCGTCGAAGATCGACGGTGAGCGACCGGTCGAGGTCCAGGCCCCCGGTGTCGTCGACCGCCAGCCGGTCAGCGAGCCGATGCAGACCGGCATCAAGGTCATCGACGTCATGACGCCGATCGGTCGTGGACAGCGCGAGCTCATCATCGGTGACCGTCAGACCGGCAAGACGGCGATCGCGGTCGACGCGATCATCAACCAGAAGCAGCTGTGGGGCACTCCGGAAGCCGTGAAGTGCATCTACGTCGCGATCGGCCAGAAGGGCTCGACGGTCGCGCAGGTCGTCGAGACCCTCGAGAAGGCCGGCGCGATGGCCTACACGACGGTCGTGTCCGCACCCGCATCCTCGCCCGCGCCGTTCCAGTACATCGCGCCCTACGCGGGCGCCGCCATCGGTGCGAACTGGATGTACAAGGGCGAGCACGCACTCATCGTCTACGACGACCTCTCCAAGCAGGCCGACTCGTACCGCCAGCTCTCGCTGCTGCTGCGTCGTCCGCCGGGCCGTGAGGCGTACCCGGGCGACGTCTTCTACCTCCACAGCCGCCTGCTGGAGCGTGCTGCGAAGCTGTCCGAGGAGCTCGGTGGCGGGTCGATGACCGCGCTGCCGATCGTCGAGACGAAGGCGAACGACGTCTCCGCCTACATCCCGACGAACGTCATCTCGATCACCGACGGGCAGATCTTCCTCGAGACCGACCTCTTCTTCCAGGGCGTGCGTCCGGCCATGAACGCCGGCGTGTCCGTGTCCCGTGTCGGTGGTGCGGCCCAGCGGCCCGCCATGAAGGCCGTGTCGGGCACCGTCCGGCTCGAGCTCGCCCAGTACCGCGAGCTCGAGGCCTTCGCGCAGTTCGGCTCCGACCTCGACAAGGCGTCGCAGCAGCAGATCGCTCGTGGCCAGCGCGTCGTGGAGATCCTCAAGCAGGCGCAGTACCAGCCGCTGCCCGTCGAGCTGCAGGTGGCGTCGATCTTCGCCGTCACGACCGCGAAGCTCGATGACATCCCGGTCGCCGACGTGCGCCGCTTCGAGTCGGAGCTGCACGAGTTCCTGCGTTCGCGCAACGCGCCGCTGCTCGCCAGGCTCGCGAAGGAGAAGCTCTCCGACGAGATGAAGGCGGAGCTCTCGGCCGCGATCGACGAGTTCCGGGCCGGCTTCACCGCCTCGGAGCAGACCGTCTCCGAGGACGAGGACGTCAGCTGGGACGCGATGAGCGCCGGCACGCAGGACGCGTCCGAGTCCGAGCCCGACGAGGCCTGAGCACCATCCACCCCGATCCCGTCCCCACCGGGGCGGCCGCGACGAACAGGAGACCGTGATGGCCGGTAGTGGTCAGATCCGTCAGCTGCGTCGTCGCATCCGCTCCGTCAAGAGCACGCAGAAGATCACGCGTGCCATGGAGATGATCGCGGCCTCGCGCATCCTGAAGGCCCAGCGACGTGTCGTCGCCGCGCGTCCGTACGCCGAGCAGATCCGCGAGGTCATCGCTGGTCTCGCGATCGACAACGAGGTGCGCCAGCACCCGCTGCTCCAGGTCCGCGAGGTCAACACCGTCGCGGTCGTCGTCTGCACCTCGGACCGGGGCCTCGCCGGGGCGTACAACGCCAACGTGCTCAAGATCGCCGAGCGCACCATCCGCGAGGAGGAGAGCGCCGGACGCGACGTCCGGATCTTCGTCGTCGGCCGCAAGGGTGCGGCCTACTTCGCCTACCGCGGACGCCGCGCCGAGCGGGCGTGGTCCGGCATCTCCGACGCCCCCGAGGTCGACAGCGCCGCAGGGGTCGCCGACGCCGTGATGGAGCGCTACGCATCGGGCGAGATCGACCGCGTCTGGCTCGTCTACACCGACTTCCGGTCCTCGCTCGTGCAGGCACCGGTGCGTATGGAGCTGCTGCCCGTCAAGCCGTCGGAGTTCGAGGGCGGCAGCCGGATCAACCCCGAGGTCATCTTCGAGCCGAGTGGGGCGGACCTGCTCACGCGGCTCATCCCACGCTACGTCGAGTCGAAGGTCTACCACGGCCTGCTCGAGTCCTCGGCGTCGGAGCACGCGTCACGCCAGCGGGCGATGAAGTCCGCCACCGAGAACGCATCCGACGTCGCGGCCTCGCTGTCGCGCGTCATGAACCAGGCCCGACAGGACCAGATCACCACCGAGATCTCCGAGATCGTCGGCGGCGCTGAAGCGCTGTCCGCCGGCTGAGCTCACCCAAGGAGCGAACCATGAGCACGAGGACCGCGGACGGCCGCATCATCCGGGTCACTGGCCCCGTCGTCGACGTGGAGTTCCCCCCTGGGGACCTCCCGGAGATCAACCACGCGCTGACCTTCGAGCGCGAGTCGGCCGGCCGGACCGTCACCGTCACCGCCGAGGTCGCACAGCACATCGGCGATCACCGTGTCCGCGCCGTGTGCATGGCGCCGACTGATGGCGTGATGCGTGGCACCGGCGTCGTGAACACCGGCGGCCCGATCACCGTCCCGGTCGGACCGGGCACGCTGGGTCACATCTACAACGTGCTCGGTGAGCCGCTCGACGTCAGCGCCGACCAGATCACCGCCGACACGCGCTGGTCGATCCACCGTGACCCGCCGCCGTTCGACCAGCTCGAGTCGAAGACCGAGATGTTCGAGACCGGCATCAAGGTCATCGACCTCGTCGAGCCGTACGTGCAGGGTGGGAAGATCGGCATGTTCGGCGGCGCCGGTGTCGGCAAGACCGTCGTCATCATGGAGATGATCAACCGCGTCGCTCAGCAGCACGGTGGTGTCTCGGTGTTCGCCGGCGTCGGTGAGCGCACCCGTGAGGGCACCGACCTGATGCTCGAGATGCAGGAGTCGGGCGTCATCGACAAGGCCGCGCTCGTCTACGGCCAGATGGACGAGCCGCCGGGTGTTCGTCTGCGCGTCGCGCTGTCCGCGCTGACGATGGCCGAGTACTTCCGTGACGAGATGCGTCAGGACGTGCTGCTCTTCGTCGACAACGTGTTCCGCTTCGTCCAGGCCGGCATGGAGGTCTCGACGCTGCTGGGACGCATGCCGTCCGCGGCCGGCTACCAGCCCACGCTCGCCAACGAGATGGGCCAGCTGCAGGAGCGCATCACCTCGACCAGAGGCCGCTCCATCACGTCGCTGCAGGCCATCTACGTCCCGGCCGACGACATCACCGACCCGGCGCCGCACACGACGTTCGCGCACCTCGATGCGCAGACGGTGCTCTCGCGTGAGATCGCGTCGCTCGGGATCTACCCGGCCGTCGACCCGCTCGACTCGACCTCGCGCATCCTCGACCCGGCGATCGTCGGCGACGAGCACTACCGCGTCGCCACGGGCGTCCAGCAGGTCCTCCAGCGCTACAAGGACCTCCAGGACATCATCGCCATCCTCGGCATCGACGAGCTGAGCGAGGAGGACAAGGTCCTCGTCGCGCGGGCGCGCAAGGCCCAGCGCTTCTTCAGCCAGAACTTCTACGTCGCGGAGCAGTTCACCGGCCAGGCCGGTGTCTACGTCCCGATCGCGGAGACCGTCGAAGGCTTCCGGGCCCTGATCGAGGGCGACCTCGACGACGTCCCGGAGCAGGCGTTCACCTACGTCGGCGGCGTGGACGACGTGCAGCGCAAGGCCAAGGAGCTCGCGGGCTGATCCAGCCGGAGCACGGCACGACGGCCCGGGACGGGCCGCCCGAGGGCTCGCCCGAGGGCTCGGGACGAACGAGGAGACGGACATGGCCACGGCCGCGACCACGATGCACGTCGAGGTCGTGTCGGCGGAGCGTGCCGTGCTGTCCTGCGAGGCCACCGAGCTGTATGCGCGTGGCATCGAGGGCCAGATCGGCATCCTGCCCGGACACCAGCCCGCGCTCATCGCCCTCGACGTCGGTCCGGTCAAGATCGTCCTCGCCGACGGTCAGGTCGAGCTCATCGCCGTGCACCGCGGGCTGCTGTTCGTCGACGCGGACCGGCGCTGCATCGTGCTCGCCGACGTCGCTGAGCCGGCCAGCGGCATCGACGTCCGCCGCGCGCGCGCCAAGGCCACGCAGCTCGAGCAGCAGCTCGAGGCCGATCCGCATGACGAGGTGCTCCTCGCGGCGATGAAGCGCAACCGCATCCGGCTCGAGGTCGCGGAGGCCGCGTCCATCCTCTGATCGCACCCGTCGGCGCTCGGTAGCCTCGCCGCCATGAACGCTTCCGGTGCTCCCGAGCAGGTCCTCCGTGTGCGCGGAGGTGCTCCGCTCGTCGGGACCGTGCGGCTGGCGGGCGCCAAGAACTCGGTGCTGAAGCTCATGGCCGCGTCGCTGCTGGCCGATGGCGAGATCGTGCTCTCCGCCGTCCCCGACATCACCGACGTCCCGGTCATGGGCGCGGTCCTCGCAGGGCTCGGGGTCGACGTCACGCATGATGCGGACGCAGGGACCTGCCGGCTCGCAGTCGTCGAGTCCACCGCCATCAGGCCGCCGCGCGACGCGGTGACGCGCATCCGCGCGTCCATCTCCTGCCTCGGCCCGCTCGTCGCCCGCCGCGGTGCGGCCGAGCTCGCGCTGCCCGGCGGGGACAGGATCGGTGCGCGCTCGATCGACCTGCACCTCGCGGGACTCGCCGCGATGGGTGCCGTGATCGAGCGGGCCGATGACGAGGTGGCCGTCCGTGCACCACGGCTGCACGGTGCGCGCATCACGCTCGACTTCCCGTCCGTCGGCGCCACCGAGAACCTCATCATGGCGGCGACGCTCGCGGAGGGCCGCACCGTCATCGACAACGCCGCACGGGAGCCGGAGATCGCCGACCTGTGCCACATGCTCGTCGCGATGGGGGCACACGTCTCCGGCATCGGCACCCCGACGGTCACGATCCATGGGGTCGAGCGCCTCAGTGGCGTGCAGTGGGAGACCTGCCCGGACCGCATCGAGGCAGGGACCTACCTGGTCGCGGCGGCCCTGACCGGTGGGAGCGTGCGTGTCGAGCGTGTGCGTGCCGACGACCTGACGCTCCCGCTGCGCAAGCTGTCCGACGCCGGCGCGAGCGTCAGCGTGGAGGGTGACGCGATCACCGTGACGCGCACGAGCGGGCCACTCAACCCTGTCGACGTCGTCACGCTCCCGTATCCGGGGTTCCCGACGGACCTGCAGCCGCAGATGATGGTGCTGCTCACCCAGGCCGATGGGATGAGCCGCTGCACGGAGAACGTGTTCGAGTCGCGCTTCTCCTTCGTGGACCAGCTCCGACGGATGGGGGCCGACATCGATGTCGACGGCCACCATGCGATGCTGTCGGGCCCGACGCGGCTGCACGGAGCGACGCTCGCGGGGCTCGACGTGCGTGCCGGTGCGGCCGGGGTCCTCGCGGGTCTCGTCGCCGACGGCGAGACGATCGTCCACGACGTGCACCACATCGACCGCGGCTACGCGCACTTCGTCGAGCGGCTCCGCTCGCTCGGCGCCGACGTGGTGCGCGGTGGCGACGGTGCCTGACCTCCCGTTCGAGCGGCGTCCGGAGCCTGACGTCCCGCCGCCACCGCCGGGGAGCTGGCCGCTCGCCGCCGTGGCAGGCCCCTCCGTGCGGGCGACGATCGGGCTGCAGGGTGGTCCGGCGGCCGGGCGGCCCCTGGACGCCCCGCCGCTGGTCGGCGTCGGGCTGTCGCTCGTCGCGATCGCGCTCTACCTGGCGGCGCAGCTCGGGCTGCAGCTCGTCGCTGCGCTGCTGCTCGTGCGATCCGGCCTGATGGATCCGAGCGCGCTCGACCCGAGCATGCTCGACACGGAGTCGGGTGGCTCCGGGCTGCTCGCCATCGTCGTCGCCTCGCAGCTCGCGGGGCTCGGTGTCGTGCTCCTGTTCCTGCGTGTCCGAGGGATCCCGTTGCGGCCGCTGGTCAGGGTCGCGCGTCCGCTCGGACGCGACCTCCGCATCGGGCTCGGTCTCGGGCTGCTCGCGATCGTCGCATCGACGCTGATCGTGAGCCTGCTCGTCACGCTCAGCGGCAGCGAGGCGAGCCCCGAGCAGGTGCTCACCGGCGGCCTGCTCGAGACACCGTTGCAGCTGACGCTCGCGGTCATCGCCGCCGTCGTGCTGGCACCGGTCGCCGAGGAGCTGCTGTTCCGCGGCCTGCTGCATCGTGGTCTGCGGCGGCGCCTGCGCATCGTGCCGGCGACCGCGCTGTCCTCCGTGCTGTTCGCCGTGGTGCACGTCGACGTCGCGCTCAGCCAGCCGCTCGCGCTCGTCGGGCTCACGCTGGTCGGCGTCATCCTCGCCGTCGCCTACGAGCGCACCGGCAGCCTGATCGTCCCCGTGGTCATCCATGCCGTGCACAACGCGGTCACCATCACCGCGGTCGTCGTCTCGACGCGGCTGGACCTCGATCTCGTCGGCGCAGGGGTCGATGCAGGGCTCGTGCTGGTCGGATCGCCACGATGAGCCGGCCTCCCACGGACGGTCCGAGCCACGCGCCCGGAGAGGTCCCCGGGTACGAGGAGCACCTCGTCCCGGGGTTCCGCGCACTCAAGGCCTACGTGTGTCCCACGTGCACGCAGCCCATCGCGGCGGGGACCGGCCACGTCGTCGCGTGGCCGGCCGGCCTGACCGAGGAGCGCCGTCACTGGCACCGCCACTGCTGGCGACTGGCCGTGCGTCGCGGGCGAGTCACGGGTGCCCGGGACGTCCGCTGAGACAGGTAGCGTCGCGCGACCCGACCGAAGCACCGACGACGACATCCGGAGTGAGAGGAACACCTCATGGCGAAGCAGTGGAGCGCACAGCCCGACCTCATCATCGACGCCGCGAAGCAGTACCGCGCCGTCATCCGCACGAGCAAGGGAGACATCGCCGTCGAGCTGTTCGCGGACCGCTCACCCTCGACCGTGAACAACTTCGTGTTCCTCGCTCGCGAGGGCTTCTACGACGGCGTCATCTTCCACCGGGTCATCACCGGCTTCATGATCCAGGGCGGAGACCCGACGGGCACCGGGACGGGTGGCCCTGGCTACCGCTTCCGTGACGAGCTCGAGGCGTCGAAGGAGTTCGGGTACGCGCCGGGCATCCTCGCGATGGCGAACGCCGGCCCCAACACCAACGGTTCGCAGTTCTTCCTCATGCACCGTGACAACCCGCTGCCGCCCGCCTACGCGGTGTTCGGACGCACCATCGAGGGCCTCGACGTCATCGACGCGATCGCGACGACACCGACCGGTCCCGGCGACCGTCCGATCGAGGACGTCGTGATCCACGGCGTCGACGTGACCGAGTCCGGCGCCCAGGACTGACCCAGAGGCAGACTGTCGCGGAGGCGTTCAGGCGTCACGCGCTCGGCGGAGGCGGAGGGGGTTCCTCCTCCGCCGTCACGTCCGGCGGTGCCAGGTCCTGCTCCTTGCCGGGCCATGGCGGGAGGTCCTCGAGCCCGATGCGATCGGGCCGGACGCCACGGTCGTAGTCGCGGACACGACGCGGATAGCCGGTCCGTTCGGCGTCGTAGACGGGGATGCCGTGCTGGCTGCAGAAGCGGCGCACCGTGTCGGGATCGGGGACCGGGCGGCGCAGGTACTCGCCGTCGTCCGCGACGAGCAGCACCGAGTCGCCGTACAGCCGCGTGCGCGGTTCGAGGTAGATCTCGACGCCGTTGCGTGAGCGCGCGAACTCCAGCAGGACGCTGCCGTCGAACGATCCCGACGGGTGCTGAGCACGGCCGCGACGCCGTCCGACGCGCCTCGGGAGCGACGCTGCGTCGCCTCCGCCGCGGTCGCTGCGGGACGGGCGCTGTGGCTGGGCCTCGTGCGCGGGTGCATCCTCACCGCGCAGCCAGGCACGCAGCCGATCGGCGAACCCCACGGGCACCTCGCGTCCGGGCCGGGATCGACGGCGCGGTCGGACGGCTCGATGCTACCGACCGCGCATCAGGCCTCAGGCCGGCCCGTCCGCAGCGTCGTCATCCGCGGCAGGATCCTCGATGAGCTCCACGAGGATCCCGCCGGTGCTGCGCGGGTGGACGAACGCCACGAGGTGGCCGCCGCCGCCCCGGCGCGGCACCTCGTCGATGAGCTCGAGTCCTTCGCTGCGCAGGTGGTCGAGCGCGTCATCGAGCGAGCGGACCGCGAGCCCCAGGTGGTGCATGCCGGGGCCGCGACGCTCGATGAAGCGCTCGATCGGTGAGCCCTCGCGGGTCGACTGGACGAGCTGGAGGTGGACCCCGCCGACCTCGAGCATCGCCTCCTCCACGCCGTCGTGCTCCACGTGCTCGCGCGAGATCGGCAGGATCCCGAAGGCGCGCGCGTACAGGTCGAGCGCGGCATCGAGGTCCTCGACGGCGATGCCGACCTGGTCGATGCGGGTCACGTCCATCCGGGCGGCCTCCTCGTGGAGCGGGTCGGACACGGACGCTATCGGGGGCGGCATGATGCGCACGTCGGGATCGGCCTGCACGGCACCTACGATCCACCCGGCAGGACGAACGACCGGCGATCGGGCGGAGGCGAGATGGGTGGGTCGGACGACATCGTCATCGTCGGGGCGGCGCGCACGCCCATCGGCCGCTTCGGCGGCGGACTCTCAGCGCTCGACGCGGTCGCGCTCGGCGCGACGGCGGTCCGTGGCGCCGTCGCGCGGTCCGGAGTCCCAGCCGACACCGTGGACCGCGTCCTGCTCGGCCACGTCCTCCAGGCGGGCACCGGCCAGAACCCGGCGCGCCAGTCCGCCATCGCGGGCGGCCTCACGATGCGTACGCCCGCGGAGACGCTCAACACGGTCTGCCTGTCGGGGATGAGCGCCATCGCGCACGGGCGTGACCTGCTGCGACTGGGCGAGGCGGAGGTCGTCGTCGCCGGCGGCATGGAGTCGATGTCGAACGCCCCGCACCTGCTCGAGCACAGCCGGACCGGGTACCGCTACGGGCACGGGACACTCATCGACGTGCTCGTGCACGACGGCCTGACCTGCGCGTTCGACACCTGCTCGATGGGGGAGGCGACCGAGCGGTACCAGGCGCAGCTCGGCATCGATCGTGCCGCCCAGGACGACTGGGCCGCACGATCCCACGAGCGCGCGGCGCGTGCGGCCGCGGACGGTTCGGCCGCTGCGGAGATCGTGGCCGTCGATGCCCCGCAGCGTGGTGGCCCGGTGCGCGTCACCGACGACGAGGGGGTGCGGCCCGGGACGGACACGTCCTCGCTCGCAGCGCTGCGGCCGGCCTTCGCCACCGATGGCACCATCACCGCAGGGAACGCCTCGCAACTGTCCGACGGAGCCGCCGCGCTGGTGCTGACCACGGCCCGCACCGCCGCCGAACGCGGGCTTCCGGTCATCGGCCGAATCATCGGGGCCGCGTCGGTCGCCGGGCCCGACCCATCGCTCCTGCACCGTCCGTCCGATGCGGTGCGTCGTGCAGCCGAGCGGGCCGGGCTCGATGCGGCCGGGTTCGACCGCTACGAGATCAACGAGGCGTTCGCATCGGTCGCGATCGCCTCGCACCGGGCGCTGGGTATCGACCCGGAGCGCGTGAACGTGCTGGGTGGTGCGATCGCGCTCGGCCATCCGCTCGGCTGCAGCGGCGCCCGCGTCGTCGTGACCCTGCTCAACGCGCTGCGGCTCGCCGGCGGTGGACGTGGTGCTGCTGCGCTGTGCGGAGGGGGCGGCCAGGGTGCGGCGCTGCTCGTGGAGGTCGACGGTGAGTGACGTCGCGGCGCTCGAGGCTCGGCTGGTCGCCGGGGACCGGCGCGCGCTGGCCAGGATCCTGACGCTCGTCGAGGACGGCGATCCCGACGTGCAGCGCGACATCGTCGCCCGACTCCATCCGAAGGCCGGGCGGGCGCGCCTGGTGGGGATCACGGGCTCGCCCGGTGTCGGGAAGTCGAGCGTGACGTCCGCGCTCGTCACCGGCCTGCGCGCACGCGGGCGGCGGGTCGCGGTGCTGGCGGTCGACCCGTCATCGCCGCTGACGGGCGGCGCGCTGCTCGGTGACCGGATCCGCATGCAGGCACACCATGGCGACGACGGCGTGTTCGTGCGCTCGATGGCCGCCCGAGGCCATCTCGGTGGACTCGCTGCCGCAGTACCCGCCGCGGCGCTGGTGCTCGATGCGGCCGGTTTCGACGACGTCGTGCTCGAGACCGTCGGGGTCGGTCAGTCCGAGGTCGACGTCGCGGCGATGGCCGACACGACGATCGTCGTCCTCGCTCCCGGGCTCGGGGACAGCGTCCAGGCCGCGAAGGCCGGCATCCTCGAGGTCGCGGACGTGCTGGTCGTCAACAAGTCCGACCAGCCGGGTGCTGGTCGACTCGAGTCCGAGCTGCGGGGCATGCTCGAGCTCGGCCATGTGACCGGCATCGCAGTGACCGACGGTTGGACCCCGCTGCTGCTGCGCACGGTCGCTGTCCGCGCCGAGGGCATCGACGAGCTGCTCGAGGCGATCGAACTCCACGGGCGAGCGATCGCCGCATCCGGCGCGTCCGGTCGGGAGCATGCACGGGCGCGCCGCTGGATCGTCGAGCTGGCGGCCGGCCGGCTGCGTGACGTGCTCAACGGTCCGGACGGTCCGCTGCGGCGGCGTCTCGAGGATCTGGCCGGCGCGGTCGTCGACCGCACGATCGATCCGATGACCGCGGCCGAACGCCTCACCGACAGGCTCAGCTGAACGACGGGCGACGGCGGTCCGCGGCCTGTCGGTGTTCTCAGTCGGCGACGTCCGTGCTCCGCTCCGGATCGCCGTCCGCAGCGACGTCGTCGGTGTCGTCCGCATCGCCCGCCGCCGGTGGCGCGATGGTCGGGCCGGCATCGGGCCGCCGGTCGTCCTCTCCGGTGAGGTCGTAGGCCGGGAGCTCGCCGAGCTCGACGTCACCGAACAGCTCCGGTGACGCCTCGGGCGGCGCGTCGAGCACCGGCCCGGGCACCGCGAGCACGTCAGGGTCCTCCACCGGCTCCGCGATCAGCTCGCTCACGACCTCGGTGGTGACCTCGGACGTGACGATCAGGTAGGTGGCGGCGGAGCCCCCAGCAGCGAGCAGCAGTGCACCCAGGGCGTACACCGACCAGCGCGGCGGCTTCGCGCTCCGACGGCCCGTCGGCCACGTCCGCTCGACCTTCACCCAGGCGCGGTCGAACCAGTCGGTCGGGAGGATGCGGTCGACCCCGGGCCGCCCGGGGTCGCGTCGGACCTCGTCCTCGACGAGCTCGCTCAGCCAGGCCCGGACATCGGTGGACCGCGCCTCACCACGCCGCAGCCGTCGCACCGCGTGGAGCAACGTGGACGCTGCGACCTGCTCCGGATGCTCCGCGCGCAGCGCCCCGCGTGCGACGACGTCGCGGTGACGATGCAGCAGCGAGGCGAACGCCGGTGCCGACCCGTCGCGGGCCAGTTCGACGAGGTCGACGTCGGTGTGCCGTGGTCGCACCGTCGCCTCCGTCCGGCCTCAGGTCCCGCCGCTGGTGGACGACCGTGAGCGATCGCCGTCGTGCTCCGCAGGCTACTCCCGGGCCTATCCTTCCGGACCCGCCCGTGCGACCTCAGGGAGCTGCGATGCCCGTCCTCGTCCATGCCGCACACCGCACGCTCGGACGTGCGCTGGCGCGACGGCTGCTCGAGGAGGGGGGTCAGGTCCGCGCGACGGCCAGCGACGGGGTGGCGCTGCTGCGCGCCGAGGGCATCTTCACGGCCGCATGCGATGCGGACGACGAGGGCACCCTCGAGGCCGCACTGACCCAGGTGCACACGCTGGTGGTCCTGCTCGGTGGTCTGGGCCGTGCGGATGCGGATGTTGTGCGTCAGGAGGGTCTCGCGGCTGCGCGGGCGGCGGAGGGCGCAGGGATCGAACGGGCCGTCGTCGTGACCCTCGCCGGGTCCGCGGCGGACGCGGTCGACCCGCTGCGTCGTGCGCACGGTGCGGTCGCCGACGCATTCGCACGGCTCCCGCTGCCCAGCATCGAGCTGCGGACCGGGCTCGTGGCGACGCAGGCGGCGACCGACCTGCTGCTGTCCGCTGGACTTCCACCCGAGGTCCGTGCACGACAGGTCGCACCCGTCGCGCCGGACGAGCTGCTCGAGCTGGTGGTCGCGGTCGACCGGGCGCGCGGCCGTGCCGAGGAAGGTCATCTCATCGCCGTCGCCGATGGGCGGACGCGCTGCACGCTCGAGGAGCACCTCGCGCGCAGCGCACCGATGAGCGCGACGACGGGACGCCCGCGCCTGACCGGGCGGCGGGTGCCCTCGCCGGCGGTGCGTGACGCGCTGCTCACGACCCTGGCGGGGCCGTGGTGGAGCGACGACCCGCAGCTGCCGGACGCCTGGGACCTGTTCGGTGTCGTCCCGGCCGTACCGGACGCGCCGTGAGCGCGCATGTGCCGATACTGCGCTGCTTCGATCTCGACGGCTGCGTCGTCATCTCCGACGAGGCGATCGGTGACGGCCTGCGTCACGCGCTCGATCTCATCGGGCTGCCCGAGCCGGATGCGGCCAGCATGCGCGCTGCGATCGGGCCGCCGCTGATCACGACCATCGGGGGGCGCATCCGCCTCGCCGGTCTGGACCCGGAGACCGAGGAGGGCGCCGCACTGCTCACGACGGCCGTCGCCGCCTACCGGACGCGCTACGCGGAGGTCGGGTTCGACCTCACGCGGCCCGTGCCGGGCATGGTCGAGCTGCTCGAGCGCCTGCGTGACGCCGACCATGGCACGACCGTCATCGTCACGGCGAAGCCGGCAGCGGTCGCGGAGCCGCTGCTCGCCCATCTCGGGCTGCGCGACGCCTTCGACGCCGTGCACGGCGCGCCGATGGGTCCGGAGGTGGAGGAGAAGCGCGTCACGCTCGCACGGGCGCTCGCGACGACCAGGACCGCGGCACTCGACGCCGTCATGATCGGGGACCGCTCCCACGACATGCACGCCGGTCGCGCCTGCGGCACACGGACCGTCGGGGTGCTGTGGGGCGCGGGTGACCGCGACGAGCTCGAGCAGGCGGGCGCGGACCGCGTGGTGGCGCAGCCCGATGAGCTCGCGGTCATCCTGCTCGGCGCGTGAGTCGGCTGAGCCGACCCGGCCTCGTCAGGACGGCAGCGTCGGCTGGTCGATGAACGGCACCATGTCGCGCAGCGTGCGGCCGACACGCTCGACGCCATGGTCGCGACCCGCGGCACGCATGCCCTTGAAGCCCTCGCCGCCGGACTCGATCTCGGCGATGAAGTTGCGGGCGAACGTGCCGTCCTGGATCTCGGTGAGGATCTGCCGCATCGCGTCCTTCGAGGACTGGTCGATGACGCGTGGACCGGACACGTAGTCGCCGTACTCGGCCGTGTCCGACACCGAGTAGCGCATCCACGAGATGCCGCCCTCGTACATCATGTCGACGATCAGCTTGAGCTCGTGGAGGCACTCGAAGTAGGCGGCCTCGGGCTGGTAGCCGGCCTCGACGAGCGTCTCGAACCCGGCCTGCACGAGGTGGCTGACGCCACCGCACAGAACGGCCTGCTCGCCGAAGAGGTCCGTCTCGGTCTCCTCGGCGAAGGTGGTGTGAAGCAGGCCTGCGCGGGTCAGCCCGAGTGCGGCCGCGTAGGACTTCGCCAGCTCGAGCGCGCCACCGCTCGCGTCCTGATGCACGGCGACGAGGCCCGGGACGCCCTGGCCCTGCTCGTACATGCGGCGCACGATGTGGCCGGGTGACTTCGGGGCGACGAGCATCGTGTCGACGCCGGCGTGCGGTGTGACGAAGCCGAAGTGCACGTTGAAGCCGTGACCGAAGATCAGCGCGTCGCCGGGACGGACGACGTCGGACAGTCCGCCGTTCCACATGCCCTTCTGGGACGTGTCCGGTGCGAGCACGACGATGACGTCCGCCTCGTCCGCGGCCTCGTTCGTGTCGAGGACCCGAAGGCCCTGCTCCTCGGCGACGGCGCGCGAGGCTGAGCCGGCACGCAGGCCGACGCGGACGTCGATACCGGAGTCGCGCAGGTTCAGCGCGTGGGCGTGGCCCTGGCTGCCGTACCCGAGCACCGCGACCTTGCGGTCACGGATCAGGGTCTCGTCGGTGTCTGCGTCGTAGGAGATGGTGGCCACGGTGTCCTCCGGTGGGTTCGCTGCGCGTCCGCGCGTCGTGCGCGTCGGGGCCACGTTCGGGCCGCTCGACGTCGCGGAGGGGGAGCCTAGGGCCGCCAGGACCTTCGTGCGGACGGCGCAGGACCTTCGGCGTCGAGGCGCACTGGGCGAGCACCTAGAGTGCAACTAAGGTGCTCCGGACGCGTACGCGGACGTCATGAGTGGAGGATCCATGGGTCGGTCGTCTCGCGCAGCCTGCATCGCAGGACGCAGGTCGCATCGATGAGTGGCATGCGGATCCTCGTCCCTCGCGAGCGGACAGCGGGCGAGCGACGCGTCGCAGCGACGCCCGACACGGTCGCCCAACTTGTCGCCCTGGGTGCGAGCGTCGCAGTCGAGCGTGGGGCCGGTGCGTCGGCACGCTTCCCCGACGCAAACTACGAGGCCGCCGGGGCGCAGCTCGTCGACAGCGCTGATCCGTCGGGCGCTGCGCTGGTGCTGCGCGTCGCGCCACCGACCGTCGAAGAGGTCCGTGCGATGGACCGTGGGTCCGTCCTCATCGGCTACGCGGCGCCCCACCGCAACCTCGACATGGTGCGCGCACTCGCCGACGCGGGGGTGACGGCGCTCGCGATGGAACTCGTCCCGCGCATCTCGCGTGCGCAGTCGATGGACGCGCTCTCGAGCCAGGCGAACCTCGCCGGGTACCGCGCGGTGCTGACCGCAGCGGCGGAGGTCGATAAGTACTTCCCCCTGCTGATGACGGCCGCCGGCACGGTCCGACCGGCCGAGGTCGTGGTGCTCGGGGCCGGGGTCGCCGGGCTCCAGGCGTTGGCGACGGCCCGACGGCTCGGGGCGGTCGTGTACGTGTCCGACATCCGCGAGGCGGCGCGAGAGGAGGTCGCCTCGCTCGGCGGTCGCTTCATCGACCTGCCGCAGGCCGGTGACATGGCCGACGCGGGCGGCTACGCGAAGGAGCTCGGCGAGGAGCTGCTGGTCCGCCAGCGGGAGGTCCTCACCGAGCGGCTGCGCAAGGCCCACGTGGCGATCACCACGGCGCAGATCCCGCTCCGTCCCGCTCCGCTGCTCATCACGAGGGCGATGGTGGAGGCGATGCCGGCCGGTGCGGTCGTGATCGACCTCGCTGCTGCCGACGGTGGGAACTGCGAGCTCAGCGAGCCCGACCGCATCGTCGAGCACGGGGACGTGCGCATCATCCCGGGCCAGACGCTCGTGAACACCATGCCGGGCGAGGCGAGCGCGCTCTACGCCCGCAACGTGCTCGCGCTCACCAAGCTGCTGGTCTCGGAGGGCGCCATCCGCATCGACCTCGAGGACGAGGTCGTCGCCGGCACCGTCATGACCCACGAGGGTCGAGTCGTCCACCCGAGGGTCGCCCCGTTGCTCGAGCCGGCCACCGAGACCCAGAGCGTCGCCGAGACCAAGGGAGGGGACGCCTGATGGGTGAGGTCCTCGTCAGCCTGTACGTGTTCGTCATCGCCGGGTTCCTCGGCTTCGAGCTCATCAACAAGGTGCCACCGACGCTGCACACGCCGCTGATGTCGGGCGCGAACGCGATGTCGGGCATCACCATCATCGGCGCGCTCACGCTCGCCACCGTCGCGGAGCCGCGCGTGAGCGTGCTGCTCGGTGCGCTGGCGATCGTGCTGGCGACCATCAACGTCGTCGGAGGGTTCCTCGTGACCGACCGCATGCTCGCGACCTTCAGGACCCGCCGATGAACGCCGACATCATCGCGCTGGTCGCGCTGGTCTCCATCGCGCTGTTCGTCGTCGGACTGAAGCGTCTGTCGCGCATCCGAACGGCACGCAGTGGGAACGCGCTCATCGCGGGCGGCATGCTGCTCGCGGTCGTGCTGACGCTCGTCGAGCAGGGCCGCATCGACTGGCGCTGGATCCTCGGAGGTCTCGCCGTCGGGTCCGCGGTCGGCATCCTCATCGTCGTGCGTGCGCAGGCGACGCAGATGCCGGAGATCGTGGCTCGCTTCAACGGCTTCGGTGGTGCTGCGTCCGCGCTCGTCGCGCTCTCGCTGTTCTGGGGCGTCGTCATCGAGCCGGTCAGTGCCGACACCGCCTTCGCCGCGCTCGGCGCGACGGCCGCGCTGACCGCCGTGCTGTCGGTGATCATCGGTGCGGTCACGATGAGCGGCAGCGTGCTCGCCGAGCTGAAGCTGCGTGGCACGCTCGACGGCTCCCCGCGCATCCCTGTGCGCACCCTGCTCATGGGGCTCGCGGTACTGACGGCGCTCGGTGCTGGTCTGGTCGCGATCGGTTCCGTCGACGAGACCGTCGCCATGCTGGCGGTCATCGGACTGGTCATCGCCAGCATCCTGGTCGGTGTCATCCTCGTCGTCCCGATCGGTGGCGCGGACATGCCGGTCGTCATCAGCCTGCTGAACTCCTTCTCCGGGCTCGCCGCGGCCGCCGCCGGGTTCGCACTGTCCAACCCACTGCTGATCATCGCCGGGACCGTCGTCGGCGCGGCCGGTCTCATCCTCACGCAGATCATGTGCGTCGCGATGAACCGCTCGCTGCTCAACGTCATGATCGGTGGCTTCGGCGGCGCGGTCGAGGCGGACACCAGCGACTACGTCTCCATCACCAGCTCGGACGCCGAGGAGGCGGCCATGGTGCTCGAGATCGCGGAGAGCGTCGTGATCGTGCCCGGCTACGGCCTCGCCCAGGCGCGCGCGCAGACCGCCGCCTATGACGTCGCCAAGGCGCTCCAGCAGCTCGGTGTCAACGTGCGCTTCGCGATCCACCCTGTCGCGGGACGCATGCCGGGGCACATGAACGTCGTGCTCGCCGAGGCCGAGGTCCCCTACGAGATGCTGTTCGAGATGGACCAGATCAACCAGGACCTGCCACAGACGGACGTGGTCATCGTGGTCGGTGCGAACGACGTCGTGAACCCGGCGGCGAACACGCAGCCGAACTCGCCGATCGCTGGCATGCCGATCCTCGACGTGGCGGGTGCGCGTCGCGTGTTCGTCATCAAGCGCAGCCTGTCGCCCGGCTACGCGGGGATCAAGAACGAGCTGTTCGACATGGACAACACGACCATGCTGTTCGGCGACGCGAAGAAGATCCTCGACGAGCTGGCTGCCGAGCTGCAGAAGGCCGCCAAGCGCTGAGGTCGGGGTCTGCTCGTCGGGCCGACGGACCGCGGTGCCGAAGAGGTCCTGGCGTTGCGTGGTCAGGGGGGGCGAATGAACGGAGATCCGCATCCGGCTTTCGACGCGGCCAGCCCCGACAAGGACGTGAAGGGCCCGCTCGAGGGCGTGCGCGTCCTCGATCTCTCCCGTGCGCTCGCCGGCCCGTACGCGACGTTGATGCTCGCTGACGCCGGCGCGCAGGTCATCAAGGTCGAGCAACCGGGTACGGGTGACGACACACGTGGTTGGGGTCCGCCGTTCACCGGGGAGGGCGACGACCGGGAGTCGGTGTACTTCCTGTCCGTCAACCGGACGAAGCGTTCGATCACGCTCGACCTCAAGGGTGCCGACGACCTCGCCCGCCTCAGAGCGCTCATCGCTGAGGCGGACGTGCTCGTCGAGAACTTCAGGCCCGGTGTGCTCGCGCGGTTGGGTCTCGCCGTCACGGACCTGATGGCGCAGCACCCGCGACTCGTCGTGCTCTCCATCACCGGCTTCGGAGAGGGCGGTCCCGATGGGCACCGTTCCGGCTTCGACCAGATCATCCAGGGCGAGGCAGGCCTGATGAGCATCACGGGGACACCGGACGGTCCGCCTCTCCGCCACGGGCTGTCGATCACCGACATCCTCGCCGGGATGTTCGGCGCGTACGGGGTCGTCGCCGCGCTCAACGAGCGGGCCACGTCAGGACGCGGGCAGCTCGTCACGACCTCGCTGCTCGCTGCCGCCATCGCCGTGCACGCGCATCAGGGCACGCGCTGGACCATCGCTGGCGAGGTGCCCGGGCGCAGTGGGAACCATCACGGGCTGCTCGCCCCCTACGGCGCGTTCCCGTGCTCGGACGGCTGGATCAACATCGCGGTCGGGTCGCCGGGCCTCTGGGCACGGTTCGCCCCGCTGGTCGGCATCGACGTCGACGACCCGGACTTCGTGACCAACGCCGATCGGATGCGCAACCGTGCGCGGCTGGTCGGGATCGTCGAGCAGGCGACAGCGGGGGACACGTTGGATGCGTGGCTCGCGCGACTCGACGAGGCCGGCGTCCCGGCCGGGCGGATCCGCACGATGGACGAGGTCTACACCTGGGACCATGTGCTGCATCACGGCATGGTCGATCGGGTGGAGCACCCGGTGCTCGGCACGCTGGACCTGCCGGGTGCGCCGGTGCGCTGGTCGCGGTCGGGCCGTCGTGCACCAGAGCCTCCGCCGACGCTCGGTGGGGACCAGGCCATCCTCGATGCGCTGCCGGGAGCATCGAGGACCGAGTGAGGACCCCGAGGCCCGACCTCTGGACGCATCCGTTGTCACCTCCAGGGACGACTCAGGCGCCGTAGCGCACGCGGCGGCGTGCGAGCCGCTCGCCGTCATGGTCGAGCTCGGCCAGCGTCGTCACGACGCGCTCCCGGAGCGCTGCAGCGGCGCGCTCCGGCCCTGCGGTCGTCGGGCCCGGCAGCACGCCGTCGACGATGCCGAGCTCGTGCAGGTCCTGGGCGCGCAGTCGCAGGTGACCGACGACGTCCTCGGCGCGCGAGGGATCGCGGTGGAGGATCGTCGCAGCGCCCTCGGGAGAGATGACACTGAAGAACGCGTCGTCCTGGATCAGCAGACGGTCGGTCGCGCCGATCGCGAGCGCACCGCCGGAGCCACCCTCGCCCGTCACGACGCCGATGGTCGGTGCATCGATCGAGAGGGTCGCGACGAAGGTCTCAGCGATGGCCTGGGCGATCCCGAGAGCCTCCGACGCGGGTGATGGGTCGGCGCCGTTGGTGTCGATGAGCGACACGACCGGCAGGCCGTGGCGCTGTGCGAGGGTGAGCGCGCGCTGGACGATGCGGAAGGCGGTCGGTCCAGGGAGGCCTTGCCGGCCGTGGAGGTTGATCGCGTCACGGTCGAAGCCGATGACCACCACGCTGCGCTCACCGAGCCTGGCGACGGCGGCGATCGCGACCGCGTCGACCCCACCGGCGCGGTCACCGGACAGCTCGATCGCCCCGTCGAACACGGCGTGGAGCAGCGTCCGAGCCGACGGGCGTCCGGCAGCGCGGACGCGACGCACGACCTCGACCGCGTCCAGCTCGACGGTGGCGTGGTCGCTGACCGCAACGCTCGGGAGCGCACCGTGACGGCGTGCCGGGTGCAGGAGCTGCGCCCAGGCGGCGAGGCGGCCCGGCGCCTCGCTGGGGGCCGCGAGACCATCGACGAGACCGTCGGCGAACGCCGCCCGGCCGTGATGGCTGTCGGGTCCCACCGGCGCGCCCGTGACGGCCTCGGCGACGCGTGGCCCGGCGAAGCCGACCGTCGCGTCAGGGTCGGCGAGCACGACGTCGCTCAACAAGCCGTAGGAGGCGAACACCCCACCGGTCGAGGGGTCACCGAGGTGGGTGAGCGTGGGGACGCCGGCCTCCCGAAGGGTGCGGATCCCTTCTGCCGCGCGGACCATCTGCAGGAGCGCGAGCATGCCCTCCTGCATCCGGGCACCGCCGGAGGAGGTGAGGGCGACGAACGGCAGCAGGTGCTCCCGGGCGTAGGCCATCGCGGTGGCGATGAACGAGCCGTGGGTGCGACCCATCGAACCGGCCAGCACGTCGAAGCGTCCGCGGGCCGCGACGACCTCGACGTCACCGAGGGTGAGGATGCCGACGTCGACCGCATGGGCGTCGCCGTCACGGCGGACGGCGACGAGCTTCTCGCGGTAGCCGGGGAAGTCGAGCGGGTCGTCGCTGGCCGGCAGGAGCTCGATGTCGAGCGGTCGCAGCTCGTCACGTCGGATGCCGCTCGTGTTCGCGCGGCTCAGTGCTGGTGAGGGTGAGTCGAGCGAGGTGCTGGCCGTCGGGTTCATCGTGGGCTCCAGGTCAGCAGCCGCACGTCGGCGACCCGTTCGAGGTGGTGCTGCATCGCCGCGGCTGCGGCCTCGGGGTCCTGGGCCGCGATGGCGGCCGCGATCCGACGGTGGTCGTCGAGCGAGCGCGGTGGTCGGTCCGCCTGCGAGAGCGACTCGCTCCGGGTCTCGACCACGTCGTGCTCGATGCGCGCCATGAGCTCGCGCAGCGTCGGGTTCTTCGACGCGGCCGTGACCGCTGCATGGAAGGCGGCGTCGCCACGGGCACCGACCTCGCCAGCGGCGATCTCTGACGCCATCAGGTCGAGCGCTCGCTGCATCACCTCGACGTCATCGTCTGTCCGTCGTGTCGCGGCGAGCGCCGCGGCGGGGACCTCGAGGATCCGTCGAGCCTCGTGCACCGAGGGGAGGTGGGCGCGCCGGGCCGCGACCGAGGACAGTGGCTCGGACTCGAGGTCGAGTCGGACGACGTAGGTCCCGCCGCCCTGGCGTGACGCCAGCACACCGACGTCGATCAGGCTGGCGATGGCCTGGCGGACGCTCGTGCGGGAGACGGCGAGCCGACGCGCGAGCTCCCGCTCGCTCGGGATGCGGTCACCCTCGGCCAGGTCGTGCTGGACGATGTGCGACAGCACGCGCTGTGCGACGAGCTCGTGCAGCGACGTGCGCGGGACCGGCGCCAGGGCATCGCTGCTCAGCTCCGTGCTCATCCGTCACCCTCCGCCGTGATCCCCATGCGTGCCCTGCTCGAGTGGTATGAAGAGTAGACCACTCCGGCCGTCAGCGCTCGGATCGCGCCGGATCGGGGCGATCCGGAGGCGGATATGGGCACAGGGCTACGCTGCCGGACCGCCCGTCCTGCAGGGCGGGCGCACTCGACCGGACAGCGCACAGGAGCGACTCAGGTGAGCGGAGCGTCCGGTGCGGGGAGTGCACAGGCGGGGTCAGGCGGCGTGACAGGGCCGACGGTGCGGCTCGAGGTCGACGCTGCCACCCGCGTGGGGACGGTCGTGATCGACCGTCCGCCCCTCAACGCGCTCGACCTCGCCGCGTGGGGGGAACTCGCTGCGGTCGTGGCCGAGGTGGCCGAGCGTGACGATGTCCGTGCGCTGCTCGTGCGTGGCGGTCCGCGAGCGTTCGCCGCGGGCGCGGACGTGCGTGAGTTCCTCGACTGGGGGCAGGATCAGGCCCATGCTGCGGCCGGGATCATGCAGGCCGCGCTCGACGGCCTCGCCGCCCTCCCGATGGTCACGATCGCGGTCATCTCGGGCTACGCACTCGGTGGTGGCTGTGAGCTCGCGCTCGCCTGTGACCTGCGCTTCGCCGCGGACAACGCGAAGATGGGCCAGCCGGAGATCCTGCTCGGCGTGATCCCCGGCATCGGCGGGACCCAGCGGCTCGCACGGCTCGTCGGAGCGGGACGCGCGAAGGACCTCGTGTTCTCCGGGAGGATGGTCGACATGGTGGAGGCCCCACGGATCGGGCTCGTCGACGCGGTGCACCCCGTCGACGACGTGCTCGCCGCAGCGACGCACGCGGCGTCCCGCTACGCCGCAGGCCCCGCAGCGCTCGCGCTCGCGAAGCGCGCGATCGACGAGGGGCTCGACGGCACGCTCGCTGAGGGGCTGCGGCTCGAACGTGAGCTCTTCGCCGCCACGTTCGCGACGGACGACCTGCGCATCGGTGTCACGTCGTTCCTCGCTGACGGTCCGGGCGTCGCCCCGTTCACGGGTCGCTGACATGGGACACGGACCGGAGGCC
Organism: Nitriliruptoraceae bacterium; assembly: GCA_018401275.1. Taxonomy (GTDB): domain Bacteria; phylum Actinomycetota; class Nitriliruptoria; order Nitriliruptorales; family Nitriliruptoraceae; genus CSBr16-57R1. The sequence goes on along the minus strand of JAGYKW010000003.1, from coordinate 4,287 downwards.
GACGACGTCGCTCGGCTCGACGTGAAGGGCAAGCAGCGTGCCTACCACGACTGGGAGGCGCGTACCTACGAGGACAAGTTCAACATCTCCTACGACGAGCGCTGCATCGACTACGCGCGCGACCGTTTCCGGCGGGTCGTCGAGCCCGGCGAACGTTTCACCCGCGTGCTCGAGCTCGGCGCCGGCACCGGCTTCCTGTCCATCAACCTCGCGCTCGCCGGGTGCCTCGACGGCGCCGAGCTGACCGTCACCGACATCAGCGAGGGCATGCTCGACGTGTGCGTGGAGAACGGCCGCCGACACGGCGTCACCCTCGTCCCGCAGGTCGGTGACGCGGAGGCGCTCCCGTTCCCCGCGGGCAGCTTCGACCTCGTCATCGGGCACGCGTTCCTCCATCATCTGCCTGACCCGCAGGCCGCGCTCGTCGAGGCGTTCCGCGTCCTCGTCCCGGGCGGGACACTCGTGATCGCCGGTGAGCCGACGCGCATCGGTGATCGCATCGCCGGCGTGTTCAAGCGTGCGACGTGGCACGGGTTCCGCACGCTGACCTCCCTCCCGCGCTTCGCGCACCTGCGGCGCCCAGGGGTCACCGAGTCCGGTGGCAGCCGGCTCGACGCGGCCCTCGCGGGGCTCGAGCACGAGGTCGACCTGCACACCTTCGACCCTGCCGACGTCGAGGCGACCGCGCGCATCGTCGGGTTCGCCCCCGTGCGCGTCGTCACCGAGGAGCTGCTGGCCAACTGGGTCGGCTGGTCCGTGCGCACCATCGAGGCGTCGGTGCGTCCCGGGATCCTCGGCGAGCGCTGGGCGTTCGGGGCCTTCACGACCTGGCAGCGGCTGAGCCGCGTCGACCGCGCGCTCGAGCGGATCGTGCCGGCCAAGCTGTTCTACAACCTCATCCTGCACGCGCGTCGCCCGGTCGCGTGAGCATGGACGGCGACCGGCTCCACCGGCTGGCGTCCGATCCGGACGCGACGGGCGTGGCGCTCGCCGCGTGGGCCGCGCAGTGTCCGGACCTCGCGCTGGACGGCCCCGCACGGCTGCGAGCGCTGCAGGAGGCGGCGCTCGCCGTGCGCGAGTCCGACGGTGGCCGTGCGCTGAGGGCGCTCGCGGCGCGCGAGCCAGCGTCCGCCGTCTACCCGCGCTGGGGACTGCGGCGCTCGTGGCGCTTCGCGCGCGAGCACCGGATGTTCACGCGCGCCCATGCGGTGCACGCGCTCCGACTGCTGCGCGCACGGGTCCGTATCGCACGCTCGGGCGCGGACGTGCACCTGCACGGCATGAGCTTCCTCGGTCGCGACGTCGAGCTGACCGCACCATCCGGCTCGGGACGCGTCCACGTCGGTCCGTGGTGCTGGCTCGGTGATGGTGTGGCGCTGCGCTCCCACGTGGGTCGGGTCAGCGTCGGGGCGAAGGTCATCATCGGTGGCGGCACCACCGTCAACGCCTACCTCGACGTCAGCATCGGGGACGATGTGCTGATCGCGGACGGCGTGCACATCACCGACTTCGACCACCGCACGGACCGGCTCGACGTCCCCATCAAGGACCAGGGCGTGGTGAGCTCGCCGGTGCGCATCGGGCCCGACGTGTGGCTCGGGCGTGGCGTCACCGTGCTGCGCGGTGTGGACATCGGACGGGGGAGCGTCATCGGTGCGCACGCCGTCGTGACGAGCGACATCCCGCCGTACTCGGTCGCGGTCGGTGTCCCGGCCCGCGTCGTGCGCTCACGGCTCCCGGATGAGCCCCGCTGAGGAGTGCCGGGCACGCCGAGCATCCTCGTCAGCGCGCTCCTCAGCCTTCGCCCAGCGCATGAAGCCGATCGCGATGATCGTCCACAGGACCAGGCCGCCGACCGTGTTCATGAGCACGCCGGCGAGCTGCTGGTCGCGCAGGGGGTCGAACCCGAGCCACAGCGGCGGCGCGAGCTCGTACAGCCCGTAGAGGGGGAGCGGGGAGAAGGCGAGGAACGTCGCCGGCACGAACATGAGCATGCTGGACGCGAACAGGTAGAACGCGCGGACCGGCTCGCGGATCCCGCCACGCTCGGGCTCGCGTCGCATCGCCGGGAACCACCACACGAGCGCCGCACCGAGGTGCGCGACGTCGACGGCGAACGATCCGAGCTGCGTGATCTTGAGCGTGTCGATCGTGCCCGGGAGATGCGTGCCGAACAGCACCGCGTTGAACAGCAGCAGCGCGACGGGCCAACGGGTCAGTGCGCGCACGACCGCCCAGCGCCGCGAGCTCAGGGGCAGCATGCGGTCCAGGAGCCAGGTCGGTGTGCCAGCGATCAGCAGCGGCGCCGCGACGAACGTGAGGCCGATGTAGCGGACGATCCCGACCGTCGCGAGGTAGCCCGCGCCCAGCGCACCGATCGGCCACTCCGACACGACCATGATGGCCACGACACCTGCGACCCAGCGGCGTGTCAGCCGCACGTCCAGCGGCCGTCCGGCGCGCCGATGCGCGCGCACGTAGGAGCCGATGAGAGCGACGACGACCACCCACACGCCGAGGAACGGCGTGTAGCGCCACACCCAGACCTGCCCGGGGGTCCCTGAGCACCACCACGCGACGTTCATGCCCATTCCCTCGCCATGCGAGGGATGTCCTCGACCCAGTCGGATCGGCGTGTCCCGAACGGCCACACGCGGCGCGCACGTCCGTCCGCGTCGAAGCCGATGACCTGCGCCGGATGTCCGATGAGGTCGCCCTCGCCGCGTGGGTCCGGACCCTCGATGACCGGGCCGGGGAGGTCGAGCTGCGCGAGCGCGTCGACGATGACGTCGAGGTCCGCATGCAGGCCCAGCATGCGTGCGCTGAAGTAGCTGAGGAACTCGTCGATGCGCTCCGGCGTATCACGTTCCGGGTCGACGGAGACGAACACCACGCGGACCTGGTCGTAGCTCGTCCGTGTCTGCTTCATCGCGCTCGCGATCGCGGCGAGGTGGATGGGGCAGATGTCCGGACAGGAGGAGTAGCCGAAGAAGAGCAGCGTCGGGGTCCCGAGCAGCGCCTCGTCGAGTCGGACCGGCCGGTCATCGGTGCTGAGGAGCGTCACCGAGGGGAGCGTGCGCTCGATCGTGAGCGGCATCCCGTACCAGCCGTCAGCACCACGTGTCAGCCCCTGCGCGGTCAGTGCGGTCGAGCTCGACGGCGCCACGCTGCAGGCGGAGAGCGAGAAGGCGAGCGCGAGCAGCCCGGCAGCGAGCCGTCCGCGCATCGCAGCGTCCTCCGGTCAGCGGCTCTTCGACCCGGTGTCGTCCGGGACGCTCTCGACGAGATCGAGCAGGTCCACGACCATCACGGTCACCGTGAGCGGGCCCGTGCGCTCGAAGCGCAGCGTGACCTCGAAGGTACCGCCGACGACCACGCGCTCATCCGGGACGACGAGCATCAGGTGCAGCCCACCGGGCCGGAACGCGACGGAACCGCCAGCAGGGACGATCACGTCGTCGAGCATGCGCATGAACGCGCGTCCGTCGGCCTCGACGACGGTGCGGTGGATCTCGATCGCGAGCGCCGCATCCGACTCGGCGCCGAGCAGGCGATCGTCGCCGGTGCCCCGGTTCTCGATCGTCAGCACCAGCTGCGACGCGCCGGCGATGGGCGAGGACGCCTGGGCCGAGGACACGTGGAGATCGGGCTCGCCCGCACCGAGCGTTCCTGACCCCGAGGACCCAGGACCGCTGCAGGCGAGCAGTGGTGCGAGCAGCAGGACGACCGCGACGTCGCGCGGCCCGCGTGTGCGGTGCCGCCTCACGCGGCACGCCTCGCGCCGACGGCCAGCGCGTACGTGTCCGCCGTGCGCCGTGCGACGTCGGCCCAGTCGTAGCGCTCGCGGATGCGCTCACGACCCCGTGCGACGAGGCGCTGTGCGAGTCCGTCGTCCGTGAGGATCTCGGCGATGCGGTCGGCGAGCTGCTCGGCGTCGCGCGGCGGGAACGTCAGTCCGGTCCCGTCCACGACGATCTCGCGCAGGCCGCCGGTGTCGCTGACCACGACCGGCGTGCCGCACGCCATCGCCTCGGTGGCGACGAGCCCGAACGGCTCGTACAAGGACGGTGCGACGCACACGTCCGCGGCCGCGTAGTGCAGGCGCAGGGCACGCTCCTCCAGGAAGCCGGTGAAGTGCACACGGTGAGCGAGGCCGAGCTCGTCGACGAGGACACGCAGCTCGTCGGAGTAGGTGCCGACCCCAGCGATGAGGAAGCGGACGGGACCGACACGGTCCACGAGGCGCTCGAGCGCATGCAGGACGGTCTGGACGCCCTTCTCGTACTC
>JAGYKW010000029.1 GCA_018401275.1 Nitriliruptoraceae bacterium | reverse complement strand
GGCGCGTCCACGACGCCGGCTACGTCGACGCGCTCGCGACCGGCGTGCCGCGCCACCTCGCCGAGTCCCAGGGCTTCGTGTGGGACCCGGGGCTGTGGACCGCGGTGCGCGCGTCGACCGCCGGGGTGCTCAGTGCTGTCGACGCCGTGCTCGCGCCTGCGGGCGGTGCTGTGGGCGGTGCGCGGCTGTCGGGCAGCCTGTCGTCGGGGATGCACCATGCGAAGTTCGCCACCGGTGACGGGTTCTGCAGCGTGAACGCGCTGGTCGTCGCCGCCGCGCACGCCGTCGCCGCGTACGGCGCGGACGTGACGGTGCTCGACGTGGACGCGCACGCGGGCGGCGGGACGGACGAGCTCCTGCGCCACCACGGGGACACGCTCGGGCTCGCACGCGTGCGTCACCTCGACCTCACCACCAAGCCGTTCGACAGCTACACGCATCGCGCGGCGCGGCCCGGCGACGTCAACGTCGAGGACCCGACGCTCGACGGGGACGACGACCGCTACCTCGACGCGGTCGACGGGCTGCTCGACGCGCTGCCTCGGGTCACGGCGCAGGGCTCGGCCGAGCGGCCGCACCTGGTGCTGCACAACGCCGGGATGGACCCGTCGCCCGGGATCTCGTTCGACGCGCTCGCCGAGCGTGAGCGGCGCGTCGCCGCCGCGCTCGTCGATCGCGGCCTCGCCGGCGTGTTCGTGCTCGCCGGTGGCTACACGTGGTCGGCGAGCCCTGACGAGGTCGCCGCCGCGCACGCATCGACCGTGCGGGCGTTCGCCGCGCACGCGACCAGCAGGACAGCGGAAGGGGAGGTGAGCGCATGACGGACACGACGCAGGGACGGTCCGACGCGGAGGTGCTCGTGCAGGTGCTCGGACGGCTGGGGGTGGGGCAGACGCTGCGGCTGCGCCGCTCCGGCCCGGGCGTCGGCGTCGAGGTGCATGCGCGCAGCGACGGGTCGCTCGAGGTGCCCGCCGAGGTGCTCGGCGGCCTGTTCGGCGGCAGCGAGGGCGGGCCGCACGTGCTCCTCGCCCGGCACCGCAGCGCGGAGCTCGCGGAGCTGCTCGTCGCCGCCGTCGACGACCTCGAGCTCGTCACGTCCTCGATCCTCGACGCGTCCGGTGTCGAGCGGCTCCTCGACGGCACCGGCGCACGCGCCGACGTCACCGAAGGGGTCCTCGACCGCTGGGACCTGCCGCTCATCGAGCAGGTCCGCCGCTACCTCGCGCAGCGCTTCGCCCTCCCGCTCAGCGAGCTGACCGTCGCGTCGCACGGGTCGCTGCTCATCGGGATCGGCCGCCTGCCCGTCGCCATCGACGTGCTCGAGTCCCCGCGCTGCCTGCGCGTCGTCGCGAGCATCGTCCACGACGTCCACGTCGCCGTCCCCGGCGACGCCGCAGTCGTCGACAAGCTCGACCTCGTACTCCACCGCCTCGACCGGGGCGAGGGGCTCGTGCGGCTGCGCTACCACGGGAGCACGGTGTACGCCGTCGTCGTCCTGCCCGCCCCGACGTTCATGGGCCAGCACCTCGAGGCGGCGCTCGCCGCGCTCGTCAGCATCGACGTCCACCGCACGGCCGACCAGATCGCCCGCCAACTGAAGCCCGAGGTCCACTTCGAGGTCAAGGAGAAGGAGCATTCAGTCGCCCTCACCGAGGAGGGCGTCCGGACGGCCGAGAAGCTCGCCGGCGTG
>JAGYKW010000028.1 GCA_018401275.1 Nitriliruptoraceae bacterium | reverse complement strand
CGCGGCCCTCAACGCTGTCCAGATCGCGGAGCTGCTCGCAGTGAGCACGAGTGGGCTCAGACGAGAGGGCCACGCGGATGGAGGGTGACGCCGTGTCGTAAGGATGAGGCCTGTCTAGCGATACAGATCGGATTGCTCGGCCCGGCACCGACCTGGCGGAGCTTGAGGATCGGAGACGCGCGTCGCTCAGTCCGCACTGCCGTCCCATCCGAACCAGCCACGGCCCATCGTCATCCGGTAGGCGAACAGGTACTCGCTCTGGTTCTCTGCGACGATCCTCTCGACGGTCTGCTCGAACGTCGGTCCGTCGGCGGTGAGGAGCTCGGATCGACGACCGTCGAACCGCCCGGCGTTGAAGGCGTCCTCCATCCAGCGCGCACAGAAGTAGGCCGCCCACCGGGTCCGCTCCGTGACGGCCGTCCCGGGTGACGGGAGGCAGCGGATGGGGAGATCTGTCGAGGATCGGATCGCATCGACGGCCGCCTGCGCATGCAGCGCACCAGGGCGCAGGGTCGATGTCCTCCATTCGGTGTGAAGGCTCGCGGTCGGGCTGATCTGGTGCACCGTGCCGATGAGCAGCAGTGTCGCGAGGGCTGCAGGGAGTCCGGCACGCGCTGACTGCGAGACCAGGGCCGTGAGTCCCAGCACGAGCCCGAGCGTGATCAGGCCGTAGAAGAGCTTGACTCCGGAGTAGCCCAGCTCACCGTCGGTCAGGAGCGCAGCTGCTGCACGCAGCGCGAGGTAGAGCACACCTGCTCCGACGACGGGTCCGACGGTCGCGAGGAGTTGCGTGGCCCGGGTCTCGGCAGCACTGCCGAGCAGGACGGCCGGGACGAGGATGGCGAAGGTCAGCACGACGACACGTGGCAGGAGCGCATCGGCGTATATGCCGCTCGCTCCGAACGTCAAGATTCCTGTGCCGTAGGACAGGACCTCGGCTGCCGGTCCCCACCGGAGGAACCAGATGGTCGACGACCCCAGCGAGCCCAGGAGAACGGCAGCGAGCACGAGCGAGCGCCGAGGGTGTGCCTTCGCTCTCTGAAGCGCGTGTCCCCAGTCGATCCACAGCAGTGGGATGAGGAGCACGGGAGCCAGCGCCGGTGCGATGAAGGGCCATGAGCTGAGCAGCAGGAGAATCGTCGAGAGCAGGTGGACGATGAGTATCACCCGTGCACCCCAGGACGCGTCTCGTGGCGTGATTGCAGCGAGTGATGCCGCGAGGAGCACGAGGGAGAGTCCCCAGACGAACGTGAGGAAGCCGGTCCTCATGGGGAGGACGAGCAGGAGTGAGAATCCGATGAGCGATGCGATCGCTACGGAGGATGTCCCGATGACGACCGAGACGGCCCACATCCGGTGCGCTCCGGACCGCGTGACGGCTCGTCCAGGATGGACATGGTGGGGGAGCGCGGAGAGCAGCGCCATCGCTAGGCCTGCGATCACTGCGGCGACCATCGTGCTGATGACGAACAGGGTGATCGCCTGGAGCCTGATGTCGGCCTCACCCGCGATCGGGCCGCCAGCGAGCTGGACGATCGTCAACGGCAGCGTGATGAATCCCGTTCCGTACTGCTCAGCGAGAGCAGCTCCCCGGGTGCCGTCGGCCAGCACCTCACGCGCGATACCGACGATCTGCGCGTTGTCCTCCTCGCTGAGCATCCACGCCAGTCGTTCCGCCGGACCGAACCGTGGGAGGAGAAGACGTCCGAGTGCGGTCACCATCAGCATCGTGACCGCACCGACCGCACTGATTCGCGACCACACATCGATGGCGCTCGATCGATCCGTGATGCGGAGGGCGACGGAGCGTCCGATGGACAGGCTGCTCACGGTCCAGAGGAGTTGTGCGACGACCGCGGAGATAGGGACGGGGACCGTGATGCCGAGCACGTCGTGCGTGGCGCCGAGGATGATGAGTGTCGGACCGAGTCCGACGAGCATCGCAAGGGCGGCTTGGGACCTACTTCTGCAGCGTTGGCGCGTCGGGAGGGCGACTGCGATCAGGACGATGACGGGCCACAGCAGCGCCAGCGGTCGCTGCTGTGCGGGAAGGATGAGCCCTCCGGTGAGCCCCGAGGCCACGGCGAGGGCGGCCGGACTCTTCCAGGGCTGGACCGGTCCGAACACCGTCTCCCCCCGGGCCTGGCAG
>JAGYKW010000027.1 GCA_018401275.1 Nitriliruptoraceae bacterium | reverse complement strand
CGTCGTGACGAAGCCGCCACGTCTGCTCTATGTCGTCAACATCCCTCGGTTCTTCGTCTCCCATCGCCTTGCGCTCGCGCGCGCTGCGCAGGCAGCCGGCTATGAGGTGCATGTCGCGACGGCCAGTGACGACGCTGCGAACCTCGCGCGCATCCGCGACGCCGGACTCGAGCTCCACCCGATCCCGCTCGAACAGCACGGTCGCAGCCCCGTTGCAGAGCTCCGCACGCTGGCCGCGCTGATCTCGCTCTATCGCCGACTCGCACCCGACCTCATCCACCACGTCACCATCAAGCCGGTCCTCTACGGAGGGATCGCTGCGCGCGTGACGCGACGGCGGGCAGTGGTCGCCGCGATGAGCGGTCTCGGTCGTACGTTCCGCGATGATGGCGGTCGACCGCGCTCACCCGGCCTGCTCCTCCTGCTCGCGATGCGCTTCGCGCTCCCTGCTCGGTCGACCCACGTGCTCGTCCAGAACTCCGACGATCTCACGCTGCTGAGCGACCTTCGGATCGCGAGCGAGGGACACGCGAGCGTCATCCCCGGTTCTGGTGTGGATCTCGAGCGCTTCCCAGCGACGCCGCAGCCTCAGGGTCTTCCTCGCGTGCTGTACTCCGGCCGTCTGATGCGGCAGAAGGGCCTGCTCTCCTTCGTCGAGGTGGCTCGGCGACTCGCAGGCTCAGCGCAGTTCGTGGTCGCCGGCTACTCGGAGCTCGGTTCGCCGGATGCGGTGCCCGTCGAGCAGCTCGAGCAGTGGGCGCATGAGGGGCTCATCGACTGGATCGGACCACGCGACGATATGCCGAGCGTCCTTGCCCGTGCGAGCATCGTCGTGCTTCCCACCGTCTACGGCGAGGGCGTTCCGAAGGCCCTGATCGAGGCTGCAGCCTGCGCTCGCCCCATCGTCACGACCGATACGCCCGGCTGTCGCGACATCTGCATCGACGGCGTGAATGGGCTCCTTGTCCAGCCCGGCTCCATCGACGGGCTCGAACATGCGATCAGGCGGCTCATCGACGACCCCGCGCTGCGTGAACGCATGGGGTCCGAAGGTCGGCGGCTCGTCGAGGAGCGCTTCGGGCTCGAGCTCGTCGTGGCGCAGACCCTCGGGCTGTATGCGGACCTGCTCACCAGGAACGCATGAGCGCTCAGTCCAGCGCCTCTGCGGTCACCCCGACCGCATCGCCCCAGGACTGCAGGACGAGGACCGCCCAGAGCGCAGCGTGATGATCGGCGCGGCCAGCGACATGCTCGGACCAGAGCGCGCGGACCGGTCGAGATCGGACCAGTCCCACGCGATCGAGTGCGACCGGTGAGAGCAGATCCTCGGCCCAAGGCCGCAGCGGCCCACGGAGCCACGCCCCGATCGGCTGAGCGAACCCGCGCTTCGGACGCTCGGTCAGCGCCGGGGGGACGCGACGGGCCAGCACTTCGCGCAGCACCCACTTCGTCCTCCCTCGACGGATGCGCATGTCGAGCGGAAGTGACCAGGCCTTCTCGACGACGCGATGATCGAGCAGCGGGACCCGGACCTCGAGGGAGTGCGCCATCGACGCACGGTCGACCTTGACGAGTACATCGTCGACGAGGTACCGGAGCGTGTCCGTGAACATCATGCGTTCCGAAGGGTGGAGCTCCATGAGTGCGGTGACGAGTGACGGGTGTCGCTCGCTGACCGCGTTCCCCGTCCCGAGGCTGACCCCGGGCGCCGCCCCTCTGACCGCCAACGGCCCCTCATCCCAGACCTCGACGAGACGTCGGTGCAGGTCATCGACATCGCGGGCGCCAAGGACTCGAGCGACCTTCTGGACCTGCTCGCCCGCCCGACCCGGTCTCCGTGACGGCGGAAGGAATCCGGCGAGCGCATCCCAGGCACCTGGTGGCACGACACGCAGGCCGGCCGCCAGTGGACGCTTCACAACGGTCGGGAGACCGAGCAGCGTCACCATCCGTGATGCCGCGATGCGATGCCGCGTGTAGCCACCGAAGACCTCGTCCCCACCGTCTCCAGAGAGCGCGACCGTGACATGCCGTCGAGCCAACCGGGAGACCAACCACGTCGGGACGAGCGATGGGTCTGCGAGCGGTTCGTCAAGATCTGCCAGGATGCTCGGGACGAGCGCGACGATCTCCGCATCCTCCAGCACGACCTCGGTGTGTCGGGTTCCCAGATGCTGAGCCACGGCTCGGGCGAACGATGACTCGTCGTAGCCAGGATCGTGCGAGCCGACACTGAAGGTCTCGATGGCACGCGTCGACTGCTCCTGCATGAGCGCAACGACCACACTCGAGTCCACGCCTCCGGACAGGAATGCTCCGAGCGGGACGTCAGCGATCATCCTTGAGCCGACCGCCCGGCTGAGCAGTCCATCCACCTCGTC
>JAGYKW010000026.1 GCA_018401275.1 Nitriliruptoraceae bacterium | reverse complement strand
TCACGACCGACGTCACGACCCAGGAGGAGCACCTATGACCGACGTAGCCCAGACCCTCGACGCCAGCGGCCTCGCCTGTCCGATGCCCGTCGTCCGGACGCGCCAGGCGATCGACCAGTTGGAGACCGGCCAGGTCCTCGAGGTCATCTCGACCGACCGAGGATCCCTCCAGGACATCCCGGCCTGGGCGTCGTCGACCGGGAACCGGCTCGTGGAGCACACGGACGGTGGCGACCGGTTCACGTTCCTCATCGAGAAGGGCTGAGCGCGGGGCACGGCGACGGATCGACGCAGGGGGGATCATGAGCAGCATCGACGTCATCACCATCGAGACCCCCTCGTTGGGGGATCGCAGCTACGTCGCGCATGACGGCACGAAGGCCGTGGTCGTCGATCCGCAGCGCGACATCGACCGCGTCCTCGACGTGCTCCATGAGCACGGCCTCGACGTGACCCATGTCGTCGAGACCCACATCCACAACGACTACGTGACGGGCGGCTACGCGCTGGCCACGATGCTCGATGCGGCCTACTGCCTGAACGCGGACGACGAGGTCCGCTTCGACAGGTCCGGACTGACCGACGGCGACGTGCTCGAGAGCGGCCTGATGCGCGTGCGCGCGCTGCTCACCCCCGGCCACACCCCCACGCACCTCTCCTACGTGCTGCTCGATACGGAGGGGAACGAGCTCGGCGTGTTCACGGGTGGCTCGATGCTGTTCGGGACCGTCGGACGCACCGACCTCATCGGTCCCCACATGACGGAGGAGCTCGCGAAGCACCAGTTCCACTCGGTTCGCAGGATCGCTGCCGAGGTCGACGACGGTGCAACGGTCCACCCGACGCACGGTTTTGGGAGCCACTGCTCGGCGACGCAGGCGACGAAGCAGTCGTCGACGGTCGGCACGGAGAAGGGGGACAACCCAGCGCTCGTGAAGAGCGAGGAGGAGTTCCTCGCGGAACTCATCGGCGGACTCACCCCCTACCCCACGTACTACCGGCACATGGCTCCGGCGAACGTGCTCGGACCTGAGGCCTTCGATGCGACCCCGCCGCGCGACTTCGCGCTGGACGAGGTCGCGGCGCTGCTGCAGAAGGGTGCATGGGTGATCGACCTGCGCAACCGGCGCGACTTCAACGCGTCGTTCCTCGCCGGCGCGATCAACGCCGAGCTGCGCAACGACCTTCCCAACTACCTCGGCTGGATGGTCCCGTTCGAGGAGCACCTCGTGCTCGTCGCCGACGACACGGCCGTGCTCGACGAGGCGCAGCGGATGCTCTCGCGCATCGGCTTCGACCGCCTGCAGGGCCGACTGGTCGCTGAGGCGGGCGCGTTCGCCGGTCACGCGCTCGAACGCGCCACGCGGATCGCGAACTTCGACGGGCTCGCACTCGTCGGCACTGCGGAGCGGACGGTGCTTGATGTACGTGACGCATGGGAGCACGAGTCCGGCCATCACCGCGATGCGATCCATGTCCCGTTCCACGAGCTCCCTGAACGACTCGACGAAGTGCCGCGCGAGCTTCCGGTCTGGGTCTACTGCGCGACGGGGGCAAGGGCCACGATCGCCGCATCGTTCCTCGCCCGGAGCGGCTTCGATCCTGTTCTGATCGATGACTTCTGCCTCCCGGGCGACGTGCCTGGGCGGGAACCGGTGGTGACGGCAGGCTGACCGACGGACGGGAAGTCGATCACCCAGAGGGAGTTGCTGGCGCAGGTATCCCTGGCGCGTACGGCCCTCGAGGCGATCGCCTCACGCTTCGCGCCCCGGCTCTTGTGGCTGCGGTCCGCGATCGACTTCTCGATCCAGTTGCTCCCCGCGAAGCTCACGAGCGGGAGCATGCCGGGAGGCCGAGCACCACCACGTCGCCCCGGGTGAAGAAGTCGCGCTCGTAGCCACGCACTCAGGCGGGCGGAAGTCGTACCCGCGCTCCTCGGGATCACCGCGTCCGTCGGCGCGACCACCGGCCATGACGGTGTGTCCCAGCGCGTGGTGATGCACCCGCAGCGGCTATCGGAGCACCTGGGCGAACGCGAGACCGAGGACTGCCAGGACAGCGGTCGCGCCGAGGGCGACGAGGACGGGCCGGGGTCCCACGGAGCGGATCTCCCGCAGATTCGTCGTGAGCCCGACTGCAGCGATCGCGGTGACGATGAGAAAGCTCGAAGCATCGCCGGCCAGCGACGACACCCGCTCGGAGATCACCCCGAAGGAGCTGAGCGCCGCGACCGCGAGGAACCCGAGGACGAACACTGGGAACGCCTCGAACGCGGCCGCGCGCACCTCACCATCCGCGCCGGCGGTCCGGACGCGGCTGCGGATCGACCACCACGCGATGAGGACGATGAGCGGAGCCATCAGCGCGTTGCGGACGAGCTTCACGACGGTGGC
>JAGYKW010000025.1 GCA_018401275.1 Nitriliruptoraceae bacterium | reverse complement strand
TCTCGGCATCATCGGCCTGTACTTCTCCGGCTGAGCTCGCGCAGGATTCTGGGAGCCGAACTCGCCGAGCATCACGGTGGTCGCGGTTGGCGTCCTTCAACAGGTCCCCGATCAACCGGTCCCGCAGCGGAGGTCTCAATGTCGACCAAGATCTCGACCACTTGTCGATCACGTCGCACGATGGGCTCCCCCAGACTGCGGCGATCCGGAGGACCAGCACGGGACAGACGCGCGTCTTCGGTGCCAGCGACCTCAAGACTCGCCGAACCGAGCTGCTCGGTGCGGCCATGAAGGACGACGTGGCGACTTGGGAACTGCGACTGCACGCTGCCGGCGCCGGGCCTTTCCCGGCTGAGCTCGCGTGGCTCGACGTGCTCGAGGCGGACGATCGCCGACTCTGCATCGACGAACTGTGGGGTGCGCTGGAGGAAGTGCGGAGCGGGGACGACCGCTCCGTGTTCGACGAGCTGCTGCGAGCGTGGCGCACGACCGCCGCGACGCTCGACGATCCACGCCGACGCGAGGTGCTGCTCGGAACCAGCAGCGAGGACGACTTCGTCCCCGCCGCAGGTCCTGAGTGAACCGTTGACTACTCTGACCAGAATGACTACTCTTCGCGGCGTTCGGGCGCGCGCCGGTCTTGCATCCCGCAACACCACGGCACGCCCTCGGCGGAGAGGTCGGGCCATGGGCACGAGCATCCAGTTCACCTGGGCGAAGGCCCACCTCAGCGCCCTGTTCGACACGATCGGTCAGGGCCGTGGCCTCCGGGTCGTGCACCGACACAAGTCCCGGCCGATCGCGCTCGTGGACGCCGGCGAACTCGAGGCCGTCCTCGCCGAGACGCATCCGTTCACGTCTGAGCTCAGCCGCGCAGAGGACGGAACCGTCTCGGTCTGGCTCGAACAGCTCGCGCTGTACGGACGTGGCTCGACGATCGTGGACGCGGTGGAGGACCTGCTCGACGAGACGGCGCAGTACGTGGACGAGTGGGAGGCCCGCCTCCGTCATGCCCCCGACCATGAGGCACGGGCCTGGTGGGTGCGACGCATCCAGCTCGCGCCGGACCGCGACGCGCTGCGCGAGCTGATCTTCGCGCGCCAGGACACCACTGCCGATGTCGGGTGAAGGCCGTCGCTGGGCTGAAGGATCTCTCGTACGCGCCCTGAACGAAGGGGTGCCGGAAGCGTCACCTCAGGGCACAAGCCCCTCGAAGATCATCCCGTCCGCGTTCGCGCGGGCCGCCGCGAGCGTCGCCGCGTCACGCACCGTCCACGTCGTGAGCGTCCCACCGTCCTCACGCCAGCGCTGCGTCGCCGTCGTCGGCAGGCCGCGCACGTCGAAGCTGATCGCGTGCGGCCGCAGCAGCCCGAGAGGCCGCAGGCTCGCGAACCGCTCGCGCAGCACGCGCGGCATCGGTGCGTCGTCCTGATCGGTCAGCGTGAACACCCGCACCGTCGACGGACGCTCACGCGCGAACCACGCGATGCTCGCCGGATGGAACGACGCCACGCAGTGCGGCCCGCGGTGCGCATCGAGCACGCCGGCGACCGCACGCTCGAGCGCACCGACCCGCAGCGACTCCTGCTTCAGCTCGACCATCACCGGCACCCGCGCGAGCACCTCGAGCACCGCGGCCAACGTCGGGACGTGCGCAGGCAGGTCCGCGACGCCGAGCTGCGCGAGCGCGCGCCCGTCGGCCAGCGCCGCGTCGTGATGCACGACCGGCACGCCGTCCGCACTGAGGTGCACGTCGAGCTCGACGCCGTACCCCGCATCGCGGGCCGCGACGAACGCCTCGAGCGTGTTCTCCCGCGGGCCGTCCAGCGCATGCAGACCGCGGTGCGCGAGCGGGTCGGACAGCCAGCCGGGTGCGGCCGGGAAACGCGGCCGGCGCAGCGGGCGGCGCAACGGGCGGCGCTCCGCGGTCACGATTCGGTCGCCTGGTCGCTGCGCTCGGCATGGATCGCCGACAGCGCGGCACCGGTGAGGAACAGCCGCGACATCAGGTAGAGCAGGACCAGCACCGTCGCGACGCCGGCGAGCGTCCCGTACACCGCGCCGGCCGACTGCAGCCGGATCCCGACGAACGTCGCGCCGAAGATCTTCAGTCCCGCCCAGCCTGCCGCCCCGAGCATCGCGCCCGGCAGGTGCAGCGCCCACGGACCGGGCAGCAGCACCCGGTAGGCGACGAGGAACAGCAGCAGGTCGAAGCCGGCGCCGACCGCGAACGTCACGGCGCTCAGCGCCGGCCCGGGCAGCCACGGCAGCAGTCCCGCCGTCAGCCCGGTCACGGTGAACCCCACGATCGCGACCGCTCCGAGTGCACCGAGCGCACCGAGCTGGCGACCTCTCGCGCCCATGCCGCCCGCCCGATCACGGCCGAACACGACCTCGACGCCGGCCATCAGCGACGC
>JAGYKW010000024.1 GCA_018401275.1 Nitriliruptoraceae bacterium | reverse complement strand
TGCGCGACGTGGGTGGCGACGCCGGCCCAGGCGAGCGTGAGCCCGACCCGTCGCGTCAGCAGCCCACGCACGCCACCCGCACGCACGCCGTCAGCACGCACCGCACCGACGTTCTGCGTCAGCGCACCGAGCAGCACGGTCGCGGCGCTCACGTACAGCGCGAGCGTGACCGGCGAGTAGAGGAGCCTCGAGAGCTCGGCGAGCTGGGCCTGCGTCATGCGTCCACTCCTTCACGTGACTGCGGCGCATGCGCGACCGGCTGCGCCTCGAGCCGCTGCGCGATCGCCGCAGCGATGCGTGCGTGCTCCTCCTCGGCGACGTCCTGACGTTGGAATGCGCGTCCGACGACCCGGTAGAGGGTACGACCGTCCTCGGAAGCCCCGTCCCCAGCAGCGCCGTCGACGACGACCCAGATGCGCCGCCGGTACGCGTACAGCGCGGTGATGAGCCCGATCGACAGCAGCCCGCCGGCGACCAGCAGCCACGGGAGCTGCGGCCGGTAGGACACCTGGAAGCCGACCCAGCGGCGCAGCTCGACGAACTCGAGCTCGACGTCACCGAACGTGAGCGTGTCGCCGGGTCGCATCCAGCCCACGCCGTCGAGGTCGAGCGCGTCGACGTCCAGCTCGTTGATGAACTGCTGGGTGAGTCCGAGCTGCAGGTCGCCGCGCCACTGGGTGACGAGCATCAGCGGCGCCTCGTCCCACGGCGCGCCGGTCAGGCGCGGTCCGTCCGGACCGTCAGGGGCGAAGGGGTAGAGGAACAGCTCGAGGCCGACGTCGGGCGTGGCGGCGGGTGCCTTGACCGCGCCGGCGAAGAACCCGGTGCGGTCCTGCAGCGTCGCGAACGCGTCGTGCACGACCCGGCCGTCCTCGCGCACGATCATGCGGGCGGCGTAGCCCCAGTCGAGCTGGTGGATCTTGCGCCCGTCGACGGTGAGCGGCCGGTTGCCCTCGACGACGCCGGTGAACGTGTCGCCGTCGCGCGTCGTCATCGTGACGTCGGAGCGGAACAGCGTGGGCTGGCCGGCACCGGGGGCGAGCGGGTCGCGGACCCAGTCGACGGCGAAGCGGTCGAGCTCGAGGCGCCAGCCGGCGTGCTCGTCCTCGGCGAACCAGCGGCCCGGCGCGTACATCCAGTACGACACGGCCGCGTCGGTGAACCCGGGTTCGCCCTCGACGACGCCGCGCTGGCCTTCGAACGTGAGCAGCTGGCCGAACACGATGGCGGCGAGCAGCACGTAGAACGACAGGTGGAACGTGAGGCTGCCGCCCTCGCGCGACCACAGGCCCGTCTCGGCGGCGACCTGTGCGGGCGCGCCGTCCTCGCTGCCGCCGCGCCTCACTCGCCAGCGCGCCACGCCGGCCGTGCGCGAACTCAGCACCTCGTCGGCAGCATCGAGCACCGCGTCCGGACCGTGCGCGGTGACGAAGGTGGCCGCGAAGTCACCGGAGCCGGCGCGCAGCAGCGGCGGCTGACTGCGCTGCACGAGCCGCACCCACGCGCGGATGCGCGGGATCAGGCAGGCGGTGAGCGACAGGAACAGGGCGAGCAGCAGCGCGAGGAAGATGGCGGAGCCGAACACGTCGAACGCGCCGGTGCGCCACAGCACCTCGGAGATGCCCGCGCCCGGGCCCTCCTCGCCGGACAGCCACCGGTCGACGGTGGAGGGCACGTTGGGGTCCTGCGGGATGACGGTGGCGACGGCGGTGAGCACCCCGAGCCACAGCAGCATCCACAGGGCGGTGCGCATCCGGGTCAGCCAGCGCCAGCCCATCCGCACCGAGTCCCACACGAAGCGGCCGAGCGGCACCGGGGCACCCGCAGGGGGTGCCGCAGGCCGGATCGGCGGGTTCTGCACGGGGGGAGCAGCGGACTCGATGGGCACCTCAGGAAGGTACCGATGCGGTGCAAGTGCCAGTGGGCGGCGGCGGTCCTCAGACCCCGTAGAACTCCCGGTACCAGGCCACGAAGCGGGCCACACCCTCCTCGACGGGCGTGGCGGGCGCGAACCCGACGGCGTCACGCAGCGCATCGACGTCCGCCCACGTGGCGGGCACGTCACCGGGCTGGATGTCCTCGAGCTGCTTGATCGCCTTCACGCCGAGCGCGTCCTCGAGGACCTCGACGTAGCGGAGCAGCTCGGTCGGCTGGTCGTTGCCGATGTTGAAGATCCGGTACGGCGCGGACGACGTGGACGGGTCCGGTGCGTCCGGGTCGAACGTCGGATCGGGTGTCGCCGGTGCGTCCAGCACACGGATGACGCCCTCGACGATGTCGTCGATGAACGTGAAGTCGCGCCGCATCCTCCCGTGGTTGAAGATGCGGATCGGCTCGCCGGCGAGGATGGCCTTGGTGAACAGGAACAGCGCCATGTCGGGCCGGCCCCACGGGCCGTAGACGGTGAAGAAGCGCAGGCCGGTGGTGGGCAGGCGGAACAG
>JAGYKW010000023.1 GCA_018401275.1 Nitriliruptoraceae bacterium | reverse complement strand
AGGTCGAACGCCTGCGCCGCACCGATCGCCGCGGACGCGACCAGCCAGTCGTGCCCGTGCACGACGTCGATGCGGTGGGTCCGGAGCACGCGTGTCGCAGCAGCGAGCACCGACGTGTTGAACGCCAGCACCCACGGGACCAGGTCCTCGAACGGCACCATCGGCGGTGACGCGTCCACGCGGGTCACGTGCAGCCCGCCCTGCTGCTCGGTCGCCGGGGCGTCGGGATGGGAGCGGGTGACGACGTGCACCTCATGCCCGTCGGCGACGAGCGAACGGGTGAGCGCGTCGACGTGCCGTCCGAGGCCACCGATGAGCCGCGGAGGGAACTCCCAGGACAGCATGAGGATGCGCATGGCAGGAGGGTAGGTCCTGCCATGCCCGGCACCGGTCCCTCACGCTCCTAGCCTGTCGCGTGCACGTCACCGTCAGAGCGGGACGAGGAGGGCGCGTGGACGGCCTGATGCCTGTCGTCGTCGGCGCGGCGCTGCTCCTGCTGGGTGCGACCGGCGCTGGCCTGGTGCAGCGGCGCCAGCAGGGCCGTCCGGGCCCGGTCAGCGTGCTCTCGCTCGCGCCGTTCGGTGTGCTGATCGGTGCGGGTGCGGCGCTCGTTCGCGGCTGGGACCTCGGACTGTCCGCCGTCGCCGGTGCACTCGCGGTCGTCGTCGTCGCGCTCAGCGGGGACGTGCTGGCCGCGCGACGCCGAGCACGCGCCCGACGACGCTCAGGCGCCTGAACGCTCCGGTCCGTCCGGGTCGAGCGCTGCGAGGAACGCGGACGGGTCCGGCGGGACCGGCGAGGCGTGCTCGCCGTGCACCGGTCCGCTGCTCGGGATCATGCCGTCGCCGGGCGTGCTGCCGGGCGTGCTGGCCGAGAGCGCATCGCACAGACGGTGCACACGGTCGGCATGGCCGGCGACCCGCTCGAGCGCGTAGCCGGGGCTGCGCCCGCGCGTCATCATGAACGGCCAGTCCGATGCGTGCAGCAGCGCGAGCTCGCGCGCGAGCGCACGCCGCAGCGTCGACGTCCCGCGTCCCCCGGCGAGCGTGGCGCGTGCTCGCGCCGTCGTCGCGCGCAGCGTGACCCACACCGGACGGGTCTCCTCGGTGACCCAGCTGGCGTGGCCCTTGGCGTAGCCCCACGACGACTCGGGCAGTGCGAGCCGACGCTGGGGCGGCCGCCGCTCGAGCCGCGAGACGAGCGTGGTCGTGCGCAGCGACGGGTCGGCGGCCACGAGCTCGAGGACCTGACCCAGCCAGCTCGGTCCCTCGTGCCACCAGTGTCCGAGCAGCTCGGTGTCGTAGGCGGCGACGACGAGTCCACCGGGTCGGTCCGCGAGCGTGTCGCGCACGACGCCGACGAAGTGCGCCGCGTCCTGCGCGGCCTGCTGCTGGGCGCGGTCGGGCCGGTACGGCTCCTTCGCGTCGGGAGGGAGGGACCGGTCCGTCACGCGCCACGAGCGGTGGACCCCGAACCCGCCGGTCGCGTGGTGGTCGAGGTACCACGCGGATCCCGGATAGCCCTCGCTCGGTGACCACACGTGGTAGGCGACGGACAGGTCGCGGGCGAACGCGACGACGTCGCTCTCGCCGATGCGCACGCCGTCGTGGAGCACATCCTCCACCGCGTTCGTGCCTGCCTGCACCGGCTCGGGCCTGCGGGTCCAGTCGCGCTCCGCCCCACCGGCCGCGCGGACGAGCGTCGGGCCGTCGACCATCACGTGCGTCACCCCGTGGGCGGCGTAGTGCGCCTCGAGCCCGGGCAGCACCCGGTCGTCGCGCACGAGGTCGGGCGTCCCGTCACCGTCGACGCCGAGCGGCGCGACGGTGGGGTCGCCGACGGGTCCGGCCGGCCGGTAGCCGAGCTCGGGCGGCCAGAGTCCGCCGGTCCAGCGCGTCCACGATCCGTGCGCAGCGATGCCGGTCGTGAGCTGCGCGTCGATCAGCGCCGGGTCCGGCTCGAGGGACAGGTAGGGGTGGGTGGCCGGTCCGGCGAGCAGCTCGATGACGCCTGTGCGTGCGAGCCCGTCCCAGACGGCGAGCAGGCCGCCCCGCTGCTGCACGTCGGCGTGGTACTCGCCCAGGAGGCGGAAGTGCCGCCACCAGTGGGTCGCGAGCGCCGTGACCTCGGGACCCATGCGGTGGTGCCAGCGCTGCTCCTCGCTGCGCCACATCGCTGCCGCCAGCCAGCCGGCCAGCTCGTCGGCGAGCCGTGGGTCAGCGAGCTGCCAGGCGGTCGTCGGCGTGACGCTCAGGGTCAGCAGTCCGCGATGACCGGCGTCCGCGAGTCGCTCCAGCGTCCGGGTGACCGGGAGCCACGAGGTGCCCCAGGCCTGGAGCAGCCACTCCTCGCCGACGGGCCAGACCCCGTGGCCTGCGAGGTACGGGAGATGCGTGTGCAGGACGAGCGCGAGCTCACCCGGTGCCGTGTCGCCGGCTGCACCGCGTTCTGGGTCGGGGACATCGCGTGGCGTCACCATGGCGTCTGCACTCCCGACGGCCGGTCTGGACCGTGTCCGGACGAGTCGAGGTTACGATGGTCAACGACGACCCGACCACACCACAGCACGGCGGAGCACGCCGCGGGAGGCCACCATGCGCATCGTCATCCCCGTCAAGTGGGTCCCGGACACCGCCGGCGAGAAGCAGATCGACCCGACGTCGATGACCGTCGATCGCACCGCTGTCGCCTCAGTGCTGTGCCCCGTGAACGAGTTCGCGATCGAGGAGGCGATGCGCATCAAGGAGGCGCA
>JAGYKW010000022.1 GCA_018401275.1 Nitriliruptoraceae bacterium | reverse complement strand
GCCACCCACACGCGCTCGCGAAGGCTTGCAAGGGGACGACATGTCACGCTCCTCGGCTCCGAGGTGAGCGGCGTGTCACGTCGGTGATCGAGTGTCCTCACGGCGGCCCGATGGAGCAAAGCGCAGGGCGGGCTACCCCCCTTCGCCCACGTGCGCCCCGGGCGCCGGAGGGGGGCAGCCCCACCTTCCCTGTGCCGGACCGGGTCCTGGCGCACTGCTCCTGCGCACGGCAGCTGCCGGTCCGCGATACTCACGGCATGGCCATCAGCATCCTCGTCGTCGAGGACGACGCGTTCACGCGAGTCACCCTCGCCGAGTCCCTCCGATCGCAGGGGGTCGACGTCGTGGTCGCGACCGACCTCGCGAGCGAGGCGCTCGAGGTCGCGCAGGCCCGTCCGCTGCACGCCGCGTTCCTCGACCTTCATTTGGGTGCGGGGCCGACCGGGATCGATCTGGCTCTCGCGTTGCGCCGCTTGCATCCGCGCATCGGCATCGTGCTGCTGACCACGTTCGACGATCCGCGCCTGCTCAGCGCGACGCTCCCGGAGCCGCCGCGCGGCACGCAGTACGTGACGAAGCGGTCCGTGAGCGGCATCGACCGGCTCATCGCGGCCCTGCGCGACGCGATCGATGCGGCGGCGGGCCGGACGTTGAGCGGCGGGCGCGGCTCGCCGCTCGGCAGTGGTCCGCTCGACGTGCTGACCGGCACGCAGATGGAGACGCTGCGGCTGGTGGCGAGCGGCTTGTCGAACGGGGAGATCGCCCGGCGGCGGGGTGTGTCGGAGGGGTCGGTGGAGGCGACGATCACCCGACTCTCCCGCGCACTCGACGTCGCCCCGACCTCCAGCCGCAACCAGCGGGTGCACATGGCGCAGGTCTACTTCCGCTCCATCGGGATGCCGATCGACGCCACCGATGACGCCTGACGAGCCGGGCGCGGGGCGCATCGACGCGGTCGCTGCGCTGGACCCGCGGTTCCTCTTCGCCGTCGTCCCGCCGGCGCTCGTCACTGCCGTGCTCAGCCGCGCGCCGGCGGACATGCGGGAGGTCGTCGCGTGGACGGTGGTGAACGTCGCATCGTTCGTAGCCACGGCGCTGTGGGTGCTGCTGCTCCGGGCGATGCTGCGTCCGGCGGAACGCAGGATGCTCGGGCTGGCCCTCCTCCTCGTCGTCGGAGCGAGCCTCGGGTTCGTCAAGGGCTTCACGACGAGCACGTTCGCCTGGGCGGCCGGGCTGATCGACGACGCGTTCGTGACGCCGGAGCGCTGGCGCGCGGTCAGCACGAGCCTCCAGGGTGCGCTGATCGTCCCGGTGGTCGGTCTCGTGCGTTCCGCGCTCGTCCGCTACCGCATCGAGTACGACCGGTTGATCCTCGAGCGTGCGCGGCGCGTGCTGATCAGCGGCGACTCCGCCTCCGGCGAGCGGGGGGCGCGCGTCGCCCGGTTCGTCACGGAGGCCCGACGGCGCATCGACGGCGCGGAGGACTCCACGGTCGCGGCGGTGCTGGAGGAAGTGGTCGACCAGCGGCTGCGACCGCTCACCCGCGAGCTGTGGGAGGCGTCGGACACGGCGACGGACTTCTCGCTGGTGTCGCTGCTGCGCGCCGCGCTGCACTCGGCCGCCTACCCCGCGCTCCCCGTCGCGACGATCTTCACGATCACGGCGTTCGTCGCCCGCACGGAGTACGCACCGCTGGGCGCGAACCTCCTTCTCGTGGTGCTGGACGTCGTCGTCATCTCCGGGGTGTTCACGCTCGCGCGGCGGACGCGCTCGCAGGGTCGCCGCTGGGATGTCCTGCATCTGGTGGCGACGGTGTCGGTGACGACGCTCGTGCTCGTCGGCCGCGAGGCCGTGGTACTCGGTCAGGTCGCGGGCGCGTCGGCGCCGGCGCCGACGGCCGCCGCGATCGTGGTCCTCCTGTGGCTGCTCGTCCTCACGGTCCTCGCCAGCGCCGTCCAGGTCGCGCTCCGGACGCGTGGGGCGGTGCGGGTCGAGCTCGACGGGCTGCTCGGCAGCGAGCTTGACAGTGCGATCGCGGAGGTGTCGCGACGCCTGTACGACCGTGAGGTCGCGGACCAGCTGCACAGCACCATGCAGAACCGTCTTGTCGCGGCGGCACGACGCATCGACGCCTCGGGCGGTCGGGACGCGGTGGTGCGCGAGGAGGTGTCGGCCATCGGCCGGCTGCTCGACGACCTCGCGGCCGGGGTGGCGGAGCCGAGGGCGTCACTGCGCGACCAGGTCGCGGGGCTGGCCGGACGGTGGGAGGGGTTCGTGCAGCTGGAGACGGACCTCGACGCTTCGCTCGACGCGCTGGCCCAGCCGGTCCAGGACCGGCTCGCCCAGGCGGTCGCGGAAGCGGTGAACAACGCGGTCCGACATGGGCGGGCGGCTCGAGTGCGGGTCGCTCTGCGCCAAGACCTCGGGGGCGTCCCTGGTCTGCTCCGGCTGGTCGTGGAGGACGACGGTCTGGGGCCGGTGCAGCGGCCGGCGGGCCTCGGGAGCCGCCTGTTCGAGGCGCTCTCCGGGGGGGACTGGTCGCTGGAGGCCCGAAGGGAGGGCGGGAGCCGCCTGGAGGCCACGATCCTGCTGGACGGGGTCGGGTCGGGGCCGCGCGGAACCTGAACCGTCCCCCGCGACGATCCTGACGCCGCGGCGTACCCGGCCGGGGCTGAAGCGGAGAGCGCCGCATGTTCGTCATCCGACGCTACGCCGCCCGGGCCCTCGCGGGCGCCGTGCACCTGCTCGAGGGC
>JAGYKW010000021.1 GCA_018401275.1 Nitriliruptoraceae bacterium | reverse complement strand
ACGACGCTGCAGACGCTGCACCTGAGCGTCCCCGGCGGGTGCTGCGACGACTCACCCGCATCGCGTTGGTCCCGGTCACCATCTTCGTCCTCCTGCTCGCCGCCACCCCGTTCTCTCAGCTCGCGCGCGGGGTGATGTTCTCGGTCATCCTGTGGCAGGACGCGGACATCGCGCACATCTCGGTCTTCCCGGCCCGCGACATCCCGACGTCGACGTCGACAGCGTCGGATCTCCCTCGTCGCTTCGATGACACCACGCTCGAGGCGTTCGGGAGCATCGACCTCAGGAACGTGCTCGTCGATCAGCCCTCACCGGAGCCGATCTCGCTGCGCTCTTCGGCTGAGCTCGACCAGTTCCTGGTCGACACGCAGACCACAGCACTTCTGGTCGTGAGGGACGGCGTCCTCGTCCACGAGTGGTACGCAGAGGACATCGACCCTGACGCGCTGCACACGTCATTCTCCGTCGCGAAGTCGATGCTCTCGACCGTCGTGGGCATGGCCATCAGTGACGGCTCCATCGCATCCCTCGACGATGCGATCACGTCGTACGTCCCCGAGCTGTTGGAGAAGGACCCCCGGTTCGCGGACATCACGCTGCGCCACCTGATCACGATGACCTCCGGCCTGCGATACGTGGAGGACATGTCGCCCTACGGCGATCCCGTCAACACCTACTACGCGACGGATCTTCGTCGCTCGGCCGTGAATGCGGTCATCGTCGACGAGCCGGGCAAGCAGTTCCTCTACAACAACTACAACCCGCTGCTCCTCGGGATGGCCGTGGAGCGGGCGACCGGCAGGACCGTCAGCGAGTACATGAGTGATGTGGTGTGGGCACCGATGGGCGCAGAGGCCGATGCGTCCTGGAGCATGGACAGCTTCTTCAACGGCTTCGAGAAGCTCGAGAGCGGGTTCAACGCCCGACCCATCGACTACGCCCGCTTCGGGCTGATGTTCGCTCGTGGCGGCATGGTCGACGGGGTGCAGGTGGTGCCGAGCTCGTGGGTGCAGCAGGCCACCGCACCCACGAGCGTGTCCGTCGGCCGCAACGACTTCCTCGAGCAGGACTACGGCTCCTTCTGGTGGGTCTACCCAGACGGCCGATTCGCGGCCCAGGGCAACCTCGGCCAGTACATCGTCATCTCGCCCGACGACGGGACCGTCATCGTCCGGCTGGGCCGCGAGGAGACCCTGATGTGGTCGATGCTCCTGCTGGACCTGAGCGAGCGACTCGGCGAGGCCTCGTAGCGCGTCACTGCGGCCGGCTCCGCTCCAGGTCCTCGAGCATCTTGCGGACGAGGAGCAGCTCCTCGACGATCCGGAAGAGCGCGAGCTTGATCAGCTCGATCTGGTCACGGTCGGGGGATGACTTCGCTTGGCCCACCCCGTCATCGGCTGCGGTGGGGTCCGGGATGTCCGGCGCGGCGCACGCAGTGCTGCTGCGCGCGTGGCTGCAGCTGCCCGCAGCGGTCCGCGGCGCGTGTCGCGAGGATCGCCGCCGCACCGTCGGTGTCCACGGGCACGGCGCGCGTGCGTGCGCGTGCGAGCGCGGCCACGAGCGCTGCGGCCGGCCGTGGTCCGTCGGGTCCCGAGCCGGACGCGATCGCCGCCGCGATCTCGTCGCGGCTGAGCAGTGCTGCGGTGCGCTCGTCGAGCAGTCCTGCGGCGACCGCGGCGTGACGCATGCCCTCCGGTGCGGGCGGTGGGCGGTAGTCCCACCCGTCGAGCCCGACGTGCTCGGTGACGACGTCGAGGATCGCGAGCGCCTCCCACAGCTGTGCGAGCTCGTCAGCATCGAGCATCCCGCTGTCGCGCAGCGCGATCGCCATGTCGTCGACCTCGCGCGACACCTCGGCGTCGGTGCGCGGTCCCAGGCACAGGGCCTCGATCACCCCGACCCCGTCGACGATGCGTGCGCGGTAGACGACGCGCTGCTGTGCGCCGAGCACGTCGAGCGTGTTCCAGCCGGCGAGCGGCGCGTGCAGCGGGTGCGCTCCGCCGGAGCCCTCGCCCAGCCGTGCGAGCGCGACCAGCACGTCCTCACGTGCGGCGGCATCGAGCGCGACGAGCTGCTCGGCGAGCTGCGCGACGAGGACGTCGCTCAGCACGACCTCGGTGGCGCCGTCAGGGGAGCGGTCGCCGCGTTCCACTCAGTTGCCGAGCTGACGGGCCCGCTCGCGTACGCGGTCGGGGTCGATGCCCAGCCGCTCGCAGACCGCGTCGATGTGGTGCCATGCGCCGGCGCGTCCTGCGGCGGCCTCGCTCATCCGCTCGACGACCTCGCGGCGCGCGTCGCCGACCAGGCGTGCGGTGGCATCGAGTCGCTCGGCGCTGTCGATGACCGCGGCCGGGCGGCCGTACTTGGTGAGGACGACGCGCTGCTCGGCCGCGAGGTCGTTGAGCCACGAGACGCCACGCTCCGCGGCGACGGCGATCGGGACCCGCAGGGGCGCGGCGTCCTCAGGGGAGCCTGAACGGCTGCTGGTGGGCGTCTGCGGGCTGTCCATGGCTCGATGCTACCAGTTCTGTGCAGTCATGCAAAACTGCTGCGCAAGCAGGGTGCGATTGCTCGAGCGGCAGCAGGCGAAGGCTGCCCAGCGGCACTCCGAGCATGCGCGAAGCCAGTGCTCCGACCCGAACAGCGCCGCGGCGTGGCTGTGTCACACGGCACCCGGTGCGTCTCTTACCCTTCTTCGCCGAGGCACGGTCATCAAGCGCATCCGAGAGGGTCGGAGCGTCAGGAACGCTGGTGTCGAGCTTGTCCCGAACGCTCGCCGTCGCTTGCTCCGTCGCTGTCTTCGCCGCCTTCCTGGTGGGTGCGCCGGCAGCGCCCGCGTGGGCGACCACGAGCTGCTCAGGCGGTGGGTCGTTCACTATCAGTAGCGACGTCGTCAGTGCCGGGTCCTCTTGCACGGGTGCCGTAACCATTCCGAAGTCGGTGACGTCAATCGGCGTTTTTGCCTTCACCGGCACCTCTGGTCTGACGTCGGTGACGTTCGAAAAGGATTCAGCGCTGCAGACAATCGGTAGCGATGCTTTCGCGGGTTCGGGTTTGGAGTCGATTGAGATTCCGAAGTCGGTGACGTCAATCGGCAATGGTGCCTTCGACGGCACCTCTGGCCTGACGTCGGTGACGTTCGAAGCGGGTTCGGCGTTGACGATGATCGGCACCCGTGCTTTCGAGTCTTCGGGTTTGGAGTCGATTGAGATTCCGAAGTTGGTGACGTCAATCGGAGCGGATGCTTTCTTCGACAACTCTGCT
>JAGYKW010000020.1 GCA_018401275.1 Nitriliruptoraceae bacterium | reverse complement strand
ACAGCTGCAGGCGACGGGGCGTGTCCGCAACGACCTGCCACTGCGCTGGCTCATCGGATGCATCGTCGGCCTGATGTTCGCCGCCTTCGACGAGGTCGACGTGGGCGAACTGGGTGCCGCACAGGCCGGCCGGCTGGTCGCGACGAGCTGGCTCGCGCTTGCCGCACCGGCGCGGACGTAAGGGGGACGACCGCGCTCGTGCTCGGTGCGTCGCGGTGTCAGCGCTGCGCTGCACCATCGAGGACGTCCGCGCGTGCTCGTGCAGCCACACGGCGGCGTCGCACGGTGCGTCCACCCACGACGAGCAGCACGATGAGGAGTCCTTCCTTCCACGGAGCGATGAGGTGGACCGCGGTCGCGCTCGCCTCGTCCGACGCCGCACCGAGGAACGCGGTCGACGTGGCACTGATGCGGACGAGCCCGAAGAACGGCAGCCGGTCGATGTCCTCACCGTCGACGAGCGACGCGGTCGATGCGACCGCGCTCGTGCGGCCCTCCCCCGGCAGCAGCAGCTGCGCACGGTCCTCGAGGGTGATCACCGTCGACCCTTCGACGTCGACGAACGGCAGCGCAGCGAGCCACGGCAGCCGTGTCAGCGTGAGCGTCGTCCCTGACTGGACCAGCACGTCACCGACGTTCGTGGTGCGCACCCGGATCACGGCCGGACCACGGTTGAGCACGCGCGGCAGCTCCGGCAGCAGCCGATCGATCAGTCCGGTGATCGTGTCCCGGTCGCGCTCGAGCCGCAGGTCCGACACGCGCACGCGCGCCGGGATCCCGTCGAGATCGGACGGCCACGCCCCCAGTCGCACCCGGACCGCGACGCCCTGTCGGATCCCGACGCTGCCCTCGACACCTGCAGCAGCGTCCGGCACGAACGTGTAGGTGATGAAGCCGGCGCGCGGGGCTTCGTCGAGGCCGATCGTGCGCAGTGCGACGTCGAACGTCTGCTGCTGCCCGACCATGTCCCCCTCGTACCGGACGACGGCAGGGTCGGGACGGATGCGCGACTCCAGCGTGTACGGCGTCGTCCCGAGCTCCACCGCTTCCCAGCTGCCCTGCTCGGACAGCACGACGTCGTCGAACCGGATGACGATCGAGCCTGCTTCCTGCGCCTCGACGACGATGCGGTTGATGGCCACGCCCGCACCCTGCAGCGTCTCGATCGGGATCGACCCCTCGAACGTGCCGATCGTCGTCTGCGCCGACGCGGGAGGAGCGAGCGCGGCGACACCGAGCAGCGCGCCGCCAGCCACGGCGAGCAGCACACCCGTCACGCACCGTGTCGTGCTCATCGGCCTGCTCCTCGGACGGGAGAACGCTCCGGAAGCGTGCGGGGCCGCCCCGGACCCGAGGTCACAGGGCGGCCGCTCGCGCCACGGCGCGCAGCGTTACGCGCAGCGTCACTGGGAGATCGTGTAGGTGAAGTCCGTCACGATCGATGCTGCGGTTGCCGGCGCGGTCCCGGTCAGGGTCCAGGTCAGGGGCACGTCCTCGGCGTTCACCGCCAGTGCGATCGCGGTCGCCAGTGGCTTCGCGGTCTGGTCCGCAGCGGTCCAGGTCCCCTGGGCGGCCGACGCCCAGTCCGCTGCGACCTCCGCAGTCGCGAGGCTGACCCCAAGGATGAGCTCCCCGAGGGCCGTGCTCGAGCGTTGAACGCTGATGTTCGCGACAGCCACCTGGGACTGCGGGTTCTTGAAGCTCAGGGTGCTGCCCGAGAACACCTCGTTCACGTCCGTCGCACCGAGTGCCACCGCGAACACGGGGGCCTCGCCGCCGATCGTCAACCACATCGGCGCCTCACCGACGTCGATGGTGACCGTCTGCGTGCCTGTCGGTTGCGCAGCGGCGATGCCGCTGCCGAGTGTGAGCGCGGCGACACCTGCGGCCGCGACGATGCTGGTCCTTCTCATGACGTGCTCCTTCACTGATCGATCCGCGGTGCCGAGGACCCGAGCGCGTCCGGAAGTCATTCACAGCGGGGTGGTGCGCGTCCAAGATCTTTGGACTGCTTCCACCGTACGGAGATCACCGGGAGGGACTAGGGCCAGCCGGTCCTCGCGATCGACCACATGGCGACGGTCTCGGACTCCGCGCGCTTCCGCGGGTGCGCTGTGGAGAGCGCGACCGATACACGGTGGATCGCATGATCCGCCGAGCATGACATCGCGTCATTGCCGCGCTGCACACCCGCGCGTTCCACAGCTCCCGCACCCGTGATGCACGCTCGCGTACATGACCGTACACTCACGACCGAGCGGTCCGCGTCCGCGCGTCGGACGAGGTGCCACGTGACTCGAGGAATGACCGATGAGCGAACGCGAACTCCCGAACTCGACGAGCGTCCGCGCTTCGTGGTCGGCGTCGCTGGACCTCGCTGCGGAGGGTCGGCCGGTCGCCTTCCGGCGTGACGCGGACGACTTCGTCCTGGTCCCTGCCGATCTGCTGCGTGACGTGCTCGGTCGTGCGGTCCCACCACCCGAGGTCATCGCCGAATCCGACGGCTGGAGCGTGCTCCTGCACCGACACCCGGTCGCTGCGGACGGCGCGACGTTGGACGATGCGATCGACGACTTCCTCAGTGCCCTGCGCGACTACGCGACCGACTGGGACGCACGGCTCCATGCAGCACCGGACCACCGGTCGGCGGCCGCACTCGTCCAGCACGTCATCCTGTCGGACGACGACGCGCTCCGCGCATGGGTGCGCACCGGTGTCACCGGACCCGCTGCGTCGGAGCCCCCGGCAGCGACCGCGACCGCGACCCCGTCCGCGTGAGCGCATCGCGCGCCGACCATCTTCGCTTCGTCATGCGAGAGGGCTGGCGGACGGTCGACTCCACGCATCACGAGACCTTCGAGCTCCCGCTCGCGGACGGCCGCGTCCTCCGTACGCGCATCTCGCGGCCCCCCGACCGCATCACCGACGGGCCACGGCTGTGGGCGCACATCCTCCGGGACCAGCTGCGCGTCGCGGAGGACGCGTTCTGGGCCTGCGTGCGGGACGGCGTGCTCCCGGACCGGCGCACCGACCGTCCGGCGGACGTCCCTGAGCACGCACTCCCGATCGAGGTCGTCGATCTCCTCATCGGCCGCGTCGGGCTCCGACGCGAGGACCTCGTCGGGATGTCCCGGGCCGACGCCATCGCACGCCTCAACGCCTTCTGGACCACCGGTCGCTGAAGCGGTCGCCACTCCCTGCCGCTCCACCACCCGAACACGTCCAACCGGACACGTCCGTCCGAGCGGTGGTGCGCGATCTCGACGACCTG
>JAGYKW010000002.1 GCA_018401275.1 Nitriliruptoraceae bacterium | reverse complement strand
GACCGTGCGCGACCCGCGAGGCTCAGACGCGCTGGTACTCGTCGAGATGGACGTCGAACCCCTGCTGCATCTCGACACTGATCGAGGGCCGAGTGCGCTCGAGCGCTTCCTCGAGGTCGACGAGCCTGACGCGCTCCGCGCCCTCACCGGAACGGGAGCGCGCGAACACCATGGCGGCGGCCCGCTGCGCAGCGAGGTCGATGTCGCCCGGGGTGAACCCGCGTGAGCGCTGGGCGAGCAGCGCCGGATCGATGTCGTCCTCGACGTCGAGCGACGAGATCGCCTGCGCCCACAGGGCGGTGAGCGCCTCGTGGTCGGGCGGACCGATCCCGATGAGCAGGTCGAAGCGACCCGGACGCAGCACCGCAGGGTCGATGGCGTCGACGAAGTTCGTCGCGCACACCAGCAGTCGGCCCGGACGCTGACGGAACTCGGGGATCGACTTGAGCAGCTCGTTGACGACGGTGGCCGACGCGGGCCGCTCGTCACGTGCAGGGACCAGCTCGTCGAACTCGTCGATGAACAGCACGACGTTCTCGAGCACCCCGATCTCCTGGAACGCGTTGCGCAGCTCGTTCGCGAGCGAACGGTCCGCAGCCGACATCTTCGACGGCAGCAGCTCGATGAACGGCCAGCGCAGCCGGCTCGCGATCGCGCGCGCGAACGTCGTCTTGCCCGTCCCCGGAGGACCGAAGAGCAATGCGGTCGCCGGGGCCCGCAGCCCGATGCGGCGCGCGAGCGATGGCGCGGCGAGCGGCCGGACGATGCGCGAGTCGATCAGCTCCTTCTCGCGCGACATCCCCGCGGCCAGGTCCCACAGGCCCTCCGGCAGCAGCTCGCCACCGAACGCGCTGATGACCTCGAACTCACCGGGCTCGAGCGACGACCGCTTGTCGAGCCGGACCAGCCCCTCGGACTGCTCGAAGCCGACGTTGAGCAACGACTGATGTCCGATCTGACCCGGCGCGAGCACGGCGGAGATGCGGCGCACCCCGTCCTGCGCGAGACGCCGCTCCAGACGCTCGATCAGTCCGGTGCCCACCCCCTGCTGACGCCACGAGTCCGACACGGCGAGCGTGAGGATCCAGGCGGTCGTCCCGAACGTGCGAGCGGTCAGCAGCCCCACGACCGTGTCCTGCGCGATGGCGACCATGGTCGGCGCCTGCTCGCTCACGTCCACGATGAACTGCGAGAGGTCGATCTGGACCGTGAGCGGGTCGCGCTGCAGCGACTCGAGCAGATGGACCGCGCCCGTCAGATCGGAGTCCACGTAGTCCCGGATGACGAACATGGCGGCAGGCTCCCCGGTCCGCGCAGAGGGCGCTGACACTGTCCGCAGGCTATCGGCGCCGGGGCGGCAGGAGCATCGAGCTCCCTCCGGGCGGGCGCACCCGTTCTGCGGCTCGACTCTCCGACTCGACGCGCTCTGCTCCACGGGCGAGGTGCTGGCCGAGACACCCGCCCAGCGCGACATCCTTGGCAGCGGACCAGGTGGAGGACGCACCACTGACGTTCACCGGACGGACCCTGCGACGACACCTTTCGGGACCCATCCTGACGCCGGTCCGTCCGTCCTGAGCGGTAGCGTCCGCCCATGCATATCGGCCCGTTGCGCGCTCCTGCCGCTGAACTGCTCGGTACGGCGCTGCTGCTGTGGGCGATCGTCGGATCGGGGATCGCCGTCACCCACGACGGTCCTCTGATCGCGCAACTCTTCCCCCACGCGATCGCCGTCGGGCTCGCGCTCGCCGCCATCATCGTGATGCTCGCTCCCATCTCCGGTGCGCACCTGAACCCGGCGGTGACACTCGCGGCGGTGCTGCTCGGGCACCTCCCTCGCGCGCGCGCCGCGAGCTACGTGGTCGCGCAGGTCGTCGGTGGCGCCATCGGCGTCATGATCGCGAACCTGACCTTCGGTCTGCCCGCCGTGACACTCTCCGTGAACGGCCGCGACGGCATGCCGCTCATCGCGTCCGAGGCCGCGGTGACGGCGGTGCTCGTGCTGCTCATCTTCCTGATGGTGCGAGCAGGTCGCAGCAGTGGCGCCATCGCGGTCTCCGTCGGGGCGTTCATCGCTGCCGCGCTCCTCTTCACGTCATCGACCGCGTTCGCGAACCCCGCGGTCACGCTCGCGCGGATGCTGAGCGACACGTTCACCGGCATCGCACCGGCCTCGGCGCCCGGATTCCTCGGCGGCCAACTCGTGGGCGCCCTGTCCGCCGTCGCGCTCGTGCGATGGTTCACCGCTCCTGGCACGCACCGAGGCGCAGACCTGGATGCGCAGCCCTCATCACCCGACGGACGCAGCGCCGAACGCTGAACGCTCGAGCACGGTCTCGGTCTTGGTCTTGGTCCCAGTCCCCGCGCCTCAGCCCTCAAGGCGTGTCGCAGCGCGGCAGGGCGGGTCCCTCTTCGAAGCGTCTGTTACGACGCCCGTTACGAAGTTCGGGTCCAGCTGGCCAGAAACGCACAGAACCGCCCCGAGGGGCGGCTCTGTAGGGAGCGGATGACGGGATTCGAACCCGCGACCTCCACCTTGGCAAGGTGGCGCTCTAGCCAGCTGAGCTACATCCGCAGAGGACAGGTCCCAGGTTGTACGGACCGTCGGTGCGATGGGGCGAAAGGTAGCGCGCGGCCGCAGCCCCCTCCAACCCGCGACCCGAGCGCAGCACATCAGTCGTCGTGGGGGCCCAGACCCCGTCCGCTGGCCTGCGCGCGGCCCCGGACGAGCACGCTCCAACCGGCTCGGGTCGTGAGGTCGAGGTCAGACGAACGCGCGGATGCCGGTGAGCGCCTCGCCGACGATCAGCGTGTGGATCTCGTTGGTGCCCTCGTAGGTGAACACGGACTCGAGGTTCGCCATGTGGCGCATCACCGGATAGTCGAGCGTGATGCCCGATGCACCGAGCACGCTCCGCGCCTCCCGGGCGACCCACAGCGCATCACGCACGTTGGACAACTTCCCCATCGAGATCTGCGCCGCGGAGACCGTGCCGGCGTCCTTGCGGTGCCCGAGATGCAGCGCCAGCAGCATCCCGTGCTCGACGCGGACCGCCATCTCGACGAGCTTCTGCTGCGTGAGCTGGAACGACGCGATCGGCCTGTCGAACTGCGTGCGTGTCATCGCATGGTCGAGCGCCGACTCGAGGCAGCGGCGAGCGGCGCCGGTCACGCCCCACACGATCCCGTAGCGCGCCTCGGACAGGCACGACAGCGGGCCGCGCATCGATGAGACACCGGGCAGCGCAGCGGAGGCGGGCAGGCGCATGTCCTCGAACACGAGCTCGCTGGTGACCGACGCACGCAGCGACTGCTTGCGCAGCACCTCGTTCGCGACGAAGCCCGGCGTGTCGGTCGGGACGACGAAGCCACGCACGCGGTCGTCGTCGCAGCGGGCCCAGATGACGGCGACATCAGCGATACCACCGTTGGTGATCCACATCTTCGAACCGTCGATGATCCAGTCGGCGTCCTCCCCCGGACCATCACGGCGTGCGCGGGTGCGCATCGCTGCCGGGTCGGAGCCGGAGTCCGCCTCGGTCAGACCGAAGCATCCGATGGCCTCGCCGGTCGCCATGCGCGGCAGCCACTCCTGCTTCTGCTCCTCCGACCCGTACTCGTGGATCGGGAACATCGCGAGCGAGCCCTGGACGGACACGAAGCTGCGCAGCCCCGAGTCGCCCGCCTCGAGCTCACGGCACGCGACGCCGTACGTGACTGAGTCCATACCGGCGCAGCCGTAGCCCTCGAGATGCATGCCGAGCAGTCCGAGCTCACCGAGCTCGCGCGCGATGTCCCGCATCGGCAGCACGCCGGACTCGAACCAGTCCGCGAGCTCAGGCTCGTAGCGGCCCCGCACCAGCTTCGCGACCGTGTCGCGCACCTGGACCTGGGTGTCGTCGAGGCCCGCGTCGACATCCAGCAGGTCGAGCGGATCGTGGTCGGCGGTCGCGAGGACGGACATGAGGGGCCTCCTTGGCCGCGCCATCGGATGCTAGCCCGCGGTTGCTCGGGCTAGCCTCCCGCAGCATGGGCGACCTCGGACCGGACCATCCCTTCCCCCACGACGTGTTCGCGGACGTCATCGCGGCGAACGGCATCTACGCAGCCGACTTCGAGGCCACCGGACTGCCGGGGAGCGCAGCCCGCGGCCTCGCGATCCTCACCTGCATCGACTCACGGATCGATGCGTTGGGCGTCGTCGGCCTGCTCGAGGGCGACGCCTTCATCATCCGCAACGCCGGCGCCCGCGTCACCGATGATGTGCTCCGGTCCGTCGTTCTTGCGACGTTGCTGATGGGCGTCGACCGGGTGCTCGTGATGCCGCACACGCGGTGTGCGATGGCGCAGCGTGACGAAGCCGACATCCACACGCTGATCGCCCAGCGGCACGGGGTCGACACCCGCAGCCTCGAGTTCCGCACCGTCAGCGACCAGCTCGCGGCCCTGCGCATCGACGTCACCCGGATCCGTTCGCTGCCGTTCCTGCCCGGCGGGGTCCGGGTCGGTGGTGCGCTCTACCACGTCGAGTCCGGACTCCTCGAGCCCATCGACGCCTGAACCGACGGACGCCTGGGAGTGCCGGCTCAGCCCTTGCGGTGCAGCAGGCCCGAGCCGGCCTGCGCGACCGGCAGGATCATCATGTCGGCGATGACGACGTTGGGCGGTCGGTCGGCGACCCACACGATCGCCTCTGCGATGTCCGCGCCGCTGAGCGGCTGGAGCCCCTCGTACACGCGGTCGGCGCGAGCCTGGTCGCCGTGGAAGCGCACGACGGAGAACTCGGTCTCGACCATGCCCGGATCGACGGTGGAGACGCGCAGCCCGGTGCCCAGCAGGTCCATGCGCAGGCCTGAGGTGATGCGGTCGAGCGCCGCCTTCGTCGCCGAGTACACCGCTCCCGCCGGGTAGGCCGCGCGACCCGCGATCGACCCGACGTTGATGATGTGCCCGCTGCCACGCTCCAGCATGCCAGGGAGCAGCGCACGCGTCACGCTCAGCACGCCCCGCACGTTCGTCTCGATCATGCGGTCCCAGTCGTCGGGGTCCGCGTCCTGCACCGGAGCGAGTCCTGCGGCGAGCCCCGCGGAGTTGACGAGCACGTCGACATCGCGCCAGTCGTCGGGCAGCGCACCCAGCGTCGCCGCGACGGCCTCACGGTCGCGCACGTCCAGCGTGATGGGCAGCGTCTGCGTGCCGTGCTGCTGCTCGAGCTCCGCCGCGAGCGCCTCGAGCCGGTCCCCGCGCCGCGCGACAAGGACGAGGCGGTCGCCCGAGGCGGCGAACGCGTACGCGCACGCCTCGCCGATACCGCTCGATGCACCCGTGACCAGGACCGTCCGCTGCGCCATCAGAACACCACCGTCGATCCGCCGTGCCGCACGACCCGGTCGGCGCAGTGCCACGCCACCGCCCGCGAGAGCACGATCCGCTCGATGTCCGCGCCGGAGCGGCGCAGCGCTGCCACGTCGTCGCGGTGCGCGACGCGGATCACGTCCTGCTCGATGATCGGACCGGCGTCGAGGTCCTCGGTGACGTAGTGGGCCGTGGCGCCGATGAGCTTCACGCCGCGCTCGCGCGCCTGCCGGTACGGATCCGCACCGACGAACGCGGGCAGCAGCGAGTGGTGCACGTTGATGACGGGCACACCGACGCGCGTGAGGAAGTCACCGGAGACGATCTGCATGTAGCGGGCGAGCACGACGACGTCGCAGGCGCCGACGAGATGGCGCAGCAGCTCCTCCTCCGCCTCGGCCTTCCCACCGGGCAGCACGGGGACGTGCACGAACGGCACGCCGAACGGCTCGACCGCCTCGCGCAGCACCGTGTGGTTGGAGGCGACGACGACGCACTCCGCGCCGAGGTCGCCGCGGCGCGCACGCCACAGCAGGTCGAGCAGGCAGTGGTCGACCTTCGAGGCCAGGATGGCGAGCCGCTTGGGGCGCTGCGCCGGCCACGTCCACCACTGCATGGCGTAGCGGTCGGCGACGTCGCCACCGAAGCTCCCGACGATGTCGGCGGTCGCCTCGGGGGTCGCGGCGAACTCCATGCGCAGGAAGAAGAGGCCCTCGCTCGGGTCCGAGGAGTGCTGTGCGGACTCGAGGATGTTCGCGCCGTGCTCGTGCAGGAACGTCGACACGGCACTGACGATGCCGGGCCGATCGTCGCACGTGACGACGAGGCGCGTGATCGAGGTCTGTGGGGCGCTCATGCTGCGCAGGCTAGCGAGGGCGGTCCCTGCGACCGCCGGACGGCCTGACTACGCTCGAAGCGCGTGCCGGACGGACGCCGCGGACCCGCGGCGGACTGGGGCACCACGGAGCGGAGACCGGCCCCTCGAGGGCGAAGCACAGGATCGTCGCCGTCCAGCGACTGCGGTCCGATACCGAACAGCACCCGCGCACGACAGCGCCGGGGACAGGGAGGCGGACAGCATGGATGGCGTACGCAGTTGGTTCGGTTTCGTCCTCGACAACCGTTCGGGGATCCTCGAGCGCACCATCGAGCACGCCACCATCGTGCTGGGCGTCATGCTCGCCGCCACGCTGTTCTCGGTCCTGCTCGGCATCGTGGTCCAGAACCGTGCCGCTGCGAAGCAGCTGTCACTCAGCACCGCAGGGGTGCTGCTCACCATCCCCTCGCTCGCGCTGTTCGCGATCTTCATCCCGCTCGTCGGCATCGGGAACCGGCCCGCACAGATCGCCCTGTTCCTCTACGCGATCCTGCCGATCCTGCGCAACACCGTCACCGGACTCGACGCGGTCGACCCGGCGGTCGTCGAGGCCGCACGCGGCATGGGCATGGGCCAGACCCAGCAGCTGCTGCGCGTCCGCATCCCGCTCGCCTGGCCCGTCATCATCGCTGGCGTGCGGGTCTCCACGCAGCTCATCACCGGTGTCGCCGCGATCGCGGTGCTCGTCGGTGGCGGCGGGCTCGGCTCCTACATCCAGCGCGGGCTGACCAGCCTCGGGAACCCGTTCTCCATCGAACGGGTCTGGACCGGCACCGTGTTCATCATCCTGCTCGCACTCAGCCTCGACCTCGTGCTCGGCGCGATCGGGCGCAGGACCACCTCCCCCGGCCTGCGCTGAGCCGCGCCCGACGACCGCGAAGGACGCACGACCCATCCACGACGCATCCACGACCGCACGACGACACGCACACGACGCCGACGAGGAGCCAGCACGCATGAGCGAGATGACCACGGACAGCATGGGCGCGACCGACGCGACCGACGCGATCGACGCGATGGACGCCGGACCGGCGGGCATGGTCAGCGACCGTGACCCGACCGACGCGCCCGTGATGATCCATCTCGACGGCGTCGAGAAGATCTACACGCCCGGCGCTGACCCTGCCGTCGAGAAGCTCACGCTCGACATCCACAAGGGCGAGATCCTCGTGCTCGTCGGTCCGTCCGGCTGCGGGAAGTCGACGACGCTGCGCCTCATCAACCGCATGATCGAACCGACGTCCGGCCGCATCATCTTCGACGGCGAGGACGTCACCGATATCGACCCCAACGAGCTGCGTCGGCGCATCGGCTACGTCATCCAGCGCATCGGGCTGTTCCCCCATCAGACGATCGCCGAGAACGTGGGCACGGTCCCCCGCCTGCTCGGCTGGGACGCGAAGCGCACCCGCACGCGCACCGACGAGCTGCTCGACCTCGTCGGACTCGACCCGTCCGAGTACCGCGACCGCTATCCCAAGGAGCTGTCGGGTGGCCAGGCGCAGCGCGTCGGCGTCGCACGCGCGCTGGCGGCCGACCCGCCGGTGATGCTCATGGACGAGCCGTTCGGCGCGGTCGACCCGATCACCCGCGACCGCCTGCAGAACGAGTTCCTGCGCCTGCAGGCCGAGGTGCAGAAGACCATCGTGTTCGTCACCCACGACATCGACGAGGCCGTGAAGATGGGCGACCGCATCGCGATCCTGCGCGAGCGCTCCATCGTCGCGCAGCTCGACACGCCCGCCCGCATCCTCGCCTACCCCGTCGATGATTTCGTCGACGACTTCATCGGGTCGGGCTCGACGCTCAAGGGCCTGCACTTCGAGCGCGTCAGCGGTCTCGACATCCCCGAGTACCCCGTCGTCCGGCGCGACACGTCGCGCGAGGACGCACGCCGGTTGCTCGAGGCGAGCGACAACCGCTGGCTGCTGCTGCTCGACGAACGTGGACGTCCGGCCCGCTGGCTCAACGACACGCACCTCGCCGACACGAGCCGGCCGCTGCACGAGATCGGCCCGGTCGTGCGTGCGCTCGTCGAGCGCAACGCGACCCTCCACGATGCGCTCGAGGCGATGATCACGTCGTCGGCCGGCCAGGCCGTCATCGTCGAGCGCGACGGGACCTACGCGGGCGTCGTCCAGATCGAGCTGCTCACCGAGGTGATCGGCCGCATGCGCCAGGAGGCGCGCAAGCACTACGAGCGTCTGGAGGCCGCGCAGGAGTCCGGTGCCAGCTCGTCCGGGAGCGGCGCATGAGCGTCACCACCGGTCCCCCTCCCGCCGTCCCGACCGATGATGGCACGCCGCGCAGCATCCGCCGCTTCGACCTCCGTGATGACATCGGACTGATCGTCACACCGCTCGTGCTCGGGCTCGTGCTCGTCGGCTACTGGACGTGGCTGGGGACGCAGGAGCTGTCGAGCTCGGCGGCGAGCGCGCTCGCGACGGACAGCCTGCTGCGCCAGACGCGCGAGCAGATCACCATCACCGCGCTCTCGACGATCGGCGTGCTGCTCATCGCCATCCCGCTCGGCATCGGGCTGACCCGTCCCCGCGGGCAGCGCTTCGCGGCCCCGACGCTCGCCGTCGCGAACGCCGGGCAGGCCGTGCCCGCCTACGGCCTGCTCGTCATCGCGCTCTCGGTCCTCGGAGGCGTCTTCGGACGCTCCAACGACAACTTCCTGCAGAACACGATCGGTACATGGCTCGGTCCCGGGCCTCGTCATCACCGTCTTCGCGCTCATCCTGTTCGCGATCCTTCCGGTGCTGCGCAACACGATGGTCGGGCTGCAGCAGGTCGACCAGGACGTCATCGAGGCGGGACTCGGGATGGGGATGACCCAGCGCGAGGTCCTGTGGCGCATCGAGCTGCCGCTCGCCGTGCCCGTCATGCTCGCCGGGGTCCGCACGGCGCTCGTGATCAACGTGGGCATGGCGACGCTCGCGTTCCTCATCGGTGGCGGTGGCCTGGGTGTCGCGATCCGTACCGGCATCCAGCTGTCACAGAACATCGTCGTGCTCACCGGTGGGATCCTGACCGCACTGCTCGCCCTCAGCATCGACTGGCTCGGCGGCGTCGCGGAGCGGCTGCTGCGGCCCAAGGGCATCTGAGGCATCTGAGGCAGCTGCGCCGGGGTCGTGCGGAACCTGCGCACAGACGTCGGGGGCCCACCCGTAGGCGGACCCCCGACGTGTCGGAACGATCAGGCGAGCCCGATCGTCTCCAGGTACTCACGTGCGACGTCGTCGTACTCACGACCGTTGATGTCGACCTCGAAGTTCAGGGCGACCATCGTCTCGTTGTCGAGTCCGGCCACGATCGCCTCAGCGATGGTGACGAGCTGCGGGTCGGAGGCCTCGAGGACCTCGTCACGGAACGTGAACGACAGGTTGTAGAGGATCATGACGCCCGGGTCGACGACCAGGCTCAGACCCAGGCCGTCGATGCGGCCATCGGTCGTGAACACCTCACCGAAGTCGCAGTTGTCGTTCCCGGTCTCGGTGTACACGACACCGGTCTCGAGGATGACCTGCTGCTCCTGCGGGATCTCGAAGCCCGTGTGCTCCTCCCAGAGGATGAGCCCGTCGGGACGGTCCGGGAACTCCGACTCCATGCAGGCGACGGCGTCGGGGTTGGCCTCGAGGTAGTCGGCCATCGTCTGGAACGTGAAGGCCTCACCACCGTTCGCTGCGGTCGCTGCGGGCGACGACGCGAAGCCGTAGGTGTTGTTCAGCGGGGACAGGCCGACCCAGCGGATGCCGTTGTCGGCGAGGTCCTTGTCCGCGACCAGGTCGTACAGCTCCTGGCGGTCGAACGACGGGTCCTCCTGGCCGAGGTGCACGGTCCAGCCGGTGCCGTTGTACTCGGGGTAGACGTTGATCTGGTCCGCGAGCAGCGCGTCGCGGTTCACGACGGTGCCACCGAGGTTGGTGCGGTCCTCGACGTCGATCCCAGCCTCCTCGAGCGCGATGACGAGCATCTGGCCGAGCAGGATGTTCTCGGTGAAGTCCTTCGAGCCGACGACGATCGTCGGAGCGTCAGCCGGGGCAGGAGCCGGCGTCGCGCCGTTGCCCGGGTCTGCCGTGGTGTCCTCGCCGTCGGCGCCGCACGCGGCGAGCGTGAGGCCGGTGGCGAGGGTGAGTGCTGCGATGCGGAGCGTTCTCGATACCTGGGTCATTCTGTTCTCCGTGAGAGGGGATAGGGGGCCTCGTGCGCCAGGGGATGCGACGGCCGTGATCGCGCGCCGGATGGCGCAGGACCATGCGTGAGGTGCCGGATCCGCCGCATTCACGGCGCACGAGCCGGTCGGAACGCCACGTTGACGCTCAACGACACCGGTCGGACGACCCTACCGACCCTCACCCGATCATGCGAACCGGTGTGCGTTCATCCTGCGTGCGTCCGGTGGTCCTGGCATCGGCGCGAACATCCCGAGCACCGCGACGGTGATCGGCAGCACGACGAGCCAGCGCAGCACGCCGCCGTAAGCCACCCGTCGCGTCGTGTCCGAGCGAGAGCGCCAGCGGTCCGAGCGCCGTCGACGCTCCCCGAGTGCGGTCACCATCCCGCGGATGGAACCCAGGTGTCGCAGCCCGTACAGGCGCGGGATCGCGCCGGCCTCGAGGGCCCGTGCCGCAGCCCCCGATGCGCCCAGCGCCATCCCGTACGCGACGGCACTCGCACCGGGCCGCACGAGCGGCACGGCGAGCATCGCGATCGTCAGCAGCATCATCGAGGTCAGCAGGATCCAGCGCGGTGCGATGTGGTCGACGAGCGCGCCGACGATGCAGCACCGTCGAGAACGTCGCCACCGTCTGCGGGAGGAAGTTCGCGGCGGCCTCGACCGAGCGTGAGTCCCTGCTCACCGAGCAGGTCGATCTGGTGGAACGCGAGCGCCGTCGTCAGCATGCCCGTCGCGACCGCTGCCCCCGATGAGGGCCCAGAGCATCGGGAGTGCGCAGCGCCTCGGCGCGTGTGTGATCGCGGCCGGACCGCGGTGGAGCGGCCGCATGCGCTCGGGACGGACCGGCAGGCCACCTGTCGACGCCATACCACATGACCGGCTGCGGCGTCGAGATCCGGGGCGTCACCGTCCGGATGCTGCCCGACGTCATGCGGGCCGGTCGATGAAGCCGCGCAGCGCGACCGGCACGAGCACGACCACGACGAGCACGCCGAGCACGACC
This sequence comes from Nitriliruptoraceae bacterium, assembly GCA_018401275.1. Lineage (GTDB taxonomy): Bacteria > Actinomycetota > Nitriliruptoria > Nitriliruptorales > Nitriliruptoraceae > CSBr16-57R1. The sequence goes on along the minus strand of JAGYKW010000002.1, from coordinate 160,521 downwards.
CACATGATGCGCCAGCCGACCCGTCGCGATCCCCCACGCGGCGAGCAGCGGCACCAGCGCGATGAGCGACGAGCCGACCGCGGTGACGATGCCGATCGCGAGCCGCGGCGACGCGTCGAACCATGGCGCGACCGCGTTGGTCGCGATGAGCGACAGCGACACCCTGCCCGAGCATGCGGATGCCGACGAATCCGAGCGTGAGCGTCGCGGCACCGACGACCAGCCCCATGCCACCCAGCGCGACGGCCAGGCCGACGGCGACGACGAGCAGCGTGCGCCGCGTGCCGTACTCGTCGAGCGCGCGCCCCACCCGTGGGAGCGCGAGCGACGCGAGCAGCGTGCCGACGAGGTAGGCAGCGGACACCTGCGAGCGGGTCAGGTCGAGCGCCGCCATCATCGGGTCGACGAACACGCTGACCCCGACCGTCTGCCCCGGCCCCGTGAGGCCCGAGCGTCACCGCAGCGAGCGCGACCATGCGCCAGCCCGAGAACGTCGAGCCTTCGGTCCTGCGTTCGTCCTGCGTGCGTGCACAGCACGGCGTGCTCAGGCGAACAGGATCTGCGTGAGCGTCAGGTCCGGATGGTCCGCCTCGGCACGCTTCGCGACCCACTCGCTGCGGAACAGCGCCAGCGGCACACCGTCGGCCCGGTGGTAGACGGCCGTGTCACGCAGGCCGCGCAGCTTCGTGACCGACGCGTCATCGGTGCCGCGTGCCGCCGCCCAGCTCGCGGCCGCCAGCCGCATCGGCGCGCCGAACTCGTGCTCCATGCGCCAGGCCGCGACGTCGAACTGCAGCTGACCCACAGCAGCGAGCAGCGGTTCCTGGTCGCCGAGGTCCGGATGGCGCAGCACCTGCACCACACCCTCCTCGTCGAGCTGCTCGAGTCCGCGGCGGAACTGCTTGACCTTCGAGCGGTCCGCGAGCGACGCGACCGCGAAGCGCTCCGGCGTGAACGTCGGCAGCGGCGGGAACGTGATGGCCGGACCGTCGTGCAGCGTGTCGCCGATGCGCAGGTCGGTCGCGTTCACGAGGCCGATGATGTCCCCGGGGAACGCCTCCTCGACGGTCTCGCGGTCACGGCCGAACACCTGGTGCGCGTACTTCGCGATGACGCGCCGTCCGGTGCGCGTGCAGCTGAGCGAGGTCCCACGCTCGAAGCGTCCCGAGCAGATGCGCACGAAGGCGAGCCGGTCGCGGTGACGCGGGTCGAGGTTCGCCTGCACCTTGAACACGAACCCGCTGAACGCATCGTCCAGCTCGCGCACCGCGCCCTCGACGGTCGACCGTGCCGACGGTGGGGGCGCGAGCGCGACGACCGCATCCAGCAGCAGCCGCACCCCGAAGTTCACGAGCGCCGAGCCGAAGAACACGGGCGTGGCGCTGCCGTCGAGGTAGGCGGCGCTGAGCGCGTCGGTGTCGACCGTGCGACCCAGCGAGTCGAGCAGCTCGAGCTCCTCCTCGGCGGAGCGGACCGATGCGTCCGGGAGCGACGCACGCACGTCCTCCCAGCGCTCGGCCGACGCGACGCCGGTCGTGCGTCCGCGACCGGTCCCCTCGAGGTGGTGGAAGCGACCGTCACGACGGTCGATCACGCCGAGGAAGCGGCCCGCGTCATGCACCGGCCAGGTGACGGGCAGCGGCGCCATGCCGAGCTTCTCCTCGAGATCATCGAGGATCTCGAGCGGCTCCGGTGCAGCGCGGTCCATCTTGTTCACGAACGTGATGACCGGCGTGCCGCGTCGGCGGCACACGGCGTGCAGCTTCTCCGTCTGCGGCTCGACGCCACGTGCGGCGTCGATGACCATCACGGCCGAGTCGACGCCGGACAGCACGCGGTAGGTGTCCTCGGAGAAGTCGTGGTGGCCCGGCGTGTCCAGCAGGTTCAGGACGTGGTCGGCGTGGTCGAAGCGCATCACCGACGACGACACCGAGATGCCGCGCTGCTGCTCGATCTTGAGCCAGTCCGAGGACGTCGCACGCGTGTCGCGCCGCTGACGCACCTCGCCGGCCTGCTGGATCGCGCCTCCGTACAGCAGGAACTTCTCCGTGAGCGTCGTCTTGCCCGCGTCAGGATGGGAGATGATCGCGAAGGTCCGCCGACGGGCGGCCTCGGCGAGCACGGCGGCGCCGGCTGCGCCTGTCAGGGAGGTCATGGAGAGCAGGGTAGGCGCGTGCTCAGCCGGCGAACGTCGCGGTCACGACCGGACCTTCCTCACCCTCCGCACCGTCCTCGGCCGTCAGCGTCCAGCCGGGCCCGAGCGGCTCGTCCGCTGCGAGGCGCAGCAGACCGGCGACGGTGGTCCGGGGCCGCGCGAGCAGCAGCGCCGTCAGCAGCCCCTTCGCGACCTTCGTGCGGGCCGCGTTCGCTGCACGTCCGTCGGGCCGGACGAAGCGCACCCCGATGACGTCGAGCTCGTCGCGCAGCCCGGCCGGCCACATCCGGGCGTGCTCGGCGGGCAGCAGGTCCCACACGCGCGCGCCGACGGCCGCGCGGCACAGCTCCTCGGCCAGCCGGTCGCGCCAGAACGTGGCGACGCTGCCGGTCGACGAGCCGGCGAGGCCCGGCAGCGTCGCGGTGAACTCGAGGCGGTAGGCGGGGACCGGCTCGTCGAGCGCGACGAGCCCGAGCAGTGCGGACACGATGCGCACGTCCGCGCCGACACCGGCCGGGTCGACCGTCGCGAGCCCCGCGTTGCCGTGCACGACGCCGGTGTAGCGCTGATGCGCCGGCATGGTCGGGGCGTCGGCGAGTCCGCGCAGCGTGCGGCGCGCGTCCGACGCGTCACTCGTCGCGACACCGCAGCGGCGCGCGAGCACCGCGTCGTCACGCTCCCCAGCGGACGCGACCGCTGCGGCGAGCAGCTCGCGTCGGTGCGCGGCGAGCGGACCGCGGGCGATCGTGCGTGCATACGGACGGCCGCGGCCACCGAGGGCCTTGCCCTTGGACGGCGGGAGCAGGATCACAGGTCGGCGCATGGGAGCGAAGCGTAGGTGGCGACGCAGAGCCCCCGTGACGGGCGACGTCACGGGTGACGTCACGAGCGACGTCACGGGTGACGAGTAGCGTCGAGGCCGGCCGTCGCGAGCCGGCCGCATCTGCCCGAGGAGCCTGACATGGCGGAGAAGGTGCGCTGGCACAGCGTGTCCTCGACGCGCGAGTACGAGGGCTGCCCTCGCCGCTACCGGTTCGGTTACGTCGAGCGGCGCCCCAAGGACCGCCCCGTCCCACCGTCGTGGCGCTTCGGCTCCGTCGTGCACGCCGCCCTCGAAGCCGCATGGAAGGCCGCGATGGAGGTGGCGCACGACACGCCGGTCCGCGAGCATCTCCCCCTGGCGCTCGAGGCGCTCGATGCGGCGCTATCGAAGGAGGGCCTCGACAGCGATGCGGACCGGGAGCGCGGCATCGACGTGGTCACGCGCGCCCTCGAGTTCGACGTGGTGCGCGACCAGGCGCTCGATCCCGACGCGGACCTCCCGCCCGCCCGTCCCGTCGGGGTCGAGGAGGCGCTGCGCGGACGCATCGACCAGCAGCACCGCATCATCGGGTTCGTCGATCTCGTGCTGGAGCGTCCCGACGGGGTCATCGAGCTCGTCGACCACAAGGTCACGTCACGTCGCGCGACCCCCGACGAGCTGCACGACGACTTCCAGCTCAACCTCTATGGCCAGCTCGCGCGGGCACGCTTCCCGCATGCGACCGGCATCGTCGCGACCCACCACTACCCCACCGGGCCCGACGCGGTCAGCGTGCGCCTCGACGAGGACGCGATGGCCCGCGCCGAGCTGCGCGTGCGCGACGCCGCCCGCGCGATCGCCGCCGACACCGAGTTCGTGCCCGTCACGAGCGAACGCTGCCGGCACTGCCCGTGGCAGCCCTCCTGCCCCGAGGGCACCGAATGGGTCGAGGACCACGGCGAGTGACGGCGCGGCTCACGAAGCACGCGATGCTCAGTCGTCGCGGCGCTCACGGCCGAGCGCGGCCTGCTCGTACGCGGGCAGCGTGAGCGTGACGGAGAGTCCTTGCGGCGCGACGAGCGCAGCATGCGCCTCGCCCCCGTGCCCACGCGCGACACGGTCGACGAGCGCGAGGCCGAGCCCGGCACCCGGGCGCGAGCGTGCATCGGGCGTGCGGTAGAAGCGCGCGAAGAGGTCGGGGAGCAGCGCCGCATCGACGCCGGGTCCCTGGTCGCGCACGATCACGCGCAGCACGCCGTCGTCGCGCGACCGCTCGACCCGGACGACGATCGTGCCCTCCGGTGCGTACTTGACGGCGTTGTCGACCATCGCACTGACGGCGAGCATCAGCTCCCGCGCGTCCCCGACGGTGAGCGCTCCGCCAGCACCACCGCCGTCCGTGACGTCGACGACGTCGACGACGTCAAGAATTAGGTCGTCGGCACGCTGCGGGAAGCGGCGACGGGCCGCCGCGACGACTTCGGCCGCGAGCAGTGCCACGTCGACCACGGTGCGCTCCGACGTCCCCGTGTCGACGCGCGTGAGCGTCACCAGCCCGTCGACCATCGCGGTCAGCTCCTCGAGCTGACCGATGACGTCCTCGGTCAGCTGCCGACGCACGTCGGGCGCGAGCCGCTCGGCGTCGGCCGCGAGCACCTCGACGTTGGTCCGGAGGCTCGTGAGTGGCGTGCGCAGCTCGTGCGAGGCGTCCGCGGCCAAGCGGTCCTGCGCGACGCGTGACGCCTCGAGCCGCTCGAGCATCGCGTCGAACGCACGGGCGAGCCGCGCGACCTCGTCGTCACCGGAGGTCACCGGGCTGACGCGCCGGGCGAGGTCGGCGCCGTCGCGCACCCCTTCGACCGCGCTCGTGAGCGCTGCGACCGGACGGATGGAGCGGCCGGCGACCAACCATGCGGCGAGCGCCGCGAGCAGCGCGCCTGCCATCGTCAGCAGCACGGTCCGACGACGCAGCGCGCCGATGACGGTCTCGACCTCGTCGAGCGGTCTGGCGACCTGGACGGCGAAGCGCTCCGTGATCGGTGCCACGAGCATGCGCAGGCGGATGCCCTCGACCTCGAGCGTGCGGATCGAAGCCGGCGCCTCACCGCGTGCGACCGCCAGCACCTCATCATCGACCGGCAGTCGCACGACGTCCGCTACCGCGCCGGTCATGCCTCGGCGTGGCAGCGGCACGATGCCTCGCTCGTCGACGACCTGCACGATGCCGGCCGCGCCACCGAAACGGTCCCGGCCGGGCGCGAGCACAACGAGGCCTCGTGGGTCACGCTCGATGCTGGCGGCGATCGCTCGCAGGTCCTCGTCGACCGCGGCGACCAGGGTGGAGGCCGTCACGACCTGCACGGCCGCACCGACAGCCACGAGCAGCACGGTGACGGTGAGTGCGACGATCCAGGCGATGCGGGCGCGCAGGCTCATGGGCGCGCCACGTAACCGACACCGCGCACGGTGTGGACGATGCGCGAAGCACCGTCGATCTCGAGCCGTCGACGCAGCCCGGCGACGTGCTGCTCGAGCGCGTTCGCGCCGACCTCCTCACCGTCCCAGACGACGTCGGTCAGGTGCTCGCGCGTGACGACACGTCCCGGGTGCTCGGCGAGCAGCCCGAGGATGGCGAACTCCGTCGGGGTGAGTTCGACCGGACGCTCGCCCCGCACGACACGGTGACCGTCGAGGTCGATGACCACATCGCCCACCCGCAGGCGCAGCGGCTGCTCCGGCGTCACGCCGCGCCGCAGCAGCGCGCGCAGCCGGGCGACGAGCTCCTCGAGCGCGAACGGCTTGGTCAGGTAGTCGTCCGCACCGGCCTCGAAGCCGGCGACGCGGTCCACGACCGCGTCGCGCGCGGTGAGCAGGAGCACCGGTACCGGATCGCCGTCCGCCCGCAGCCGCGCGGTGATGCGCAGGCCGTCGGGTCCGGGCAGTCCGACGTCGAGCACGACGAGCGCGGGCCGTTCCTGCCCGAGCGCACTGAGCGCGGCCAGACCGTCCCCGACGGCGCGGACGCGGAACCCGTGCAGCGGCAGGGCGCGTTCGAGCGATCGACGCACCGCACCATCGTCCTCGACGACGAGGACGAGCGGTCCGTCCGGATCGCTCACGTCGCTCACGCTCACTCCTGCTCCTGCCGGCCGTCGACCTGCGGCCTGCGCTGCGGTGCACATGACGCTAGACCGCACCGTCGGTGAGGACGGTGCGGTCCAGCAGCCTGGTGTCCAGCAGGTTCAGCCGCGCATGCCGGGGCCGCCACGGTGCTGCTGTGAGCCGCGCTCGCCGCCGTGCGCTGCCTGGCGCTCGGCCCGACGCTCGGCCTGGTGCTGTGCGAGCACATCAGGGTCGACGCCCAGCTCCTCGAGCGCCGCGACCATCGCCGCACGACGCTGCTCGGCGAACTCGCGCATCGCTGCGCGACGTGCCTCGGGCTCGAGCTGCATCAGCGCCTCACGCGCTTCGTCGCGGTCCGCGGCGAGGTCAGCGCGCAACGCCTCCATCGTGGCGCTCAGCACATCGGGGTCGACACCGAACTTCTCCGCCATCTCCTCCACGTGGGCCGCACGCTCGGCAGGGTCGACCTGACCACGCGCATCCTGCGCGACCGCCATGTTCGGCAGGCTGACGAACGCAGCGCCAGCGAGCGCGAGCGTGGTGATGCCGACGGCGATGACGAGCGGTCGCCGACGCGACGTCCGGGCCGGGGTGCTCGGTTCCGGGGTGCTCGGTCCTGGGGTGTTCTGTTCGGGGGTCGTGGTCATCGGTGCTCCTCCTGTCAGGCGCGGCCGGGAGTGGCGACGCTTCGACGGGAGAAGTGTCCCGTGGGCACCTGAGCGTTCCCTGAGGGCGACGGAACGGGGCAGGAGCGGCCGTGCGCCGTGTTCAGTCGAAGCGCCCACCGCCGCGCGAGCGACGGATGCGGTCGAGGCGCCCCTCGAGCGCTGTCCGGCGGGACGCTGTCCGCTCCGGGTCGGCGCTGAGACCCACGCGCAGCCAGTCGCCCTCGGCGGTGCCGTGGGGCAGCAGCGCGACGTCGACGATCAGCTCGACCTCGTCAGGGCCGACGTGCAGCACCGCGTGCGTGCCGTCCTCGATGCGGTCGACGACGGCCGCATCCGAGGGGATGATCTGCTCGCTCATCGCTGCGTCCTGACGTCGAAGGTCACCCCGTCGGTGACGATGGCGACCGTGCCGTTCGTGGCAGTGCCGTACAGGGCGATCCCGGCGCTGACCACGCGCGCGACGACCTCGTCGTGCGGATGCCCGTACCGGTTGTCGACGCCAGCAGAGAAGATCGCGACGCTCGGTGCGACCGCCGCGATCAGGCCCGGTGTGTTCGAGGTCGACGAGCCGTGATGGCCCAGCCGCAGGACGTCCGCAGTGAGCAGGTCCGGGAACCGCGCGAGCATGCGCGCCTCACCGGCACGTTCGACGTCGCCGGTCGTGACCAGGCGGAACGCGCCGTAGGTGATGCGCAGCGCGAGCGACGAGTCGTTGAGGTCACGCAGCGAGTCGCCCGCTGCCGGATGGAGGATCTCGATGCCGAGCGGACCGACGGTCGTCGTCTGACCGGCTCGGGGCTCCTCGTAGCGGGCGTCCGACGCCTCGAGGGCGGCGACCGCACGCTCGAACGTGCGCGTGGTCGTCGTCGCGCCCGACCACCAGACCTCGTCGACGTCGAACGCCGCCATCACGCGGTCGAACTGCCCGATGTGATCGGCGTGAGGATGCGAGACGATCAGCAGGTCGATGCGGCTGACGCCGAGGTCGCGCAGCAGCGGGACGACGTCGCTGCGGTCGAAGCGCCCCGTGTCGATGAGCACCGTGACCTCGGGATGCGTGAGCAGCATCGCGTCGCCCTGGCCGACGTCGAGCACCCGCACCACCAGCTCGGCACCGGTCACCGGAGCAGGCGCGGGCGCGGCAGGCACAGGCACAGGCACAGGCACAGGCACAGGCTCGGACTCGGGCTCAGGCTCGGGCTCGGGCGCGACAGGCTCGGGCGCCGGCGCGGGAGGCGCAGGCACAGGCGCGGGAGGAATGAGCGCGGGAGCAGGCGCCGGTGCAGCGGGCGCAGGGGTGTCCGGCCCGGAGGTGGAGGTGTCGGGCGCCACGCAGGCGGCGAGCAGCACCAGCGCGACGAGCGCCGGCCGCAGCCGAGCCACGGTCCGCGAGCGCAACAGCATCCTGACCCCGATGCCGACTGCTCCTCGCGGAGCGCCGGTCGCACGACGGTAGCGTCACGACCGCCGCGCTCGACGATCGTTCGCGGCCCGGCGGGGACATCGATGAGGCTGCGCGACCTGGTGATGGCGATCATCGTCGCCGTGCTCGCCGTCACCCTGGTGGTGACGAGCGCGTTGACCGACCTGCGCTCCCCCGACGGCACCGAAGCACTCGGTGCGACGCTCGCCGATGATGACGCCGTGCGGACGCTGATCGTCGCCGGCGCCGTCGATGCGATCCTCGAGGACGCGACCGAGCGCAGCGGCGTGCTCGGGCCACTCGTCCCACTCGTGGGACCCCTGCTCGAGGCGAGCGTCGTCGCGGCGCTCGACACGTCGGCTGGCCGTGCGGCGCTCGCCTCCGCACTGACCGACGCGCTGCGTCAGTTGACCGTCCCCGGCCCGATCGCGATCGACCTGCGCAGCGCTGCTCTGGTCGCAGCGGAGGAGGTGCCGGCCCCGCTCGACACGCTGATCCGCGCGGCCGTCGCCGAGGGCGGCGTGGGCGTGCTCGTGCTGGGTGACATCGACGAGGACGACGGCGGCACGGTCGAAGGACCGCAGCCGCTCGCGCCCGAGGACGTCGGTCGGGTCGCCGGTCTCGCTCCCGGACTCGCCCGGTGGCTGAGCGCGCTCGCTCTCGCCGCCGCCGTTCTCCTCCTCGTGGTCCCGGGCACCCGCACGGACGCGTCACCGGGTGCACGGCCGACGCGACGGTCCGTCCGCCTCACCGTGACCGGCTCCCTGCTGCTCGCCACCGGCGTGGCGACGACGCTGCTGCTGCGCATGGCTCCTGACACCGTCACCGAACGCCTGGTCGCCTCGCTCCCCGAGGACGACGCGGTCGGTGCCGCGCTCCCATCACTGCTGAGCGGCATCGTCGAGCTGCTCGGACCGACCGGCCGTGTGGCGCTGATGCTCACCGTCATCGGCGCGATCGGCATCGTCGCCGGGATGCTCACGCGCCGCTCGCAGCACTGAGCGCGGCTCGCGCGGCTCGCTCGCCCAGCGCGGCAGGAACCCCTCGCGCAGCGGATCGTCGTCCTCACGCAGGAACGTGCTCATACCCGTGCGGTACGCACGGCCTGCGACCACGACGTCGACCGACGCGATCGCGTCGGGCGCATGCGTCCCGGCGGGATGCTCGGCGACGACGGTGGCGGTGAACTCCTCGCCGCTGACACCCGCGAAGCGGCGCGTGTCCCCCGCGCGCACGCTGCCCTCGTGCATGCCGCAGCGCCATGCGTGCGGTCACGCCGCTGCCCGTCGGACTGCGGTCGACCTGCCGGTCGGCGAACACGCACACGTTGTGGCTCAACGGCGGCGCGTGGGCGTCGGAGACGTCGACGACGATCGTTCCGTAGAGGAACGCGAGGTCGACCGCGTCAGGATGCTCGAGCACGATGCGCCGCGCACCGCCTGCGACACCGCGTCGGCACGGTCGACCACGTCCGCCAGGCGGGTGACACCGAGTTCGACATCGATCGCCTCCGCCGTCACGATCGCGTAGAACGCGCCGCCGTACGCGACGTCGAGCACGACGCGCCCGACACCTGCGACGTCCACGGCGAGGTCGAGCGCGGCTACGAAGGCCGGGACGCTCGTGAAGCTCACGTCGCCGACCCGTCCGTCGGTCACGTCGACGCGCACGTCGATGAGGCCGCACGGCGCCTGCAGGCGCACCGGCACGCTCACGGTCAGCCCAGGCGCTCCGGGAGGGACCGTCACCAGACCCTCCTCGACGGCGAAGCGGCCCAGCGCGATCGTCGCATGGCCACACATGGTGCTGAAGCCCTCGTTATGGAGGAACAGCACCGCGAGGTCGACGTCGGGAAGGTCGGGCTCGACCGGCCACACCCCGTACATGTCGGCGTGCCCGCGCGGCTCGGCCATCAGCGCACGTCGCAGCCCGTCGAGCTGCTCGCTGGCGAAGCGCCGCTTCTCGAGGATCGTGGCCCCGAGGACGGGAGGCAGCCCGTCGACGACGATCCGGACCGGCTCGCCCGCGGTGTGCATCTCGACCGTTCGAATGATCACCGTCGAGACCTCCCTGAGGGGTCCGTCCGCGCTGGACCCACGCCGTCCGCGGCATCGCGCGGCACCGTAGCGGTGAGGTGCGGGCGCGACCATGACGCGTGGACGCGACGGTTAGAGTCGAGCCATGCCTCCCACCGCCACCGACCGCTTCCGGACCCTCGCCGCCGCGCTCGGGGTGGAGGTCGCCGTGTCCGAGTTCCCCGAGGGGACGCGTACGGCCGCGGACGCGGCCGCCGCCGTCGGCTGCCACGTCGACGCGATCGTGAAGTCGCTCGTGTTCATGGCGGACGATCGACCGGTGCTGGCGCTGACCAGCGGCGGCAACCGTGTGGACGAGTCGCGCCTCGCTGAAGCGGTCGGTGCGACCGTGGTCCGCAAGGCGAGCGCCGACGAGGCCCGCGCTGCGACCGGGTACGCGATCGGCGGGACACCACCGTTCGCGCACACCGGGGAGGGCGTCGACCACGTGCTCATCGACCCGGCGCTGCTCGCCCACGCGCAGGTCTGGGCGGCGGCAGGAACCCCGTCGAGCGTGTTCCCCATCAGCCCTTCCCGGCTCGCGTCCGCAGCCGGTGCACGCACCGCCGACGTCACGACCAGCGTGCAGACCAGCACGGCGACCGGACACGCCAGGAGCGGACGCATGAGCGTGACCGTCCTGATGATCCGACGCGACGACGCGGACGCACCGGTGGACGTCGCCGTCGAGACGCTCGAGGACAGCGCGTTGCCCGACGGCGCGGTCACCATCGACGTGACGCACTCGTCGATCAACTACAAGGACGCGCTCGTGCTGGCCGGACGACCCGGCCTCGTGCGTGAGCATCCGCACGTGCCCGGCATCGACCTCGCAGGGACCGTCCGAGCCTGCGACGATGCGGCGTTCGCGCCCGGCGACGAGGTGCTCGTCACCGGATGCTGGCTCGGCGAGCGTCACTGGGGTGGCATGACGACGCGCGCCCGCGTGCCCAGCGCATGGGTCGTCGCGCGTCCCTCAGGGATGGACGCGCACCGGGCGATGGCGCTCGGGACGGCCGGGTTCACCGCACAGCTCAGCGTCGACGCGCTCGTCCATGGTGGGGTGCGACCCGGCGACGGTCCCGTGCTCGTGACCGGTGCGACCGGCGGCGTCGGCTCGATCGCCGTGATGCTGCTCGCGCGCGCCGGACACGAGGTCGAGGCGGCGACAGGATCGTCGGGCGACCCTGAGGTCGAGACGCTGCTCACAGCCCTCGGTGCGGCACGGACCGTGACGCGTGAGGATGTCTCCGGCGCGGCCGGGCGTGCGCTCGCTGCTGCACGGTGGGCCGGGGTCATCGACGTCGCAGGCGGTGCGACGCTCGCCGGGGCGCTCGCGCAGACGCGCCCGGGCGGCGTCGTCGCCGCCTGCGGGCTGGCCGACGACACCACGCTCGCGACGACGGTCATGCCCTTCATCATCCGTGGCGTGACGCTCACCGGCATCGACTCGGTGCTGCATCCCGTCGAGCTGCGTCCGGCCGTCTGGGAACGTCTCCATGGCGCGGTCGATGCGGACCTGCTCGCCCGGGTGACGACCACCATCGCGCTCGCTGAGGTCCCGGCACGCGCGACGCAGCTGCTCGAGCGCGGGGTCCGTGGCCGCACGGTCATCGACACGCACGCCTGACCCTGACCACGGGGCACAGCGGAGGGGAAGGCACGTCGTGATGGACGAGGACGGACCGCCCCGCACCCGCCGGCAGCTGCTGCGCACACCGGTCGGCGCGCTCACGGCGGGCAAGGTGTTCTCGACGCTCGCGGTGTGGACGACCAACATCGCCGGCGCCATCCTCGTGTTCGATCTCACCGGCTCCGCGTTCTTCGTCGGCCTCGTCAGCGTGGCCCAGTTCACGCCGCAGCTGCTGCTCACGCCGCTCACGGGCGCACGGGCCGACAGTGGCGACCGCTTCCTGCAGGTCATCATCGGGACGGCCATCACCGCGCTCGGATCCGCACTTCTGACGTTCTGGGCCGTGACCATCGGCTTCACCGGGCAGCGCGACGCTCTCGTGATGGTCGCCGCCGCAGGACTCGTCGGCACGGGTTTCGCGGTCGCCGGTCCGGCGACGTCCGCACTGCTGCCGGCGCTGGTGCGTCGCAGCGAGCTCGCGGACGCCCTCGCCCTGTCCTCGCTGCCGATCGTGGTCGCCCGCTCGATCGGGCCAGCGGTCGGCGCAGGCCTGTACCTCTCGCTCGGACCCATCATCACCTTCGGGCTCGCCGGCGTGCTGCACGTCGGCTTCCTCGCCCTGCTCCTCCAGCTCCGGCGCCGCGTCCGGCTCTTGCTGCGATCGCGGCCCGCCGGGAGCGACGGCCGCATCCGTGCCGGGTTCGCCTACCTCCGACGCTCGCCGCGCACCGTCCTGCAGATCCTCGGCGTCGGCATCATCGGCGTCGGTGTCGACCCGGTCACGACGCTCACCCCGGCCCTCGCGGCGGCGCTCGGCGCCCCATCGAGCTTCGTCGGCGCGCTCGCTTCCTCGTTCGGCATCGGTGCGGCGATCGGCTTCATCGCCCTGTCGCGCGTGCGCCTCGCCGTGGGCATCATGCGGCTCGGGGCGATCGGCCTCGCGCTCATGGGGGTGGGCACGGTGCTCGCCGGCGTCGCCCCGTCCCCGCCGTCGCCGTCGTCGGCATCGCGATCGCGGGCGCAGGCATGAGCTTCTCGCTGAACGCGTTCACGACGCTCGTGCAGGCCGACGTCCCCGATGCCCTGCGCGGTCGCGTCATGGCCCTGTGGTCGATGGCGTTCCTCGGTTCCCGGCCGGTCACCGCGCTGGTGACAGGATCGCTGACCGACACGGTCGGCGTGCGCCCCGCGCTGGTGCTGAGCGGCATCGCGCATCCTCATCGGCGCCTGGCTGACCCGAGGCTCGCGGATGCTCGCACGACCTGTGAGCACTGCAGGGGACGGGTCCGACGCCCGACGGGTCCGACGACACGGAGGCCTGAGCATGCCCATCCTCCTCCTCGTCCGTCACGCCAGCGCGGGCGACCGCGGCATCGGCCCCGGCGACCTCGAGCGGCCGCTCGACGCCCGCGGGGTCGCGCAGGCCGCCGCACTGCCTGCCCTCCTCAGCCCGTACCTCGGCCCGGCTCGCTGACGGCGGCATGGCGGCGGCACGGACGAGGCGCGACCGGCACGTCGGCCCTGCCCGTCGACGTCCGGTCGAGCCCGGCCCGTCGCTGCATCGAGACGGTCCGCCCGCTCGCGGCAGCGCTCGGGACCGACGTGACCGTCGACGCGGCGCTCATCGAGGGCTGCGACGTCCGCGCCCTGCACGACCGGTTGGCGACACTGGCCGGTCCGACCGTGTGGTCGAGCCACGGCGACGTCATCCCGGAGCTGCTCGAGATGCTGTCCCGGCGCGGCCTCGACCTCGGCTCCTCCCCCAGTTGCCGCAAGGGCAGCACGTGGGTCCTGCGGATCGAGGACGGCGAGGCGCGCACGGCACGTTCGCTGCCACCGCCGGCCTGAACGCAGCCACCTGCGTGCAACCACTCGGCCGAGTGTCGATCAGACCTTCAGCAGCAGCTTGCCCGCGGTCGCGCCCGACTCGAGGTCGCGCTGCGCCTGCGCGGCCTCGGCCAGCGGGTACGTCGCGTGGATGTCGACCTTGAGGTCGCCGGACGTGACGAGGCGGTGCAGCGAACCGGCGCGCCACGCGAGCTCCTCCTCGGTCGCGGTGTAGTCGAGCAGCGTCGGGCGCGTCACGAACAGCGAGCCGCGCTTGTTGAGCTCCTGCAGGTCGAACGGTGGGACCGGACCGGACGCGTTGCCGTAGAAGACAGCCGATTCCGCGCGGACGCAGACTGTCGAGCGACGACTGCCAGGTGGCTGCTCCGACCGAGTCGTACACGACGTCCGCACCGACCCCATCGGTCAGCTCACGAACCCTTGCCGCGACGTCGACGTCGCGGTACGCGATGACCTCATGGGCACCGAGGGCGCGAACAGCATCCGCCTTCGCCTCCGTCGAGGTGCAGGCGAGCACGCGTGCGCCACGCTGCACGGCGAGCTGGACGAGGATGCGGCCCACACCGCCGGCCGCCGCGTAGATCAGCGCCGTGTGCTCCGCGCCGAGCGGGAAGGTCGAGAACGCCAGGTAGTGCGCGGTCATGCCCTGCAGCGCCAGCGCGCATGCGGTCGGCGAGTCGACCCCGTCGGGCACGACGAAGCTGCGGTCGGCCCTCACCGCGACCTGCTCCGCGTACGAGCCGACCGTGTCGGCCCACGCGATGCGCTGACCGACCTGCGCGGTCGGTGACGCCCTCGCCGAGCGCACTGACCGTCCCGACCCCCTCGAGCCCGTTCCCGCTCGGCAGCGGCATCGGGTAGAGCCCGCTGCGGTGGTAGGTGTCGATGAAGTTCACGCCGGCGTACTCGACGTCGACGAGGACCTGTCCGGGCCCGGGGGTCGGGGCGTCGATGTCGACGTGCTCGAGGACCTCGGGACCACCGGTGGTGCGGAAGCGGACCGCCTTCATGGGCTGACCTCCTGACGCCTGCAACCTACCGGCCTGTGGAGGATCCCCCCGGCGTGAAGGTCTCGGGCAGCAGCACCTCCGCGCCGAGCGCACCCGAGGGCTGCGGGGCGATGCGGGCCCGCACGGCGCACGGTCGATCGTCAGCGAGGTGCGTCGCGCGGATGCTCTCCCCACGGCTCGCACCGCATGCTCGGGAAGCTGCCCGAGGCGACCACCGGTCGCGTACACGTCGACGGCGTTGACCCGCCGCCGCGTCCCGAGCGGCATGAGCAGCACGGGAACGTCCTCGGCGCTGCGAGCGCCCGGCGCGACCTCAGTGAGCGTCGCCTCGAACGCCGCCTGCATCGCGTCCGTCCCGTCGAGCGTGATGCGCCGCCACGTCCCGGCGTCCGTCCCATCGGGGTCCGGCTCGAACATCGATGCCGTGACCTCGATCGCGTCGCGCCCGTCCGGCAACCGGACCTCGCGCAGCGGGCCGCGCCGGCCGCCACCGCGGCCACCGGCACGCCGCTCGTCACCGCGCCGACGGCCGCGGCGGTAGAGCAGGAACCCGAACAGCCCGACGAGCCATGGCGACAGGCCGGAGCGTTCCCCGTCCGACATCACCGCCCCCTCGTGCGCTCGCCGTGCGCCGCGCTGTGCCCGCGCTGTGCCCCGCGCGTCGAACTCGACGCTAGTGAGCGCCTGCGACATCGCCGCGCCGAGCAGTGCGGTGCGCAGGCGTCACTCGTCGACGATGAGCCCATCGAGCACCGACCACACGACCTGCTCCCACGCGCGCTCGCTGACCGGGCGCTCATCGACGTCGTTGAGCGCGAGTCCGAGCGAGTACGCCTCGATGAACAGTGCGATCGCGCGTGCGTCAAGGTCTCGTCGGAAGAATCCCCGCGCTTGGCCCTGTGCGACCGTCGCCTGGAACTCGTCGGTGAGGCGCGTCTGGACGATCCGGATCTCGTGGAGCAGCGCCGGACGGCCGACCGTCGAACCGAGTACCCCGATCCGGCCCCAACGCTCCGCGACCCGCAGCTCGGTCGCCGTGTGGAGGGTCAGCTGCCGGACGGCCCGACGGAACTCGGCCACGTCGGCCGCTCGTTCGACGATGGTCGACAGCGCAGCGATCTCCGCCTCCGCGTAGCGCGCGAAACGGCGCAGCTGACCCGCGACGATCAGTCCGTCGCGGTCGCCGAAGTGGTGGTAGAGCGACCCGATGGAGACCCCGGAACGGTCCCGGACGTCGTCGATGCGCACCGCGGCCTCGCCCCCGTGCTCCAGCAGTTCGAGCACGACGTCGATGACCAGCTCGCGCGTGGTCCTCGTGCGCCCGTCCCGGCGACCGGACCCGGCGACGTCCTCGGGCGAGACCTGCGCGGCCGCATCGCCACGACCGGCACGACGGCCCGACCCAGCCGAACGCGCTGCAGTCATGGCCGATCCTTCCTCCAGCGACGACGGTAGCGCCAGCCTGCCCGGCCAGGCCGCCCGACCAGGCCGCTCGGGCCACGAGGACCGCGGACCGGAGCGGTCCAGCGCGGCCAGGACGCTCCTACGGGCGAGTCCCGGACCCGTGTCCCTGCCCCCGATACTGTGCCCCACGCTCCCGAGCACGACGATGCGACCCGTCACCCGCCCCGGCCAGCGAGGAGCCCGATGATGAGCCTGCACGACCTCTCCGGTGTCCATGTCGCCCTGACGACACCGTTCGATGCCATGACCGGCGACATCGACCTCGCTGCGCTCGAGACCCACGCCGCCTGGCTGCTCGAGAACGGCATCTCCGGTCTCGTCCCCAACGGTTCGCTCGGCGAGTACGAGTCGATGGACCGTGACGAGCGCCGCGCCGTCGTCGAGACCGTCGCCCGTGTCACGAACGGCCGCGGGAAGCTCATCGTCGGCGTGTCGGCACCGAACTGGCGCATCGCGGGTGACCACGCCCGCCACGCGGCCGACGTGGGTGCGGACGCCGTGATGCTGCTGCCCCCGACGAACCATGCATCGACGCGCGCCGAACTGCTCGACCACTACCGCTCGGTGGCGCAGCACGGCGTTCCGGTCGTCGTCTACAACAACCCGTTCTCCACCCGGACCGACCTGACCCCCGAGATCATCGCTGAGCTCGGCGAGCTCGACGGCATCACCGCCGTCAAGGAGTTCTCCGGCGACGTCCGACGGATCGCCGAGATCGCCGAGCGCTCGCCACACCTCCAGGTCCTCTGCGGCGCCGACGACCTCGCGCTCGAGTCCGCCGTCATGGGTGCGACGGGCTGGATCGGCGGGTTCACCGGCGCGCTGCCTCGCGAGACCATCCGACTGTTCGAGCTCGGACGTCTCGGCGACGTCGCGGCCGCGCTCCCGCTGTACCGCTCGCTGCTGCCCCTGCTCCGCTGGGACAGCGGCCCGCGCTTCGTCGAAGCGATCAAGTACGCGATCGACCTGCTCGGCCTGAGTGCTGGCGGGGCCCCGCGGCCCCCGCGCCGCATCCTCGACGAGCTCGACCGGGAACTCGTCACCCGTCAGCTCCAGAACGCACGCGGCGCCATCGGCGCATGAGACCTGGGGACACGATCCACGTCGTCGACTCCCACACCGAGGGATGCCGACGCGCGTGGTGACCCGCGGCTTCGTGACGCTGCCCGGATCCGACATGCTCGCCCGTCGCGCCGCGTTCGAGGCCGAGCACGACCACCTCCGCACGTTCCTCATGTTCGAGCCGCGCGGGCATGCGGCGATGTCCGGTGCGATCCTGCAGCCACCGACCCGCCCCGACGCGGACGTCGCCGTCCTGTTCATCGAGGTGTCCGGCTGCCTCGCGATGTGCGGCCATGGCACCATCGGGGTCGCCACCGTGCTCGTCGAGGAGCGCATGGTCCCCGTCACGGAACCCGTGACGCGCGTGCGCCTCGAGGTCCCCGCGGGGCTCGTCATCGCGGACGTCGAGGTCGTCGACGGTCGGGCGCGCGCGGTGACCATCACGAACGTGCCGTCGTTCGTGCACGCGACGGACGTCACCGTCGACGTGCCTGGACATGGTCCGGTCGTGATCGATGTCGCGTTCGGCGGGAACTTCTACGCGCTCATCCCTGCCGAGCGGCTGGGCATCCCGTTGGAGCCCGCACGCGAGCAGGACCTCATCCGGACCGGCATGGCCGTCATCGCCGCCGCCGACGCGCAGCTCGCCCCGTCCATCCGGAGGACGACCGCATCCGCGGCATCGAGCATCTCGTCGTCACCGCACCGGGCGACGACGGCGCGGCGGGTGCGGCCGGCGCGGCGGGTGGCGGACCGGTCGACGGGCGCTCGGCGACCGTCATCCATCCGGGCTGGATCGACCGCTCGCCGTGCGGCACCGGCACGTCGGCCCGACTGGCCCTGCTGCACCACCGCGGCGAGCTGGCGCTGGACACGCCCTACATCCACGCGTCGTTCATCGACTCCCGCTTCGAGGGCCGGATCAGCGCGACGACCACGGTCGGGGGTCATCCCGCCATCGTGCCGACGATCCGCGGGCGCGCCTGGATCAGCGGACGCGCTGAGCTCGTGCTCGATCCCACCGACCCGTTCCCGGGCGGCTTCCTCCCCTCGCTCGGTCGCGCACCGGCCCCGGCACCCGCGTCGTGACCGACCACGACGTCATCGTCATCGGGTCGGGCGTCGTCGGTGCCTCGTGCGCCTACGAGCTCGCGCTCGCGGGCCGACGGGTCCTCGTCGTGGACCGCGGCAACCTCACCAGCGGCACGACCGCGTCGGGCGAGGGCAACGTGCTGGTCTCCGACAAGCCGCCGGCCCCGAGCTCGACCTCGCACGCGCGAGCGTGAGCCGCTGGGCCGACTACGCGGCCGAGCTCAGCGAGGGCTTCGAGTACGAGCCGAAGGGCGGCGTCGTCATCGCGACGGACGACGCGAGCCGTGCCGGGCTCGTGGACCTCGTCAGCCGCCACCGTGACATCGGGGTCAGCGCGCAGCTGCTCGACGCGGACGGACTGCGCGAGGCCGAGCCGCATCTCGCCCACGACCTCGACCTCGGCGCGCTCTACCCCGATGACGCGCAGGTCCAGCCGGTGCTGGCCTCGTCCGCGCTGCTCGCGGACGCGCGCCGCCTGGGCGCGGAGGTGCGCAGCGGGAACGAGGTCCTCGGCTTCAGCTTCGACAGTGACGGCCGTGTCGCCGCGGTCCGTACGACGGAGGGCACCTTCGGCGCCGGAGCCGTCGTGAACGCAGCGGGACCATGGTCATCGGCGCTCGCGCGACTCGCCGGCACCGACCTCCCGGTGCGCCCACGGCGCGGGCACCTGCTGGTCACCGCCCCCGTCGGTCGGCTCGTCCATCACAAGGTGTACGAGGCCGGCTACGTGGACACGCTCACGGCCGACACCAGCGAGGCGCAGGTCTCGGCCGTCGTCGAGTCGACCCCGTCGGGCACGATCCTGCTCGGCTCGAGCCGCGAGCTCGTCGACTTCGACACGACCGTGGACCTCGACGTCGTGCGCCGCATCGCACAGCGCGCGCGTCGCCTGTTCCCGATCCTCGCCGAGGTCGACCTGCTGCGCATCTACGTCGGCTTCCGACCATGGGTGCCCGACCACCTGCCGATCATCGGCGAGGACCCGCAGGTCCGCGGCCTGTGGCACGCGACCGGACACGAGGGGGCGGGCATCGGCCTCGCGCCCGCGACCGGCCAGCTCATCCGCGCCGGCATCACCGACACGCCGCCACCCGTCGACCCGTTGCCGTTCCGGGTCGCACGACCGAGCCTCATGGCCGCGGCAGCTGCGAGGACCGCGCATGGCTGACTCGCTGCGCGTCGGCGACGAGGACCCCGCGGCCTCACGCGTGGCGCACGGGTCGAGCTCACCTTCGACGAGGTCAGCATCGAGGCCTACGCCGGTGAGTCGATCGCCGCAGCGCTGCTCGCCGCCGACGTCAGGGCGATGCGCCGCACCCGTCGCCACGAGGCACCACGCGGCCTGTTCTGCGGGATCGGCGCCTGCCACGACTGCCTCGTCCGCGTCGACGGCTCAGCGCCGGTCCGCGCCTGCCTCACGCCGGTGCGCGACGGCATGGCCGTGACCACCCACGTGCTCGGCGAGGGGGCCATCGTGAGCGACCGGCGTGTCCCGCTCGTCGTGCTCGGTGCCGGACCCGCCGGCGTCGCGGCCGCCCGTGCGGCCGTCGAGGCACGTGTCGCCGTCGTGCTCATCGATCTCGGTGCGCGCCTCGGTGGGCAGTACCACCGGCGCGAACCGGAGGCGTTCGCGACCTCCGCGCCCGGTGCGCTGCACCACGGCTGGGCCCGCTGGAGCGAGGACGTGACCCACCTCGAGCGCTCCCCTCGGTTCACGCACGTCGCCGGTGCAGGCGTGTGGGCGATCCAGCACCTCGCCGACGGCGGGATGCGCATCGCGACCGACCGTGAGGACCTGCCGTCGTTCGAGACCGACGCGCTCATCATCGCCACCGGCGCGAACGAACGGGTCGTGCCCTTCCCCGGCTGGGACCTGCCCGGCGTGCTCACCGTCGGTGGCGCACAGGCGCTGCTGAAGGGCCAGGGCATGCGGCCCGGCCACGCCGTCGTCATCTCCGGTGCCGGGCCGCTGCTGCTCCCCGTCGCCGCAGCGCTCGCGCGCGTGCGCACGAACATCGTCGCGCTGACCGACGCGAACGACCCGCGCCGCTGGCTGAGCGGTTCGCCGCGCGGCATCCCGCTGAGCAAGGTGCGTGAGGGTGCGTCGCACCTGGCCACGCTGGCACGCCATGGGGTGCGCCTGCGGCCGCGGACCGCTGCGATCGCCGCGCACGGCGACGGCCGCGTCGAGGAGGTCGTGCTCGCGCGGCTCGAACGCGACTGGACACCCATCCCCGGCAGCGAGCGCACCGTCACCGCCGACGCGCTCGCGACGTCCCACGGCTTCGTCCCCGACATCGGCGTCGCGGTCGGACTCGGATGCCGGCTCGACACGCAGGACGCGTCCGCACCCGCCGTGGTCGTGGATCGCTCGCAGGCCACGAGCGTCCCGGGCGTGTGGGCGGCCGGCGAGGTGACCGGCATCGGCGGCGCGGACGTGGCCGTGCACGAGGGCCGCGTCGCGGGGCTCGCCGCCGCGCTCATGCTCGGTGGTGACGTCGACGAGGACGAGCTCGAGCGCGCGATCGCGCGGCGCCGCGCGGACGCACCGTTCCTGCGCACGCTCGCCGGGGTGCTCACGGTCGGCGACGGCTGGACGTCGTGGCTGACCCCGGACACGACCGTGTGCCGCTGCGAGGAGGTCACGCTCGCGACCATCGACGAGGCGATCGAGCGGCGTGGCGCCTGCGACCTGCGCAGCGTCAAGCTCACGACTCGCTGCGGGATGGGCCACTGCCAGGCGCGCATCTGCGGCCCGAGCGTCGCCGCGCTGCTCACCGCTCGCACCGGCCAGCCGCCGGCCGACGCCGGAGCGCTCGACCGCCGTCCGGTCCTCCACCCCGTCCCGCTCGGACGGCTCTGACCCGACGATGTCCCGACGACGTCCCGAGGACGTCCTGACGACCCGGAGCCCACGATGACCCGCACGTTCACCGCCCACGACCCGCGCACCGGCGATCCGGTCGAGCCGTCCTTCAGCGAGGCGGACACGGCGGCGGTCGACGCTGCGGCCAGCGCCGCGGCCGCCGCCGCGCCCGCACTCGCCGCGCTCACGCTCGACGCGCGCGCGACGCTGCTCGAGGCGATCGCGGACGCGCTCGAGGCGGACGGGCCTGCGCTCATCGCTCGCGCCGACCTCGAGACGGCGCTGGGTGAGGTGCGGCTCACCGGCGAGCTCGGCCGCACCACCGGACAGCTGCGAGCGTTCGCCGCGCTCGTGCGCGAGGGCGCGCACCTCGGGGTCGTCATCGACCACGGCGATGCGGCGGCGACGCCGGCCCGACCCGACCTGCGACGCATGCTGGTGCCGCTCGGACCGGTCGCCGTGTTCGGCGCGTCGAACTTCCCCCTCGCCTTCGGGGTCGCCGGGGGCGACACGGCGTCCGCACTCGCCGCAGGCTGCCCCGTCGTCGCCAAGGCGCACCCGTCCAACGCCGGCACCTCCGCCCTGGTCGCTGCGGCCGTCACGCGCACCGTGACCCGACTCGGCCTGCCGGAGGGCACGTTCACGCTCCTGCAGGGTGCGGGCCATGAGGTCGGCTCCGCGCTCGTCACCCACCCGCAGGTCAGCGCCGTCGGGTTCACCGGTTCCCTGCGCGGCGGCCGTGCGCTCGCCGACCTGGCGGCGGCCCGACCCGAGCCGATCCCGGTCTACGCAGAGATGGGCAGCCAGAACCCGGTGTGGATCACGCCCGCCGCGCTCGCCGCACGTGGCGTGAAGATCGCGCAGGCGCTGGCGGCGTCGGCCACGCTCGGCGTCGGCCAGTTCTGCACGAAGCCGAGCGTCGTGTTCGTCCCGCCCGACGCGGACGCGTTCGTGCACGCCCTGACCGAGGCGGTCGCCGCTGCGCCGCTCGGACCGATGCTCGATGCGCGGATCGAGGCGCACTTCGTCGCGCGTCGCGCCGATCTGGCGGCGCTGACCGGGGTCACCGACGCGACCGCCGCACGCACCAGCGATGCGCGTGGAGGCGTCGACGCCGGTGTGCTCGTCACCGACCTCACGACGTGGTCACGCGAGCCGCTCCTCCGTGAGGAGTGCTTCGGGCCGCTGATCGTCGTGGTGCGCTGCAGGGCTGACGAGCTCGTCGACGCGGTCGCGACCGTCCCCGGCGGCCTGACCGCGAGCGTGTGGAGCGAGCCCGACGACGTGGCGGACCGCACGCTGGCGGCGGCGCTCGTCGACCGCGCGGCGACCCGCGTCGGCCGCGTCCTGCACGACGGCGTGCCGACCGGCGTGGCCGTGTCATGGGCGCAGCAGCACGGCGGCCCGTACCCGGCGACGACCGCGGCGAGCTCGACGTCGGTCGGGATGCACGCCGTGGACCGCTTCCTGCGGCCCGTCGCCTACCAGGACATGCCGGAGGCGCTGCTCCCGACGTGCCTGCACGGCGCCAACCCGTGGTCGGTCCCCCGCCGCGTCGACGGCCACCTCGAGCTGCCCTGACCAGCGGGAGCATCCGCCCCGCAGGTCCGGTGCAGGTCAGCCGTGCGGCTGGAGCGCTTCGCGCAGTCCCGGTGGTCCCGGCGGCGACGTCGTCAGCGGGCGGCCCGATGCGTGCCAGAGCACCGTCCCCTCCCGGGTGACGACCAGCGCCTCGACCTCCGCGCGGCCATCGACGTCACGTGCATCGACGTCACGTGCACCGACGTCGCGTGCACCGACCTTGCGTGCACCGGGCCCGTCCAGTCCGCAGGCACGTCGATGCCGCAGTGGCGCGCCGTAGGCGGTGAAGGTGCGCGCGAGCACGTCCGGGTCGGCGATCCCCTGCGCCATCCCACCGTCGATCAACCGCCGTGCCGGCCACCAGACGCGC
Source organism: Nitriliruptoraceae bacterium (assembly GCA_018401275.1). GTDB lineage: Bacteria > Actinomycetota > Nitriliruptoria > Nitriliruptorales > Nitriliruptoraceae > CSBr16-57R1. The sequence continues at coordinate 137,349 of JAGYKW010000002.1, read as the reverse complement.
GCCAGGAACGGGACCTCGACGACGGCGGTGGTCAGCGGACCCGTCGCGCCCCGTGGGGTCGCCGGCACACCGAGCGCGACCGCGAGCGCGATCCACTCGTCGACGTCACGCTGATGGCGCTGCCGATACGCGAGCAGCACCAGCGTGCGCTCGGCCGGCAGATCGCCCGGAAGGTCGCGCGGGGTGCCGTCGAGCGCTCGCGTCCGCAGCGGCGCGAATCGCACGCTCACTCGGCCGCCGGGTCGTCCGTCACGGCAGGGAGCGGTGGCTGCGCGCTCGCGCCGAGCGTCGGAACGGTCTCGACCTCGACGAGGTCGTCGAGACGCGCATCGTCAGGGACGGCGGCGAGCTGCTCGACACGCCGCGCGGAGGGCAGCAGCCGGCGCTCGAACGATGCGACGGCTGCGTTGAACGCTCCGACGCTGCTCGTGAGGTGCTTGCCGAGCTTCGCGAGATGGTCGACGAAGATCCCGAGCCGCTTGTGCAGCTCCAGCACCTCCCCGACGATCCGCTCGGCGTTGTCCGCGAGGTTCTGCTGACGCCACGACGCGCTGACGTTGGTCAGCATCATCGCGAGCGACGTGGGGCCGGTGATCGCGACGCGCAGCGCGAGCGCACGGCTGAGCAGCTCGGGATCGGCGTCGAGCGCCGCCGCCAGCGCAGCCTCGTTGGGGACGAACAGCGCGACCATCCCGATCGACGCACCGTCGTCGAGGTATCCGCGCTCGGCGATCGCGCGCACGTGGAGCAGCAGGTCCTTCGCGTGCTGTGCGAGATGCTCGCGCTGACGGTCGCGGTCGTCCTCCTCGATGGCGCGCAGGAACGCGGCCATCGGCGCCTTCGCGTCGATGTAGAGCACCTTGCCGTCGGTCAGATGCACGGTGAGGTCAGGACGTCCCGTGCCGGTGCCGACCTGCTGGACCTGCTGCTCGTAGGACACGTGCTCCTTGAGCCCGACGAGCTCGACGATGCGCTGCAGCTGCAGCTCGCCCCACTGGCCACGCACCTGGTTGGAGCGCATCGCACGGTCGAGGTGCCCCGTCGCGGTCTGCAGCGCCTCGAGCGTCACCGCGGTCGCCGTCACCTGCTCGTGCAGACGGCCGTAGGCGTCCGCGCGCGCCTGCTCGAGCGCACGGACCTGCGTGTCGAGCTTCTCGACACCCTTCGTGAGCGGCTCCACGAGCTGGCGCATCACGTCCTGGGCCGCGCGCGACTGCGCCTCGGTCGCCTCCTGCTGGGTGCGCAGGCGCTCCTCGGTGGCGCTGCGCAGCTGCTCGCTCAGCTGCATGCCCGACGTTCCGAGCGCCTCGTTGATCGCGCCGCGCGTCAGCTCGTCGAGCACCGGGCGCAGCGCCTCGGCGGTCAGCGGCGACTGGTCGCCACGTCCGCGACGGGCGAGCGTGAGCCCGACCATGACGCCACCGGCGCCGAGCACGACGCCGAGCACGAGCAGGATGAGGAGGGTCGAGGTGTCCATCGCGAGAGCCTACGACCCGACCGCGACAGCGTCGGTCAGCGCGGTCACAGGGTCCGCACGGACCTGCCGGAACCGGCTCAGGCCCGTCCGAGCTCCGCGGCGAACGCCTCCACCGCGCGGTCGATGCCGTCCGTGTCGACGTCGAGGTGCGTCAGCGCCCGAAGGCGTCCCGACACGACGGACACGCGCACGCCACGACCGGCGAGGGCGGACTGGAGCTCGGCCGCCTCGCGACCGACTGAGCGCGGGTCGATGAACACGATGTTCGTGTCGGCCGGCGTGACGTCCAGCCCGAGGGCGACCAGGCCGTCACGCAGCCGCGCGAGGTTCGCATGGTCGTCGGCGAGCCGCTCGACGTGATGGTCGAGCGCGTAGAGGCATCCGGCGGCCATCATCCCCGCCTGACGCATCGCACCACCGAAGCGGTGCTTGAAGCGCCACGCGCGCTCGATGAACTCGTGGGAGCCGGCGAGCACCGCACCCAGCGGCGCACCGAGCCCCTTCGTGAAGTCGATCCACACCGAGTCGACCCCGCCGCCCCAGCGCGCCGCATCGATGCCGGACGCGACCACCGCGTTCATCAGCCGCGCACCGTCGACGTGGACGGGCACGTCGCGCTCGTGCGCGGCGGCGACGACCGCGTCGTAGCCGTCGAGCGGCCACAGGCTGCCCCCACCGAAGTTGTGCGTCTGCTCGAGCGCGACGAGTCCGAGCTGCGGCCAGTAGTTCGACGGCTCCGCGTGCGCGGCGGCGACCGCTTCCGGACCGAACACGCCGCGCTCGCCATCGACGACCTCGAACTGCACGCCCGAGACGAGCGCCGAGCCACCCGCCTCCGCCCGTGCGATGTGTGCTGCACGTTCGACCAACACCAGATCGCCCGGTGAGGTGTGGGTCGCGATGGCGACGAGGTTGCACATCAGGCCGGACGGCAGCATCACGGCCGCCTCCTGCCCGAGCAGTGCCGCGACACGCTCGCACAGCGCGGTCACCGTCGGGTCGCCCCGCTGCTGCTCGTCACCGACCTCTGCGGCCGCGATCGCTGCGCGCATGCCCACGGTCGGACGGGTCTGCGTGTCGCTCGAGAGGTCGACGAGGTCCCCACCTGCCGCAGCCGCGCTGGCCGCAGCACCAGGGTCGAGCAGGCGGGCGTCAGCCACGGCGGGTCCTCTGATCGAACAGATATGAACGTGCAGGACGCTACCGTCGTTGGCGCGTGACGGACCGCCGCCGATGCGGCGCACACCGGCCGGGGAGACGCGATGCGCGGGCGAGTGAGCGACCCGTCGCGCTGCGTCGCCGCGCCTGGGCTCTCGGAGACCGCACGGATCTGGTTCGACTCGGACGCCGAGCCGGTCGTGACGTGGGATGCCGACGCGACCCGCTTCCTGCTCGTCGAGGACGGCGGGCAGGGTCAGGGGGCGCTGCCGCTGCTGACACGCACCGCGCCGGTCCGCGATCCCGAACGGGTCGCCCGCGTGCTCGCCGAGGGGCTCGCCGCGTGCGACTTCCCGCCCAACGGCGACGGCGCGTCACCGCGTCACGTCACCGCGGCGCTGCGCGCCCACGGTCTCGATCCCGACGACCTCTGAAGCGAGCGCGCAGTCCAGCAGCCAGCCGAGCCAGCCGTCCCGACGCCGCCGGACCTGACGCTGCCGCATCTGATGATGCACGTGGAGCCGAGGGCATCCGGTCCGGCGCGAGCCGAGCGAGCTGATCGAGCACCTCCGTTGCCGACGGGTTCACGAGCGCGACCGCCCTACCAGCACCCGCGCCAGCACCCGCGACACGCACCGTCGGCACGGTCTCGTTGCCGTCGGCGACGGTGCGAACCCAGGCGGCCGCCGCAGGCTCGTCCCAGATGTCGATGCGGTCGAACACGAGCCCGGTCCGTTCGAGCCGTCGCAGCAGCAGCGAGCAGAACGGGCAGCCGGGCCGCCACATCACGGTCACCGCGGCGCCGCCACCGAGCCCGTCGGGCAGCGGCGGTGCGTCGTCCGCTGCGCCCGCGTCGTACGTCATCCGGCGAGCGCCTGGTCCAGGTCGGCGAGGATGTCCTCGAGGTGCTCGATGCCCACGCACAGACGGACCATGCCCGGCGTGACGCCTGCGGCGAGCTGCTCCTCCGGACTCATCTGCCGGTGGGTGGTCGTCGCCGGATGCGCGGCGAGCGACTTCGTGTCGCCGATGTTCACCAGTCGCGTGAACAGCTCGAGCCGGTCGTAGAAGCCGATCGCTGACTCGAGTCCACCGTCGATCTCGAACGTGAGCAGCGCAGACGGGCGGCCACCCGTGTACTTCTGGGCGAGCGCGTGGTGAGGGGACGTCGGCAACCCGGCGTAGTCGACCCGGGTGACCCGCGGATGTGCAACGAGATGTTCTGCGACGGCCTGCGCGTTGCTGACGTGCCGCTCCATGCGCAGGTGCAGCGTCTCGAGCCCCTGCAGCAGCTGCCACGCCGCCATCGGGCTGATCGCAGCGCCCGTGTTGCGCAGCGGGACCGTCCGCGCCCGGCCGATGTAGGCCGCCGGGCCGAGCGCCTCGGTGTAGACCACGCCGTGGTAGGCGGGCTCGGGCTCGTTGAGCATCGGGAAGCGCTCGGCATGCTGCGCCCAGGGGAACGTGCCGGCATCGACGATCATCCCACCCAGCGTCGTGCCGTGACCGCCGATGTACTTCGTGAGCGAGTGGACGACGATGTCCGCGCCCCACGCGATGGGCTTCATCAGGGCGGGTGTGGGCACGGTGGAGTCGACGATGACGGGGACCCCGTGCCGGTGCGCCATCGCAGCGATCGGCTCGAGGTCGGGGATGTTGCCCGCGGGGTTCCCGATCGACTCGAGGTAGACGGCAGCGGTGCGCTCGTCGATGAGCGCCTCGAGCGCGGCCACCGAGTCGTCAGGTGCGAAGCGGACGTCGATGCCGAGCGCGGGCAGCTGATGCGCGAAGAGCGTGTAGGTCCCGCCGTAGAGCTGTGGCACGCTGACGATGTTGCTGCCCGCCTGCGCGATCGTGAGGATCGCGTAGGTGATGGCCGCCGAGCCTGCCGAGGTCGCGAGGCCTGCGATGCCGCCCTCGAGCGCCGCGACGCGCTGCTCGAGCACGTCCTGCGTCGGGTTCATGATCCGCGTGTAGATGTTGCCCGGGACCTTCAGGTCGAACAGGTCCGCCCCGTGCTGCGCATCATCGAACGCGTAGGCGACCGTCTGGTAGATCGGCACGGCGACGGCCTTCGTCGTCGGCTCCGGCGTGTAGCCGTGGTGCAGGGCGATCGTCTCGTCGCGCATGGCGAGCTCCTTCGGGCGGAACGGTGGGCAGGACAGCGGGCGGGGCGGCGGAGCGGTTGCGCACAGTAGGGCCGGGGGCCCCCGCCGGCACACGACGGGCAGGACGAACGTTCCGAACCCTCAGCGGTCCGGAGGTCAGCGGTCCTGAGGCCCGATCGCACGCAGCACCCGCGCAGGGTTGCCCACGGCGACGACGTCCGCGGGCAGATCGCGCGTGACGACCGCCCCCGCACCGACGACGGTCCTCGCACCGATGGTCACGCCCGGAAGGACGATCACGCCGCCGCCGAGCCACACCCCGTCCTCGAGCGTGATCGGCTCGCCCCACTCCCACAGGGTCGCGCGTGCTGCGGGATCGATCGGGTGTGCAGCGGTCAGCAGCTGCACGCGCGGACCGATCTGGCAGTCCGCACCGATCGTGATCGGAGCGACGTCGAGCAGCACCGCGTCGAAGTTCACGAACGACCTGGCACCGAGATGCACGTTGAAGCCGTAGTCGACCCGCAGCGGCGGCACGACGGACGCGCCGTCCCCGAGCGTTCCGAGCAGCTCGGCGAGCACCTCACGGCGTGCACTGTCGCTGCCGGTCGGCAGGTCGTTGAGGCGACGGGTGAGCAGGTAGGCGCGCTCGCGGTCGGCGACGAGCACCGGGTCGGAGCCCTGGTAACGCTCCCCCGCGGTCATGCGACGCCGGACCTCGTCAGCCTGCGACACGCACGCTCTTCACGTTCATGAACTCGCGGATGCCCTCCTCGGCGAGCTCGCGGCCGTAGCCCGACGCCTTCACCCCACCGAAGGGCATGCGCACGTCGGACGCGTTCATGTCGTTGATGGTGACCATGCCGGCGTCGATGCGTGCGGCGAAGCGCTCCGCCCGCTCGATGTCAGCGCTCCACACGGAGCTGCCCAGTCCGTACTCCGTGTCGTTCGCGACGGCCAGCGCCTCCTCCTCGCTGTCGACCACGAGGATCGCGCCGGCCGGACCGAAGGTCTCCTCGCCACCGACGGCATGCGCGCGCGTGACGCCCGTCAGCAGCGTCGGCTCGTAGAAGTAGCCGGCGCCATCGCGGCGACCACCCGGGACGACCACCTGCGCGCCGGCCGACACGCTGCGCGCGACCTGTCCGACGAGCTCGACGCGCAGATCGTCGCGCGCCATCGGGCCGACGGTCGTCGTCGCGTCACGCGGATCGCCGACGACGGCCGCGCGCAGTCCTGCGGCCATCGCCTCGGTGAACTCGGCGGCGACGCTGCGGTGGACGACGAAGCGCTTCGCGGCGATGCAGCTCTGCCCGCAGTTGAGCAACCGCGCGTCGGACGCCCTTGCAGCCGCGCGTGCGACGTCCGCGTCCTCGAGCACGACGAACGGATCGGATCCGCCGAGCTCGAGCACCGTCCGCTTGCCGTTCGCGCCGGCGATCGCGGCGACCGCACGCCCCCCGCGCGTCGAGCCGGTGAACGACACGCCCTGGATGCGCACGTCAGCGATGACGTCGGCGATGACGTCGGGCTCCGCGCGCAGCGTCTGCACGATGCCGGCGGGCAGTCCTGCCTCGGCGGCGGCAGCGACAATCGCCTCACCGGTGCCCATCGTGTTCGGGGCGCTCTTGAGCAGCAGCGTGTTCCCACCGGCGATGACCGGCGCGATCATCCGGACCGGCTGCCAGTACGGGAAGTTCCACGGCATGATGGCGAGCACCGTGCCGATGGGGTCGTAGCGCACGATGTTGCGCAGCCCGCTGAGCCCGTCGACGTCACGTGGGGCGAGGAACCGCTCAGCGTTCGTCGCGTAGTAGCGGAGCCCGTCGACGCACTTCATGACCTCGCCGCGCGCCTGTGCGAGCGGCTTGCCCATCTCGGAGGTGAGCAGCAGCGCCAACCGGTCGGCGTCCCGCTCGAACACGTCGGCGAGCGCGGTGAGCGCGGCGGTCCGCTCCGTGAGCGGACGTCGGCGCCAGTCGGCGTGCGCCGCGTGCGCGGCGGACAGCAGCCCCTCCACCTCGGCCGGGGTGTGCGCAGGGTGCTGCGCCAGCAGCTCGCCACTGCTGGGGTCGACGGACCGGTAGCTCATCATCATTCCGAGATCGTCTCCGAGATCGTCTCCGGGCAACACATCGACTGCACGATATTCAGCGGAGGGCGCACCGAGGAGCACCGTCCCCGAGGGTGCGACATCCGAGCCGGTTACTCTTGCCGTATGGAGATCACCGTACCCCGCTCGCTCGGCATGTTCCCGCCGCACCTCACGGACGAGATGCGTTCCATCTGGCTCGACTTCGGCGACGACCCGGACCCGTCGAACCGCGACCGTCTGATCTACCTGACCATGCGCGAGGTGGCCATCGTCGGCCCCGCGTCGTTCAACACCGCTGGCGTGTGCGACACGCTCGGCATCTCCTACCCGATGGTGAACTACTACTTCGGGAACCGGGACGGACTGATCGCCGAGGCCGGGCACGCGACCTACGTCCGGTACATCGCGAAGCTCTGGGCAGCCGTCGAGGATGCCCCACGCACCCCCATCGACCGGCTGCGCGCCTGGATGCAGGCGCACCTGCGGCTCAACGTCGAGATCCGCGGCTGGGGCGCGGTCCTCAACTACCCGCGCTTCTCCTCGTCCATCGAGGAGATCCTCGACGAACGCTTCGGCGAGGACCACCGCCGCCACTTCGAGCTGAACATGGCACGCCTCGCACGGCTCATCCTCGACGTCTGGGAGGAGGGCGTGACGGACTTCCCCTACGACGTCGACGACTTCCCTCGCGAGGCCCTGCTCGGGTCCGATGCGGTGCTCGACATCACGGCGACCATCTCGTGGGCGGCGCTCGGTGTCGCGGTGTGGCGTTCGGGCCGTCACACGCCGTCGAAGGGCATCACCGAGCTCGAGCGGCTCGGAGAGCGCTTCATCGACGCGCATACGGAGAACATGATCACGCTGGTCATCGAGTCGCGTCCGTCGTGAGCATGGCGAACGTCCGTCCGGCCAGCGCGTGCAGCTCCTCGCGCCTCGCGTCGACGACGGCACCGAGCAGGACCGCGAGCGGATAGCCCCACAGGAAGCGTGCGATCGCGCGGGCGCTGAGGTCCTGCCGCACGAGCCCACGCTGCTGCGCACCGGCGATCGCATCGGCGACACGCGCGAGCGCTGCCCGGACGATGCCCCCCGCATCCTCGGTGAAGCGGGCGCGTCCGGAGGCTGCGACGAGCACGTCCAGCCGCTGCCATGCCGCGCCGAGTCGGGCCGGCCCGTCGGACTCCACGGCGAGCGATGCGAACGCCGCCTGCAGCTCATCGACCGTGCTCGCCCCATCGAACGCATGCTCGAGCAGCGCGACCTCGCCCTGGGAGAAGGTGATGAGCGCGTCGAGTCGCGCGAGATCGACGAGTTCCTCCCGTCCGGCGAAGTGACGGGAGAACCAGCCTCGGGTCACGCCGGCCGCGACGCACACGTCACGGACGAGCAGCGTGGACTCCCCCGCCGTGCGCAGATGCGCCACGGCATGATCGAGGACGCTGCGCTCGTCGTCGGAGATTTGGAGCGTGGGGATCGCGGGCCGCACGAAGCGTGGGTGCAGCGGGACCTCCGCGAGCGTCACGCGTCCGGAGGCGCGGATGCGTCCGATCACCGAGGGTGCGACGATCGCACCGAGGACGGCGAGGAACAGCCCGTCCCACTCGGTCTCCGGGAGCGGTTCGACGAGCGTCCCATCGAGCAGGCGTCCCGCGGCGTACGTCTCGGCGAAGATCGCGAGCGCGGTCGATGACACCCCGTCGACCAGGATCTCGCCGCCCTGGACCCTGAACAGCTCGAGTCCTATCTCGCGCTCCAGGGTGCGGAACGACTCCGCGAGCGCGATGCGCAGCTCCGGCCGATCCCGGGCGAACGAGAGGGCCCGGAAGCGGGCACGCCGTGCGGCCGCCCGCTCCTCCTGTCCCGCCCCGGCGACCAGCTGGGCGAGCGCGGGCGCGATGCCATCGGGGCTGACCGCGAGACCGTCGAACTGCCGCACGCGGTCGGTGGCCTCACGATCGAAGCGTGTCGCGAGCGCCGCAGCGACGAGTCCGTCGCGGGTCCCGAAGTGATGGATGAGCGACCCGTTGCTCACGCCCGAACGTGCGGTCACCTCAGCGAGCCGCAGACGGTCGCCATCCTGCTCGTCGAGCAGCTCGATGGCCGCATCGATCGCGCTGCGCACGGTCGCGACCGCACGCATCTGCACCGGATCAGGTCTGAGCCCCATCGAACGACCCTTGATCGCTCCCGACGGACGAAGAAGCCCCCGGCGGCTCGAGGCGCACCGAGGGCTTCCGGTCCTGCATCGTAGCGGGGGCAGGATTTGAACCTGCGACCTCCGGGTTATGAGCCCGGCGAGCTGACCGAGCTGCTCCACCCCGCGCCGCTGTGGGAAGCGTACCGCGCCCCCGTCGAGCCGCGCAACCCGGATGCTGCTGCTCAGCGGCGCAGTGCCGTCTGCGCGGTCTCCGCCCCGGCGGCTGCACCCTGCCCGTCACCCTCCGGCGCTGCCGGCAGGTCGGGGACGAGCGCGCCGCCCGAGGCCTCGAACGCCCGCTCGAGCAGCCGGCGGGCGGAGAGCACCTCACGCTCGTAGCCGGCGAGGTCGCCCGCGCGCAGGAACGTGTCGGCCCGGCCGAACGCCTCGAGCGCACGCTCCAGCAGCACCAGCGCGTCGGACTCGTCCGCGTCGGGAGCGCCCGGCGCGACGTCGGTGCCCTCGTCGCCGGCGAGCGAGTCAGGGATGCGGATGTCGAGCAGCTGCGCGAGCGCGCCGGAGAGCGTGCGGTCGAACGCGGTGCGCTCACCCATCACGACCGCGACGCGTGCGAGCTCGGGGATGCGGGCCTGCGGGTTCTCGAGGAACAGCGGCTGCACGTAGAGGATGGAGTCAGCGATCGGCAGCACCTGCATGTTGCCGCGGATGACGTTGGAGCCGTCGCGCGAGCGCAGCGTGATGTACGCGGAGATCTCGTCGTCCTGCTCGATGCGGGCCTGCGCCTGCAGCGGGCCGAGCACCTGCTGGTCGGACGGGAAGCGCACGGCGAACAACGAGTTGAGCTGCTCGCCGTCCGAGCGACCCGCGAGCCACGCGACCATGTTCGGCCGGCTCACCGCGAGGTACGGCTGGATGAGGACGAACTCCTCCGTCTCCTCCCCGGGCAGACGCATCACGAGGTAGTACGGCTCGAGGGGACGCTGCCCGGCGGCCTGCTGCAGCGCCGTGGCACCACCCTGGTTCGCGAGCGAGGCCGGGTCGACGGGGATGTCCCACGCGTCGGCCCGGTTGTAGAACGCGTCGGCCTCGGGGATGTGGTAGGTCCGGAACAGCTGCGACTGGAGTCGGAACAGGTCCTGCGGGTAACGGAAGTGCCGGACGATCTCGTCGGGCGCGGCACCGAAGGGCTGCAGCAGGCCGGGGAACGCCCGGTCCCATGCGCGCACCAGCGGGTCCTCGTCGTCGACCACGTAGAGGGTCACGTCACCATCGAACGCGTCGACGACCGCCTTCACCGAGTTGCGCACGTAGTTGACCGTCACCGCGCGGTTCCCGAGCACCAGCGGTCGGCGCTCCGAGTACGGGTAGGCGATCGAGGTCGTGTACGCGTCGACGATCCACTTCACGCGACCGTCGATGACGACCGGGTACGGCTCCGAGTCGAGCTCGAGGAAGGGCGCGACGAGCTGGACCCGCTCGCTGACCTCGCGGTTGAAGAGGATGCGAGACTCGTCGTTGAGCAGGTTGGTGAGCACCAGGTTGTAGTCGGCGAAGCGCAGGGCGAACGCGACGCGCCGCGCGAAGCTGTCGATCGCCACCCCACCACGGCCCGCGTAGACGGTGGTGACCTGCTGCTGCGTCTCCGGCTCCTCGAAGTCGAGCTCGTCCGCATCGGTGCGGACCAACGAGTACTCGGGGCTCGGAGTGGCGCCGAAGTAGATGCCCGGCTGGACGGAGGGGACGACCTCCTCGTCACCGACGGGCGGGATGTTCGAGCTGATGAAGACCGGCTGGCCCTCCGCGTTCGCGGTGTTGACCTGGCTCGCGACGATGCCGAAGCCGTGGGTGAACGTGATGTGGCGGTTCTGCCACGTGTCCGCCTGCGGGGGAAGGCTCGAGAGCTCGCGCGTCGCGAGCATGACCTGCCGCAGCTCGCCGTCGATGAAGTAGCGGTCGATCGCGACGTTGCGGAACTCGTAGTACGGGCGCAGCGACTGCAGCTCCGCGTAGGTCGTCTCCAGGACCGCTGGGTCCCACAGGCGCACGTTGCGCAACGTCACGTCGTTGTCGATGACGTCCTGCTCATCGAGGTCGTTGCGGATCGCGAACGGCTCACGCACGACCTCGTCGAGCCCGAACGCGCGTCGCGTCGCCTCGAGGTTGCGGCCGATGAACTCGCGCTCACGTGCCAGCTCCTGCGGGTCGACCCGGACACGCTGCACGAACGCCGGGTAGACGCCCTGCAGCACGATGCTCGCGACGACGAGCAGTCCCAGCGCCGCTCCGGGCAGCAGGAAGCCGTTGCGACGCAGCGACACGAACAGGATCACGATCGCGATGATCGAGACGCCGATGAGCAGGAGCAGGGCGGGCAGCTCGGCGTTCACGTCGGTGAACGACGCGCCGGTGACGGTGCCGCGCTGCGAGAAGTTGAGCTCGTAGCGGTCGAGCCAGTAGCCCCAGGCGCGGACGCCGAGGGCGAGCGCGACGAGCACCGTGAGGTGGAGCTTCGCCGGCGGCGTGACCTTCTCCGGCGACTCCGGACGGATCGCGCCCAGGACGTAGTGCGCGCCGGCCGTCAGCATGATCGTCAGCACGAGCGAGGTGAACAGCCAGCTCTGGATCAGCGCCCAGAACGGCAGCTCGAACAGCCAGAACCCGAGGTCGCGGTCGAACAGCGGGTCGACGATGCCGACGCCCTCGCCGTTGAGGAACAGGAGGAAGGTGCGCCACTGCGCGCCGACGGCAGCACCGGAGGTGAGCGCGAACAGGAACGACACGGCAGCGATCACCCACGGGAGGTAGGGGTCGACCGCATCCCGCACACGCTGGACCTGCGCCTGCTGCGGCGTCGTGGGGATGATGAACGGTCGCGTCCGCCGTGCGATCGACAGGTTGATCCCGATGAAGATCGCGAGCGCCACGGTGAAGGTCGCGCCGATCCCGTAGCGCGTCAGCAGCACCGTGAGGAAGACGTCGCGGTACCCGCGCTCCTCGAACCACCACAGGTCGGAGACGAACACGGCGATGCGGTTCGCGCCGAAGACGAGCAGGAGCAGCGAGCCGACGAGCACGGAACCCAGACGGCGACGGACCAGATCTCCCACGGTGACCTCTCGGACGGGATACGAGGACGGGATTCGAGGACGGAAGTCGTGCAGGCCGCGGTCACGCCGCGGAGCGGTCCCTACAGGCTACCGACCGGCCCCACCGTCGGCCGCCAGCAGCACGGCGCCCTCCGGCGTGCCACCGCGTGCGAGCGTGTCGAGCGCCTGCAGCGCCTCGCCGAGGTCCGTGACCGGCACGAGCAGCAGGTCGCGTCCGACGATCGCGCGTCGCGCGACGGGCAGATCATCCATCGGGAGCAGGAACGCGTCGGGCAGCGGCCCGCCACGCGCGTCCTCGACGACGCCGCGCAGCTTGTGGGACAGCCCTCCGACCCCGACGACGCGACCGTCCGGCTCGAGCGCGCCGGTCCCGGCGACGCTCAGCGGCGCCCGTGCAGAGGCCGCGCCGTCCGGACGGCTCGTCGGATCGGTCGGACCGAGCCGCGCGATCACCGCGAGCGCGAGCATCAGCCCGGCCGACGGTCCCCCGACCTCGTCGGTCGCGAAGGTGACGTCGACGGGCCACGCCCAGGCGGGCACGTCGGGCGAGGCGATCAGCCCGAGCTCGCTGAGCGCCAGCGCGACGGCGAGGTCCTGGCTCTCGGCCATGCGCAGCCGTCCCGCCTCCGCGACGTCATCGAGGTCGCCGCCGTCGGGCACGAGGCGCGCGCGGGCGATGAGGTCCCGGTCCGGGTCGCGCAGCGCGTCCCACCAGGGTCCGATGCCGTCCGGCTCCCACACCTCGATGGTGGTGACCAGCAGGCGTCCGGCAGGCTCGCGCACGAGCGGCGCGTCCTCGATGCCGACCTGCGTCCCCGAGGCGCGGACCGTGACGAGCGTGGCGGTGTCGAGCACCGGCCCGCCGGCGACGATCAGCTGGCAGGCCGGCTGTGCGACGACGACCGCGCACGGCAGCACGCCCGACCACCAGGCGCCGCCGAGCGTGACGAGGGCAACGGCAGCGAGCAGCGCGCGGCGGACGTGACGCACCGCCCTAGCGCCGGCGCAGGGCCGCGGCGGACGCGACTGCGAGCAGCGCCCCCCCGGCGATCCCGAGCGTGCGCAGCAGGGTGCGGCTCACGCGCAGCCGGCCGAGGCTCACGAAGTCCTCGTGCTCCAGCACCGTCTCGAGGAGCGTCTCCTCGTTGCTGCGGGTCGGGGCCCAGCCCGTCGCGCGCAGGCGTTCGTTGGAGAGCACCCACGGGTGCTGGAACAGCTCGACGACGCCGGGCTCGAGCTCGCCGACGCCCAGACGGTGCGCCTGCTCGACGAGTCGTCGCATCCGTTCCGGCTGCATCGCGAGGGTCCGGCGCCCCGAGAGCGCGAGGACGCGCGCATGGTCGAGCCAGCCGTCGGGCGCGACGTTGAACGCCCCGTCGAGCGGAGTGCTCAGCGCATGCACGACCGCGCTGGTGACGTCGTCGACGTGGACGAACTGCAGCGGCGGGGCGTCGGGCAGCACGGGCAGTGCGGGGAGCTCGAGCACGCGCGTCAGGAAGTTCTGCACGCCCGGACCGAACACGGCGGCGCTGCGCAGCACGGTCAGCGCCGGGGCGTCGCTCGCCGCGTGCCACGGCCACAGCAGGTCCTCGACCTCGCGCTTGTGCTCGGCGTAGGTGAACCCGGGCTGCCCGTTCAGCGGGCTCGACTCGGTGAGCGGGACGTCGTTGTCGGGACGGGCGCCGTAGGCGACGACCGAGGAGAGGTAGATGACACGGCCGACGCCGGCCGCACGTGCGCACGCCATCACGTTCATGGTCCCGTCGACGTTGATGGAGCGCATCTCGTCGACGTCGCGGATCGGGTCCATCTGGAACGCGAGGTGCACGACGGTGTCGACCCCGGCGAGGAGATCGACGAGTCCCGGATCGCGCACGTCGATCGCGTGCAGCACGAGCTCGGGAGCGAGCGTGAGGTCGGGAGCGAGCGTGAGCTCGGGAGCGAGGTCTGACGGGGGGCGGACGTCGAGACCGACGATGCGGTCCACGCCGTGCGCAGCACCCGGTCCGTCAGCGTTGAGGCGTGCGACCAGGGCACGACCGAGCAGGCCCCCAACGCCAGTGATCGCGATCGTCGCCATGCCCGTACCGTAGCCCTGCGACGTGCCCCAGCAGCAGGCCGCGTCAGGCAGCGTCAGGCACGTGTCAGGTGTGCGTCAGGAGGTCCGGGATGGCGGGTGCCGTCGACTGGAGCCTCGCCGAGCGCGCCGCCCGTGAGGTCGCGCGCGTGGGCGATCGGCGTCCGAGCGCCGAGGAGCGGGCCCGGCTCGAGGAGGCGTTCCGCCTCGCCGAGCACTGGCTCGACGCGGGCGCGCTGCCCCAGCCACCCGACGCCGGCCGCACGCTGGTGCTCGACCGCGAGGAGTGGATCGACCTCGCCATCCCGATGTTCATGCGTCTGATCGGCCCGATCGCCGAGGCCAGCACCGAGGCGCTGGTCGCGCTCGCCTCGCAGCAGCTCGGTGAGCTCGGACGGCTGCTCGAGGACTCCCCCGACGCGCTCGACGAGGGGCTCGGGGCGCTCGGGGCGCTCGGGCTCGATGCGGAGCGGCTCGACGAGCTCGACCTGAGCGCGTTCGGTATCGGCGAGGCCCAGGCGGACGAGCTGCGCGCGCAGCTGCGCGCCATGCTGTCGTCGGGCGAGGGGCTCGGCGACATGCTGCGCGGCGCGCTCGGAGCGATGGGTCTGACGCCCGGCGGCGGCGCGAGCGCGGGCGGTGGCGCGAGCGGCCGGGCGGCGGCGCGGCGCGGGCGATCCTGGCGCGGCGCTGCGTCCGGCGGCCGCGACCCTCAACGCGCTGCAGGCCGGACAGGTCATCGGGACGCTGGCCTGCCAGGTCCACGGCCACCGCGACCTCGGCCTGCCGACCGCACCGCGTTCGACGGCCGGGCTGATCGCCGTGAACGTCGCGGACACGTTCGACGGCTACGACCTGGATGCGACCGAGGTGGCCGTCGTGCTCGCCGTCACCGAGGCCACCCACCGGCGCCTCCACCACGCGATCGGCTGGCTCGACGAGCACGTGATCCGGCTCATCGGCCGCTTCGCCGCGGCGATGACGGTCGACGAGTCGCAGCTGCGCGGGCTGGCCGAGCAGATGGAGCAGCAGCTCGACCCTGACGATCCCGACGCGTTCCGCCGTGCGCTGGAGCGCGCCGGGCGGCTGCGGCTCGAACCCAACGCCGCGCAGCGCGCGATCCTGGGTCAGCTCCAGGTCGTCGTCGGCATCGTCGGCGCATGGGCGCGGCACGAGGCCCGGGTGACGCTCGAGGGCCGGCTGCCCGGACTTGCCCGCATCGAGGAGGTGCTGCGCCGGCGCCGAGCGGTGCAGGGCGACGGCGAGGAGCTGCTCGCCGGGCTGCTGGGCCTCGACCTGCGACCCGACGACGAGACGCTGGCCGAGCGGTTCGTCGCGACCGTGATCGACGTGCTCGGGACCCGTGGGCTCGAGCAGGCGCTCGCCCATCCGGAGAACCTTCCCGACACCGAGGAGCTCGCGGATGCGGGGCTGTGGCTGGCGCGCAACGCCAGCGACGTCGAGGTCCCCGACGACGTGGCGTCGCTGCTGGGGGGGCTGGGTGAGGCGCCGACGGAGGCCAGCGCGGACGAACGCGCCGCCGGTCCGACGGGCGACGAGGGCGCCGCGGGCGACGTGACGGACGCCCCCGAGCACTGAGCGCTGAGCGCACATTGACGCGCGTTTCAGGAGAATCGATGCTCCGGAGCGGCCTGTGGACGGGCTGTGGACCCCTCTCGCGGGGGGACGTGCCCGTGACCTGCGCTCGGACCGGGATGTCCTCCAGACCCCGTCAGCGGCCGTCCCCGCTCCCACTCGGCTCTCCACAGCACGTCCACATCCGTGCCCCGGTTTGTCCACAGGACCTGTGGACGACGGTCGCGCCACGGGGACTGAAGTCACGTAGGTTGCGCTCGTCGAGGTCCCCAGGGGAGTTCGGTCGAGCCCCACGGGGAAGGGGGCTCGGGCGGGCGCCACTGGGGATCTTGCGTTCCCGGGGCACCTCCGCGCTGCATCCCGCGGCTCTTCCGTATCCTCCGAGCGGTAGGACGCCAGCGCTGCGGCGCGCGGCGCAGCACATCCACAGGGCGGAGCGGCAGGCGTGACCGAGCGGTTCCTCCCCCCACCCTCCGCCCCCCGCGCCGCGGCGTTCTTCGACCTCGACCGCACCCTCATCAGCGGCTCGTCGACGTTCACCTTCGGGGTCGCTGCCTGGCGGGCCTCGCTGCTCGCCAGCCGCCAGCTGACCGGCGACGCGGTCCGGGCGCTCTCCTTCCGCCTGTTCGGCGCGAGCGACGAGCGCTCCGCATCGACGCGCGACCGGCTGCTCGGCGCGATCCGCGACGTGCCCGAGGCGGACCTCGCCGCGCTCAACGGCGTCATCCTCCCCCGCCTCGTCGAGCAGGTCCGACCGGAGTCACGCGAGCTCATCGAGATGCACCGCAACGCCGGCCGTGAGCAGTGGATCGTGTCGGCCTCGGCGCAGGGCATCGTCGACCCGCTCGCCCACGCCATCGGCATGACCGGTGGGATCGGTACGCGCGTGGCGGTGCGCGACGGCGTCTACACCGGCGAGCTCGACGGTCCGTTCGTGTACGGCGAGGGCAAGGTCGAGGCGATCCGCACGATCGCGCGTGAGCGGCACTACGACCTCGAGCGCTGCTTCGCGTACTCCGACTCGATCTCGGACCAGCCGATGCTCGAGCTCGTCGGCCATCCCGTCGCCGTCAACCCCGACCGTGCGCTCGAGGCGCTCGCACGCAGCCGCGGCTGGCCCGTCGTCATCTTCGCGCGGCGGGCGAAGCGCATCCTGACCGCGTCGACCGTCGTCGGCAGCGTGCTCGGCCTGGCGGCGAGCGCGTACGGCTACGGCCTGCATCGAGGACTCGCGACCGCAGGCCATCGCGGCCGCCGCGATCGTCGGCGTGCGGGTCGCGGCGTCGCGTGAGCGACCCTGCTGCACCGATGCCCTGCGTGGGCTCCGTCCACCTGACGCTGCTCGTCGACGAGCTCGAGCGCGGACTCGCGCTGCTGCGCACGACGATCGCTGCGGCCGATGCTGACACGCTCGCCGCACGACGCGCGACGGAGGATGCGCTCACCGCCGAGGCGACGCTGCGGCTCGACGGCGGGCTGCGCGCGAGCGAGGACGGCGGGACCGAACGGGCCGGCACATGGCTGGACGCGCTCGGCGGCGACGACGGGCTCGACGAGGCCGCGCTCGCGCAGCTCTCCGTCCTCGAGCACGCCGGGGTCACGGCCGGCGTCGACGCCATCGACCTCTCCGACGCGTTCGGCCGCGCGAGCGCGGATGCGAGCGGGCTGGGCACGGCTCTCGCGCTGCTGCACGCGCGGCTGACCGACGGGCTCGTCGCGCCAGAGCGCGCCGGGCTGCTGCGTCGCGGCGCGCGGGTCGTGCACGACGCGAGCGTCGGGCGCGTGCTGTTCTTCCCGACCGACGCGGCCCTGCTGCCCGATGCGTGGGACGGCCTGCTGCGGTCGGTGACGGGCAGCGGGACGGGCGGCGCGGCCGCACGGCTGCCCGCGGCCGTGCGCGCCGGGGTGCTCCACCTCGAGCTGCTGCGCCACCAGCCGTTCGACGCGGCGAACGGCCGCCTCGCCCGTGCCGCAGGGCGTCTCGCGCTCATCGCCGACGGGCTGATGCCCGGAGGGCTCGGCGCACCGGACGCGGTGCTCGCCGAGGATCCGCTCGGCTACCACGAGGAGGTCGGCGCGAGCCTGCGTCGCCGCGACGCGACCCGCTGGATCGAGCGGCTGCTCGAGGCGCAGGGCATCGCGCTGCAGCGCACCGTCGACGCGCTCGGCCGCGCGGACCCGCAGCCGCACGCGGTCGGGCTGGCGGAGGCGCTGCCCGAGACGCTGGCGGAGGCGCTGCCGGAGACGCTGCCGGAGACGCTGCCCGACGGGCTCGACGACACGTTCACGCTCGGCGACGTCGTCGCGCTCACGGCCATGACGCCGGCGGAGGCACGCCAGCGGTGCTCGACGTGGGTCGTGTCCGGTCAGGCGCAGCGCGTCATCGGCGGCAGCGGCCTGCGATTCAGCCGACCGACATCCCCGGCGTGAGCGGAGCGGCGAGCGACGCGAGCGGGTCGCGCGACGCGAACGCCTCCTCGATGCTCGATGCACCGGGGACTCCGCCGGCACCCGTGATCGGCGCCCCGGTCATCCAGGCATGCACCGCCGCGAGGTAGCGGTCGGGCACCTCCATCATCGGCGTGTGCCCGACGTCAGGGAGCACCGCGTAGTCCCAGTCGGGACGCAGGCCGTGGAGATGCTCGATGACGGGCCGACCCACGAGCGCATCACGGTCGCCCCACACGACGAGCGTGTCGGACGGCATCGCGTGCACGCCCTGCGTGAGCTCGCGGCCACCGAGCAGCGCGGCGACGAGCGACTCGACGGCGTAGGCGAGCGACTCGATGCGCCACGGGTTGCGCTTCGCGTACTGCAGGTTCTCGCGCATGATGGCGAGCATCGCGGGACTCAGACGGTCAGGCTCGTGGACGGTGATCGCGAGCGCGTCGGCGATCAGCGTGTCGACGTCGGCGCGCGACCAGAACGCGCGCAGCACGTTCGAGCCGACGCCGGGCACGACGAACGGCGCGAAGCGGCGCAGGACCGCGCCGGGGAGGTGGGTCAGGTCGGACTTCGCGGTCGGCAGCGCCGGCGCGCACATCACCGAGCGCGCGATGCGTTCCGGAGCGATCCCGGCGAGCAGCGCCGTGAGCATCCCGCCCATCGAGTTGCCGTGGACGATCGCACGCTCGATGCCGAGCGTGTCCATGAACGCGGGCAGGAAGCGGGCGTTCGCGCGCACGCGTGCGGCGCTGTAGCGGGGCGGGACGGTGCGGCCGAAGCCGGGCAGATCCATCGCGATGACCTCACGGTCCTCGCCCAGCGCGGCCATGACCTCGAACCAGTTCGAGGCGCCGCCGCCCAGTCCGTGCACGAACAGGTGCGGGACCGGATCGCCCCCGTCGGCGACGCGACGGCCGCCACGGATCACGTGCACCGGGGTGCCGCGCACGTCGACGAAGCCGGAGCGCAGCGGCGCCCACACGGCGCTGCGGGCCCCGAGATCGCCGAGCGGTTCCGGTCTCTCCCCGCTCACGCCGCGGCCGTCGCTGCTGCCGTTGCTGCTGCCGTTGGTCCCTGCCATGCCTGTCACGCCTCGTCCGTCACGCCTCGTCGGTCATGCCTCGTCGGCGTGAGGAGTGTAGGACGCGGCCTCACGCTGGAGACGGGTGCGGTCACTGGCCATCAGGGCGGAGAGCTCGGCCGGGTCGGTGACCGGCCGCTCGCACACCATGGCGCGGCACACGTACGCGGCGGGCCGGCCGTCGACCTCGGTGCGGTGCGCGAGCAGCGGCACCGCGTCACCGTGGTCGGGTGCGGCGACCACGACGATCGCGGACGGGTGGTGCGCATCGAGCGCGGCACGTTCGAGCCGGTCGCGATCCGAGCCCGGCGTCCCGACGATCACGACCTCGACGGAGCCGGCGGCGAGCTCCTCGAGCTGGCGCAGCACCGCACCGAACCCGGTCGGCATGCGCCGGGCCGGGTCGGCGAGCAGGCGCAGGGCGCGCTCGGCCGGGTCCCACCAGCGCGCCTCGCCCGTGAGCGCATGCAGCCGGCGACACACCTCGATCATCACGCTCGTGCCGGCCGGGGTCGCGTTGTCCCACGTCTCCTTGGGGCGGGCGATGAGCCGCTCGCCGTCGACCGGCGTCTGGAACCAGCCGCCGTCATCATCGGCGAAGCGCGCGTCGGCAGCCTCCGCGAGCGCAACCGCGCGCGCGAACCAGCGGGCATCACCGGTCGCGCAGAACAGCTCCACGTCGGCGAGCGCGAGGTTCACGTGGTCCTCGAGGAAGCCGTCGACCCCAGCGGTGTGTCGCGCCCGCAACGTCGCGTCGGCCGCGACGGTGACGGCGCTCGCGTGCAGGTGCTCGGCGGCACGGACGGCAGCCTCGATCCAGTCGGTCCGGCCGAGTGCGCGCCCGGCACGCACGAGCCCGACGATCGCGAGCGCGTTCCAGTCGGTCAGCACCTTGTCGTCGACACCGGGCTGCGGGCGCAGGTCGCGGCGAGCGCGCAGCGCCGCGCGGACCTCGCGCCATGCGGCGGCGAACTCGAGTAGATCGAGGCCCTCCGTCGCAGCGAACGTGCCGCGCGGGACGGGCTCGTGGATGACGGTGACGCCCTCCCCGCCCTCGTGCCAGTTGCCACCCGGCGTCACGCCGAGGAAGCGCGCGAAGCGGTCGGGGTCGTGCCCGGCCGCCACGACGACCTCGCGCAGCTCGGCGTCGGTCCAGACGTGGGTCAGCCCCTCGACGCCGTCGGTGTCCGCGTCGAACGCGGCGACGAACACCCCGTCGGGCGTCGCGAACGTCTCGAGCAGCGCCTCCGCGGTCTCGACGGTGGGTGTGACGAGCGAACGGTCGCCGGTGCGCGCCGCGGCGGCCGCGTAGGCGGGCAGCAGCAGCGCGTTGTCGTAGAGCATCTTCTCGAAGTGCGGCACGAGCCAGCGCTCGTCGGTCGAGTAGCGCGCGAACCCGCCGGCGATCAGGTCGTTGATCCCACCGCGCGCCATGTGGTCGAGCGCCTGCACGGCTGCAGCGAGCGCGTCGTCGTCCCCGGTGCGATCGGAGCGGGTGAGCAGCCACGCGATCGTCATCGCCTGCGGGAACTTCGGTGCCCGGCCGAAGCCGCCGTGCGTGCGGTCCCATGCACGGTCGAGCACGAGCGTCGCCGCGTCGTGCGTCGTGCCCTCGACGTCGAGCACATCGACCGCCTCGAGCACGTCGGCCTGCGCGATCGAGGCGGCGATGTCCGCAGCGCTCGCGATGACCTCGTCGCGGCGCTGCGTCCACGCGTCCGACACGCTGCGCACGACCTTGAGGAACGACGGCATGCCGTGCCGGTCACCCTTCGGGAAGTAGGTGCCGGCGAAGAACGGCTCGGCGGTGGGGGTGAGGAACACCGACATCGGCCACCCCCCGCGACCCGTCATGCCCTGCACGGCCTTCATGTAGATCGCGTCGACGTCGGGCCGCTCCTCGCGGTCGACCTTGACGTTGACGAAGCGCGCGTTGAGCTCCGCCGCGGTCGCGTCGTCCTCGAACGACTCGTGCGCCATCACGTGACACCAATGGCACGCCGAGTAGCCCACGGACAGGAAGATCGGCACGTCGCGCTCGCGCGCCTCGGTGAACGCCTCCTCGCCCCACTCGCGCCAGTCGACCGGGTTGTCGGCGTGCTGACGCAGGTAGGGCGAGGTCGAGGCGGCGAGACGGTTGGGCATCAGGGCTCCGGGCGGGGTGGCGGAGCGCTCAGGGTGCCAGACGGCAAGGAGGGCGCAGACCCGCAGCACGGATCATGACGCTCACGGATCGAACGGCTGTCCGGGACACCGATGCGACGGTTCAGGTCTCCGGCTGACCCCGCCGGCGCACCGCTCCGCTGACCAGCGAGCCGATCACGATGGCGGGCACGGTCGCGTAGATGACGAACCGGATGTCGTCGTAGAGGAGGATGCGCACGAGCCGGTTCCACAGCCACACGGGACGCGACGGTGGCGTGACGTCGGTGATCACACCGTCGATGGCGAGCACCGAGCCCGCCTCCGCGCACCATGCGGTGCTGCCGATCGTGATGCCCTCGATGCGCAGCACGCCGTCGTCGGCCGTCGTGCGCGTGCGCTGGTCCGATCCGGTGAGCACACCGGTGCGCGTGCGGTGCTCCATCTCCCCCGCGTCGAGCAGCAGCTGCGGCGTCACGATCGGATAGTCACCACCGGGCGTACGTCGTGGTGGGCTGATGTGGAAGCCGAGGACCTCCTTCGCCTGCGCGTCCGACAGGGACGTGAGCGTGTCACCGAGCGCGTCGAACGCCGCGTCCGTCGGCGCCCACACCGTCTTGTCGGCGAGCACGACGTCGGAGAGGATCGCGAGGCCCTCCGGGTCGTAGCGCTGCATGAGGTCGAGAAAGGTCCCGTGCTCGCCGGTCGCCTCGAGCACGTCGACGAGGTGCAGGCCGACGCCACCGTCCTCGCAGGCGAACGTGTACGCCTCGGCATCCGTCTGCGCGGAGGCCGGCGGCGACACGACCACCGCGGCGGTGACGACGGCCGCGACGGCGACAAGGCCGGTCGTGGTGAGGCCCGTGGCGCGCGACATCAGCGTCGCCGCAGCATGACGATCGCGCCGACCAGCGCGGCGACGAGGCCCGGCGCGGCCAGCGCGAACGTCCGGCCGGTGGTCGTGGCGCCGGTGGTCACCAGCAGCACGGCGGCTACGGCGACGAGCGCGAGCAGTCCGATCCCGATGATGCGGTTCGTGGTCACGGTCATCCCTTCATGACGGTCGGCGCCGCGTCCGGTCGGACGCGGGGCGTGGTGAGTCGTGCGACGACGTACTCGAGCGGCCCGCGGTCGGAGCGGCGCAGCCACAGCGCGGCGAACACGGTGAGCACCACCCACGTGCCGATGCCGATGGCGACGACACTGGCGGTTCCGAGGCTGCCGAACAGCCCGAGGCCCGTGCCGCTGAACGCGAGCATGAGCAGCACGGACTGGCCGAGGTAGACGGTGAGCGACATCCGGCCGGCCGGCCAGGCCCAGCGCATCAACCCCGGGTCGCGTGCGAGCCGTCCGGCGAGCAGCCCGAGGTAGCCGGCGCTGAGCAGCGGCGCCGTGACGAACCCGAGCATGACCCCGATCGCTCCGGTGGTCGCGTACGGCGTGCCGGCCCGGATCGCGCTCACCTGCAGCGCTGCTGCGACGAGCTGCAGTGGCAGGCCGACACCGATGCCGATGCGGGTGTAGCGACGCCACAGGTCGACGTGCGCACCGGGGTCGGCGAGCAGCCGGCGGCGTGCGGCGGCCAGGCCGAGGAGGAACGCGGCGAACGCGAGCGGACCCTGCGCGAACGCGACGGTGCCGAGGACCGTCGGCAGCGCGTCGAGGCGCAGCATGGTCGCCTCGGCGAACGTCGCGGTCGCCATGGATGCGTCGTAGGCGGCGGCTGCCGGATCGACCACGGCGCCCTGCTCGGGGAACGCGGCGGCGAGTCCGAGGACGACGACGAGCAGTCCCGCGCCGAGCGCGAACGTGATGCGCGACGCACGCACGAGGCGCGGCACGTCCGCGCGCGAGAAGCGCAGCAGCAGCGCACCGAGGAGCGCGTAGGTGAGCAGGATGTCGCCGACGAACAGCAGCACCGCGTGCGCCACGCCGAGCACGGCGAGCACGACGAGGCGGCGCCGGTAGCGCGTGCGTCCCTGCGGCCGGTCGTCGCGCAGCACGTAGGACAGGCTGTAGCCGAACAGGAACGAGAACAGCAGGTAGAACTTCCCCTGCGCGAGCGCGACGACCGCGAACGCGACGGCCGCGTCGAGCGTGCTCGCGACCGATGCGGCGCTGAACCCCTCGGCGGAGATGCCGAGGTAGGGGGCGTTGACGACGACGATGCCGAGCAGGGCGACGCCGCGCAGCAGGTCCGGCAGCGTGTCGCGCGTGCGCGGTGCACTCGGTGCAGCGGGGGACTCGGTCACCGTGCGCTCCTCGATCAGCAGGTCGAACGACCCTACCCTCGATCTGAACGCTGCTGTACAGTTCTGAACATGGTGATCAGAACCGAGTGGATCCTCGACACGGCCGCGGACGTGCTGCTGCGGCGCCCCGACGCGACGATGAGCACGATCGCCGCTGCGGCCGGCATCAGCCGCACCACGCTCCACAACCGCTACCCCACGCGCGAGGACCTGCTCGAGGCGCTGGCCGTCGACACGCTCGCACGGATGCGCAGCGGCATGGCAGCGATCGACTGGTCACTCGCGCGCGAGCCGGCCGACGTGCTCGCCGACCTGTGGGCGGTGCTGCAGCCGCTCTCGACCCGTGCCGCGTTCCTCCGCTCCGGTCCGGCCCACGAGGCGCCCGAGGTCACCGCCGGATGGGAGGCGGCGTTCACCCCATGGGGCATCTACGTCGCGCAGCTGCAGGCGACGGGACGGGTGCGTGACGACCTGCCGCTGCGCTGGCTCATCGGGTGCATCGTCGGCCTGATGTTCGCCGCGTTCGACGAGGTCGACGTGGGCGAACTCGGGTGCCCAGGCCGGCCGGCTGGTCGCGACGAGCTGGCTCGCGATCGCCGCGCCGCGCTGACCCTGGAACCTCTCGGTATCCCTAGCGAGCTGGACCCGAACTCAGTGGGCCTGCCGGCACGAGCATCGACGATGCACATCCGGTGCACGAACCAGCCGTACAGGACGCAGCGCCTCGGTTCAGAAGTTCCGTCTGAAGCCGTTCTGAGCCGCTATCCCACGCACTCGTGCGCCATCACGTGACACCAGTGGCACGCCGAGTAGCCGACGGACAGGAAGATCGGGACGTCACGCTCGCGCGCCTCGGCGAACGCCTCCTCGTTCCACTCGCGCCAGTCGACCGGGTTCTCGGCATGCTGGCGGAGGTACGGCGAGGTCGAGGCGGCGAGACGGTTGGGCATCAGGGCTCCGACGACATCGCGGCGCTTCAGACCGCAGGATGCCACATCAGCATCGGTCCGCCAGAGCGCTGATGAATCAGGACCTCGACAGGGTTTGCACGGTACGGCCTGATGAGCCAGTCCCCGCGCGCACTGCATCCGTAGGTTCCCGGACCTGCTCCAGCGCACGGATCCAGATACCTGCCGCCACATCAGCCGCGGCCCGGTGATCGTGGACCTCGCTCTGAAGACGATGGAGGTCGAACATGACGCAGTCCGACGCCGTACCGACCGTGCGGCCTGAGGCCGATACCCATGCCGATCATCGGCGCCCTCGGCGGACGACGATCCTCATCGCTGTCTCGGCACTGGCGGCACTGGCCGTCGCGGCCTGGTTCCTGATCGCCAGCCGCGGACCGATCGACCACGAAGTGTGGGCACTCGACCAGGGGACCGACCGCATCCACGTCTACGACAGTGACCACCAGCAGGTCTCGGTGATCGACGTCAGCCCTGCTGCCCTGCGGACGGTCGACCCCACGTTCGCGCCTGAGTCCGGCCGGACCGTTCCGCACATGATCGACTTCGATAGCGACCACCGGTACGCGTTCGTCGCAGCGACGGCAGGTGGCGCGACCATCGTCCTCGATGCGGTCGAGCGGGTCGTCGTCGCGGTCCTGCAGACAGGACCGGGAACACACATGGCCGCCGTGACCCCCGACGACGACGCCGTCTGGGTCGCCGTCATCGGAGCGAAGCGCCTCATCGAGATCCCACTCGATCTCACGGCAGAGCGCCCGACGTTCGAGCTGGGCCGTGTGATCGACGTGGAGCCGTTGCTCGCGAGCACCGGATTCACGTACCCCTCCTTCTCGCCGGTGTGCCACGACTTCGACGACGACGGCCGCGCCTGGGTCACGCTCGGACCGGGCACCGCTCAAGGCGGCCTGTTCGTCTTCGACCCGGCTACGGCCGAAGTCGTGCATGCCTACGATCCGGAGGTCGTGCGCGCGAACTGCGGCATCGGCTTACCGCAGACGGCCGCCGAGCGATCGCCAACTGGTCCGGCGTGTTCGGCGCGGATGTCGAGGACGGCGAGGGCGAGTGGTACGTCTTCGATACTGCGACCTTCGATCTGCTCGACACTCGTACCTCTGGTGGGGTCGACGCCCACGGCGTGCGCCGGACCCCCGACGGTCGAGAGTTCTGGCAGATGAACCGCGGCACCGGCAACGGTCTGCGCATCGATGCACGCTCCTTCGAGGTCATCGGTGAACTGCAGGTCGGCGACGCTCCGGACATCCTCGACTTCTCGCCAGACGGTCGGTTCGCCTACGTCACTCAGCGCGGGCCGAACCCGCTCTCGGGCGACCCGCACGTATCACGAGGCAGCGCGCCGGGCGTCCTGGTCATCGACACCGAGACTGGCGCACTCGTCCGACGACTGGACCCGGCGACGGCGCAGGACCCCGACGGCAAGGTGCTCAACGACATCCACGGCATCGGCGTGCGCCGCCGGACGGGCGGTGAGCGGTTCGTCGTGGCCGCCCCGTCCTGTTCACCGCCGCACCGACCGGGATCTTCGGCTGCCACCTGCCGACCTGAGCTCCACCGAGCCCCCCGCCGCACGCAGAGTCGCCGCGCGAACCATCGGTCCACGCAGCACGGTCCCGGGACGAGGTCGCCGTGCACATGACCGCGCCGGCGGAGACGGAAGGCCGCTCGCGCCCCCGCGGTACCTCTGCTGCCGCGACCACGACCTCGCGGGCTACCGGCGCGCCGAGAGCGGCGAGGTGCGCGTCCTCGGCGAGGAGCCGCACGTGCGGATCACGTCTGGCGTGCGCCCATGACGGAAAGCCGCCGGAGCGTCGACTCGACCGTCCGACGGAAGTGCCGGATCACGCAGTCCCGACCGGCGGATCAGACCGGCGGGATGAGCGTGTTCGCGAACACCTGCCAGGCGAGCAGCGACTTCGCGACCAGCGAGAGGACGATGTAGGTCGTCTCGCCGCGGAAGTAGTTCGCCCACTTCCCGATCCGCTTGTACTGCAGCCACTGGTTGAGGCCGAAGCTGAAGAAGAACGCGAACAGCGCGAACACGATGCCCCAGACGAAGCCGGGCACCTGCGAGAGGTCACGGTCGGGGTTGCCGATGCCGAGGATGTAGAACGCGATCGCGAGCCACGGCGCGAGGCCGACCCACGTCCCGAGCCAGAACGGGAGCAGCGACTCGCCGGGGCGCAGGTAGCGCTCCTGCAGGTCACCGAACGCGATCATCGCGATGTTCGCCCCCGCGATACCGATGAACGCGGCGACGTCGACGACGCCGGTCACCGACGCGATCAGCAGGACCATGATCGTCGAGGAGACCGAGTACTCGACCCAGCGGGCCGTGTTCTTGCCGCGGCGGATGTCGGCCGCGTAGCGGGGGAAGTAGAACGGCGACGCGATGACGAAGTGCGCGAGCGCGCTGATCGCCAGGAACGCGAACACCCAGAACCCGATGTCGAAGGTGCCGATCTGGAGCAGGTCGGAGGGGGTCCCCGGAGGGCCCTGGGGGTAGGTGCCGGAGATCGGGAGCTTGAAGCCGGTCTCGTTGAGGCTGTAGACGGCGACCGCCTGCACCAGGTGCAGGACGCCGAGGATGATGTTCTGGACCCGGAGGCGCTTGAGGCGGGCGTCGATCGCCTCCGCGCTCATCGCGGGGAAGAGCAGTTCGTCGGTACGTGACACGCGAAGCTCCTTGATGGGGTGACCGGATGCCGTGGCCTCCGGGAATCCCGAGCCTAGGTCGTGACGACCGAGAATTCCCGGGTCCGGTGCCGGACGCTGCACGCGGTCGAGAGGCACCGGACGCGCAGCGATGGGCTCAGGCTCGCCGTCCCGCGGGTGCTCGGCAGGCAGCGTCGCGCGGGTGCGCGGTCGGCAGCACCCCAGGCACGCAGGCTGGCGTAGCGCAGTGCAGGACGCTGCGCTACGTTCGCCGCATGAGCCAGCCGACGAGCCTCCGCATCCCCACCGACGTCCGCACGCGTCTCGAGCGGGTCGCGAGCCGAGCGGGTGAGCGCAGCGCGAGTCTCGCCACGCGCCTCATCGACGAAGGACTCCGGATGGCGGAACACCCCGGCATCGTGTTCGTGGATGCCGGTGCCGGCGGGCGCGCCGCGACGCTCGCACGCGGCCCGGAGGTCGTCGAGGTCATCGAGGTCCTGACCGGGCTCGAGGCCACGGGTGAGGAGCGCATCGCCCAGACCGCCGCCTGGCTGTCGATCCATCCCTCGGAGGTCCGCATCGCGCTCGCCTACCACGCAGCCTTCCCCGACGAGATCGAAGAGCAGCGGCGCCTGCGCCTCGAGGTCGCAGCCGAGGAGCGGGCTCGCTACGACGCGGAGCAGGCGCTCCTCGGATGAGGCTGCTCCTCGACGAGCTGTGTCCACCTGGCATCGCCGAGGCCCTGCGTGCGCGCGGACATGACGTCGTGTCGCTCCACGACCCGTCGCACGCGCATCTGCGGGGCCGACCCGACACCGACGTCCTCACGGCCGCTGCGCAGGAGGGCCGTGCTGTGGTGACCGACAACGCTCGTCACTTCCTTCCGATCCACCGGGACCTCGTCGCCCTCGGAAGGACCGGTCACGGGCTGGTGCTGTTCTCGAACCACTCGTTCCCCAGGCACCGGCCCGACGCGTTCGTGCGGACCATGGTGCGCACGCTCGACCGGCTGCTCGCGACCGACGGTGCTGAGCCGGACGCTCGCATCGTCTGGCTCAGCGCGGACGACTGAGCAGTCAGCGCGGATCGCGCAGCACGCCGGGAGGTGACTCGTCAGCCGACACCCGAGCCGGAGCCGCAGCCCGGGTCCGGCGGACGTCGCTCCTCTACGCTGCCGCTCCCGCCTTCCGGACATCCCGATCCGGCCCGGAGGACACGCATGGCAGGCCTGAGCAAGGACGAGCAGGCGGCGGCGAAGGAACGGGCCGCCGAGGTCAGGAAGCAGGCGAGCCGCGCCCGCGGTCAGGACAAGCGGGCTGCGGACCTCGCGGACGTCCTCGCCGTGATCGCTGCGATGCCGCAGGACGATCGTGCACTCGCGCAGCGCGTGCACGACGTGATCACGCGCACCGCGCCGCAGCTCGATGCACGCACCTGGTACGGCATGCCCGCCTACGCGCTCGACGGCACCGTCGTGTGCTTCCTGCAGGTGGGCAGCAAGTTCGGCACGCGCTACGCGACGCTCGGGTTCAACGATGCGGCGCGGCTCGACGACGGCCCGATGTGGCCCACCGCGTTCGCGATCGCTCGGATGACGCGCGCGACGGAGACGCGTGTGCGTGAGCTGCTGCGGGCCGCGCTCGGCTGAACGCGGCGCACCGAAGGGTCACGGTCGACTCCATCTCGCGCCGTGACGTACGCGCCTATCGCGCGTCGCGGTCGTGCGTGGACTCGGCGTGCGTGGACTCGGCGCGGACGTCCGCGCGAGCCTGCTCCGCTGCGCGGAAGGCCGACTCACCGGTCGCCTCGTCCGCTTCGGACCACGAGCGGAACGCGTCGAGACCGACGAGCACGAGCCCGAGACCCCCGAGGAAGAAGACCCCGGTCCCGAAGAGGAAGATCGCGGACTGACTCACGCGTCACCTTCCCACGACACGACGAGCGCACCGAGGGAGAACAGCGAGGGGACCCAGAGGCCGACGTAGAGGCCCATCTCGCGGTCCTCGGCGACGAACCACAGCCAGACCGACAGCAGGAACGAAGCGGTCCCGGCCGCGATGAAGAGGAGCTTCGAGAGGACACGGCGGCGCTGGCGCGGCGTGTAGCGCACCCTGCGCGACGTGCTCGCGAGCGGATCACTGCTGGCCATGGTGGCTCCCCTGCATCCGGTCACGCCCCCGACCACGGTGGCCGACAGGGGGATGGGATGACGCCGGAGGTTCGTCGCCGGCCACGAGGCGGACCGGTCGGCTGCCGACCCCGTCCCGCTCCGGCGCACCGGCGCACCGTCGCCCGGCGCTCCGACGCCCGGCGCTAATGCGACTGTGTCGCAATAGCGATACCCTCGCGCCTCCGCGTCGAACCACGCCGGAACACTCTCACGACCCGCCCGTGCGGGCCCATCCCCAAGGAGCCGCCATGCCCAGCGCCATCAGCCTGCCTTCCTCCAGTTCTGCGCCGACGACCCTTCTGGCACGAGCAGCGGCCGCGACCGCGCTCGCCACGCTGCTGCTGCTGGCCGCCGCCGGCCCGGCCCTCGCCCACGCCGGCGAGGAGACCCACAGCCATGGCGGCATGACCGGCTTCGAGGACGCCGTGTTCCTCGACCCGATCATCTGGGACGGGGAGTCCAGCGTCGACTGCCGCATCGCCGGCGAAGGCACGATCGTGTGGACGCTGACGGGCAGCGAGAGCGTCGAGTACGCCGAGCTGCACATCGACGAGCCGGAGAGCTCCATCGTCCGCCGCACCGGTGGTCCCTACGTCTGGGTCAGCCCGCTCTACGCCCTCGACCAGATCGAGGCCGACGTCGACCGCATCGTGGGCGCGCTCGCTGACGATGCGCGCTTCACGGCCGTGACCTGCCCCGAGGGCGGCGTCGAGGACGATGCGGCCGGCCTCCTGCTGCCCGTGGGTGGTGGCGTGATCGCCGGCGCTGCGCTCGGCCTGCTCATCGCCTCGCGTCGGCGCAGCACGACCGCGACGGCCTGAACCGGTGAGCGACCTCGTCGTCCGCGTCCTCGACGTCGACGCGGCGTACGCGCGTCCGACCGTGCTGTCCGCGGTCGACGTCGATGTGGCGCGCGGCG
This sequence comes from Nitriliruptoraceae bacterium, assembly GCA_018401275.1. Lineage (GTDB taxonomy): Bacteria > Actinomycetota > Nitriliruptoria > Nitriliruptorales > Nitriliruptoraceae > CSBr16-57R1. The sequence goes on along the minus strand of JAGYKW010000002.1, from coordinate 106,923 downwards.
AGTTCGTCGGGCTCGTCGGACCGTCGGGGGCGGGCAAGACGACGCTGCTGCGTCTGCTCACCGGCGGCGTCGAGGTCCGCAGCGGCAGCGTCGAGGTGCTCGGCCAGCGCGTCGTGCGCGGCCGACCACCGCGCGGCGTCGGCTACGTGCCCCAGCTCGGCAGCGTGGATGCGGACTTCCCGCTGACCGTGCGCGAGGTCGTGCTGCTCGGTGACGCGGCATCCAGCCGCCCCGTGCCGTGGTTCACCCGCGACGAGCGGCGACGTGCCGACGCCCTGCTCGAGCGTCTGGGGATCGGCGAGCTCGCCGGCCGTCCGATCGCCGAGCTCTCGGGCGGCCAACGCCAGCGCATGTTCCTCGCCCGCGCCCTCGCGCGACGCAGCGAGCTGCTCCTGCTCGACGAGCCGACGTCGGGCGTCGATCTCGCGACACGCGCCGAGGTGCTCCGGCTGCTCGGGGAGCTCCATCACGACGGGCTGACCGTGGTGCTCACCACCCACGACCTGAACTTCGTGGCCTCGCACCTGCCGCGCATGGTGTGCGTCAACGGCACGGTCATCGCCGACGGGCGTCCGCGCGAGGTCATGACGGCCGACGTGCTGACCCGTACCTACGGACCAGGGCTGCGCGTCGTGCACGACGAGGACGGCCACCCCGTCGTCACCGACGCCGCACCGATCCCGCTGCATTCGGGGACCGACCATGCTTCCGGTGGCATGCCGGTCGCTGCAGCGGTCGTGACGCCCGCCGAGGTGGACGCATGAGCCTGCTGCTCGAGCCGTTCGCCTACGCGTTCTTCGGTCGCGCGATGCTCGCCGGCGTGCTCGTCGGCGCCCTGTGCGGCGCGCTGTCCGTCCCGGTCGTGCTCAAGCGCATGAGCTACGTCGGTCACGGCCTCGCGCACAGCGTGCTCGGTGGTGTGGCCGTCGGCGTCGCGCTGGGTGCCGACCTCTACGTCGGCGCAGCCGTCGCGACCGTGCTGTCCGCCATCCTCATCGACCGTGTCGCTGCTCGCCGCGGTCTGCACCACGACGCGGCGATCGGCATCGTGACGACCGCTGCGTTCGCGCTCGGCATCGCCGTGCTCGCCGTCGTCCCGACGCGCCTCAACCTCGAGGCCGTGCTGTTCGGCAACATCCTCGGCGTGGATGCGCGCGACCTGACCGTGACCACCGTGGTCGCGGTCGCCGCCACCGCCACGCTGTTCGTCGCCTACAAGCGGCTCGTGTTCACCGTGTTCGACCCTGAGGTCGCCGCCGTGCACGGCGTGCCGGTCCGCCACATCGAGCTCGGACTCAACCTCGTCACCGCCGCCGTCGTCGTCGCCTCGGTGCGGGTGCTCGGTGCGCTGCTGATCGCCGCCGCGGTCGTGCTGCCCGCTGCCGGCGCGCGGCTCGTGACCCGCTCGTTCGCGGCGCTCGTGGGCCTGGCCATCGCGCTCGGCACCACAGCGAGCGTGCTGGGGCTGTACGCATCGTTCCATCTCGACGTCCCCAGCGGCCCGGCCATCGTGCTCGTCGGCACCCTCGGCTTCCTCATCGCCTACGTCGCGAGCGGGACAGCCGCTCGTCGGGCACGGCGCGCGGGCGCACGTGAGCGCGAGGTCGGCCGCCTCAGCGAGCGTGGAATCGTCGACGCGACACGCACGCAGGTGCGCGCATGATCGGGACCGCAGCACGCCGCCGCACGAGGCTCGCGGCGTTGCTGGTCGTCGGGCTCATCGGCGGCGCCTGCGCCGGCTCCGAGTCGGACTCCGGCTCCAGCTCCGACGCAGCGGAGAGCGGTCAGCCCTCGGCGTCGGCGTCGACCCCCGACTCGCCGGAACCGGTGCTGCGCATCACCGCGACCGTGTCGCCGCTCGCCGACCTCGTCGCACGGGTCGGTGGCGAGCGCGTCGCGGTGCGCTCGCTCGTCCCGGCCGGCGCCGACGCGCACACCTACGCCCCCCGCCCGCGTGATGCGATGCGCCTCGAGGACGCGGACCTCTACGTCGGTATCGGGCTCGCGCTCAACGACGGCGCGGTGCGGCTGGCCCGCACGAACCTGCGCGACGACGCGCACCTCGTGCTGCTCGGTGAGGAGTGGCTCGACCTCGACGCGCTCGTGTTCGACCACCCGGCGGGTGACCGGACCGACGTGCCGCGCGACGCGTCCGGCCTCGGACCGAACCCGCACGTGTGGACCTCGTTGCGCAACGCGCGCGCACTCGTCCTCGGCATCATCGAGGTGCTGAGCGAGCTGGATGCGGACGACGCGGCCGGATACGCGACGCGCGGGGCGGCGCTCATCGCGGAGCTCGACGCGCTCGACGAGCGCATCGTGGCTGCGGTCGCGACCATCGACCCGGCCGACCGCGTGCTCGTCACCTACCACGACGCATGGATCTACTTCGCGCGCGACTACGGGCTCGACTACGCGATCGCGGTGCAGGGTGGCGACTACTCCGACCCGTCCGCGGCCGGCGTGCGCTCGCTCATCGACCAGGTGCGTGCACTCGGCGTGCGTGCCGTGTTCGGGAGCCGCGTGTTCCCCAGCGCCGTGCTCGAGGTCATCGCCGCCGAGTCCGGTGCGACCTACGTGCCCGGCCTGTCCGACGACGCGCTCCCCGGCGAGCCGGGCGACCCCGACCACTCCTACGTCGAGCTGATGCGCCAGAACGCGGTCATCATCGTCGAGGGGCTGGGTGGCGACGCGTCGGGCCTCGCCGGCTGACGTCTCGGGCACGGGCGCCCGGCTGAAGCGACGCCGGTCGCGCGGGCGCATCCTCCTGGCCCTGCGACTCCGTTCGCCCATCGGCCGTCCTCGCGACTTGACATTAGGAATCGTTCCCATAACCTTTCCTGACCAGCACCATCCACGCTCTCCCGACACCACCTCCAGGAGCACGCATGACCGCGACCACCCAGTCCACCCCCCGCCACCGGACCGGCACCCACCGAAGGGGCCTCCGCCTGGCGGCCCTCACGGGTGCTCTCGCACTCGTCCTCGCCGCATGCGGTGGCGCCGATGATGCCACCGAGACGTCGGAACCGACCGCCCCGCAGCCCGACGCCGCCGTGGTCGCCCCGATCGAGGTCGTCGCGACCACGTCGATCCTCGGTGACCTGATCGCGAACCTGCTCGGTGACGACGGGACCGTCCGTGTGCTCATGGGACCCGGCGTCGACCCGCACGGCTACGAGGCGTCGGCCGCGGACGCGGCAGCCATGCGTGACGCGGAGCTGGTCGTCGCGAACGGACTGCTCCTCGAGGAAGGACTGATCTCCACGCTCGAAGCAGCCGAGGCCGACGGCGTCCGCGTCCTCAGCATCGCCGACAAGCTCGACCCGATCCCGTTCGGTGCCGGCTCCCACGACGACCATGACGATGACAAGCACGACGACCACGCGCACGACGACCACGACGACGACAAGCACGACGACCACGCGCACGACGACCACGACGACGACAAGCACGACGCACGACGACCACGACGACCACGACGACGACAAGCACGACGACCACGCGCACGACGACCACGACGACGACAAGCACGACGACCACGGGCACGACGACCACGACGACCACGAGCACGGTGACGAGGACCCGCACTTCTGGTGGGACCCGATGCGCACCATGACCGCCGTCGAGCTGATCGCTGCAGAGCTGACCGACCTCCGTCCGGAGATCGACTGGGCGGCACGCGCGGCGGCCTACAACGCGCAGATCCTCGGAGTGCACGAGGAGCTGCTCACACTGTTCGCGACCATCCCGACCGAGCGGCGCAGCATCATCACCAACCATGACGCACTCGGGTACCTCGCGGTCGCCTACGACTTCGAGGTCATCGGCACGGTCATCCCTGGAGCTTCGACGATGGCAGCGACCAACCCGCAGGCGTTCGCTCGCCTCATCGACCTCGTCGTCGCCGAGGGCATCGACGTGATCTTCGCGGAGAACACCGACTCGACCGTGCTCGCCGAGCAGCTCGCCTCGGAGGCCGTCGGTCGCGGTGACGTCACGCTGCAGGTCGTGCGCCTCTACACCGACGCGCTCGGCGGACCGGGCTCCGGCGCCGAGACCTACCTCGGCATGCTGCGCACGACGGCGACGCTGATCACGCAGGCGCTCGCCAGCGCCTGAGCGCCTGAGCACCTCAGCGCCTCAGCGCCCGGCCCTCCGTCCCTCGTCCTCGCGGGCATACTCCCACCCGCGTGACGAGGGACGGAGGCGTTCTGGGCAGCAACGGTCGGACGGGCATCGTGCGCTTCCTCGGCGTCTACGACGCGGACGGTGGACTCGCCGGCGAGCTGCGCTACGTCGTCGGGCATCTGCTCGGCACCGCCGAGTGCGCGCTGTGCGACATCACCCACTCCCCCGTGCGCCGCAAGCGCACCTGGGACGCGATGGTCGCGGAGCTCGACGCGCCGTTCGACCTGCGCCACCGCAACGAGCTGACCGAGGCCGAGACGCTCGCGCTCACACCGATGGGTCTGCCCGTCGTCGCTGCGGAGCTCGCGGACGGACGCTGGGTGGAGCTGCTCGGACGCGATGCGCTCGACGCGTGCGACGGGGACGTCGACACGTTCGCCCGCGTCCTGCGCGCGGCCGTCGCGGACCACGCCGCCTGACGGTCAGAGCTGAGCGAGGATCCGGCCGGCGACCCGCTCGTGTCCGAGCGCACCGGGATGGAACCCGTCGTCGGCGAACACGTCCCGGGTCAGCTGATCGCGGGGCAGCGGCACGACCACGATGCCCTCCTCGTCGGCGACGCGCTGCTGCATGCGCACGACCCGTCGTACGAGCGGACGCATGCCGAGCCGCACGAGCCGCGGGAGTCCGGGGGCGACCGACAGGTCCGGGCAGCCGACGAGCACGATGCGCACGTCGGGTGCGGCGAGGTCGCGGATGCGCACGATCAGCGCACGCAGCGCCGCCTCGACCTCATCGATCGGGACGCGGTCCTTCGCGTCGTTCGCTCCGACACCGACGAGCACGATGTCCGCTCCGGCGACGGCCTGCACCTGCTCGGCGAGCACGTCGGCGGTCGTGGCCCCGTTGCGCGCGACGCTTCGCAGCCGGGTCGCGCGACCGTCACGCAGGTGCAGCGCACGCGCGACACGGCGCGACGCGCTCTGCTCGGGGTCGGTCAGGCGGAAGCCGGCGCTCGACGAGTCACCGAGGGTCACGACGGTGCGCTGCGGCTCGATGCCATCGAGCGCGATGTCGAGGACGAGCGTCGGACGGGTCCGTGCGTCCGCCCGCATCCTGCGCACGCTCAGGGCAGCCAGCGTGGCCGGCCCCAGCAGCGCGATCGCCGCACCGCCCGCCGCCAGGGCGGACATGCGCCAGCCCGACGAGCGACCGCCGAGGCCGTCGCCGCGCGTGCCGTCCGACGCGGTCGGACCGCTGCTCGTCATCACCACAGGACCTCCTGGCCGGCGTGCCCGCGCAGTATCCCCGCGATCGGACCATGGGGCCACTGCCGATGGTCCCGGACCGTCCCTAGCATCACGGGTCGAGCAAGCCAGTTCCCAGAGACCAGCTCCCAGAGACCAGCACCCAGAGGAGGTCGCGTGCGTCGCCTCCGCATCGAGCACGCACCCACGACCCTCTCGGGCGACGTCCTGCTCCTCAGCGTGCTGACGGTCGTCCTCCTCGGTGTCGGACTGGGGGCCATCACCGTCGTCGACGCGGTCCGCGGATCGAGCGGCGACCCGGCGGAGTCGGGCGTCGCGGGCCCACCCCCCGGACCGTCCGCTGACCCTTCGGCGGTCGAGGACGCGTCCGAGGTGGCCGAGGCGGCCGGCGCGGAAGGTGCGTCCGTCCCGCCCGACGCTCCGCCCGACGCTCCGCCCGACGGCTCCATCGCTCCGTGGATGGTGCCGACGGTCGGCTCGCTGCTGCACGGCAGCCGCTTCGGTGCCGTCGACGGGTTCCTCGTGTTCCGCGGGAACCCGACCCGCACGTTCTACGGCGAGGGACCGGTCCCCCGCGAGCCGGCCATCGTCTGGTCGGCACCGTCCGAGGGGATGTGCTCGGTCGAGGTGCGATCCCGACGACGCGCAAGGTGTGGTGCGGCATCGGCTGGACCGGCCAGGTCGTGCTGCTCGACCGCGGCGGCGACGGGCTGCGCGACGTCGAGGTGATGGTCGGCGGCTACGACGGCTCGTTCCACCTCTTCGACGGCGCGACGGGCGAGCGCACCCGCCCACCGTTCGTCACCGGCGCGATGGTGAAGGGCACCGAGTCGCTCGACCCGGACGGGTTCCCGCTGGCGGTCGTCGGATCGCGCGACGGGTTCCTGCGCGTCGTCGCGCTCGACCGAGGGGAGCCCACCGAGCTGTGGCGCCTCGGGCGTCATCCGCAGGGCGTGTGGAACAACGACTGGGACGCGAACGCGACGATCCTCGACGACGTGCTCTACGCCGGCGGTGAGGACAGCTGGTTCCGCATGTGGCGGCTCAACCGTGCGTACGGCCCGGACGGACTCGTGACCGTCGACCCCGAGCTGCTCGTCGAGGTGCCCGGATTCGACGACGCGCTGTTCGCTCGCATCGGTGACACCAACGTGTCGATCGAGTCGAGCCCGGCCATCACCGCCGACCGCGTCTACTGGGCGAACTCCGGCGGCCGCGTCATGGGCATCGACCGGCAGGCGGCGCTCGAGGGTCGCACCGTCATCACGTTCGACCACTGGGTCGGCGACGACACCGACGCGTCGATCGTCGTCGACCGTGACGGGATGCTCGTCGTCGCCGTCGAGCAGGAGCGTCGCCTGCCCGCGGCCGAGGGGATGGGACAGCTGATGCGCCTCGACCCGTCGCGGCCCGACGACCCGGTGCTGTGGCGCCTCGACATCCCGGAGGTCCCGGGCGCCCAGGGCGCGGACGGCGGCGTGTGGGCGACACCGGCCGTGTACGCCGACGTGATCTACGTGCCGACGAACTCCGGTCGGCTGCTCACCGTCGCGCTCGAGGATGGCACCGTGCTGTCGAACGAGTTCCTCGGTGGACCGCTGTGGTCCTCCCCTGTCGTCGTCGAGGAACCCGGCGGTCCCGCGTGGTTGGTGCTCGCCACGTGCGGCCGACCGTCGGTGCGCGGCTACACGCTGGAGGATCCGGCCGAGCCGCGGCTGCGCTGGGAGGTCGCGATGCCCGGCTGCATCGAGGCGACCCCGGTCGTGTGGCGCGGCAGCATCTACGTCGGGTCGCGCGACGGACGCCTGCACGCGCTGCGCTGAGCACTCGCACGGCGCGGACCACGGTGGTCCCGTCTCTCGCGCAGACCCCGGAACCGTTCCTGCTCCGGCAGACGGCCGGGGTTCTGACTTTCAGCGCAACCCACAACTGCTCATCCGGCCACGCCTCCTCCACCCGTGCAAGAGTCACCTCCGACCATCGGGCGCGGTGATTGGGGACGCATCGCAAGGACCTGCAGAACGCGAGCACGGTCGCGCGACCACGCCTCCGAAACGGGGCAGACAGCACGGATCACCATCAAGCAATCCGTGAGATCAAGGCCGATGTCGCGCCAGTGGATCGGCTCATGATGAGCGATCCTGTTGCGCAGGTCGTGCAGGCGTGCCATGCGAGCCCAGAGCAGCTGGGGCCGCCGGTGACTGATGTCGGGGAACGCTGCCCTTCCGATGACCGGCCAGAGCGTCGACGAGTACTTCTTCGTGAGGAGGAAGCGCCAGAACCCGAAGTTGAGCTCTGCGACCACGGCCCCCGGCGAGACCGGCTTTCGGCACCTCTTCAATCGCAGGAGCGCGGTGGTGACATCGGTCTTCTCCCGGGCAGCGAGCAGGCCGTGCTCGTTGTCATACCACTCCCCCGCGAACGGGCCACGTGCGTGCCACGCCGTGAGTGCATCGTGGAGCGCGTTGCGGACGATGATCTCGACATCACCCAGTACCTCGAAGAGGGCGGCGGACATCGCGCAGTTCCACTCGTAGAGCTCGATCGCAGCGTCGAGATCGCCGGCGGTCGCCTCGACGTAGCCGCCGAGTCGCTGCGCACTCAATCGCCGTTGGAGAACCTCGGCCGGGGCACTTGACATCGGGCTCCTCGCTGGTAGCGTCGCTCTCGCAGACCCCGGAACCGTCCCTGCCTCGGCAAACGGCCGGGGTTTTGACTTGTCCCGGCGGGGATCGCCGGGTATCCGGCACATCGGAAGTCTGACCGCGACTCACGGTGGCGCGAGGGCGTGTCGGGAGCCTGTGGAGAACCCTCAGACGTCCCCACGGGACAAGAGGCTCACCGGAAGGAGAGCCCGATGATCAGCGCGTACGTCGGGACATGCGAGGCGAGGACGAACGACTTCGACGCGACGTGCCTCATCCGCTCCTCGAGGACCGCGCACCGCGCTTCGATCCTCGCCACGGCAGCGTCGACGTCGCTGCGCGTGGCCATGTCCTGTCCGGCTGGGACCACCAGCTCCATGAGCGTCTCCGCAGGCCGTTCGCCCCACTGTGCGCGCGCCTGCTCGTAGACCTCCAGGCGACGCGCGTCCGAGACTCCCATGATGGCTCCTCGGTGGTGAGGACGCAAGCATGCAGGCGACCGAGGCGGCACGGAAGTGGCACTTCCCACCCTGTGGATGGCGCTGGATCTGCTCGACCGTCCGCCCGCTCGAGGACGAAGGTGCTGCATGCGTGACGAAGCCCGTCAGTCCCGCTACGGGGTCGACGTCTCGACGTCGGTCGCGGTGAGCCGCGACGCATCCCCCGTGCCGTCGACGAAGGAGCCGATCATGCCGGCCTCCTCGGGGAACACGAGGACGCACACGACGCTGCGGTCGCCGTTCTCGTTCCAGCCCTCGAACGTCGGGAGGAGATAGGAGAAGGCGATGCCATCGTCGATGGTGAGATCGAGGTCCGCCTCGAGCGCGGTGAGGCAGGCACGGTCGGCGAACGTCGCGACGGCACCCGCGCCGGGGTAGGCATCATCGGGATGGCGGACGACCGCGAAGACCTCCTGCGCGTGCGGTTCGCTGCAGGGCACGAGCGGGACCTCGTCGGCGTCGCCCTTGAGGTCGGAGACGTCGCCGATGCAGTCCCCGGGACGGAGGTCGAACACGCTCCAGGATCCGGCGGTGACCACGCGCCCATCCTCACCCCGGACATCCTCACCGCCGCATGCCGCTGCGACGAGCGCGAGTGGCAGCAGCAACCGGACGAACGGAGCGCGTCGCCGGAGCGACCGACGGACCGCGAGCGACTGCGCCCTCCAGACCATCACCGCTCTCCTTCTGTCCAGAGCCTGTCCGCGCCTGTCCGCGACGATCCGAGCCCGCCGGCGGATGCTAATCAAGCATCAGCCCCGACGTGGCCTGACGGGTCGGCCCACAGGACGGCTCGAAGGCCCCACGGCCCGGACGTGCTCAGCCGGCCACGTACCGGTCCGCCACCGCGACGACGAACCACCAGCCGCCGTCCTGGTCGACGAGTCGGTAGTGCGGGACGAGCAGCACCATCCCATCCGACGACCACGTGACCATCGACATCAGCTCGATGGAGACGATGGTCACCGTGACCTCGACCGGGACCGGCGTCTCGTCGTGCGTCGCTGCGTCCGTCGCGTCGTCCGTCACGTCGTCCGTCACGTCGTCCGGCGCATCGTCACCGGTCGACGAACGTTCGTCGGCCGGCGTCGGGTACGGACGGGCGATGGGTCCGACGTCCATCCACGCCGCGTCCGCGAGCGAACCCGAGCAGCGGGCCGCCGAGATCGTCGAGCAGCAGACCCCATGCGACGGGGTCGCCGGCGCGCGCGTCGGCGAGCACCGCGGGGAACGTCGTGCCGAGCATCGGGCCCTCGGTCGTGTGTCGGGCCGACGTCTCACGTCGACCCCTCGAGGGTGCCATCGTCGCCGGTCCGCGCAAGGTGACGCGGGAGGTCTCACACGAGCCGGGCGAAGGCGATGAGCGCGTCGGCGAGCATCTGCACCGCGATGGCGGCGAGCAGCAGTCCGGCGATGCGGCTGAGCAGCAGGATCCCGGAACGCCCGAGAACGCGGATGAGCACGCCGGAGAAGCGCATCGCGAGGTAGACGACCAGCAGGACGGCAGCGATGCCGCCGCCGATCATGCCGAGGTCGCCCGGACCGTCGGCGGCCGCGACGAACACGATCGTGGCGACGATCGCACCGGGGCCGGCGAGCAGCGGCGTGCCGAGCGGCACCATCGCGACCGCGACGTGGTCGCCCTCCTCGGGTTCGCCGCGGGCGATGGACGATCCTCCGGTCAGCAGGTCGAGTGCGACGAGCAGGAGCAGGAGTCCGCCCGCACCCTGCAGCGCCGGGACGGACACGCTGAGGTACGCGAGCACCTGGCGACCGACGAGGGCGAAGACGACGATCACGAGTGCGGCCGTGAGCACCGCGAGCAGTGCCGCCCGGTTCCTCGCGCGCTGGTCGAGACGTCGCGTCACCGCGAGGAATATCGGCACGTTCCCCACCGGGTCCATGATCACGAACATCGTGACGAGCACTTCGACCGCGAGGGTGGTGTCCATGCCTTCAGCCTAGGAGTGACGGCACGCGGACCCCCGCCCGCGTCAGGACGTCGACCCGGGCCTCCCACCTGCCGGCACCTGGCCGGAGCGGTGCGAGACTCAGCAGGAGGCCACCTCGAGACGCGTCCTGAAGTCGTTTCCGTGCACCGGGCCGCTGTTGCGGATTACCATCCTTTCACTCGGCTGGACAGTTTCCCTGACCGGTCGCGGGCCCTACGATGCTGCTCCACGCAACCATCCATCCCGAAGCGCCCAAGTCCCCAAGTCCCCCGGAGCCGTCCATGCCGTTCCTGTCTCCGAAGCCATCCTCTCGAGCGGTCGGACCCGCCCGCTCGGGCGAGGAGCCGACCCCGCTGCTGAACTTCGAGGAGTTCCTGGAGCTCGACGAGGTCCAGGCGACGGAGGTCGCCTCCGCGACCGCGGCCGCGATCCTCAGGGCAGCGCAGGCACGACACCGGGAGCTTCTCGCCGCCGCGAACCTGGTCGTCGACGAGGCCAAGGCCCAAGCGCTGCTCGCCAATGCCGATGCGATCCGCGAGGCGGAGGAGCGCACCCGCCAGGCGAACGAGCATGCCGACCGTCGCACCCGTGAGGCTGAGGAGCATGCCGCCGCTGCCACCTCCGCGGCCGAGCAGCAGGCACGCGCCCTCGTGGAGACGACTCGGACCGACGTCGAGGCGCTCCGGACCCAGGCAGAGACCTACGCCGCGTCCGTCCGTACCGAGGCCGACGGGTACGCGACCTCCACCCGTGCGGACGCCGACGAGTACGCGACCTCGACCCGTGCGGACGTGGATCAGTACGCGAGCTCGACGCGTGCAGAGGCCGACGAGTACGCGACCTCGACCCGCACCGAGGCCGACCAGTACGCCCAGGCGACGAAGGTCGAGGCCGACCGCTACGCGGAGACCACGCGCGAGGAGGCCGACGAGTACGCACGCTCCGTGCGGCTCAGGACCGCCGATGCAGAGCGCGAGACCCTCGAGAAGGCGCAGACGGAGGCGGCGTCCATCCGGGAGGCCGCGGACGCCGACGCCGCCAAGATGCGCGAGCGCACCATGCGGGACCGCGAGGACATCCTCGAGCAGGCCGAACAGCGTCGCGACTCGATGCTGGGGACCATCGAGGAGCAGCGCCGTTGGGTCCAGACGATCGTCGCTGAGGCCAACGAGCTCCACAGCCGCATGGTCACCTCCCTCTCCGACGCGCGCTCCCACCTCGACCAGACGATCGCTCGCGTCTCGCAGCCGATGAACGGGGCCGACCGCATCCTCATGGAGGCCGACGCCGAGGTCATCCGCATCCGCGAGCTCGACGCCGGCTGACCCGTCGGGGCGACAGGCCGGCGGTCGATCAGGCGGTCGGTCCCAGTGGTGATCAGTCCCGGTCGGTGACCACGCCACGGACCGCCCTGGGGACCGCTCCGGACCGGTGCGGATCGAGCGCAGGGTGCGGAGCATCGTGCATCAGCGCCAGGAAGCGCTCGAGCCCGACGTTGCCGCCCGAGAGGGTCACGCCGACCCGCTTCCCGCGCACGTCGATCGCGCCGGCGAGCACCGCAGCGAGCGCTGAAGCACCGCTCGGCTCGACGACCTGCTTGAGCCGGTCGAACAGGACGCGCATCGCGGCCCGGATGTCGTCGTCACTGACGAGCACGACCTCGTCGACCCGTGCAGCGATGATCGCGAGCGTGCGCTCGCCGAGCCGATCGCCCTGCTGTCCGTCCGCGATGGTCGCCGGCACGCCTGCCGACACGACGCTGCCGGCTGCGAGCGAGCGTGCGACGATGTCGCGCGCGATGGGTTCGACGCCGACCACGCGCGTGTCCGGAGCGATCGCGCGCGCGACGGTCGCGCAGCCCGAGATGAGTCCCCCGCCCCCCAGGCACACGACGAGCACGTCGAGCGGCCCGCCGTCCGCGGTGTCCTCGAACAGCTCCAGCGCGGTGGTCCCTGCGCCGGCGATGACGTCGTCATGGTCGAACGGCGGGATCAGCGTCAGCCCGTGCTCCTCTGCAAGACGTGATCCGATCGCTGCCCGGTCCTCGGTGTAGCGGTCGTAGAGGACGACGTCGGCGCCGTAGCCACGGGTCGCGTCGAGCTTGATCTGCGGTGTATCGGCCGGCATCACGATCGTCGCCCGTGTCGCGTGCAGCCTCGCTGCGAGCGCGACCGCCTGGGCATGGTTGCCCGACGAGTAGGCGCACACGCCGCGGAGTCGCTGCTGCTCGCTGAGCATGCTGAGCGCGTTGTAGGCGCCGCGGAACTTGAACGCACCCCCACGCTGCAGGTGCTCGGCCTTGAGCAGGAGCTCGGCCCCGGTCCACGCGTCGAGCGTCTCGGAGCGCAGCACCGGCGTGCGATGCGCGACCCCGGCGAGGCGGGCAGCGGCCGCCCGAACGTGCTCGATCCCGATCATGAGGCAGGAGCCTAGGAGAAGCGGTGCAGGGGCCTGAAAGTACTACAGTCGCCTCGATCAGGACGAGCTCGATGAGGTCGGACTCGATGAGGACGAGGAGGTGACGTGAGCGGCATCGAGAACCTGTACGCGGTGATGCTGGTCGTCGCGCTCGTGCTCAACGGCATCGCGCTCGCCGGTGCGACGCCGCTGCGGAGCTTCTTCGCCCCGCTGCGTGAGGGCCGGCTCATCCTCGGCATCCTCATCCTCGACCTCCTCGTCGTCCCGATCGTCGCCGTCGGCCTGGCCACCCTGCTCGATCTCGACGAGGTGACCCGGGCGGCGATCGTCATCGTCGCAGCCGCATCCGCCGGACCGATCGGCATCGCACTCTCGCGCATCGGTCGCGGTGACATGCCGACCGCGGTCACCATCGTGATCGGGCTCGGCGCGTTGAACCTGCTCACCGTGCCGCTCGTCACCGGGCTCTTCCTGCCCGACAGCGTGCCGCTCCCACCTGCGACGATCATGACCAGCCTGCTGGGACTCGTCGTCGCCCCGCTCGTCGCAGGTCGCGTGTTCGCGGTGCTCACCGCGAGAGCTCGCGTCGACGCGCAGCGCACCGGTCGCTGGCTCGCCGTCATCGGCCGCTCCGCGGACGCGAGCCTCGCCGTCGCCGTCACCATCGCGGTGTTCATCGATCCCCGTGCGACCATCGACGTCGTGACCGGGCCGGTCTCCCTCGTCGCGGTCGTCGTCATGCTCGTCGTCACCGTCGGAGCACGGTCACTCACCCGTGATCCGGCTCGCCGACGCACGATCGCGCTCACGATCAACGCCCGCTCGGTCGGGCTCGCGCTCACGCTCACCGCACTGCACCTCGGTGACGTCCCGGGTCTGACCAGCACCGTGCTCGCCTACGGCGGACTGACGCAGCTCGTCCCGATCCTGATCGTGCTCGCCGCCCGCTGGCGGCGCAGGCTCAGCGAGCCGACGCCGCGCTGAGCGCCGTCGCGAGGTCGTCGCGCAGGTCCTCGACGTCCTCGAGCCCGATCGACAGGCGGATCACGCCCTCCGAGATCCCGGTGCGCTCACGCTCCTGCGCACCGATCCGCAGATGCGTCGTCGTCGCCGGATGGATCGCCAACGATCGCGAGTCGCCGAGGTTGTTCGAGAGGTCGATGAGACGCAGTGCATCGAGCAGCGCGAACGCACGCTCACGGCCACCGTCGAGCTCGAAGGTGACGATCGAGCCGCCGCCCGACATCTGCGCGCGGGCCAACGCGTGCTGCGGGTGCGAGGCGAGCCAGGGATGCCGCACCGCGCGGACACCCGGCTGCGTCTCGAGCCAGCCGGCGAGGTCCAGTGCGGAGGCGGTCATGCGCTCGACGCGCATGCGCAGCGTCTCGAGCCCCTTGAGCACCACCCACGCAGAGAAGGGGCTCATCGTCGGGCCGGTGTGCTGCAGCAGCGGGTTCAGCTCCGACTCGACGTAGGCGGCAGGTCCGATGATCGCCCCACCGAGCGTGCGCCCGTGCCCGTCCATGTGCTTCGTCGTCGAGTAGACGACGACGTCCGCACCGAGGTCGAGCGGACGCTGCAGCACCGGCGTCGCGAAGATGTTGTCGACGATGACCCGCGCGCCGGCCGCATGCGCGAGGTCGCACACGGCGGTGACGTCGACCAGTTCCTGCATCGGGTTGGACGGCGTCTCGAAGAACACGACCTTGGCCGGCCGAGCGAGCGCGGCCTCCCACTGGGCGAGGTCGTGCCCGTCGATGAGGTCGGTGACGACGCCCCAGCGCGGCAGGATGGTCGTGAGGACCTGGAAGCATGAGCCGAACAGCGCGCGGGAGGCGACGACCCGGTCGCCCGCGCGCAGCATCGAGGCGAGCGCGTTGAACACGGCCGACATCCCGCTCGCGGTCGTGCGTGCCGCCTCGCCACCCTCGAGCAGCGCGAGACGCTCCTCGAGCACGTCGAGCGTCGGGTTCCCCAGGCGCGTGTAGCGGTGGTGATCGTTGTCACCGCTGAACGCGCCGAACGCCTCGTCGGCCGATCCGTACACGAAACCGGAGGTGAGGTGGAGCGCCTCCGAGGTCTCGCCGAACGGGGAGCGCTCGAGCCCTCCGCGGACGGCCTGCGTGTCGGGTCGCCAGCGACGCTCGGCGTCGCGGTCGCGCGGGCGCGTCACGGGGCCGGCAGGACCACGGCCTGCGCGCACATGATCGTCCCATCTGGCCGCGCGGTGATGGACGGTGAGCCGTGCAGGACGTAGCCGTCATCCAGCGCGCCGCTGACCTTCTCGCAGAACGCGCGGTCGTCGACCCCGGTCAGCAGGCGGTACGGAAGCCGCGTCGCACCGTCAGACACCTCGGAGCTCCTCGCCGTGCGCCCGGTCACGCCCGAGCGCTGGACGGAGCCTAGGCGTCAACGGACCACGACCGCGCTCCGATCACCCCAGCGGACCGGCGACCAGCCCGATGACCAGCCCGATCAGGCCCGCCCAGGCCGCTGCGAGACCGACGAGGTCCCAGCCGATGCGAGGCGTTCGCAGGACCACCTCGGGCCTCGCCTCCCGGACCCGTCGCGGGACCGGTCGCTGCGCACGGACAGGCACCGCACGCACGGGCGCTGCGTTCGAGGGCGATGCATCTCCCAGGCCGAGTGACCCGCGGAGCTCGCGGAGCCGCTCCTCGAGCGCATCGAACCCGAGGCCAGCCATCGGCTCCGCCGTAACGGCAGGCTGCAGCGGCTCCGTCGCGGCGCTGCCCTCGATCGGTTCGGAGGCTGACATCGGTCCCTCTTCGCGTGGCGACGACCTACTGGACCCTGTCGTCGCCCGGCGGTGCCGCAGACCCCAGAAGATAGCCACGTCAGACGGGCGCGCCGCCACCCTTCGCGCGCTTCGCGCTGCGTCCACGGAGGTTCGCCGACAGCTCGGCCTTGCGCAGACGCACGGCAGCGGGCGTCACCTCGACCGCCTCGTCCTCGCGGATGAACTCCAGCGCCTGGTCGAGCGAGAGCTGTCGTGGCGGTGCGAGGCGCACGAGCTCGTCGCCCGTCGCCGAGCGCACGTTGGACAGCTTCTTCTCCTTCGCCGGGTTGACGTCCATGTCCTCGGCGCGCGCGTTCTCCCCGACGATCATGCCCTCGTAGACGTCGACACCGGGCGCGACGAACAGCTGGCCGCGTTCCTGCAGGTTGAGCAGCGCGAACTGCGTGGTCGCACCCGTGCGATCGGCGACGAGCGAACCGTTGGGTCGCGTGCGGATCTCACCCTGCCACGGCTCGTAGCCGTCGAAGGTGCCGTGGATCTGTCCGGTGCCGCGCGTCTCCGTGAGGAACTCGGTGCGGAAGCCGATCAGCCCACGCGCGGGGACGCGGTACTCGAGGCGCGTCCATCCCGAACCGTGCGCGACCATCTGCTGCATGCGTCCCTTGCGCAGTCCGAGCAGCTGCGTCACGACACCGACGTAGTCGTCGGGCACGTCGATCGACAGCGCTTCGAAGGGCTCGTGCACCGCGCCGTCGACCTCGCGCGTCACGACGCGCGGCTTGCCCACGGTCAGCTCGAAGCCCTCGCGTCGCATCGTCTCGACGAGCACGGCGAGCTGCAGCTCACCACGGCCCTGGACCTCCCACGTGTCGGGACGCTCGGTGGGCAGCACGCGGATCGACACGTTGCCGACGAGCTCCGCGCGCAGGCGGTCCTCGATCTGCCGTGCGGTCAGGCGCGTGCCGTCACGACCGGCCAGCGGCGCGGTGTTCACGCCGATCGTCATGCCCAGCGACGGCTCGTCGACGGTGAGCACCGGCAGCGGACGCGGGTCGTCGACCGCCGCCAGCGTCTCGCCGATGGTGACGTCGTCGATCCCGGCGACCGCGATCAGGTCGCCCGGCCCGGCCTCCTCCGCAGGCACCCGGTCGAGCGCCTCCGTGAGGAACATCTCGGCGAGCTTCACCGTCGTGATCGTGCCGTCCGCCCGGCACCACGCGACCTGCTGGCCACGACGGACCCGGCCGTGATGGATGCGGCAGATGGCGAGGCGGCCGAGGTAGGGCGAGGCGTCGAGGTTGGTGACCAGCGCCTGGAACGGGTGCTCCGGGTCGTGCATCGGCGGCGGGACGTGGTCGAGGATCGTGAGGAACAGCGGCTTGAGGTCCTCGCCCGGTACGTCAGGGTCGAGCGTCGCGAGCCCGTCCTTCGCGTTCGTGTACAGGATCGGGAGGTCGATCTGCGCGTCGTCCGCACCGAGCTCGATCAGCAGCGACATCGCCTCGTCGACGACCTCGCTGATGCGCGCGTCGGGGCGGTCGATCTTGTTGACGACGAGGATGATCGGCAGGCCGGCCTCGAGCGCCTTGCGAACGACGAAGCGCGTCTGCGGCAGCGGCCCCTCCGCGGCATCGACGAGCAGCAGCGCACCGTCGACCATGGCGAGCGCACGCTCGACCTCGCCGCCGAAGTCCGCGTGGCCCGGCGTGTCGACGACGTTCACGGTGACCGGCGGAGCGTTGAGTCCCTCGCGCAGGTCGGGCACGACGATCGACGTGTTCTTCGCGAGGATGGTGATCCCGCGCTCACGCTCGAGGTCGTTCGAGTCCATGACGCGCTCGTTGACGTCCTGGTTGGCACGGAACGCGCCGGACTGCCACAGCATGCCGTCGACGAGCGTGGTCTTCCCGTGGTCGACGTGCGCGATGATCGCGACGTTGCGCAGGTCGAGGCGGGGGATGCGGGCAGCAGCGGTCACGGGCAGGCCGGTCTGGGGAGCGGCGGTGCGGCAGCACCACCTGGAGGTGCGCAGCGTAGGCCGGTCAGGGCTGCAGGCGCTCCAGCGTCCATGCGCCGGCCCCGTCGGCCCGGAAGCGCAGCCGGTCGTGCCGACGCGAGCGCCGACCCTGCCACAGCTCGACCTCGACGGGCGCGAGGGCGTATCCGCCCCAGTAGGGCGGGCGAGGCACGTCCTCGACCCCTTCGAAGCGCGCCTCGACGTCCTCGACCTGACGCTCGTAGGCCTCACGCGAGGCGGTCGGCTGCGACTGGTGGCTCGCCCATGCGGACAGGCGGCTGCCGCGCGGTCGCGACGCGAAGTACGCGTCGCTCTCGGCGTCGTCGAGCTCGACCACCGGGCCGCGCAGTCGGACCTGCCGCTCGAGCGGCTGCCAGTGGAACACGAGCGCCGCGTGCGGCGTCGCGACCAGCTGCTCGCCCTTGGCCGAACGTCGGTCGGTGAACCACACGAGCGACGTGTCGGTGATGCGGCGCAGCAGCACCACGCGCGCATCGGGACGACCGTCACCGTCGACGGTCGCGAGCGTCATCGCGTTCGGCTCGCCGACCTCCGCCTCGACCGCATCAGCGATCCAACGTTCGAGCTGGCGCAGCGGGTGGGGGTCGACGTCACCGACGTCGAGGCTGCCGCGTGCGTAGTCGTGCCGATCCCGCTCGACCGCGTCCATCGTCCCCCCGATCGCCTGATGAGTCCGCCCGTGCGGGCTGGGCCGATGCATGCCCGATGCATGGCCGATGGGTCGCAGGCTACGGGAGCAGCGTCCGAGGTGGCGTCGTGAGGGGACCGACCGACCCGGGCGAAGCAGCGTCCCACGCCGCGACGTCGAGTCCGTCGAACAGGTCGGCCTCCGGCACGACGGTCGCGACCAGCGACCACAGCATCTCGTACGCCTCCCACGGGTACGCCGATCGTTCCAGCTCGCGCGGCATCGCGAACCACATCCCGTCGGGGTCGACCTGGCTCGCGTGCGCACGCAGCGCCGCGTCGCGCCGTGGGAACCAGTCCGCGCAGTGGATGCGCGCGTGCGGGACGATGTCGGGACGACGGCCCGACTCGATCCAGTCCGCGTACGGGCTCTCGAGGCCGGCGGCGAGCATCGCCTCGTGCATCGCGACGACGCGCTCGCGCAGGAACGTGTTCGCCGCGTAGACCTTCGCGACCTGCCAGACGGGTGCTGCGAGCTCGATGGCCCGCAGCGACACCAGGTGCGTCATGATGTGGTCGGGATGCGGGTAGCCGCCGTTCTCCGGGTAGGTGACGACGACGTGCGGACGCTCCTCGCACAGCACTGCGGCGAGCGCCTCGGCGGCGACGTCGAGGTCCATGCGCGCGAACGTCCCGTCGGGCACGACCGACGCGTCCTCGTGCCAGCCGGAGTCGGGGAAGCCGAGCTGGTGGACCGCGTGGAAGCCGATCGCTGCGACGGCATCGGCGAGCTCGTCGCGTCGCACCTGCGCCATGCCGACCGCGTCGAGCAGTGCGGTCGGGAACGACGGGTTGAGCACCTCGCCCGCCGCGCCGTCGGTGCACGTCACCAGCGTGACGCGAGCGCCCTCGTCGACGTAGCGCGCCGCGGTCGCTGCAGCCTTGGACGACTCGTCGTCAGGATGCGCATGCACGAACAGCAGCCGGCGCGTGGGTCCGTCCGACGTCATGCCGTCGTGTCCGGCCCGGCCCCGACCGCCGCGAGCTCGTCGAGCGCCGTGCGCACCAGCGCCGCTGCGGCCTCGACCTCGTCCTGCGGTCCGGTGAGCCGCACGATCATCGGGCGGCCCGGGTACGAGCCGAGCTTGACCTGCGGATGCCGCGCCTGCATGGCCACGAACGTCTCGTTGAGCAGGCTCTCGGAGAACGTGTGGGTCAGCTCGACGACGTGCGCGACAGGGTTGCGTCCGGCGAGCAGCGCCGGCTCGACCGCGTCACCCAGCAGCGCGCGGAACTCCGACGGCACACCGGGCAGCACGACCACGGTCGCGCCACGACCGTCCGCCGCGTCCGACCCACCGTCGACGTCGACGCACACCGCCGGCGTCCAGCCACCCTCGCGCGCCATGAGCCGGCTGCCCGCAGGGATGCGCGCCATGCGCATCACGTGGTCGATGAACGCGTCAGAGGTGGCGAAGCCGCGCGACCGGGTGCGCTCCACGATGCCGCGCATCGCGGCCGCGAGCGTCGCGTCCTCGACGAGCGCACGGCCCAGCGCCGCCGCGACCGCCTCGTAGGTGATGTCGTCGGGCGTGGAGCCGATCCCGCCGGAGGTGATGATGACGCGCGGTCGTGGCCGCGCGAGCTCGGCGTGCAGCGCCTGCGCGATCGCGTCCTCCTCGTCGGGGACGACGTGGACGCGTTCGAGCGCGACCCCGAGCGGACGCAGCCGATCGGCGAGCCACGGGGAGTTCGTGTCGGTGACGAACCCGCCGAGGATCTCGTCACCGATGACGAGCATCGAGGCCGCCAGCACCATGAACCTCCCGCCCGGATCCCGGTCTGCTGCCGTTGCCTTGCCGTTCACGGCCCGTCGTGCCCGATCGGGAGCCTACCGACGCACCGCTAGCGTCCCCTGCCGGACCGACGCGATACTGGTGACGCGATGCAAGCGACGCGATGCAGGCACGGAGGGCGACATGGGTGACGAGGCGCGCAGCGACGTCGCGCTCTCGATCGCCGCCCTCGTGTTCGGACCACTCCTGCTCGGCGGACTGCGCGGCGGCACCGGCGTCGTCGGGGTGCTGACCGACCTCGCGGTCGTGCTCGCGCTCACCGCGCTCGTCCCCCTCCTGCTGATCCGTAGCCGCGCCCGCAGCGGGGGCCGCTCGGTGCTCGGTGTGCTCGCGCTCGACGGTCCGCCCGGAGGCCTCGCGGTCGGACTCCCGCTGGCGGTGCCCGCGGCCATCGCCGGCATCGTCGCGATGCTCACCGCCGGCACGACGCCGGGAGCGGCGCTGCTCGGCCGACTGTCGGGCGCACCGCTGCAGGTGCTGCAGGTCGCCGCGTTCACCGTGGGCTCCGCGGTGCTCGTCGTGTTCCTCGTCGTGCGCGGCGCCGAGGCGTTCCCGCGCTCGCCGGAGTGGGCGCTGCGACGCCTGCTGCGCACGGTCGGGATGGGCGCCGCCGGGCTCGCACTCGTGGCCGGCCTGGTGCGCGTGCCGCTCGGTGCGAACCCGACACGCGTCATCGTCAACGCGCTCGCGCTCGCTGCGATCGTGCTCATCGCTGACCGCATCATCGGAGCGCGACGTGCAGTGCCCCGCATCGCGCTCCTGCTGCCGGCCGGACTCGCGCTGTACCTGCACCTCACCGCGTTCGGACTGTCGGTGGGCCTGCAGGCCGGTGCGCTGGCCGCCGGCACGACCGTGGTCATCGGTGCGGTGGCCCTCGGGCCGCGCGGCACCTGGCCCGTGATCCCCCTGCTCGTCGCGCTGCACCTGTGGCCGACGTGCCTGTCCCCGCTCGCACTGGTGCGCGGACTGTGCTGAACGTGCCGCTCGACGCGACCTCGCTGGCCCTGCTGCGTCGGGCGCAGCGCGACCCTGACCTCGTGCTGCTCGAAGGCATGCACGCGCTCAAGCACGCCGTCCGCTTCGGCGCGCACGTCGAGGTCGTCGCGAGTCCAGAGCCCGACGAGCTCGCACGCCTGCTCGCGCGCGTCGCGCCCGACCTCACGCTGCCCGTCACCCCCGGTGCCGTCGAGCCGGGCGTCTGGCGGGCGCTGACCGGCGGACGGGTGCTGCCCTCGCCGTGCCTGGCCGTCGCCCGGCGGCCCGAGGTCGACGTCACCGCGATGCTCGCCCGTCCCGCCCGCCTGCTCGTGCTCGAGGACCCGCGTCACCTCGGCAACACCGGTGCGGTCGTACGGGTCGCGGCCGCTGCGGGGCTGGCCGGTGTCGTCGTCGTCGGCGAGCTCGACCCGTGGCATCCGACCGTCGTACGCAGCGCAGCAGGCCTGCACTTCGCCGTCGACGTCGTGCATCTGCTCGACCTCGCGGCACTCGACGCGCTGATGGCCGGCTCGTCGCGGCCGCTGGTCGCGCTCGACCCTGAGGGCGAGGCGATCGACCGCGCCGACGTGCCGGTCGACGCGATCGTCGCGCTCGGCACGGAACGGCACGGGCTCAGCGATGCACTGCGCGCGCGGGCGGTGCTGCGGGTCGCCATCCCCATGCAGGACGGCGTCTCGAGCCTCAACCTGGCGACCGCGGCCGCGGTGCTCGCCTACCGGCCCTGACCTGCCGCGAGGCCCTGACCCGCTGCGCTCGTGGCCACGCCACCCGGCGCGTTCGCGGGCAGGAACGGCCGCAGCTCCGGCGCGTCGTCGGCGAGCGCGTCCGCGACGATCGCGACCGTGGGCGTGCCCTGCGACAGCAGCTGGCGCAGGAACCGCCCGAGGTCGAAGGTCCGGCCCTCGTGGTCCGCGTCGACCTTCGCCCTGCGCTGCAGGGCCTTGAGCTCGGTGAGGCCCGCGTAGTACGACGAGAGCTGCCCGGACGTCAGCTTCGCGCGGCGCAACTTGCCCTCCGCCTCGACACGCTCCTGCAGTGCCGCGCCGGTCAGCAGCGCCAGCGCATCGTCGTCGGTCATCGATGCGGCGTGCAGTCCCATGTCGAGCAGCGCATTGGCCGCGGTGCGCAGCTTCATCTTGCGCTGCGTGAGCACGAGGTCCTCGCGCGGCACGCGCGACGAACCGTCCTCACCGAAGCCGGCGTCGATGACGACCTCCTCCATCAGCACCGCCCAGCCCTCGCTGAAGACCGGACGTCCGAGCAGTCGGCGCACCAGCCGAGGATGCTTCGCCGCGTGCGCGAGCTGCAGGAAATGTCCCGGGTACGCCTCGTGCACGGCGAGCGAGCGCAGCATGGCCGGGTGGTACTCGCGCAGGAACGAGCGTGAGCGCTCCGGCTCCCACGTGGTCGGGATCGAGCTGAGGTGGAAGGCGCTGGGGAGCTCGGGCCGCAGCGGTGGCGAGCGGCGCAGCAGGGCGACGGCCACCCCGCGCAGGTCGTCAGGCATCGGCTCGACGCGCAGCATGTCCTCCGGCGGCAGGTCGAGCAGCCCCCAGTCGACCAGGAACGTGCGCGCCTCCTCGACCGCGCGGCGCGCCTCGGGCAGCAGCTGCCCGGCAGGGACGGCGGTCGCGGCGATGTCGTCGAACACCGTGCGCAGCAGCTCGTCGTCAGAACCAGGTCGAGCGACACCGGGGAAGCGACGCGTCCAGCCGGCCGACGCGATCTCCACCATCTCCGCACGGGTCTCGTGCAGCGTGGTCCGCGCCCGGTCCTCGATGCTCTGCGCGTCCATGGTCGTGCCGACGGCCAGGCGCAGCGCCCGGTCGATGTGCTCGGGACCGACGCGCCAGTCGAGTCGCCGTTCGTCGACGAGCTCATCGACGAGCGCAGCGAACGCCTCGAGCCCCTCCGCCGCGTACTCCCCCGCGTCACGTGCCGCGTCGACCTCGAGCCCCGCAGCCTCCGCGTGCGCCGGCAGGCGATCGCGCATCAACGCGATGGCGCCGGGCAGCCGCTCCTCGAGCAGGGCGAACGTCGGTGCGGACACGCCGGTCAGCAGCCGGCCGGCCTGCTCGAGCATCGTGGGGACCTGGCGGGCCCGGTGCACGGCCGCGGCGGTCCGACGCCGGCGCTCGTCGCGGTCACGCTCACCGTCGGCGGTCCACGGTCCGTCGTCGCGCAGCAGGTCGAGGACCCCACCGGTCGCAAGCGCGACCGCGATGGACGGGTCGAGCGACAGGGCGGGCCGTACCTCGAGCTCGGTGCGGCGCCAGCGCACCGCATCGAGCAGCAGGTCGAGGTCCGCATCGAGCTCGCGCACCTGCCCCGTGCGCCCCGGCGGCAGCGCACCCCTCTCCAACCGGATCGCGGCCTCGAGGTCGCCGAGCGAGCGGGTCCGAGCCTCCAGGGCACCGAGGGACAGGTCCGGCAGATCGCCGTCGCGGCCCTCGAGCCCCATCCGGGTCGCCTCGACGGGTTCGTGGTCCCTCACATGGTCGAGCAGGCGCTCCGTGAGCGCCCCGATCCGCTGCGAGGTGGCCTGCATGACGCCCTTCCGGCGGTTCCTGACGCTACTGCACCGCAGAGTGGTACCGTCGGGCCAGAACACCCCGCTCCAACTGTGCGACCGGTGTTCGACCGGCACGATCGTCCCGCGGAGCACATGACGCACCGCGCGACACTTCTCGGCGTCCTCCCGCACGCCGCAAGGAGCCACATCGCGGCCACTGGCACATCGAGGATCCCAAGGACCCCGTGCCGGGCCGCCCACACCTTCCGAGAGAACCTGTGACAGCGACCTTCCGTGACCTCGGGGTCGACGCCGCGCTCTGCGACGCACTCGAGGCCAAGGGCATCACCCATCCGTTCCCCATCCAGGCGATGACGCTGCCGATGGCCCTCGCAGGCAATGACCTCATCGGTCAGGCCCGCACCGGCACCGGCAAGACGCTCGCCTTCGGACTCCCCCTCCTGCAGCGCATCGACACGTCGGCGCGTCGCACGCAGGCCCTCATCGTCGTCCCGACCCGCGAGCTGTGCGTCCAGGTCCACGAGGACCTGACCATCGGCTCCGCGCTCGGGATCCGCTCGATCGCCGTCTACGGCGGTACGCCCTACGAGGAGCAGACCGCGGCGCTCGAGAGCGGCGTGCACGTCGTCGTCGGGACGCCGGGCCGGCTGATCGACCACCTCAACCGCGGCACGCTCGACCTCTCCGATGTGCGCGCGCTCATCCTCGACGAGGCTGACGAGATGCTCGACATGGGCTTCCTGCCCGACGTCGAGCGGCTCATCGAGGCCTGCCCGGTCGACCGGCACACGATGCTGTTCAGCGCGACGATGCCGACCGCGATCGTGCGCATGGCGCGCCGCTACATGGTCAGCCCGACGTTCACCCGCGCGGACCTCACCGAGGGTGAGACCGCACCGAACGTGGACCAACACTTCATGCAGGTCCACCGGATGGACAAGCCGCGCCTGCTGGCACGCATCCTCCAGGCGCCCGACCGCGGCAACGTCTACGTGTTCGTCCGCACGAAGCACATGGCGGACCGTCTCGTCGAGGACCTCGAGGGACTCGGCTGCGAGGCGATCGCGATCCACGGTGACCTGAAGCAGGCGATGCGCGAGCGCAACCTGGACCGCTTCCGTGAGGGCAGGTCCGGAGTGCTCGTCGCGACCGAGGTCGCCGCGCGTGGACTCGACGTCGAGAACGTCTCGCACGTCGTGAACTACGACTGCCCCGAGGACGAGAAGATGTACCTGCACCGCATCGGGCGCACCGCCCGCGCGGGACACGCCGGTGTCGCGATCACCTTCGTCGAGCACTCGGAGATGGAGCGGGCGAACCTGATCCGTCGCGCCATCGGCCGCACCGACCTCGAGGTCCGTGAGACGTTCTCGACCTCGCCGGAACTGATCGAACTGTTCGGCCTGCCGGAGGACGTGCCGTGGGCGCGTTCCGTCGGTCGGCGCCGCAGTCCTGAGGACAGCGACCGTGGCGAGCGCGGCGGTGACCGTGGTGGTCGCGGCGGAGGCCGCGGTGGCGAGCGCGGCGGTCAGCAGGAAGTAGAGGAAGACGCTGACGACGGTCAGCATGATGACCCAGAGCGGTCGGTTCATGCGCTCATCTCCATGGCCGCGACGAGCGTCCCCGCAAGGACGCCGAGCCGAGGACGCGCGAGGGGACGGCAGAGAAGCGGGCCCCGAAGCAGACCGAGGAGCGTTCCACCCGCCAGAAGGCCGAGGCTCCGGCAGCGAAGGAACCGAAGGCCTCCGAGCCGCGCTCGACGGCGACCGCAGCAGAGGACACCGGACGTCGTCGCGTCCGCTCGCGCGGCCGCGAGGGCGCGAGCACTGCCGCCAACACGTCCGCCAGCACTGCCGCCAGCACGTCCGTCGAACCGTCCGCCAGCAGCGAGCGTGCTGACGACCGCAGCAGCGAGGGGACCGAACCTCGTTCCCCTCGTCGTCGTCGCGGAGGTCGCGGTCGGGGACGGGGAGGATCCGGTGGTGGTCCCGCCGGGACCACGACGAACGGGACCGCCGACGGCGCTGCCGACGGTGAGCGCCGTGCGGAACGTGCGTCGGACGAGCGGACCGGGTCGAAGGACGGCCGACGTCGTCGAGGCGGTCGTGGCGGCAGCAGCGAGGCGCGGACCGAAGGACGCAGCGAAGGACGCAGCGAAGGTCGCCGGAAGAACGGCACCTCGACGTCAGCCGCTGTGTCGACGGAGCCCAGCGTGCGCGACACGTCGTCGCGCGGGGACGGTCAGCCGCAGCTCTCCCGTCGCGTCAAGGTCGAGCACCTGCCCTGACCCGGCCGACGTCGGCCCGGACATCCGGGCCGACGCTCAGATGAGCTTGAGTCGTGCAGCCTCGGCGACCGCGCCTGCACGGTTGCGCGCGCCGAGCTTGTCGAAGAGCTCCTGCGCGTAGGCCTTCACGGTGCGCTCGGTCACACCGAGGTCCGCACCGATCTCGTTGTTGGTCTTGCCCTGCGCCATCCCCTGCAGGACCTCGAGCTGCCGCTTCGACAGGTGCGGCGTGTCGAGCTGCTCGGGCGTGGGCATCGTCAGCACGAGCGTCTCGTCCTCGTGCTGCGCGGCCACGGCCGGGTCCTCGAAGACGGTCACGACAGGACCGAACGCGACGCGGTCCCCGTGATGGAGCGAACGCGGGCCCGTGATCGGCTCGCCGTTCACGCTCGTGCCGGCCGACGAGTCGAGGTCGGTCACGATCACGGCCGAGGCGACACGGCGCAGCTCCGCATGGACGCGCGACACGCGGGGGTCCTGGATCACGTAGGAGTTGTCATCGCGACGCCCGACGGTGCCGACCTCGTGGTCGAGCCGGATCGTCCGGCCCGCCTGAGCGCCCTCGCTGAAGTGGAGCGTCGGCACCGGGATGACCTTCTTCGCCTTCTGGACCTCCGCCATGCGGACCACCTCCTCTCCGTGCATCACACCATCAGGCCATCAGGCCACCAGAACGGCATCGGACGACGTCAGGGCCCTTCGCCTCGCAGCGAGCGTAGGCGCTCGAGGGTCTCGCGTCCGGTCACTGCGGCCCCGACCGGCACCTCGCGTTCCCCACCGTGGTGGTCCGACCCGGCGGTGACGAGCAGCCCGTAGCGCCGAGCGAGCGCCGTCCAGCGTTCGACCGCGGGTCCGGGATGGGCGGGGTGCTCGGCCTCCACACCGGCGAGACCCGCCTCGACCATCGCCTCGAGCGTGTCCGTGGGGATCTCCTCGCCGCCGTCGCGCGCGCCGAACAGCGCAGGGTGGGCGAGCACGACGACCCCGCCGGCTCCTCGCAGCAGCTCGACCGCGCGGACCGGATCGACCGCATGCTTCGGTGCGTCGGCCGGACCACCGTCGGCGAGGTAGCGCTCGAACACCTCACGCTCGTCCGCGCAGGCGCCGACCTCGACGACGGCCTGCGCGAGGTGGGGCCGACCGACCGGTGCTCCCGCGGCGATCTCGAGGACCCGCGTGAAGGTGATCGGGACGCCGAGCGCGTTGAAGTTCTCGACCATGCGCAGCGCGCGGTCGCTGCGGGCGTCCCGCAGCCGCAGCAGCTCCGCGGCGAGCGCGGCCTCGGTGTGGTCGTGCCAGTAGGCGAGCACATGGACGGACCGACCACCGAGCTCGGCGGAGAACTCGGTGCCGGGGATGACCTCGAGCCCGAGCTCGTCCCCCGCCTCCAGCGCCTCCGCGAGTCCATCCCCGGTGTCGTGGTCGGTCAGCGCGACGCCGTCGAGCCCCGCCCCATGGGCGAGCGTGACGACCTCGCGCGGTGTGTGGTGCCCGTCGGAGCGCACGCTGTGGGTATGGAGGTCGAAGCGGCCGGCGGAGGTCATGCGGCGACGCTAGTGCCTCCCTCCCCCATGGCTAGGATGCAGGCCTGCGAGGAGGTCCGACGTGGTCCAGGCCGTGAAGGTGCTGTCCGCCGTCATGTTCGATGCGGCGCACTTCGAGGAGACCGGACGTGCCGATCCGGCCGTGCGCGTGCTCAGCGAGCTGCCGGCCGTCACCGAGCCGTTCCACGTCAACCGGGTCTACAAGGGTGCGCAGGGCCGCTACGAGGAGGTCGTCGCGCTCGCCGACCCGAGCGGCACGGTCGTGTGGGAGTCCGACCCGCGCATCCTCCAGCTCCGCGGCGAGATGTACGAGGACCTGTTCCGACTGCGCGTCGAAGCGCCGATCACGATCGCTGACGCAGGCGAGCACACGCTGCTGCTCTACATGGACGGGCAGCTCGTGGGCCGTGTCCCCGTCTTCGTCGACGCCCCGCGCTCGCTGATCGCCTCGGGCGCGACGATGGATGCGGTCGAGACGGCGCTGAAGAAGGGCTCGATCGTCTGGCTCGACATCCCGCAGAAGGGTGGCGTCGTCGTGCAGCGCCCCGCCTGGTACGTGCAGGAGGGCCGCACCCTCTACGTCATCAAGGGCGGCCGCGAGCAGGAGCTGCCCGGACTCGAGCAGACCGACCGCGTCACCGTCATCGTGAAGTCGAAGGACATCAACGCGACGATCGCCGAGCTGCCCGCTGGTGTGCGCATCGTCACCGACGACGTCGAGTTCGAGCGTGTCGCCGCCCTCGGGATGGGGACGCGCCTGAACCTGCTCGACGGTCAGAACGCGCTCGCGCGCTGGCGCAGCGAGAGCGTCATGGTGCACCTCACTCCGCTGGGCTGATCTCCGGCTGCTGGGCGCGCCTGCGCACCGCGAGCGTGACGACCGCAGCGAGCACGAGCAGTGCGGGCAGTGACCACCACGGCAGACGTCGCCACAGCGGCGGTGCATCGGCGACCAGGTTCAGCGGACGCGGGTCACCGACCGGGAGCACCCACCGCAGCGTCGACCCGTCGACGACGTCCGCGTCATGGCTGACCACGCTGCCCGGCACGACGATCGTCAGCTGCGCTCGCACCGCCTCGGACACGAGCGCCGCGAGCTCCGCCCCCACCGGACCCACCGGCTCGTCATCGCGGCTCACCCCGAGCGTGGCAGGCGGGGAGATCGCCCCGAGACCGCTGAGGCGGACCGACCCGTCCGTCCCCGTCTCGACCGTGACGTCGAGTCGGATCGCCGGGTCCTGGACGGCCACGTCGGCCGACAGCTCGCGCAGCAGCGCGGTCGCGTTCGCACCGTCGGTGAAGCGCTGGCGGTAGGTGAGGATGAGGCCCCCGTCCGCATCGATGGTGCGTTCGCTGCGCCAGGCCGAGGCCGGCCCGAGCCCGAGGGCCACGTCGAGCTCCGGATCGACCCCTGCGCGGTCGAGCTCGCGCAGCGTGGCCCCGTCGATGCGCACCGAGACCGCGAGCTCGCCCCCTCCGCCGGAGTCGAAGGTGATGTCGGTCCCCACGCCGATGCGGCAGCCGGACGCGACGACGCCGAGCAGGACGGCGAGCAGCAGACCGGCCGGACGGCGCGCGCGGACGGTCATCCACAGCTCCTGCATCCGACGGTCAGCGGAGGCTAGCCGCGCCGTAGGGTCGCCCCGAGGACGGAGGAGGACGCCCTGCGCAGCCCTGCACCACCACCACCGGACCCGGCGCTGCTCGACGCCGTGCCCGCCGAGCTCGCCCGGAGCGCACTCGCGTTCCCCACGCATGTCGAGGGCGGCGTGCTGCACGTGCGCACCCTCCGGGCCCGCGATGACGATCAAGCGCTCGACGTGATGCGTGCGCGCACCGGTGCGTATGACGTGACCGCGCAGCGCGACCCTGACGTCGTGCGCCATCTGCTGGTCGCGTACGCGCGCCATGCGCTGCGCGGCGCACTCACCGACGCGGTCGTGCTGCTCGACACGCTGCTCGACCTCGCGGCCGGCAGTGACGCGAGCGACGTGCACCTCGTCGCCACGTCCGACGGGATGCGGGTGCGGCAGCGCATCGACGGGGACCTGCACGAGGTCGTCGACGTGCCGGCGGCGACCGCGGCCGCGCTCGTCGCACGCATCAAGGTCCGGGCAGCACTCGACGTCGCGGAGCGGCGGCTGCCGCAGGACGGACGGCTGAGCCACGAGCTGCCCACCGGAGCCCTCGACGTGCGCGTCGCCACGATGCCGGTCCGCTCGGGTGAGCGCATCACCCTGCGCCTGCTGCCCGACGGACCCGCGGGCGTCGAGCTCGGAGCGCTCGGGCTGCCCACCGCGACGGTGTGCGCGCTCGAACGCGCGATCGGTGCGTCCGACGGACTCGTCATCGTGTGCGGTCCGACCGGCTCGGGCAAGACCACCACGCTGCACGCCCTGCTCGCACGGCTGGCCGCCGGGCCGCGCAACGTCGTCACGCTCGAGGACCCGGTGGAGCGGATCGTCATCGGCACGAGCCAGACGCAGGTCGCACCTGCCCAGGGACTCACGTTCGCCGCCGGCCTGCGCCACCTGCTGCGCCATGATCCCGACGTCCTGCTCGTCGGCGAGGTCCGCGACCGTGAGACCGCGCAGCTCGCCGTCGAGGCGGCCCATACCGGTCATCTCGTCCTGACCTCACTGCATGCCGTGGATGCGCCGGCAGCGCTCACGCGCCTGCACGAGCTCGGCGTGGCGAGCACGCTGCTCGCCGACACCGTGCGCATCGTCGTCGCGCAGCGCCTCCTGGCCCTGCCGTGCCCCGACTGCGCCGTCCCGGCCGACGTCACGGCCGACGTCACCGGTGATGCGATGTGCGCGGCGTGCGGTGGCACGGGCACGCGCGGTCGCAGCGCCGTCGCCGAGACGCTCGAGCTCGACGCGACGCTGCGCGATCTCCTGCGCGACGGACAGGCTCCCGGCGCCCATCACGCCGCGCTCGCCGCAGCGGTCGCACCACGCCTCCGGACCACCGCGCTCGAGCGTGCGGCCGCAGGGCTGGCGAGGACGGACGACGCGCTGCATGCGACGCCCGCGACCCAGAGCGACCGTCATGCGGTCATGGTCGCGTCGCTACCCTCGGGCATCGGAGCGGCCGGAGTCCGGTGAGCCGCACCCACCTACAGGCCCGACACGCACAGGGAGCGACGCATGCCCACCAGGGAGCAGGTCTACGAGGCCCTCGCGACGGTCGACGATCCGGAGATCGGGAAGCCGATCACCGAGATCGGCATGGTCGACGATGTCGCGATCGAAGGCTCACGCGTCGGGGTGAAGATCAAGCTCACGATCCCGGGCTGTCCACTGAAGGACCGCATCACCCAGGACGTGACCGCGGCCGTGATGGCGCTCGGCGACGTCGATGACGTGCAGCTCGTCTTCGGCTCGATGACCGAGGACGAGCGGAAGTCGCTGTCCAGCAAGCTGCGCGAGGAGCGTGGCTCGGCGAACCCGGAGATGGAGATCCCGTTCGGTCGACCCGAGTCGCGCACCAAGGTCATCGCGATCGCGTCGGGCAAGGGTGGCGTCGGCAAGTCGTCGCTGACCGCGAACCTCGCGGTGGCGCTCGCCGCGCAGGGACGCAGCGTCGGCGTGCTCGACGCGGACATCTACGGCTACTCGATCCCCCGCATGCTCGGCGTCGAGGGCAAGCCGGTCGCGTTCGACGGCATGGTCATGCCGCTGCAGGGGCACGGCTGCAAGGTCATCTCCATCGGCTTCTTCACCGACCCCGACCGCTCGGTCATCTGGCGCGGCCCGATGCTGCACCGCGCGCTGCAGCAGTTCCTCGGTGACGTCCACTGGGGCGACATCGACTTCCTGCTGTGCGACCTGCCCCCGGGCACGGGCGACATCGCGATCTCGCTCGGCCAGATGCTGCCGCAGGCGGACATGATCGTCGTCACGACGCCCCAGCAGGCCGCTCAGAAGGTCGCGCTGCGCGCCGGCAAGGCGACCGAGCAGACCGGCATGCGCGTCGTCGGCGTCATCGAGAACATGGCGACGTTCGTCGCGCCCGACACTGGCGTCGAGTACGACATCTTCGGCACCGGCGGCGGTCAGGAGCTCGCGGAGGCGCTCGGCACGGAACTGCTCGGGCGCGTCCCGATCGACCTGCGACTGCGCGAGGGTGGCGACGACGGCACGCCGATGGTGCTCACGCATCCCGACGCGCCGGCGTCGAAGGTCATCACCGCGATCGCTGCCGACATCATCAAGCGCAACACGACGCTGATCGGCCGGTCGCTCCCGCTCAGCGTCGGCTGAGACGTCGGACGAGGCGGGCGCTGAGCCCGCCGATCCCTGCACCGGCGACGACGTCGCTCGCATGATGCACGCCGACGTAGACGCGTGAGAGGCCGACCGCGACCGCCATGGACCCGAGCACTGCCCGCGTGATGCTCCCCCGGCCATCGCCGAGCGTCGATGCCATCGCCATCGCGACGGCCGAGTGACCTGACGGCCACGACGAGCCCACGGGTTCGACGACCAGTCGCTCCGCACCGTCGGCCTGGTAGGGGCGCTCACGCGGCAGGAGCGGCTTCGCGCCCTGGGCGAGGGTCCATGCGGTCGCCCCGGAGAGCCCGACCCGTACCGCGAGGTCCGGTCGACCCGAGAGCGCCAGCCCGCCCGCCACGATCCCGACGCCGTACATCGACCCGAGGTCGGTCGCGACCCGCACGACCGCGTCGCGCTCCGGTGTCCGCAGCCCGCTCACGTGCTCGCGGACACGCGCATCGAACGCTCCCGCACGACCGTCGCGCACGGCGAGGCCGGACACGAGCACGAGGACCGTCGCGACCGAGGGACGCATGCTGCTCACGCCCGCCCGTCAGGAGCATCGGTCGCGTCGTCGGCCGCGACCTCGGACGTCGCGCCGGCCGTGGTGCCCGCATCGTCGGGCGCATCGTGAGTCGCTTGCCTGGATGGGGACGACGCGACGGTCTCCCGCATCGCGCGTCGCAGGTCGGAGCGGGTCCGGTCGAGCTCGCGTCGGAGGTCGGTGATCTCACGCTCGATGTCGCCGAGGTCGGCGACGCCGCGCAGCTCCTTCGACGCGGTGACGCCGTAGTTGCGGATGCGCGTGAGCAGCTTCGCCGCCGCGCGCGCGACCTCAGGGAGCCGTTCAGGTCCGAGCACGAACAGCGCGACGAGCGCGATGACCAGCAGCTCCTGCGAACCCGGCACCTGCGCCTCCGATGGGCCTTCCCTCTGACGGGCCTCCCGAGGGGACGTGCGGCCACCGAGGCTATCGCCGGCCGCTCAGCGCATCAGCGCGGACGCTCTCCGAGGACGACCTCGAGGCGCAGCTGCTCGTCGCGGCGACGGACGTCGAAGGAGACCGTCATACCCGGAGCACGGCGTCTGACCTCAGCGACGAGGTCCGACATCGAGCGCAGCGGCACCCCATCGACGGCGACGATGACGTCGCGGACCCGCATCCCGGCCGCTTCCGCACCGGAGCCGGTCTGCACCGAATCGACGACCGCGCCACGACGGCTCGCGAGCCCGAGCTCTGCCTGGACGGCAGCACTGATGTCGGTGCCGGTGATCCCCAGCAGCGGGTAGCGGACGAAGCCCTGCTCGATCAGCTGGTCACTGGAGACGACGGCCTGTCGCACCGGCACCGCGAACCCGACGCCCTCGTTCGCGCCCGTGCGCGAGACGATCGCCGTGTTGATGCCGACGAGCCGGCCCTTGAGGTCGACGAGCGCCCCACCGGAGTTGCCCGGGTTGATCGCGGCGTCCGTCTGGATGACCGCCGGGATGACGTCGCTGCTGTCGGGGACCCGCAGGTCGCGGTTCAACGCGCTGATGATGCCGGAGGTGACCGTCGCGTCCAGTCCGAAGGGTGAACCGATCGCGACGACCGTCTCACCGACGCGCAGCGGTTCGGACGGCGGACGCAGGTCGATCGCAGGCAACCCGTCGCGGTCGATACGCAGGACGGCGAGATCGTTGAGCACGTCGCTGCCGACGATCTCCGCAGCGAAGCGGTCGCCGTCCGCGAGCAGGACCTCGACCGCCGCGGCGTCCTTGATCACGTGATGGTTCGTGATGATGTAGCCGTCCGAGCGGTAGATGACACCGGATCCGAGCGCACCGGCGCCGGTGAGGTCGACGGTCCCGCTCACGTTGATGCGCACGACGCTCGGCAGCACGCGGTCCGCCATGTCGGGGATGACGGACGCACCGAGTCCCGGGTCGGGCAGCGGGGTGCGCTCGACGACCGGTTCGGGTGCGACCGGAGCCGTCGCTGCGGGCGCGTCGGTGCCACCGAGCTCGATGAGGTCCGTCGCCGCGAGGCCGAGCACGACGAGCGCCGCACCGACCACCCCACCGACGACCCCACCGAGGATGCCACGGCCGCCTCGGCGTCCTGCGGTCGACCGTGCCGGCTCCGGGCCCACGCTGACGGGCATCGCGACGGACGCCTCGGGCCACATCGAGGTCGCCGTCAGGTCATCGACCGGATCGAACGCGACACCGAGGCCGATCGGGTCGGGGTCCGCGGCACCGGAGGTCGCCACCGGGAGTCCTGTCGCGCCCTCGGCCCAGGGCCGACGCCACTCGTCGCGATCCCTGATCATGCGCACCCCTTCACCGGTCGTCCTCGACCTCTCTCAGGGTACGAGGCGGCTACGGTCCGTGGACCGGACCTCCTGTCCGGACGTCGGGACAGGTCGGAGGGCGGACCCCTGTGACAGCGTCGAGCACCGAGGACACGATCCGGGCCGAACTGCGTGACCTGTTCGCCGTGGAGGGGCAGGCCATCATCGACGCTCGCACCCGGGGCGCCGACGCGTCGCCCGTCTCCCCCGAGGAGGGTGCGCTGCTCCGCTGGCTCGCCGGACGCCTGCCCCGCACGGGCGTCGCGGACGTCGTCGAGGTCGGTGCAGCCGGCGGGGTGGGTGCGCTCCATCTCGTCCCGGCACTGCCGCCCGAGGCCACGCTGACCGTCATCGAGTCGGACACGAACGCGCACGCGCATGCCGCGGAGGCGCTCGAGGTCGCAGGACACAGCGACCGCGTCCGCACGATCCTCGGGGAACCCGCCGAGGTGCTGCCGCGCCTGACGGATGCGCGCTACGGCATGTGCGTGCTCCAGGGGAACCCGGCCCGCTACCCCGCGCTGCTCGACGACGTGCTGCGCGTGCTCGCGCCGGGCGGACTGCTCGTGGTGCGTGGCGTGCTGCGCCGCGGCGACCACGGTCCGGTGCTCGCGCGCCTGCTCGGCTCGGTGGCCGAGCGTGAGGAGCTCGATGCCGTGGTCCTGCACGAGCACGACGGGATGCTGCTCGTCACCAAGCGCTGACGGGGGACGTCACCCGGCGGTGAAGAAGCGGACCTTCGCGGCGAACTCGACCGCTGGCGCGAGGATGACCGCGAGGTAGAACATCCCGGTCGCTGCCTGGATCGATCGGCCGCCCTCGCGCGCGAGCTTGACGTTGAAGCCGGCGATGAGCGCGAGCAGTGACAGCACACCCAGCCCGAGCACGATCGTCATCGACCCGATGCGCAGGATCGGGGTGAACAGCAACGAGCACTGCTGGAAGGCCGCACCCTCGAGCCCCGCGCACGGCGCCGGGTTGCGCCACGAGAGCAGCACGGATGCGAGTCCGGCGCCGATGACGGCGACGTTGATCCACGCCACCACCACCATCGGCCGGTTGGTGAGTCGCCGCTCGACGAGGTACCAGTGGCCGAGCAGCATCCCGAACCAGATGGACCCGAGCAGTGCGGTGCCGAGCAGCAGCTCGATGACGCCCTGCGTCACGCCACCTGCGCCGCCACCCTCGGCACGCAGGACCGCGAGCGGCCACAGGGCAGCGAGTCCGACGACCGTCCCTGCCAGACCCAGTACCCGCGGGACGGCCGGGGTCAACCGCAGCGCACGCAGGACGACGGCAGCGACGTTGAGCCCGACGAAGGCGAGCAGGAACCAGCGTGTCGCGCCGACGGGGCTCGAAGGATCGACCTCGAGCACCCGTGCGACCGGCGTCGAGAACGTGCCGTACGCGGCCCAGCCGAGCAGTGCGACCGTCGAGCCGACGAGGACCTCGAAGCCGGGACGCACCGTGCCGAACGTGGGTCGCGTCCAGGTCAGCAGCGACGCACCGACCGCGGTCATCGCGAGCACGAGTGCGAGGACCGCAGCAGGGTTGGCCATGGGACGCCTCCGGACAGTGCCGGCACGCGCGATGGCGTTCGGCTCGCGGCTACGCTACCGACCTCGCTCGCACCTTCCGGCCCTCATGCTGTGGCCCCGCCCTTCGGCGCTCACGCTCCGGCTCTCCGTCAGGACGCCCCACCATGACCGCAGGATCCGCGCGACGCTGCGACCCGGGCCTCAAGCACGACCGCACGCTCACGGTCGAGACGGCGCACACCGCGGCGAGCGTCGGCTCGGGCAACGTCGAGGTCCTCGCGACGCCGGCACTGCTCGCGCTCGCCGAGGGCGCGTGCTGCGATGCCGTGGCCGCTGACCTCACACCCGAGGAGACGAGCGTGGGCACCTGGAGCGAGGTCGAGCATCTGCGTGCCGTGCCGGTCGGTGAGACCGTGTGCGCGCATGCGACGCTCGTCGGGCACCACGGGCGTCGGCTCGAGTTCACCGTGAACGTCGAGCACGACGGCGACACCGTCGCTCGCGTCCGTCACCGTCGCATGCTCGTCGACCGCGAACGCTTCCTCGCCGGCATCAGCCGCGGCTGAGCCCCTCGAGCCACGCGATGAGCGTGCGCACGGGTGACCCGGTCCCGCCCTTCTGGTGGTACGGGCTCGGGGTGTCGCGCCAGGCGATGCCCGCGATGTCGAGGTGGGCCCACCGGACGCGGTCGGGCACGAAGCGCGCGAGGAACAGGGCGCCGAACACCGTGCCCGGATCCTTGCCGCTCCCGACGTTGCGCAGGTCGGCGAAGGTGCCCTCGACCCGCTTGCCGTACTCGTCGATGGCCAGCGGGAGCTGCCACAGCGGCTCCCCGTTCGCCCGACCGGTCGCGATGAGCTCCGCGGCGAGCGCGTCGTCGTTCGCCATGACGCCACCGATGAGGTCGCCGAGCGCGACGATGACGGCGCCGGTCAGCGTCGCGATGTCGATGACGGTGTCGGCCCCCAGCTCGACGGCATGCGCGAGCCCGTCACCGAGCACGAGGCGTCCCTCCGCGTCGGTGTTGAGGACCTCGACGGTCGTCCCATCACGCATGCGGATGACGTCGCTCACGCGCTGCGCATCACCCGACACGAGGTTCTCGGCGAGCGCGAGGACCGCGGTGACCGCGACGGGCAACCGCAGCCGTGCGGCGGCCCGGACGACGGCGGCGGCGACGGCGGCCCCCGCCATGTCCATCTTCATCGTCTCCTGTCCGGCCGTCGGCTTGAGCGAGTAGCCACCGGTGTCGAACGTGATGCCCTTGCCGACGAGGGCGACGTGCCGCTGTGCACCCTCCGGTTGCCAGCGCAGCTCGACGAGGCGCGGCTTCATCGTCGAACCACCACCGACCCCGAGGATCCCGCCGTACCCACCGGCCGCGAGCTCGTGCTCGTCGAGCACACGGACCGCGACGTCATCATCGGCGAGTCCAGCGACCACGGTCTCCGCCAGGACCGGCGGACGCTTGTCCTTCGGCGGCGTGTTCACGAGGTCACGCACCCAGATCGCCGCCTCCGCACCGACGCGGGCGCGCTCGAGAATCGCATCACCGTCGGTGACGCCGGTGATCACGGCGCGCGTGAGCCGACGCGGCGACGGCTTCGAGCGGTACGCGTCGTAGCGGTAGTCCCCCAGCAGCAGGCCCTCGACGACGGCGGACAGTCGCACGGACGGCTCGCCCGCGCCGACCTCGAGCGTCGCGAGGTCGGTCGCCAGCGCGACGACGTCCCCAGCGGCGCGCACCGCCGCACCCGCCGCACGGCGCAGCGTCTCCGGCGTCACCTTCGAGGCCGGGCCGAGGCCCACGACCAGCACGGCACGCCCGGCGACCGGGCCGCCGGTCGCGGCCAGACGCACCGTCGCAGCCTCCGACGCCTCGAAGCCGAGAGCGGCGAGCAGCGCGGCGCCCTCGTCACCGAGCACGCGGCGCGCGCCCTCGGTCAGCTCGGGCGCACGCGGAGCCGGCGGCGCCTCGTTCGCGTTCGGCGTCGCGTCGGGACTCGCGTCCGGCGCGGTCGGCTCCGGTGCGGTCACGGCGACCACCAGCAGCGGGCCCTGCGCAGGGTCGAGCGCGGTGAGGTCCTCGGGGGTGGTGGAGAGCTCGATCACGTCTGCCTCGTCGTCACGGATGCCGGGCCAGGGATGCCAGGCCAGGGATGCCAGGCCACCGATGCCAGGCCACCGAAGGCGATCGGCGGGATCTGCGGCTGACCATGAGGCTAACCGCCCACACCCTCGCGGGACCGTGGCGTCCGACCGCGGACCTATCCTTCGCGCATGGACACCGTGAACGATGACCCCGCCGGACGCCGCCCGCTGCCCGTCGACCTTCGCGACTGGGTCCGCTTCTCGACGTCGCAGGCCGTGCGCGTGCGCGTCCAACGCACCGAGCTGCTCGCCGTCGACCTGTGGTGCCTCGAGCCGCAGCAGGCGACCGACGTGCTGCGCTCCGATGCGGACATCACCTACACCGTGCTCGCTGGTCGCTCATGGTTCGTCACCGAGGATGGTGACATCGGACTCGATCCGCTGGGCAGCATGCTGGTCCCTGCGGGCACCGCGCACGGCGTGGACAACCGCGCGCCCGACCCGCTCATCGTGATGGCGGTCTCGTCCCCCCCGGGTCCTGAGCCCGTCGCACCACCCGCCGCCGACGACGGCGTGGCGGTGCGCGACGACGTACCTGCGGCACGCGGCCTGCGCGCTGCGCTCGGTCGAATCGGTCGCCAGCGCTGACCCCGCGTCAGCGGCTAGACTTAACGCAATTCAGGAGATGCCAATGAGGCCAGGCCCCGCGCGCGGTACGACCACTCAGAGCGAGCTCGTGATCGACGCGTCGATGACCGATGCCGGGCGTGCGACCGCACTCGCGGACGGACTCCCTGCGGCCTTCGGCACGCTCGCGATGGCCGACGCCATCGCAGGGGTGGCTCGCGCGCTGCTCGACGGACATCTCGGGGACGACGAGGTCGCGGTCCCGGGCCGGCTCGAGATCATCCACCGTACGCCGGTCCCCGTCGGCGCCACGGTGCAGCTCGATGCGACCGTTCAGATGGTCGAGCCGACGCGCGTGACGTGCGAGGTCCTCGTCCGGACGTCGGCCGGTGTCGCCGCGCGCGCCTCGTACGAGCAGGAGGTCATCAGCCGCGCCGACTGGCTGGACCGCATGGGCGTCGCGACCGTCTGACGCGACCGTCTGACGCGGCCGTCCGAGGTGGTTCTGGCGCTCAGCGCGCTCGGTCCCGATGCTGCTCCTCGGCACGACGCGCGAGGTTGCGCAGCGACCGGCGGAAGATGCGGCGGATGATCGGCAGCGCGAACACCTGCGCACCGAGTTCACCGATCGCCCCCAGCGGTGGGTCGACCTCCTCCCACCAGCCGATGCGCGTCCCTCCGTCAGCCAACGGTGTCAGCTCGAATGCGCCCGTCCCGGTGATGATGCGTCCGGTGTGGGTGACCTCGAGGAAGCGCGGGGCATCCCAACCGGTGACCCGCATCGTGTCCTGGACGGTCAGGCCGAGCAGGTTCGTCGGGCAGCGCAGCTCGACGCCGACGCCTTCCCGATGCTCGGAGGTGACGTGCACCTCCTTCGCGTCGAGCATCCACTTCGGCTGCTGCTCCCAGTCGACGAGGACGTCCCACACGACCTCACGGGGTGCTGACGTGTCCTGGTGCAGGTCGAGTCGCATCGGCCGTGTCCTCCTCGGGGCTGTGGGTCCGCTCTCGGTCCGTGCGGGGTGGGATCGACCTCGGGATCGACCCCGGGCCGGGGACCGGTGACCGATAGGATGCCGGTCGAAGCGGATTCGTACCCGCATCCCGACCTGGATCCCCCTCTCGGGATCCCCTCCGAACGGAAGGCGCGACGTGTTCGCGGACATCGACGGCAACACCCTCCACTACACCAGCGTCGGCGAGGGCCCCCCGGTCGTCCTCATCCACGGCCTGGGCGGCTCGGCGAACGTCTGGCACGGTGTCATCGGCGCCCTGCAGCAGCACCACCACTGCATCGCCCTCGACCTGCGTGGTCACGGACGCAGCCAGGGCCGCGGGAAGTTCTCCATCGAGGGCTGGGCCCAGGACGTGCAGCGACTCATCGCGCACCTCGAGCTCCCGCCGGTCACGCTCGTCGGCCACTCCATGGGCACGCTCATCGCGCAGGAGCTCGCCCGCTCCGCCCCCGACATCATCGACGAGCTCGTGCTCGTCGGCGGTATCTCCTACTTCGAGCCGGCGACCGCTGACGCGTACCGCCAGCGGGCCGATGCGGTCGAGGCCGAGGGGATGGACGTGCTCGTCGACGCCTGGCTCGCGGGCGCAGTCAGCCCGCGCAGCCACGCGACGCAGCCCGGGATGGTCGGACTGCTGCGCGAGCTCTTCCTGCGTAACGAGCCGCAGCATTATGCGAAGGCCTGCCGTGCCCTGGCCGACGCGGAGCGCGTCCCGCGCGACGAGATCGGTCAGCCGACACTGATCGTCGCCGGCTCGCACGACCGTTCGACGCCGATCGCGATGGCCGAGGAGCTCAAGGGCTCCATCCCGGTCAGCCGCATCAAGGTCATCTCCGGCGTCGGCCACTGGATGCCGCTCGAGGACCCCGACGCGATCGCCTCGGCGATGCTCGAGTTCCTCACCTGAGCGACGACATCGCCTCCGCCTCCGCGCCGGCCCACGAGCCGGAGTCGCGGCCGCAGCCACGGCTCGGACAGGTCGACGATCTCGACACGCTCTACGACGACCTCGTCCTCGGGGGACCTGGCCCGCTCACTGGCCCGCTCACCGGCCCGCGCACGGACCCGTGGCTCGCGCTCTGCCTCGTCGCGAGCGTGGACGGGTCCGTGACGCTCGGGGACGTGTCGGGCGGACTGGGCGGACCGGCCGACCTGCGAGCACTCGCGCGCGTCCGCGACGCGTGCGACGTCATCCTCGTCGGTGCCGGGACGGTGCGCGACGAGTCCTACCCGCCCTATCCGGGTGGCGAGACCCGGCAGCAGCAGCGGCTCGCGAAGGGGCTCGCACCACGCCCGCCGATCGCGATGGTCACGCGCACCGGCCGGCTGCCCGATGGCCACCCGCTGGTCGCCGACCCGCAGCGGCCACCGATCGTGATCGTCGCGGGGGCCGACGAGGCCGCGGCCCGCAGCGCGCTCGCGTCCACGCCGGCAGGCCCGGGCATCCGCTGGATCGTCGCCGGTGACGACACGCTCGACTGGCGTGGCGCGCTCGACGGACTCGCAGCACTCGGACTCCCCCGGATCAGCTGCGAGGGCGGTCCCGGCATCAACGGCGCGCTGCTCGAGGCCGGACTCATCGACGAGGTGTTCCTCACGCTCGCCCCCGCCCTCGTCGGTGGGGAGGGCCTGCGGCTGACCAGCACGCGCGAGCCAGCACGGCGCACCGAGCTCACGCTCGTCTCCGCACTCACGCATG
The DNA here is from genome assembly GCA_018401275.1 of Nitriliruptoraceae bacterium. Classification (GTDB taxonomy): domain Bacteria; phylum Actinomycetota; class Nitriliruptoria; order Nitriliruptorales; family Nitriliruptoraceae; genus CSBr16-57R1. The sequence goes on along the minus strand of JAGYKW010000002.1, from coordinate 65,786 downwards.
GCAGCGAGCTGCTGCTGCGCTACCGCCGCGACACCTCGGCCGATGCGGCCGCGTCGAGGTAGGCGCGCACCGCACCGACGTCGTGCACGCGCACGAAGCCGGGCGCGCGCCGCACCGCGGCGACCGTCGCGATCGTCTCGGGCAGTCGGTCCGTCGGCGGTGCACCGGTGATCACGCCCGCGTACAGCTTGCGCGACGCGCCCGTGAGGATCGCGAGGCCACGCGCGATGAACGTGTCGTAGGCGCGCAGGAGCGCGACGTCGTCCGACGGTGGCTTCGAGTAGCCGAGCCCCGGGTCGAGCACGACACGTTCACGCGCCAGCCCAGCGGCGACCGCCATCGCGGTGCGCTCCTCGAACAGGTCCTCGATGTCGGCGACGACGTCGGGGAAGTCGAGGAAGGCCTCCTGCTTGTGCCCCACGCGCGTGTGCAGGATCACGAGCGCGGCGTCGTGCGCAGCGCACAGCCGCGCGATCGCGAGGTCGGCGAGCCCGGACACGTCGTTGATCATGCAGGCACCCGCCTCGAGGGTCGCACGGGCGACCACGGCGTATGGCGTGTCGATGGAGACGGGCACCCCCTCGGCGACGAGCGCCTCGACGAGCGGCACGGCCGCAGCGACCTGCTGCTCGAGCGGGATCGACGCCCCGTAGGTCACGCCCGAGTCGGTGCCGACGTCGATGATCCCCGCACCTTGCGCGACGAACGCCATCGCACGCTCAAGTTGCGCATCGAGGCTCGCGAGGTGGACCGTGTCGGAGAACGAGCCCGGGTTCGTGTTGATGATGCCCATCACCACCGGCCGGCCCGGCTCCAGCGTGAACGTGTGCTGGGCGGCCGGCAGGACGACGGTGCCCTGACCGTGCGGTGCGGGTGCGGGCGCAGGCGCCGGTTCGCTCATGATGTGCGCCCGTCGACCGGGGTGACCATGCTCGGTGGGTTCGGGACGGCCGCCACTCCTGCGGGCGCGTGCCACTTGAGGCTCGGGTCGGCGAGGTCGTAGTCGGGCATCGGCACCCGACCCTCGATGACGGCGAGCACCGCGAGGAATCGCACCGTCTCCGCGTCAGCGTCGGTGACGATCGCCGCGTCGTCGTCGGCGCGGAGGGGCTCGACCGCTGCCAGCAGGCGACCGAGCGCCTCGGGATCCCCGTCGACCCGCAACTCGATGCTCAGCGGTACCGGACCGGACGCGCCGTGGGTCCGCACGCTCGGACCGGGCGGGACGAGGCGGGAGACGTGCCGTGGCACGTCGCTGGTCGGTCCGCTCACGCTGCCTCCGTCCGACGCGACCCCTCGCGCGCCACCGGAGGGACGGTAGCGACCGCCGATACGCTCCCCTCTCGGGCCTTCGCGGGCCCCCACGGGCCCTGCACGGGCATGCCGCCATCCGCTGGCGCACGGCGAGAGGGCGGTCGATGAGCGAGTCGCACGACGCCTATGCGACCGCTGGCCAGCACTACACCTCCAGCACCCGGCGTGACTGGGTGAAGCGGGCCTGGGAGGAACCGGCGTTCCACCGTCACCTCGAGGCCGCGCTCGCGCGGGCAGCCGCCCACGGCCTGCGCGCTGACCTGGACGTCCTCGACATCGGCTGCGGGACCGGCGTCGCGCTCGACCTGCTGCTCGCGACACCCTCGCTGGCCGCAGGACGCTTCCGGCTGGCTCGCGCCACCGGCCTCGACCTCGACGAGGGCCTGCTCGCGATCGCTCGCTCCCGCTACGCCGACGACGCACGCGTGGCCTTCGTCAACGGCGACCTGTCCGCCGCGCCCGACACCGGTCCGCACGATCTCGTGCTGTCCTCCGGTGTGCCGTTCTCCCACCTGACGCCCGACCGGCTCGAGCCCGCGCTCGCGCGCATCGCGCAGGTCGCGCTCACGGGCGCGCAGGACCCGGGCGTCGCACTGCTGATCGTCGACGTGCTCGGCCGTTACTCGCTCGAGTGGACGTCGCGCTGGGACCGTGTCCGCTGGGACTATCGCATGAGCTTCTTCGCGACCGACGGTGTGATCCCGGCGACACCGATGACGACGTGGGACGGTGCCGAGCTCGCAGCGACGATCGGCCGTGCGGCAGCGACCGCAGGCGCCGAGGTCGCCGACCTGATGATGGTCGATCGCTCGCTGGCGGTCGGACGCCACACCATGACCGGGGAGTACACGCCGGGCCTGCCACGCCTGCGCGACCTCGTCGACGCGCTCGCCGAGCCCGGCAGCGTCTCTGAGCTCAGCGTCGATGTCGATCCGGCGCTGCTGCGCATCGACCTGACACTGCCCGAAGCACCCGACGAGGTCCTCGCCCAGCATGCGGCGTTCGCGTCCGCATGGAACGCAGCGCTCACCGAGCCGCTCGCACCGGCCGCGCTGGCCGAGCGGTTGCGCAGCGTCGAGTCCGAGTTCGAGGGGGCGGGACTCGGCCTCGGTCACTCGCTGACCGCGTTCGCGGTGCTCACCGCCGCATGAGCCGTGACGACGGACCGGTGACCGGCCCCCCGGCGGTGCTCATCGACCTCGATGGGACGCTCGCCGACACGGTCGACGTGTGGCGCGACGCCTACGTGCGCCTCGCCGACGAGCTGGGCATCACGCTCCCCCACGGCTTCTGGGCACAGATCGTCGGGCGCAGCCTGCACGCGAGCCTGCACGTGTTCGGTGACGTGGCGACGGACGACGACCGGGGCGCCGACCGGGGCGATGGCCGGGACGCGACCCGCGACGCGCTGCTCGCGCGACTGGTCGACCTCGCCGTCGACGGTGTCACCGCAGCGACGGCCGGCTCGCCCGGCGCATGGCACTGGCTCCCGGGCGCGCGTGAGCTCCTGCTGAGGCTGCGAGACGGACGCGAAGCCGATGGCGACGGGCCGGCGACCGCGCTCGTCACCTCCTCGGGGCGTCGGTTCGCCGTCGCGCTGCTCGCGTCGGCGTCGGCAGGCGACGGCTGGCCCGAGCGCGCGTTCGACGTGACCGTGTGCGACGAGGACGTGGCGCAGGGCAAGCCCGCGCCGGACAGCTACCTGCGCGCAGCCGAGCTGCTGGGGGTCGACCCGGGCCACTGCCTGGTCATCGAGGACTCCGCGACGGGCGTCGCCGCGGCGGAGGCGGCGGGGATGGTCGTGCTGGCGATCCCCCGTGCCGGCCCGATCGATCCCGCACCCGGCCGGGCCGTGCGTGACGACCTGATCGGGCTCACGCGCGCGGACCTCGCCGCACTGCATGCACGGCTACGGTCCGGAGCGTCCGCCTGAGGCGGTCGAGCGACGACGAGCGACGTCGAGGGGGTGCAGAGATGGCCAGGAGCGGGATGCCACGACGCTGGGCGTTCGTGTGCCTCAACGAGCGTGACGCGTCGCATCCGCGCGGGTCGTGCGCAGGACGCGGCGCGGCCGGCGTGTTCGAGGCGCTGCGTGAGGAGACGGGCCGGCAGGGGCTGACCGACGTGAAGGTCGTCGCGGCCGGCTGCCTCGAGGCCTGCATGGTCGGACCGGTCGTCTACGTCGCGCCCGATGACGTCTGGTACGGCGGCGTGACGCTCGAGGACGTCGAGGGCCTCGTGCGCGAGCATCTCGACGGGGGCACACCTGTCGAACCGCTGCGCATCGGTCGTGAGGAGTTCGAGCTGTCGCCGCTCGCCGGTCGCGACCAGCTGCCGCTCGGCGTCATCCCGCCGGTGCAGCCGTGAGCGCCGTCCGACCCGAGCCGGCCGTGCGCGTCCTGCGCGTGCTCGCACCGTTGGGTGCGCTGGTCATGGCGGTCACGATCGTGCTCGCGCTGGCGTCCGGCGCGCCGCTCGGCGCGGAGGGCGCGGAGATCGCTGCGTTCGTGTGGGGTCGCGTGACGTTCGTCGACCTCGGACTCGCACTCGTGCTCGGCTGGCTGTGGATCGCCTGGCGCGAACGCAGCGTCGCCCGCGCGCTCGTCTGGCTCGTCCTGACCGCGGTCACCGGGAGCGGCGCGCTCCTCGTGTACGTCTCGATCGCGGCATGGCGGACGCACGCGCTCCGTGAGGTGCTCGTCGGGCGTCGCCGCGCGGCCTGACCGCGGCCCCGAGGCGCACGAGTCCCGTCCAACGAATCCCGTCCGACAAGTCCCGTCCAACGACGCGTCCCCCCGGTGCGAGCACCGGAGGGACGTCGTCTGTGCTCGGGGGCTTCAGCCGGATACGCGACGGGGGGGTCGCGACGAAGACGGTGGGAGTGCCGTCAGGGGGAGAAGGCTGGTCCTTCCCGAGCTCCGCGGCGCCCGACCTGGGAGATGGTCATTGAGCGCCTGCGGTTCAGTTGTCATCGCGGATCGGCTCGGGGGGGAGCACACACCGCGGTGGCTGTCAGGTCTCCGTCATCTGGCCCTATTGGACCGGTCCGACAGAAGTCCACCTGCACAACGCTGCTATCGTACCGTCCAGAACGGCAACCGCAAGCCCCTGGGCCCCCAGACTGGATAGACATTGGACCAGCCAATCCGCGAGAGTGGACCGCACCTGGCCGGTCTGCTCGCGACTGAACTGCACCTGAGCGGCGACGGGCCCCTCTACCTGCGGATCTCGGACGGGTTGAAGCGCCTCGTCGACCGCGGCGACGTGGCGCTCGGCACCGTCCTGCCCGCCGAGCGGTCGCTCGCTCGGTCACTCGCCGTCAGTCGCTCGACCGTCGTCGCCGCCTACGAGCGGCTCAAGCGCGAGGGCTGGCTCGACAGCCGCCGAGGATCGGGGACCTGGGTCCGCCGTCCCGACCCGAGCCCGGAACGCGTCGACGCCGTCTCCACCGGCCGCCTGTTCCTGTCCGCGGACGGCCAGGTCGGACGGCCGGAGATCGGGCGGCCGAACCTGCCCCCCGACACGATCGATCTGTCGGTCGCCGCGCTCCCGGCGACGAGCGCCCTCCGCCGCCTCATCGAACAGCCGCACGGACCTGGCCTCGACGAGGTCCTCGCGCAGCACGGCTACCTCCCGCACGGCCTCTCCGCGCTGCGCAGGATCGTCTCCGAGCGGCTCGCGACCCGTGGCCTGGCCACCGACCCCGACCACGTCGTGATCACGACCGGCTCCCATCAGGCGATCTCGCTCATCGCGCGTCAGACGGTGCAGGCCGGGGACAGCGTCGTCATCGAGTCGCCCACGTTCCCCGGCGCGCTCGACATCTTCCGCCGCTTCGGCGCGCGCGCGATCCCGCTCCCGCTCGACGAGCACGGCGCACGGACCGACCTCCTCGAGGACCTCGTCCTGCGCAGCGGTGCACGCCTCATCTACCTCTCACCTGACTTCCACAACCCGACCGGCACCGTGCTGCCGCTGGAGCGCCGCCAGCAGGTCGCCCGCATCGCGCAGCGCACGGGGATCATCGTCATCGAGGACCAGACGATGGCGGAGCTCGATCTCGACGGCGGCGGCCTCCCGCCGTCCATCGGATCGCTCGCGCCCGACGCCACCGTGATGACGGTCGGCTCGACGGCGAAGCTGATGTGGGCGGGCCTGCGCACCGGCTGGGTGCACGTGCCCGCCGACTGGATCGTCCGCATGCTCGCGACGAAGACGGTCGCCGACCTCGGCTCGGCCCTGCTCGACCAGCTGCTGTCGGTCCGACTGCTCGAGCAGGTCGACGCCATCCGGACCGAACGCATCGGGCAGTTGAGGCCGCGACGCGATGCGCTCGTCGACGCGCTGCGCACGCGTCTGCCGGACTGGACGTTCGAGGTCCCGGCCGGCGGGCTGTCGCTGTGGTCCCACCTCCCGTCCGGCAACGCCGAGGAGTTCGCCGAGCTCGCGCTCGAGCATCGCGTGGCGGTGATCCCCGGTCCCGCACTGTCGGTCGACGACGGGAACCGCCGGGCGCTGCGCATGGCGTACGTCGAGCCGGAGGATCGGCTCGTCACGGCCGTGGATCGGCTCGCGGCCGCATGGGCCCACTACGAACCGTCCTCACCACGCCCCAGCGCCCGCCTGCTCATCTGACGCCTACGCTCGCTGCGAACGGCGGAGGAGGGCGTCATGGCTGATCCCGACGGCACCGTGCACGCGCAGCTGCGCGACGACGGCGTGCTCGACGTCCTGCTCGACGACGGTGGTCCCAACGTGCTGCGGCCCGACGTGTGCGTCCTGCTCGAGGACGTCCTCGTCGCACATCCGGACTCCCCCGTGCTGCTGCGCGGTCGCGACGGGATGTTCAGCGCGGGCCTCGACCTGCGCTGGATGGTGGCGCATCCGCCCGCGGAGATCGGCGAACTGCTCCGCGCCTGCGGCCGCATGCTGATGCGCGTACGGACGCACCCGCGACCCGTCGTCGTCGCGGCGACCGGGCACGCGATCGCGGCCGGCACGATGCTCGCGATGTGCGGCGACCATGTCGTGGCCGCACAGGGCGGCGCATGGGGGCTCAACGAGACGACGAACGGGATGGAGATCCCCCGCTTCGGCATCGACCTCGCCGCGGCCCGGCTCGCACCGCGCGACCTCGACGGGCTGCTCGTGCCCGGCGAGCGGATCGACGCGGCCCGTGCCGTCGCCGTCGGCATGGCCGACGCGCTCGCAGCCCCCTCCGACGTCGTCACGCAGGCCGAGGCGCGGCTCGCACAGCTCGCTGCGCTGCCCTCCGCTGCCTACGCCGGGAACAAGCACCGCCTGCGCGCGAGCTCGACGGCGCGCGTGCTGGATGAGCTCGATGCCGACGTGGACGAGCTCGTCGCCGGGATGATCCGAGCGGCCGGCTGATGGCGCGCCGTGACCCGCGCCGCACTCGCCTCACCGGCATCCCCGGGCCGCTGCAGCCCCTCGTCGGTGGCATCGTGCTCGTCGCATCGGTGCGTCTCGTCGACGCGTTGTGGCGCCGCTCCACCGGTCGCCCCGCACCGAGCCCCGCACCGAGTCCCGCACTGAGCCCTGCACCGAGCCCAGGGCCGGACACCGACGCGCCGGTGACGGGGAGCGCCGCGGAGGCACGCGAGGTGCGCGACCGTGTCGTCCACGCGTTCCTGCTCGGTGCGGCGATGCGGGTCGCACGCTGGTCCGGGCTGCCGCGCGACGACGCCGGACGCTGAAGAGCCCCGCCCGAGGGCGAGGCTCTTCAGGACATCGGCTGCGCGTGCCGCGAGGCTCAGGCCTCCCAGGCAGCGACCTTGGGGTGGTCGACCCCTGAGGCGCCGACGGCGGCCGCACCACCCGGCGAACCGGCGTGGGTGTGCTCGGCGCTGAAGTAGTCGACGTTGATCGGCTTGAACTCGGCCCACTCCGCCGGGACGTCGTCCTCGTAGAAGATGGCCTCGACGGGGCAGACCGGCTCGCAGGCGCCACAGTCGATGCACTCGGTGGGGTGGATGTAGAGCATCCGGTCACCCTCGTAGATGCAGTCGACCGGGCACTCCTCGACGCACGCCTTGTCCTTCACGTCGATGCAGGGCTCAGCGATGGTGTAGGTCATGCCCTTCTCCTGGTCCGTCGTCCCATGACCGTCGAGCACGGGATGCCCGACGACTGTCGCGCAAGGATAGCGCCGGCTCAGAAGCCCTCAGGCGTCCCTTCCCCGATCGTTCATGCTCCGTTCAACAGCCGGCCGTAGCGTGGGAACGTCGCGGGGTCATCGCCTCGCGACCTCAGGACCGGACGAGGACCGACATGGACGAGCGAGTGCGCGAGCGTCGGGCGGCGCGGCCTCGCGTCCGCTGGCCCTGGCTCGGACCGCGATCCGGTGGGAGCTCGACGCGCGACGCGCACCTGATCGCCGGCGGCCAGGGCGAGCCTCCGGTCCGGCCGGTGCACCTCCCGGGCGTGGTCCCCGACAGCGTCCTCGCCCGACGTCAACGGACCGTCGACATCCTCGCGTGGCACGACCCTGGAACCGCAGGCGTACGCCACCTCAACCGCGAGCTCTCGTGGCTGCAGTTCAACGAGCGCGTGCTCGCGATCGCCGAGGACCCCGGTGTCCCGTTGCTCGAACGGGTCAAGTTCATCGCGATCTTCACCTCGAACCTCGATGAGTTCTTCCAGGTCCGGATCGCAGGACTCCACGAGCAGGTCGCGGCCGACGCCACAGGGACGAACGCGGACGGGATGAGCCCGACCGCCCAGCTGGTCGCGATCGACGTCGTGGTGCGGGAGCTCGCGGACCGGCAGAGCCGGCTGGTGCAGGACGAGCTGCTCCCGCTGCTCCGACGCGAGGGCATCGAGCTCGTCCTCGACGATGCGCTCTCCGCCGAGGAGCGCCAGCATCTCGACCAGGTGTTCGAGGACCTCGTCTTCCCCGTCCTGACCCCGCTCGCCGTCGACCCGGCGCACCCGTTCCCCTACATCTCGAACCTGTCGCTCAACCTCGCGGTGCGTCTGCGTGACCCCGACGGTGACGAGCGCTTCGCACGCGTGAAGATCCCCCCGATCCTGCCGCGGCTCATCGCCCTCCCGGGACGGCCGGGTCGCGATCGCCTCGTGCCGCTCGAGACGCTCGTCGCGTCACGGCTCGGGCGGCTGTTCCCCGGCGTCGAGGTCCTCGACCACCACGCGTTCCGTGTGACGCGCAACGCCGACTTCGAGATCGAGGAGGAGGAGGCCGACGACCTGCTCCTCGCGATCGAGTCCGAGCTGAACCGACGTCGCTTCGGCCGCGCCGTGCGCCTCGAGGTGGAGCCGGCGATGTCGGCGGAGGTGCGTGACCTCCTCGTGCGCGAGCTCAGCATCCGCGAGGAGGACGTCCACATCCTGCCGGCGCCGTTGGGGCTCAGCGGCCTCATGGGGCTGACCGATCTCGACCGGCCGACGCTCCGACAGCCGACGTTCACGCCGCTCACGAGTCCGGAGCTCGCAGCCCCTCCCGGTGAGGAGATCGACGTCTTCAGCGTGCTCAGGGAGCGCGACGTCCTCGTCCATCACCCCTACGACGCCTTCGCGACCTCCGTCCAGGCGTTCATCGAGCAGGCGGCGGAGGACCCGGACGTCCTCGCCATCAAGATCACGCTCTACCGGACCTCGGGTCCGGGCAGCCCGATCATCCGCGCGCTGCTCGACGCCGCCGAGGCCGGCAAGCAGGTCGTCGCGCTGGTCGAGCTCAAGGCCCGCTTCGACGAGGAGGCGAACATCGTCTGGGCGAGAGCACTCGAGGAGGCCGGGGTCCACGTCGCCTACGGCGTCGTCGGGTTGAAGACCCACACGAAGATCGCGCTCGTCGTGCGTCGCGAGGGCACGGCCGTACGGCGCTACGTGCACGTGGGGACGGGCAACTACAACGACCTCACCGCACGCGCGTACGAGGACCTCGGCCTGCTCACCTGCGACCCGGAGCTCGGGGCCGACCTCTCCGACCTGTTCAACGTGCTCACCGGCTACGCCCGCCAGCCGCGCTACCGCCGGCTCGTCGTCGCACCCGAAGGGTTCCGCAGCCGCATCTCGGAACTCATCGCGCGCGAGACGGACGCGGACGACGGGCACATCGTCATGAAGCTCAACGCGCTCGTCGACCCCGACATCATCGAAGCGTTGTACGCCGCGTCGCAGCACGGGACCCGAGTCGAGCTGTTCGTCCGTGGGATCTGCGCCCTGCGACCCGGGGTCCCCGGCCTCTCCGAGACGATCACGGTGCGCTCCGTCGTCGGCCGCTACCTCGAGCATTCCCGTGTCTATCGCTTCGGCAGCTCCGAGCGCGGGATCGATCACCTGATCGGCTCCGGTGACCTGATGCCGCGCAACCTCGACCGCCGCGTGGAGGCACTGACCCCGGTGCGTGATCCGCGCCTCGCCGCGCGCCTGGAGGAGATCCTCGACGTCGCCCGGCAGGACGACCTGCTCGCCTGGGAGCTCGGCGGCGACAGCGTCTGGCGGCGTGTCGCGCCGACGGTCGGCGTGGACACGCATGCGACGCTGCAGGAGCGCGCGAGACAGCGGAGCGAGCGTCCTACCCTGCGGGGATGACCTCCGACGCGACCGCTCCGAGCGACCGACACGCAGCGACCGCGGACCGCGTGGTCGTGGCCGCCGGCGGTGTCGTGCTCCGCACGCTCGATGATGCGCCGCACGTGCTCGTCGTGCACCGCCCCCGGTACGACGACTGGTCGCTCCCGAAGGGGCATCTCGACGCTGGCGAGGGTCCGCAGGAGGCCGCCGTCCGGGAGGTCGAGGAGGAGACCGGGGTCCGCGCCCGGATCGTCGCGCCAGCGGGGACCACGGAGCATCCGGTCACGCTCGCCGAGGGCAGCGCGACCAAGCGCGTCCACTGGTTCGTGATGCATCCGTCCGACACGACCGATCCGTCGGCGCGACCGGCCGACGAGGAGGTCGACGTCGCCGCCTGGTGGCCGGTCGTCCGTGCGCTCACCGACCTGACGCATGCGGGCGAGCGGGCGCTGCTGCGCCTCGCGACGGACGCAGCGTCCGACGACGCGGGCCGCTGATGCGCTGCGCGGTCCTCGACCTCGGGAGCAACTCCTTCCACCTCCTCGTCGCCGACGTCGAGGGCAGCGCGGTCGCGCCGGTCCGCCGTGAGCGCGAGATGCTCCACCTCGGGCGCGCCGTGGCGCGGCACGGCCGGATCCCCGTCGACCTCGAGGTGCGCGCCGTGGCGACGGTCGACCGCCTCGCCGACCTCGCACGCCGCTCGGGCGCGCAGGAACTGGTCGCAGTCGGGACCGAGGCGCTGCGCGGCCCTGAGCGCGCAGCACTGGTCGCTCGCCTGTCCGAGGTGGCGGGCACGCCGATCGAGATCCTCGACGGCGCGGAGGAGGCGCGGCTGGCCTACCTCGGAGCACGGGCCAGCGTCGACGTCGAGCAGGAGCCCGCGCTCGTCATCGACCTCGGTGGCGGCTCGCTCGAGCTCGCGATCGGCACCGGCGAGCGCATCCTGTGGGCGTGCTCGCTCCCACTCGGTGCGAGCCGTCTCACGGCGATGCTCGATCCGCTCGATCCCGACGACATGGACGAGCCGGTCTCGGAGCGCCAGCTCGACGAGCTGCGTGCCCACATCGATCGGCAGCTCGATCCTGCGGTCACCACCGTCAGCGAGCACGCACCAGCGACGGTGCTCGCCGTCGGCGGGACGGTCCGGGCGCTCGCCCGCCTGCTCGCCGCGCGCGCGGACCGCTGGCTGCCCTCGACCGTGAACCAGGCCCCGCTCACGCTGGACGAGCTCGCGGACGCGGTCGCCGATCTGACGGAGGTCGGGACGGCGGAGCGCGCGCGGATGCCCGGCGTGAAGTCGCGACGGGCGGACCATCTGCACGTGGCCGCGGTGGTCCTCGAGGCGACGCTGCGTCGCGTCGGCAGCGCGTCGGCCCGGGTCAGCGACTGGGGGCTGCGCGAGGGCGTGCTGCTCCACCGGTACGGGAAGATCCGCGTCCCGCAGGGGACGACGCTGCGCGAGCAGCAGGTCAGCTGGCTCCAGCGGACGTTCACTCCGAACGATGCACACCCCGACCACGTAGCGGCCAGCGCCGTCCGACTGTTCGACGCGAGCGCCGAGCTGCATGGGCACGGGACGCACGCACGTGAGCTCCTCAGTCACGCCGCGCACCTGCATGCCATCGGCTCCGCCCTCGCACTGCGCCGCCAGCAGGAGCACGGTGCCTACCTGATCGAGCACGCGGAGCTGCGCGGCTTCGACCCTGAGGAGCTGGCGGTCCTGCACACCCTCGTGCGGTTCCACCCGTCACGCGGGATCTCGCAGCGCTCCCCGGCGTTCGCATCGCTCCCTGCGCAGACCCGCGACATGACCTCGGACCTGCTGGCGCTGCTGCAGCTCGCGGACGCCCTCGATGCGAGCCACGACCAGCACACCGCGATCACCGCGCTGCGTCGCAGCCGTGGCGCGTTCGAGATCGAGCTCGCTGCCGCCGCGAACCCGTTGACCGTGCGAGCTGTGCGGGACCGGTCCACACTGTTCAGCGAACGCTTCGCCCTCCCCGTCGTCCTGAGCGCACGGACCGCTGCATGAGCGGACGTGACCACGGTCGGCCGACCGTCGATGCGTCGCGCGCGACCTACCGGCGCGAGGTGACCGCTGCGCACGTCGGGCAGCGCGTATCGGTGCGCTCGCTCATCGACGGCGACGAGGGCCCACGCCCCACGGACCGTGTCGGACGCCTGCTGTCGTGCGAGGACGACGGCTGGATCGTCGTCGACCGCGGGGGGATCCTCCACGTCGTCGACCCGACGACCATCATCGCCTCACGGCTCGTGCCCGCCCACCCGCGCTCGGCCGCGGAGCCGACCGGGCGCAGCGCCGACGAACCGATCGAGCGCGACGCGGCACGCGTGCTGCTGCTCGACGCTGCTGACCGCCTGCTGCTCATCGCGCACCTGCCGGGCGACGGGCGCACCGTGTGGACCGCACCGGGCGGAGGACTCGATCCGGGAGAGACGCACGAGCAGGCGGCGGCGCGCGAGCTGCGCGAGGAGGTCGGCCTGGACGCGCCGCTCGGCCCGTGGATCTGGTCGCGCAGTGCGACGTTCACGTTCCGCGGCATCTGGCTGTGCCAGACGGAGCGCTGGTTCCTCACCCGGACCGAGGGGCTCGATGCGGACGCGGTGCCGCTCGACGACCTCGCGACCAGCGGTGCACGCTGGTGGGAGCTCGCGGAGCTCTCCGCGCTCGTCGCGGGACCGGACAGCGCGGGCGTGCTCGCGCCGCGCGCGCTCCCGAAGCACCTGGGCGATCTGCTGCGCGACGGAGCTCCGTCCACGCCCATCGACGTCGGCGCCTGAACCCACGCCCGGTCTGCGACGCGAGCCCCTCAGCTCGGCGCAAGACGCTCAGCGCAGGTCGCGCACCAGGACCAGATGTGCCACCACGGCGTCACGCAGCCACGGGTCGAGGCGGTCCTTCCCGTCACGGTCGTAGCGCTCGTGGAAGGCGCGCAGCGCCGCCTCGCGCTCCGGGTCGTCGCGACCGGGGAAGGACGCCCGCACGCGCCAGCCGTCGTCCCCGATGCGCAGCACCCCCTCCTCCTCGGTCTGGAGGTTGAGGAACCAGCTCGTCAGCCCGCCCGAACCGGACATCAGGTAGGCGCCACCGGGCGCCGGGACGAACCACAGCTCGGCCGTGTGCGAGCGGTCACTGATGCGGGTCCGCGTCGTCAGCAGGCAGTAGCGATGACTGAGCGCCGTGTCCGGCAGCTCCACCGCGGCCCCTCCTCGTCCGGCCGCGTGGGACGCGGCTGCGTGATCGATCGTCAGCGTCCACCGACGGTGAGGTTCGTCTCGTCGCCGAGCTCGTGCACGATGACCCGGTTGGTGCCGCCGTGACCGCCCGGCACACCCGCGACGATCACGACACGGTCGCCGACGCGCCCGATGCTGCCCGCGCGACACACCTCATCAGCGGAGCGCATCAGGTCGAGCGAGCGGTCCTCCGTCGGGACGATCGCTCCGTCGGTCCCCCACATCAGTGCGAAGCGACGCAGCGCCCGCTCGTCCGGTGTGAGCCCGACGATGCGCTGCTGCGGCCGGTACTTCGACACCAGCTGCACGGATGCGCCGGAGAGGCTGAACACCAGGATCGCGACCGCGTCGACCTCGTCGGCGATCTGCGTCGCAGCCTTCGCGACCGACCGGCCGAGCACGTGGGCGGTCTCCGGGGGCGTCGAGCGCACCCGTTCACGGCTCGACTCGGCGACCTCGATGATGCGGGCCATCGTGCGCACGGCCTCCACCGGATACTTCCCGGCCGCCGTCTCGCCCGAGAGCATGACCGCGTCCGAACCGTCGAAGATCGCGTTGGCGACGTCGGACGCCTCCGCACGGGTCGGCCGCGGACTGCGGATCATCGACTCGAGCATCTCCGTCGCGGTGATCACCGGACGACCCAGGCGGTTCGAGAGGTCGATGATCTCCTTCTGGATGGCAGGCACACGCTCCGGACCGATCTCGACGCCGAGGTCACCGCGCGCGACCATGATCGCGTCCGAGGCGGCGACGATCGCCTCGAGGTCGTCGAGCACCTCGGGACGTTCGAGCTTCGCGATGACCGGCTGCTGCCCACCGAGCTGCTCGATGAGCGCGCGGACCTCGAGCACGTCCTCGACACGACGCACGAACGACAGGGCGATCCAGTCGATGCCGAGCTCCACCATGTTCGCGAGGTCCTCGCGGTCCTTCTCGGTGAGCGACGGTGCGGACACCTGGACACCCGGCAGGTTGACACCCTTGCGTGACGTCGCCGTCCCCCCGACCACGACCTTCGCATGCACCCGGCGCGAGACCGGGTCGGACGACTCGACGACGAGCCGGATCGACCCGTCATCGATCAGCACCAGCGAGCCGGTCGAGACGTCATCGGCGAGCGCGGGGTAGACGACGGGGAGGACGGGCACGCCATCCTCGTCATGGGTCATCGTGAGCGCCGACTCCCCGGCGACGAGCACGACCCTGTGGTCGGTCTCGAGGACGACGCCACCCTCCGCGACCGCGCCGAGCCGGATCTTGGGGCCCTGCAGGTCACCGAGCGTCCCGACGACGCGACCGACGCGCTGACCGAGCTCGCGGACGAGACGGATGCGCTCCCGGTGGTCCTCGACGGTGCCGTGGGAGAAGTTGAAACGGAAGACGTCGGCACCCGCCTCGATGGCGGCCCGCAGACGGACCGGGTCATCGAGCGCCGGTCCGAGCGTCGCGATGATCTTGGCCCTGCGCACGATGCGGGTCCTCCTGTCGTGCGCGCAGCGTAGGTGGTGCGCGTGCGACTGCGGTCAGGGTGCGACGGACGCGCGGCCCGGCTCGAGCACGACCATGTCCTCCCAGGTCGGCTCGGTCCCGAGCGGCCCGGTGCCGGCCGGATCCTCCGACGAACCCGACCCCGCCCCGACGCGGCGGAGCAGCGCGGTGAGGGGGACGTCCCAGCGCACCCGCCAGCGCAGGACGACCGCTTCATCAGGGACTCCGACGAGCAGGCTGCGCGGACCGACCACCAGGAGGCCTCGGTCGATCAGCGGACCGACGAGCTCGGCGGACGCGGAGCTCGCGTCGAGCACCACGACGATGACGGGCGGCAGTGCGGGCGCGAACGGGAGATCGTCGTCGTCCGGCACGACCCCCCCGAGGGGATCCGCTGCCTGGGCGTCCAGGAACGCGAGCGCTGCTTCGACGCTCGTGACCGTGTGCAGCGGTCCGGGCGCTCCGGCGACGACCCCGACGAGCCAGCGACGGTCGAGCATCCCGTCCCTGCCCGCGAGGACCATGACGGTGCCCTGGCCGGCCGCTGCACGGGCCGCCGCACCGAGCTCGCGCCCGAGCCGGTCGAGGTCGACGTCGGCGCTCAGCGGCGGGACCGTTCCGATCGTCACGACGTCCCGACCGGCCGGCAGCAGACAGACCCGAGCGGCCGGGTAGAGCGCGAGCACCGGTGCGACCACGTTCGCGCCGTCGGCACCGATCAGGCACACCGTCCCCGACGCACCCACGCTGCGCACGGCGGCCTCCACCGTCGCATCGAGCGCATCACTGCTGGCAGGTTCGAGCAGTACGGGTGCAGGACCGCTCGGCAGCGCCTCGGCTGCGGCGCGCTCGACGAGCATCCGGACGCGGGCACGTTCCTCCTCGGCGTGACCGTCCGCCGGCGGCAGGACGATCACGACCTCGGCCGGCGTGGCGGGACTGGTGCCACCGGCCCCGGGCTCCGCTGCGACCGGAGCCACCACGGGTCCCTCCGAGGGACCGCCAGCGGCGCCGCAGGCCACCAGGACCGTCGCGAGCACGCTCAGCAGCGCAGCACGCACGACGGACGGGACGACAGGATGACGGTCAGGACGGAGGGGCACGGGTCTAGGCTAACGGCGACCCGGCAGCAGCAGGGCCTACCCCAGGGGGCGATATGGCATCGGACCGGCTGCAGGTGCTCGACCACGACCCGCTCGTCGGGACCTCGCTGGCGGCACTGCGCGATGAGCGGACCACTCCGGCCGACTTCCGTCGCCATGCGCAGCGCGTCGGAGCGCTGCTCGCCGCGCATGCGACCGCGGACATCCCGACACGGGCGGGCCTGATCCGCACGCCGCTCGCCGACGCGCCGACGGTGACCCGGGCCGTCCCGGTCGTCGCCGTGCCGGTCCTGCGGGCAGGACTCGGACTCCTCCCGGGCGTGCATGAGGCGCTGCCCGATGCTCAGGTCGGGATGATCGGTCTCGAGCGCGATGCCGAGACGCTGGAGGCCCGCCGCTACTACTTCAAGGTCCCACCGCTCGAAGGGGCCTGGGTGCTCGTGCTCGAGCCCATGCTGGCCACCGGCGGCTCCGCGAGCGACGCGGTCCGCGCGCTCGACCTCTCCGGCGCTGCGCGGATCGTCGTGCTGTCCGTCGTCGCCACCGAGCAGGGGGTGCGGCGCGTGCTCGATGACGACCCGCGCACGCACATCGTCACGGCCGCCGTGGACCCGGCGCTCGATGAGCGCGGCTACATCGTCCCCGGGCTCGGTGACTTCGGCGACCGACTCTTCGGCACGCCCCACTGACCATGCGCTCGACTGCGCGCTCGACTGCGCGCTGCGCCGTCCGACTCAGGGCAGCACGAGCGCGTCGGGGGCGCCGGGCAGCTCGTCGCCCTCCTCGAGGATGAACTCCTCCACCCCGAGGAACGCGTCGATGAGGTCGTCGGGCACGTTCATGAAGAACGAGTCGGCACCGATCTGGCTGGCGTGCGCCCGCATGGCGGCCATCTTCGTCCCGACATGCGGTGAGACGTCGACGCGGGTCGTGACGAGCGCGTCGTCCGAGCCGAACGGTTCCGGCTCGACGTCGTCGCCGAAGGGTGAGGGCAGGCCGGCCTCGATCAGCGCCGCGTGCGCCGCGACCAGGCGGCTGCGCGAGAACGTGTGCACGTAGCGACGCGGTACGCGCCACGGCTCCCCCGTCACGTCCGCATCGGGATCGGCCGCGAGCGCGACGGCGCGGACGGTGGCCTGGTGGGCCTTGATGTGATCGGGATGCCCGTAGGTCCCGTGCTCATCGTCGGACACGACCGCGTCGGGGCGCACGCTGCGCACGATCGCGGCGAGCCGGAGCGCGGCCGCCTCGAGCTCGGCGCGGTGGAAGCAGTCGGGGTGCTCGTTGTCGACGGTGCCGACCATCCCGGAGTCGCGGTAGCCGAGCAGGTGGTGCTCATCGACCCCGAGGATCGCGATCGCCTCCGCCAGCTCGCGGCGACGATGCTCGACGAGCGGGACGTCCCCGAGGTCGATGCCGGCGAGGTTCTCCCCCGCCTCCCCACCGGTGCAGGTGACCACGACCGTGCGCACCCCCTCGGCGGCGGCGCGCGCGAGCACTCCGCCGCAGGCGATGGACTCGTCGTCGGGATGGGGATGGATGCAGAGCAGCACGGACATCGTCGGTCCTCCTCGGGGGTTGCCGCGCTCCGGAGACCTCCGGAGCGCCACGCCAGGCCGGGACTAGCCTCACCGCGTGCCCAGTGACCCCGACGATACGCGCGCAGACACCGCTACGGAACCCGCAGCCGGTGGCCGCGCAGCAGCGCCCTCAGTGGGCGACCAGCCGCTCATCACGCTGGTCGACGATCCCGGACGCGTCGGCGCTGCCCTGGCCGCCCTCGACCTGCCCGTCGTCGGCGTCGACGTGGAGCGCGCCGACGCCGACCGCTACTTCCGTCATGCGGCGCTCGTCCAGGTCGGTGGCCCCGGTGCGTGCATCCTGCTCGACGGCATGGTGCTCGACGACCTCTCGCAGCTGCAGGACCACCTCGCGACCCGGCTCACGGTCCTGCACGCGGCGAACAACGACGTCGTCCCGCTCGCGGCGAAGGGCGTGGAGCCTGCGCGGCTGGTCGACACGGCCGTCGCGGCCGCGGTGCTCGGGCTGCCCGTCGGTCTCGGTGCGCTGCTCGAGGACGTGCTCGGGCTGCACATCACCGACGACAAGGAATCGTTCCAGCGTGCGGACTGGGCGAAGCGTCCGATCCCCGGCCCGATGCAGGCCTACGCCGCCGGTGACGTCGTGCACCTGCCCGCCCTGTGGGCCGCGCTGGCCGAGCGGCTGGACGCGGCCGATCGGACCCCGTGGTTCGAGCAGGAGCTCACGGCGAGCCTGACGAACGCCGTCACGGACACGCGCGACTGGCGGCGCGTGCGCGGGGTCGGCCGTCTGAGCGCACGCCAGCAGACGATCGCGCGCATGCTGTGGGAGGCGCGCGAGGCGCTCGCTCGGAGCGAGGACATCGCACCGAACCTGCTGCTGCACGATGAGGTCATCGTGGCGCTCGCCATCGAGCCACCGCGCACGGCGGCACAGCTGGCGCGGCGGGCCCGCCGACGGCGTCGCATGGAGCTCGAGCACGCCGAGCGCTTCCTCGCCGTCGTGGTCGAGGCTGAGGAGCACGACCCGCCGCCGCCCGACCCTGACCGTCGGCGCTGGACCGACCGTGACTCACGCGCGTTCGACCGATTGCGAGAGGCGCGTTCGCAGGTGGCGGACTCGCTGGGTGTCGACGCGGGCGTGCTGTGCGCCTCGAAGACGCTGAAGGACGCCGTCCGGGCGGACCCGCGTGACGCGGACGCCCTGTGCGACGCAGCCGGACTGCGACCGTGGCAGCGCGGACTGCTCGGCGACGTGCTGTGGCGCGCCTACCGCGGCAGGTCGACCGGGACGCCGTCGGACGCATCCTCGTCGGAGCCCGAGTCATCGTCAGCGTCGGAGCCAGCGTCCGAGTCAGCGTCCTGACCGGACAGCTCACGCAGCCGTCGAGCGAGCACCGATGGCATCGCGAACTCGACGTCCTCGTCGACCACCATCACGGTGTCCACGACGATCTCGCTGCGCGCCCTGAACCAGGCGATGACACCCTCGACGACCTCCTCCGGCGCTGACGCGCCCGACGTGAGCCCGACGGTGCCGACGCCCTCGAGCCACGCCGCGTCGATGCCGGTCGCGTCGTCGATCAGGTACGAGGGCACGCCCCGGTCGCGCGACACCTCGACGAGCCGCTTCGAGTTCGACGACGTCGACGATCCGACGACGAGGATCAGGTCGCAGCGCTGCGCGAGCACCTTGACCGCGTCCTGACGGTTCTGCGTCGCGTAACAGATGTCGTCGCTCTTGGGCTGCTCGAGCATCGGGAAACGCTGTCGCAGGCGGTCGACGACCGACGCCGTCTCGTCCATCGACAGCGTCGTCTGCGTGATGTAGGCGATCTCGACGTCCGGATCGAGCGCGAGTCCGTCGACGTCCTCCGGGGTCTCCACGAGCGTGATCGCGTCACGCGCCTGACCCATCGTGCCGACGACCTCCTGATGGCCCTCGTGCCCGACGAGCACGATGTGCTTGCCGTCGCGCGCGTAGCGGCGGGCCTCGTGGTGCACCTTGGTGACCAGCGGACACGTCGCGTCGATGAGCACATGATCGAGTCGCCGCGAGTTCTCGAACGCCTCGGGGGGCGAGCCGTGGGCACTGAAGACCATGATGCTGCCCTCGGGGACCGTCGTCTCGTCCTCGACGAACACGGCTCCGCGACGACGCAACGACTCGACGACGTGGGTGTTGTGCACGATCTCGTGACGGACGTAGACGGGCGCGCCGTAGGCCTCGAGCGCCTTCTCCACGATCAGCACCGCGCGGTCGACCCCGGCGCAGAATCCGCGCGGAGCAGCGAGCAGCAGCGTGTCAGGGGCCATGCGACGAGGGTACCGATGACCTCCGCGCATCCGACCCGCACTGTGGCAGACTGTCGAGGTCCCGCAGGCGTCCCTACCCACATCGCCCTGCCCTACGGAGGGACAGCATGCTGATCATCGTCGGGGGCTGCGGATTCGTCGGCTCCGCGATCGCCGAGCAGTTGTCGGCCGACCGTGATGATGACGTGGTCGTCGTCGACAACGACCCGCGCGCCTTCGACCGGCTCGGGACCACGTTCAACGGCGAGACGGTCGTCGGGAGCGTCACCGACCGTGACGTCCTCGAGCAGGCCGGGATCGCCGACGCTGACGGCTTCATCGCCGTCACCCGCTCCGACAACACCAACCTGATGGCCGTCGAGATCGCGACCCACCTCTACGGCGTGCGTCGCAGCGTCGCTCGGCTCTTCAACCCCGACAACGCCGACGTCTACCGCCGACTCGGCGTGCAGTACGTGTCATCGACCGGCGCGATCGCGAAGCTGTTCCTCAACGAGTTCCGCGGCGCACTGCCGCTGCACGTGATGTTCCCCGATGAGGACGTGTCCGTCGTCGACCTCGAGGTCGACAGCGGTGGGCACGGCCTGAGCGTCGCCGAGTTCGAGTCGTACGGCCCGGTCCGCATCACCGCCCTCCAGCGCAGCGGACGGGTCCGCATCCCCGACGAGCGCGAGGTGCTGCAGCGCGGCGACATCGTGACCGCCGCCGTCGGACCAGCGAGCGCGCGCGGACTCGCGCACCTCGTCCACGACCTCGAACGTGAGGACGTCCTCGGCGACGATGACGGTACGCCGGATGCCGGCCCCGAGCACGGCTCGGAGCGCGACTCTGAGTATGGGAAGGCATGACATGTACGTCGTGATCGTCGGTGGGGGACGGATCGGTCGCTACGTCGCGCGCGACCTCGTGAACAAGGGGCACGAGGTGACCGTCATCGAGCTCCAGGGCGGCCGCGTCGAGTCGCTCGTCGCCGAGACCGGGGTGCTCGTCATCGAGGGCGATGCGGCGGACCTGCGCTACCTCGAGCAGGCCCACACCGAGCGTGCTGACGTGTTCGTCGCGACGACCCACGAGGACGACCTCAACCTCGTGGCCTGCCAGCTCGCACGCATCGAGTTCGAGACGAAGCGTGTCATCAGCCGGGTGAACGATCCGAAGAACGTGGAGATCTTCCAGGTCCTCGGCATCGAGGCCGTGTCCTCGACCCGCCTGATCTCCGAGCTGATCGAGAACGAGTTCTCCGTCGGCGAACTCATCCATCTCACGTCGCTGCGAGGCGGTCGCGCGAGCATCGTCGAGATCCGCATCCCCGACGGTCCACAGGCACCACCCGCGCGCCGCCTCGACACGATCCCCCTGCCTGACGACGTCGTCATCGTCGCCGTGTTCCGCGGTGATGAGACGATCATCCCGCGCGGTGGGACGCAGATCGTGCCAGGGGACGAGATCATCGCGCTGACCGGATCGGACTCCGGCGATGCGCTCACCGCAGCCCTGCTCGGGGTGCGCTGATGGTGCTCGGTCGGCGCCGGTTCTCGTGGCGCGCCGACGTCCGGGGTGTCGCGACCGTCGTCGGCCTGGGCCTCATCACGCTGGCCGGCTCGGTCCTCGTGATGGGCCTGGTCCTGCTGCTCGCCGGTGACGTGATCGGTGGTGCGCGATGAGCTCCGTGCTGCGGCCCGACGTCGATGACCTGCGCATCATCGGGTTCTACCTCGGGAAGGTGCTCGGTGGCCTGGGTGTCGTCATGCTGGCGCCGGTGCCGGTCGCGCTCGCGCTCGGCGAGTGGAATGCGGCGGCGGCACTGGGCCTCGGGGCAGGGATCAGCCTGAGCGTGCGCTGGCTCGCCGACGCGCACCTCGAGACCCGTCGCACACTCAGCTGGGCGCACGGCATGGTCATCGTGGCGCTCGCGTGGATCGTCGGTTCGGCGTTCGCGGCGATCCCGATGCACGTCTCCGGCCGCTTCACCAGCGCGCTCGGCGCGTACTTCGAGGCGACGAGCGCACTCACGACGACCGGCATGTCCGTCATCCATGATCTCGACCATCTCGAGACGTCGATGGGCCTGTACCGCCACCTGCTGCAGCTCGCCGGTGGGCTCGGGATCATCATCGTGATCCTCGCGCTGTTCAGCGCCGGAGGGTCACGGGTCGGGACGCTGTACGTGTCCGAGGCCCGAGACGAACGCATCCTCCCCAACGTGCTCCGCACGTCGCGCTTCATCGCACGCGTCACCGCGGCCTTCCTGGTCGCGAGCCTCGTCGCGCTCGTGCCGGCGCTGCTCAACGCAGGGTTCGCGCCGCTCCGTGCGCTCGAGCACGCGGTCGCGCTGTTCGCCTCCTCGTTCTCGACGGGTGGCTTCTCGCTGATGCAGGCCTCGATGGCCTACTACCACTCGGCCTGGGTCGAGCTGTTCGTGATGCTCCTGATGTTCGCCGGCATGCTCTCCTTCGCGCTGCACCACGCGCTGTGGTCA
Source organism: Nitriliruptoraceae bacterium (assembly GCA_018401275.1). GTDB lineage: Bacteria > Actinomycetota > Nitriliruptoria > Nitriliruptorales > Nitriliruptoraceae > CSBr16-57R1. The sequence continues at coordinate 43,728 of JAGYKW010000002.1, read as the reverse complement.
CGGGACCTGCGCGAGTTCGTCGACCATCTCGAGACGCGCACGCTCGCGCTCACCGGCACCGGACTGCTCGTGCTCCTCAGCCTCGGACTCGTCCGCGAGGGCACCTACGGCGATCTCGCCGCGCTCGTGCGCAAGGGACTGTTCACGCTCCTGTCCGCCGTCAGCTCGACCGGACACCAGGTCAACAGTGGCGAGACCTACCTCACGGACTGGGGCGTGCTCGCGCCCGCCGCCATCGTCGGCGCGATGGCGATCGGAGGCATGGCGTCGTCGACCGCCGGCGGGGTCAAGGCGCTGCGCGTCGCCCTCGCGTTCAAGGGCGTCGTCCACGACATCCGCCGCTTCCTGCTGCCGGAGTCCGCGGTCGTCGTGACCTCCTACCACGTCGGGCGGCGGCGCATCCTCCGGCCCGAGACGGCACGTGCCGCGACGACCGTGCTGCTGCTGTTCGTGCTCTCGTTCCTGCTCGGCACGATGACGGCGCTGATCACGAGCGACGTCGACCTCACCGAGGCCCTGTTCGAGGGCGTGTCGATCGGCGCGAACATCGGTATCTCCATCGGCGTCGTCGAGCCCGCGATGTCCCCGACCCTGCAGGCCGTCTACATCGTGCAGATGATCCTCGGCCGTCTCGAGTTCGTCGCCGTGCTCGTGCTGTTCGGCTACCTGCTCTCGTTCCGGCGTGGCAGCCGCGTGCTCGGTCGGGTGTCACGATGAGCGTCGAGCACAGCGACGAGCGAGACGGCGTGCCGGACGGCGCGCAGGACGGCGTGCAGACCAGCCATCGGCGCAGCGACCGGGCCGCTGGACGCACCGGCACCTCGGGGACCGAGCGCACGCGCGTGCAGGACCGGCGCAGGGTCCGCTGGCCGCTGCTCGGCGTCGCCGGCCTGCTCGGGATCCTGCTCGCACTCACGAGCGTGCTCGATCGCTCGGCACCGAGCCTGCCCTCGTCGACCGAGGCCGTCGCGGACCTGCCGCAGCCGCTGCTCGACGAACCGGTCCGGTGCACGCGGTCGGACGAGCGTGCCAGCGTCGATGACGTCCGCCGCGTGCTGCGCCCGGAGGGTCGCATCACGTCCGCGATCGTGTCCGCCTGCCCGCGTCTGCTCGCCGGTCGCGACGTCGTGTACGTCGGCGAGGTCGTCGGCGACGTGCTGCGGCGTGACGGCGGCGCATGGGTCCAGGTGAACGATGATGCGTACGCGCTCGAGCTCGGACCGTTCGGCGCCCACCGCGAGCCGCTCGGGTTCAGCTCGGGCCTCACCGTCTGGCTGCCCGACGGCCTGCACGAGGGGCTCGGCGCTCCGGGCCGGCACGGGCGCCGCGGGGACGTCGTGCGCATCGAGGGCCTGCTGCTGCGCACCGACCCGGCCGACGGCGGCGGGATCACCGTGCGTGCGCGTGCGCTCGAGGTCCTCGCGCCGTCGACCGCCGTCGACGAGCCGCTGAACGTGCCGCTCGTCGTCGCTGCGCTCGCCGCCGGACTGCTCGCGTTCCTGTCGTGGGGCTGGGCGCGCCTGCGCGCCCGGCGTCGGGCGCTCTGAGCGTCCCTCACCCCGGACGCTCGCTCAGCGGCGATCGTCACGCCCCGCGACCCACGACGAGGGGCACAGGTCCTCGATGGGGCAGGCGTCGCACTGCCGCGCGCGCGCGTCGCATGCGCCACGGCCGTGGTGGATGAGCAGGTCGGACACGGCGAGCCACCGCTCACGCGGGTAGAGCGCCATCAGATCGCGCTCGACGCCGACCGGATCCTGGGCCCGGCTGAGCGCGAGCCGTCGCGCGAGGCGGCCGACGTGCGTGTCGACGGCGATCCCCTCATGGATCCCGAAACCGTTCGCGAGCACGACGTTCGCGGTCTTGCGTGCGACGCCCGGCAGGGCGATGAGCGCGGCCATGTCCGCGGGCACCTCGCCGCCGTGCTGCTCGACGAGGATGGCCGCGGTCGCGCGCAGGTTCCGGGCCTTGTTGCGGAACAGTCCGAGCTCCCCGATCAGCCCCTCGACCTCCTCCTGCGTGGCACCAGCCGTCGAGACCGGATCGGGGAAGCGCGCGAAGAGTCCACGCGTCACGATGTTCACGCGCTCGTCGGTCGACTGGGCGCTGAGCAACGTCGCGGCCAGCAGCTGCCAGGTCGTCGTGTACTCGAGCGCGATGCGTGCGCCCGGGATCGCCCGAGCGAGGCGCTCGAGGATGAGCGGGGCACGGACCGCGCGACGCGTGTCACGCCCGACCGTCGCCGAGGGAGCGTCGCGCTCGTTCGTCCCGCTCATGCGCGGATCAGTAGTCGACGGCGGCGTACTCGCGCAGCTTCTTCAGTCGATGGCGCGCCTCGATGGTGCGCACCGTCCCGGACTTCGAACGCATGACGAGCGACTCGGTGACCGCACCGATGCCGTCGAACATCACGCCCTTGAGCAGCTGGCTGTTCGTGATGCCGGTGCATGCGAAGAAGGAGTCCTCGGACGTCACGAGGTCGTCGACGGTGAGGACCTTGTCCAGGTCGAACCCGGCCTCACGGGCCTGCGCGGCCTCGGCGTCGCTGCGCGCCCACAGACGTCCCAGGATCTGCCCGTCGAGCGCCTTCACCGCGCACGCAGAGGTGACGCCCTCCGGCGTGCCGCCGATGCCGTAGAGGACATCTACCTGCGGTCGCTCGTCCCAGGCGGCGAGGATCGCTCCAGCAACGTCGCCGTCGGGGATCAGCTGCAGCCGCGCACCGACGCGCCGGATCGCTGCCTTCGCCTCCTCGTGCCGGTCGCGGTCGAGCATCATGACGGTGATGTCGGTCACGTCGCGTCCGAGGGCACGTGCGACCGCAGCGAGGTTCTCGGCGATCGGGCGGTCCAGATCGACGACGTCAGCCGCCGCCGCGCCGACAACGAGCTTCTCCATGTAGACGCAGGGCCCGGGATCGAACAGCGCGCCTGCAGGAGCGGCGGCGAGCACGGCGATCGCGCCGGGACGCCCTTCCGCGAGCAGCCGTGTCCCGTCGACCGGATCCACCGCGAGGTCGACCTTCGGCGGCTCGCCGGTGCCGACCCGCTCGCCGTTGAACAGCATCGGGGCCTCGTCCTTCTCGCCCTCGCCGATGATGATGGTGCCGTCCATCACGACGGTGTCGAGGACCTGGCGCATCGCGTCGACAGCGGCCTGGTCGCCGGACTCCTTCTCGCCGCGGCCCTGCCAGCGTGCCGCTGCCATCGCAGCGGCCTCGGTGACGCGCACGATCTCGATCGCGAGGTTGCGGTCCGGGCGTTCGCTCCTGTCAGCCATGCTGGTCCCCCACCGCTCGGACGCTCACCCGGTCCCTGTCGTCCGGACCGCGTACGACCGCGTCTGGATCGCGGGCTCAGGCTAGCGAAGGCCCGGGTCGGTGAAGGGGTCAGGTCGTGGACCGGCGTCAGCGACCGAAGCGTCGCGTGCGTCGCTGGTAGTCGCGCAGGGCGCGGAGGAAGTCGATGCGCCTGAACTCGGGCCAGTACGCGTCGCAGAAGTGGTACTCGGCGTGGGCGGACTGCCACATCAGGAACCCGGAGAGGCGCAGCTCGCCCGACGTGCGGATGATGAGGTCGGGGTCGGGCAGGCCCGTCGTGTAGAGGTGGCTCCCGATGTCCTCGGGTGCGAGCGACGCGGCGACGTCCTCGAGCGTGTGCCCGTGGGCCGCACGGTCGCGCAGGAGGCTGCGCAGCGCATCGGTGATCTCCTGGCGTCCGCCGTACCCCACGGCGACCTGGACGCGCATGCGGTCGTGGTGCGCGGTCGCCGCCTCAGCCCGCTTCAGCCGCAGGCGCACCGCTTCGGGCAGCAGGTCGAGCGCACCGACGGTGGTGATGCGGACCCGGTCGCGGGCACCCCGGCGTGTCCCGATGCGCTCGACCGTCTCCCCGATGATGCGGAGCAGGTCGTCGAGCTCGGCGTCATCGCGTGCGAGGTTGTCGGTCGAGAGCAGCCACAGCGTCACGTAGGGGATCTCGAGGTCGACGCACCAGTCGAGGAACCGGTCGATGTTCGCCGCCCCAGCCTCGTGGCCCGACCTCGCGTCCGCGAGTCCGCGCGCGGCCGCGTAGCGGCGGTTCCCGTCAAGGATGACCCCGACGTGCTGCGGGAGCTCCCCGGCCTCGACCTCGCGTGCAAGCCCACGCTCGTAGAAGCGGTAGACGAGCTCCTGCGGCTTCAGGGAGCGCTTCAGCGTGGAGATGACCGACATGACGCAAGGCTAGTCGCGCCGGCGAGGTCGGCCGTTGGTACGCTCTCCCTGAGCGGCCGGTCCCCCGTGCACTCGCACGGCACCCTCAGCACAGCAGGGACCCCGCAGGAGCGCTGTCCGCTCCGCATCCATCGCAACGGCACCCAAGAGCTCCTCCCGTAGTGCCCCGGCCAGCAGCCACCCGGAAGGGGACCGGGCCTGCGACCGTGGTGCCGAAGCGACCGACCACAGCATCGAGGTGAACATCGTCATGGCCGAGACCTTCCTCAGCCAACAGGCCTACGACCGGCTCAACGCCGAGCTCGAGGACCTGAAGACCAACGGCCGACCCCAGATCTCTGCGGAGATCGAGGTCGCGCGCGCCCACGGCGACCTGCGTGAGAACGCCGAGTACCACGCGGCGAAGGACGAGCAGGGGCGCATGGAGGCCCGCATCCGGCAGATCGAGGCGCTGCTCGAGCAGGCCGTCATCGGCGTGCAGGAATCGGCCGCGGCCGTCGCTCCCGGGGTCATCGTCGTGCTCGACGTGGACGGCGACGAGGAGACCTACCTCGTCGGCAGCCGCGAGGACCGCCACCCCGAGCTCGACGTCCTGTCGGCCGAGTCGCCGATGGGTCAGGCCGTGCTCGGCGCCACCGAGGGCGAGACCCGAGCGTTCGCGACGCCGTCGGGCGTGTCGCTCGACGTGCGGGTCAAGGCCATCCGCCTGCTGTGACCGGCGAGCAGCGGCCCGGACCCGCGACGGTGGGAGCCGCAGCGACTCAGGTGAGGCGCTCGAGGACCATCGCCATGCCCTGGCCGCCGCCGACGCACATCGTCTCGAGGCCGTAGCGGCCGTCGCGCTCCGCCAGCCCGTTGATCAGCGTGGAGGTGATGCGCGCCCCGGTCATCCCGAACGGATGCCCGACCGCGATCGCCCCACCGAACGGGTTGAGCCGCTCAGGATCGATGCCCAGCTGTGCCGCGGAGGGCAGCACCTGCGCGGCGAAGGCCTCGTTGATCTCGACGATGTCCATGTCGTCGATCGTCAGGCCGGCGCTCGCGAGCGCGCGCTTCGAGGCCTCGACCGGGCCGAGCCCCATGAGCTCCGGGTTCAGCGCCGACACGCCGGTCGACACGACGCGTGCGAGCGGGGTCAGTCCGAGCTCCTCGGCGAGCACGTCGCTGACGATGACGACCGCGGCCGCGCCGTCGTTGAGCGGGCAGGCGTTGCCGGCCGTGATGAGCCCGTCGGGGCGGAACACCGGCTGCAGGGTCGCCATCTTGTCGCGGTCGGCGAGCCTGGGCGACTCGTCACGGTCGAGCACCGTCCCGTCGGCCAGCGTGATGGGCATCACGTCACGCGACCAGAAGCCGTCCGCGGCGGCCGCGGCGTAGCGCTGCTGCGAGGCGAACGCGAAGTCGTCCATCTGCTCGCGCGTCGTGCCGGTCACACGGGCGACGTTCTCCGCGGTGAGCCCCATCGGGATGTAGATGTCGCGCAGCCCGTCGGGCGCGACGTACGTGTCCCCGCCCTCCTGCGCCGTCGTCATCGTGCGCGCGATCGCATCGGCGAAGCGCGGGTTGCGGGCCGACTCCGGTGCGTCCGACGTCCCGTTGCCGTAGCGCGACACCATCTCGACGCCGGCGGAGATGAACGCGTGGCCCTCACCGGCGCGGATCGCGTGCATGGCCATGCGGGTCGTCTGCAGCGACGACGCGCAGTAGCGGGTGATGGTCGTGCCCGGCACCGTCTCCCAGCCGAGCAGCGTCGTGACGACGCGCGCCATGTTGAACCCGTGCTCGCCGCCCGGGAGACCGCAGCCGAGATGCAGGTCCTCGATGCGGTCCGGCGTGAGTCCGGGGACCTTCGCGAGCGCCGCGGCGATGACGTCAGCGACGAGGTCGTCCGGACGCAGATCGACCATCCCGCCCTTGAAGGCGCGACCGATCGGCGTACGTGCGGTCGCGACGATGACGGCCTCTGGCATCCCTGACCTCCTGGGTCGACCCTTCTGAGTCCTCAGAGGCTAACGGGGCGGACCGAGCGTGTCCGCACCCGGCGCGGCGACCGCGGACCAGCGGCCCGCATCCTCGCGGACACGGATGGGCAGACCGAACGCGTCGGAGACGTTCCCATCCGTGAGGGTCGTGGCGACCGGTCCGTGGGCGACAAGACGTCCGGCGCGCACCAGCGCGACGTCGGCGATCCGTGCCGGCAGCTCCTCCAGGTGGTGCGTGACCAGCACCACGGTCGGCCCGTCCGGTTCGGCGAGCAGCCGATCGAGGTCCGCGACGAGCAGCTCGCGGCCGGCGAGGTCCATGCCGCCGAACGGCTCGTCGAGGAGGAGCAGCTCGGGCTCGAGGCTGAGCGCACGGGCGATGCGGACCCGCTGCCGTTCACCCTGGCTGAGCGTGTCGACGCGTCGCTCCCCCAGGTGGCCGATCCCGACGCGCTCGAGGGCGCGGGTGACGCGTCCGGCGAGGCCATCCGGACCCGCAGCGAACGGGTCGCCCGTGGGCCACGTGGAACCGGTCGCGGCTGCAGCGACGAGATGGTCGACACGTGCCCGTGCGCGGTCGAGCTCGTCGAGGGCGACCGAGACGAGACCGATCCGTGTGCGGGCGGCACGCAGGTCATCGCGGCCGAAGCGCACACCGAGCACCTCGACGCCGCCTGCGGACGGATACAGCCGTGTGGCCAGCACCCGCAGGATCGTCGTCTTCCCCGACCCGTTCGGACCGAGCAGTGCGAGATGGCGGCCGTGGACGACGTCGAGCGAGACCCCGTCGAGCAGCGTCGCGCCCCCGATGCGGACGCTGACGTCCGCGAGCGTGAACACGGCAGCCGCACCACCCGGTCCTACCACGTCGTCCCCTGCTGGCTGGGGCTGGAAGGCCCCCTGCGGACCGATGCTAGGGTCCCCTCCTCCCGTCGGGCACGGCACTCGGGCCCGCCGACGGCACCGACCGTGGACGCTCCGCGGCCGTGTTCGAGCTGGTCCACGAGGGCCGGCGCACTCCCGACCCGGAGGTCGACCGATGCCCGCACCGCTCCCCACCGCCAAGAGCGTCACCGTGAACCCGTCGCAGGAGCAGCTGCGCGCCTGGGTCCTCGAGCACATGCCTCGCATCGTCGAGACCGAGTTCGGCAACCTCAACTACACGGCACGGATCCTCGCCCGCCTCACCCCCTCGACCTTCTTCGTCTCCGACGTCGACAACGGCAAGCAGCGCATGTCGCGCGCAGAGGCCGCCGAGTGGGCGGCCAAGCAGGACGCGTACATCGCCGAGCAGGACATGATCGAGCTCCAGGGCTACATCGGCCCCGACCCGTCGTTCCAGACCGGTGCGCGCCTGTTCATGGAGCAGCGCAACGCGAACGTGGTCGCGATGCAGGACCAGCTCTACTTCCCGCGCGACGACGCCTGGGCCCCCGAGTTCACCGTCATCTACACGCCGGGCCTGCGCATCCCTGAGCACAACGAGGAGTGCCTCATCCTCGTCGACCTCGACACGTGGACGACCCGCGTCATGGGCTCCGACTACTTCGGCGAGTCGAAGATGGGCGGCCTGCGCATGTGGAACCGTCTGGTGCACGAGCGTGGCGGGCTCGCCATGCACTCGGGCGCGAAGACCTTCCCGGCCGAGTCGACCCCGGACGGCGAGGAGAAGCTCGCCCTGATCATCGGCCTGTCGGGCACCGGCAAGACCACGACCACGTTCCGCAACGTCCGCGGCTCGCTGCCCGTGCAGGACGACTTCATCGCGCTGATGCCCGACGGCACGGTCCACACGACGGAGAACGGTTGCTTCGCGAAGTCGTACGGCCTCGACCCCGACGACGAGCCGACCATCCACGCCGGCGCGACGCGCCCCGACGCGTGGCTCGAGTCGGTCGCGGTCGACGAGGCGACCGGCAAGGTCGACTTCTTCGACGACAGCTACACGGCCAACGGGCGCGTCACGTTCCCGCTCGCCAACATCCGGCACCGTGACCCGCGCGACCTCCCCAAGGCCAGCTACCTGTTCATCCTCAACCGCAACGCCGACATCATCCCGGCGGTGGCACGGCTCTCGAAGGAACAGGCTGCGACGTACTTCATGCTCGGTGAGACGGAGGGCACGAGCGCTGGTGGCGCGCACGAGGCGGGCAAGAAGCTGCGCGTCCCGGGCACCAACCCGTTCTGGTTCGAGGAGGAGTCCTCGATGGGCAACCGGTTCCTCGAGCTGCTCGAGACCTGCGACCTCGAGGTCTACCTGCTCAACACCGGCCGCATCGGTGGCGGGGACGACGACGAGCGCTCGAAGAAGGTGTCCATCTCCACGTCGGCGGCCGTCCAGGACGGCATCATCGACGGGTCGATCGACTGGGTCACCGACCCGGACTTCGGCTACGAGGTCGCGGCCAGCTGCCCCGGCATCGACGACGTCGAGCTGCTCCAGCCGAGCCTCCTCTACACCCGGCAGGGCCGCGAGGCCGAGTACGCCGACGTCGTGTCGCAGCTGAAGACGGCCCGTCGTGCCTACCTGGCCGGCTTCTCCGACCTCGACCCGCGGGTCGCGCGCGCCGCGGAGGGCTGAGCCCGAGCATGGCGGTCGAGGTCACACTCCCCGAGCTCGGCGAGTCCGTCGAGGGTGGGATGCTCGTGACCTGGCTCGTCGCCGTCGGGGACGCGGTCAGCGTGGGGCAGGCGATCGCTGAGGTGTCGACCGACAAGGTCGACACCGAGGTCCCCAGCCCCGTCGCCGGGACCGTGCTCCGGCTCGTCGCTGAGCTCGAGGCGGAGGTCCTCGTCGGCGCGGTGCTGCTCGAGCTGGACGGGTCAGGCGAACTGCCGACGATGGCTCCGGCCGAGACCGCTGCCGCGAGCGCTCCGGCACCGGTGGTGCGGCGCGTCGCGGCTCCCGCGCCGGGCGCGGCTCCGACCTCCGACAGCGACGGCGCTGTCCGAGGAGGCGTCCCGGATGCGGCTCTCGCCGTCGGTCCGTCGCCTCGTGCGCGAGCACGGGCTGGACCCGACCGGACTGCGCGCGACGGGCCAGGGTGGGCGGCTCACCCGCGACGACGTGCTCGCCGCGGTCGGGGCCGGTGCAGCGCTCGCCCGGCCCGCAGCGGTGGCCGCAGCGCCGGGTGAACGGACCGAAGCGCTCTCACGCATGCGTCGCGTCATCGCTCAGCGCATGACCGAGAGCCTGCACACGACGGCGCAGCTGACCTCGGCGGTCGAGGCGGACGTCACCCGGATCATGGCCCTGCGCGCGCGCGTGCGCGACACGGCACGCGAACGGCACGGCGTGTCGATCTCCCCGCTGGCGTTCCTCGCCCACGCGACGATCCGCGCCCTCCAGCTGCACCCGCTGCTCAACGCCTCGATCGACGTCGAGGCCGGGACGTTCACGCTGCACGCCGGCGTGAACCTCGGCATCGCGGTCGACGCGCCGAACGGGCTCATGGTCCCCGTCATCCGTGACGCGCAGCTGCTCGGCCCGGTCTCGCTGCAGCAGGCCATCGCGGACCTCGCCGAGCGCGCGCGCACCCGACGCATCACGCCCGACGACCTCGCGGGCGGGACGTTCACGATCACCAACACCGGCTCGCGCGGCTCGCTGTTCGACACGCCGATCCTCAACCCGCCGGAGGTCGGCATCCTCGCGACCCCTGCGATCGAGAAGCGGCCCGTGGTGATCACCGGACCGGACGGCACGGACCGCGTCGCGATCCGTCACCGGACCTACCTGTGCCTGACCTACGACCACCGGCTCATCGACGGTGCGGACGCCGCGAGGTTCCTCGGCGAGCTCGCAGCGCTCGTCGACAGCGACGACTGGGGCCCCGAGATCGACGCCCTGCTGGCCTGAGGTCGGCTGCTGCGCACCGGTCGTGCGTCAGACGGCGGTCGCCCCCGACCGACGACGACGTAGACGCCGGCGACGATGAGCGCCGCGCCACCGATGCGCACCGGGTCGAGCGCGATCAGGCGTCCGGTCACACCCGACGACTCCAGCGCGAACGCGATGAGCAGCTGGACGCCGGTCACGAGCGCCAGCGTCGACGCCAGACCGAGCCCGCTGACCGCGACGGCGATGCCCGTGATGAGCAGCACGCCGGCGACGCCGGCCAGCAGACCCCACGGCGCGGCACGCACGACGGAGAACTGCAGGCTCGTGCGCGTCAGCGCGACGGCCGCGAGGGCGAACGCGAGCCCCCCGACGTGGACCCAGGTGGCGAGCACGAAGGCGGGCAGTCGCTCACCGAACGCACTGATGATGGCGGTCTGGAGGGCGATGAGGGTGCCGGCGGCGATGCCGGCGAGGACCGCGACGCGCATGGACCTGCTCCTGGTCGGGGACGACCCGGACCGGAGCCTCAGCGACAGGCCGCGACCAGGTACGGATAGGGGTTGTGCTTCGCGCCGCCTGCCGGCCGCCGTTCGAAGTGGACGTGCGGGGCACTGCGGGACGCGTTGCCCGTGGACCCGTTGTAGCCGATGTGCTCGCCGGCGACGACCCGCCGGCCGGCACTGCCCGCGGCCGTGTAGCCGTTGAGGTGGGCGTAGTAGTAGGTGGCGCCGTCGTCGCCGCGCAGGTAGAGCCCGAGTCCCCCGAGCCGGCTGGACGAGCGCTTGAGGACCACCCCGCTGGTGAACGCGTAGACGGGCACGTTGAACGGAGCCATGACGTCGGTGCCCTGGTGGCGGCGGCCGCCCGAGCGCGGAGCGCCCCAGGTGTCGCGGAAGGACACGACCCGCCGGTCCATGATGCACGAGTAGATGCCGGACTGGCGGGCGGTCTGGATCAGACGCTGACGTGCGGCGAGCGCCTCGAGGCTGCGCACACGCCGCTGCGCCGCATCGAGTTCGCGCGCGACCGCCGCGCGAGCCTCCTCCGCCTGCTCCTCGAGCACCGCCAGCTCGGCGCGGCGGACCTCGACGAGTGCGACGGTCTGCGTGAGCGCGGTGCGTGCCGCCCGTGCCTCCTCGAGCAGCGCCGCGTCGCGCTGCTGCAGCACTGAGGCGAGCCCTGCTCGCTCGATCGAGTCGGCCGGTCCACCCTCACCGAGGAGCAGCTCGAAGGAGGTCGTCGCGCCGCGCATGAACAGGTCGCGCGCGCGTTCTGCGAGCTTCGCGTCGAAGGCGACGATGTCCTCGGAGAGCTGCTCGGCCTGACGTTCGAGCTCCTCGAGCTCGAAGATGGCCTGCTCGACCGCCGCCCAGATGTCCTCGTAGTAGGCGGCTGCCACGTCCAGGTCGTCGGCGAGGCCCGAGGCGCGGTCCCGGGCGTCCTGGAGACCGGGGACCTGCGCGCTCGCCTGCGGGGCGGGCAGCGCCACGACGGCCGAGACGGCGAGGGCGACCGCGAGCGTCACCCGCAGGACCACCCGGGACGGACCCCGGGTGGAACGTCCTCTGCCGACCGACGTCACACACTGCTCCCCGTCACACGGACGCCCGGACAACCCCTCTCACCCGTCACCCGGACGCGAGATGCGGTCCGTGCGATGCTCGAGGGGCCCTTCCGGGCTGGGAGGGAGGGTAGGCCATGCGTCAGGGGTCACGCCAGCCCGGGCCGGGAAGGACCGGCCGTTCGGCCAGTGTCCGGGCCGGCCCAGGCCCCCACGGGCCCTACGAACGCCCTCCAGCGCTCCCGCTCCAGCACTCCGCTACACCTGGGCGTCGGCACCCATCCCGCGGAACCCGTCATCGAGGATCCGCTCGGCGAGCTGGGCGACCTCGGCCACCGGGTCGCTCGCCAGCAGGGCCTCGAGGGCATCGCTGAAGTCCGCTGCGGTCGCGTTGATGTCCAGCAGGAACGGCTGCTGCTCCTCGTCGGCGAACAGCAGCTCCGGCCGCTCGGCGAGTGCGCTCAGGTAGTCGATCCACGCATCGAGGTGCGGCAGGTAGGCGGTGCGGACGTCGTCGACCGCTGGATGTCCTCTCTGCTCCACCACGACAGGTCGGAGCTCGGTGAGCTCGTCCGACGCGCTGGCAGCGGCCGCAGCGATCCCGGCGAACGCCGTCTCCTCGTCCTGCGCGTCACCGAGCAGCTCAGCGACCGCGTCGTTGAAGGTGAGCATCTCGCCCTCCGTACGGATCACGGTCTCGAGGAGCTCGACGAGCCCGACGTCCCGTCCACCTCCGACCACCGACGGCGCACTCGCGAGCCCACCGGGCAGCGTGAGCGTGAGCGGGGCCGCGAGTCCGGCGACGAACCCGACCCCGGCGGCCACGAGCATCAGCAGGGCGATCCGGAACGTGCGGCGCCGACGATCCCGCCGCACCGGCGGCTGCGCCGGCGGCCTCCCGGTGGCGGTACCGGCGGCGCGATGACCTGCCGCTCGAACGGGGTCGGCGGCGGCAGGTCGGGGTCCGTCCCCCCTCGCCAGGGCTCATCGGGTGCCACGGCTCGCCTCCACGCGGCACACCGGACCGGTTCTCGCCACCCGTCAACGGTAGCGAGCGCGTCGCGCGCCCCCTGCGGAAGGGTCGCTCGCCCGCGCGGCGCGCGTCCAGCGCGACCTAGCCTTACGCCACGGCCCCCACCCGGTGGGAGGCCCGGGCCTCCTGCCCTGGCCGACGGCCCCATCCCGAGATCGCCCGAGCCCGAGATCGCCCGCGATCGTGCGAGGTCGGGGACGCACACGGAGGAACATCGATGTCGACACCTGAGCGCATCGCCCGCGACACGATGGGCGAGATGACCATCCCCGCCGGCGCCCTGTGGGGCGCGAGCACGCAGCGCGCGGTCGAGAACTTCCCGGTCTCAGGTCAGCCCGTCCCGATGGAGGTCATCGCGGCACACGCGATGCTCAAGTGGGCCGCGGCGACCGCCAACGAGGAGACCGGGGCCGTCGCCCCCGAGGTCGCGCGCGCGATCCGCGACGCGTCCGACGAGGTCATCGCCCGCCAGCACGACACGCAGTTCCCCGTCGACGTCTTCCAGACCGGTTCGGGCACCTCGACCAACATGAACCTGAACGAGGTGATCGCGAACCTCGCGAAGCTGCGCATGGGCGAGGACCTCACGTCCGACGTCGTGCACCCGAACGACCACGTGAACGCGTCGCAGTCGTCCAACGACACGTTCCCCACGTCCGTCCACCTCGCGGTCGCCGTGACCTCGGCCGACGTGCTGCTCCCGGCGCTGCGTCGACTCGCCGCCACGCTGCGCACGAAGTCCGACGAGTTCGCCGACGTCGTGAAGTCGGGCCGCACGCACCTCATGGACGCGACGCCGGTGACGCTCGGGCAGGAGTTCGGCGGGTATGCGCGCCAGATCGAGCTCGGCGTCGAGCGGATCGAGCGGGCCATGACCTCCATCCACGAGCTCGCGCTCGGCGGCACGGCCGTCGGCACGGGCCTGAACTGCCCGCCGGGGTTCGTCGACCGTGTCATCGCGCTGCTGTGCGAGCGCACCGGTCTGCCGCTGCGCGAGGCCGAGGATCACTTCGAGGCCCAGGGCTCGCGTGACGCGCTCGTCGACATCTCCGGTGCGCTGCGCACCGTGGCCGTGAGCCTGATCAAGATCGCGAACGACGTCCGCTGGATGGCGTCGGGACCACGCACCGGTCTCTACGAGCTCCAGCTGCCGGAGATCCAGCCGGGCTCGTCGATCATGCCGGGCAAGGTCAACCCGGTCATCCCCGAGTCGGTCCGGCAGGTCGCGGCCCAGGTCATCGGGAACGATGCCGCGGTCGCCATCGGCGGCCTGTCCGGCGAGCTCGAGCTCAACGTCATGATCCCGCTGATGGCCCGCAACGTGCTGGAGTCGCAGCGGCTGCTCGCCGCCGTGAGCGACGTGTTCGTCGACAAGTGCCTCATCGGGACGACCGCGACCGACCAGGGTCCGCTGCTCGTCGAGCGCTCGCTCATGCAGGTCACCGCGCTCGTCCCGGAGATCGGCTACGAGCGTTCGGCGGCGCTCGCGAAGACCGCGCACAAGCAGGGCATCACGCTGCGCGAGGCGGCGCTCGCGGACGGTGTCGACGAGGCGCTGCTCGACCGCGTCCTCGACTACAAGCGCATGACGCAGGGCGGGATGCTCTGAGCACGGCCGCCGATCCCGCCGCACCCGGACCGACGCTCTCGGGCGGCGGTCGCTCAGTGCGTGCGGGCGACCGGTGGCTCGCCGGCGGCATCGTCACGGGCACGCTGCTCGCCTACGTGTTCCAGCTCGTCGGAGGACGGCTGCTCGGCCCTGAGGCGTTCGCGCCGGTCTCGGTGCTGTGGACGCTGATGTTCCTCACCGGCACGGTCGGGCTCACGCCCGTCGAGCAGTTCGTCGCGCGCGAGGCGACGGCAGGGCGGCGCGTCCTGACACGACGCAGCCGGGCCATCGTCGTCGTGATCGGGCTGACCGCGAGCGCTGCGGGCACGTTCGCCCTGCTGACGCGCGATGCGCTGTTCGGCGGCGAGTCCGGCTTCGTCGTGCTCGCGGTGCTGACCGTCACCGCGACCGCTCCCCTGTTCCTCGCACGCGGACTCGCGATCGGTCAGCGACGCTTCGACCTCTACGGGCTGATGCTCGGCCTCGAGGGCGTGGGCCGGCTGGTGGTCGGCGGGCTCGGCCTGCTCGTCGTCGGCGGCCCTGTCGGGCTCGCCTGGGGCGTCGCGCTCGGTCCGGCACTGGGGCTGCTCGTCCCCACCTTCCGCTTCGAGCGGCGCGCGACCCGACCGGCGTCGGAGCACGCCGGCGCGTTCCTCGCGCCCTACATCGGCGCGAGCGCGGCGTCGCAGCTGCTCATCGCCGGCGCACCGCTCGCCGTCGCCGCGCTCGGCGCAGGCCCCGCGACGATCAGCATCGTGTTCGTCACGTTCACGCTGTTCCGGGCGCCGGTCACGATCGTCTATCTCGTGCAGGGCCGGCTGCTCAACCTCCTGGTCCGGATCGAGCTGGCCGGCGAGATGGCGCGCATCGGTCGCATCCGTCGCAGCATCCTGCTCGGAGGACTCGCAGCCGTCGCGTTCGCCGGGCTGACCGGCTGGCTGCTCGGCCCCTCCGTCGTCACCCTGCTCTATGGGGCACCGTTCCGGCCTGAGCCGCTCGTCGCGGCCCTGGCCGCGACCGGCGTGGCCGGCGCTGCCGTCTCGCAGCTCCTCGGGCAGCTCCTGGTGGCCGCGGGCAGCACGAGCGTGCTGGCGCGCCGTTGGGCCGTCGGGCTTGGCGTGGCCACGCTCGTGCTCATCACGGGTGCGATCATCGGCACGTTCTCACCGGCCGTGACGGTCGCTGCGGCCTTCGCCGCCGGCGAGCTCTCCGCAGCGGCCGCGATGGCGCGCCGGGCGCCGGGACCGGCCTCCGGACGGCCGGGGAGCTCAGAACGGGCAGGACGCGCGGAGTAGGCTCATCCATCATCCGTGCACACGTCCCAGCGTGACGGAGCATGACGAGCAGAGGGTCCACGACATGAAGGCGCTCATCACCGGCGGGGCCGGGTTCATCGGCTCGCACCTCGCGGACCGTCTCCTGGCCGAAGGTCACCAGGTCGTCGTCCTCGACGACCTCTCGACGGGCCGCTACGAGAACATCCAGCACCTGCTCGGGCGCCCCGACTTCGAGTTCGTGCTCGGCTCGATCCTCAACGCCGACCTCGTCGACGACTGCGCGGCGCGCTGCGACACGATCTTCCACCTCGCAGCGGCCGTCGGCGTGCAGCTCATCGTCGAGAAGCCGCTCGAGAGCCTGGCGACGAACATCCGCGGCTCGGAGGTCGTGTTCGAGAAGGCGCACAAGTACAACACGCGCATCCTCGTGACCTCGACGAGCGAGATCTACGGCAAGAACACCTCGGACCGGCTCGGTGAGGACGATGACCGGATCCTCGGTTCGCCGCTGAAGAGCCGCTGGTCGTACTCGGAGGCGAAGGCGATCGATGAGATCCTCGCCTACACCTACTGGCGTCAGAAGGGGCTGCGCAGCGTCATCGTGCGGCTGTTCAACACGGTCGGTCCGCGGCAGACCGGCCACTACGGCATGGTCATCCCGCGCTTCGTCAACCAGGCGCTGCGCGACGAGCCGCTGACCGTCTACGGCGACGGGACCCAGCAGCGCTGCTTCTGCTACGTCGGGGACATCGTCGAGGCGCTCGTGCGGCTGATCGAGACGGAGGACGCCTACGGGCAGGTCTTCAACCTCGGTGGCAGCGAGGAGATCAGCATCCGTGCGCTGGCCGAGCGGGTCATCGCGCGCTCCGGATCGCAGAGCACCATCCGGACGATCTCCTACGACGACGCCTACGAGGCCGGCTTCGAGGACATGGAGCGCCGGGTCCCGAACACTGACCGGGCGGCCGCGATGGTCAGCTTCAAGCAGACGCTCGACCTCGACGGCATCATCGACTCGGTGGTCGAGGACCAGCGGAGCTGACGTGGCCGGAGCTGACGTGCCCGGCGCCGAGCACGAGGCCATGAGCCGTCCGACCACGGTCGTCCATCTCATCACGACGCTCAGCCAGGGCGGCGCGGAACGCGTCCTCTCGCAGGTCGTCCCTCGACCGGCCGAACATCCAGGTGAGCGGCATGTCGTCGTCTCCCTGGTCGCCGGCGGGATGTTCTGCGACGAGCTGGTCGCTGCTGGCGTCGAGGTCCGCGACCTCGGGATGCGACCGGGCCGCGATGTCGTCCGTGGGACACTCCGCCTCGCGCGCATGCTCCGCGAGCTGCGACCCGACCTCGTCATCAGCTGGATGTATCACGCGTCGTTGCTGGACATGCTGGCCCGCCCGTTCGCTGCTGGCGCAGGGCGAGCACGGATGGTGTGGTTCCTCCGAGGGTCGTTGAACTCGACGACCGGCCTGCCATTGCACACCCGCATGGCGATCCGAGTGCTCGCAGCGTTCTCCGGTCGCCCGGACGCGATCGCGATCAACAGCCACGCCGGGAAGCAGCAGCATGAGCAGTCCGGCTATCGGCCGAAGGCATGGATCCACCTTCCGAACGGCTGCGACTTCCGAGTCTTCGCACCCGACCCGCTGATGCGATCCTCCGTAAGGGCCGAGCTCGGGATCCGCGATGACGAGGACCTCGTGCTCTTCGTCGGACGGAACCATCCAGAGAAGGGCCTCGACGTCCTGCTCGATGGACTGCGACAGTTCGACGACATCGGCACGACTCGCGTCGCGCTCGTCCTCGTCGGCGCAGGAACACAGGACCTCCGGGTCGCTGACGGAAGCGTCACTCGTGTCCTGGCCCTGGGCGAGCGTCGAGATGTCTCGCGGCTCCTGCGCGGAGCAGACGTCCTCGTCCTCCCCTCACGCACTGAGGGCACACCGAACGTCGTGATCGAAGCGATGGCTTCGGAGGTCCTCTGCCTCGTGACGGATGTCGGCGACAGCGCCCGGATCGTCGGAGACACCGGAGTCGTCATCCCGCCTCAAGACGCTGTGGCGCTCCGTGATGGACTCGTGAAGATCCTTGCGAACAACCCTGCCGAGCGACGCTCCATCGGAGCGCGAGCGCGAGCACTCGTGATGAGGTCGCCCGGGACGAGTACCGCGCACTCTGGGATGCAGGGACTGCTGCGAGGCTCCACGAGCGACCGCGCGACCCGGACCCTGCGCATCGTCCATGTCATCGCGCGGATGAACGTCGGTGGACCGGCGCGGATCCTCGCGGGCCTGCTCTCCAGCCTCGACCCGGCGCGGTTCTCACAGACGCTGCTCACCGGTGCCGTCGGGCCGGGCGAGCAGGACTGGTTCCTCGTGCGCGACACCGCGTCCCCGGCCGATCCCCGGATCGTCCACATCGAGGGCCTCGGGCGCTCCATCTCACCGCTCCGCGACCTGAGGACCCTGCGACACCTGAGACGCACGATCGCCGCGTTGGAGCCCGACATCGTCCAGACGCACACCGCGAAGGCCGGGCTGCTGCCGGCGCGCGGCGCTGCGCTCCGGGGTCCCCATCATCCACACGTTCCATGGGCACACGCTCCACGGCTACTTCCCGGCTCCGGTGACTGCCGTCTTCACCGCGCTCGAACGGCACCTCGCGCGCCGGAGCGACGACCTCATCGCGATCGGTGAACGTGTCCGCGACGAGCTCCTGGGAGGCCGGCATCGGTCGCCCCGAGCGGTACACCGTGATCCCTCCCGGGGTCCCCGACGATGGCATCGGAGATCGGGCGCACGCACGGGGCGAGCTCGACCTCCCGGCGACGAGTCCGCCGTCGTGGCCTTCGTCGGGCGACTGAGCGGCGTGAAGCGTCCGGACCGGTTCCTCGCAGCCGCGGAGGCGGTCGCGGGTCGCAGGACGGACACCATCTTCCTCGTCGTCGGCGACGGGAGGAACGCAGCGAACTCGAGTCGAGACCTCGTCGGGCCGACGTGCGGTTCCTCGGGTGGCGCGGCGACGTCGACCTCATCCATGCGGCAGCCGATCTCGTCGTCGTCACCTCCGACAACGAGGGCATGCCCGTGACCCTCATCGAGGCGGCCATGGCCGGACGCGCCTGCATCACGACCGATGTGGGGAGCGCTGGCGAGGTCGTGATCGACGGCACCACCGGTCTCGTGGTCCCGTGCGACGCGACAGCCGTCGCTGACGCCATCCTCGCACTCCTCGATGACCCGGCGCGCAGAGAAGCCTTCGGCGTCGCCGCACGCACCCGTGCGCTCGAGTCCTTCAGCACCGCGGCGGTCGATGAACGCCTGAGCGCCGTCTACCGCCGCGGACCGCAGCGCCCGCGGCACCCGCGGCACGCGCGGCGGTCACGATAATGTTGGCCGGCATCGAGAGCCTGCGCCCTGACATCCCGCAGGCAGGCCCCCCGCAGTCAGGCCTCCAGCAGAAGGCGAGAAGGTGACGAGCACGATCCTTCTCCAGTCCGGCGCGGCCTTCGTCGTCGCGGGACTCGTGTCGCTCGTCCTCACCCCACTCGCCATCCGCTCGGCCCTACGGCTCGGGGTGCTCGACCGTCCTGGTGAACACAAGTCCCATGTGACGCCGACGCCGTACCTCGGTGGCGTCGCGATCGTGCTCGCGGTCACCCTGTCGATCGCGCTCGCAGCAGTCGTCCGTGGCGAGGCGTCGGCGACGCTCAGCCAGCTGCTCGGGATCCTGGCCATCGCGCTGGGCATGGCGGCGATGGGCCTGCTCGACGACCTGCGAGGGCTCCCGGTTGTTCTGCGCTTCGGGGTCCAGCTCCTCGCCGGGATCGGACTGTGGGGGCTCGACGTCCGTGTCGACCTCACCGGCGAGCCGCTCATCGACCTCCCACTCACGGTCGTGTGGACCGTGGGCATCACGAACGCGATGAACCTGCTCGACAACATGGACGGGCTGTCCGCGTCGACCGCGACCATCGCGAGCCTGTGGTTCGGTGCGATCGCGCTCATCAACGGCCAGTTCCTCGTCGCGGCCCTGGCGTTCGCCGTCGCGGGTGCGGCAGCCGGCTTCCTGCGCGACAACCGCCCACCGGCCCGCATCTACATGGGCGACGCCGGCTCACTGTTCCTCGGCGTGATGCTCGCCGCGCTCGGCATGCTCCTGTCCCTCGACCGCGGGATGCTGGTCACGGCCGCGGTCCCCGTGCTGATCCTGACCGTGCCGGTGCTGGACACGGCGCTGGTCAGCGTCGCGCGGATCCGCCACGGCATCAGCCCGTTCCAGGGCGGACGCGACCACACGAGCCATCGGCTCGTCCGGATCGGACTGCCCGTCCCCGTCGCGGTCGGCATCATCGCGCTCGCGAGCCTCGCCCACGGCTGGGTCGCTCTGCTCGTGTTCCGCATCGACCGCTTGAGCGCGCTGCTGCTGCTCGGACTGACCGCACTGTTCGACCTGTTCTTCTTCGCCCTGCTCGCGAAGGTGCCGGTCTATGACAACAGCCGCGGCCGGGACCTGTTCATCGGGGAGCGCGGACGAGAACGCGGACGCAGCCCGGATGCCTGATCTCGATGACGCGCGCGGCGTCGCGCTCGCGACGGTCCATGCCCTCACGACCGTGGGCATGATCGTCGGCGTGCCCGTGCTGGTCGCCCGTCGCATCGTCCGGCGACGCGCACTCGTCATCCCGGCCGCGGGCCTGGTGGCGGTAGGACTCACCGTCGCGACGCAACGCACGGCCTGGAGCCTCGTGCGGCTCTGGCTGCGCATCGAGGAGCGTCAGCCGCGCGCGCAGGAGCGCGCGCAGCCCGCCGGTCAACCCTCCGGCAGGTAGTCGTCCGCGTAGTACTCGACGCCGAGGTGGGTGATCTGGTCCTCGCCGGCCAGCCAGCGCAGCGTGTTCTTCAGCTTCGTGTGCTGGATGAAGAGGTCATGCTCCGGGTACAGGCCCGGCGCTGCCTGCGGTGACTTGAAGTAGAAGCTCAGCCACTCCTGGATGCCGCCCATGCCGGCGCGCTGCGCGAGGTCGAGCAGCAGCACGAGGTCGAGCGCGAGCGGTGCGGCGAGGATCGAGTCGCGGCACAGGAAGTTGACCTTGAGCTGCATCGGGTAGCCGAGCCACCCGAAGAAGTCGATGTTGTCCCAGCCCTCCTTGTTGTCGCCGCGCGGCGGGTAGTAGTTGATGCGCACGACGTGATGGAGGTCCCCGTACAGGCTCGGATACAGGTCGGGCTGGAGGATGGTGTCGAGCACGCCGAGCTTCGAGTGCTCCTTCGACTTGAAGCTGTCCGGGTCGTCGAGGACCTCACCGTCGCGGTTGCCGAGGATGTTCGTCGAGTACCAGCCCTCCATACCGAGCATGCGGGTCTTGAACATCGGCGCGAGGACGGTCTTGACCATCGTCTGTCCGGTCTTGAAGTCCTTGCCGCAGATGGGCACACCGGTCCGGCTCGCGAGCTCGCGCAGCGCCGGCGCATCGACGGTCAGGTTCGGTGCGCCGTTCGCGAACGGCACGCCCTCGAGCAGTGCGGCGTACGCGTACAGCATCGACGGCGAGATGGCCGCATCATCGGCGTCGATCGCCGCCTCGAAGGCGTCGAGGTCCGAGTGCGCCGGTCCGAGGTCGATGAAGATCTCGGTCGATCCGCACCAGATCATCACGAGCCGGTCGCAGCCGTGCTCCTCACGGAACGCTCGGATGTCGTCACGCAGCGCGTCGAGCATCGCGCGCCGCCCGATCGGCCCCTTCGTGTGGGTGCCCTCGAGCCGTGTCACGTACGTCGGATCGAACGCCGCGCGCATCGGCCGGATCGCGCGCAGCGCGTCGGCGATCGGCTCGAGGTGGCGCTGCACGTCGAGCACGCCGGCGTTGACCGCCGAGACGTACGCGTCGTCGGGGTAGACGTCCCAGGCACCGAAGACGACGTCGTCGAGGTCCGCGAGCGGGACGAGGTCCTTGATGAGCGGCGTGCGGCCCTCGTCGCGACGCCCCAGCCGCACCGTCCCGAGCTGGGTGAGCGACCCCACCGGCTCGGCCATCCCCCGGCGGATCAGCTCGACGCCGGCGATCAGCGTCGTCGAGACCGCGCCGAGACCGACGCACAGGACGCCGAGGCGCCCATCAGCAGGCCGGACGGACGGTGGCGTGGGGAACGAGGACGATTGCGACGGCATGAGGCCTCCGGGGAGCGGGTCCGCCAGGAACGGCGTTCGGCGCGAGTCTAGGCCCGGTCCGTGGCCGCGCCGGAAGTCAGCGCAGAGGTCAGCGCAGAGGTCAGCGCGTCAGGTCCGACAGCGCCGTGACGACTGCCAGCTCGAGCTCGCTGCGCTGGTCGCCGTCGAGCGGTCCATCGCGTCGGTCCCTGAGGTAGAAGACGTCGGTCACCTCATGCCCGATCGTCTGCACGCGTGCGACGACGATGTCGAGCTCGAGCTCGGCGATGGCGCTCGTGATGGCGTAGAGCACACCCAGCCGGTCGCCGGTGCGGACCTCGACGACGGTCGAGCGGCCCGAGGGGTCCTCGGAGTAGGTGACGGCCGTCGGGACGTCGGGTACCCGACCCGGCCGCGGCGCCTCGTCGCGGGACTTGCGCGCCACACGGGCTCGGACAGCGAGCCGTCCGACCGCGGCGTCGACGAGGTCGCCCTCGACGCGCGCCCACCACGAGCCCGTCACGCCGGCCGGTCGCTGCACGCGGAACGTGTCGACGGCGATGCCGTCGGTGCGTGCGAACGCGTCGGCGGCGAGGATCGAACCGCCGTGCAGCGCGAGGACGCCGGCGACCTTCGCGAACCAGCCCGGTGCGTCGAGCGCGACCACGTCGAGCTCGTCCACGCCGTCGACGCCGTCCGGCTCCTGCTCGCCAGGAGTGACACGGGTCCGCAGCTCACCGACCTCGGGCAGCGTCGCCGCCATCAGCGTGTGCCGCACGACGGCGCGCGGCGTGACGGCGGCCGCATAGCGAGAGCTCATCCGGGCGAGATGCTCACGAACGGCGTCGCCGGTCGCACCGAGCTCCTCCGCGAGCTCCTGCGCAGCACGCGCGGTCGCTGCCGCACCATCGGCCAGGCTGTCGGGCGAGCGTTCGTCGAGCACGGTGGCGACCTTCCGGACCAGGGTGGAGACGAGCGAGGCGACCCAGTCGTTCCAGGCCGTCGGACCGGTGGCACGGCCATCAGCGGCCGCGAGCAGGTGGAGCGACGCCAGCGTAGAGGGGCCACCGACCTGCTCGGCGACCTCGACGGCCAGGGCCGCATCCGCCAGGTCACGGCGTCGCGCCGTGTCGGGGAGCAGCAGGTGCAGCCGCACGAGCCGGCCGACCTCCTCGACGGTCTCCTCGGAGGCTCCGAGGCGCGCTGCGAGGCGCCGTGCGGGCACGATCCCGGTCTCCGCGTGAGGTTCCCCGCTCGCCTTCCCGACGTCGTGCAGGACCGCAGCGAGCATCAGGGCAGCCCGATCGGTGACGCGCTCGAGCGTCTCGGCCGCCCACGCCTCACGACGCACGAGCTCCGCCAGCTCCGCCGCGGCGTTCCAGCCGTGGCGGTCCAGCGTGAAGCGGTGGTACGGGTTGCGCTGCGTGCGGCCTCGCGTCGGCTCCCACTCGGGCATCAGGGCCGTCAGCACACCCGTGTCGTCGAGCTCGGCGATGGCGGGGAGCGCCAGCGGACCTGTCCACAGGACCCGCAGCAGTGCGCGACCCTCGGCCGGACCGAACCGCCAGGCGTCGTCCTCGACGGCGGTGGCCGCCGCTGCCCGCACCCGTCCGGCACTGCGGCGCTCGAGGATCGCACCGGTGTCCGCGAGCGCCTCGAGCAGCCGGACGGGGAGATCGGGCGCCGAGAGGTCGTGGCCGTCAGGCACCCGCAGCACCCCGTCGACGAGCTCGAACGCGCCCACCTGCTGCTCCGACGGCCGTGCACGGCGACGCCGGCCACGCGTCAGGTCGGCACGGATCAGCGCCCAGGCCCGACGGTGCGCATGATCGATCGTGCGCGCATCCAGGGCCAAGCCTCGCAGGAGCTGGTGCGGCGCCAGGTCGTTCTCTCCAGCATCGACATGGCCCAGTCGCCGCGCGACATCCTCGTGCAGCTCGAAGCGGACGGTCTCGTCCTTGGTGGGCTGGCGGGCCGGTGCCTCCGCTCTGCCGTCACGCTCGGCGCGCACCAGGTGCAGCGCGACCCGAGCAGCGAGCAGCCCCTGCTCGGCACGTCGCAGCCGCGGGAGGTCCGGTGCGCCGAGGAAGCCGGCCGACACGAGCGGCTCGAGGCCCGGCCTCCCGACGAGCGCGGCGGCGGCCCAGCGCAGCGACTGGATGTCGCGCAGGCCGCCGGCGCCGAGCTTGAGGTCCGGCTCGAGGGTCTCCGTGGGCGTCCGGGTCCGCGCGTGTCGCTCGTCGTCCGCCTGGAGCAACTGCTCGAGGAGGCGCTGCGGTCGCCGCACGATGCGGCGCAGGACCTCGCTGCGCACCTGCGACGCGAGACCCGCGTCGCCAGCGAGCAGTCGAGCGTCGAGCAGCGCGGTCGCCGCGTCGAGCTCGTCGGTCGCCGCGATCGCCTCGCGCCGGGTGCGGACCGCGTAGCCGACGGTGAGCCCGACGTCCCACAGCGGGTAGATGACGGTCCGCACGAGCTGCTCGAGCGCGTCGCGCTCGAGCCCGGCGTGCAGCACGAGCAGGTCGACATCCGACGACGGACACAGCTCACGGCGGCCGTAGCCCCCGACGGCGACGAGCGCGACCCCGCGCCGCGTCACCTCATCGAGCGAGGCGTGCAGTCCCTGCAGGGTCGCGTCGACCTCCGCCGTCCACGCCTCGCACCACGACGCGCCCGGACGGGGCCCTTCGAGTGCGAGCCGGGAGGCGTTGGCTCGCAGCCGTCGGGTCGCGCCGGGCGCGTCGTCGTTCACCCCCATGTCCCGTCCTCCCGCTGCGCCGGACGGCGCCGGGGCGGACGATCCCAGGGTGGACGGCTCAGATCGCCTCGTCGTCGGTCTCGCCGGTGCGGATGCGCACGACACGAGCGACCTCGGTGACGAACACCTTGCCGTCACCGACCTCACCGGAGCGTGCGACACCGACGACCGCGTCGATGACCGCGTCGACGGTGCTGTCGGAGGCGAGGATCTCGAGCTTGACCTTCGGCACGAACTCCACCGTGTACTCCGCGCCGCGGTAGATCTCGGTGTGACCGAGCTGACGCCCGTACCCGCGGACCTCTGACACGGTCAGCCCCGCGACGCCGGCGCCCTGCAGCGCTTCCTTGACCTCGTCGAGCTTGTGGGGCTTGATGATGGCTGTGACGAGCTTCACCTGGTCCTCCTCGGTCCGGATCGCCCGGGTCCGGCAGGACGAGTGTCCCGCCGCCGGAGCGGTAGGGGGATCATGCCCCGTGGAGGTCTCACCGGGGTGACACGATCGTTTCGGTGCCGTTACGCGTTCCGGGTCCCCGACGCCGCTCCGACGGGCGCCCTCGCCCCAGGTCCTCCGCCTGCATCTGCGCGGGGTTTGGTGATGTGCATCCTGCGCCCGCATCAGGAGACCCGAGCCGGTCGGGAGCGCCAACCATCGCGATCGTCCCCTTCACGTGCCTCGATCAGCCACATCCCGGCGATCCTCGCCCGGCACCAACCGTGCGCAGGACGCACGGCCGTCGACAGCCGTCCGGTCGCGTCGTTGACTTCGCCCTCGGTGGGCCGCCCCTGCCCACCGCCCCGGTCTCGCCGGCGACGCTCGACCCCCATCGGGCGTGCGCCGGACGGAGCAGGACGCCATGCGCGTCCGCTCCCCGCCGGTCGACGCCGTGCCCCGCGCGTCCCGGCAAGCAGCGACCCCGGCCATCGGCCGGGGTCGCTCGCGTTCCAGGACCTGGTGCAGGGTCGCCCGTGGCGCTCAGCCGCGCGCGAGCCGTTCGATCATCAGGGCGGCGGCGGCCGACGGGTTGTTCGCGACCGGGATGCCGAAGCCAGCGAGGATCGCCTGCTTCTCCGCGGCGGACTCGCCACCGGGCCCGTCCTCCTTCACGATCGCACCGGCGTGACCCATCTGCTTCCCGGCAGGTGCCTCGAAGCCGGCGATGTAGCCGACGACCGGCGTGTCGGGGAT
This sequence comes from Nitriliruptoraceae bacterium, assembly GCA_018401275.1. Lineage (GTDB taxonomy): Bacteria > Actinomycetota > Nitriliruptoria > Nitriliruptorales > Nitriliruptoraceae > CSBr16-57R1. The sequence continues at coordinate 18,115 of JAGYKW010000002.1, read as the reverse complement.
GTTGTCGCGGATCCACTCGCCCGCACGCTGCTCCTCGCCGCCGCCGATCTCCCCGACGAACGCGATCGCGTCGGTGTCAGGGTCGGCAGCGAACGCCTGGATGACGTCGAGGAACTGGGTGCCGATGACGGGGTCGCCGCCGATCCCGACGCACGTCGAGATGCCGATGCCGGCCTGCGCCAGCTCGTGCATGATCTGGTAGGTCAGCGTGCCCGAACGGCTGACGAGCCCGACGCGACCCGGCATCGTGATGTCCGCGGGGATGATGCCGACGTTGGCCTTGCCCGGGCTGATCAGTCCCGGGCAGTTCGGACCGATGAGCCGTGCACCACCATCGCGCACGACCGTGTCGTACACGACGGTCATGTCGTGGACGGGCACGCCCTCGGTGATCGCGACGATGGTCGCGACGCCCGCAGCGTGGGCCTCGAGGATCGCGTCCTTCGTGAACGGGGCGGGGACCATCACCATGGACGTGTTCGCACCGGTCTTCGCGACGGCCTCGGCGACACTCGAGAAGATCGGCGCGTCGAGCTCGTCCCAGCGACCACCACCGCGCTTGGGGTGCACGCCGGCGACGACCTGTGTGCCGTAGGCCTTGTTGCGCGCCGCATGGAAGGTGCCCTGCGCACCGATCCCTTGGACGACGACGCGGGTGTTCTCGTCGATGAAGATGCTCATGCTGCGCTCCTGGCGGATGCGACGGCCAGCGCTGCCGCCTCCTGCATGGTCGGTGCGGGGATGATGCTCGGGTGCGCGGCCTCCTCGAGGATGCGGCGCCCCTCCTCGGCGTTCGTCCCGTCGAGCCGGACGATCAGCTGCTGCGGGAACTCGCCGAGCTGCTCGAGCGCTCCGAGCACGCCGCGCGCCACGTCCTCGCCGCGGGTGATGCCGCCGAAGATGTTGATGAACACGCTCTTGACCGCCGGATCGGACAGCACCAGCTTCAGCGAGGCGGCCATCGACTCAGCTGACGCACCACCACCGACGTCCAGGAAGTTCGCGGCCCGGCCACCGTTCTGCGCGACGACATCGAGCGTGGCCATCACGAGTCCGGCACCGTTGCCGAGCACGCCGACGTCACCGTCGAGCTTCACGTACTGCATCCCCTGCTCACGTGCGCGGGTCTCGAGCGGATCATCCCCATCGATGCCGTCGATACGCCACTCGGCGAGCTCGCCGTGACGGAACGCTGCGTTCTCGTCGAGTGACACCTTCGCGTCGAGCGCGACGACACGGTCGTCCGGCGTGCGGATCAGCGGGTTGATCTCGGCCAGCGTGGCGTCCTCGGCGAGGTAGGCCCCGAACAGCGCGACGAGCAGGTCCGCCGCGGACTCGCGGACCTCGACGGGCAGGTCGGCCTGCGTGACGATCTCGAGCGCGACCGTGCGCGACAGTCCGTCGACGCGCTCCGAGGGCACGACCTGACGCTTGACGACGGCATCCGGATCGGTGCGGTTGACCTCCTCGATGTCGACGCCGCCCTGACGCGAGCAGATGATCAGGTCACCCTTGTTGACCCGGTCGTGCATCACGGACAGGTAGTACTCCTCGACGATGTCGGAGGCCGGTTCCATGTACAGGACGCGGACCTCGTGACCCTTGATGTCGAGGCCGAGGATCGCCTCGGCGGCCTCACGGGCCTCCTCGACGCTGCGGGCGAGCCGGACGCCGCCGGCCTTCCCGCGACCACCGACCTTCACCTGGGCCTTGACGACGACGGCGGAGGTACCGCCCCCCAGGATCCGCTCGGCGGAGGTCACGGCCTCCTCGACGGTGCGGGCGATGTCGCCCGGCGGCGGGACGGGCACGCCGTTGCGGGCGAAGAGCTGCTTGCCCTGGAACTCGACCAGATCCATCGGGACTCCTTCAGGCTGCTTCTGGGGTTGGGTGGTGCGGGAGACAGTGGTGAGGAGGACGACGATGCAGGGGCAGGGACGGCCAGACGCTCAGGTGCGCTCGGGAACGTGAGCGCGCACCCAGTCGACGATCCCGACCATCGGAGCGCCGGGGGTGAACACCGCCGCGACACCCTGGGAGCGCAGCGTCTCGACGTCCTCGGGGGGGATGATGCCGCCGCCGAAGACGAGCACGTCCTCAGCACCGGCCTCCCGCAGCAGCTCGGCCACGCGCGGGAAGAGCGTGAGGTGCGCCCCGGAGTGCACGGACAACCCGACGGCCTGCGCGTCCTCCTCGACGACCGCGGCGACGACCTGCTCGGGCGTCTGATGCAGGCCGGTGTAGATGACCTCCATGCCGGCATCGCGCAGGGCTCGGGCGACGACCTTCGCACCTCGGTCATGCCCGTCGAGGCCGACCTTCGCGACGACCACTCGGATGGCCACGACCACCTCCGGGCTGGAAGCCGGGTACTTCAGGACCGACCCACGGGATCGACGGAACAGCGGTCGAAGTTCTCGAGCGTCACCGCGGACCGCCCTGCCGACCAGGCAGAAGCCTACTCCGACCCCGGAGCCGCTCGGATCACCCACCAGCGCACACGCCGACCCACGGGGTCGACCCGGGCCGGTAGCGTCCCGCGCGTGACCTCGAACCCCGCTGCAGACCCGTCACCGAGCTTCGGTCCGAGCGGTCACCTCCCGGACCGCGCTGCGCGCCGCGCCCGCAAGATCGTGCTGCGCGCCCCGCTCGGACTGCAGTGGGTCATCGCCTCGCTCGTCGCCGGCCTCGTGGTGCTCGTCGCCGGCGTGCTGCTGCTCGGACGCGGGGCCGCCCCACCTGGGCCGCCATGGACACCGCTCGGAGCCGTCGAGACGCTCCCCGCGAGCTCGGTCGATGGTCCATCAGGCCTGCTCGTCGTGAACGTCGGAGGCCGCGTGCGCGCCTTCCGCGCCCCCGAGGACGTCACCTACTGCGCGCCCTCGAACCGTCTCGAGCATCCCGACGGCCGCGTGTGGGCCCTGACCGGTCGCGGCACGGGCGGTCAGCCGTCGCTCGCACCCGTCCCGACGCTGACGGTCGCGGGCATCGCCTACGTCGACGCGACGGTGACCGGTGCGCCGCCCGAGCCGCTCGCCGAGCTGTCCGAACCCGGCTGCTGAACGCCGCCAGCCCCGTCAGTCCGCAGCACGCTCGAGTGCGATCGCCTCGAGACGCTCCAGGCTGCGACGCATCGACGCGATGTTGCCGGGCACGAAGCGGCGCATCATCGTCCGCGACCGGGCCGCGGACCAGTCGAACGACTCGCGCACCTCGGTCCCACCCTCGACGTCGCGGAACTCCCAGCGCCACACGGCCCGGCTCATGTGCATCCATGCGACCCGGCTGCCCTCCTCGAACTCGACCACGCGGTTCGAGATCCGGTACGGCAGTCCCATGCGCATCGACATCCCGAAGCGCACGCCCGGCCCGAGCCGCGATGGACCGTCCGCAGCCTGCGCTCGCACCGTGCCGGACCCGTCGATCCGTGGGTGCATCGCCGGATCCGCGACGAGGTCGAACAGCACCTGGCGCGACGCTGCGATCACACGCGTCTCGCTGACCGCATGACGAGCGTCGGCGCCGCCGACCGCGCTCATCGGTCGACCTTCACGAGCGCGGCGTAGGCGAGCATGAGATGCTTCATCCCGATCTCCTCGAAGTCGACGCTGACCTCATGGTCGTCCCCGGCCGGTGCGACCTCCAGCACGCGCCCGCGACCGAAGCGCGGATGCAGGACCGTATCGCCCGGGCGGAACCCCTCGTCGAGGTCGACGACGTCGATGCCCGCGGACCCGCGCCGTCCTGCGCGACGGTCATCGCCCCCCGATGCCCGCGCGGTGCTGGAACGGGTCGTGGTCGGCGCGGTGACGGACCCGCGTCGCACGACCAGCTCCTCGGGGACCTCCTCGAGGAAGCGCGACGGCGGGTTGTAGGCGACCCCGCCCCACAGCGTGCGCCGATCCGCATGCGTGAGCACGAGCCGCTGCTCGGCCCGCGTCATCCCGACGTAGCAGAGGCGCCGCTCCTCCTCCAGCTCGGTGGTGTCGCTGAGTGAGCGCACGTGCGGGAACACGCCGTCCTCCATGCCGGTCAGGATGACGAGCGGGAACTCGAGCCCCTTCGCGGTGTGCAGGGTCATGAGCGTGACCGCGCCCTCGCCGTCGGTGATCTGGTCCTGGTCGTTGACGAGCGTGACGGCATCGAGCAGCACGCGCAGCGCCTCCTGCCCGCCGTCGGTCGTCTCCGTCGCATCCTCGACGATGCCCTGGGCGACGGAGCGCAGCTCCCGGACGTTCTCCTCGCGGCCCAGCGCCTCGATGGTGCCCTCGGCCTGGAGCTCGCGCAGGTACCCGGTGCGCTCCCACACCTGCTCGACGAGCTCCGCGATGCCCATGCCGTGCTCGAGCTCGGTGCGCAGCGCATCGAGCAGCGCGACGAACGAGCGCACCGCACCGACCGCCCTCACACCGAGGTCGGCCACGGCGTCGGCGTCTCGCGCTGCCTCCATCAGGCTCGTGCCGGCCGCCAGCGCGTGCGCCTCGAGGGCCGCGACGCTGCGGTCACCGATGCCACGGCGCGGCGTGTTGATGACGCGCCGCAGCGCGACGTCGTCGTCGGGGTTCGCGATCAGCTGCAGGTAGCCGAGCACGTCCTTCACCTCGCGCCGCTCGTAGAAGCGCACGCCCCCGACCACGCGGTAGGGCACCGACAGGCGCATCAGCGCGTCCTCGAGCACGCGCGACTGCGCGTTGGTGCGGTAGAAGATCGCGACGTCGTCGAGCGACCCCCCGCGCCGGACGTGGTCCTCGACCTCGCGCACGACGGCGAGCGCCTCGTCCTGCTCGTCGGTCGCGTGGTAGCGGGTCAGCTGCGGACCGTCCTCCGCCTCGGTCCACAGGTCCTTCGGCGTGCGCCCGCGGTTGTTCGCGATGACCGCGTTCGCGGCGGCGAGGATCGTGCGCGTCGAGCGGTAGTTGCGCGTGAGCGGGATCACCGTGGCGTCGGGGTAGTCCTGCTCGAAGTCGAGGATGTTGCGGATGGTCGCGCCACGGAACGAGTAGACGCCCTGATCGGGGTCCCCCACGACCATCAGGTTGCGGTGCCCCGACGCGAGCAGCTCGACGAGGTGGTACTGCGCGCGGTTGGTGTCCTGGTACTCGTCGATCATGACGTGGGTGAAGCGCTGGCGGTAGCGCTCGAGCACGTCGGGATGCTTGCGGAACAGGTCCACGGTGCGCACGATCAGGTCGTCGAAGTCGAGCGCATGGGCGCGCCGCAGGGCCAGCTCGTAGGCGGTGTAGACGTCGGCGATGGCGGAGTCGGGCCAGCCGGACGCGCGCTCGCGGAACATCGCTGCAGTGACGAGCTCGTCCTTCGCGCGGCTGATGGCGTTCGCGATGGCGCGGGGCGGCAGCCGCTTGTCATCGAGTCCCGCGTCCTTCGCGAGCTTCGCGACCAGCCGGAGCGCGTCCTGCCCGTCGTAGATGGTGAAGCCGGGCTTGAGGTCGAGCGCGGCGGCCTCGCGCCGCAGGATGCGCACCCCGGTCTTGTGGAACGTCGTGACCCAGGTGCGTTCCGCATGCCGGGCGCCGACGAGCACGCGGACCCGGTCGGCCATCTCCCCGGCGGCCTTGTTGGTGAACGTGATCGCCATCAGCCGGTCGGCCGGGACCCCGTAGTGACCGATGAGGTGCGCGAGGCGGTGGGTCAGGACGCGGGTCTTGCCCGAGCCCGCCCCGGCGACGACGAGCACCGGGCCGTCGACGGTCTCGACGGCGCGTCGCTGGGCCTCGTTGAGCCCGGCGAGCAGCGGCGACTCCCCCATCGTCTGCTGCACGTGGTCGCTCCTCGCCGCTCGGCCCGCCGGAGCGGTTCGTGAGCGAAGGTAGACGAGCGCGTCCGGCCCACGAGGCCGTCCTCACGCCGGTGGGGGCGACCCGAAGGCCGCCCCCACCGTGGTGCTGCTGTGCTGGATCAGCCCGAGCAGGCTGCCGAGTACGCGAACGCGTCGGCCGTCGTGCCGCGGTAGCCGTCGACGATCGTCTGGAGACCGTTGGGGCTCTCCGCACTGACGCTGCCGATGACCGCGGTGCGGTTCACGTTGACGTTCGGGTCGCCACCCATCTGCGTGGCGGGCAGGACACCCTCGTAGTCGACCGCGAGGCCGTCCACGAGCCCACGCAGACTCGCGCGGGTCAGGTCACCGCTCGCGGCACCAGCCTCGAGCAGGGCCTTGATCGGGTACTGCCAGACCCAGCCGGCCGCGTAGCCCTGGTTGATCGGGGCGTTGTCACCGAATGCGTCACGCATCGCCGCGTGACCGGCCGCCGGGCCGGTGAAGTCCTCCCACGGCGAGACGTTCGTGTAGAGGCCGATCAGGGCCGGCGCGGCAGCGGTCTGCAGCAGCGCCGGGTTCCAGGTCGGACCCGCACCGAGGAACAGGATCGAGCCGAGCGGCTGGCCGCTCGCTGCGACCTTGCCGACGATCTCTGCGGTCTCCGCCGGGCCGAGGCCCAGCACCACGATGTCCGCACCCGAGGCGATGATCGCCCCGACCGCGGCGTCCTGGGTCCCGACGACCGCGTTCGGACCGGTCGGGATGAACCCGGTGAACGGCACGTCGTTCGTCTCGGCCCACAGGCGGGCACCCTCGGCGACGTCGCCGCCGAAGTCACCCGGGTAGCCGACCGCAGCGATCGAGCCGATCGGACGCGGGCCGTTCTCGTCGAACCAGTCGAGGCCGATCATCGACTCGAGGCAGTACGAGTACCCCGACGCGAGGATCAGGCCGTTCGTGCTGTCCTCGAAGTTGAACCCGGACCACCAGCCGGCCGGCGCAGCGAGCACATCATCCGCGTCCATGTCCGCGAGGATCGCCGCGGTCGTCGGCGTACCGAGCGACTGGGCGAGGATCAGGATGTTCGGCTCGATCTGACGGTACGCCTGCGCGTGGTCCGCCGTGTTGTACTTCGTGTCACGCGTGTAGGTGTCGATGTCGATGTCGAAGCCGCCGATGCCACCATCAGCGTTCACGCGGCCCCAGAAGTCCTGCTGGCCACGCTGGATGAGCACGCCCAGCGGTGCGAACGGGCCCTCGGTGAGGTCCGAGAGGATGCCGAGGTAGATGCAGCCGTTCCCGGCGTTGGATACGCCCGCGGCAGGCTGCTCGCAGGCCTCCTCCGTCACGCCCACGTCGAAGATCGGCGTGTCGTCCACCGGCGCGGGGGCCGGCGCAGGCGCAGGCGCTGGGGCGGGGGTGCTGCTGTCGTCGGAGCCGCACGCGGCGGCGAGGAGGGCGACGGCACCGAGCACGGCTGCGGTGCGACGCCAACGGGTGGTGTGCTGCTTCAAGATGATCCTCCGGATCTGATCTCCCGACCGCGCGGCGGTGCGCCGGACGGCCACGTCCTTGCACGACCATGGTAGTTGGTCGGTCCGCGAGGGACACGGGAACCTGACGGGGACCCTGCCGGACAGGGTGCTGAGCGCGGCCTCAGGAGGCATCAGTACGAGAAGGGCCAGGCCTTGAAGTAGTTCCTGATGCGGATCCAGACCCCGAACAGGCCTCGTGGCTCCGCGACGAGGAAGATGACGATCATCACGCCGAACAGCAGGCCCTGCAGCTGGAACACGTTGAGGAGCCCCCCGCCCCCGACCGTCGTGGACACGAACCACTCGGGAAGCGACCCGGCGAACGTCTCGATGAAGCGCGGCATGAGGACCACGAACGCCGCCCCGATGATCGGCCCCGTGATGGTCGCCGCGCCGCCGATGAGCACGACCGCGAGGAAGTCGATCGAGAGCAGCAGGCTCCACTTCTCCGGCGTCGTGAAGCCGATCACGATGGTCATCAGCGCCCCGCCGATGCCGGCGTAGAACGACGACAGCGTGAACGCGAGCCGCTTGGTGCGCAGCAGCGGGACGCCCATGACCTCGGCAGCGATGTCGCGATCACGCACCGCGGAGAAGGCCCGACCCTGACGCGTGCGCGCGACGTTGCGGGCGAGCACGGCCATGACGACGAGCAGCAGCAGGGCGAACAGGTAGAACACGCCGATGGCGGACAGCTCGGTCCCGAGCACGGTCCGCCGGGCGTAGAGGTCGAAACCCAGGATGCTGGGAGCTGCGGGGGCTCGGCCGACCCCGGAGCCGCCGGTCAGCCAGGTCGCCTCCTTGAAGACGTGCTCGCCGACGAACAGCAGGCCGAGCGTGAGGATCGCCAGGTAGAGCCCACGGACCCGTGCGGCGAGCGGGGCGAAGAGCCATCCGATGAGCGCCGGGACGATGCCCGCCATGGGCAGCCAGATGAGCAGGTCGAGCTCGAGGCCGCGCACCGTGCTCGAGGGACTCCCACCGAGCAGCGCCGCGGTGTAGGCACCCAGGCCCATGAAGACGGCGTGGCCGAGCGAGATCTGCCCCGCGTAGCCCGAGACGAGGTTGAGCCCGATGCCGCTGATCGCGTAGACGACGACGAGCGCCATGAGCCCCATGAGGTCGCGGTTCAGCATGAACGGCAGAGAGAGGGCGAGGAGGAGCACGAGACCGGTCGACCAGCGTTTCGCCGCCGTGTTCCAGATCGCCTGGTCCGCGGCGTAGTCCGAGTACAGCTCGGGCCGACCGCGGCGGAGACTGCGCGGGGTGCTGCTCATACGCGCTGGACCTCCGGCGTGCCGAACAGACCGTAGGGCCGCACCATCAGCCCGACGATGAGGATCAGGTACGGGACGACGACGTCGAAGTTCGCCCCGAGCCACGGGGCGTACTCCGGCTGGTAGGTCCGCGTCAGCGACTCCGCGACACCGATGAACAGGCCCGCGACCACCGAGCCCTGGATGGAGTCGATCCCGCCGACGATGATCACGGGCAGCGCCTTGAGCGCGACGAGTGCGGTGGTCGCCTCGATCCCGCCCGCGCCCGTCCCGATGAGCATCCCGGCGAGCGCAGCGAGTCCGGCCGACATCGCCCACGCGAGCGAGAACATGCGGCCGACGTTGACACCCTGCGCGAGAGCGGTCTCCTGGTCGAGCGAGGTCGCGCGCATCGCGAGGCCGATGCGCGAGCGCTTCAGCAGCACGCCGACGGCCGAGATCGCACCGAGGGAGATGACGATCTTCGCGAGGTCGATCTGGAAGACCGCGAAGCCGCCGACCTCGACACGCTCAAGGCCCCACGGGTCACCGACGGTGAGGATGTCGGGACCGATGAGCCGGCTGGCGACCATGGTCAGCACGATGAACACCCCGACGGTGACCATGGCGGCCGAGAACACCGGCTGGCCGACGAGCGGCCGCATGGCGACGCGCTCGGTGACCGCACCGATCCCGGCCATCACGATCATCGCCGCGATGACCCCGACGGGGAACGGCATGCCGAGGCCGATGACGAACCACGAGGTGAAGTACGCGCCGAGGATCATCAGCGCAGGCTGGGCGAAGTTGACGACCTCGGTGGCGCGGTAGATGACGACGAAGCCGACGGCGAGCAGCGCGTACGTGCTCCCGATGCCCAGGCCCCGGACGATCGACGGCAGCAGGATCTCCACGCTCAGGCCTCCTGGTCGGCGACGGGGACGAAGTCCCGGCTGGTGTGCACGTCGACCAGGTCGCCGCCCGCGTGCTCGGTGCGGTTGGCGTACATGTCCTCGATGAGGTGACCGAACATGTCGTTGAGCGAGCTCCGCTTGACCTTCTGGGTGGCGGTCAGCTCGCCGTCCTCGTGGTCGAGCTCCTTGGGGATCATGCGGAACTTGCGCATCTGCTCGACACGGGCGAAGCGCTCGTTGGTCTGCGCGACGATGCCCTGCACGAGCGTGAGCACCTCGGGCTTCTCCGTGAGGTCGCGGTAGGTCGTGTAGGGCAGGCGGCGGCGCTGGGCCCAGTCGGCGACCGTGTCGAGCTCGATGCCGACCAGCACGCTGAGGTAGGCGCGCCGGTCACCGATGACCATCGCCTCCTTGACGAACGGCGAGGTCTTGAGGTGGTTCTCGATCTCCGACGGCGAGATGTTCTTCCCGCCGGCCGTGATGATGATGTCCTTGATGCGGTCGACGATGCGGACGTGCGTGCCGTCGACCCACTCGCCGACGTCGCCGGTGTGCAACCAGCCCTCGGCGTCGAGCGTCTCCGCGGTCTGCTCCGGCTTGTTCCAGTAGCCGGCGAACACGCCCGGGTGGCGCGTGAGGATCTCCCCGGTCGTCTCGTCGATGCGCAGCTCGGTGCCGGGCTGTGGCTCACCGACGGTGCCGAGCTTCACACGACCACGGCGGTTCACCGTGGCGACGGCCGCGTTCTCCGTCATGCCGTAGATCTCGTAGATCGGGACGCCGATGCCGAAGAAGAACTGGAGCACCTCGGGCGCGATCGGCGCGGCGCCGGACCCAGCGGCACGGACCTTGCGCATCCCGATGCGGTCGCGCAGCGCGCGGAACAGGAACGGGTAGCCCAGTGCGTAGAGCACCCGGGTCAGCAGCGTGTGCTTGCCGTCGTTCGCGACGAGGCGCTCGCCGATGATCGAGGCGACCTTCATCCACAGCGCGTAGTTGAGCTTCTTCAGGCGCGACGCCGAGAACATCTTGATCTGGATGCCGGCCGCGATCTTCTCCCAGATGCGTGGCACCGCGAAGAACAGCGTCGGCTGGACCTCCTTGAGGTTCGCCTGGACCGTCTCGATCGACTCGGCGAAGTGGACGGTCACGCCGGCACCCGCGTTGGTCCACACGGTCGCGGCACGCTCGGCCACGTGGCACAGCGGCAGGTACGACAGCGTCACGTCGCTCTGGGAGGCCGGCGGATCGAACAGGCCGCCGGAGAAGACGAGCACGTCGATGCCGAAGCTGACGTTGCGGTTGGTGAGCATCGCGCCCTTCGGCGGACCGGTCGTGCCCGAGGTGTAGATCAGGGTGACGACGTCGTCGTCCTCGGCGTCGTTCGCCATGCGCGCGAGCAGGTCCGGGTCGGTCTCACGGTGGGCGCGACCGCGGGCGAGGAAGTCCTCGAACGACATCAGCTTCGGGTGGACGTAGTCGCGCACGCCACGCGGCTCGAGCGTGACGATCCACTCGAGCGCGGGGCAGTCGTCGACCACGGCCAGTGCCTTGTCGACCTGCTCCTGGTCCTCGGCGATGAGGATGCGGGTGCCCGAGTCCTGCAGCAGGTACGCGACCTCGGGCGCCGGGTTGGTCGGGTAGAGCCCCATCGTGATCGCGCGGATCGCGACGATGCCGACGTCGGCGTACAGCCACTCCGGACGGTTCTCCGAGTGGATGCCGACACGGTCGCCGGGGCGGATGCCGAGCGCGTACAGCGCGTGGCCGACCAGCTCGACGTTGTCCCAGTAGTCGGCCCAGGTGATGTCCTGCCAGATCCCGAAGCGCTTCTCACGCATGCAGACCCGGTACGGGTCCTGCTCGGCGAAGCGGCGCACTCGGGTCGCGAGCGTGAGCACGCCGTCGCCGGCGCCCGACGTCTCACGGGGTGCGGTCAGCGTCTGGCTCACGGTGCCACCTCCGGCTCTCCCAGGTAGGCCTTGATGACGGCCGGGTCCGCCTGGACCTCCTTGGGTCCCCCGAGCGCGATGCGCTGGCCGAAGTCCATGACCATCACGCGGTCGGCGAGGTCCATCACGAGCCCCATGTCGTGCTCGACGAGGATCATCGCGGTGTCGAGCTCCGACCGGATGTCGAGGATGAAGCGGGCCATGTCCTCGGTCTCCTCGGCGTTCATGCCGGCGACCGGCTCGTCGAGCAGCAGCAGCTTCGGCTCCATCGCGAGCGCGCGGCCGAGCTCGACCCGCTTCTTCACCCCGTAGGGCAGCATGCCGACGGGGAACTTGCGGTGGGCGGCGATCTCGAGGAAGTCGACGATGTCCTCGACGATGCGCCGGTTCGCGAGCTCGGCGCGACGTGCGCGGCCGAGGTAGAGCATCCCCTCGAGCACGCCGTAGTCGAGGTGCTGGTGCCGTCCGAGCATGAGGTTCTCGACGACGGTGAGGTTGTCGAACAGCTCGATGTTCTGGAAGGTGCGGGCGACCCCCTGCTTGGCGATCCGGTCCGGACGCTCCCCGATCAGGTCGTCGCCGAGGAAGCGGATGGTCCCGGCCTGCGGGCGGTAGACGCCGGAGATGCAGTTGAAGATCGAGGTCTTGCCTGCGCCGTTGGGGCCGATGATCGCGAACAGCTCGCCAGGCTGGACGTCGAAGCTGACGCCGTCGATGGCGCGCGTGCCGCCGAAGCGCAGCTCGAGCCCATCGACCTCGAGCAGCGGGACGCCCGCGGGCAGATCGACGGCCGTGCCGGTGAGGGCCTCGGAGAGGATGCGCGTCGTCATGACAGCCACCGCTTGCGGCGCTTGTAGTGCTTCACGTCGCGCATCGAACCCGCACCCTCCTCGCGCAGCCCGAGGTAGAACTCGCGCACGTCCTCGTCCTCGCGCAGCACCGCGGCCGGCTTGTCCATGACGACCTTGCCGGTCTCGAGGATGTAGCCGTGGTCCGCGATCGAGAGCGCCATGTTCGCGTTCTGCTCCACGAGCAGCACCGACGTGCCCTGCTGGTTGATCTGGACGATGAGGTCACGGATGCGCTGCACGATGAGCGGTGCGAGTCCGAGCGACGGCTCATCGAGGATCAGCAGTCGCGGCTGGGCCATGAGCGCGCGACCGATGGCGAGCATCTGCTGCTCGCCGCCGGACAGGTAGCCGGCGACCTGCTTGCGGCGCTCGGCGAGCACGGGGAACAGCTCGAAGATGCCCTCGAGCCGCTCGGCGACGAGGTTGCGCGCCACGAGATGCCCGCCGACCCGCAGGTTCTCCTCGACGGAGAACTCGGTGAAGATGCGCCGGCCCTCCATGACCTGCCCGACGCCCGCGCGCACGATGCTCGTCGCGTCGAGGCCGTGGATCGGCTGACCGTCGAGCGTGATGGTGCCCTTGGTGATCGCACCGCGGTGGATGTCGAGCAGGCCGGTGATGGCCCGCAGGACCGTCGTCTTGCCCGCGCCGTTCGCGCCGAGCAGCGCGACGATCGACCCCTCGGGGACCTCGATGGAGACGCCCTTGAGCACGAGGATGACGTCCTCGTAGACGACCTCGAGGTTCTCGACGACGAGCACGCGCCCCCCTCGTCCGCGTCCGCCCGGCACCTCCCGTGCTCGGGCCGGGCTCGGGCCGGAGAAGCCTAACGGGTCCGTCCGCGCTCCGGCACGGGAGCCGCTCGGCCCGCTGCCGGGTCCGGCCCGCACGCGCTGCTCACCGGGGGCGCAGCGGCCGATCCGGGTCGACCGTGCCGGCGTTGAGCTGCGCGAGACGGACGATGCGCTGCTCGAGCGTCGGGTGGGTCGCGAAGCGCCGGGCGAGGCTCGCGGCCTGGCCGCGTCCCTTCAGATCGTTCGGCTCCTCGAACCACAGGTGCGCGTTCGCGGACTCGAAGCGCGTGAGCGGTGTCGGATCCTCATCGAGACGGCGCAGCGCGTCGACCATCGACTGCGGGTCGCGCAGCATCTGCGCGGCGGTCGCGTCGGCGAGGTACTCGCGCTGCCGCGACACGGCGAAGCGGATCAGCTGGGCCGCCAGCGGCGCGAGCAGGACCGCGACGAAGCCGACGATCATCAGCACGGCCTGCGCGCCACCGTCGTTGCGACCGCCCGAGCGGCGTCGGCCTCCGTAGATCGTCGCGCGGATCACGACGTCGGCCAGCAGCGCCACGAGCCCGGCGGTCGCGACCGCGACGGTCACCGCGCGGATGTCATCGTTGACGATGTGGGCGACCTCGTGGGCCAGCACGGCGCGCAGCTCGTAGCGCGGGAGCCGCTCGACCAGACCCGTGGTCACCGCCACATGGCTGTCCTCGAGCGACAGGCCGGTCGCGAAGGCGTTCGGCGCCGGATCGTCGACGAGGTAGAGCTTCGGCCGCGTCGTGAGCCCGGCGGACACGCAGACCTCGTCGAGCAGTCGGTGCAGCTCCGGCGCCTCCTCGCGGACCACGGGCCGCGCCTTCGCTGCACGCAGGGCGAGCGAGGGGCCGGAGCGGAACGATGCGTAGGTCAGCGCGAGGCCGATCGCCGCGCCGATCGCCGTCACGGACAGGCCGGACACCGGATCGAGCAGCACGTCGGGTCCGAGCAGCAGCCCGAGCACCACCCACACGATGACCATCAGCACGACGAACGCACCGGCGAGCAGCAGACGCGAGGCCCGGCGGTTCTGCCGGATGAGGTCGTCGTAGACCACCGACATCAGACGGCGCTCACGCTCACGCGGCCGCTCAGAAGCTCACGTCCGGCGCGCGGCGGACGTCGACGGTCTCGACCTCGAAGTACTCGCGGCCGGTGAACCCGAACGTGGACGCGATGAGCGAGCTCGGGAACACCTGGCGCAGCTCGTCGTAGGCGCGGACCGACGCGTTGTAGTTCCCGCGTGCTCCGGCGACCATGTTCTCGGTGTGGGCGAGCTCCTCCTGGAGCTGACGGAAGTTCGCGTCCGCCTTGAGGTCCGGGTAGTTCTCGGTGATCGCGAGCAGCTTGCCCAGCGCCTGCGTCAGCCCGTTCTCCGCCTCCGCGAGCTCACCCGGGGCCTGGACGCTGATCGCCTTCGCCCGTGCGGCGGTGACCTCCGCGAAGGTCTCACGCTCGTGCGCCGCGTAGCCCTTGACCGACTCGACCAGGTTGGGGATCAGGTCGTGTCGGCGCTGCAGCTGCGTGTCGATCTGGGCCCAGCCCTCGTCGACACGGACGCGGGAGCGCACCAGGCGGTTGTACGCGGCGACGACGAGCACGACGAGCGCGACGACGACGAGCAGCAGGATCAACGACAGGTCCATGGGGTCCCCTCCGGTCCTGCTCGAAGGTAGCGCCGGACCGCTACTCCCACTCGATGGTGCCGGGCGGCTTCGAGGTGACGTCGAGCACCACCCGGTTCACGCCGGGCACCTCGTTGGTGATCCGGTTGGAGACGCGCGCGAGCACGTCGTGAGGCAGACGCGACCAGTCGGCCGTCATCGCGTCCTCGCTCGAGACCGGACGCAGCACGATCGGGTGGCCGTAGGTGCGACCGTCGCCCTGCACCCCGACGCTGCGGACGTCCGCGAGCAGCACGACCGGGCACTGCCAGATCTCACGGTCGAGCCCGGCAGCGGTCAGCTCCTCGCGCACGATCCGGTCGGCCGCACGCAGCAGCGCGAGCCGCTCGGCATCGACCGCGCCGACGATGCGGATCGCGAGCCCGGGACCGGGGAACGGCTGGCGGTCGACGATCGCGTCGGGCAGCCCGAGCTCGCGGCCGACCGCACGGACCTCGTCCTTGAACAGCGCGCGCAGCGGCTCGACGAGCGTGAACATCAGATCGTCGGGCAGCCCGCCGACGTTGTGGTGGCTCTTGATCGTCGCGGTGCCGCTCCCTCCGCCGGACTCGACGACGTCGGGGTAGAGCGTGCCCTGCACGAGGAACGCGACCTCCTCACCGAGCGCACCGGCCTCGGCGGCGACGTCGGCGGCCGCACCCTCGAAGACCCGGATGAACTCGCGGCCGATGATGCGCCGCTTCTCCTCCGGATCGGTGACACCGGCGAGCGCGGTGAGGAAGCGTTCGCGCGCGTCGACGGTGACCAGGCGCACGCCGGTCGCGGCGACGAAGTCCTGCTCGACCTGCTCGACCTCGCCGTCGCGCAGCAGGCCGTGGTCGACGAACACGCAGGTGAGCTGCTCGCCGATCGCGCGCTGGACGAGCGCCGCGGCGACGGCGGAGTCGACACCGCCCGACAGGCCGCAGATCGCACGGCCGGTACCGACCTGGTCGCGGACGGCCGCGATCTGCTCGGCGACGATGCCGGCGGTGTCCCAGCCGGGCGTGAGGCCGGCGATGTCGAACAGGAAGTGCTCGAGCACGTCCTGACCGCGCTCGCAGTGACGGACCTCGGGGTGGAACTGCACGCCTGCGAGCCGTCGGTCACGGTCCTCGAACGCGGCGACGGGAGTGACGGTCGTGCGGGCGGTCACCTGGAAGCCCGGCGGTGCGGCGGTGACCGCGTCGCCGTGCGACATCCACACCGACAGCGTCCCGGGCAGTCCGGAGAACAGGGCGGTGTCCGAGTCTCCACCGTCGATCGTCTCGAGCTGCGTCGCGCCGTACTCGGCCGCGCCGGTGCGCTCGACGGTCCCACCGAGCGCGTCGGCCATGAGCTGGAAGCCGTAGCAGATGCCGAACACGGGGACGCCGCTCTCGAGCAGCGCCGCATCAAGCGTCGGTGCGCCATCGACGTAGACCGACGCGGGCCCGCCCGAGAGCACGACGGCTGCGGGATCACGTGCGAGGAGCTGCTCGAGCGGTTCGTCGTGCGACACCAGCTCGGCGTAGACCCCTGCCTCGCGGACGCGCCGAGTGATGAGCTGCGCGTACTGCGCGCCATAGTCGACGACGAGGACGGGCCGTGCCGTCATCGCACGACGCTGCTCATCGCTGGCCGGCCCCGCCATCGTCGATCCCACCGTCCGTCGGTCCTTGAGCGGACGCTAGCCGCCACTACGCTCCCTTTCCGCGTCGTCGAGCGGCCGTCGACGCAGCACAGACCCGCGAGCACGGGTGGCACGCGCACCGTCCGGGACCAGGACCGAGGGCACGATGCAGACCTACTGGGCGCTCATCCGCCAAGCCTTCGAGCTGATCGGTGGGGACCGCCGCTGGCGCTGGTGGTTCCTCGGGGCCGTCTCGTTGTTCAATGCCGCGCTCGAGGCGTTCGGTGCAGCGCTCGTCTATCTCCTCGTCGCCCTTATCTCCACGCCGGACGCCTCCATCACACTGCCGGTCGTCGGCGACATCGCTTCCTACTTCCCGGAGTGGACGCCTCGCGAGATCAAGGTCGCGTTCGCTCTGGCTGTCGGCGTCTTCTTCGTCCTCCGTGCCGGAGTCGTGCTAGCCCAGAACTATGTGACGCAGCGGCTGGTCAACAATGCGAAGGCGCTCGTCGCCGGCGAGTTCCTCGACGGCTACCTGTCACTCCCCTACCTCTTCCACACGCAGCGCAGTTCGGCAGATCTGATCCGCAACACCTACCAGGGGACGACCAGACTTGTCCAGGGCGTTGTCCTACCGGTGCTCTCCATGGCGACGGAGCTGCTCCTCGCAATCTCACTGCTCGCGACGCTGATCCTCCTTGCTCCCCAGGCGATGCTCCTGACGACCGTGGGGCTCGGAGCGACCCTCTTCGTCATCCAGCGGTTCGTGCGGCCCAAGCTCATGGTCCTCAGTCGCCAGACCGAGGCCGCATCTTCAGAGAGCATCGGCGCGATCCAGCAGGCGCTGGGCGGGATCCGTGACATCAAGCTGCTTCAGCGCGAGGATGCGTTCGGACGCGTCCACCTTCACGCACGCCTGACCATCGCGAAAGCGGACTACAAGTCTTCGGTCCTGATGAACCTCTCGCCGATAGCGATCGAGACCAGCCTCATCCTGACGATCGTCGCGGTCTTCGTGCTCGCGACGACGGGTGATGGGAGCGTCGAGCGCACCCTCGCGACCCTTGCCGTGTTCGCCTACGTCGGCCTGCGGCTCCAGCCGATCCTGCAACGGATGATCGGGTTCCTCAACACGCTGAACAAGGCGCAAGCGGTCGTCGAGATCCTGATGACGGACCGGCAGCTGATCCGCGACTGGAACGCCGCGGTGGCCGCTGAACCTTCGCGCGAGGTCCCTTCGGGACCAGGGGCGCCTCGTTTCACGGACGCCGTCCGGTTCGAGGACGTGCGGTTCGCGTACAGCGACGGTGGCCAGACGGTGCTCGACGGGATCGACCTCGAGGTCCGACGCGGCGAGTTCATCGGCATCTGCGGTCCGACCGGCGGAGGGAAGAGCACGTTGATCGACCTGCTCGTGGGACTCATCCAACCGACCGCTGGCTCGATCAGCGTCGACGGGATCCCGCTCGGTCGACGGCCGCTGTGGTGGTGGGACCAGCTCGGCGTCGTCTCGCAGAACGTGTTCCTCACAGACGACACGCTGCGCAACAACATCGCGTTCGGCCAGCAGGTCGGCGGCAGGATCGACCCCGACCGCGTCGCGCGCTGTGTCGAGCGCGCACAGCTCCAGTCGGTCATCGATCAGCTCGAGCACGGTCTGGACACGATCGTCGGCGAACGGGGTGTCCGGCTCTCAGGAGGCCAGCGCCAGCGCGTCGCGATCGCCCGTGC
>JAGYKW010000019.1 GCA_018401275.1 Nitriliruptoraceae bacterium | reverse complement strand
CGGCGTTCTCGACTGCTCCGGTCGTCGAGATCCGCGATGCGCAGAACGCGAAGGTCGCGGGGGCGACCGACACCGTCACGGCATCGATCGCCTCGGGGCCGGCCGGAGAGACGCTGTCCGGGAACGTCGTGAACGCGGTGGAAGGTGTGGCGACGTTCTCGGGCCTCACGCTGAACGGTCCGGTCGGGGAGTACACCATCGAGTTCACTTCAGGAAGCCTGACGTCGGTGACCTCGAGGACCATCGCGCTCGGTGTCGGACCGGCGTCCGGCGCGACGTCGGTGATCACGGCATCACCTGCCTCCGTTCCGGCCGACGGCACGTCGACCTCGACCGTCACTGTCCAGTTGAAGGACTCGGGGGGCAACAATCTCACCTCGGGTGGCGAGACCGTCACGCTGCAGACCGATGTCGGGACGCTGGGTACGGTCACCGACAACAGCAACGGCACGTACACCGCGGTCCTGACGTCCTCTGCGTTCGGCACCGCGACGATCAGCGGGACGGTCGGCGGCGCACCCATCACCGACACTGCGACCGTCCAGTTCACGTCCCTGTCCCAGGCCGCGCTCGCGGTGAGCAGCGAGTCGGTCGCGTTCAACGGGTCGGCGTACACCGTCAATCTGGGAGAGCAACAGAGGACCTCCGGAGGCTCAGGGGACGGAGCTGTGACCTACGCGGTGGTGAACGGCGGGACCGCGAGCGGGTGCAGCGTCACCGACTCGACGCTCACGGCGACCTCGGCGGGGACCTGCTTCGTGACCGCGACGAAGGCAGCAGACGCGCAGTACAGCGCGCAGACCTCTCTTCAGGCAACGATCACGTTCGAGAAGGCGTCACGGACGCTCAGCTTCGTGGGCAGGGGAGCGAGCGTCACGCTCGAGTACGGCGCGCAGGAGACCTTCGTCGCGACACCGTCCGCAGGCGCGAGCGACGGGACGATTTCGTACACGGTCTCGGACGCCGACTGTGACGTGATTGACACGACCACCCGCCTGATCAGTATGACGGCGTCAACGGGGTCCTGCGTGGTGACGGCGACGATCTCAGGCGGCAGCGACTATCTCGACGCCACGGCGGAGGTCACGATCGAGCGCACTCCCAGGGCCATCACGATCGAAGGCCATGCGCCCGGGGGGCCGTTCGGGAGCAGCTTCACGCCGACGGCGCTCTCCTGCCAGGGGAGCACCCAGGGGAGGACGTGTACCACGGCCCTCCCGGTCGGCGGCCAGGATGTCGATCATGATCAGACGAAGTACACGTTCACGGGGATCGAGGGGACGGTCTACGGGCCCACGTCGACCATGCCAGTGAATGCCGGGAAGTACCACGTGCTCCCCTCCGACCTCGTCGTCGACGGTGGTTCTGCGAGTGACTACAACATCACCTATCTCCCGGGCCTGCTGGTCATCAGCAGGGTCGGTCGCACCGTCGCCTTCACGAGTCCGATGACCGCGACCGTCCAGTACGGGGACACGACCGCGGTGATCGCGACTCCGTCGGTCGGTGACGGGACGGTCGCCTACTCGGTCGGGTCGTCGACCGCGTGCAGCGTGGACGCCGCGTCAGGCGTCGTGACGGTGACGAGCGCGTCGGGCACCTGCGTCGTCGATGCGACGGTCACCGGTGGGACCAACCATCTCGATGCGACGACGACCTCGCCGGTGACGGTCACGGTCGGTCCGCGTCCGATCACGGTCACCGCGGGGACGGGGTCGGTGACGGTCGGTGGGACCGTCACGTCGAGCTTCTCGGTCACGACGGGGACGATGGCCGGCACCGACCAGATCTCCTCGGTGACCTTCACCTACGAGGGGACC
This sequence comes from Nitriliruptoraceae bacterium, assembly GCA_018401275.1. Taxonomy (GTDB): domain Bacteria; phylum Actinomycetota; class Nitriliruptoria; order Nitriliruptorales; family Nitriliruptoraceae; genus CSBr16-57R1. The sequence goes on along the minus strand of JAGYKW010000019.1, from coordinate 2,147 downwards.
GGGTCGACGACCTACGCCGCGTCCGTCACCCCGCCGACCGCCCTCGGCACCTACTCGGTGACCCCCACGCTGGCGGTGCTCGGCTCCGGGTCGGAGGCGGACTACACGATCAGCTACGCGCCGGGGACGCTCTCCATCGTCACCCCACCGCCACCGCCGCCGCCACCACCGGCGGAACCGGAGGAGGAGGAAGACGAGGAGACGGTCACCGGGGGCTCGTCGGTGGTGCCGAGGGTTCCCGACGCGCCGCGACCCACGGGTCCGACCCAGCCCGTCGAGGAGGATGCTGGCTCGACGACACAGCCGGTCACGGGTCCGACGTCCACGGTCGGTCCGGACTCGCCCGCTCAGGCGATGGTCGGTGGTCAGCCGATCGATGTCGTCGTGTCGCCGGCAGGGACGGACGAGTTGACCTTCTCGGCCGGGTCCTTCGAGCTCGGGATGCGCTTCGATCCGTCCGGGGGTGGTGCGGTCAACCCGGCTGGACCGTCGGGATCGCCCGAGCTCGTCATCCCGGTCGGGCAGACCGTCGCGCTGTCGGGTGGAGGCCTCGCTCCGGGGTCCGCCGTGCAGCTGTGGGCGCCCGGCGACGGCACCCGGCCGATGGAGCTCGCGCGGGTCGTCGTCCTTGCTGATGGCACGTTCGCGTTCGACCTCGATGTCGATCGGGGAGCGACGGCCGCTCCGCTGCCCATCGGCCGCCAGGTCCTCGAGATGGTCGGCTTCGACGCGGACGGGAACCAGACGGTCGTCACGATGACCATCAACGTCGCACAGGGCGATCCGGCCCCCGAGATCGACCGGCGTGACGGGGGACTGCCCGCACTGTCGCCCGGTGAGGTCGCGGCGACGTCCGGCGGGAGTCCCGAGCCGGTGTCCGTCGCGGCCATCCCTGGCCGTGCCGGTCTCGCGGTCGAGGGTGCAGGCTGGGCGATCACCGTCGACCTCGGGAGCGGCGGAATCGCGACGGAGGATGCGGACGGGGCGGTGGTCATCAGCCTCGAACGGTCGTCGGTCGCGACGACGTCGGGGACCGGCTTCCTGCCGGGGACCGAGGTGTCCGTGTGGATGTTCTCCGAGCCGACGCTGATGATGACGGTGATCGTCGACGAGGACGGCGAGTTCTCGTCCGAGTTCCTCGTCGACACGCTGGCGCTCGAACCCGGTCCGCACACGCTGCAGGTGCAGGGCGTCGGAGCGGACGGCTTCGTCCGGTCGGTCAACGTCGGTCTGCTGGTCGCGCCGGAGTCGGTGCTGTTCGAGTCGGCCGGAGGTGGGACCGGGGCGGACGGGCCCGGCACGCCGTGGTGGCTCCTGAGCTCTCTGCTGCTCGGACTGTTGCTGGCGGCCGTGTTCCTGGTCGCGGTGAGGGCCCGTCGAGCAGCGGACTGAGCAGCCGGGCGCAGGCGGTCCGTCGCGCACGTTCAGGGCGCATCTACGCTTGCAGGACACAGGACGAGGTCGCGATGGTGAGTGATGACGCGCCGGAGAGCGGGCGCCCTGATCGGCGTGAGCTGCTGCTGCGCGCCACCGTCCGACACCTCGACACCGAGAGCGCGGAGTCGCTGCGGGTCGGTGCCATCGCGGAGGAGGCCGACGTCGCCGTCGGGCTCATCAACCACTACTTCGGGAGCCGTGACGGGCTCATCAGCGCCGCGCAGCAGCGCAGGATCGTCGGTGCGACCCAGCAGGACATCGCAGGGTCGCATGACGCGCTCGCCGGAGCGGCCGACCTCGACGAGCTGATGGAGGGCATCCGCGGGGTCGCACGGCACACCATCGACCGGCGCCGTGCCGAGATCCGCCTGTCGCGCTTCTCGGCGATCGCGACCGCGCACGGCCGGCCCGAGGCGCGAGGCGTCATCGGCGGGACGCTCAGCGAGCTGATCGACGCGATGGCCGACCTCATCGCCGACGCGCAGGCACGCGGGATCGTGAAGAGCCAGCGCTCGGCGCGCGGGCTCGCCACCTTCATCCAGGCGTACTCGCTCGGGCTGCTCGTCCACGACCTCGACCCCACGCCGAGCGACGACGAGGAGCTCCTCGACATCGCCATGGACGCCATCCGCGCGATCTTCTCCCGGGGCTGAGAGCGTCCAACTGGTCGGACGTCAGGACCGGTCAGGGATCGTCCTGGGTGGACGCAC
>JAGYKW010000018.1 GCA_018401275.1 Nitriliruptoraceae bacterium | reverse complement strand
GGCGGTGATGACCATCGCGACGTTGGTGCCGAAGTGCAGCTGGCTGGAGAGCGACTTGCCCGGACGGCCGCGCACGAGGAACGAGCCGAGGATCGAGGCGAACATGCCGACCGCGCCGATGAGCAGCGGGAAGAGGAACGTCGTCTCCTGCAGCGCCGAGAACGAGGTCGCGACGACCTTCGAGGTGAAGTCGACGCCACCGAACAGCAGGGCGGCGAGGACCATCGGGGCGACGATGGAGCCGGCGTAGGACTCGAAGAGGTCAGCACCCATGCCGGCGACGTCGCCGACGTTGTCACCGACGTTGTCGGCGATGGTCGCCGGGTTGCGCGGGTCGTCCTCGGGGATGCCGGCCTCGACCTTGCCGACCAGGTCCGCACCGACGTCGGCGGCCTTGGTGTAGATGCCGCCACCGATGCGGGCGAACAGCGCGATCGACGAGCCACCGAGTCCGAACGCAGCGACGACCTGGAAGGCGTCATCGACGCGCAGGACCTGGACGAAGATGAGGTAGGCGAGCGAGATGCCGAGCAGGCCGAGGCCCGCGACGGTGAAGCCCATGACGGCGCCACCGCGGTAGGCGAGCGGCAGGGCCTTCTCGGCCCCCTGGCGAGCGGCCTGCGCCGTGCGGACGTTCGCGGCGGTCGCGATGCGCATCCCGACGAAGCCGGCGACACCGCTGAACACGGCGCCGAGGACCAGGCTCAGCGAGCCCCACGGGCGCAGCGTCGGCAGGACCGCGTAGACGACGCCGGCGAGGATCACGACGAAGACCGCGATCGCGCGGTACTCGCGCCGCAGGAAGGCCATGGAGCCGTCACGGATCGCCGCAGCGATCTCCTGCATCAGCTCGGTGCCGGGGTCGGCGGCGTTCACGATGCGCGCGTAGTAGGCGGCGAGCGCGAGGCTCGCCAGCGCGGCCGCGACCGCGAGCAGGGGGATCATCTCGAACATCGGGGACGGTCCTTTCGGAGACGTGTCAGGGCGTGGCGGACGGTCAGGGGTCTCGTGAGGTGTGAGGGTCGACGTGGGTCCCGCCGCGGCCCGCAGGTGCGCGGGTGCGACGACCGGCGGGGCCGATTCAGGCACGGCCGGAGGGGCGCTGGACAGGGCTCGGGGCCACGGGGCGCCGGCCGATATGCCGGACGAGCGCCGCAGGGACTCCTCACGAGGTCGCGGGAGCCTAGCGCGTCCCGCCTCCCCGACCAGTGCGCCGACCGGCGTGCGCTCTGCGCGCGTTCTGGCAGGCGCCCGTCCACAGGTCCGCCCGGGCCCGGCCGTCGCTCGCCGTCGTCCCGGGGTCCCCCTACGGGGGACCCCACGGACCCGCAGCGGCATCAGCGGGGTCGTCGCATCGTCCCACCGCGGGCCGGCCGGCCGTCACGGACGTTTGACACAGGTGACGCCTGCCGTCCACCTTTCTGCGCCGTGCGGGCCGGTCGCGCCGGAACCACCCCGCCCTATGGACGCAAGAACCCGGATCGGAGCGCCACCTCGTGAGCGCGCAGAACCTCGTCATCGTCGAGTCGCCGGCGAAGGCCAAGACGATCGAGCGCTACCTCGGTCCTGGCTACACCGTGCTGGCCTCGTACGGGCACGTCCGTGATCTGCCGCGCTCCAACTTCGCCATCGAGCTCGACGGCGACGACGGGGGCTGCAGCCTCGTCTACGAGATCCCCGAGCGGTCCGCGAAGCACGTGGCCGCGCTGCGCAAGGCGGCGAGGACGGCGGACACCGTCTGGCTCGCCCCCGACCTCGACCGTGAGGGCGAGGCGATCGCGTGGCACCTGGCCGAGGTCCTCGGCCTGGACGTCGCGACCACCAACCGCGTCACGTTCGACGAGATCACCGAGCCGGCGATCCGCGCTGCGTTCGCCGACCCGCGCCATCTCGACATGGCGCTCGTCGAGGCGCAGCAGGCCCGCCGTGCGGTCGACCGCATCGTCGGGTATCGCCTCTCGCCGGTGCTGTGGCGCACGGTCGCGTCGGGCATCTCCGCCGGTCGCGTCCAGTCGGTCGCGCTGCGCCTCATCGTCGACCGCGAGGACGAGATCCGCGCCTTCGTCCCCGAGACCTACTTCGACCTCGCAGGACTGTTCGGCCGGGCCGTGGGCGAGCAGGACATCCGGGCCCGGATGGTCCGCGTCGACGGGCTGCGCCTGGCCACTCCGAAGGACCTCGAGGGCAAGGACGAGCGGGCCCGGGCCGAGCTGCGGGTCGTGCGCACGCAGGAGGAGGCCGACGCGCTGGTCGTGCGCGCCGAGCGGCTGACCTACACCGTCAGCGAGGTCCGTCGCACCCAGCAGCAGCGCAACCCGAAGCCGCCGTTCAAGACCTCGACGCTGCAGGGCGAGGGGTCGCGCATCGGCTTCAGCGCGCGCCAGACGATGGCGGTCGCCCAGCAGCTGTACGAGGGCATCGCACTCGGTGGCGGCGAGCAGGTCGGGCTCATCACCTACATGCGGACCGACTCGCTCAACCTCTCCGACCAGGCGCTCAACGAGATCGGCGGCTTCGTCCGCTCCGAGTACGGGGACCGTTACGCGCTCGACAAGCCGCGCCGCGCGACCAACGCGACCAAGGGTGCGCAGGAGGCGCACGAGGCGGTCCGCCCGACGTCGGTGCTGCGCACGCCGGACAGCATCCGCCGCTACCTGACCGGCGAGCAGGCGCGTCTGTACGAGCTGATCTGGTCGCGCACCGTCGCGACACAGATGGCGCCCGCCGTGTTCGACCGTGTCGCCGCCGACGTCACGGGTGCTGATGCGGACGGCGACGTCATGTTCCGTGTCACCGGTCAGGTCGAACGGTTCGACGGGTTCCTGCGCGCCTACCGGATGGAGCGTGACGAGGACGACGCGGTCGAGGAGGACGGCGACGGTCTGCCCGACCTCGACGAGGGTGAGATGCTGCACCTCGCCGCGGTCGTCGCCGACTCGCACGAGACGTCCCCGCCCCCGCGCTACAGCGAGCGCACGCTCGTCGAGGCGCTCGAGGAGCACGGCATCGGGCGGCCGTCCACCTACGCCTCGATCATCTCGACGCTCGAGCAGCGCGCGTACGTGACGAAGGACTCGCGACGCTTCTTCCCCACGCCGCTGGGTGAGGTCGTCGTCGCGTTCCTCCTGCGGCACTTCCCCGAGATCGTCGACCTCGCGTTCACCGCTCGTATGGAGGAGACGCTCGACGAGATCGCCACGGGCGACGCCCGCTGGTGCGGCACCGTCACCGGCTTCCTCGACGAGGTCGACACGTGGGTGAGCGAGCGCAAGCCGGAGCGCCCACGGCTCCCGCTGCGCAACCCCACCCCGTGCCCCGACTGTGGCGCTCCGATGGAGCGCGTGTTCTCCGGCAAGGCGCGCGACTGGTTCGCGTCGTGCAACCGGTGGCCCGACTGCGACGGCACGCTGCCGCTCGAGCCCGATGGGACGGTCGGTGAGCGCCTCGACGTCGAACCGGACGAGAACGTGCCCTGCCCGATCTGTGAGAAGCCGATGCAGCTGCGTGACGGCCGCTACGGCCGCTTCTTCAGCTGCGTCGAGTATCCGTCCTGCAAGGGAGTGCGCAACCTGCAGCAGCGTGCCGTGCACATGACCGCCGACGGCGCCATCGCCCCGTTCCGATCGGTGACCGACCCGCGCTTCTACATGGAGCTGCGCACCTCGCGCTACGGCAAGCCGTTCGTCGGGACCACCGGTTATCCCGAGGACGTGTTCTCGGTGTGGTCGCTGCCGCTCGCGACGCCGTGCCCGGAGTGCGGCGCGCCGCTGCGTCAGCCGCCGCGCAACCGCAAGGTGCCCACCGCCATCTGCGCGAACCCGACCGTGAACCACGTGTTCGAGCTCGCGACGTTCGACGTCCCGACCGTGGCGACGCAGACGGTCGTCGATGGCATCCCGGCCTACGACCCGGAGCTCGGCGGCGATCCGCTCGCGATGGAGGACGTGCCCGGACCGATCGCGATGACCTACGTCGGCTCCCAGGATCCACCGGCGCCGCGGGTCGCGAAGAAGGCGACGAAGCGGACGGCGGCCGGCGGCGACGCACCGGATGCGTCAGCGACCAAGAAGGCGACCAAGAAGGCGACGAAGAAGGCGACCAAGAAGAAGGCCACGAAGAAGCGCACCACGCGGAA
>JAGYKW010000017.1 GCA_018401275.1 Nitriliruptoraceae bacterium | reverse complement strand
GGCCCCGAGGCCGCCGGCCCGACGGCCGCGAAGGCCCTCTCCTACGGGCTCGACCGTGCCGTCCGCGTGACCGATGACGCGATCGCCGGCTCCGACGCGCTCGGCACCGCTCAGGTGCTCGCTGCCGCGATCCGCACGATCGGCTTCGACATCGTGCTCTTCGGCAACCAGTCGACCGACGCGCGCACGAGCCTCGTGCCCGCTGCGGTCGCCGAGCTGCTCGGTGTGCCGTCGCTCACCTACGCGCGCCGGCTCGAGCTCGGTGACGGGTCGCTCACCGCTGACCGCGAGCACGAGGAGGGCTGGGACACCGTCACCGCGCCGCTCCCTGCCATCGTCAGCGTCGTCGAGGCCATCAACGAGCCACGCTTCCCCTCGTTCAAGGGGATCATGGCGGCCAAGTCGAAGCCGAGCGAGGTGTGGGACCTCTCGCAGCTCGAGGGACTCGACACGGCGCTCGTGGGTGTCGGCGCGGCCCGTGCGATCGTCACGTCCGCGACGCCGCGTCCGCCGAAGGCGGCCGGGACCGTCGTGACCGACGACGGTTCAGGTTCGGCAGCGACGCAGCTGCTCGACTGGATGGCCGAGAAGAAGTTCGTGTGATCGGGCGCGCCCAGATGCGCACCATGGGAGGGACGACATGAGCGAACTGCTGATCCTCATCGACCACAGCGACGGGCAGCCGCGCAAGATCTCGCTGCAGCTGCTGAGCGCCGCACGTGCGGTCGCATCGGAGCTCGGCGCCGAGATCTCGGCCGTCTGGCTCGGCGCTGGTGCGGACGGCGCTGCGGCGACGCTCGGTGCGCACGGTGCGTCGCGCGTGCATCACTGGGATTCGGCAGACGCGAAGGGCTTCGTCACCGTCCCGCAGGTCGAGGCGCTGGAGCAGCTGGTCGGCGCGACCTCGCCCGCCGGTCTGATCTTCGCGTCGTCGAACCACGTGAAGGATGTCGCTGCGCGCCTCGCGGTGCGCGTCGGCGGCGGTGTCATCACCGACGCGACCGGGCTCGCTGTCGACGGCGGGGTGCTCGTCGCCACCAAGGAGGTCTTCGGCGGCGACGTCATCACGACCTCGCGGGTCGCGGACGGTTCGTTGCCCATCGTCGGCATCGCGCCGAACGCGTTCCCCGTCGAGGAGGTCGGCGGCGCAGCTGCCACCGTCGTCCCGTTCTCCGTCGCGATCTCCGATGCCGCCCGTTCCGCACCGGTCGTCGAGGTCGTCCAGCAGGCGAGCGTCGACCGGCCCGATATCGCTGAGGCCGCCATCGTCGTCTCGGGCGGTCGTGGCCTGGGCGACGCATCGGGCTTCGAGCTGCTGGAGCGGCTCGCGGACCTGCTCGGGGCGGGTGTCGGTGCGTCGCGCGCGGCGACCGACGCGGGTTGGTACCCGCACCGCTACCAGATCGGCCAGACCGGCCGCACGATCTCGCCCACGCTCTACCTCGGGACCGGCGTGTCCGGTGCGATCCAGCACCGAGCGGGCATGCAGACCTCGCAGTACGTGGTCGCCGTCAACAAGGACCCGGAGGCGCCGATCTTCCAGATCGCTGACTTCGGCGTCGTGGGCGACCTCCACCAGGTCGTGCCGCAGCTCATCGCAGCCATCGAGGCGCGTCGCGCCTGAGGGCGCGCGCGTGGCTCGCGCCTGAGGGCGCGCGCGTGGCTCGCGCCTGAGGGCGTTCAGGTGCTGGGGACCTCGAGCTCGATCTCGACGTTCGCGCCGGGCGCGAGCTGCGCTGACAGGTGGAGCCGACTTCCGGGCGCAGGCGCGGGGCGGATGCGGACCTCGCCGTTGGAGAACGCGCGGTCGCCGCGGCCGGCGACGTCGATGATCTCGGCAGGTTCTCCATCGATCAGGATCCGCCAGTCGGTCGCGAGCGGGATGCGTCGCGCGAGCGGCGGTGCACCGGCGGTGGCGAGTCGGCCGAAACGCAGGTCGGCCCATGACCCCCAGTCCTCGATGGAGAGCAGGACCAGCCGGTGACCAGCGGCCTGCCCGACCTCGGCGAGGAGCGGGCGTACGGCGACGGGATGCTCGGGGACGCGCACGCCGGGCGGGAGGTGGGGCTGCATGGCGGTTCCTGTCGCTCGGGTTCCGCTCGGGACCCGAGCGGGGCTCGGGTCGGTGCGGTGTCGGAGGGGTAGCGTGCCATCCATGCAGGCCGACCTCGACCACGCGGCGACGACGCCCCCGCGCCCGGAGGTGCTGGAGGTCCTTCAGCGCTGGGTGGGGGCGGCGAACGCGTCCGCGCGCCACCTGCCCGGCCAGGCGGCCCGGCATGCTGTCGAGCATGCCCGCGAGCAGGCAGCGGCGGCGCTCGGCTGCGGGCCGCACGACGTGATCTTCACCTCGGGCGGGACGGAGGCCGACAACCTCGCGCTGAAGGGCATCGTGTGGGCCGAGCGTGCACGCCGGGGCGGTGCTCCGGTCCATCTCGTCACGACGTCCATCGAGCACTCGGCCGTGCTGGAACCGGCCCGCTGGCTCGCGGCACGTGGTGACGTCGAGCTCGACGTCGTCCCTCCGCGGCCTGATGGTGTCGTGGAGGTCGACGACGTGCTCGCGCGCGTTCGTGACGGATCGGACGGACGTGCACCGACGGTGCTCGTCAGTGTCATGGGTGCGAACAACGAGCTCGGGTCCGTCAACGACGTCGCGACGCTCGGTGCGGCGCTGCGCGTGCGTGGGGTCGCACTGCATGTGGATGCGGTGCAGTGCGTCGCGACGCACGACGTCTCCCTCGAGGCCTGGTCGGCGGACGCACTCGCCGTGTCGGCGCACAAGATCGGTGGGCCGCAGGGCGTCGGGGTCGCGGTGCTGCGCCGCGGGCTCGCAGTCGATCCGCTGTCGCACGGCGGTGGGCAGGATCGTGGTGTGCGTTCAGGGACGTTCGCGGTCGGCCTGATCGCGGCCTGTGGTCTCGCGCTCGAGCGTGCTGTCGAGGAACGTGATGCGCTGCATGCTCGCCTCACCGGACTGTCGCAGCGTCTCGCGACCGGTCTCGCGAACGTCGAGGGCGTGCGGCGCAGCGGTCCGACCGATGCGGCGCAGCGTCTCGTCTCGCACGTGCACGTGATGGTCGACGGGGTCGATGCGGAGGCGCTCGCGCTCGGGCTGGATGCGGCCGGCATCGCCGCGTCCGCCGGATCGGCATGCTCGTCGGGTGCATCGACCGGATCGCACGTCGTCGACGCCTGCGGGCTGGCCGGGGCGCCGTTGCGGTTCAGCCTCGGCTGGACGAGCACCGAGGCGGACGTCGACCATGCGGTCGCGGTGCTGACCGACCTCATCCCGCGGTTGCGCGACGGTGGCGACGTGTTCGGGTTCACGGCCGTCGCTGGGGTGTCCTGATGGCGCGCGTCCTCGTCGCGATGTCGGGCGGGGTGGACAGCGCGGTCGCAGCAGAGCTGCTCATCGCGCAGGGGCACGACGTCACCGGCGTCCATCTCCGCCTCGCCGACGTCCCCGACGGCGAGCAGGTGCCGGGTCACGGGTGCTGCGGGCTCGACGACGCTCAGGATGCTCGCCGGACCGCGCAGGTGCTCGGCATCCCCTTCTACGTCTGGGACCTCACCGACATCTTCGCGCGCGAGGTGCAGGCACCGTTCGCAGCGGAGTACGCGGCCGGCCGTACGCCGAACCCGTGCGTGACCTGCAACGAGCGGGTGAAGTACGCGGCCCTGCTCGACCGTGCGCTCGCGCTGGGCTTCGACGCGATCGCGACCGGACACCATGCACGGCTCGAGCGCGACGGCCTGCCGGTGATCGAGCCCGGCCCCGGTGTGCGGCTGCTGCGCGCGCATGACGCGGCGAAGGACCAGAGCTACGTGCTGCACATGGCGTCGCCGCGCCAGCTGGCCGCGACCCTCCTCCCGGTCGGAGAGCTGACGAAGGCCACGGTGCGCGAGCGCGCGCAGGCGGCAGGGCTGCGCGTCGCGACGAAGCCCGACTCCTATGACGTGTGCTTCATCCCTGATGGCGACACGCCCGCCTGGCTCGCTCGCGAGGTGGGCGAGCGGCCGGGCCCCATCGTCGACGTCGACGGCACGCACCTCGGCACGCACCGCGGTGTCTGGGGCGTGACCGTCGGGCAGCGTCGCGGACTGGGGCTGGACCACCACGAGCGGCGCTTCGTGGTCGATGTCGACGCGACGTCGGACACGGTCGTGGTCGGTCCGCGCTCGGCGCTCGCGTGCGCATGGGTCGACGTCGAAGCGCCGACCTGGACCGTCGCGGCTCCGCAGGACGGTGCTGCGGTCCGTCTCCAGCTGCGTGCGCACGGGGCGACAATCGCTGCGCACGTCGATGTCCGTGACGACGCTGGCGTGCGCTTCGTGCTCGACGAGCCCGCGTACGGCGTCGCGCTCGGCCAGGCGGCGGTCGCCTACGACCCGAGCGACCGTGTGTGCCTCGGCGGAGGACGCATCACCGGAGCCCACCGTCCAGCCCGGTTGCCCGTGCTGAGCGGAGCGGCTCGATGAGCGGCTCGGCGGTCCCCGGCGACGTCCGTCGCCGTCATGACGAGCTGTCCCGTGAGCTTCGTGAGGCGCGCTACCGCTACTACGTGCTGTCCGCCCCGACGATGTCCGACGCGGCGTTCGACGCCACCCTGCGTGAGCTCGAGGCGCTCGAGGCGGCCCATCCGACGCTCGCCGTCGACACGTCCCCGACCCGACAGGTCGGCGCACCTGTGGACACGGCGTTCGCGCCGGTACGTCACCTGACACCGATGCTCTCGCTCGACAACGCGTTCGACCGTGACGAGATCGACGCGTGGGCGGGACGTGTCCAGCGCGGGCTGCGCCTCTCTGGCGAGGGCG
>JAGYKW010000016.1 GCA_018401275.1 Nitriliruptoraceae bacterium | reverse complement strand
CTGCTCATCGCGATCGCGAACCTCGACGAGGTCATCGCGCTCATCCGCGGCAGCGCGTCGGCGGACGTGGCTCGCGCGAGCCTCATCGAGCGCTTCGCGCTCAGCGAGATCCAGGCCCAGGCGATCCTCGACATGCAGCTGCGCCGGCTCGCCGCGCTCGAGAGCCAGCGCATCCAGGACGAGCACGACGAGCTGCAGGTCATCATCGCGGACCTGCGCGACATCCTCGCCGACCCGTCCCGCGTGCGCACCATCATCAAGAGCGAGCTCGCCGACGTGCGCAGCCGCTTCGCGGACGCACGCCGCACGCGCCTGGTCCCCGACGACGGCGAGATGACCCACGAGGACCTCATCCCGGTCGGCGAGGTCGTCATCACCCTGTCGAACGCCGGCTACATCAAGCGCACCCCGGTCGACGCGTTCCGCACCCAGCGGCGCGGCGGTCGTGGGGTGCGCGGTGCGGAGATGAAGGAGGACGACCTCGTCTCGGTGCTGCTCACGTGCTCCACGCACGACACGCTGCTGTTCTTCACCAACCGCGGCCGCGTCTACCGGATCAAGGCCTATCAGGTCCCGGAGAAGCAGCGCAGCGCGAAGGGCGTGTACGTCGCGAACGTGCCCGGGCTCGCGCTCGAGGCCGACGAGCAGGTCGCCCGTGTCCTGCCGCTCAGTGCGTTCGACGCGGACCGCTTCCTCGTGTTCGCGACCGCGCAGGGCACGGTGAAGCGCACGAGCCTCGACGCGTTCGACTCGCCGCGCAGCGTGCTGATCGCGCTCAAGCTCAACGACGGCGACGAGCTCATCGGCGTGACGATCACCGGCGGCGACGACGACCTCATGCTCGTCTCCCGTCGCGGCAACGCCATCCGCTTCCACGAGTCCGACGTGCGACCGATGGGCCGGACGGCGGCCGGCGTGCGCGGCATGCGGCTCGACCCGGACGACGCACTGCTCGCGATGGCGCATGCGCGCGACGACGACTTCCTGCTGGTGGTCACCGACCGCGGGTTCGGCAAGCGCACGCCCGTGTCGGCGTACCCGACGCAGAAGCGTGGCGGCCGGGGCGTGCTCACCGCCCGCATCACGGAGGCGCGCGGGTACCTCGCCGGCGGGCTCGTCGTCCCCTACGAGGCCGAGATCCTGCTCGTCACCGACGCCGGCACGGTCATCCGGATGGACCTCGCCGACGTGCGTCCGCTGGGTCGTGCGACCCAGGGCGTCGCGCTGATGCGTGCGGATGATGATGCCCGTGTGGTCGGGGTGGCCACGGTCGTCGACGAACCGGACGAGTAGCCTGCAGGCCACTCGCGCATCGAGCATCGCCGAGCACCGAGGAGTGTCCGTGGCCCGCCGACGCATGGTCCTACGACGGATCGATCCGTTCTCGGTCCTGAAGTTCGGTGCGGTCGCGAACCTCGCGGTCGCAGCGATCGGCTTCGTCGCGTTGACCATCGTCTCGCGTGCGCTGCTCGGATCCGGACTCGTCGAGCAGATCTGCGGCATCGCTTCCGACGTCGGGTTCCTCGAGTGTGGGCTGGAGTCAGGTCGCATCACCCGACTGCTCGCCGTGTTCGCGGTCGTGTGGGCCGTCGTCCAGACCGCCCTGCTCGTCCTCCTCGCGTTCCTGCACAACCTCATCGCGGACCTGACCGGCGGGATCGCGGTCACGATGGAGGTCGAGACGCCGGCGGCCGGCCGCCCTGCGTCCGCTGCGGGCCTGTCGAACCCGGCAGCCCCGACGGTCGTCGCCCGTCCGGGCCCGGCGGGACCCAACGATCAGACGACCACGGTCGAACCGGTCGACGCGATCGAGGCGATCGTCCAACCGCGTCCTCGGCAACGTCCGGCGGGAGGCTCCTCGCAGGGTGGGGGCACGTCGGACGGCGGCAGACTGTTCGGCGACCGGGGCTGACCGTCCGCGGCCAGCGCTATCCTGAGGACGCAGGCGACCGCGTGCGCGCGATCGCCCTTCCGGGCCAATAGCTCAGCTTGGTTAGAGCGCACCCCTGATAAGGGTGAGGTCGGAGGTTCAAGTCCTCCTTGGCCCACGTCCGGATCGTGTCCGGACCAGCCCCGCCAGACGCCGCCCGCTCAGTCCTCGGTGGCGTCATCCTCGACCGGGTCCGGCGCGGCCTCGTCGGCCGGTGCACTGTCATCGGGCTCTGGCGCCGGCTCAGGTTCGGGTTCCGGTTCGGGTTCCGGTTCGGGTTCGGGCTCAGGTTCCGGTTCCGGTTCGGGTTCCGGTTCGGGTTCCGGTTCGGGTTCCGGCTCCGGTTCCGGGACGGCTCCGAGGTCGGCGAGGACCCGCTCGACGATGGCAGGGTCGACCTGGTCCGAATACCACATGAGCTCGCGGTCGCCGTTCATACCGAGCCCGAGGCTGTGACTCCCTCCGAAGTAGCCGTGGGCCTCTGCGATCCTCGCTGCGAGCTCGTGGAGCTGGAGGCCGTAGCGCTGCTCGAAGTTCTGGCCGCCCGTGGGGTCCTTCGCGACGTTCATCGAACCGACTGGAGAGCCGTTGTTCGTGTTCGCGATCTGCGGGAGGTACTGCAGGTTCCCGGGCGTCGCGACCGGTGCGGGCTGCGCGTCGTTCGCACCGCCCACCCAGCCCTTGGGTCGCAGGACACCCTCGACGTAGACCTGTTCGCCGGTCCCGGCCCATCGTGCGAGCTCGTTCGGATCCATCTCGAGCGCCATCTCACGCGCGACCTCTGCCCACGCCGCATCGAGCTCCGCCTTCGTCGGCTGCGCCCCACCGCTGTGCCAGACGAGCCCGTTCGCCGCATCGTTCCCGTTCAGTGACCACTCCGCGCCGGGGAACCGGCGCGTCAGGATGGCGGCGTAGTCAGGGGATGACCCCCAGATGCTGCGGGGGTCGAACGAGTCGAGCAGCGCCTGCGTGTCCGGGTCAGCGCGACGCGCCGCCAGTTCGGTCTGGCGAGCGGCTGCGGCTGCGGCCTCGGCGGTCTTCTGCTCGGCACGTTGCGCGGCGATCTCCTTCGCGACCGAGGGCCAGTGCGCATCGAGCTCCGCGGGCGTGGGTGCGTCGCCCGGACCGAACCAGCGCAGCCCGGTCGGGTCGTTCCCGTTCAATGACCATTGGGCCCCGGGGTAGCGGCGCGTCAGGATGGCCGAGTAGTCGGGCGCTCCATGCTGCGCGACCGTCTGCGTGAACGTCAGCGGCAGTTCGTCGGCCTCGCTGCCGTCCGCGTCGTCCGCGCCTTCAGCCTCGGAGGAGTCATCGGAGGCACCGGTCGCGTCACTGCCGCCATCATCCGACGGTGCGTCGCCGCCGGTCGCGTCGACAGCATCGCCCTCGACGTCATCGTCCGCTGGCGCCGCTGAGGCATCGTCCTCGTCGGTGATGCTGCCACTGAAGCTCACCGACTGGGTCACGAGCGTGACGGCGCCGGCGGTGCTGCCGGCGATGACCGCGAGTGCGACGGACGCGACGAGTGCGCGCGTCAACGAACCTCGAGATCCATCGACCGCCTGGAGGTGTCCCCATGCGGTCCGTGCCGGTCCGGTGATGCGCCGGATGACGTGCCCCAACGCGTTCGTGCTACCCATGCTGCTCATGCTCGAGACCCCTGGCCGTCGCGTCCGGGTCGGCCCGTGTGCCCCACGGGCGTCGTCGCAGAGGTGGCCCCCTGCAGTCCTGACGGCCACACTGACCGTACCGACCGGGGACGACATCGCCCTATGCGCCGTGGGAGCGGCTGGCTACGCTCGGAACGACACGGCGAACGACACGGCTGAAGAGGATCGACATGGACGACGAGCAGCAAGGGACGCGCCGCCGCGGCTGGTTCGGCCGGATCCTGGGACTGGCAGCGATCGCAGGCGCCGGCGCGATGTGGCGCCAGCGGCAGCGCCAGCGCGACCTCGACGAGGAGCTGTGGGGGGATCCGAGGGAGTTCGATGGTCCATCGTCCGCCCCCCAGGCGCAGGATGCGACGCCTGCCGGGGACGAGGACTGAGCGGACCCGAAGGAGTCACCGCTGTGGAACCACATCCATGTGTTTTCCACATGTCCACAGGGTTATCCACAGGCTGACCTCTTGGGTGCTGACCCAGCGTCCAGGGTTTGCTGGCCCGGCCCGAAACCGTGTCAGGAATCGAGACCGCGCCGGCGTGCCCGCCGTTCCCTGACCTGGGCCTCGAGTCGCTCGGTGACCTCGGCCAGTCCGGGGGCGCCACCGCCATGCGCCGCCGGGACCCACCAGGAGCCGGCCGGTGCGGCCTCGTCGGCGATCGACCGCTCGACGAGGGCCGTGATGCGTGCCATCAGCGCCCGGGTCGACCCTGATGCCGGTCCGGGCGGCGGGACGAACGGTTCGCCGTAGGTGACGCGGACCTCGATGCCGCGCTCGGGGACGCCGGCCGGGCGCCATTTCGTCAGCAGCCGCTGGCTGCCCCACACCGCGGTCGGGATGATCGGCGCCCCGGTGCGCTGCGCGAGCCGGACCGCACCGCTCTTGCCCTGCAGGGGCAGGAACGTCGGGTTGATCGTGCCCTCCGGGTGCAGGCCGACGATCCCGCCGGCCGCCAGATGGTCCTCGGCCGCCCGCATGGCGAGCGCCGGGTCCCCGTGCTGGTCGACGGGGATCTGTCCGAGGGCGCGCAGCGCCGGGCCGACGACGGGGCGCTCGAACAGGTCGCCGCGCGCGAGGAACGCCATCTCCCGGCGCGGCCGGGGCGGTGAGAGCATCACGAAGGCGAAGTCGACGTAGCCGACATGGTTGCTCGCGACGATGGCCGACCCCGACGCCGGCAGGTTCTCGAGCCCTTCGATGCGCAGGTCGAGACCGGTGGCGCGGAAGCCGATCTCGAACAGGCGCGAGACCGACGAGTAGACCGTGCCCATCAGCCCCCCGAGCGTTCCACCGCGGACGCCACGGCGACCGCGCGACCCGACGCTCGACGCTAGCAGCGGCCGACCTCACGTCTTCGGCCCCGCTCGGCCCGTGACCTACGCTTCGGCACCGGACGCGCGAGGTGATCATGGCGGAGCTGACCTTCTTCTTCGGCACGATGAACTGCGGCAAGTCGACGCTCGCGCTGCAGATCCATCACAACGCCGTGCGCGCCGGCAAGCATGTGGTGCTGCTCACCAAGCACGACCGCGGCGGCTCGACGATCTCCTCACGCATCGGTCTCGAGCAGCCTGCCATCATCGTCCACGACGACCTCGACCTGCACGCCTACGTGTCGGCGGTGATGAACAGCGGGACCGCGGTGGATGCGCTGATCTGTGACGAGGCCCAGTTCTACTCGTGCCAGCAGATCGAGCAGCTCGCCCGGCTCGTCGACGAGGCCGACGTCGACGTGCAGTGCTTCGGCCTGCTGACCGACTTCACGACCGCGATGTTCCCCGGTTCGCAGCGCCTGATGGAGCTCGCCGACCGCCGCGAGGCGCTCCAGGTCGAGGCGCGCTGCTGGTGCGGCGAGCGTGGCTCGATGAACGCCCGCACGGTCGACGGCGAGATCCAGCGCGAGGGCGAGCAGGTCGTCGTCGGGGACGTCGACGGTGGCGAGATCGCCTACGAGGTGCTGTGCCGACGCCACCACCGTGACGGCGTGACCTCGGTCACCGCCGACCGTGCGCCGGAGCGTG
>JAGYKW010000015.1 GCA_018401275.1 Nitriliruptoraceae bacterium | reverse complement strand
AGCGCGAGTCCGGGTGCGACGACCCGCGCCCGACGCTGCGCGGACTGCGCGAGCGTCATGCCCGACGCACCGGCTGCAGCGTCATCCATTCCGTCCTCCACAGCGCAGGGGATTGCTCACGCGACCCGACCGGGTGTCGAGCAGGTGTCGATGCAGTGCGGAGCGGACCCTAGGGCTTCCCTCCGGACGCTCATCACCCAGAACCTTCCCCGGATGCCCAGTGCGTACGACTCGTCGCGCACTCCTTGCGTTTGCAACTACCTTGGGTACACTTCGAGGGTCGGCGCCACAGCCGACCATCACCGCCGACCACCGACCTGGATCGAGGCCGCCGCCATGCCAGCCATCACCGTCGATGACCTCCTGACGCTGCCCCGTGTCCCGCAGCCGGAGGCCGCGTTCTCGCGCCCACGCGCCGTGCGCTCCATCACGACCGCGCCACGCGGCTTCGAGGGTGAGGGCTTCCCGGTGCGGCGCGCCTTCCACGGCGTCGAGCTCGCCGACCTCGACCCGTTCATCCACCTCGACCAGATGGGCGAGGTCGAGTACGCGCCGGGCGAGCCGAAGGGGACGCCGTGGCACCCGCACCGCGGCTTCGAGACGGTCACCTACATGCTCGACGGCGCACTCCGCCACGCCGACACCCACGGCGGCGGCGGGCTGATCACCGACGGCGACACCCAGTGGATGACCGCCGGCTCAGGACTCCTCCACATCGAGGCCCCGCCGGAGGAGGTCGTCATGAAGGGCGGCCTGTTCCACGGCTTCCAGCTGTGGGTCAACCTGCCCGCCGCGAAGAAGTGGACCGAGCCGCGCTACCAGGACCTCGGCGCGCGCGACACCGTGCTGCTCACCTCGCACGACGGTGGCGCGATGCTGCGACTCATCGCGGGTGACCTGGCGGGCCACACCGGTCCGGGCTCGACCCACACGCCGATCACGCTGCTGCACGCCACGCTCGAGCCCGACGCGCGCGTGTCGCTGCCCTGGCGGACGGACTTCAACGCGCTCGTGTACGTGCTCGCGGGCCGCGGGACCGTCGGCGTCGACCGTCGACCCATCGAGATGGGACAGCTCGCGCTGCTCGGCCCCGGTCAGACGGTCGACCTCGCCGCCTACGCGTCCCAGGAGACGCGCGCGCCCAAGATGGACGTCCTCGTGCTCGGAGGTCTGCCGATCCGAGAGCCCATCGCTCGGTACGGACCGTTCGTGATGAACACCAAGGCGGAGCTCCAGCAGGCGTTCGACGACTTCCGGGCCGGCAAGCTGGGCACGATCCCTGCACTGCACGAGGGTGGCAACGTCATCCCCGACGGCGCCTGAGCACGGACCGCACCTGAGCACGACCTCCGGACGCAGCTGAGGGGCCGGCGGCGCTTGCGCGCTTCCGGCCCCTCGCCGTCGGACACGTGGGGCGAGCTCGCCCGGTCAGCTCACAGGAGCGCCGGAGACCTGCTCAGCCGGAGGACCACCCATCCGAGGCCCGCGACCGCCGCACCCATCACGATCGCGAACAGGCTCAGCAGGTAGGCCATGACGCCCATGTTCAGCACCGTGGTCAGCGCGGTCGCGTCCAGCCAACTGAGGCGTGCGGTGTTGGTCACGAGGACCGGCTGACCGTCGGTGCCGATGACCGCGTTCCCAGCCTCATCGAGCTGCGGGATCTGACGCGGCATCTCGGCGTAGCGCAGTCCATCGGTGCGGTCCAGCTGGTGCTGCGTGATGATGTCCGCCTGTGCCCACATCGTGAAGGGCCCGCGGACGGGGGACTCGGCGAACGCAGCGTCGCCCGGCGTGGTGATGTTCTCGACGGCCGCGCTCTGCCACGTGTAGATCATGCCGCCCAGCCCACCCAGGACCGAGCCGAGACCCACGACGATCGCGAGGAGCGCGGCGACGGCGACCGAGCGGTTGCTCGTGGCGATGACGGCCTTCGTGTCGACCTTCAGTTCGGTTGCGGTGCTCATGACGGTGACTCCTCCTCGGGCCCGCTGGGCCTCGGGTGCGTACGGGGCGGACACCGTGTCCGCTCCGCTCGAGAGGAGTGTCGCTCGGCCGAAGGGCCCAGAACCCTGCCGCAGGGCACCGGTGCATGGGACCTTCGGAGCCCGTCGCCACTCCCGAAGGTCCCTGTCCGAGGACGGCCCAGCACCAGAGCCGCAGGCCGCGGGGCACCGCTCCGGGCCCTCCAGGCCCGTGCGACGCGGCGCTGGTCCCGACGCGCTCCGTCGCCGGTGCTCAGCTGCCAGCGCTCAGCTACCGGTGCTCAGCCGACCGCGACACCCAGCAACGAGCCGACGAGGTAGCCGAGCACGCCGGCCCCACCGCCGATGATCAGCATGCGCATCCCTGACGCGACGGGTGAGCGCTTCGTCAACCGCGTGAGCAGCGCACCCGCGACGAACAGCGCGGTGACGCTCAGCACGGTGCTCGTCGCGACCGCAGGGAGCCCGACGAGGAACAGGAACGGCAGCAGCGGGAACGAGGCGCCGAGCACGAACAGACCCGAGTTGGCCATGGCGGCACGGCTCGGGCTCACGGTGCCGCCCCCGTCACGCCCGTCGCCGCGCGCCTCGAGGAGCTCGCGCTGGACCTTGACGCTGACGTACTCCCCCGCACCCATCGACACCGCGCCGGACACGGCACCGGCGATCCCCGCGATCAGGACCGCCTCGGGACTGACCTGCGCGCCGGCAACACCCATCACCAGGCCGAACGTGCTGACGATGCCGTCCTGGACGCCGAACACGCCGGCTCGGACGGTGTTCGCGTCATCGAGGTCGACCATCACGATCTCCTGGCCGACCGGTCGGTCGTCGACGTCGCTGTCAGTGGGTGGCGCGGTCGGGTGGAGGAGCGGGTGGCCGCGGTCGGGTGGCGCGTGGAGCTGGAGAGGGGATTTGAACCCCTGACCTGCCGCTTACGAGGCGGCTGCTCTACCGACTGAGCTACTCCAGCAGGGAGGGCGAAGCCTACCGGAGGGCGTCATGGGCTCAGGCGGCGCTGCGCACGTACAACGACGTCGCGATCGACAGCAGCAGGCGCTCGAGCTGCAGCTCGGGTGCGCCGTTGCGGTCGAGCGACGCACGGCACTCCCGCACGGCGTCGAGCGCAGCGAGCAGGTCGACCGGGTGCAGCCGCAGTGCGTCACGCTGCAGCGCCTCGACCCGGTCGGCGTTGATGAGCGCGTCACCATCCGCGCCCGCGGTCACGGCGACGAGGTCGCGCAGGTGACCGCCGAGGTCGTCGAGCGTGAGCCGCAGCGTCCGCTGCTCCTCGGCGCGTGCGATGCGCTCGAAGCGCTTCTCGATGCGGGCCTTGACACCCGGTGGCCAGCCGCGCGGCCCCTCGACGCCATAGGCCTCCTCGAGGGCGGCCATCTCCGCCGCATGGCGATCGGCCAGCGCCTCCCGCCGCTCCTTGGCGACCCCGACGAGCCGCTTCGCCGTCGGGACGACCGCGCCGGGACCCTCGCGCGCGAGCAGGTCGACGAGTCCGAGGTGCTCATCGCGGAGCCGCGCGACGGTGTCGAGCACCTCACGCGCCTCGCGTGGGCCGACCCCCGCGAGGTCACGGCGCATCCCGCGGAGCCAGTCGCCCGAACTGCGCGCGGCGCAGACGGCCGACTCGATGCGCGCGACGTCCTCCGCACCGCCCCCGGCGCCACCGCCCAGCTGCGCGCCGAGCCAGGCGCGCACGTCATCGGAGCCCCACGGGGGGAGGTCGACGCGTCGACAGCGCGACAGGATCGTCTCGAGCAACCGGCCCGGGTCCTCGGCCTCGAGGATCCACACGACCGACGCGGGCGGCTCCTCGAGCAGCTTGAGGAACGCGTTCTGCGCGGCGACGTTCATCCGATCGGCGGCGACGATGCGCAGCACCTTGCGGCGCGCCTCCGGAGTGGTCCGCATCGCAGCGTCGGTCCAGGCGCCACGCACGTCCTCGACACGGTGCGCCGCACCGTCGGGCTCGAACGTCATCAGCGCGGGATGCACGTCGCGCGCGCTGCGCAGGCAGGCGTCACAGTGCCCGCACGGACGCGCGTCGACCGACGCCTCGCGACAGTTCGCATGCGACGCGAGCGCGACGGCGAGCTCGTGCTGGCCGACCCCGTCCGGCCCGACGAGCAGCCAGGCGTGGGACAGGCGATCGCTCGCGATCGCATCATGCAGCGCGGTCGCCGCGGCACGCGCACCACCGACGGCCGCCTCCGCCCACACGCCGACGGACGGCAGCTCGGCGACGCCGCTCACGCGCCCGTCCGATACGGGGCGAGCGCCTGCAGCGCATCGGCGAGGATGCGTCCGCGGATGTCCTCGACCGGGAGTCGCCCGTCCAGCAGCAGCCAGCGATGCGGCTCGGCGTCGGCACGACGGCGGTAGGCCTCGCGCACCGCGCCGTGGAAGTCCTCCCCTGCGGCCTCGAGCCGGTCGTGCGTGCCGTCGGCCCCGGCACGCCGCAGACCCTCGTCGACGGCGACGTCGAGCAGCACGATCAGATCGGGTGCGACCTGTCCGGTGGCCCAGAGGTTGAGCTCCTCGATGCGCCACTCGCCGAGGTCGCGGCCCGCCCCCTGGTAGACGATCGATGAGTCGATGAAGCGATCGCAGAGCACGATCCTCCCGGCCGCCAGCGCCGGTTCGATGACCTCGGCGACGTGCTGGGCGCGGGCCGCGGCGTACAGCAGCGCCTCCGCGCGGTCGCTCATATCGGACGATGCGGGGTCGAGGAGGATCTCGCGGATGCGCTCGCCGATCGCGGTGCCCCCGGGCTCACGCGTGACGACGACCGACAGCCCGAGCCCCTCGAGATGCTCGCGCAGCAGCGAGAGCTGGGTCGACTTCCCCGATCCGTCACCGCCCTCGAACGCGATGAAGAGACCACGCCGCGCGGCGCCATCGGCTCCACCGAGGACCCCGTCGACGCCGAACGCCGCGGTGGTCGGACCGCGTCGTGCCTCGTCGCGCAGGACCGATGCGAGCCCTGCGAGGACGATGAGGCCACCGATGATGGTCAGGACGCCTGCGGCCAGCAGCGTCGAGCGGATGCCGCCGAACACGTACGGGTAGGCGAGGACCGTCTCGCCGTCGATGAGCTGTGGCGTGCGACGTTCGCGCCCGATGACACCGATGGCGAACGGCACGACGATGGTCGCGAGGAAGATGGCCGATCGGATGCCGGCGTTGAACGCGGCGAAGGTGCGGCCACGGATGCGGTCGTCCGCGCGCTGCTGCAGCACCGTGTACCCGACGATGAACGCGATCCCGGCTCCCGACCCCATGAGCACCGCGGGAGCGATCGCGACCGCGAGCTCTGCGGCGAGCGCGGTCAGCACGAGCCCGACGCCGGCGATCACGAGCCCCGGACCGAACAGCCACTCGGGGCGCAGCCTCCGGGACAGTGGCCCAGCAGCCAGCAGGCCGACGACCATCCCCAGCCCGACCGCGGCGACCAGCACACCGAACCCGCTCGGGCCGCTGTTCAGCACATCGGCGAAGAACTCCCCGATGGTGATCACGACGCCGGCTGCCGCAGCGGCGAGCATCACGCCAGCGATGAGCACGCGGATGATCGGATGCCCGGCGACGAAGCGCAGGCCCTCGGTGAACTGGGCCATGACCCGCTGGTTCGCGGGGCCCACCGCCACCGGGACACGTCGGATCGTGATGGTCGAGATCAGCGCGGCGCTGATGAGGAACGTCAGTGCGTTGAACCAGATCGGCAGTGCGACCGGACGCTCGGCGATGAAGCTCCCGGGCGTCGCGTACCGACCGGCTGACGCTACGAGCACGGCGTAGAGCACACCGGCGACCGGAAGCATCCCGTAGGTCAGGACCAGGTTGATCTGGTTGGCCGACAGCAGCTGCTCACGGCGGACGAGTGTGGGGAAGACCGCGTCCTTCGCCGGACCGAACAGGGAGGACAGGGCCTCCATGAACAGCGTCGCGAGGACGAGCGCGAAGATCTCCTGGGTGAACGGGATGAGCGCCATGATGAGGCCGCGTCCGACGTGCGTCGCGATGAGCACACGCTTGCGGTCCCAGCGGTCGACGAAGACGCCCGCGACCGGGGCGAGCAGCAGGCTCGGGACGACCCGCGCGGCCATCACGCCCGAGACCGCGAACGCGGCCCCACGCGTCGGCCCCATGATGTCCGCGGTCAGCGCGAGGATCGCGAGGAAACCCATCCAGTCGCCGAGGGACGCCGCACCGCTGGCCATCGCCATGCGCCGGAACGGGCGCGACGACCACAGGCCCCGCACGGCATCGGCGGACGTCGCCGGCAGCGCCGCGGGGGCAGCAGTTCGCGTGCGTGCGTCGGATCCGGCCATGGTGGAACCCTACCCGTGGGGGCTCAGGACCCCGGGGTGCTCTCGACGGGTCGGCCCACCGACGAGCGTCCGGGTCGCTTCGTCGCCTTCTTCGCGGTCGCC
>JAGYKW010000014.1 GCA_018401275.1 Nitriliruptoraceae bacterium | reverse complement strand
CGCGCCTCGATGCACGTCGATCAGTCGGTGCTGAGCACCTCGCGCACCATCGCAGCGACCCGTCCGCCGTCCGCACCACCGGAGGCCTCGGCGAGGACCTCGCGGATCACGCCGCCCGCGTCACGCGGGCCCGTCGCGCCCAACCGCGTCGCGGCCGCGGTCACGAGCGCCCGGAGGGCAGCATCATCCATCTGCGCGGGGAGGTACGCGGCGTAGACCTCGGCCTCCGCCTCCTCCTTCAGCGCGGACTCCTCACGACCGCCGTCGCGGAACGCGGTGGCGGCCTCACGCCGCCGCTTGACCTCGGTCGCGACCGCGGCCATCACGGTCTCGTCGTCCAGCCGTGACGTCGGCGTGCCGCCGTCGGCCACGGCACGGTTGGTCAGTGCCGACTTCAGCATCCGCAGCGCATCCATCGTCGCCCGATCGCGCACCTTCATCGCAGCGCGCAGATCGTCCTCGATGCGGTCGTGGAGGCTCATGGTGGTGCTCCGTTCGTCAGGCGCCGTCGTGGACCGGGAGGTGGGCGACGAGCTCGTCGTGCAGTGCGACGTGCACCGGACCGAACCGCAGGTCGAAGACGCGGTCAGCGATGAGCAGCAGCGCCGCGAACCAGCGCGGGTGCTGCTCGCGCAGCACGGCCGGCACCAGCAGGTCGGCGTGACGTCCCGGCCGCCGGCCAGGCACGACCTCGATGAGGTCGTAGCCGCGCTGGGCGAGCCCGTCCCGGTCGTCGCGCAGCGCCGCGTCGCCCACGGTCACGCGGACGCGCTCCGACTCGGGCAGCGGAGGCAGGCCATGGACCCAGTCGCTGCCTGCGACGATGCGCACGAGGACCGGCCCCTCCGCGGCGCGCGCGGAGCGGGTGCGATCGTCGGTCACCATCGACACGGGAGCTGGTCCTTGCGAGGACCCATCGGAAGACCCGACGGGCGGGAGGCCGATGAGTGTCCCACCTCCGGGGTCCCCAGACACGGAGGCAGGACCGTCCGGACGGGTATCACGGCGTTAGCCTGCCCCAGGACCGCTCTGCGGCGGTCGACGGGCGGCGACCGCGAAGGGGACGGCCATGACGCGACGCGGCCGCCCGGGTGCGGAGGCGGACGCGACCCTGCTGGGGGACGACGAGCTCGTCGGTGAGGTGCTCGGCGTCCACTACGCCGACACCCGGACCGGCTTCGGCGTGGCCGAGATCGGGCCGCACGACGGCGGACCCGGCGAGCGCTGCACCGGACCGCTGGCCGACCTCGTCGAGGGGCAGAGCGTCCGGCTCGTCGGTCGCCGCAGCGTCCACCCGCGTTACGGTCCGACGTTCGAGGCGATGCTCTACGAGCAGGTCACGCCGACCGACGTCGCGGGGCTCGCGGCGTTCCTGACCTCCGAGCGATTCGCGCACGTCCCTGCGGGGGTGGTCGAGCGCATCATCGCCGCGTTCGGCACCGGAGCAGGAGCGGCCATCGAGGCCGGACCGGATCGGCTCGTCGGCGGCACCGACATCACTGCGGAGCAGGCGGCCGCGGTGTGCGACGCATGGCAGGCGGGCCTCGCGATGGCGCGGCTCGTGCGTCTGGTCGAGGGCGCGGGCTGGCCGATGGACGCGGTGCGTTCGGCGCACGCACGCTTCGGCGCTGACGTCGTGGAGGTCGCCCGCGACGATCCGTACCTCCTCCTGCTCGCGGAGCGGGTCCGCTTCGCGCACGCGGACCGACTCGCGGAGCAGCTGGGTGTGCCGCGCGACGATGCACGCCGGCTCGTCGCCGGTGCGGTCGCGGCCGTGCGCGCCGCGCGACGCCAGGACGGACACCAGCACCTCCCGAGGCGTGAGGCCGTCGCGGCCGCCACGACACTGCTCGGGGTGGACGTGATGCTCGCTGCGGACGGGCTGGCACGAGCGGTCGACCGCGGGCGCCTCGTCGGCGAGCTGCTGGCCGACGAGGACATCGTCGCGCTGCCCGGTGCGCACGCCGACGAGCTCGCGCTGGCCTCGGGCGTCCAGCGGCTGCTCAGCACCGTGCGCCCGCTGCCGGGCCTGCGCACCGACAGCGCCGACAGCGGCGAGATCACCGACGGCGACGAAAGCACCGACAGCGCCGACGGTGCGAACGATGATGAGGACGCGGTCGCTGCGGAGCCGGTCGAGCTCACCGCCGACCAGCGGGCCGCGGTCGCGCTCACGGCCACGGCCGGGGTGAGCGTGCTGACCGGCGGACCGGGCACCGGCAAGTCGACGACGGTGCGCGAGCTGGTCGCGCGAGCGCGTGCGGGCGGAGCGAACGTCGCGCTGGCCGCGCCGACCGGTCGTGCGGCCAAGCGCCTCGAGGAGCTCGCGGACCATCCGGCGACGACGATCCACCGTCTGCTCGAGGCGCGGCCCGACGAGGACGGTGGGTTCCGCTTCCGCTTCGGCGCTGCGGAGCAGCTGCCCTTCGACCTCGTCGTGATCGACGAGACGTCGATGTGCGACACGTGGCTCGCAGCACGGCTCATCGAGGCGGTGCCCGACGGGTCGCATCTCGTGCTCGTCGGCGACGCCGACCAGCTCCCGTCGGTCGGGTCCGGTGACGTGCTGCGCGACCTGATCCGCAGCGGCCTCGTGCCGGCCGTCGAGCTGCGCGAGATCCACCGTCAGGCCGCCGGGTCGCGCATCGTCACGCTGGCACGCGGCATCCTCGCGGGGGACCCCGGACCGCTGCGAGGGGTCGACGGCGACGTGTTCGTCGCCGAGGAGGCGGACCGCAGCGCCATCGTCGCGCGCGTCGTGCGCACCGTCGCCGAGCGTGCGCCCGAGCACTTCGACGTCGGCATCGACGACGTCCAGGTGCTCGCGCCGGTCTACCGCGGCCCGACCGGGGTCGACGCGCTCAACGCCGCGCTCAAGGAGGCGCTCAACCCTGCGGCCGGACGCCCCGCGGTCGGCGGCATGCACGTCGGTGACCGCGTGATGCAGACGCGCAACGACCCGGAGCTCGATGTCGCGAACGGGGACGTCGGGACCGTCGTCGACCTGTCGGTGCGCGACGGCAGCGTGCGTGTCGCCTATCCGCGTGGTGAGGTGACGCATCCGCGCGACCGGGTGCGCGACCTCGTGCCGGCATGGGCGGTGACCGTGCACAAGGCGCAGGGCGGGGAGTGGCCGGTCGTCGTGCTCGTCCTCGATCCTGCGCATCGCACGATGCTGTGGCGCAACCTGGCCTACACGGCGGTCACCCGCGCGTCGCGTGCGCTCATCCTCGTGGGTCGCAGCGAGGCGCTGCGCGTCGCTGCCCGTCAGGACCTCCCGTCGCGCCGGCACACGGGGCTGGCCGAGCGGCTGCGCGCGCTGCCGGTAGCGTGACGCCGATGGGGGATCTCTTCGAGGACTACGACCGAGGGTCGTTCTTCGATGAGGTCTTCGCCGCGGACGGCACGGTCCGGCCCCACTACGCAGGTGTCATGAGCCGGCTCGGCGGCTTCACCCCGCAGGAGCTGCACCGTCGCGAGCACATCCGCGACCGCATCTTCCGCACGCAGGGCATCACGTTCACGCTCGCGGACGACGTCGAGGGGCTCGAGCGCACCTTCCCGATGGACCTGCTGCCGCGCGTGATCCCCAGTGACGAGTGGGACGTCATCGAGCGCGGCATCGTCCAGCGGGTCACCGCCCTCAACCGCTTCCTCGAGGACCTCTACGTCGGCGAGCAGGCGGCGGTGCGCGACCGTGTCATCCCGCGCTGGCTCGTGCACACCGCGGAGGGCTTCCGGCGCGAGGCGTTCGGGATCGCGGTGCCCCACGCGGCGCGCTGCCTGGTGTCGGGCGTCGACCTCGTGCGCGATGTCGACGGCACCTACCGGGTGCTCGAGGACAACCTGCGCAACCCGTCGGGCGTGTCGTACGTGCTGGAGAACCGGGCCGCGATGACGCGCGTGCTGCCCATCGCCTTCGCCGCCGAGCGGGTCCGTCCCGTCGACCACTACGGGCCGATGCTGCTCGGTGCGCTGCGCGCGGTCGCGCCACCGGCTGCCGGTGACCGTCCGACGGCCGTCATCCTCACGCCCGGTGTCTACAACTCGGCGTACTTCGAGCACGCGTTCCTCGCCCGCCAGATGGGCATCGAGCTCGTCGAGGGCCGCGACCTCGTCGTCGAGGATCACGTGGTGTGGATGCGGTCCACGTCCGGCATCGAACGCGTCGACGTCATCTACCGCCGCATCGACGACGAGTTCCTCGACCCGGTCGTGTTCCGTCCGGACTCGATGCTCGGCGTGCCCGGGCTGCTCTCGGCCGCGCGCGCCGGCAACGTGACGATCGTGAACGCGGTCGGCAACGGCGTCGCCGACGACAAGGCGGTCTACGCGTTCGTGCCCGACCTCATCCGCTTCTACCTCGGTGAGGAGCCCGTGCTGCCCAACGTCACCACCTACCTGCTGTGGGACGACGAGCAGCGCGCGGAGGTGCTCGACCGGCTCGATGAGCTCGTGGTGAAGCCGGTCGGTGCGTCGGGCGGCTACGGGCTCGTGATCGGTCCGCAGGCGAGCGACGCCGAGCTGGCCGCGGCGCGCGCCGCGATCGAGGCCGACCCGCGCGGCTACATCGCTCAGGAGGTCGTCGGGCTGTCGCGTCACCCGACGATGGTGGGGGACAGCTTCCACGGCCGGCACGTCGATCTGCGGCCGTTCGCGATCAGCGGGGAGCGTGTCGAGGTCCTGCCCGGTGGCCTCACGCGCGTGGCGCTGCGCGAGGGCTCGCTCGTGGTCAACTCGTCGCAGGGGGGTGGCTCGAAGGACACGTGGGTCCTCGAGTCCGACACTGGGTCCGACGGGAGAGGGGACGGCTGATGCTCGCGCGGCTCGCGGAGAACCTGTTCTGGGCCGGACGCTACGTCGAGCGCGCCGAGGACACCGCGCGCATGGTCGACGTCACCTACCACACGCTGCTCGAGTCACCCTTCGGCGAGGTGGGTCGGACATGGGACCAGCTGCTCGATGTCCTGCATCTGCGTGCTGCATGGGACGAGCGCGAGCTCGGGCCGACCTCCGACGCGCAGGCCGTCGTGCGCTTCCTCGTGCTCGACCCGGAGAACGCCGGCTCGATCGCTGCCGCCACGTCGCGCGCGCGGGAGAACGTCCGCAGCGTGCGCGAGCTCGTCTCGAGCGAGCTGTGGGAGGCGGTCAACGGCCTGCACCTCGAGCTGCGTTCGCGCGACCTCGACCGTGACGTCGCGGAGCAGCCGAGCGAACTGCTGCGGCTGGTGCGCAACGCGTCGATGGCGATCTACGGCGTCGCCAGCGAGACGATGCCGCGCGACGCCGGCTGGAGGTTCCTCGCGCTCGGTCGACTCATCGAGCGTGCCGAGATGACCTGCCGCCTGATCGATGTCCGGTACGGGCAGCTCGACGCGCTGCGCGTCCCCAGCCGTCGCGGCGTCATCGTCGAGGACGGCGGGTTCCACCACTGGGTGGCTGTGCTCAAGTCCGCGTCGGCGTTCGAGGCGTACCGCCGGCGCTACCGCGCATCGACCGACCCGGTCGACGTCATCGAGTTCCTGCTGCTCGCCGATGACCTGCCGCGCAGCGTCGTGTACTGCCTGACGTCCGCGATGCACCAGCTCGAGGCGCTGTCCAACGGCCGTCCGAGCCGGGCGGTCCGACTGCTCGGCCGCACGACGTCCTCGCTGCAGTACCGCGACGTGGCCGAGCTGCTCGACGAGGACCTGCACGACTTCCTCGAGGACGTGCAGCAGCGCATCCAGCAGGTCGCCGAGGCGGTCGCCGACGAGTTCTTCCGGCACCAGCCGCCGGGAGCGATGCACGCGATCGCCACCAGCTGACGGGGCACGACACGGGGCACGACCGGGGGACCGGAGGAGGGGGACGCGATGCGGCTCGACATCCGGTACGTGACACGCTTCGACTACGGCGACACCGTCGTCGAGTCGCAGAACGAGCTGCGCGCCTGCCCGGCGAGCGATGCGCACCAGCAGGTCGTCCACTACCGCGTGACGACGGACCCGGCATCGAGGGTCAGCGCGTACGTCGACTACTGGGGCACGCGCGTGGACACGTTCGGGATCGCGGCGTCGCACGAGCAGCTCGAGGTCGTCGCCTCTGCGACGGTCGAGACCACCCCGCGCAGCGAGCCGACCCGCGACGTCGCGCTCGCAGCGCTGTCCGACCCGGGCTGGCGCGACACCCACCTCGAGTTCCTCCAGCGCTCCCCGCACGTCGCCTGGGGCCAGGCGGTGGCCGAGCGGGCCCGCTCCGTCGTCGACGGCGTGACCGACGTGCGCGGGCTGGTCGAGGCGGTCGAGGGCGAGGTCGGCGGGCTCGAGTACCGGCGAGGTCGCACCGTCGTCGGTGTGCACGTGGAGGAGGTGCTCGCCGCTGGCGCCGGGGTGTGCCAGGACTTCGCGCACCTGTCGATCGCGATGCTGCGCGTGCTCGGCGTCCCGGCCCGCTACGTGTCGGGATACTTCTTCACGGTCGACGACAGCACGGGGGCGGTGTCGGAGACGGACGAGGTCGAGGTGGAGACGCACGCGTGGGTCGAGGCGGCGATCCCCGGGTACGGCTGGTGGGCCGTCGATCCGACCAACCGTCAGGCGGTGGGCGAGCGGCACGTGACGATCGGCCGTGGTCGTGACTACGACGACGTCGCGCCGCTGCGTGGCGTGTTCAACGGTGCGCCCGAGCATCGGCTCTCGGTGAACGTGAGCATGCGGCGTCTGGCCCTCGAGCCGATCGGGACCCCGGGTGCGCCCGGGCTGTTCCCTGCCATCGATGCGACCTCGGGCCTGCCTCGGCGCCCGACGTCGGACAGCTAGCCCCGGACAGCTAACCCCGGTCGGCCGGCCCCGGACAGCCGGCCCCGGCTGCCCGCGTCGGTTTGCACCTCCTCTGCGGCCTCCGTACACTTCCGTAACCGAAGTGTTCCGGAAGTCGTGAGCGCCAGCAGGACGGGCGCTGCGCCGCACCGACGAGGAGGACCCGATGCCGTCGCCCGTGACCGCCAGCGCGTCCCTCGTCGGACTGCTCGGGGTCAGCCGCGCGGCGATCGTCGACCACCTCCACCGCTCCGGCGCGCAACCGGTCGCAGCGCTCGCCGTGCACCTGGGGATCTCCGAGGTCGCCACCCGACGGCATCTGGGCGTGCTCACCGAGGACGGCCTGGTCGAGGAGCGTGAACCGCGCGCGTCCGGCGGGCGTCCCGCGGCCTGCTTCGCCCTGACCGACCGGGCGGCCCGGCTGTTCCCGCAGTCCTACGACCGCTTCGCGAACGAGCTGCTCGACTTCCTCACCGCCGAGCACGGTCGCGACGGTCTGCTCGCGTTCCTGCGCTGGCGGGTCGACCGCGAGGTCGGCGCGCTCACCGATGCGGTCCAGGGCGGAACGCTCGAGGAACGCGTGGTCCGGCTGGCCGAGGCGCTCACGAGCGCCGGCTTCGTCGCCGACGTCGTGCGCGACGACACGCCGAACGCGTTGCCGACCCTGCAGCTCATCCAGCACCACTGCGTCATCGAGGGCGTGGCACGCGAGCATCCGGAGATCTGCAGCTACGAGGCTGCCGCGTTCTCCCGGGCGCTGGGCACCGACGTGCAGCTCTCGCGGCGCGAGACCATCGCCGACGGTTCACCCGCCTGCGTCTGCACCGTCACGGCCGCGGTCGGCTGAGAGCCACTCCGAGCGCGCGCCGATCCGCTCACCGTCGCCCCACGAACCACCCCCGACGAACCATCCGGAACCGACCAGCAGTCACCCGACGTCAGCAGTCACCCGAGAGGAGCACCGCATGAGCCAGACCGAGATCACGGTCCCCATCAGCGAGGCGAAGCAGAACCAGGAGGCGCTCGCCCAGGACCTCGCCGAGTACAAGTTCGGCTGGGCCGACGGTGAGGACGGCTACGCGTTCACCTCGGGTCAAGGACTCGACGAGGACCTCATCCGGGAGCTCAGCGCTCGCAAGGACGAGCCCGACTGGATGCTCGATGTCCGACTGCGCGCCTACAAGGCGTTCCTCCGGCGCCCGATGCCCAACTGGGGCTCGGACCTGTCGGGGATCGACTTCGACAAGATCCACTACTACGTCGAGGCGAGCGAGAAGCAGGCGAACTCGTGGGAGGACCTGCCCCCGGAGATCCTCGCGACCTACGAGAAGCTCGGCATCCCGCAGGCGGAGCG
>JAGYKW010000013.1 GCA_018401275.1 Nitriliruptoraceae bacterium | reverse complement strand
CCGCCGGGGTCCTCCGGCGCCGGTCCTCGGGTGCCGGTGCCGGAGCGGCCCTGGATGGGCAGGCCATCGCGTCGGCACCGTCCGGGTCGTCGGCCGCACCTGTCCCCGCGCCGGTGGTCACGCGGCTGACGCCGCCCTGGACCCCCGAGCGCATCCGGATGGCTGGGTTCGGCTACGGGACCCTGGCGCTGCTCGCGGCCAGTTTCGTCCTCGTCGGCCTCACACCCGCCGATCTCTTCCGGCACTTCGCGTCCATCGCTGAAGTGGCGACGCGACTGATCCCGCAGGATCTCGCATGGCTCACTGACGACGTCGTCGCAGCGATGGTCGAGACGCTCGCGATCGGGATCGCATCGACGACCATCGGACTCCTCCTCTCGCTCCCGCTCGCGCTGCTCGTCGCCTACAACGTCTCCCCGGCCCGCTGGGTCTACTCGGTGTCTCGCTCTTTCGTCGTGATGGTCCGCGCTATGCCGGAGCTCATCATCGCCGTGTTGTTCGTCTCCGCGGTCGGTCTCGGCCCGTTCCCCGGCGTCCTCGCGCTCTCCATCGGGACGGTCGGGTTCGCGACCAAGCTGTTCGCCGATGCCATCGAAGAGATCCGGCAGGGGCCGCGCGACGCGGTGGTGTCCACCGGCGCCGGGCGGCTGCAGGAGATCTTCACGAGCGTGGTGCCGCAGGCCATGCCCGCGATCGTCGGGACGAGCGTCTACGTGCTCGACATCAATATCCGCGCGTCGACGATCCTCGGCATCGTCGGCGCGGGCGGGATCGGCTTCCCGCTGCTCCAGGCGACACGGCTGCTCCGCTGGGAGACGGTCGGCGGCCTGATGCTCTTCATCTTCATCGTCGTCTACGCGCTCGAGCGCTTGTCGGGCTGGGTCCGGAAGCAGCTCCTGTGACCACGAAGCATCTCATCATCGTCGGGGGCGGGATCCTCGGCGGCCAGCATGCGCTGCTCGCGCTCGACCTCGGGTTCCGCGTGACCGTCGTCGAGCGCGACCCCGCGCCCGTGTCGGCGTCGGTCCGGAACTTCGGCCTCATCTGGCTGTCCGGTCGCCGCCCCGGGCCCGAGCTGGAGCTCGCCCGACGCTCGCGGACCCGCTGGGAGCAGCTCGGTGCTCGCTTCCCTGAACTCGGGTTCCGGCCCGCCGGATCGCTCACCGTCGCGCGCACCGTGGAGGAGGTCGCTGTCCTCGAGGCCTACGTCGCTGTAGCGCCCGACCGCGGGCTCGACGTCGAGCTGCTCGATCCCGACGGGATGGCACGCATCGCGCCCGCGGTGCGGGGGGACGGCCTCGCCGGGGTGCTCTGCCGCGACGACGCGATCGTCGAACCCCGCCGCGCCGCTCCTGCCATCCTCGACGCCGTCGAGGCACACGAGCGCGCCCGGGTCCTCCGCGGCCACCTCGTCCACGAGGTCGAGCTGACGGACTCGGGCGTGAGGGTTCACAGCACCGCCGGCGTGCTGGAGGGCGACGCGGTCGTCGGATGCCCCGGCGCCGAGCATGGCGGTCCGTTCTCCGACCTGCTCGCCGGCGCGCCGCTCGAACGCTGCCGCCTCGAGATGCTCGAGACCGAGCCGCTCCTCGGCGGAGGGCTGCCGCTCGCGCTCGCCGACGGTGACTCGCTGCGGTACTACCCGGGCTTCGCGGAGCTCCCCGAGGCCGCCGCGCTCCCACCGGCCGAGCCGATCGTCGCTCGTGAGCGCATCCAGCTGCTCGTCGCGCCGCGGCTCGACGGCTCACTGACCGTCGGCGACTCGCACCGCTACGACGAGCCGTTCCCGTTCGACCTCGACGAGCACGTCGCCGACCACTGGCTCTGCCGCATCGAGCAACTGCTCGGCGTGCAGGCGCCACGCGTCCGTCGGCGCTGGTGGGGCGTGTACTCGCGGCACACCGGACCGGGCCCGTACCTCCGGGTGAGTCCCGACCCGAGGCTCCACGTCGTGACAGGGATCGCAGGCATGGGCATGACCGCATCCGCGGGCGTGGCCCTCGACACCATGGAACTCATTTCATGAAGGCATCCGCATGAGGCCAGAACTCGTCGTCACCGACCTCGCTGGGACGACCGTCAGCGACCCGGGACTCGTCCTCGGTGCGTTCCGTGCTGGGCTCGATATCGCAGGCGTGGACGTCGACGAGGCCGACCTCGTGCGCCTGATGGGCGTCGACAAGCGTGAGGCGTTCGCCATCCTCCTGGAGCTCGACCAGGACGATCCCGTCATCGATGCGGCGCTCGACGCCTTCGTGGCACGGGCCGTGGCGGACGCGGAGTCAGGCGCATACGTCGTGCTCCCCGGCGTCGATCGTGCGCTCGAGCGCCTCGCCCAGGCGGGCATCGCGGTCGCCTTCACGACCGGCTTCGGTTCGGAGATCCTCACGGCACTGCTCCGCACCAACGGCTGGAGTTCTGCGCTCGTGGGGTCCGTCGCGTCCGACCAGGTCCATCGAGGTCGTCCGGCACCCGACATCGTCGAGGAAGCGATGCGTCGCCATGACGTGACCGAGGCGTCCGCGGTCGCAGTCATCGGGGACACCGTCGTCGACATCGGTTGTGCGAACGCGGTCGGCGCCGGGTGGGCCTTCGGTGTCCTGACGGGTAGCGGCACCGCGGAGGGGCTGGCGCGCGAGGGTGGTCAGGTCGTCGCGGACTTCGCGAGTGCGGTGGACGTGCTGCTCGGCCCCGATCCCTCCGACTCCGTCGCGCGCATCGTCGAGCTGTTCGAGCGCTGGGGCTCCGACCGCTACGACGAGGCTGTGACGCAGCTCGAGCACGCGCTGCAGTGCGCGGACCTCGCGGAGACCGCGGGCGCGCCCGATGTGCTCGTCGCCGCAGCGCTGCTGCACGACATCGGGCATCTCATGGTGCTCGAACGCGAACAGGGACACGTGACCTACGACCACGACGACGACCATGAGGATCTCGCTGCCGACTGGCTGGCGGGCGCGTTCCCCGCGCGTGTCGTGGACGCGATCCGCATGCACGTCGATGCGAAGCGCTTCCTGTGCGCGACCGAACCCGGCTACCTCGGAGCGCTGTCGGACGCATCGCGACGCAGCCTCGAGGTGCAGGGCGGCATCATGTCCGACACGGAGGCGCAGGCCTTCATCATCGGCCCGCACGCGCGCGACGCGGTGCTCGTGCGCCGCTGGGACGACCGTGCGAAGGTCCCCGGTGCGCCGACGACGACGCTGGTCGAACGCGTCCCGCTGCTGCGGGCCGTGCAGTCGACTGCTCGGTGAAGGCGCCGACCACCTTCACAGCCGCTGTGCTGCGGGACGGTGCGCTGCGGCTCGAGCAGCATGTGCTCCCGCCGCGCTCGCAGGGCGAGATCGACGTGGACGTGACGCTCGCTGCTGTCTGCGGCTCCGATCTCCACACGGTCTCCGGCCGGCGCGCGGCCGATCCCGGGACGGGGCTCGGACACGAGGCCGTCGGACGGATCGCCGAAGCGGACGACGACGCGATCGACGCCCGCGGTGCAGCGTTGCGTCGCGGCGATCGGGTCGTGTTCGGCATGATCGTGTCGTGCGGCTCGTGCGACCGCTGCTCGTCGGGTCTGCCGATGAAGTGTCGGACGCTGCGGAAGTACGGACACGCCAGCGTCGACGAACCTCCTCACGCCATCGGCATGCTCGCGGACGTCGTCCGCCTCGTGCCCGGCGTCACCGTGCTCCGGGCGCCGGATGTGGCTGACGAGCTCCTCGTCAGCGCAGCCTGCGCGGTCCCGACCGCAGCGGCCATCGTCCGAGCGCTCGGAGACGCCCCACAGGGGCGCGTCGGCGTGGTCGGCGGCGGGGCGGTCGGCACCTACGTCGCGCAGATGCTCATCGATCGCGGGACTGAGGTGCTGCTGCTCGAGCGGGATCCCGCCCGGCTCCGGTCGGTCGGCGACGGGATACTCGCCGTCGACCGGCTGCCGCCGGACCTCGACGCGACCGTCGAGGTGTCGGGGAGCGCGGATGGGACCGCCGCCGCGCTGCGGGCGTGCGGGGTCGGGGGCACCGTGGTGCTCGCCGGGACCGTCAGCCCTGGGGCTGTGCACCTCGAGGTCGATCCGTCCGACATCGTGCTGCGCCGCCTCCGCGTGATCGGCATCCACAACTACGCGCCGGAAGATCTCATCGCAGGAGTGACGTGGTTGACTGCCCGCGGACGACGCGCGCCAGAGGTCGTCGGTACCGTCTTCCCGCTCGCGCGGGTCACCGAGGCCTTCGACGCGGCGGCGAGGCACGAGGCCCTGAGGATCGGAGTGAGACCATGAGCGACAGCGGTTGCTGCGAGGGAACCGACATGCCCGCGCCTTCGTTCGACGTCGATCGCTGCACGAAGGCCTTCACGAGCGTGGACGAAGCGCGGGACTTCATGCTGGCGAAGGACTATGACGGCCACGTCCTGCTCCGTGGCGACGGCACCTTCACGGCCGTGTGCCCGACGTATCCGGACGGGTTCTACCCGGACGCCACGATCGTGGCGACCGTCGGGTCCGAGCCGCCGGACATGGCAGCGTCGTCGGAGTGAGCTCGGGAACTGTCCCTCGTGAGCCTGCGCGCGATCGGGCCAGGGCCGTGCGGGTCGGTGCGTCGAAGGTGAACTTTCGCCGGTCGATGGATTCCTACCGAGCGAAAGTGGGAGATTTCCGGCTGCTCGAGCTGCCCCTACGCGACTATCTGGCTGTCGACGGGTCGGGAGACCCGAACAGTTCGGTGGCCTTCACTGAGGCGCTGCGCGCCCTCTATCCCGTCGCCTACAGCCTGAAGTTCGCGAGCAAGGATCAGTTGGGTCAGGACTATGTCGTTCCGCCACTCGAAGGCCTGTGGTACGCGAACGACATGTCCGTATTCACTTCCGCGAGGGATGCGTCGCGCTGGAATTGGACGTTGCTCCTCGCCATACCCGAGTGGATCCCACTGGGACTGGTGGTGACCGCGAAGGAGCACGTCGGTGGGAGGTCGCGTGTGTCAGAACTGCATGATGCGGTCCGCGTCGAACACCTGAACGAGGGGCGGAGCGTTCAGACCCTGCATGTCGGACCGTTCGAAGCTGAGGCGGAGGTCCTCGAACGGATCCACAACGACATTCTGCCGGGGAACGGACTCACCCCTTCGGGATTGCATCACGAGATCTATCTCAGCGACATCCGTCGTGTCGTGCCGGAGCGGATGCGAACGATCCTTCGGCAGCCCGTCCAACTTCGCGACGGAGTGCAGAGTTGGCCTGACCTCGGGTCGCTCTCGTGCCCCTCGCGGTGAGACGGTGTGAGGTGTCACGCCGGACGGAGCACGAGCGTGCCCGGCGATCCTGCGGCTCCCTTCGGGTCGGAGCGCGTCGAGCGAAATTCGGTGGCCTGCCGTAGGTCGAGCGTGCAGTCGACAGTTCCCCTCACTCCACGCGGCGACGGGAGTCACCTATGCGGAGCCTTGTCGCGATGCTCGCCTTCGCCCTGCTCGTGACGGCTTGCGCTGCGGATGGGCCACCTCTCCGGGATCTCGGCCTCCGTTGCACCGTCCGCCGTCCGGCGGTGGTCGGGCGTCACGGATCCGGAACAACGGGGCTCCTATTCCGGCCTGACAGCATCAAAGCGGAATAGGGGACCGGTCGTTCCGGCGGCCGGCTCATCGTCAGACTCCCTCGGATCCTCGAGGGCGTCCATCCGGAGGAGCTCGAGCTGCGCGTGGACTACGTCGACGCCTCGACGGGGGAGGCGTTCGCGGTGGTCCGGCGCGATCGTGGGTAGACGGGCATGGACGTCATCGCCTGATCGTCCGCTGCGTCGTCCCTAACCGCGCAGCGTCAGGGGCGTGAGGACCAGGACCATGACGCTGACGCTGGCGAGCGCTGCGACGTGAAGGCCGACGTCGCGCCGCTCCGGCAGGACCACGTGCTGCGCCGGGGTCCGATGGGTGAGCCAGCGGGTGGCGAGGAGGAAGCTCCACAACAGTGCCGACAGTCCGAGGACGTACTGCACGGCGAGGATGGCGGCTCCCTCGCCACCGAGCGGGGCGGGCTCCCGGCGACGATCCACGTCGACGGGGAGTGGCGCGACGAGTACGGCCTGTTCACCTACGCGGCGGCCGGCACCTACGAGGTCTGCTGGGGCGATGTGCCGGGGTACTCCGCGCCTGCATGCACCTCGGTCGTCGTCGCGCCCGGTGCGACGGCCACGGTCGTGGGGACCTACGAGGCCTCGGCCACCCCGACGACGGGCCCGGCACCGGTGCCCGCGGAGCACGGCTTCCTCCGAGCGACGACCGCCCCGGCTGTCGTGTCCTCGATCAGGGTGAACGGCGCCGCGCGCGGTGACTGGGGTCTCAACTGGGTGAAGGTCCCGGTCGGGCAGCATGAGGTCTGCTTCTCCGGTGTCCCTGGCTTCGTGACTCCTCCGTGCAGGGTCGTCGAGGTGCTGCCGGGTCTCACGACCGAGACGCGGGGAGTGTTCGGGCGTCTCGGCCTGCTCCGGGTCGACGTCATCCCGTCGGTCGCCGTCGACGTCCTCATCGACGGCGTCCCGCGCAACCAGTTCGGGCTCTTCAGCTTCTTCGCGCCCGGGACGTATGAGGTGTGCGGGACCGCGGCGCCGGACGGCCGGACCGCTGCGTGCATCACGGCCGTGGTGGCTCCGGGCGAGGAGACCTCGATCGTCCTCGAGTACGGCTGATCGGCGTCACTGATCCCGAGCAGCGTCGTCGAGGTGCTGCCGGCGAGCGTCCTGCTCGTGATGGACGTGCTCACCCTGCTCGCGATCTGACGCACCGCGTCACGAGCGCGGCCATCGGCTCAGTCGGGGCCGAGGAGGGTGCGCAGGTGTTCGATGGCATCGGGTGGGCAGATCCAGTAGCCGGTGCGTCGGGTCCCCCAGATGGTGGCCAGGCAGTCGGCGGCGAGCTCGAGTCCTTGGATGTCCCCGTAGCCCCAGGCGGACAGGTCGTCGGCGGCGTCGGGCCAACCTCGGGTGGTGAACTGCCAGGCGTGGGCGAGTTCGTGGAGGACGAGGTCTTCGAGGGCGTCCGCGTCGAGCGATCGTTGCGCGATGAGGATGGTGCGGCTGGCGGTCTCGTACGCCGCGGGTGGGCAGTGAGCCTGCAGTGTCGAGCAGCCGATGGCGAAGGTCACGCCGTGTGCGCGCCAGTCGAACGGGACGCGGTCGGCGATGCGTTCGATGCGGGCGAGCGGGGCCTCGTCGATCTCGGCGCCGGTCGCGGGCCGGGTCGCCGAGGGCGGGTGGATCAGGCTGAGCGCGATGGCGATGACGACCGTGACGCGCCGCCGGGGTCGGACCCTCGCGGGGAGGGAGCTGGCGTCGCGCGCGGTGGCGACGACGCCCGTGGCGGGCAGGAGGGGGGAGGTTCGGCGCATCGGAGGCCCCGCGGGTGAGGGCTCGACGTGGGGGTCGAGCGCGCACCGCGGAGCATAATCAAACTTGCTTCAGCGTGAAACGCACATCTTCCGGACAGGGACAGTCCTGAAACGCACATCTTCCGGACAGGGACAGTCCTCCGGGGGGCCGAGACAGTGCCCGCGCCCGGGTGCCGGCCCCACTTCCGCTGGCGGCGCGGGTGCGCAGGGTGGACCGGAGAGAGAGGAGCGAGAGGAGCGAGTCCGCAGGATCGGCTCGTCCGGGGTCCGGGGTGCTCTCCAAGCCGGAGCGCCACCGGTCGGCGCTCGAGGGGTCGAGCCATGTCCGCGCTCGACCCCGAACAGCGACGTGCTGAGGGGGTGACGGCTTCCGCCACGAACCGGGCAGTGGGGACCGGTGAGGAGACCCTCATCGTCCTCGAGGGCCGCTGAGCGGCGTCACTGACCTCGAGCAGTGTCGCCGAGGTGTTCCGCCGGCTCGGTCATCGACCGCCGGACCGCGGATCGAGCGTCGCGCCGTGGATGAGACGGATCGCGGCGATCATGACGCCCTCCTTCACGGCGAGCTCGATCCGGAGGGATGCGACTCGAGCGTCGCAATCATCTGACGCAAGGGGGGGGAAGCTCCGCTGAGCAGCAGCGTGTGGCTCACGCCGAGGAGTGCGCGCATCTGACTCGGCGAGATCTTCGGCGGGATGCCGAGCGAGCGGGCGGTCCGGTTCACGAGCTGCCTCGCGGCGGACACGGTCGTCGAACGCTCGGCTGCGAGCTGCTCGTTCGAGAGTCCGGCAGCGACCGCTCGGAGCGCGGCGATCTGCTCGTCGCTGAGCGGCAGGCGCGTGAGCTGCTGCCGCTCAGCGAGAGGGCGGCGCGCGGCGGACCGGGTCACGTCGGCGAGGCGGGTCATGCTGCCGGCATCATGGATCGACATGGTCAGCGTGCCGAGCGGCAGCGACTCCATCGTCAGGCCGAGGAGTCGGATGTCGCGGGCGAGCGTGAGCACGACGAGGCCGATGTTCGGGCGAGCCGCCCGTGCGGCGTGCAGCTCGGCGGGGTCGACCTGGCCGTCCTCGATCGAGATGAAGCGCACCAGCACCTCCACCGGCGTGCCAGCTCGCGAGGCATCAGCACTCGGATGCGCCGAACGCGCCATGGTGATGATCCCGAAGACCTGCAGCGTGTGCACGAGGAGGTTGGCCATGAACTCGTCGCGGGTGACGACCGCCGCGTGCACCCAGTCCGTCGGACCGCTGTTCGTCCCTGCGGTC
>JAGYKW010000012.1 GCA_018401275.1 Nitriliruptoraceae bacterium | reverse complement strand
GGGAACCCCGTCGCTGCGCGCGCCACTCGGCACGCACCCGGCGAGCAGCGAGGCGAGGAGGATGGCGAGCAGCAGGAGGGCAGGCATACCCCGAGCCTGCACGCACAGGCGCCCGCCGGGAAGACCCCGACGGGCACCTGTGGAGAACCCTGCGGTTCAGGCTTGCGCGCACACCCCGCATCGCGCTCATCCACAGCCTCGAGACGGATCGATCGACCAGCACGACAGGAGGCGAGACTGGCTCTCGCGACAGCACCTCCGAACCGCCCGAGTCCAAGGAGCCATTATGCATGCAGAACGCAGTCGTCGCAGCTATTCTGCGGTCATGCCGACCGTCATCTCCATCAGGAACGTCCCCGACGACGTCCGGGACGAGCTCGCCGCGCGGGCGGGTCGCAGCGGTCGATCGCTCCAGGAGTTCCTCCGCGGCGCGCTCATCGACCTCGCGTCCCGGCCCGACCCAGCGCTGCTCATGAGCGAGGTCCGTGCCCGCACTGCGGCACTGGGCACCTCGTTGCCGGCGCGCGACATCATCGCGCTGCTCGACGAGGCACGGTCCTGACCGTCCTCGACGCATCTGTCGTCGTCGCCGCGCTCGTCGACGACGGGGCTGACGGCGAGTGGTCGGCACGCGTGATCGCGGATGGCGGTGCGGGTGGCGGACTCGTCGCCCCGCACCTGCTGCCCGTCGAGGTCGCACACACGCTGCGCAGGGCCGTCCTGCTCGGACACATCGGCGCCGATGCAGCGAGCCTCGCCCACCGCGACCTCGTCCGTCTCGACATCACGCTGGTCCCCTACGAGGCCGTCGCGTCACGCGTGTGGGAGCTCCGATCCTCCGTGAGGCCCTACGACGCCTGGTACGTCGCCGTCGCCGAGTCGTTCGGCCTTCCCCTCGCGACCCTCGACGCGCGGCTGATCTCCGCACCAGGTCCCCACTGCGAGTTCATCACTCCCGGCTGAGCAGCACACGTTCGGCCATGATCGCTCCGCCCAGCAGCGGCGAGCACCCGTCCGACACCATCGGCTCGACGGGCACGGTCGGCAGAGGCGGCGGGCGGAGCAGTGCGGCATACCGCGGAACGAGAACAGGGACTGGCCGACGCAAGCGCGATCAGCGTGAACGGCGCGTTCGCGGACGGGACCCTGTCGCTGCGAGCTCTGCCGCGCACGCATCCCGCGAGCAGCAGGACCAGGAGGACGACGAGCAGCAGGAGGGCGGGCGCCTCCAGAGCCTGCACGCACCAGTGCCCGCCGGAACGCTCCCTACGGGTACCTGTGGAGAACCCTGCGGTTCAGGCCTGCGCGCACACCCCGCGCCGCAGCACCAGCCCACCCGCGAGCGCCAGCAGCAGGACGAGCGGCCACACCGTCACCGGACCCTCACCCGAGGGGACCGACGTCGGCACCGGACCACCCGGCACACCGAGCGACATCGGTGCTGCCCAGTCCACCAGCTCGATCGTCAGCTCCTGACCGAGCGCCGCAACCGGGACCGTGAACGAGAACTCCCCCGACCCTGACGCATCGAGTGTCAGACCTTCACCAGCGACCGTCGGGTTGAACGCCACACGCCACAGGATGTCGATCCCAGAAACACCGCCGGCGACCGTGCACGTCACAAGCGAACCGACCTGCGCCGGAAGTGGGCTGCACGTCACCGAAGGCAGCACCGTCCGCGCATCCACCGGCGCAGCCTCGGCACCTTCCCTCGCCGCACCCGTCACCGTCGCCGAACCATCCGCGTACCCGTCACGCAACGTGGTCACCGTCACCGTCACCTCCACACCAGGATCAACACCCGTCACCGTCAATACACCATCCAACACCCCACCGGCATTCGCCACCCAAGTGAACTCGCCGTCAAAGTTCGTCACGTTCACCGTGAACCCGTCCGCCGTCCTCACCGGCGCACCGAACTCCGGCGTCAACGCACCATTTAACGGAGCCGCTGCGCGCACAACAATCAGATTGTTCCAAATGCCGCTTGTACCGAACTCGCGCGCCGCGTGGCTGATGTTGGCCTTCGCTCCCGGTGCAACATTTCGAAAGGCATCTGCCCCGACAAATGAAGGCGCGTCCCCTTCGAACGTCACCATTGCAAGGCCATTTGCATTAGTAAAAGCCTGTTTGGCAATCGCCTTCACCGACCTTGGGATCACGATTGACTTCAACGCTGACGCATTGAACGCCAATTGTCCGATCGTGTGCAATGCTGAGTCCGGTTCGAAGGTCACCAACGTCAATCCCGCTGCATTGGAGAAGGCCGCGGTACCTATCGCGGTCACCGACTTCGGGATCACGATCGACGTCAGACCCGAACCACGAAACGCGTCAGTCCCGATCGACGTGACCCAGTTCGGGATGATCACGTCGCCTGTGCACGCGCTATCGTCGGTCACTTCATTGTCGGTGATTGTGAATGTCCCTGTCGTCGTCCCGTCTGTCGTGCAGTCGACGGTCGTGGTGGTGGCCGATGCTGGTGCTGCCGGCACACCCACTGTCACTGCGGCGATGACAGCCGCGGAGCAGACCACGCTGAGTGTTCGGGAGATCCGCGACATGACGGCTCCTGACACAGTCAGGCCGCCTTGGACGCCCCGGAGAAGCCCCTCTCAACGACGCGGACGACCGTAGTGCTCGACGGCTACGGCGCACCCTCCG
Organism: Nitriliruptoraceae bacterium; assembly: GCA_018401275.1. Classification (GTDB taxonomy): domain Bacteria; phylum Actinomycetota; class Nitriliruptoria; order Nitriliruptorales; family Nitriliruptoraceae; genus CSBr16-57R1. The sequence continues at coordinate 7,607 of JAGYKW010000012.1, read as the reverse complement.
AACGCCAAGTGTCGTACTAGTGCGACACCACACGCCCCGCACCCCACCCGAGCCCGGCCAGGCGCAGCACCCACCGATCCGGCGGAATCGGCCACACCCTGCGCATCCCGCGCAACTGGACGTGAACCGCCCGACTCGGGGGGCCGTCGACGTGAACGGGGCGCCCGCGGACGCGACCCTGGCGCCGCGCGCTTCTGACATGCATCGCACGTCCGGCAGGATCAGTCGGACGCGCGGCAGGGCGGCACGCATGCCCCGAGCGGGCACGCGTCGCGCCACAGGATGTCGATGCGTGAACCCCCGAGGGCCGTGCGCGTCATCGCGCGCACGACCCCGACCCCGACGCCACCGCAGCTCAGCGTCGTGCACGAGCGCCCTAGCCCGACGTGTTCGACCGCTCTGCCCTAACCGTCGGCCGGCCTGCGCCGGCGAGGACGACCTCGAGCCGGGTCCCGCCGCTGTCGCGCCGCACTCGTGACCACGCGCCGGGGGCGACCGCATCCAGATGGGCGGAGCCGATGCCCGCGCCGCCCGCGCGGGGCCCGACGCCGTCATCATCGATCAGGACCAGCAGTCCTGAGCCGGCCTCGGGCAGCTCGACGATCCCGACGTGCACCTGTCGAGCCATACCGTGACGTTTGGCGTTGGTGAGCGCCTCCGAGACGATGCCGACGATCAGGTCCTCCGACCGCGCACCGATCGGCCCCTCGACGGGCAGCTCGACCGTGACATCGAGCAGTCCTGCCCAGCGTGCCTGCAGATCCGCGAGCCGGACCCCTAGGGGCAGGCGCTGGAGGGCCACTGGGACGCTCAACGCACCATCGAGCAGTCGAACGACGCGCGCGAGTTCCACGCCGATCCTGACGTCATCCGGCCCGAGACGATCGATGCGTGCAGCTGCAGCGAGCAGCTCGCCCTGGAGGTCACCGTGCAACCGGTCGGCGATATCGCGCGCTGCGGCCGCATCGACATGGCTGCGCATCAGCTGGGCGTACCAGTCGGGTCCGAGCATCCCGACCAACTGCGCACGGACCGCATCACGATCGCGGGCAGCGGTCGCCGCGATACTCGAGATCAGCACGAGCGGCATCATCCACGCGAGCGTGAACACGACGAGTGATGAGGTCGGCATCGCGAACTCGGGGGCGAGAAGGTTCCGCATGAGCGTCGTGCTGAGCGACGCAGCGACCAGCACGAGCGCAAGATGCGCACCACCGGACGTGCGGCTCTCGAATCGAGGGCGCGAAGCGCGCGCGAGCATGAGGAGCACGGCCAGAGCAACGGCCGCAGCCACGCCCGTCGTCAAGGCGCGTGCGGGGCTGACGCGATTGAGCGCGAACATCGTGACGATCGCACCATGGACGAGCGCGGGCGAGGTCACGAGGTAGATCGGCCGTCTCAGCATCGCACGTACGAGACCGCTGACGCTCAGATCGCTCGACGGCATGGGCGCACCCGACCACAGGCGATGCGTCAGTGGCCGTAGGCGATCCTCCACGGCTGCGGTGAGCAGTTCAGAGGCGGACGACGGTTCGACGTGCGCGAGTACGTCGCGCAGCTCGCCGAGCATGACTGCGGCATCCTTTCGGGCGGCCGCTCCCTGTGCTGCGCTGACGGTGCCGCCGACCGTCACGTCGCGCCCCGATGCGTTGTCGCGGTCTGCGGACAGTCCCGGAGCGAGCAGCCCGGCGAACGTCTCCGCGACCAGGAGCCTGTGCTCCATCCGGTGGTGGGCGAGCGCCGCCCAGATGAGCACGAGACCCGGCACAGCGATCGTTCCGAGCACGGCACCGAAGATCACGCGGCCCACCGTCGACCCTTGGCCCGTGTCCGTCAGACCGAGTGCTGCGCCTGCCCCGACGATCCCGAGCCCCTGGAGCGCACCGAGAAGCGTGCCGGCGAGCACCGAGACGGTGATCGGCAGGGGTGCGAGCTGTCTTCGCCGTCGCGTCGAGCGCTCGAGTGCGCACGCGACGGCGAAGCATGCGAGGAAGGCAGCGAGAGTCGCGACCGTCCAACCGATGACGCTCACGGCCGTGGGCTCGGCGAGGTTGGCGACGGTCGACAGGCTGATGGGCGCCATGATGGCAAGAGCTCGTGGCTCGAGGAAGGTCGCACCACCCAGGTCATGACGCAACCTGACGGTGCGAGCCGATGATGGCCTCACGATGGCCCGGCTCCATCCTCGTCCGCGTCGGCACTGTCCTCACTCGCATCGACGAGGCCGCCCAGACCTCGGAAGTACGCCCGCGCGAGGTGCACACGCTGATTGCGTGCGACGTCGGCCGGGAGCCCGAGGACACGAGCCATCCGCAGCACCGTCTTCTCGACCGTTCGCACCGAGATGGACAGGCGCGCCGCGATCTCGGCGTTGCTCGATCCTTCCGCGACCAGCCGGAGCGTCGCAACCTGGGCATCGGTCAACGCGCGCAGTCCCTGCTCGCCGTCGTTGCGCGTCCGCGTCCACTGTTCACTCGGGTCGGACGGCAGTGACGGTCCCCCGGCGATCTCCGCGATCACCTCGCGCACGATCCCGAGCAGCATCTCGACCGACGTCACCGCAGACTTCGGGAGATAGCGGGCGCGTGCCGGCAGTTCTGCGAGTCCCTCGCCGGCGAGACGCGGATCGACGAGGCTCGTGAGCATGACGAGTCCGACGTCGGGCTGTCGTCTGCGCAGCTCGTGCGCCAGGTCGAGCCCTGTGGGGCCCGCACCGAGATGGACGTCGAGCAGCGCGACGCACATCGTCTGCTCGGACGCAGCGGTCAGGGCCTCATCCGCTCGACCGACAGCGACGACCTCGAACCCGCCAGCGGTCAGCGTCGACTGCAGCATGAGACGGGTGAGGGGGTCGTCCTCGACGACGAGCAGGGTGACGGTCATGAAGGAGTAGTACCAGAGACGCCTTCATCGGCGACCATCCTCGCAGCATGCAGGGACAAGTGTCGCACCAGTGCGACAGCTCGGCCGGTCAGCATGCGGAGGGAGTGCGACGCATTGAGACGAGGAGGTCGAGCACGATCGGCCGAAGCGCAAGACGAACAGCGAAGCGGTCGAGCTGCACGATCAGACGCAGGCCGGGGGCCGCAGGCGGCGCGACCCGACATCTGCAGGTCCTGTCGGCCGCTCTCAGCCCTCACGCGTAGAGGGCATCAGCCGGGGCGCACGCGACGCGCTCCGCAGCACCAGCACACCTGCGAGCACGAGCAGCCCGAGCGGCCACACCGGCACCGGACCGCCACCTGAGGGCACCGACGTCGGCACCGGACCGCTCGACACCCCTAGGGACATCGGCGCTGTCCACCCGACGAGCTCGACGGTCAGCACCTCACCGAGCGCTGCGGCCGGCACGACGAAGCTGAACGTCCCTGCACCTGACGCGTCGAGCGTCACCCCGGTCTCAGCGAACACCGGGTTGTAGGCGGCACGCCACAGGATGTCGATCCCCGCATCACCACCGGTGACCGTGCACGTCACCATGCCACCCGCGACCTGGGCATGCGGCGTGCATGTCAGCTGGAGAGCGGAAGGGACCGGCGCGTCAGCCTCAGGACCCGACCGATCCCCTGCGCGCACCAGGACGAGACCGTTCCACAACCCGCCATCATCCAACACGAACCCTGCAGCCGTGTCCGATGCTGGCCGTCGCCCTGCAGCAACATTCGCAAAGCGCCGGAACGACGGTGGGGGCGTCACCTTCGAATGTCACCGAAGCCAGACGCCTAGCACCGATAAATGCACTCGGGAGCGATGAAAGTCACCGAACTCGGAATGCTGATCGTGCGCAGATCGGTATCCGAGAAGGCTCCTTTTCGGATGTCCGTCAATTTCGAGCCCGCTTCGAACGACACCGTCTCCAGACTTCTCGCGCTTGCAAACGCGACGCTCCAAATGGTTTTCACCGAATTCGGGATGACGATCGACGTCAATCCCGACCCTTCAAATGCGTTGGTGCCGATGGACTCCAACGAAGACGGCGCCTCGAACACCACCGACGTCAGGTCAACCGCTGATCTAACGCCCATCCGCGCTCTGAAGGCGTCACCAAGAATGTTTTTGACTGTGCTGGCGATTGTCGCCGTGCCCTGACAGGTTTGACCAGAGAAAGCGTCCACGTCCAGACCGTCCACGATTGTGAACGAGCCGCCGCCCGAGCAGGCCGTGGTGGTGGCCGATGCTGGTGCTGCAAGCCCACCCACCGTCACTGCGGTGATGACAGCGGTGCAGCAGACGACACTGAGTGTTCGAGAGATAAGTGACATGACGGCTCCTGACACGGTCAGGCCGCCTTGGGCGCCTCGGAGGACCCCGCTCAACGACGCAAATGACCGTAGTGCTCAAAAGCTGCGGCGCACCCTCACAGCGCCAAGTGTCGTACTAGTGCGACACTTGGCGCTGCACGCCGCCCACCGTCCGCTCCCGCACCCCGCCAGGTGCAGTACCGACCGACCTGACGACATCGGCCACACCCTGCGCCTCCCGCGCATCTGGCCGTTGACCGCCCGACTCCGGGTGTCGTCGACGTGAACGGCTCGTCCGCGGCCGAGTCCCTGTTGCTGCGCACCCTCCCCGGGCAGGTACCCGTGCGCAGCAGGACCAGCAGGATGATCAGCAGGACGGGCGGGCCCTGCGCGTGCGCCAGCCCCGCCGGAACACTCCCGACGGGCACCCGCGAAACAATCGAACGTCGTCAGCCTCCGGCAGGCCCGAACGCACGGCGCCGCAGCACCAGCACACCTGCCAGTGCGAGCAGCCCGAAGCGGCCACACCGGCACCGGACCGCCACCTGAAGGCACGACGTCGGCACCGGACCACCCGACATACCAAGCGACACCGGAGCTGCCCACCCGACGAGCCTGACGGTCAGCACCTCACCGAGCGCCGCAGCTGGGACCATGAAGGAGAACGTGCCCGTCCCATCCGCACCAAGCGTCACCCCGGCCTCAGCGATCACCGGGCGTTGTAGGCGGCACGCCACAGATCTCGATCCCGCATCACCACCCGTGACCGTGCACGTCACCCGCCTACCTGGGACCGAAGACGGCACGCACGACACCGAAGGAGACGACGACGGCACCCCGGGCGCCGGCATCGTCAAGGACGAAGGCCACAACGCGAACGTACCCAGCCTTGGTTCGCTTCTGGGAGCGCCGATGGCCATGGTGAGACCGTCAGCGGACAGCGCCACCGAGACACCCAAGTCGTCGTCGGCTCCGCCCACGATGTCAGAACCACGCTGGACCCAGGTGCTGCCCCCGCGTCGTACTCGAGGACGCGCACATATCCCGCGACGTCGTATGCATCGGGGGCGCTGATGGCCGATGAGACTGTTCATCGGCGGACAACGCCACCGAGAGGCCCAAATAGTCGCCCGCCCCGCCGTCGATGTCGGAGCCAGGCAAAACCCCAGACGCTGCCGCCCACGTCGTACTGGAGGACGCGCACATACCCTCTTCGCCGCGTTCGCATCGGGAGCGCCGATGGCCACGGTGTCCCCATCGGCGGACAACGCCACCGAGAGGCCAAAATAGTCGCCCGCCCCGCCGTCGATGTCGGAGCCACGCGCAACCCAGGCGCTACCGCTCGCGTCGTACTGGAGGACGCGCACATACCCTTTCGCCGCGTTCGCATCGGGAGCGCCGATGGCCACGGTGTCCCCATCGGCGGACAACGCCACCGAGGAGCCCAAATAGTCGTTGGCTATGCCCACGATGTCGCCACCACGGTGATCCCAGTTGCTCCCGTCATACCGGAAGACGCGCACGCCTCCTGCATGAGTTCCTGTCTCGTTCTCGGGGGCGCCGATGGCCACGGTCAGGCCGTCATCAGATAGCGCCACTGACGAGCCTGACCAAGCGCCTCCGGCCGTGCCGTCGATGTCGCCACCACGCTGAACCCATTCGCTGCTGCACCACTGGTAGATGCGCACGAGCCCCGTCTTGAGGTTCACCCCGGGGGCACCGATGGCCACGCTGAGACCGTCAGCCGACAACGCCACCGACCGTCCCAACTCGTCGTCGTCGGCATCCCCCACGATGTCAAAACCACGCTGAACCCAGTCGCTGCCGTTCCACCGGTAGATGCGCACGAGCCCCGCATCGTCGTTCGCCGCGGGGGCGCCGATGGCCATGGTGAGACCGTCAGCGGACAACGCCACCGATGACCCTGATTCGTCACCAGCTGCACCCGCAATCGCACCATCTCCGGGCGCAGCCTCCGGCGCAGCCTCCGCACTCAACGCCCTACCCGTCACTTCCGCTGAACCCGAGTCGGACCCGGCACGCGTCGTGGTCACCCTCAGCGTCACCTCCTGACCAGGCGCAAGACCTGTCACTGCCCCGCCCCACGTCTGACCCGACGCGACGCCCGGCATCAGCGATCCGACGCCCAGCACCGTGTCCCATGTGTAAGCGCTGTCATAGTTCTTCACGCTCACTGTGAACCCACATGCCGTCGGCACCGGCGTACCGATGTCTGGCGTCAACGCTTCCAGCGCTCGAACAACAATAAGACCGTTCCAAGTGTCGGCCACACCGAACCCATCCGCCGCATAACCGATGTTGACCGTCGCGCCATCCGCAACATCTCCAAAAGCATCTGTCCCGACAGCGGGAGCATCGCCTTTGAACGTCACTGATGCCAGAGCCGATCCAAAAAACGCTTGCAGCCCGATTGACGTCACCGAATCCGGGATCACGATTGACGTCACTTCCGCAGCCTTGAACGCGTCATCCCCGATTGACGTGACCCCATCCGGGATGATCACGGCACCTTTGCACCCGGTGTGCCCAGTCACAACATCGTTTGCGATCGTGAACGTGCCGCCGCCCGAGCAGGTCGTGGTGGTGGCCGATGCTGGTGCTGCTGGCACCCCGAGTGTCACTGCGGCGATGACAGCGGTGCAGCAGACCACGCTGAGTGTTCGAGAGATCCGTGACATGACGGCTCCTGACACGGTCAGGCCGCCTTGGATGCCTCGGAGAAGCCCCTATCAACGACGCGGACGACCGTAGTGCTCAACGGCTACGGCGCACCCTTCGCACCGCAAGTGTCGTACTAGTGCGACACCACACGCCACACGCCACACGCCACACCCGCACACCCAGGGCGCAGCGCCCACCGATCCGACGGGATCGGCCACACACCGCGCCTCCAGCGCATCTGCAGACGAACCGCCCGACACCGGGGAGCCGTCAATCAGAACGGGGCGCCTGGGGACGCGACCCGACGCTGCGCACACTTCCCGGGCACGCACCCGTGTGCAGCAGGACCAGCAGGACGATCAGCAGGACGGGCGGGCCCTGCGCGTGCGCCTGCCAGTGCCCGCCGGAACGCTCCCGACGGGCACCTGCGAGACAGACGAACGTCGTCAGCCTCCGGCAGGCCCGAACGCACGGCGACGCAGCACCAGCACGCCCGCCAGTGCGAGCAGCCCGAGCGGCCACACCGGCACCGGACCCTCACCCGAAGGCACCGACGTCGGCACCGGACCACCCGACATACCAAGCGACACCGGAGCTGCCCACCCGACGAGCTCGACGGTCAGCACCTCACCGAGCGCCGCAGCCGGGACCATGAAGGAGAACGTGCCCGTCCCATCCGCACCA
>JAGYKW010000011.1 GCA_018401275.1 Nitriliruptoraceae bacterium | reverse complement strand
CGCGGGAGGCACAGGCACAGGCGCGGGAGGCACAGGAGCAGGAGCAGGCGCCGGTGCAGCGGGCTCAGGGGTGTCCGGCCCGGAGGTGGAGGTATCGGGCGCCGCGCAGGCGGCGAGCAGCACCAGCGCGACGAGCGCCGGCCGCAGCCGAGCCACGGTCCGCGAGCGCAACAGCATCCTGACCCCGATGCCGACTGCTCCTCGCGGAGCGCCGGTCGCACGACGGTAGCGTCACGACCGCCGCGCTCGACGATCGTTCGCGGCTCGGCGGGGACATCGATGAGGCTGCGCGACCTGGTGATGGCGATCGTCGTCGCCGTGCTCGCCGTCACCCTGGTGGTGACGAGCGCGTTGACCGACCTGCGCTCCCCCGACGGCACCGAAGCACTCGGTGCGACGCTCGCAGATGATGACGCCGTGCGGACGCTGATCGTCGCCGGCGCCGTCGATGCGATCCTCGAGGACGCGACCGAGCGCAGCGGCGTGCTCGGCCCACTCGTCCCGCTCGTGGGACCCCTGCTCGAGGCGAGCGTCGTCGCGGCGCTCGACACGTCGGCTGGCCGTGCGGCGCTCGCCTCCGCACTGACCGACGCGCTGCGTCAGTTGACCGTCCCCGGCCCGATCGCGATCGACCTGCGCAGCGCTGCTCTGGTCGCAGCGGAGGAGGTGCCGGCCCCGCTCGACACGCTGATCCGCGCGGCCGTCGCCGAGGGCGGCGTGGGCGTGCTCGTGCTGGGTGACATCGACGAGGACGACGGCGGCACGGTCGAAGGACCGCAGCCGCTCGCGCCCGAGGACGTCGGTCGGGTCGCCGGTCTCGCTCCCGGACTCGCACGGTGGCTGAGCGCGCTCGCTCTCGCCGCCGCGGTCCTCCTCCTCGTGGTCCCGGGAACCCGCACGGACGCGTCACCGGGTGCACGGCCGACGCGACGGTCCATCCGCCTCACCGTGACCGGCTCCCTGCTGCTCGCCACCGGCGTGGCGACGACGCTGCTGCTGCGCATGGCTCCTGACACCGTCACCGAACGCCTGGTCGCCTCGCTCCCCGAGGACGACGCGGTCGGTGCCGCGCTCCCATCACTGCTGAGCGGCATCGTCGAGCTGCTCGGACCGACCGGCCGTGTGGCGCTGATGCTCGCCGTCATCGGCGCGATCGGCATCGTCGCCGGGATGCTCACGCGCCGCTCGCAGCACTGAGTCGAGCCCACGCAGCGAGCGCGGCAAGAACCTCTCGCTCAGCGGATCGTCGTCCTCACGCAGGAACGTGCTACGCCCGTGCGGTACGCACGGCTCCCAAGCGGTGGGGTGCGGGCGCACCATGACGTGGCGCACCATGACGTGGCGCACCATGACGTGTGGACGCGACGGTTAGAGTCGAGCCATGCCTCCCACCGCCACCGACCGCTTCCGGACCCTCGCCGCCGCGCTCGGGGTGGAGGTCGCCGTGTCCGAGTTCCCCGAGGGGACGCGTACGGCCCTCGACGCGGCCGCCGCCGTCGGCTGCCACGTCGACGCGATCGTGAAGTCGCTCGTGTTCATGGCGGACGATCGACCGGTTCTGGCGCTGACCAGCGGCGGCAACCGTGTGGACGAGTCGCGCCTCGCTGAAGCGGTCGGTGCGACCGTGGTCCGCAAGGCGAGCGCCGACGAGGCCCGCGCTGCGACCGGGTACGCGATCGGCGGGACACCACCGTTCGCGCACACCGGGGAGGGTGTCGACCACGTGCTCATCGACCCGGCGCTGCTCGCCCACGCGCAGGTCTGGGCGGCGGCAGGAACCCCGTCGAGCGTGTTCCCCATCAGCCCTTCCCGGCTCGCATCCGCAGCCGGTGCACGCACCGCCGACGTCACGACCCGCGTGCAGGCCAGCACGCCGACCCGAACGCCAGGAGATGACGCATGAGCGCGACCGTCCTGATGATCCGACGCGACGACGCGGACGCACCGGTGGACGTCGCTGTCGAGACGCTCGAGGACAGCGCGTTGCCCGACGGTGCGGTCACCATCGACGTGACGCACTCGTCGATCAACTACAAGGACGCGCTCGTGCTGGCCGGACGACCCGGCCTCGTGCGTGAGCATCCGCACGTGCCCGGCATCGACCTCGCAGGGACCGTCCGAGCCTGCGACGATGCGAAGTTCGCACCCGGCGACGAGGTGCTCGTCACCGGATGCTGGCTCGGCGAGCGTCACTGGGGTGGCATGACGACGCGCGCCCGCGTGCCCAGCGCATGGGTCGTCGCGCGTCCCTCAGGGATGGACGCGCACCGGGCGATGGCGCTCGGGACGGCCGGGTTCACCGCACAGCTCAGCGTCGACGCGCTCGTCCATGGTGGGGTGCGACCCGGCGACGGCCCCGTGCTCGTGACCGGTGCGACCGGCGGCGTCGGCTCGATCGCCGTGATGCTGCTGTCGCGCGCCGGACACGAGGTCGAGGCGGCGACGGGATCGTCGGGAGACCCTGAGGTCGAGACGCTGCTCACAGCCCTCGGTGCGGCACGGACCGTGACGCGTGAGGATGTCTCCGGTGCGGCCGGGCGTGCGCTCGCGACCGCACGGTGGGCCGGCGTCATCGACGTCGCCGGTGGAGCGACGCTCGCCGGGGCGCTCGCGCAGACGCGCCCGGGCGGGGTCGTCGCCGCCTGCGGGCTGGCCGACGACACCGCGCTCGCGACGACGGTCATGCCCTTCATCATCCGTGGCGTGACGCTCACCGGCATCGACTCGGTGCTGCATCCCGTCGAGTTGCGTCCGGCCGTCTGGGAACGTCTCCATGGCGCGGTCGATGCGGACCTGCTCGCCCGGGTGACGACCACCATCGCACTCGCTGAGGTCCCGGCGCGCGCGACGCAGCTGCTCGAGCGCGGGGTCCGTGGCCGCACGGTCATCGACACGAACGCCTGACCCTGACCGCGGGGCACAGCGGAGGGAGAGGCACGTCGTGATCGACGAGGATGGACCGCCCCGAACCCGCTGGCAGCTGCTGCGCACACCGGTCGGTGCGCTCACGGCGGGCAAGGTGTTGTCGACGGTCGCGGTGTGGACGACCAACATCGCCGGTGCGATCCTCGTGTTCGATCTCACCGGCTCCGCGTTCTTCGTCGGCCTCGTCAGCGTGGCCCAGTTCACGCCGCAGCTGGTGCTCACGCCGCTCACGGGCGCACGGGCCGACAGTGGCGACCGCTTCCTGCAGGTCATCATCGGGACGGCCATCACCGCACTCGGATCCGTGCTTCTGACGTTCTGGGCCGTGACCGTCGGCTTCACCGGGCAGCGCGACGCTCTCGTGATGGTCGCCGCCGCAGGACTCGTCGGCACGGGTTTCGCGGTCGCCGGTCCGGCGACGTCCGCACTGCTGCCGGCGCTGGTGCGACGCAGCGAGCTCGCGGACGCCCTCGCCCTGTCCTCGCTCCCGATCGTGGTCGCCCGCTCGATCGGACCGGCGATCGGTGCAGGCCTCTACCTCTCGTTCGGCGCGTTCGTCACCTTCGGGCTCGCCGGCCTGCTGCATGTCGGGTTCCTCGCGCTGCTCCTCCAGCTCCGGCGCAGGATCCGACTGTCGTTGCGGTCTCGGCCCGCCGGGAGCGACGGCCGCATCCGTGCTGGGTTCGCCTACCTCCGCCACTCGCCGCGCACCGTCCTGCAGATCCTCGGCGTCGGCATCATCGGCGTCGGTGTCGACCCGGTCACGACGCTCACCCCGGCCCTGGCGGCGGCGCTCGGCGCCCCATCGAGCTTCGTCGGCGCGCTCGCGTCCTCGTTCGGCATGGGTGCGGCGATCGGCTTCATCGCCCTGTCGCGCGTGCGGCTCGCCGTGGGCATCATGCGGCTCGGGGCGATCGGCCTCGCGCTCATGGGGGCGGGCACGGTACTCGCCGGCATCGCTCCCGCTCCGGCCGTCGCCGTCGTCGGCATCGCGATCGCGGGCGCAGGCATGAGCTTCTCGTTGAACGCGTTCACGACGCTCGTGCAGGCCGACGTCCCCGATGACCTGCGCGGTCGCGTCATGGCCCTGTGGTCGATGGCGTTCCTCGGGTCCCGGCCGGTCACCGCCCTGGTGACAGGATCGCTGACCGACACGGTCGGCGTGCGCCCCGCGCTGATGGTGACCGGCGTCGCGATCCTCATCGGCGCCTGGCTGACCCGCGGGTCGCGGATGCTCGCGCGACCTGTGAGCACTGCAGGGGACGAGCTCGACGGGTCCGACGGCACGGAGGCCTGAGCATGCCGGTCCTCCTCCTCGTCCGTCACGCCAGTGCGGGCGACCGTGGCATCGGCCCCAGCGACCTCGAGCGGCCGCTCGATGCGCGCGGGGTCGCGCAGGCCGGCGCACTGCCTGCCCTCCTCAGCCCGTACCTCGGACCGCGCCTCGGCACGGACGGCACCTCGGCCCTGGCCGTCGACGTCCGGTCGAGCCCGGCCCGTCGCTGCATCGAGACGGTCCGCCCGCTCGCGGCAGCGCTCGGGACCGACGTGACCGTCGACCCGGCGCTCATCGAGGGCTGCGACGTCCGCGCCCTGCACGACCGGTTGGCGACACTGGCCGGTCCCACCGTGTGGTCGAGCCACGGCGACGTCATCCCGGAGCTGCTCGAGATGCTGTCCCGGCGCGGCCTCGACCTCGGTCGCTCCCCCAGTTGCCGCAAGGGCAGCACGTGGGTCCTGCAGATCCGTGACGGCGAGGTGCGCACGGCACGTTCGCTGCCACCGCCGGCCTGAACGCAGCCATCTGCGCGCAGCCACCTGCCCGCGTGTCGATCAGACCTTCAGCAGCAGCTTGCCCGCGGTCGCGCCCGACTCGAGGTCGCGCTGCGCCTGCGCGGCCTCGGCCAGCGGGTACGTCGCGTGGATGTCGACCTTGAGGTCGCCGGACGTGACGAGGCGGTGCAGCGAAGCGGCGCGCGATGCGAGCTCCGCCTCGGTCGCGACGTAGTCGAACAGCTTCGGACGCGTCACGAACAGCGAGCCGCGCTTGTTGAGCTCCTGCAGGTCGAACGGTGGGACCGGACCGGACGCGTTGCCGTAGAAGACACCCGTTCCGCGCGGACGCAGACTGTCGAGCGACGACTGCCAGGTGGCTGCTCCGACCGAGTCGTACACGACGTCCGCACCGACCCCATCGGTCAGCTCACGAACCCTGGCCGCGACGTCGACGTCGCGGTACGCGATGACCTCGTGGGCACCGAGGGCGCGAACAGCATCCGCCTTCGCCTCCGTCGAGGTGCAGGCGAGCACGCGTGCGCCACGCTGCACGGCGAGCTGGACGAGGATGCGGCCCACACCGCCGGCCGCCGCGTAGATCAGCGCCGTGTGCTCCGCGCCGAGCGGGAAGGTCGAGAACGCCAGGTAGTGCGCGGTCATGCCCTGCAGCGCCAGCGCACATGCCGTCGGCGAGTCGACCCCATCGGGCACGACGAAGCTGCGGTCGGCCCTCACTGCGACCTGCTCCGCGTACGAGCCGACCGTGTCGGCCCACGCGATGCGCTGACCGACCTGACGATCGGTGACGCCGTCGCCGATCGCGCTGACCGTCCCGACCCCCTCGAGCCCGTTCCCGCTCGGCAGCGGCATCGGGTAGAGCCCGCTGCGGTGGTAGGTGTCGATGAAGTTCACGCCGGCGTACTCGACGTCGACGAGGACCTGTCCGGGCCCGGGGGTCGGGGCGTCGATGTCGACGTGCTCGAGGACCTCGGGACCACCGGTGGTGCGGAAGCGGACCGCCTTCATGGGCTGACCTCCTGACGCCTGCAACCTACCGGCCTGTGGAAGATCCCCCCGGCGTGAAGGTCTCGGGCAGCAGCACCTCCGCACCGAGTGCACCCGAGGGCTGCGGGGCGATGCGGGCCCGCACGGCGCACGGTCGATCGTCAGCGAGGTGCGTCGCGCGGATGCTCTCCCCCACGGCTCGCACCGCATGCTCGGGAAGCTGCCCGAGGCGACCACCGGTCGCGTACACGTCGACGGCGTTGACCCGCCGCCGCGTCCCGAGCGGCATGAGCAGCACGGGGACGTCCTCGGCGCTGCGAGCCCCCGGCGCGACCTCGGTGAGCGTCGCCTCGAACGCCGCCTGCATCGCGTCCGTCCCGTCGAGCGTGATGCGCCGCCACGTCCCGACGTCCGTCCCATCGGGTTCCGGCTCGAACATCGATGCCATGACCTCGACCGCGTTGCGCCCGTCCCGCAACCGGACGTCGCGCAGCGGGCCGCGCCGGCCACCTCCGCGGTCACGGGCACGTCGCTCGTCACTGCGGCGACGGCCGCGGCGGTAGAGCAGGAACCCGAACAGCCCGACGAGCCATGGCGACAGGCCGGAGCGTTCCCCGTCCGACATCACCACCCCCTCGTGCGCTCGCCGTGCGCCGCGCTGTGTCCCGCGCTGTGCCCCGCGCGTCGGACTCGACGCTACTGAGCGCCTACGACATCGGTACGGTGTGTCCATGGACATCGCCGCCCTGATCGACACGCTCACCTTCGACCCGACCGAGGGCACGGTGATCCGCACGCCACCCGGCGCCGGGTACGGCTACTGGGTCGGTGGTCACAAGGTCAGCCACGATCCCGTGAGTGGCCTGTTCGTGCTGTTCGCGCGTTCACGCACCCCGCTGGAGCACGGCCGCGGTGGGAACTGCGAGATCGCCGTCAGCGAGGACGGCATCACCTTCGACACGGTCTGGACCGCCTCGAAGGACGATCTCGCATCGTCCTCCATCGAGGTCGGACATGTCGTCCCCGACGGCGAGGGCGGCTGGCGCCTCTACGTGTCCTACGAGCGACCGGCGCAGCGCGACTGGCGCATCGACGTGCTCGAGGCGCCGCACCCGGGTGCGTTCGACGCGCAACATCGCCGGACCGTCCTGCAGCCGCAGCACTTCGGACTGTCGTTCATCAAGGACCCGTGGATCATCGAGCGCGAGCCTGGCGTCGTCGACCTGTTCGCCGCCGTCCCGGCCCGCATCGGCCCGCGCGTCGACGGCGATCGCGTGACCATCGCGGTCGAGGACGCGACGGTCGTGACGACGTCGCGCGACGGCCACATCTTCCGCGAGCTCACCTACGTGTTCGAGGGCGACGGGGAGGACACGTGGGACGGACACCGCGGACGCCTCGACTCGCTGTTCCGCACGCATGATGGGAGCGGCTGGGTCGGCTTCCACTCGGGTGGACGCAGCATGTACGACAACTACGAGGAGCCCGCAGGGATCGTCGTGTCGGACGACGCCCGCTCGTTCACCCGTGTGACGCCCGATGGACCGTTCGTCACCTCACCCCACGGCTGCGTGCGCTACCTGTGGGGGCTGCCCGTCGGCGACGTGCTCCACATCTACTACGAGTACACCCGCGAGGACCGCTCCCACGACCTCCGGGTCAGCGTCGTCCCACGACCCTGACCTTGGGGTAGCGACCCGACGGTGGTGCGGTGCGCAGGCGTCACTCGTCGACGATGAGCCCATCGAGCACCGACCACACGACCTGCTCCCACGCGCGCTCGCTGACCGGGCGCTCATCGACGTCGTTGAGCGCGAGTCCGAGCGAGTACGCCTCGATGAACAGTGCGATCGCGCGTGCGTCAAGGTCTCGGCGGAAGAATCCTCGCGCCTGGCCCTGCGCGACGTGCGCCTGGAACTCGTCGGTGAGGCGCGTCTGGACGATCCGGACCTCGTGGAGCAGCGCCGGACGGCCGACCGTCGAACCGAGTACCCCGACCCGTCCCCAACGCTCCGCGGCCCGCAGCTCGGATGCGGTGCGGCGAGTCATCTGCCGGACGGCCCGACGGAACTCGGCCACGTCGGCCGCTCGTTCGACGATGGTCGACAGCGCAGCGATCTCCGCCTCCGCGTAGCGCGCGAAACGGCGCAGCTGACCCGCGACGATCAGTCCGTCGCGGTCGCCGAAGTGGTGGTAGAGCGACCCGATGGAGACCCCGGAACGGTCCCGGACGTCGTCGATGCGCACCGCGGCCTCGCCCCCGTGCTCCAGCAGTTCGAGCACGACGTCGATGACCAGCTCGCGCGTGGTCCTCGTGCGCCCGTCCCGGCGACCCGACCCGGCGACGACCTCGGGCGCGACCTGCGCGGCCGCATCTCCTCGGCTGGCACGACGCCCCGACCCAGCCGCACCCGCTGCAGTCATGTCCGATCCTTTGTCGAGCGACGACGGTAGCGCCAGCCTGCCCGGCCAGGCCGCCCGACCAGGCCGCTCGGGCCACGAGGACCGCGGACCGGAGCGGTCCAGCGCGGCCAGGACGCTCCTACGGGCGAGTCCCGGACCCGTGTCCCTGCCCCCGATACTGTGCCCCACGCTCCCGAGCACGACGATGCGACCCGTCACCCGCCCCGGCCAGCGAGGAGCCCGATGATGAGCCTGAACGACCTCTCCGGTGTCCATGTCGCCCTGACGACACCGTTCGATGCCATGACCGGCGACATCGATCTCGCTGCGCTGGAGACCCACGCCGCCTGGCTGCTCGAGAACGGCATCTCCGGTCTCGTCCCCAACGGTTCGCTCGGCGAGTACGAGTCGATGGACCGTGACGAGCGCCGCGCCGTCGTCGAGACCGTCGCCCGTGTCACGAACGGCCGCGGGAAGCTCATCGTCGGCGTGTCGGCACCGAACTGGCGCATCGCGGGTGACCACGCCCGCCACGCGGCCGACGTGGGCGCGGACGCCGTGATGCTGCTGCCCCCGACGAACCATGCATCGACGCGCGCCGAACTGCTCGACCACTACCGCTCGGTAGCGCAGCACGGCGTTCCGGTCGTCGTCTACAACAACCCGTTCTCCACCCGGACCGACCTGACCCCCGAGATCATCGCCGAGCTCGGCGAGCTCGACGGCATCACCGCCGTCAAGGAGTTCTCCGGCGACGTCCGACGGATCGCCGAGATCGCCGAGCGCTCTCCACACCTCCAGGTCCTCTGCGGCGCCGACGACCTCGCGCTCGAGTCCGCCGTCATGGGTGCGACGGGCTGGATCGGCGGGTTCACCGGCGCGCTGCCTCGCGAGACCATCCGACTGTTCGAGCTCGGACGTCTCGGCGACGTCGCGGCCGCGCTCCCGCTGTACCGCTCGCTGCTGCCCCTGCTCCGCTGGGACAGCGGCCCGCGCTTCGTCGAAGCGATCAAGTACGCGATCGACCTGCTCGGCCTGAGTGCTGGCGGGGCCCCGCGGCCCCCGCGCCGCATCCTCGACGAGCTCGACCGGGAACTCGTCACCCGTCAGCTCCAGAACGCACGCGGCGCCATCGGCGCATGAGACCTGGGGACACGATCCACGTCGTCGACTCCCACACCGAGGGGATGCCGACGCGCGTGGTGACCCGCGGCTTCGTGACGCTGCCCGGGTCCGACATGCTCGCCCGTCGCGCCGCGTTCGAGGCCGAGCACGACCACCTGCGCACGTTCCTCATGTTCGAGCCGCGCGGACATGCGGCGATGTCCGGTGCGATCCTGCAGCCACCGACCCGCCCCGACGCGGACGTCGCCGTCCTGTTCATCGAGGTGTCCGGCTGCCTCGCGATGTGCGGCCATGGCACCATCGGGGTCGCCACCGTGCTCGTCGAGGAGCGCATGGTCCCCGTCACGGAACCCGTGACGCGCGTGCGCCTCGAGGTCCCCGCGGGGCTCGTCATCGCGGACGTCGAGGTCGTCGACGGTCGGGCGCGCGCGGTGACCATCACGAACGTGCCGTCGTTCGTGCACGCGACGGACGTCACCGTCGACGTGCCTGGACATGGTCCGGTCGTGATCGATGTCGCGTTCGGCGGGAACTTCTACGCGCTCATCCCTGCCGAGCGGCTGGGCATCCCGTTGGAGCCCGCACGCGAGCAGGACCTCATCCGGACCGGCTTGGCCGTCATCGCCGCCGCCGACGCGCAGCTCGCCCCCGTCCATCCGGAGGACGACCGCATCCGCGGCATCGAGCATCTCGTCGTCACCGCACCGGGCGACGACGGTACGGCCGGTGGCGGACCGGTCGACGGGCGCTCGGCGACCGTCATCCATCCGGGCTGGATCGACCGCTCGCCGTGCGGCACCGGCACGTCGGCCCGCCTGGCCCTGCTGCACCACCGCGGCGAGCTGGCGCTGGACACGCCCTACATCCACGCGTCGTTCATCGACTCCCGCTTCGAGGGCCGGATCAGCGCGACGACCACGGTCGGGGGTCATCCCGCCATCGTGCCGACGATCCGCGGGCGCGCCTGGATCAGCGGACGCGCTGAGCTCGTGCTCGATCCCACCGACCCGTTCCCGGGCGGCTTCCTCCCCTCGCTCGGTCGCGCACCGGCCCCGGCACCCGCGTCGTGACCGACCACGACGTCATCGTCATCGGGTCGGGCGTCGTCGGTGCCTCGTGCGCCTACGAGCTCGCGCTCGCGGGCCGACGGGTCCTCGTCGTGGACCGCGGCAACCTCACCAGCGGCACGACCGCGTCGGGCGAGGGCAACGTGCTGGTCTCCGACAAGCCGCCGGGCCCCGAGCTCGACCTCGCACGCGCGAGCGTGAGCCGCTGGGCCGACTACGCGGCCGAGCTCAGCGAGGGCTTCGAGTACGAGCCGAAGGGCGGCGTCGTCATCGCGACGGACGACGCGAGCCGCGCCGGGCTCGTGGACCTCGTCAGCCGCCACCGTGACGTCGGGGTCAGCGCGCAGCTGCTCGACGCGGACGGACTGCGCGAGGCCGAGCCGCATCTCGCCCACGACCTCGACCTCGGCGCGCTCTACCCCGATGACGCGCAGGTCCAGCCGGTGCTGGCCTCGTCCGCGCTGCTCGCGGACGCGCGCCGCCTGGGCGCGGAGGTGCGCAGCGGGAACGAGGTCCTCGGCTTCAGCTTCGACAGTGACGGCCGTGTCGCCGCGGTCCGTACGACGGAGGGCACCTTCGGCGCCGGAGCCGTCGTGAACGCAGCGGGACCATGGTCATCGGCGCTCGCGCGACTCGCCGGCACCGACCTCCCGGTGCGCCCACGGCGCGGGCACCTGCTGGTCACCGCCCCCGTCGGTCGACTCGTCCATCACAAGGTGTACGAGGCCGGCTACGTGGACACGCTCACGGCCGACACCAGCGAGGCGCAGGTCTCGGCCGTCGTCGAGTCGACCCCGTCGGGCACGATCCTGCTCGGCTCGAGCCGCGAGCTCGTCGACTTCGACACGACCGTGGACCTCGACGTCGTGCGCCGCATCGCACAGCGCGCGCGTCGCCTGTTCCCGATCCTCGCCGAGGTCGACCTGCTGCGCATCTACGTCGGCTTCCGACCATGGGTGCCCGACCACCTGCCGATCATCGGCGAGGACCCGCAGGTCCGCGGCCTGTGGCACGCGACCGGACACGAGGGGGCGGGCATCGGCCTCGCGCCCGCGACCGGCCAGCTCATCCGCGCCGGCATCACCGACACGCCGCCACCCGTCGACCCGTTGCCGTTCCGGGTCGCACGACCGAGCCTCATGGCCGCGGCAGCTGCGAGGACCGCGCATGGCTGACTCGCTGCGCGTCGGCGACGAGGACCCCCGCGGCCTCACGCGTGGCGCACGGGTCGAGCTCACCTTCGACGAGGTCAGCATCGAGGCCTACGCCGGTGAGTCGATCGCCGCAGCGCTGCTCGCCGCCGACGTCAGGGCGATGCGCCGCACCCGTCGCCACGAGGCACCACGCGGCCTGTTCTGCGGGATCGGCGCCTGCCACGACTGCCTCGTCCGCGTCGACGGCTCAGCGCCGGTCCGCGCCTGCCTCACGCCGGTGCGCGACGGCATGGCCGTGACCACCCACGTGCTCGGCGAGGGGGGGCCATCGTGAGCGACCGGCGTGTCCCGCTCGTCGTGCTCGGTGCCGGACCCGCCGGCGTCGCGGCCGCCCGTGCGGCCGTCGAGGCACGTGTCGCCGTCGTGCTCATCGATCTCGGTGCGCGCCTCGGTGGGCAGTACCACCGGCGCGAACCGGAGGCGTTCGCGACCTCCGCGCCCGGTGCGCTGCACCACGGCTGGGCCCGCTGGAGCGAGGACGTGACCCACCTCGAGCGCTCCCCTCGGTTCACGCACGTCGCCGGTGCAGGCGTGTGGGCGATCCAGCACCTCGCCGACGGCGGGATGCGCATCGCGACCGACCGTGAGGACCTGCCATCGTTCGAGACCGACGCGCTCATCATCGCCACCGGCGCGAACGAACGGGTCGTGCCCTTCCCCGGCTGGGACCTGCCCGGCGTGCTCACCGTCGGTGGCGCACAGGCGCTGCTGAAGGGCCAGGGCATGCGGCCCGGCCACGCCGTCGTCATCTCCGGTGCCGGGCCGCTGCTGCTCCCCGTCGCCGCAGCGCTCGCGCGCGTGCGCACGAACATCGTCGCGCTGACCGACGCGAACGACCCGCGCCGCTGGCTGAGCGGTTCGCCGCGCGGCATCCCGCTGAGCAAGGTGCGTGAGGGTGCGTCGTACCTGGCCACGCTGGCACGCCATGGGGTGCGCCTGCGGCCGCGGACCGCTGCGATCGCCGCGCACGGCGACGGCCGCGTCGAGGAGGTCGTGCTCGCGCGGCTCGAACGCGACTGGACACCCATCCCCGGCAGCGAGCGCACCGTCACCGCCGACGCGCTCGCGACGTCCCACGGCTTCGTCCCCGACATCGGCGTCGCGGTCGGACTCGGATGCCTGCTCGACGCGCAGGACGCGTCCGCACCCGCCGTGGTCGTCGATCGCTCGCAGGCCACGAGCGTCCCGGGCGTGTGGGCGGCCGGCGAGGTGACCGGCATCGGCGGCGCGGACGTGGCCGTGCACGAGGGCCGCGTCGCCGGGCTCGCCGCCGCGCTCATGCTCGGTGGTGACGTCGACGAGGACGAGCTCGAGCGCGCGATCGCGCGGCGCCGCGCGGACGCACCGTTCCTGCGCACGCTCGCCGGGGTGCTCACGGTCGGCGACGGCTGGACGTCGTGGCTGACCCCGGACACGACCGTGTGCCGCTGCGAGGAGGTCACGCTCGCGACCATCGACGAGGCGATCGAGCGGCGTGGCGCCTGCGACCTGCGCAGCGTCAAGCTCACGACTCGATGCGGGATGGGCCACTGCCAGGCGCGCATCTGCGGCCCGAGCGTCGCCGCGCTGCTCACCGCTCGCACCGGCCAGCCGCCGGCCGACGCCGGAGCGCTCGACCGCCGTCCGGTCCTCCACCCCGTCCCGCTCGGACGGCTCTGACCCGACGATGTCCCGACGACGTCCCGAGGACGTCCTGATGACCCGGAGCCCACGATGACCCGCACGTTCACCGCCCACGACCCGCGCACCGGCGATCCGGTCGAGCACGGCGGAGAGGCCACCGAGCTGCACGCAGCCCCCCGGCAGCAACCGCCCGCGGAGGCAGTCGGCAATCGCCCGCGGCTGCTCGTGGATCTCCTTGAGCATGAAGTGCGGATAGCCCCCCTTCTCGATCGCGTCGAGCGAGAGGGCGAGCTGGTGCACCTCCTTCGTGAGCGGCACGTCGTCGATCGTGCGGACGTCGCACGTGCCCGGGCCGATCACGGCCAGCTCGCCGTCGTCGAGGTAGACGACCTTGTTGGTGTATTCCACGATCGGCGTGGCGTCGGAGGCCACGAATGACTCCCCCGTGCCGA
>JAGYKW010000010.1 GCA_018401275.1 Nitriliruptoraceae bacterium | reverse complement strand
CCGTCGCGGCTCACCGTGACCGACGTCGAGACGTCGACCGAGGAGCAGAGCTGATGGGCTTCCTCGTCACCGGCGGCGCGATGATGATGTGCACGATGGGCGCAGCACCCGGGACCATGAACGTGCTGCCCGTCGGCATGGTGAACGCCGGTCCGCAGCCGGCGGCGACCGCGATGGACAACGCGCCGATGCTCAACATCGCACCCTTCGGTGTGTGCATGTCGATGTCGAACCCGCAGGTCGCTGCGGCGACCGCTGCGGCGATGGGTGTGCTGACGCCCATGCCGTGCATGCCCAACGTCCCCGGCCCCTGGGCGCCGGGATCCCCGACCGTGCAGATCGGCGGCAAGCCCGCCCTCAACGACGCCTCGATGGCGACCTGCGCGTTCGGCGGCTCGATCTCGATCAGCGTCCCCGGACAGTTCACGGTGCAGGTGCCGTGATGCTGCGGGAGCGCTCGATCGTCACGACCTCGTCCGCACGACGTGCGGGCAGGAGCAGGACCAGCAGGACCAGCAGGACGATGACGTCCGTCGGCCCGGGTGCGCGCACCCGTCCGGCGCATCACCGGAACGAGAAGGACCTGACCGACGACCTTGACCCGCGCAACCCGGAGGGCGGCCCCATGCGCCGTCACTTCATCCGAACGGGCGATCACACACGGAGGCACGTATGGCGAGTTACCTGACCCCAGGGGTCTACATCGAGGAGGTGCCGTCCGGTTCGGCATCCCTGTCCGCAGGCGCGACGGCCATCGCCGCGTTCGTGGGCTTCACCGAGAAGGCCCCGAACGACGACCCGACCGACCCGGAGGGCCTCAAGCCCCGCCTGGTCACCAGCTGGACGCAGTACGAGTCCCTCTTCGGAGGCTTCGTGCCCGGCGCCATGCTGCCGCACTCGGTGTACGGCTGGTTCCTCAACGGAGGCGCCGTCTGCTACATCGTCCGCATCCCCCACAACCGTCCGTCCGAGGAGCCCGGTCACCTGGCGCTGCCCGCTGCGGACCGCGCCGTCGGACAGGTCCTCGAGTTCGCGTCGGTCGGCCCGGCCGACGGGATCTCCGTCGCCGTCGAGTCGGCCGAGGCGCCCGAGGGCTCCGACCCGGTCTTCGACCTGACCGTCCTCAAGGACGGCGTCGTCGTCGAGACCTACGCGGGGCTGACCATCACCCCCGGTGACACGTTCGTCGAGTCCGTCGTCTCCGCCGCCTCCGAGTACATCAAGGTCGCGGTCAAGGCGCAGCTCAAGGACGACATGGACCTGAACCTCGCGATGCCGAAGGCGGGCCTGTACGCGCTCGAGCCGGCGCCGCGTGAGCCGGTCGAGGTCAAGGCGCCGGCGTTCGCCGGTTCCGAGACGAAGCGTCACGGGATCAACGGCCTCGTGATCGCCGAGGACGTCACCATGGTGCTCGTCCCCGACCTGATCACCGCTGCCACCAAGGACGATGGCACCGTCGACCTCGGGATGTGGAAGTCGGTGCAGACGGCACTGATCAACCACTGTGAGGCGCAGGCCAACCGTATGGCCGTGCTCGACGCACCGCCGAGCATGTCGGTGCAGCAGATCAAGGAGTGGCGGACCGACGTCGCGATGTACGACTCGCAGTTCGCGGCGTTCTACTACCCCTGGATCAAGGTCGCGAACCCGGCCCCGACCAACGGTGACGACGAGATCCTCGTCCCGCCGTCGGGCCACATGGCCGGGCTGTGGGCGCGCGTCGACGAGACCCGTGGCGTCTGGAAGGCTCCGGCCAACGAGATCGTCCGTGGCGCGCTCGACGTCGAGCTCCCGATCACCAAGGCCGAGCAGGGTCTGCTCAACCCGATCGGGATCAACTGCATCCGCCCGTTCGGCACGCGCGGTATCCGTGTCTGGGGTGCCCGCACGCTGTCGAGCGACTCGGACTGGCGCTACATCAACGTGCGTCGTCTGTTCAACATGGTCGAGCAGGCCATCATGGACGGGACGCAGTGGGTCGTCTTCGAGCCCAACGACCAGAAGCTGTGGGAGGGTGTCAAGCGCACCGTCAACGCGTTCCTGCGTGGGCTGTGGCGTGACGGCGCGCTCTTCGGCGCGACGCCGGACCAGGCGTTCTTCGTCAAGTGCGACGCGGAGAACAACCCGCCGGAGTCGATCGACGAGGGCAAGCTCATCGTCGAGGTCGGTATCGCTCCGGTGAAGCCCGCCGAGTTCGTCATCTTCCGGATCAGCCAGCTGAAGGACAGCTCGAACTGATCCGGAGTACGACCTCCGGTCGGGCATCCGGCCGGAGCCGCTGCAGGACAGGACCTGAACCGACGAGGAAGGAACGAACGTGGCGAACGAACATGATCAGGAGTACATGGGCTCACTCTTCGCCCTCGAGATCGAGGGCGTCGAGCTGGGCCGGTTCACCGGCATCACCGGACTGGGATACACGGCCGAGGTGGTCGAGTACACCGACACGCTCGCGGACGGCAAGCTCGTCACGCGCAAGCGCCCGGGTCGCGTGAACTACGGCGACATCACGCTGAGCCGCGGTCTTCTCCGCGGACAACCCGCTGGTCGAGTGGTACCAGACGGTGCTCGACGGCGCGGTGGAGCGCAAGAACGGCTCCATCGTGATGTTCGACCCGGCCGGCGACGAGTCCGGGCGTTGGAACTTCGAGAACGCCTGGATCAGCGAGTGGACCGCGTCCGACCTCGACTCGGGTGGTGACGACATCGTCGTGGAGACGGTGACCATCACCCACGAGTTCCTCGAGCGCGTCTCCTGATGCATTGAGGACGACCCCGTCCGCGTGACGGGCCGTCCGGTCCGGCCCCCGACTCCCCAGGGGGCCGGACCGGACCCGCGTCCGGACCCGGTCCGGGGCGGGGGACGAAGAACGACGGCACGGGCGCCCGCCCGCCGGGAAGGAGCAGCGATGTCCGGTCTCCGCACGGAGTTCGAGTTCGTCCTCCCCAAGGGCCTCGTCGACGACGACGGGACCGTGCACCGCGAGGGCACGATGCGTCTCGCGACGGCGCGCGACGAGCTCGAGCCGCTCAACGACCCGAAGGTCAAGGACGCCGACGACCCCTACCTCACGATCATCGTGCTCGCGCGGGTGATCTCCGGGCTCGGCACGCGCACGCGGCTCAGCCCCAAGGACGTCGAGGGGCTGTTCGCCGCCGACCTCGCGTACCTCCAGGACTTCTACTCCGTCATCAACTTCGGCACCGACGCCGAGCTCGAGCAGCTCCAGCGCAGCGTCGCCGACGTCAGCCGTGCCGCTCGCCGCTTCGGGCCCGCGTCGACCGAGCCGAGCGCACCCGCCCCGGTGAGCGTGTCCTCCGGCAGCATGTCGGCCGACGCCATGGCCGCGGCCATCGAGGCGCGGGCCGCCGTGCTCGCGGCCGAGCGCGTCGCCACCGATGCGGCTGAGCCCGCCGAGGCTGCAGCGCCCGTCGCCCGGAGGCGCAAGTCCGTCGCTCCTGACGCGGACGCGTCCGATGGCAACGGCGCTCCGCTCGTCGATGACGACGGCATCGAGATGCCCACGCCGCGGCGCAACCGCATCGAGGAGGTCGGTCGCAGCACCGAGCGTCCGAAGGGCAAGCGATGAAGCGGTACCCGGCGGAGGACGTCTGGCGCGAGGTCGCGTACCTCGCGTACCACACGAGCTGGTCGCTCGACACCCTTCTCGAGCTGCAGCATCGCGACCGCGTCCGCATGGTCCGCATGGTCAACGACGTCGACCTGCGCTCACGCGACGCACGCGTCGCCGCGAACGCCTGATCGCAGAGGGAGACACATGGCCATCGGCAACTTCCTCAAGGACCAGCTGTTCATCAAGGACAACTCGACCGCGGCGAACTTCATCGTCGAGGTCAACGCGCTGACCATCGGACGCTTCAGCGAGATCGCCGGCCTCCAGATGGAGATCGAGGTCGAGCAGTATCAGGAGGGCGGGGTCAACGACGGGCCGCACCAGTTCCCGACCCGGCTGTCCTGGCCCAACGTCACGCTCAAGCGCGGCATCACCAACGACAACAACCTCTTCGACTGGTTCGACATCGTGGGCGGGCAGCGCTTCGCCCAGTCCGGCCTGGCTGGGAACCGCGACTCGGTCGCGATCACGCTGATCTCCTCGAAGGGGAAGCGGCTGCGCACCTGGACGTTGCTCAAGGCCTATCCGGTGCGCTGGACGGGTCCGACGCTCTCGGTCGGCGAGGACAGCATCGCGACGGAGGAGCTGGAGCTCGCGCACCAGGGATTCACGTCCTCGACGTTCCTGTGAGCCGGCCGTGACGATGACCGCTGACCATGACCTCGTCGCCCGCTCCGCTGCGCGCATGGTCGGTGCGCTGCGCACCCCGTCGGACCTGCGGCAGCGACGTCCGGTCGGGACGGTCGTGCGCGGTGCGCGGACCTTCGCCGCGCAGGTCGCTGTCCCGACCGCCGCTCGTGCGGCCGAGCCGACACCCTGCCGTCGCCGAGCTCCCCGACGGGGTGCTGCCGAGCGGGCGCAGCGCCGGTCCGGCCGTGCCGACCTTGCCGCAGGGCGGAGGCGCGCTCGCTGCCTACGCGGCGCTGCTCGCGCGCAAGCGCAGGGCCCCGCGCGACATGCCGGTCCGAGGTCTGCCGTTGACCGTGCACCGTGCGGCGCATGCGGAGCGGCAGCGGCTGCCCGGGACGGTCGCGAAGAACATGGTCCCCATCGATGCCGAGCTGTCGTCCAACGCCGCTCGCCAGGCGGCGAAGCCACGACCGACTCCATCGCCACAGGCCGTTGCTCCCGCGCGCCGCGAGGTCAAGCGCACGTCGACGACGAAGGCTGCGCGCGCCGCCCGCGAGGCGCGCGAGGCCAGGCAGCTCGCCGCACGCACCGGGAGGGCTGCGAAGGCCGCCTCGGATGTGCTGCGCGCCGCGAACGTCGCGCGCGCAGAGAAGACCGCGCGTGCCGCACGCGCGAGCCGCACGACCAACCGTCGCGACACGTCACGTGACGCGGGCTGAGGGGAAGACGCATGGGACTCTTCGACACCAAGGCCTCGTTCGAGGTCGAGAAGGGCCCGGCCATCCCGTTCCTGTTCAACCCCAACGAGCTGTCGATGTCGCTCGCGGCGAAGTGGGAGTCGGAGAGTGACGACGAGGAGCCGCAGTTCCAAGGCATGGACTCCGAGACGATCTCCTTCACCCTCATGTTCGACAGCACACTGAACCCTGGGAAGCCCGCGACCTCGCCGATGGACAAGCCACAGCCGGTCACGAAGTGGACGAGCAAGCTCGTCGCGCTCGTGCGGCCCGCTGCCGTCGCCGGCACGAACAAGAACACCAACGATGAACGCCCGCCGTGGGTCCGCTTCCAGTGGGGCGACTTCGTGTCGTTCAAGGCGGTCGTCACCAGTCTCGACATCACGTTCAAGCTGTTCAACGAGAGTGGTGTCCCGCTCCGGGCCGAGTGTGCGATCACGCTCCAGAAGTTCGAGGACGACAAGAACTGGCCCAAGCAGAACCCGACGTCGGGCACCCCGGCGCCTGAGGGCTCGCACCTGATGCAGCCAGGGGAGACCCTCGACCGTGTCGCTGCGGTGGAGCTGGCCGATCCGACCGCCTGGCGATCGATCGCGCAGGCCAACGGCATCCGTGATCCGTTCACGCTCCGACCGGGCGTGCAGGTCAACATCCCGCGGCAGGGGGCGTAGGTGGCCCAGGTCCCGCGGCGCCCGCTCGCCAAGCACAAGGGTTCGCCCGTCAAGGGAGAGATCCTCGACTCGCTGCGCTCGATGGAGGTGGACCTGTCCGTCCACCGTCCGGGCACGGCGACGCTGCGCTTCGTGGACCGCGGTTACAAGCTGTTCGACAAGGATCCGTTCGCCATCGGCGACGAGTTCATCGTCGAGCTCCCCGACGCGAAGAACGTGCTCAAGCCGGTCCTCAAGGGCGAGGTCACCGGTGTCGGCGTCGAGGACGTGGGCGGCACGCGGTCGCTGCCCGCCCTCGTCGTCGTCGCGAGCGAAGGCAGCCACCGGCTCGCGGCCGCGAGCGAGTACAAGGCCTACCTCGAGCAGTCCTACGCGGACATCGTCAAGGCGATCGCCGGGCGTCACAAGCTCAAGCCGAAGGTCGATGCGACCGGTGGCCCACTGCCGTACTTCCTGCAGAACGGCACCGATTACGCGACGCTGACCGACATCGCTGCGATGCTCGGCTTCGAGTTCTTCGTCGATGCGGGCGAGCTGTTCTTCCGCAAGCGCAAGGGGACCGCCGGGGCGAAGGTGAAGTTCTCCGACGGGTCGCTGCGCTCCTTCGGCGCGCGCTACGTCGCTGGGGGAACGCCGTCGGAGATCGAGGTGCACGGCTGGGACCCCACGCAGCAGAAGGACGTGAAGGGCAAGGCGGCCTCGCTGAAGTCACCGAGCCCGGACCAGCTCGGATCGAGCGCGCCGTTCGTCAAGGACGGGTACGCGAAGGCGATGAGGTCGTTCGGCAAGCCGCTCGTCGTCGGGACCACGCCGGTGTGGGATGACAAGGAAGCGGACGCGCTCGCCGACTCGATCGCCCGTGACCTGATCGGCGACGGGCTCGCCGTCGATGGCGTCGCGGTCAGCAACCCGGCGATCGTGCCCGGCTCGAAGGTGGGCGTGAGCGAGGTCGGCAAGCGGCTCGCCGGTGACTACTACGTGACGTCGGTGCTGCACACCTACGACTTCGAGGGTGACCTGCTCACCCACTTCCACTGCGACGGGCACCGTTCCCCGCGCCCGACGCAGGGGCAGCTGCGTCCGGGCGAGCTCAACGGTTGGGCGCAGAACGGGCTCGTGCTCGGCGTCGTCACCAACATCGAGGACAAGGAGGGGCTCGGACGCGTCAAGGTCCGCTTCCCGTCGCTCGGTGCGACCGCGGAGTCGAACTGGGCGCGCGTGATCGCCCCGGGCGCCGGCGACAAGCGGGGCATGGACGTACGCCCAGAGGTCAACGATGAGGTCGTCGTCGCCTTCGAGCGTGGCGACACGCGCACCCCGTTCATCCTGGGCGGCGTGTGGAGCGCGAAGGCGAAGCTGCCCGACGAGAAGGCCGTCAAGGGCGGCAAGGTCGAGAAGCGCGTCTTCACGTCCCGTGCCGGTCACACCCTCGAGTTCTCCGACGGTCCTGATGGGGCGGCCGCCGGGGACAAGGCCCGCTACGTCGAGATCAGGCTCGGCGACGGGAAGACGATCCTCCATGTCGGCGAGGACGGGATCACGATCGAGGCCGCGAAGGACATGCCGATCGCGATCAAGGGTGCGAAGGCGTCGCTCACCCTGACCGGAGAGGGTGACATCGAGCTGAAGGGCGAGAACCTCAAGATCGACATGAAGGGTGACGCCAAGGTCAAGGCCAAGACCGTCGACCTGAAGGGCATGACCGGGCTGAAGGTCGATGGCGGTCCCGACCTGCAGCTCAAGGGCGCGCAGGCGAAGGTCGAAGGCGCAGGGATGCTGACCCTCAAGGGCGGCATGGTGAAGATCAACTGATGAGGCGCGGACGATGAGCGACAGCATCCCTCCCTTCGTCGGGCGTGGGTTCTCCTTCCCCCTGTCGGTCGACGG
The DNA here is from genome assembly GCA_018401275.1 of Nitriliruptoraceae bacterium. Taxonomy (GTDB): domain Bacteria; phylum Actinomycetota; class Nitriliruptoria; order Nitriliruptorales; family Nitriliruptoraceae; genus CSBr16-57R1. The sequence goes on along the minus strand of JAGYKW010000010.1, from coordinate 32,565 downwards.
CTCGGGCTCGCTGCGCATGGAGTCGGGCGCCGCGGACATCGAGAAGGCGATGCGCGTCATCCTCATGACCGCTCCCGGAGAGCGACCGATGCGTCCTGACTTCGGCTGCCGCATCTGGGAGCTGCTGTTCGAACCGATCAACGCGAACACGATCGGCCGCATGCGCACCGCTGTCCTCGAGGCGATGTCGCGCTGGGAACCGCGCGCCGAGATCCTCGACGTCGCCATCGATGAGAGCGATCAGGCGATGGGCGCGGTCAGCATCGCGATCGCGTACCGCATCCAGTCCACGAACGACGAGCGCAACCTCGTCCTGCCCTTCTACACCATCCCTGGTGAGGGCGCGGACGGGGAGCGAGGTGATGCCGCATGAGCCTGCCGATCCCTGACCTGGACGATCGCCGCTTCCAGGACCTCGTCGACGAGGCCAAGCGGATGATCCCGCAGCTGACGCCGGAGTGGACCAACCACAACGTCGCGGACCCCGGCGTCGCGCTCATCGAGCTGTTCGCATGGATGAGCGAACAGGTCATCTTCCGCCTCAACCAGGTGCCGGAGCGGCTCTACGTCCAGTTCCTCGACATGATGGGCGTCGCACCGTTCCCCGCGTCCGCGAGTCGCGTACCGCTCACGTTCCTGCTCTCGGGCGTGCCGACCGAGCCGGTCACCGTGCCGCAGGGCACGGAGGTCGCCACCGCGGACGGGTCGACCGTGTTCGCCACGCTCGACGAGCTCCGCATCGTGCAGCCCCGACTCGTCGGTGCGCTCACGACGGCGGGGGAGACGGTCGTGCGCGACGTGCTCGAGGAGTTCCGTTACGACCGCGACGCGGTCACCTGCTTCCCGTCCGACCCGGTCACGCCCGGTGACGCGCTCAACCTCGGGTTCGACACCTCGCTCGCCGGTCAGGTCGTGGATCTGCGCCTGACCGTCACCGGCCGTGGCGTCGGTGTCGATCCGGCGCGCGTACCGATCGTGTGGGAGGTCTGGACCGGTGACGCATGGGCGGCGTGCACGGTGCTGCGTGACGACACCGGCGGGTTGAACCGCGACGGTTCCATCCGCCTCGACGTCCCTGGTGCGCACGAGGCGATGGTGCTGTCAGGTCAGCGGTTGCACTGGCTGCGTGTGCGGCTGCTGCCGGCCGGTGACGACCAGCCGACGTTCCGAACCTCTCCGGTCGTCGCGGACATCACCGTGTCGGTCGCTGGTGGCAGCGTGCTCGCGGAGCACTCGCGCACGGTCCGCAACGAGACGCTCGGCGTCAGCGACGGCTCGCCGGGTCAGCGCTTCACGCTCGACCATGTGCCCGTCCTCCCACGCGAGGCCGGCGAGCACATCGTCGTGTTCGATGGCGAGCAGCAGCAGGTCTACGGCGAGGTCGAGGCGTTCTCCGCATCCGGTCCGCTCGACCACCACGTCGTGTGGGACCCGTCGGACGGCACGGTCGAGTTCGGTCCGTCGGTCCGCTACCCCGACGGGACGACCGTGCAGCACGGTGCGGTCCCGCCGTTCGGTGCGCGCGTGACGGTCACCCGGTACCGCGCCGGTGGCGGGACCGACGGCAACGTCGGTGCGCGGTCGCTCACCTCGCTGCGTGTCGCGGTGCCGTTCGTCGACTCCGTCGCGAACCTCGTCCCGGCGCGCGGTGGCGTCGACCCGGAGCGGCTCGACGAGGTCAAGCTGCGCGGTCCGCGGACCGTGCGGGCGGGGCAGCGCGCGGTGACGGTGTCCGACTACGAGCAGCTGGCGCTCGAGGCGAGTCCTGCCGTGGCGCGCACGCTGTGCGTCCCGCCCGACGAGCCGTTCGGTCCGATCCGCGTGCTCGTCGTCCCCGGCTCCACCGAGGACCCTGAGCTGCTGACCATCGACGACTTCGCGCTCTCCGAGCAGCTCTACGTGGCGGTGCGTGACCGGCTGGAGGTGGCGCGCACGCTCGGCGCGACCGTCGAGGTCTCCACGCCCTTCTACCAGGGGGTCAGCCCGGTCGTCCGGGTGCGCGGCGCGGTGGGACGCTCGCCCGTCGCGGTGAAGGAGCGGGCGACGGCGGCGATCCACCGCTTCCTCAGTCCTGTCGATGGAGGGCCGCGCGGCGATGGCTGGCCGTTCGGCACCGACCTGAGCGCGGCGACCCTGGTGTCGGTGCTGAGCGAGGTCGAGGGCATCGCCGGCGTCGACGAGCTCGCACTGTTCGAGCTCGACCTGCGCAACGACCGACGGGTCGGTGACGCGCGCGACATGATCCACCTGGACGCGCACTCACTGTTCCTCGCCGGCAAGGTCCAGGTGGTCGTGCGATGAGCATGGTCCATGTCGCAGGAGACGCGAGCCAGCAGCACAGTCCCTACCCGCCGGGCTGGCTGGTCGGCCAGCTGCCGGTCGGTATGCGCGATGACGACCTGCTCGTCCGGCTGACGACCATCTTCGAGCGTGTCGGCGCCACGCTGCGCTCCGGTGCGGACGCGACGGAGCTCGTCGCTGACCATCGGGTCACGAGCGCCGCGATGCTGCAGTACCAGTCGACGTGGACCGGCCTGCAGGTCCTCGATCCTGAGCTGCCGGTGCTGCGACAGCGCGCCGTGCTGCGCGCGATGTCGCGTGCGGTCCCGCGTCGCGGCACGGTCGGTGCGCTGCGGCTGCTGCTCGAGGCGATCACCGAGGCGCCCGTCGAGATCGTCGAGCCGGGTGGCGTGTTCCGCGAGGGTGAGGCGCCTGCGCACGACGGTCGTGTCGAGGTCCGGGTGCGCAGCACCGGCCACCTCACGAACGACGAGCTGATCGGGCTGGTCCGTGACGAGGTCCCGGCGCATCTCGCGCTGCGGCTCGTGGTCGTCGGCGACGCGCGCGACGCGCAGGACGCGGTGAGCGGTCCGCTCGACGACGCGGATGACGGGCATGACGACGGGCATGACGACGGTCGGGGCGACGCGCCCATGAAGGAGCTGCCGTGAACGGTGAGCGACAGACGGGACCGACGGAGCTGCCAGCCGCCGAGCTACCAGCCGCCGAGCTACCAGCGGCCGAACTGCCGGCGGCGGATGCGGAGTCTTCCGCTGCTGCGGATGTCGCGCGCGAGGATCAGGCCGAGCGTGAGGCCGATGCGGCGCTCGCGGACTTCGAGCGCAGCGCGGTCGAGGATCTCGCCAGCATCCTCAGCACCGACCTCGCGGAGATCGAGCACGAGGACGCGCCGTCCGACCTCGAGCCGGGTGGCGCGATGATCCCCCGCGAGGCGGCCTCCGCGTCCGTGTCCCCCGAGGTGACGGCGCTCGAGGGGGTCGGCCCTGAGGTGGAGATGGAGTGCCCGGGGTGCGGACTGCTCGTCTCGGGTGCCGACCCGCGCCCGACCGCCGAATGGTTCTGCCCACGCTGTGACTACCCGCTGTTCTTCATGACCCAACCGGCGATCCCGGAGGTCGATGGCGAACGTCGCACGGCGCGTCACCGTCTTCCCGGCGTGCGCGGGCGCGCCCGGACCGTCGCTGGTGCCTGCTGGAACTGCGGCGAGTGGAACGAGGCGGGCGTGACCGCCTGCCTGCGCTGCGCGGCGACGCTGCCCAAGCCGCTCCCACCGCAGCTCGGCCCGTTCGAGACGGTGGAGGTCCCCGAACCGGAGCTCGTCGAGGTCGAGGTCATGTACTGGCCGCCGATCGTCATCAGTGTCGTCGGAGGCTTCATCTCCGGCGCAGCCTTCCTGTGGGGGGTCCTCCTCCTGATGGACCGCCTGTGAGCGACGGGTCGGGCACGGAGGTGGGCCGGTGATCGAGGAGCTCGACCGGTCGATGGAGACGTGGCTGCGCCACGCGTTGACGCTCGGCAGTCGCGACGCGGAGATCTCCTTCGAGCGTCCGGAGGCCGACTGGGGCCAGCGGCGCTCGGTGCCGCTCGTCAACCTGTTCCTCTACGCGCTCGCGCCATCGGCCGGCCGTTCCGCAGCCTCGCTGCGCACCGTCCGTACCCCCGACGGGGGCTACGCCCGCCAGCGTGATGCACCGATCATGGCGGCACGCTTCCTCATCAGCGTGTGGTCGAGTGACCCGGCCGTCGAACACGACCTGCTCGCGCGGGTCGCGCATCTGCTGACGTCGTCGCACCAGATCCCGGCACGACATCTGACGCCGGCGCTCGCCGAGATGCGTCCGGTCCCTGCGCTCTCGACCCGGCCGGACGAGGAGACGACGGTCGCCACGCTGTGGCAGTCGCTCGAGGTGCCCGCTCGGCTCGCGACGCAGCTGCTCGTCGAGATGCCGATCGGTCGTCCCGAGGTCACGACGACCAACGACCCGCCGCAGATCGTCGAGTTCGGGCTCGCGAACCGTCAGGCTCCGGCCGCACGCTCGTCGCGGCGGCGCGTGTTCGGGTCGAGCGATCCGTCGATGGCTGGTGGCCGTGCGATCGGCGTGCGCGGGTCGGCGGTCGTCCAGGACTCCGGGCGCTACCTCATCGAGGCCCGACCGGGCGATGAGATCGTCGTCGAGCCGCCCGAGCCCGACGGTGCCGACGATGTCTGAGCTCGAGCTCGCGATCGGGGAGGTCGGCGGTCCATCGCTGCGGGCGGACCTGCTGACCCAGCGTGTCACGGTGGAGCCCGGCCAGCCCGTCGCCGTGTCGCTGCAGGTGCTCAACACGACCGACACGATCGAGACGGTGCGGTGCTCGCTGATCGGGATGATCCCCGATCGGCTCGAGCAGACCCCCGGGGACGTGACGCTGTTCCCCGGCGAGTCGACGCGCATCACGCTCGACCTGTGGTTCCCAGCGACCCTGCCGGCGGGTCGGCACGACATCTTCATCGCGGTGACCACCGGGTCGGGCGCGCATGCGACCGAGGTGCCTCTGCGCATCGACGTGACACCGGTCGTGAGCGCCTCGCTCGTCGTCGAACCACCACTCGTGTTCGCCGGTCGCAAGGGTGTCTTCGAGGCGCGCGGGCGCAACACCGGCAACGTGCCGCTGGCGCTGCTGGTGCGTGCCGCGGATGCGGACCGGGTGCTCGACCTCGAGATCGTGAAGCCGTCGTGGCGGCTGCGGCTCGACGGGGCCGAGTCGACCCGGATCGTCGCGAAGCACAAGCGTCCGCTCACCGGCGCGCCGGTCGAGCACACCATCACGATCACCGCCGAGCAGGACGAGGTCTTCGAGACCCAGGTCGTCCGCTTCCGTCAGAAGGCGATCCTGACGCCCGGCATCATCACGATCCTCACGCTGATGCTCATCGTCGCCGTGTGGGCGCTCGCGATGGTGTTCGGGGTGCGTGCCGCGCTCGCCCCACCACCGCCGACGAAGGCGGTGCCGGAGACGTTCGCCGGTGGGATCACCGGCGCGGACCTGGATCCGACCGCGGTCGGTGGGTCGTTCTCCGGCACGATCCGTGCGGCGACGACCGCAGCGGGACTGCCGCGCGTCACGGTCGAGGCGTTCGACCAGGACGATCTCCTCGTCGGTGCGACCGCGACGGACGAGGACGGGGCGTTCGAGCTGCCCGCGCTGCTCCCTGCCCGTTACCGCATCCGGATCCGGGCCGAGGGGTTCAACGACGTCTGGTGGCCGAGCGCCACGACGATCCGCGACGCGATGCCGCTGTTGGCGCCGCCGGGTCAGGTGCGTGACGGACTCGATGTGGTCCTCGTCGGTCAGCCCGCGACGCTGGGTGGTCAGGTCATCGCCGGTGATGCGCCGGGGATGGGCGTGGTGGTCGAGGCCGTCGCGGTCGACCTCCTCGATGCGGTCGATCCGCTGACGACGACGACGGACGCGGACGGCAACTGGATCCTCGCTGCGCTCCCGAGCCCAGCGACCTACCGCATCACGTATCGGGCCGAGGGGTTCGACGCGGTCGAGCTGACGCAGCCCGTCCCGGGTGGCGCGACGCTCGCGGTGAACACCGCGACGCTCCCGGCGGCTCCGGGGACCATCATCGGGCAGGTGGTCAACCGGTCGGGCACGAAGCTGGGTGGGGTGGCCGTCGTGCTGACGCGCGGGACGCTCGAGATCGCGACGACGACACCGACGAGCGGTGAGGTCGGCTTCTTCGAGCTGCCCGAGCTCCCGACCCCGGCGACGTACCTGGTCACGTTCACGCTCGAGGGGTACGCCAGCGAGACGATCGCCGTTCGCCTGGGTCCCGGTCAGGTGCGTGACGACCTCGTCGTCGTGCTGCCCGAGGCCTTCGGGTCCGTCAGCGGGGTCCTGACGAACGCGACGAGCGATGTGGCGCTGGGCGGTGCGACCGTGACGGTCTCGGGTGGCGGGGTCGTGCTGCAGACCGAGACCTTGACGAGCGGCACGGTCGGCGGGTACCGCATCGCCGGGCTGCCCGTCCCCGGCACCTACGCGGTCACGTTCGACCTCGAGGGGTTCGGCCGGCAGACCGTGGAGGTCAGCCTCACGCGCAGCGCTCCGAGCGTCGTGCGTGACGTCGCGATCGGTATCGATCTCGCCCGGCTCGTCGGGACCGTGTCCGCTGGCGCGACCAAGCTGGGGAACCTGCTCGTGCGCATCACCGACGGTGGCGGCTTCACGCTCGAGACGCTGACAGCGACCGCACCAGCGGCCGCCATCGGGACCTACGCCTTCGACGCGCTGCCCGCCGGGACCTACACCGTCACGGCCTTCCGTGCGACCGCACCGACCGAGGTCGTCGGCGTGCAGACCATCGACGTGGCGTCCGGCTCCGGGTTCACCGTCGACGCCCAGGGAAGGCCGGTCTACACGCTGGACCTCGTCTTCGCCGGGGTCGGCTGATGGTCGGCGAGGCCGGCGGTCTGCGGGGTGGAGGTGGGGACGACCGCGTGCGCGCGGACGTCGCTTCGGCCGAGATCGCCGTCGCGCCGGGTGAGGCTGCAGAGGTCGAGATCGAGGTCACCAACGTCAGCGAGGTGATCCGCGCCTACCGCATCGACGTGCTCGGGCTCGATGCACGGTGGGCGCGCAGTGACGGCATCGACCTGGAGCTGTTCCCGGGGGAGCGGCAGTCCCGCACGCTGTCGATCGAGCTGCCGCCTGACTTCCCGGCCGGTCGACGGCGGATCGCCGTCGAGATCACCGAACCTGACGTGCCTGGCGGCTCGGTCGTCGTGATCGACGTCGACCTGCTGATCGAGCCGCGCGAGGGGCTGACGTTCGGGGTCGAGCCCGCGTCGATGACCGTCGGCGCGGACGGCACGTTCGTCGTCACTCCGGTGAACACCGGGAACACGACGCTCGACGTCCATCTCGTCGCGGCGGATCCCGAGCGCCGGGTCGCGGTGACCTTCGACCCACCACGGCCGCGTCTGCTCCCCGGGGAGCGGGGGGTGGTGCGTGCGACCGCACGAGGACGACGCCCGTGGTTCGGGATGCCGGCGGTGCGCGTCCTCGAGTTCCGGGCCTCGGGCGGTGACGTCACAGCGATGTCGGCGGCAGCGTTCATCCAGACGCCGCTGTTCAGCCGCCGGCTCGTCACGCTGACGGGTCTCGTCATGGTGGCCACGCTGTTCGCGTTCGTCATCTTCCTCTCGTTCGGTTCGGTCGCGGACCTGTCGGCCCAGCAGGAGGCGCTGCTCAAGCAGTCGCTCGGGGAGGACCAGCCGATCGGTCTGCGGGTCGAGCCGTCGTCGGTGGTCGGGGTCGTGCGCTCGACGACCGGGGGTGGCATCGACGGGGTCAGTGTCGAGCTCTACGAGTCCTCGAACCCGCTGGTCCCCCTGAAGTCCACGGTGACCGATGCGTCGGGGCAGTACCGCTTCGCTGCGTTGAGCAAGGGCACCTACTTCGTCCGCTACCGGGTCGCTGGCTTCGGGGAGACATGGTTCCGGCGTGGGACGAGCGTCGCGGACGCCACGGCGCTCGAGCTCGTCGCCGGACAGGACCTCGTCGACGTGGATGTGGCGCTGTCGGGTCAGCCGGGGAGCGTGAGCGGCCGGGTGGTCGGGAGCGACGTCGACGGTGCGCTGGTCGTCGCCCAGCTGCCGGCGTCGTCGGTCGAGGGCAGCGAGCTGGCGCCGGTCGCGGCACGGCTCGCGGAGGTCGTCGTGGACGCGACCGGCGTGTTCGTGCTCGAGGGCCTGCCGACACCGGCCGGTTACGAGCTGGTCGTCAGCAAGACGGGCTTCGCGGTGCAGCGCCGCACGGTCACGCTGGAGCCCGGCGAGGTCCGCAGGGACTTCGAGGTCCTGTTGCGGCCAGGTGGTGGGCTGATCGCGGGGAAGGTCGTCGACCTCGCCGGTGTGCCGATCCCCGGTGCGGACATCGTCGTCTCCGATGGCCAGACGGAGGTCACGACGCGCACATTGAGCGAGGCCGCCGTCGCCGGGACGTTCGAGGTGCGCGACCTCCCGACCCCTGCGACCTACGCCTTGAGCGTGACCGCTCCGGGCTTCTTCGCGGAGACCCAGAACCTGGTGCTCGGGCTCGACCAGCAGGTGACCGATCGCACCATCCGGCTGACCGCTTCCGCAGGGACGATCAGCGGACGGGTCGTCAATGGTGCGAGCGCTCCGCTCGGTGGGATCGAGATCACCGTCGTGGGTCCCGAACTGCGCCGGACCACGCAGACGTTGAGTACGCCGCTCGACTGGACGGGTTCGACGCCGCCTGCGAGTGCGGGCACGTGGCGCATCGCGAACCTTCCGGTGCCCGGTGCGTACACGGTGACCTTCGCCGCGCCCGGGCAGCTCACGCAGGCCGTCTCCGTCGAGCTCACCGCCGGGGCGGGCTCGACCCGCACCGGGGTGAACGCGGTCCTCAACCCGTCGATCGGGACGGTCCAGGGGCGTGTGCGCGAGGCTCCGGTCGGCGCGACGTGCGTCACGCTCGCGGCGCTGGACCCGTCGGCCCCCGGCGACTGTGCCCTGCTGTCCGGCGCTGATGGGGTCGTGGTGACCCTGCGGTCGACGACGATCACCCGCACGGTTCGTCCTGCCGACCAGCCGGCGAGCATGCGGGGCGTGTTCCGCTTCGACAACGTGCCGCCGGGCGCCTACACGGTGACCGTGACCCGCCCCGGTTCGACGACGCAGACCGTGCTCGTGAACACGGCCGCCGCGGGAGCGCTCAGTCCGGCTCCGCTCGACGTCCGCATGGACGAGCCCGCGGTCATCGAGGGTCGGATCAGGCTCTACAGCGGTTTCGGCGAGTCGCGCCGGTTCAACGTCGAGGCCTACACGCTGGACACGGTCGGGGGGACGCCGCTGGCGACGACGACGACCGACAACGACGGGAACTTCACGATCAGGGGGCTGACCGCACCGGGCAGCTACGTGCTGGAGTTCCAGGACCGTCTGTCCGGCGCGACCCAGCGGTTCTTCGAGGGCCAGCCGGCCTTCGGGGGCGATCCGCTCCAGCTGGAGGCCGGCGTCCCGATCACGCTTGGCGATGAGAACCCCCGCACCGACCTGTTCTTCCGCACCGTCCCACACGGGGACGCCGCGAAGCTGGCGTTCGGCACGCCACCTGTCGGCGGCAGTGTCGGCACGACGCTCGCAGCGTTCACTGTCGAGATCCGTGACGTGGACGACGTCCTCGTGACTGACGGTGCGGAGTCCACATCGGTGGTGACCATCGCGCTGGGCTCCAACCCGTCGTTCGCGATCCTGGGGGGAACACTCAGCCGTGCAGCGGTCGGAGGCGTCGCGACGTTCGGAGACCTCGAGCTCGACCAGAACGGGAGTGGCTTCACGCTGCGGGCCTCCAGCAGCACGTTCACCCAGGTCGAGTCCGCCGCGTTCAGCATGCTCCCCCCCGTCCCCGGGCCTCCGACCGGACTGAGCGCGACCGGTGGGAGCGCGAACGACGGACTGGTCGCGGTGTCGTGGACGCCCCCGGTATCGACGGGCAGCGCACCGATCACCAGCTACCAGATCGAGCAGCGGATCGGGAGCGGCGCATGGGTGCCGTCCACCACGATCTCGACGGTGGGCACGTCGACGTCGGCGGATGTGTCCGGGCTGACCGTCGGGACGGCCTACAGCTTCCGGGTCCGGGCGGTCAGCTCCGTGGGCGCATCGGAGTTCTCTGCGAGCGCGACCGCCACGCCGGCGCTGTCCTCCGCGTCGCTCCAGCTCGCGCACGACGGCCTCGGTGGAGCGAGCGGGCGCTACGTCGAACGCGGCTATGCGTTCCGTCTCAACAGCACGGTGACGATCGACGCGCTGTTCGGCGGCGGTTCCTCGGGCAACTTCACGATCCGCATCCGCGAGGGGGGCACGGGCGCACTGCCGTTCTCCCGCTCGACGGGGCTCCCCGTCATCGCCTCCGGGGTCGCGACCGGGTCCACCGCGCTGCAGACCGTGAGCGTGAGCGCGACGCTGCAGGCGAACCGCTGGTACTGGATCACGCAGGACCGCACGAGCGGGGGAGGCGAGCACCTGACGACCACGAGCGGCGCGATCTCGACCGCGATCGGCCGAGATCTGGTGCGCGACTGGCGCTCCACGGACCAGAACACGTGGACGGGCGACAACACGCTGCCCGCCCTGGGGTTCCGGGTCGGATGAGCGGGATCGTGCCGAAGAGCCCTCGAGATCCTGATGCTACGATAGGCAATATCGTCGCTGAAGGCGTTCTCGAAGGCGTCCTCAGTGGCCCGATGACCGGTCGTTCAAGCCTGCGACCGGTGATGGAGGTGTCCCGGTGCGCCTGACGGTCGAACCGGATATCTCCGCCGTCGCGCCGGGCGACGTCGTCGATCTGCTCGTCCGGGTGGGCAACGACGGGACGGACCCGGTGCGGCCCGTGCTGGACGTCCGCGGTGTCGACGCCGATGACGTGCTGCTGCCCGATGAGGTCGTCGCCGTCGGACCTGGCGAGGTCATGACGGCCATCGTGCGGCTCCGTGCGAGCCAGGATGCGCTCGCCGGTGACCTCCGGGTCGGCCTCGGCGTGACCGACGCGAACGGCGGGCAGGCGCCGGTCAGTGCGGCGATGGTGCTCCGTGTCGGGAATCGCCCTGACATCGCGATGCAGGTCGATCCTGCAGCGACACGCGGTCGACGTGGCGCGAAGGTGACGACGGTCCTGCGCAACCGCAGCGACCGACGACTGCGTGTCGACCTCGAGGCGCGCGGTGACGGCGTCGCCGTCCGGTTCCGGCCGCAGAGCGTCGTGATCGATCCCGGCGAGGTTCGGCGCGTCCCGACGCGGCTGCGGCCGACGGTGCGCAGCTGGTTCGGGGAGCGCCGCCATGGCGCGATCGTGACGGCCCGTGGCGTGGGGCTTCCGGTCAGCACCACCGTCACCTACACGCAGCGTCCGACGGTGCCTCGCGCAGGGCTGCGCGCAGTCGCGGCCGTGACCGCGCTCGCGGTCTGGATCGCCGCGACCGTCTTCGTGTTCCAGTGGCTCAATGCCGAGGACCCCGTCGCTCCCGACGCGACCGCTGCCGCTTCCGCACCGCCCGGGCCCGGCACCACCTCGGCGACGGCGATCATCGAGGAGCCGGAGGGGACGGGGACGGTGGTCCCCGTGGTGATTCGCGGGACCGTCGAAGGGCCGCGGACGCCTGCGGGGACGGTGGTGACAGCGGAACGCATCAGCTTCGGGGATGAGGGCACGACGGAGGGGGCGACGAAGCTCGTCGCGCTCACTGCGGTCAAGCTCCCCCGCGGATCCGTGCTCGATGCGGTGCAGGTCACCACCGATGAGCGTGGCCGCTTCCGGATCGCATCCGGACTCGTCCAGGACGCCTTCTACCGCGTCACGGTCGCTCGTGGCGGGTTCGACGTCTCCAGCCGCATCATCGCGACCTCCGAGGAAGCGCGTGACATCGAACTGGTGGTTGCGCTGGACCCGGCGACGGGCTCGCTCGGTGGTGCGGCGAAGGATGCTGCTGGTGCTGCGATCGGTGGGGCGACGGTCACTGTGACCGACGGGACGGCGACCTACCAGGCGACCACGGGCACGGAGGGTGCGAGCGCGGGACGCTGGAGGCTCGAGGGTCTCGCGACGCCTGCGGACTACCAGGTGATCGTCGCTCGGCGGGGGTACGCCGCGCAGACCTCCATCGTGACGCTCGACGGCGGGCAGGCACGCGACGACGTCGACGTGACGATGCCTGCGGCGCTCGGCTCGCTGCGAGGGCGGGTCACGGCGCTCGATCCGGACAGCGGGCTCGCGGCGGGCGTGGGCGCGATCGACATCGCGCTGGCTGGTGACGAGGCGCGCACGACGACGACCCTCACCGGCAGTGCGGCGCTCACCGGCAGCTTCGACTTCCCCGGGCTGCCCTTCGGCACCTACCAGCTCACGTTCTCCGCGGATGGCTGGCGCACCCAGGAGGCGGAGGTCACCGTCGGCAGCGGCGACGTGGTGTTCAACACCCAGATGCTGCGTGCCACCGGGATCGTCCAGGGTTACGTCCGTCAGGCCGTCCACCTCGAGGACCTCACGCCGGGCGACCTGACCGACGACGAGTTCCGCTGCCGCTACCCGACGCTCGCACAGCGCGCCGGTGCGACCGCGCAGCCCTGCGGCGGGGTGCTCGTCAGCATCGAGTCCGACGCGGGGGACGTGTTCGCGACCGCGACGGCGACCTTCCGGTCGGACTCGGAGGGCTTCTTCCGCGTCGACGGTGTCCCGGCAGGGGAGTACACGCTGCGTGCCTCGCGGCCCGGCTACGTCGAGCACATCGAGCGCATCGTTCTCGGCCCCGGTGCGACGCTGTCGGTACGGGGCAGCGGTGACCCGGACAGCCAGCTCGACCTCGACGACGACTTCATCCAGCTCGGGCTCGCCACGGCGCCCGCCAAGTGCACCGGGACGATCGAGGTGTCGTTGCGCAACGCACGTACGGGTGCTGTGGTCCAGACGGACGCCACCGCTGACCTGACGCTCCCCGGGATCACCTGCGAGGACGGGGTCACGCCGGTGGTCGAACGCCGAGGCGACCCACCGTCGAACGTCTATCGCATCTCGAACGCTCCGCTCGGACGGACGACGGTCGCGGTCGCGCACGGCGGATTCGAGCCGGCGAGCGCGGACGTGGACGTCACCTCGGCGGACATCGGCCGGGCGACGTTCAGCCTCGCGCCGTTGACCACGCTGAACGTGTCGCTCGTCGACGCGGCAGGTGGTGCGGTCCAGGGTGCGGAGATCATCGTCTTCCCGGCGACGGGGACGCCCGGGAGCAGCGCCGGGGCGGGAGTGACGGCCGACTGCACGCGGACGATCACTGCACCGGGGGCGTTCTCGGGTGTGGAGGTCACGGGACTGTGCGCGACGACCGATGCCTCCGGGGCCGCCGCGTTCCCACAGGGGCTCGGTCTCGGCACGTGGCGGGTCAGCACGCCGGTGAACACGCGGGTGGCCGACACGGCGCTCGACTTCCGCGCGACCCTGCTCGCGGACACGATCACCGTCGGTGCGTCCAACGCCGGGGTCGACCAGTCGGTCAGCGCGACCATCGACCGGTTGGCCGCCATCACCGGGAGGGTCTTCGTCTTCAATGACGGGAATGGCCTGTTCGAGGCCGGGACCGACGGACTCTTCGGGGAGAGCCTCGACGAGTTCCCGGCGCTCGACGGCGGTGGGCAGGGGATCCGCCTTCGCCTGTTCGAGGGCGGTTCGCCCTCGGCGACACCGTTCTCCGACCCGCTGACCCCCCGGGTCACCTATGCCCTCGATGGGGCCAACAACGCGGTCTACCGCATCGACCGCATCCTTCCCGACGAGGGTGGGACGACCCGTGCTTACGAGCTCCTCGCCGCCGTGCTCGATGGGGCGACGCCGCGGGAGCATGTCATCGGGACAGCCGACCTCGGCGGCTTCGCCTACGACGAGGTCCGGACGGGCATCGACCTCCGGCTGCGGGAGCCCGACCCGGTCGCAGTGACGGTCCTCGTGCGTGAGGCGGAGGCGCTGGGTGATGTCGCCGGGGCGCCAGGGGCGAAGCGCGTGATCGCGGATGCCCGCGTCCGGATCACCGGGTCGGCCGGCTTCGACCAGCAGCGCCCACCGACACAGACGGTCGAGACCTGCCCGAGCCCCACCTGCACCGGCTTCGTGTCGGACGCCAACGCCCGCGTCGTGACCGACGGTGGCGAACTCTGGTTGACGACCGACGCGAACGGGACGCCGACCATCTCGGGGATCTTCACGGCAGGGGTCAGGAGCTCCCCGCTGATGATCGAGGCCGAGGCGGCGGACTACCGCCCGCTCGACCTCGGCGCGACTCCGGCGGTGGGGACCGTGGCCGATGCGACGGTGGGGTCCTCCGCGGTCTCGGCGACGGTCGAGCTCCCCTTCGACACCATCGAGTTCAGCGGCACCGTCACGGAGGCGGTCACACTGGCCGCATCGAGTGCGACCGTTGGTCTGGGCGGCGCGACCGTGACCGCGACCGTCTCCGACGGTGGGACGACGTACACGCGCACCACGACGAGCGCGGACGACGGCACCTACACCCTGACGCTGCCCGTCGGGTACGCGTGGACGGTCGGTGCAGCGCGCACCGGCTACGACGACTCGTCCGCACCCGGGACCATCACGCAGACGCCGATCTCCGGCAACGATCTCTCCGGCCAGGACCTGGACCTCGAGCGGACCTCCGGCGTGGTCCTGCGCGGTGACGTGACCGTCGATGCCGGCGAGGTCGTCGAGGTGCGGGTGTTCTCCGATGCTGTCGGGACGACGCAGGTCGGTGCGGACTTCCCCATCGGCGCGGGCGGGGAGTTCGTCTTCCCCGACGTCCTGACGGCCGCGTCCGTGCACCGCGTCGAGTTCCACGTCGGGGCGAACGCTGGGGATGCGGCCGCTTCGACCACTCCGGCGGCGACCCGTTGGATCGACGCGAGCGTCGTCGCCTCGGGAGGTGTCGCCCCGACGACGGTGCTGCTCGAGCAGGACGTCTCCGATGGCAGCACGGCGACGGTGACCGTGACCGTGGACAATCCTGCGGCGCAGGCGGCCGTGGGTGTCACCGTGGAGCTGTCGGAGGTCGGCCCGTTCCCCACACTGGGACCGGATGGAGCCCTGCCGACGCGGACCATCACGGTCGGTTCCGCCGGATCGGAGAACGCGGTGTTCTCCGCGGTCCCGCTCCGCGGGAGTGACCGGTCGATCCTCGTCGACCGTCTGCGGTTGAACGTGACCGCGCCGTCAGGCTTCGCGGTGGAGGACATCAAGGTCAGCTCGACCTCTCTCAACTCGGACGGCGACGGACACATCATCCTGGACGGCGACCACTCCGGGGGCGTCACGGTGGTCGTCACGCTCTCAGGCCCACCGGGGCGCCGACCATCACCTCGGTCACGCCAGGCGACACGGAGCTGGAGGTCGCCTTTCACGCCGAACGCGAACACCGGCGGACGCCCTCTGACGGCCATCCAGTACTCCACGAACAACGGAGTGAACTGGGCCTCGTTCGGGGCGACGTCGAGTCCGCAGACGATCACTGGCCTGACCAACGGCACGCTCGGCCAAACGGCAAGTTCGTATCCGAGCTGTGAACGACACTGCGGTGAGCGACCCCTCCACGGCCGCTTGGGACGTTGCAGCCCCGTTCGCTGTCGCGACCGGCGGACCATCACGTGCGAGGATGTGAACGGGACGGCCATAGCGTGCGGCCATTCTGATGCGGCGTACAAGGTCCATACCTTCGCTGGGACGAGCGCCGGTGCTGGGACGTCTGGGACCTTCGAGGTGACGATCGCGCCACCCGCAAGGCGGCCTTCGACATCTGGGTCATCGGAGGCGGCGGTGCGGGTGGGACGCCGACCGCGGGGCAGGACGGCGGCGGCGGCGGTGGTGGAGGCGGCCTCGCCTATGTCGGCGGTGCCACGCTCTCAGCGGACACCCGGTCCAGCGTCACGGCCGGAGCCGGAGGTGGGCGCACGTCGGGAATGGCGGGAATGGAGGGACCTCATCGTTCTCCGACATCCTCACGGCAACCGGAGGGACTGGTGGCGCTGCGGTCGGAACGAGCGGCGTGGGTGGTGTCGGGAGCCGCGGTTCCATCACCTACGCCACGGAATTCCTGGTACGGGGGCGGCGGCGGCACGGGAACAATGCCGTTTCCGAACGACGGCGGCAGCGGTGTCAACGGAGCCGCAGGCGGTGGTGGTGGTGACGGTGTGTCCGGGCGACAGGAGGTGACGGCGGGAATGCTGTCGCTGTTGCCGGGCGAACCGTCGCCGGAGGGGGGCGGTGGTGGCGCCACCGACAACAGTGGCAGCCTGACGGCTTCTGGAGGCGCTGGGCGGAAACGGGAAGTTCGCGGGAGGAAAGGGGAACGACTTGATTTGCTTCCGGGCCAGAACGGAATCGGCCCGAACGGTGGACTAGCGGGAGTCACGGCAATGAGTCGGAACAACAACGGCGGTGGCGGCGGTGGTGGGCATGGTGGCGGTGGCGGTGGTGGTGGACCCGCAGAACGCAGGGGCAATCCTGGCGGCGGTGGCGGCGGTGGTGGTGCCGTCACCATCCGCTACGCCATTTCGTGAGGAGATGGAGAGGTGCCGATGAACGCTGATGGCGAACCGACCGTTCCGGGAGGTGACCCCCTCCTCGCTGCGGCCGAGGGTCTCGCCGCGCAGGAGTCGGAGGACCGGCCTGCGCGTGCCCGCGAGTCGAGCGTGCGGCGCAAGCAGCGGGTCGTGCGCGGCCGCGACCGTGACGGCGCGGCGATCCTGAACCTCGATGACGGAGCGGCGGAGCAGCGCGTGCGTGTCCGCAGCCTCGCCGACGAGCCGGGCAAGGTCGGTGCGCGACCGCCCGTCGACCCTGTCGTCGAGGCCGAGCGCCAGGCTGCTGACGCGGGCGGCAGCACCGACGGCGTGATGCTCGATGCGAACGGGAACGAGATCCCCGCGGTACCGCTGGGTCGTGTCGGCATCACGGACGTGCACAGCGATGCGGCGGTGCTCGCCACCGCGACGTTCCTCGCCGACGCGGTCCGCAGCTACCTCGACGGTCGCGACGAGTTGGGCGCGGACCATGCAGTGACCCTCGATCGACTCCAGACGCTGCGTCGTACGCTCGAACGCTTCGACACCGAGACCGCACGATGACGGGAGCCCGCATGGACGTGATCGAGCTGGTCGCCGGCCAGGACCTCATCCTTGACGTCGGACACAGCGGTGAGGTGACGGGCATCGGGCGGTACGACGAGCTCGTGATCTCCGGTGGCGACGACGGGTACGTCTTCATCCGTGGCATGGACGGGCGCAGCGTCGTCCCGCCGGTCCACCTGCCGTCGGTCACCTGCCTCGTCGTCGTCCCGGGCATCGACATCGTCGTCGCCGGGACCGCGCAGGAGACGGCTGGCATCGACCTCGAGACGGGCTTCGCCTCACCGCTCGCCGGGTTCGGTGGCGTCGTCGCGGTCGCCGGCGCCGCCGTCGGCGAGCACGTCCTGCTCGGCTGCTCTGACGGTTCGCTGCGCAGCGTGAGCGCCGATGACGACCCGGCGATCGTCGCCCAGCACACCGCCCCCGTGCACGCGATGGCCTCCGACGGCCGGCTCGCTGCGGTCACCCATGATGACGGAACGGTGCTGCTCGTCGACGCGACCGGCGCGGTCCGCTGGCGCACCGAGCTGCACCCGCATGAGGTGCACCGGGTCGCGATGGCCGCGGACGGGACCGTCTACGTCGGAGGCTCCGGTGTCCCCTCCGGCGGTGCCGAGCTGTCCGGTGTGATCGTGCAGCTCGACGCGGTCGGTGTCGTGCAGGCCCGTTACCTGACCCCCGGATGGATCGATGCGCTCACCGTGCGCGGTGACGACCTGGTCGTCGCACTCAGCGACGGGAACCTCTACGCCGTCCCGCGCACACTGGACGTCGACCTCGACCCGTCGATGCATCTCGGTCGGCGCCGCTCCGGGGTCACTGCGCTGACGACGGTGAACGGCGAGGTCTGGGTCGGCGCACGCGATGGCAGCGTCGACCGGCTGGACCCGGTGCTCGAGCTGCCCGCGATCCCCAGCGGCGTGTTCGCGCTCTCGCTCACCAGCGACGAGCGGCGCGCCGTGACCACGGACGGCGCTCGCGTCGTCGTCTGGGACCTGACGACGGGGGAGGAGCGCGTCGCGCTCGACGTCCCCGGCGTCCGTGCCGTGACCTTCGCCGGCGAGGACAGCGAGGACCTCGTGCTCGCGTTCCTCGACGGGCGTCTGGAGCGCCGCGGGGGCGCGGACCAGATGAGCGTGCTCGCCACCGCTGGCCCGCTCGAGCCCCGGCCGCACACGCTCGGTTGGGTCGGGCCGTTCGTGATGGCGATCGCCGGCGAGGTCGGCGAGGCGGACGGATCGCTGCTGTTCGAGGCCGACGACCTGTCGGCGCTGACCGCGACCGAGGCCGCGCTCGTCGACGTGTCCGTCATGGAGCGCGTCGGGTCGCTGTTCGCCGGACGTGGCGAGCTCGCAGGAACCGACGTCGGCATCGTCGCTGGGACCGACATGGTCGTGAAGCGCGGGACGCTCGTCACGCTCACCGCTGGCGCACGCCGCTGGCTGCGCGTCGCCGACGACACGGGCTTCCTCGACTGAGGCGCTCGGCCAGGCCGGCGGCGTTCGCGGCCGGCCTGGGCACTCAGCCTCAGGCGACCTTCGGCTCGTCGTCCTTCTTGTCGCCGTACTGCTCGGCGTACTTGGCCATCTTCGCCTGCGCCCGGTCCTCGTCCATCTCCTTGCCGAACTCGCCGAGCATGATGAGCCGCAGCTCGCGCTGCTTCTCGAGCCAGCGGTTCTCGAGGCGCATCCGGCCCTTCTTGCGCTGCTTCAGCTCGTCCTGGACGGCGGACAGCTTGCGGTTGAGGTCGGTGATCGGGTTCGCCCGGACGTGGGTCTCGTAGGAGCCCGCGGCCGCGTCGTACGCCTTGGCGAGCTTCTTCTCCTGCTTCTGCAGCGGCTTCATCTCTCCGCGGGCCTTCTTCAGCTCGGGGTCGTCGCCACCGGAGAACGCCTTCTTGAAGGAGCCGAAGAAGCCGGTGTTGCCCTTCTCCTCATCCTTCTTCTTCTGCTGCTCCTCGAGCCCCTTGGTGCGCTCGCTGAGCGCCTCGATGTCCTTCTTCACGTCGAGGTAGGGCTTCTCGGCCGCGTCCTTCGCCGCCTTGAGCTCCTTCGCCTTGCGCTCGTGCAGGGCGACATCACCCTTGCCGTCGCCGGTGGTGAACGTGGCGATGCGGCTGTTCAGGTCGTCGCGCTTCTCCTCGAGGCTGCCGATGACCTCGTCCGCATCGCCGGTGTTCGTCTCGTACTCGGCCTTCGACGACTCGAGCTCGGAGAGGTAGAGCTTGTAGTTCTCGCGCCGCGCCTCGTGCTTCTTCTCGCGGGCGGTGACGATGAGGGCGTCGATGTCCTTGCCCTGCAGGCCCTCGATGAACTTCGCGCGCGCAGCCTCCATCTTCGGGCCGAGCGCGCCGAGGTCCTTGTCGTAGCGCTTGAGGTTGGACTCGAGCGTCTTCTTGGCCGCGTTCGCCTTGTCGAGCTCCTTGATGTCCCCGCGGATGAAGTTCGTCAGGCCCCAGCGCTTCTTCTTCGTCTCCTCGTTCTGCTTCGTGAGCTTCGCGATCCGCTCCTCGAGCTTCGTGAGGGACTTGCGGTCCGCCTCGTCGAGCGCGACGAGCTTCTGCTCCTCGCTGAGCAGCTTCTGGACCTCCGCGTTGACGATCAGCGTGTCGTTCGCCGGGTCCGCGAGGAGCTCCTTGACGCTCAGCGGCTCGCCGTCCTTCCCGCGCGCAGCCTCGGCCCTCTTCTTGAGCTCCTTGATGTTCTTCGACTCGGCCTTCGTGTCGGTCGCCTTCTCCTTGGCCTTGTCGAGCTTGCGCGCCTTGAAGTAGCTCTTGAACAGCCAGTCGAAGTCGGCCCCGTGCTTCCCGTAGGCCGGCTTCCACGGCGTGAAGGCGAACTTGCCGTTGGAGTACTCGACCCCGGTGGACCCGCCGACGTCCAGGTCCGCGATCGGCACCTTGATGAAGTCGATGGACCACAGCTCCTGCTCGAAGGTGAGGACCTCGACGCTGACGAACGCGCCGAAGGAGGCGCCGACGCTGCCGCCGCCGTCCAGCTCGATCTGCACACCACCATCGGTGCTGAGGTGCTTGGGCTTCTCGCCGGCGACCGGCACCGTCGAGGTGAAGTCCATCGACCCGGTGATGGTCGCGCCGAGCGTCGCTTCCGCGCCTGCGCTCGCCTGGAGTCCCGTCTTGAGCGCGACGATCGACGGCACACCACCGACGAGCGCGACCGACAGGTACACGCCGATCTCGGTCGAGATGTCGCCACCGCCGGTCAGCTCCCAGTGGCTGACCTGCTCGTAGGGGTCGTCGCCCTCCTTCGTGTTCTTGTGGAGGAACATCGCGTTGAGGCCGTCGAGCGTCAGCCCACCCTCGACCCCGGACTCGACCTCGAAGGACACGCCGGGGAAGACGGGGAAGGCGAGCTCGAGGAAGTTCTGCTCGAAGCCCTCCGGCGGGGGGAAGGTGAGCTCGTGCGGAGCGCTGAACCCGATCTTCTGCTCGTCAGGACCGGCCTTGAAGTCGAGCGCCCAGCCGTCGGCGAGATGGATGCCCTCCGCCTCGACGCCGTCCTTGCCGACCGCGAGGCTGCCGATGATGTCGTTGCCGTCGGCGTCCTGGAACAGGCCCTCCTGGCTGGCCTTCACGTTGCGACCGTCGGACTCGATCCCGAAGGACGACGTGTTGCCCTCGTCGTCCTCGCTCTCACCGCTCGAGAGGGAGAAGCCGGACTCCTCCTCGGGCGCGTCGTACATGCCGGTCTGCTCGTTGTAGACCTTGCCGTCGAACGACTCACCGAGGTCGGTGTCGAGGCTGGCGGACCCGAGTGCGCCGGCGATGCTGCTGCCCGCGCCCGTGTCCATCAGCGCGAACTCGTCCTCGGCGGCCTGCTGCTCGGCATCCTCCTGCTCCATCTCCCGGCGCAGCTCGTCGTCCTCGAGCCCGCGCGGCTGGGTCGCTGCAGCGGCCGGGGCGGGCCCGGCACCGGCGGCCGGCCCGTCCTGCTTGCGGTCCTGCTCCTTCATCCCAGCGGCGACGTCGCGCGCCAGCTGCTCCTGCGCCTTCTCGCGCTCGGCGCCCGACATGGCCGAGACATCCTTCGCCTTGAGCTTCTTCAGCCCGGTGTCGAGCGGCGCCTTGCGCTTGGCCTTCGGCGCACGCGGTTCGGACGGTGCGTTCTTCGTCGCCTGGGCCTGGGATGCGGTGGGCATGTCACGACTCCTGAGGCCCGCCGGACCCTCCGGCGGGGAGCGAGGGCCGCCACGGCGGAGCCCCCGTTGTTGAGGGAACGGTAGCAGCATGCTGGCGCGATGAGGCCCCTGCGTGGCTCCTCTGCGGCGTCCCCGCTCACATCGCCGGCCGACGACCGACAGGATCCGGCCTTCGGGGGACCCATCGGTCCCTGCCGGTCGCCTAGGCTGAGACCGCCGCAGTGAAGCCCCGTGACGTGCGGCGTCAGGCCCGTCGATGCGCATTCCCCTGGGTGGACGCTCCACCGGTCCCGAGGCCCATCCGCGCTCGGGATCGGGTGACGTCCCATCGTCGCCCAAGGTGCTCGCCGACGACGCGGGATACTCGACGCGCCACCTGCTCGACCGGCTGCGCGTCATCGAGGCCCGGGTCAAGGCGGAGTACGACGCGCGCCGGGGACTGGCGGGCCACGGCCGGAGGGCTCGAGCTCTCCGCAGAGCAGATCGACCGACTCGCTCGGCAGGGCCGGCCGACCGCTCGCCAGCGACCCGGCGATCGTGCGGACCTCCATGCGTCTCGCCCGCGAGGCGGAGGACGCACTCGCGTCCGGCACCCTCGTCCGGCTCACCCGGCTCGCTCGGATCTTCGGGCTCGACGAGCTCGACGAGGAGCTGCTGCTGGTCGCCCTCGCGCCCGCGCTCGATCCTCGGTTCGAGTCGTTCTACGCGTTCCTCAACGACGACCTGCTGCGACGTCAGGCGACGGTCGGACTCGCGCTGCGGCTGTGCGGCGTGCCACCCACGGCAGCGGACGGTCGCGCTCGGCTGGGTGCATCCCGACCGCTCGTCGCGGGTGGGCTGGTCACGCTCGACGGCGCCCATCGGCCGCTGCTGACCCAGGAGCTCGCGGTGCCCGACCGTGTGGTCGCGCACCTGCTGGGCGACGACACGACCGACTCGCTGGTCGCTGCGCTCCGCGTCGGTGCACCACCGACCGACGGTGCGGCGGCGGCACTGGTGGCCCGCGCGGTCGGCGCCGGCGTGCGCACCTTCTACGTCCGTGATCAGCAGGGTGCCGGTGCGGCCTCGCAGGCGGCTGCCGGACTGGCCGCGGTGGGCGCCGGCGTGCTCGCGCTCGATCTCGAGCGCCTCGATGCGGGCGACGACGTGGCCGAGGTCGCGATCGCCGCCCACCGCGAGGCCCGCCTCATCGGGGCCGGCCTGGTCGTCGGGCCCGTCGACATGCTCGCGGAGCGCGGGGCCGGCGCAGTCCGCGCGTTCTCCGAGGCTCCGGGTGTCATCGTCCTGCACGGGCGTCGCGGCTGGGACCCTGCCTGGTCGCGCGCGGTCCCTGCGCTGCTCGACGCCGACCGCACCGTCCCCGGGCGCACGGCCACCGCGGTCGCGGAACGACTGGGCACTGATCTCGGGGAGGTGGACGCGTCCGCGGCGATCGGGTTGTTCCGCCTCACCCCCGAGCAGGTCGACCGTGCGGCGCGTGCTGCCCGGCAGCAGGCGCTGATGGAGGGTCGAGCGATCGCGGCGGCTGACCTGCAGCGTGGCGCGCGCTCGCAGAACGCGGCCGGCCTCGAACGGCTCGCGACACGGATCGAACCGCGTGCGCGCTTCGCCGACCTGGTCCTCCCCGATGATGCGGCGGAGCAGCTGCGGCAGCTGACCATCCGCTGGCGCCGTCGCGACCGTGTGCTCGACGACTGGGGGATGGGCGGCGGGATCACCCGTGGTCGTGGCGTGACCGCCCTGTTCGCGGGCGACTCCGGGACGGGGAAGACCATGTCCGCCGAGGTCATCGCCGGCGAGCTCGGTCTCGACCTCTACGTCATCGACCTCTCGACCGTCGTCGACAAGTACATCGGCGAGACGTCCAAGAATCTCGAGCGCATCTTCACCGAGGCGGACCGGGTCAACGGTGTGCTGCTGTTCGACGAGGCCGACGCACTGTTCGGGAAGCGGTCGGGGGTCAGCGACGCGAAGGACCGGCACGCCAACGTCGAGGTCGCCTACCTGCTGCAGCGCATGGAGTCGTTCGACGGGGTGGCGATCCTCACCACGAACCTCGCCGCGAACCTCGACGAGGCGTTCATCCGCCGGCTCGACGCGATCGTCGACTTCCCCTCGCCCGACGAGCCGCAGCGCGAGCTGCTGTGGCGCGCGAAGCTGCGACCCGAGCTCCCACAGGCCGACGACCTCGACGTCGCGTTCCTCGCGCAGCGCTTCCGCATGTCGGGTGCCGAGATCCAGAACGCGGTCGTCACCGCCGCCTACCTCGCTGCGGAGGAGGGCACCGTCGTCGGGATGAGCCAACTCGTGCGTGGCGTGCTCGCCGAGCATCGCAAGATGGGACGCTTCCTCCCCGACGCCGAGTTCGGTCCCTACTCGGGGCTGGTGCGCGTCGGATCGCCGACGGCCGTGACACCGAGCCATCCTGCCTCCGAGCATGACGCGCAGGTCGCCTCCGGCGTGCCGGACGCGATCGACACGTCGCAGCCGAACGCCGGACCGCGCTCGACTCCCGCAGAACGGCGTGCGCCGCGCCGGGTCGTGAGCCCGTGAGCGTCACGATGACGAGCGCGTTGTTGGTGATGCTCGGGATCGCGGTCGGTGGCGCGCTCGCGACGCTGGTGCTGCGCCGTGCGCGACGAGCCACGCGCGTGACGTCCCAGCCGCCGAGGGTGACGCCGGGACCATCGGACGTCCTCCGCAGCGATGACGCCGACGTCGCCGAGCAACCGGCGCTCCGCCGTGCGACCGCGGCGCCGTCCGCCGCGCCGGACGGCGCCGCCACGACGCCCCTTCGCACGCCACCCGTCCCCGCACTCGCGGTCCGGCCCCACCCGACCGACCCCGAGGTCGCCGGACCGGGCACGCTGCTCGAGCTCGGTCCGCTCGGTCCGCTCGGTGCGCTCGGTGCGCAGCGTGGGATCACCGGGGCGGGCGCGTCACGCGATCCGTCACCGCTCGGCGATGAGGACCACGAGCGGCTGGCCGCCGCGGTCGACACGGTCGTGCAGGGCGGTGTGATCGCACTGCCAGGACCGCAGCGCACGGTGCTCGATCAGGCGCTGCGGCTGCTGCACGCGCGGCTCGGCGACGTGCCGGTCCTCGCGGTCCCCGTGCCTCGTCGTGCGAGCGCCGACGATCACGGACGCGAACCGCTGCGCACCCTCGCGGACGACCCGGCGGCCCTCGCCGGAGCCGGTGCCTGCGTCGTGATCGTGGAGGAGGCCGAGCTGCACCTGCGTCGTGGACTCGACGCCGAGCATCTTGAACGGCTGCGCCGGGCGGCACCATTCGCAGTGCTGCTGCTGCACGTCGGGGCCTGCGAGCACGATGCGTCCGCACTCGACGACGACGGACGCTGGCTCGACGACCAGGTCGTGCGCATCGGCGGGGAGCGGCTGGGCAGGGCCGGCACCCACGATCCGGACCTTGACCTGCCCCTCATGGAAGCCGTCGAGCACGCACCGGTGCTCGCCGACCTCGCCGAGGCCGCCGCGTACGCGCGCGCGGCCGGACGGCTGAGCGACGTGCCGCTGGACGTGGCCGCACGGGTCGCTGCGCTGCTCGCCGGTGGACGCAGCGACGAGGCCGGCCGCCGACTGGCAGCTCGGCGCCGCCATCGCGACCGACCGCTCGGAGCCGCCGCTGCTGCACTTCTCGCGGCTCGACGGGGCGGGGCTCCCTGTGACGGTCCGTGCACCCGCAGTGCTCGTCGCGCGCTGTGCCGCGGACCCGGCCGTGCTCGGCCCGGACCTGCTCAGCGTGCTGCTCGCCGATGCGGACGACATCGAGCGACTGCTCGTCGCACGACGGCTGACGGCGAGCGAGCGTCCGGGTCAGGCGCTCGCCACGCTCGACGAGCTCGTCGCTGCGGGTGGGCGGTGTGCGGTGGAGGCGCAGCTCGTGCGCGGAGTCGCACGCGACCGTCTCGGGCTCGTGACCGCAGCCGACGACTACCACGCGGTCGCCGTGGGTCACCATGGGACGATGTCCGCGCACGCCGCGTTCCTGCTCGGCGGGATCCTCGAGTCCTCGCCCGATCTCGCGGCGGCACGCGCCGCCTACCGCAGCGCGATCGCTGCGAACGATCCGGTGCACTCGGCGATGGCGGCGTTCAACCTCGCATGGCTCGATGAGCGTGACGGTCGCACCGATGCGGCGCAGGCCGCGTATCGCGACGTCGCGTCGGGCACGCACCGTGACGCTGTCCCGATGGCGGCGTTGAACCTCGCGACGCTGCTCGAGCGTGCGAAGCAGTTCGCGGAGTGCGAGTCGTGGTACCGCACGGCGGTCGACTCCGGCCATCCTGACGTCGCGCCCATGGCTGCGGTGTCGCTGGGACTGCTGCTCGAGCGACGACAGCGTCCGCGCGAGGCGCGCGCACTGTTCCGCTCCGCGGCGGCCAGTGGGCACGCGGAAGCAGCACCGATGGCGTTGCGACGCATGGGGTCGCCGCGCCGATGAGCACAAGCCGATGAGTACCAGCCGATGAACATCACGTGCCGCGCGCACGTGTGACCGTGGACATCCGACCGTGGACATCCGAATCAGGACAGGAGAACGCATGAAGACGGAATCGATGGCAGTGCTGCGCTGGATCGCATCCGATCTGGTCGCGCAGGGTGACGAGGCGGTGCGCGAGCACCTCGAGGACGCGCTGGCGGACGCCGTCGGCTCGAACGGCTACGCGCCGCAGGGGGACATCACCATGCGCCGCGTGGAGGCGGAGGAGTACCCGCAGGTCACCGCCGCGAAGCCGGACGACGACGAGGGCGCGGTCCTGTACCTCGCCGAGGTCGAGGTCGGCTGACGATGCTCGACGTGATGGAGCTCGTGCTCGCTGCGCTGGTCGTGGCCATCATCGCGCTGTTCCTGCGCCTGCGCCAGGCCGAACCGGCCGCGGTGGCGCGCGTCAGCGAGCGACTCGCCGCGGTCCGCGAGGAGCTCGTGGCCGTCGAGGCTCAGCTCGCAGACCGTGCGACGGCGCTCGCGCCGCTGGAGGCGGAACGCGACGAGCTCGAACGCTCCGTCGCTGCTCTGCGTGCGGCGGCGGACCAGTCGGAGTCGGAGCTGCGGCGACGTGACGAGGAGCTCGCCGCTGCGCTCGCGGAGCGGAGCGAGGAGCTCGCGCGGCTCGACGGGCAGCTCGTCCGCACACGTGCGGAGCTCGACGCCGCCCAGGTGACGCTCGCGCAGCAGCGCGCGCTGCGCGCCGAGGCGGAGGCTGCGCTGCGAGCAGCGCGCAGCGAGCCGCCGCGCAGCGAGCCGCCGCGTCCGGCCGTGGCAGGTGGCTCTCAGCGTCGGCCGACCGCACGGCTCGACCTCGCCGCGATCGTCGCGGGCGCGGATGACGAGCCGGCGATCACGTCCACCGGCGGCGCGGTCCGACCCACCGGGGCGCTCCCGGTCGACCAGGAGCAGCCCGCATGAGCTACGACCGCCGTATCGACCGTGAGCATCCCTCCCTGGTGCTGCTGCTCATCGACCAGTCCGGGTCGATGAGCGCGACGATGGGTTCGGACCACCGAACGCGCGCGCAGGCGGTCGCCGACGCGGTCAACGGGCTGCTCTTCGAGCTCGTGCTGCGCTGCGTGAAGGACGCCGAGGAGGGGCCTCGCCCCTACTACGACGTCGGGGTCATCGGCTACTCGATCCGCGACCAGGTCGGTCCGGCGTTCAGTGGGGAGCTCGAGGGACGGCGGGTCGTCTCCTCCGTGGACCTCGCCGAACATCCGCTGCGGCTCGACGAGCAGACCAACGGCTCCGGCGGTGGCGTGCGTCGCCCGGTCTGGGTCGAGCCCGTCGCGATCGGGTCGACGCCGATGTGCGAGGCGCTCGACCTCGCCGGCACGATCTGCGCCGAGTGGATCGAGGAGCACCCGCACTCGTTCCCTCCGGTGGTGATCAACATGACCGACGGGGTCGCGAACGACGGTGACCCTGCGCACTGGGCCGAGCGGCTGACCGAGCTCGCGACGACGGACGGCCGGCTGCTGCTGTTCAACGCGTCCATCTCCACCGAGGCCGGCGGGACGATCGCGTTCCCCTCCGCCACCGACGAGTTGCCGTCGGACGAGGCGAAGGCGCTGTTCGCGATGTCGAGCGAGCTGCCGCCGTTCATGGTCGACGCGGCGGCGACCGCAGGGCGGGAGGTGCGCGAAGGTGCGCGCGGCTTCGTGCACAACGCCGACGTGTCAGCGATCGTGTCGTTCCTGCGCATCGGGACCGCGACCGTGCATGCGCTCCCGGGTGCCGGCGCATGACACTCGTCCCCGTCGTGCACGCGTTCGGGCTGGCCCGCACGGCTGCGGATGCGTCCGAGGACGCGTACGCCGTCGACGTCGACGTGGCGCGCTTCGCGCTCGCCGACGGTGCGTCGAGCGCATGGCGAGCGGGGGACTGGGCGGCGGCGCTGGTCGCGTCGTGGGTGTCGACCCCGAGGCCCAGGGCGCGGGGTGGAGGTCCGGCGGAGGGGTTCGCGCGCTGGCTCGAGGGCGCACGCAAGGCGTTCGTGCCGGAGGGCGCAGCGCCTGCGGACCAGGCATGGTTCGCCACCGCCGCAGCGGAGCGTGGTGCGCATGCGACGTTCGTCGGGCTCGAGCTGACCGGGCTCGGCGGCCGCCGACCGCGCCTGCGCGCCTTCGCGGTCGGGGACTCGTGCCTGCTGCACGTGCGGGCCGACCGGCTGGAGCTCGCGACACCGATCGACGACCCGGCCGCCTTCGGGTCCCACCCGCAGCTCGTGTCCTCGCTGTCGGGCTCGCCGGCCCCGGCCCCGGTCGTCACCGAGACGGCGGTCCAGGCGGACGACCTGCTGCTGCTCGCGAGCGACGCGTTGGCCGCCTTCCTGCTGCGACTCGCTGCGGATGGGGATGCGGTCTGGCCGGCGCTGCGCCGCATCGACACGGCCGGGTTCGCGCGGCTCGCCGGTGAGGGCATCGCGTCCGGATTGCTCGAACGTGACGACCTCACGCTCGTGCGCATCGTCCTCGCGCCTGCCCCGGTGGCTGCGCCGGGCGGGTCGACCTCGCCCGGCGGGTCGGCGTGAGCACGGTCGGACCGGCCGCGACCGGCATCCCCTCGGGCCCGTGGCCGACCGCGACGGACTACGTCGCCGCCGTTCAGGACCCGGTGGCGACCTTCCATCATCCTGACCTGCGACTGCTGCGGTTGCGCGAGGGGCTGATGGGACTCCCAGCGGTGGCGACCGGCCAGAACGCGATCGTCTTCGACGCGGACGGCCCGCAGGGTCGCACCGCGCTGCGCTGCTTCACCTCGGTCCCGATCCGAGGTGACGACGCGTACCGCCAGCTCGAGGCGATGGACCTGCCCGACGTGCTCGTGCCGGTGCAGTGGAAGGCGGACGCACTCGAGGTCCACGGCACGCGCTGGCCTGCCGTGACGATGCCGTGGATCGACGGCGACACGCTGACGCGCTGGGTCGGCGACAACGTGCACCGTCCGGCACGCATCAGTGCGCTGGCCGAGGGATGGGTGGAGGCCTGCCGGCTGATGATGGCCTGCGGCGTCGCGCACGGGGACCTGCAGCACGGCAACGTGCTCGTGACTCGCGAGGGCGAGCTGCGGCTGATCGACTTCGACGGCGTGCTGCTGTTCGACCCGGCGAGCGGTGCCCACCTGACCGCACCGCCGACGGAGGTGGGGCATCCGAACTACCAGCATCCGCAGCGCATCGAGGACGGGCACGTGTCCCGCTTCGTCGACACGTTCGCGGCGCTCCTGATCCACACGTCGCTGCGTGCACTGGTGACCGACCCGGGGCTGTGGGCGTTCCACCGCGGGGAGAACCTCGTGCTCGAGCAGCGCGACCTGTTCGAGCCGGAGTCGAGCGATGCCCTCACTCGCATGCGCGCATCGGACGATGCGGTCGTGGCACGTGGCGCGGACCTGCTGGCGCGATGGTGCAGGACGGGGGTGCGTGCGAACCTCGCGCTCGCGGACGTGCTCGGGGCGGCGACGACGAGTGCGACGGTCGTCGGTCGCAGCAGCGGTGAGGCGTACCGCAGCCGCGCCGCACTGCGCGAGGCCGAGGCTCGTGCGGCGAGTCCGGCGGCCGACTGGACCGATGCTCAGCGACCCGAGGTGCTCGACGACCCGACGCGTCACGCGCAGTACCGCGGTGTCGACGCTGGTCCTGCCCCGGTCGGTGGCACGTCCGGTCCGGTCGCTGCTGGTCCGGCTGCCACCGCGGACGCAGTCGAGAGTGGTGTCCGCACCCCGGGGATGGTCGACCAGGGCCGGGAGCGGTTCCTCCGTACGGTCGTGATCCCCATCGTGGTCGGGGTGATGGCGGGAACGCTGCTGCTCGTGCTCGCGAGCGCCGGCGGACTCGTGTCGCGTCTGCTGCCGAGCAGTGAGGAGCCGCTGCCCGTCCTGCTCGAGGTCGGCTCGTGCTTCGTCCTCGATGTGTCGGGCCGTGTCCTGCCCGAGCGGTGCTCCGCGATCAACGACGGCTCGGTGGTCGCGGAGGTGGTGGAGGCGGAGGCCTGCGAGCTGCTCGGACAGGGGGAACGGGTCCCGTTCGTCGTGGTCGAGGGCCGGACGTACTGCCTCAAGGACCGGGAGCCGGTCTCATGAGGCTCGCGACGCTCGCACGGCTCCCGAGGCTCGTGCTCGCGGTCCTGCCGACCCATGCCCGTCGCAGGCCGAGGCGCTAGGTTACTGACGGCATGCCAGTCTGGACCGGCACCAGAAGCGATGGAGGGCCGTGATGTCACTCGGTGGTGGGATGCCTCGGCTCCCGGGGGGTGGTGGCGGCGCCAGGATGCCCCGCATGCCTCGGACGCCCAGGATCCGTGACCCGCGCACGGTGGCGCGCTCGCAGATGTCACGCAATCCGCTCGTGCGCGGCTGGCGTCGACTGCGGTCGAACCGACTGCTCCGCATGTTCTCCGGGCGGGGCAAGGGCGCCGGGAAGGCTGCGGGCGGGCCATCCGACGTCGCGACCTCGACGCCGATGCACCCGCCGCTCGAGGTCCATGATGCTGGACCGTCGCTGCACGATGCCGCCCCGACCCTGAGTGAGCGGGCCCCGCATCACGCGCCCGGACCGGATGCGACGCGCAGGGAACGGCGTGCGGCGCGACGTGCCGCCCGGCGTGCCGCACCGCGCGTCTCCCGACGTGCGGCCCGCGCGGCCGAGGGTGCCCTGATGCGTTCGCTGCTCGAGGTCGGCCGGGCGCAGTGGGGCGAGGACTTCGACGAGCGTGCGCTGGACCCGCGCTTCGTCCACGCCTTCGACACGCAGCGCCGTGTGCTCGTCACGGTCCCGCGGCCCCAGGGTGGGACGCGCAGGATCGTCGGGATGGTCGAGGTCGATGGGTTCGCACCGGAGGGTCAGGCGGTCGTGAGCTGGGACCCTGACGATGGTCGCGTCGCCGCGCGACCGGCGTTCCAGATCCGTTCGGCCACGTTGCCCGGACCGGTCCCCGTCGGTGACGACATGCGTATCGAGGCGGTCGAGGCGCCCAACGGCCGCTTCCTCCTCAGAAGCTGAGCTGGGGAACGGACCTGCTGCACTGACCTGCTGCACTGACGCGCTGCACGGACGCGCTGCTCGACCGACGTGTCGCTCAGCCGGCGCGGTCGGGGTCGAGGACCAGTGCGGAGGCAGCCAACTGCTGGAGCCGGTCGGCGACCAGCGTCGTCAGCGCTGCCGGGTCCTCCACCGCGCCGTCCGCGGACTCGAGGGAGAGCGTCCCCACGTCGCGTGCGGCGAGCACCGCCCGCGCGAGGCCTGCAGCGTCCTGTGTCCCATCCATCGCAGTGAGCAGCACACGGTCCAGCGGGTCGATGCTGCGGTGCTCCTGGCGGGCATTGACCACGCTCGTGAGTCCCTGCGCGATCTGGTGACGTACGAGTCGGGTCGTCGTCGGACGCTGCGGGACGACCGCGGTCACCGGGCGCTGCCAACGGCCGGCGTCGAGCCGGCCCTGCACCAGGATGCGCATCGCGCGTGCGGTCACCTCGTCGGTCAGCGTGTCAGCCGGGTCCGAGGCGTCGCCGCGTGCGAGGATTCGGGCCATCGCCTCGGTCAGCCGTGCGACCTGCATGCCGGCGGGTCCGGCGAGCGCGAGCAGGTGCAGCATGGTCTTGGACACGGGATCGTCGGAGCTGATGCGCAGCCCGTCCGCATCGGTGAACGTGAGCTCCGTGTCATCGAGCAGGTGCGTCTCGTGCGTCGCTCCGACGGTCCGCGCCTCGACGGTCCGCGCCTCGGCGTCGGAGTCGGCGTCGGTCCCCGTCGGGATCGTCAGGTCGCTGCCGACCCAGCCGTCGGCGAGCACACGGTGGTCGATCTCGCGCTCGAGCTTCACGTCGCTGCGGCACAGCAGCGTGCGTCGGAACAGCCGGATCGTGAGGTAGTCGAGCAGCTGCTCCTGCTCGAGCTGCGTCGAGGTGATCGAGTCGACGAAGCGCTCACCCTCGTCACCGAGCTGTGACGGCAGCATGCTCGACACGTCCGCATCGCCCAGGTGCTGCAGCCCTGCGTCGGTCGCGAGCTGCAGGAACTCGTCGAAGTACAGCGGCACGTTCTCCTCGACCAGGTACTCGAAGTAGAGGTAGCGGTCGGAGAGCTGGTCGAGCAGTGCGAGCTCGCCGCGCAGCCAGCCGCCGAGCGGCAGCCGCTCCGGGGTCTGCGTGCGCAGGATGTGGAGGAAGGTCCGTGCTGTCCGCGCCATCTCCTGCGGCGGACCTTCGGGCACGACACGGCGCAGGATCGCGCGCAGCATGCCGCGCGCGTGCCAGCCGGGCAGCGTGTTGTAGGACACGTAGGCGATGCCGTGGGGGGCGAGCTGCTCGCTCGCGATCGCCAGGATCCGTCGACGCACGTCGTCGGGCACCCATGAGAACACGCCGTGGCAGATGACGTAGTCGAAGGGTCCCCAGTCGGGAACGTCGAGGATGTCCATCGCCTCGAAGCGCACGTTGGTGGCACCGATCGCCGCCGCGTCCGCGCGTGCGCGTGCGATCTGGCTCGAGGAGCGGTCGACGCCGACGAACTCGCTGCCAGGCAGCAGCTCGGCGAGCGGCACGAGGTTGCCGCCGGGTCCGCAGCCGAGCTCGAGCACGCGGCAGGCGTCCGCGCGCGCCGGGTCCATGCCGAAGATCCGCCCGACGGTGCCCAACCAGTCAGGATGGGTGTTGCGGAACGCGAGGTTCTCGTACTGGAAGTCCTCGTATGCCGCCGCCGTGGTGCTGTCCGGCGTGGCACGCTCCGGCGTGGTGCTCTGCGTCATCCGGGCCTCCTCTTGGCCCGCACCTTAGGGGAGTTCCTGAGGGCGCGTCCGGAGCTGGCCGGTCGTGCAGCGTTCGCCCTCGGATCAGACGTCGCCGCGGGTCAGGTGCAAGAGCCATCGGGCTCTGCGTCCGCGAGCGCACCAGAGCACCTGCCAGGGGTTCC
>JAGYKW010000001.1:490000-713978 GCA_018401275.1 Nitriliruptoraceae bacterium | reverse complement strand
GAGCGGGTGCTCGTCTCGTCGCTGCTGCTCCACACCGAGCTGCTGCGCGCGACGCGACGCTCCCGCCCCGACCTGCTCGCACAGGCACGAGCGCTGCTCGACCACGTCACGCTGCTGGATGTCGGCTGGGACGTGTGCGAGCGCGCCGGACTGCTCGAACCGGACGGCATGCGCAGCCTCGACGCCGTCCATCTCGCATCAGCGCTCGCGTTCGTCGAGGAGCTCGAAGGCATCGTCACGTACGACGCGCGCCTGCGGGATGCGGCGCTCGCGATCGGACTGCAGGTCGTCGCACCGGCCTGACCGGACAGCGAGCGGCACCGGCTTCGCCCTGGCACCCGCTGCTCAGGAGTCGGTCTAGACCGCCTGGGCGCGTGTGTCGTCAGGCTGCGGGGCCAGGCGCTCGCGGAGGCGAGCGATGGGATCGTCGCTGCGAGGGGTGATGGTGCGCTCGGCGACGTCAGCTCGGGCGTTGGCGTTGCTCGGGCCCCTGAGCCGGCGCAGGTGCGTGCGGTCGCGCAGGTCGCCGTCGGTCACCTGGCTCAGCAGGTGCGTCCTTGCGTCCACGCCCTGGAGGTGACGGGCGAGCATGGCGAGCTCCTCGGTCTCTGCGAGGAGCAGTTCACGACGGCATGCCAGGTCGCGCAGACGCTGCAGCTCCGTCTCCAGTCGCGTCCCGACCCGTTCGCGGTCCTTGTGAAGCTCCTCGAGCTCACGGCGCGCGATCCCGAGCCGCTCACGCACCACGAAGGATGAGCGGGTCGACGCGCTGATCTCCGCAGACAGCTCGGGTCGACGCCGCTCGAGATGCTCCACCTCGGTACGCAGCGCAGCGACGCGGTCGCGCAGTTGCGGCTCGGCGGTCGCGAGCTCGGTGGAGATCCGGCGACGCTCGTGCAGCTCGAGGGTGACCTCTCGGCGACGTGCGCGGAAGTCGGCCTCCTCACGGGTGTGGGCTGCGCGCAACCGCTCGAGATCGCTGAGGAGTCGCGAGCGCTGCATCTCGAGGTCCGCGAGCTCCTCGGCCTCGGTCGACCCGTGTGCGGCCGATCGGTCTGCGACGTCAGTGGTGCGCGCCGGGTTCGAAGGTCGGCGACGACTGCTCGTGGGTGCTGGGCTCGTCTTCGATCGGGACTGCGCGACGGAACGCCGCAGCGCGTGCAGCAGCAGCACGCTGACGAAGGCGACCTGCACGGCGAGCGCGACCGGGATGAGCTCGGATCCGAACATCAGCGCACCGCCCGCAGCGACCGGGCAGACCGGCCACGTGGTCGCGCAGTGGTTCGAGTGGGCTCCACGAGGAACCATCCTGTCGGTCGGTCAGCGTTCTTCTCCGTTGGACCGCCCGGGAGGTGATGAGACCTCAGCCCCCAAGCGACTGAAGTAGGTTAAGGGACAAGTGCAAGGCGTGCAAGCGCTCTAGTCCCGGTGACTCCAAGGTCGCTGAGCGACCGGTCTCGCTGAGCAGTCCTCAGCGGCCTGAGGACGTCTCGGGCGCGGTGGCGGAGGCAGCCAGGTGACGCGGCGGACACCGTCCGCGGACAGGTTCGGAGGTCTTCTCCGGTCTTGCCGAGCGACCGCGCCGTCCGTAGAGTTCCGCCGCCCGGTCACCGCGGCCGGCAGGTCCATGGAGACCCCGGTGCTCGGCTCGCTGGCCGTGATCGTCCGGGGCGTGGACCGGCGCGGTGCCCACCACCTCGCCGATGGACTCGTCGCTCGACGCAGCCCGAGCGAGGGGTACGGCGTCTTCACCACGCGTCCCGTCTCCCGAGGCAGCCTGCTGTGCGTCTGGGGCGGTCGCATCATCGACACCGCTCGCATGCTGACCCTCCCCGAGGATCGCCGCCGGTACGCCGTGCAGATCGACGATGACCGTTACCTCGTCACGCCGATCAGCGGACTGGGGGCGGCCGACCTCGTGAACCACGCGTGCGATCCGACAGCGCTGCTCGCCGGAGCGAACACGCTCGTCGCGCGCCGTGACCTCGCGGAGGGTGACGAGGTCACCTACGACTATGCGACGTCGGACGCCAACCCGTACCTCGGCTTCGCCTGCCGGTGTGGGGCAGCCACCTGTCGGGGGCGGGTCACCGGTGAGGACTGGTGCGACCCTCGACTCCAGACGGTGTACGGCGACGCGTTCTCGCCCTACCTGCTCGCTCGGATCCGCGCATCCCGCGAAGCCATCACCGGGCTCGGCTGAGATGCTGCTCGTCCCGACGTTCCTCGCACCGAGCACGATCCACGGGATCGGGCTGTTCGCCACCACGCCGATCGTTGCGGGGAGCAGGGTCTGGCAGCTCGATGAAGCGTTCGACTGCGCCGTCGATGAGGCCGCGCTCGCGAGGCTCGACGTCGTGGCGCAGCTCCAGGTGCAGCATTACGCCTACGTCGATCCGATGCGTCGGACGCGGATCCTGTGCGCCGACGATGCGCGGTTCTTCAACCACGCCGACGACGCGAACTGTCGCGACGCCCCTGGGAGCAGCGGGACGGTGACGGTCGCGGTGCGTGACATCGCCGCCGGTGAGGAGCTCACCTGGGACTACGGCGAGCAGTGGGGCCCTGACGCCGACGCCCACTGACCTGCCGGCTGCTTCGAGGATGTGGGGAGTCGGGAGCGGTGGATGCTCCGCATGACGCGCACCTTCAGCCCGTGTTGCGCAGCCCGGCGGCGATCCCGTTGGTCGCGAGCAGGAACGCGTCCTCGAGCTGCGCGTCACCCTCATCGAGCCGCTCGAGCAGGGCCACCTGGATGACGTGGAGCGGATCGAGATACGGGTCGCGCAGCGCGAGCACCTCACGCAGCTCCGGGTCGCCGTCGAGGAGCCGCTCGGCGCCGCGCAGTCGGAGCAGTGCGCGAACCGTTCGGGTGTGCTCGGCGCGGATCGCAGGCAGCAGTGCGGCACGCACGGATGGCTCAGCGAGCCGCGCATAGTCGTCGTGGATCGTGAGGTCGGTCTTCGCGAGCACCATCTCGGCGTTCGCGATCGTCGCCTCGAGGATGGGGTGGGCCGCTGTGAGGTCGCGCAGCTCCTGCCAGCGCCGCTCGTCGTCGCCGGCCCAGCTCTCGAGCGCCGTGCCCAGGCCGAACCATCCCGGCACGTTCGCACGGCTCTGGGTCCAGGCGAACACCCACGGGATCGCACGCAGATCCTCGATGCCGCCGCTGCTGCTGCGACGCGACGGCCGTGACGCGATGTTCAACCGCCCCATCGCCTCGACGGGGGTCGCGGTCGCGAGGTAGTCGCGCAGCTGAGGGACGTCGGCGATGTCACGTCGGTAGGCCGCACGCGACGTCGTGGCCAGCTCGTCGAGCACCTCGCCGAGCCGATCGTCCGCACCGCCATCGGACAGCAGTCCGGAGTTGACGAGCACCGCGTGCAGCGTGAGCTCGAGATGCCGATGCGCGAGCACGGGGTCGCGGTAGCGCGACGCGATGACCTCGCCCTGCTCCGTCATCGAGAACCGGCCACGGATCGTCTCGGGCGGCTGCGCACGGATCGCCGCGTTCGCTGGACCTCCGCCGCGCCCGACGGAGCCACCTCGTCCGTGGAAGATCGTGAGCCGGACACCGTGCCGGTCCGCGACCGCCACGAGCTCGGTCTGCGCCCGCTGCAGCTGCCAGTTCGCAGCCAGATAGCCCGAGTCCTTGTTCGAGTCGGAGTAGCCGACCATCACCGTCTGGTGATCACCGCGCCGCGCCACGTGCGAGCGGTACGCGGGGATCGCGAGCAGCGCATCGAGCAGTTCGGCGGCACCCGTCAGCGCGGTCGCGCTCTCGAACAGGGGGACGATGTCGAGGTCGTCGGCGCATCCGGCGTCGCGCGCGAGCGCGAGCGGTGCGAGCACGTCGACGATGTGCTCCGTGTTGGAGATGATGCAGGTGTCGATCGCGCGTGGGCCGATGAGTTCGTGCGCACTGCGGATCAGGCGGAACAGCTCGATGGTGTCGGTCGTCGACGGGGTGTGGTCCAGACGGGCGGGGGTGAGCGGACGCGACTCGTCGAGCTCACGCACGAGCAGTGCGGCGAGCGCGTCGTGATCGGGCGGCGATGCGAGGCCGAGATCGCCATACCGACCGAGCAGTTCGACCACCGTGCCCCGCAGCGTCGCTGCATGCAGACGGACGTCCAGCGTGGCGAGATGCAGGCCGAAGACCTCCACCTGTACGACCAGGTCGTCGAGCCGTCCGTCGGCGAGTTCTCCGGCGCCAGCGTCCCGAAGGCTCGACTGGAGCAGGCGGAGGTCGGTCAACAGCTCGTCCGCGTCGCGGTAGCCACCGCTGTCCGCGCCGCGCTGCGACCACGGCCGAGCCAGCCGGTCCGACGTCCGTCCCAGCCTGCGGTGCACGAGGGCGAGGAAGCGTCGGTGCGGCTGGTCCGCGTAGCGCCACTCCATCCCGTCGCTGTCACCGAGTGCGTCCGCCAGCTCGTCGGCACGCGCCTCGAGCGCGGTGGACACACCTCGTGCGACCGAGACGGACAGGTGCGCGTGCATCGACTCGATGCTGCGACGCAGCAGTCGGATCGCCATGCGCTGATGCTCGTCGAGCGCAGCCGCGGTGACGGCGGGCGTGACGTTCGGGTTCCCGTCGCGGTCGCCCCCGACCCAGGAGCCGAACGTCAGCGGCCGGTCGAGCTCAGGGGTGAGTCCGGGGTAGGTCGCGGCGACCGCGGCGCGCAGATCGCGCAGCACGCGCGGCACCGTCGCATGGATCGAGGCGTCGAACCAGAAGATCGAGTTGCGGACCTCGTCGACCACGGTCGGGGCGCGGTCGCGCGTCTCGTCGGTGAGCCACAGGGCCGTGACCTCCTCGCCGAGCTGGCGGGTGAGGTCCGCCTCGTCCTCGGGGGCGAGCGACTCGGTGTCGAGGCGGCGAAGCAGATCGGCGGCGCGCACGAGCTTCGCGAGCACGCTGCGTCGACGCGACTCCGTCGGGTGAGCGGTCAGCACGAGTCGGACTCGCAGCTGCGCGAGCAGGGCAGCGACCGCATCCTCAGCGATGCCCGCATCACGCAGCCGCGTGAGTGCATCGAGCAGCGTCTCGCCGTGCGGCCGGTCGGCCTGTGCGGATGCGCGGCGGGCGGCGATGAGCCGACGGGCCTGACCCTGGTCCTCGGCGAGGTTGACGAGGTGGAACCAGGCGGCGAAGGCGCGCGCGACGATGCGCGCGTCGCCTGCGGGCAGCTCTCGGAGCAGCGTTCGCAGCTCGGTCGCGTCCCCGCCGCGTCGATGGGCGACGGACAGGGTCCGGACGCGTTCGACGAGTGCGAGACGGTCGGGACCATCGACGGACGCGACAGCCCTCCCGATCAGGTCGCCGAGGAGACGGACCTGCGCAGATGCTGGGTCACGTCCGGCCGGGGTCGCCACGCCCTCAGCTGCGCCCTGCGCTGCCGTGGCCGGCCTCGATGACCGTGTCGATGAGGCCGTACTCCTTGGCCTCCGCAGCGGTCATCCAGAAGTCCCGGTCGGTGTCGATCTGGATCTGCTCGAGCGTCTGACCGGTGCGCTCCGCCATGATCTCGTTGATGCGCTCGCGGATCCACACGATGTTCTTCGCCTGGATCTCGATGTCCTTCGCGGTCCCGCGGGCACCACCGAGCGGCTGGTGGATCATGATGCGCGCGTTCTCGGTGGCCGAGCGCGTACCGGTCCCGGTGCACAGCAGGAACGCGCCGGCGGACGCGGCCAGACCGATGCAGCGTGTGTCGACCTTGCTGCGCAGCAGACGCATCGAGTCGTAGAGGGCGAACATGCCCGTGATGATGCCGCCGGGGGAGTTGATGTAGAGCGTGATGTCGTCGTCGGACTCGGCATCGAGGGCGAGCATCTGGGCGACGAGGTTGTCCGCCACGTCGTCCTCGAGCGGTCCCTTGAGGAACAGGATCCGGGACTCGAAGAGCTTGTCGTAGGCGCGTCGGGATCCGCCCAGCATCTTCTCGATCTCTTCCTTCATCCTCGTCGCCTCTTCGTCGGGTCCGGCCGGCTCGGGTCCTGCCAGCTCGGGTCCTGCTGGACGGTGCCGCTGGACGACGCCGCTGGAGGGCGGAGGGTAGCGCCGGGCCTCCAGGGCCTCGGAGGCGTGCGTCGCAGCGACGCAGGTCCCTCGCGACCCGCCGTCGACCACGGTGTCCGCACTTGACCGTGCGCGGCGCGCGCGCCACACTGAGGGCGCAGCCCGTGGGTCGACCCACCGGCGGAGCATGGCGACAGGAGCCGGTGTGGCGACGAGTGAGCGCAAGGTCGTTCGGACGGGGGGCTCGCGCACCCTGTCCCGGGGCCTGGTGCTGCTCAAGGCCCTCGGACACGACGCGGAGGGCGCGACGGTCTCCGGTCTGGCCGACGTGACCGGCCTCGACCGGGCCGTGCTCTACCGCCTGCTCGACACCCTCTCCGAGGAGGGCTTCGTCACGCGCGACCCCGACACGCGCCGCTACCGGCTCGGGCTGTCGATGCTCGAGCTCGGCGTGCGGGCCGCACAGGGGCTCGAGGTGCGCCGCCTGGCCGGACCTGCCCTGCGATCGCTGAGCGAGGACACCAACGAGACGGCCTGCCTCGTCGTGCGCGATCGCGACGATGTGGTCGTCGTCGAGGTCATCGAGCCCGATGGTCGCTTCGTCCAGGTCAACTACCGCGTCGGCTTCCGCCATCCGCTCGGCATGGCGGCGCACGGCAAGGCGCTGCTCGCGTTCCTGCCCGACGGCGAGCGTCTCAACGAGCTCCGTCCGGTGCGTCAGCGTGGTGTCGCCTACACGCGCGACGAGATCGAGCCGGGCGCATCGGGCGTCGCCGCCCCCGTCTTCGACCACACCGGCCGCGCCGTCGCGGCCGTGGGCATCGTCGCGCCGACCGCACGCCTCCCCGAGCCCGAGAACGTCGCGCTGCGGGTGCTGCGCTCCGCCCGCGAGATCTCCGAGCGGCTCGGTTGGCGGCCGCGTCGTCCTCCCGAGGGCAGCAGATGATGTCGGGCGGTCAACCGGCGCAGACCGAGGGGACCGATCCGACCGCAGGCGGACCGTCGAGCTGCTGGGGGTGCTCGCCTACGGCCAGCTGCGCTCCTTCGGCGCGATGTCGGGCGCGGTGCGCTTCGCACCGGACGCGCGCGCGGCGGACCGGATCGCCGCGTTCGCCCGGCGCGAGCACGACGCCTACCAGCTGCTGCACGACCACCTCGCCGAACTCACCGACCTGCCGACCGCAGCGATGGACCGGCAGAAGGGCCTGTTCGACCAGTTCTTCGGTCGGGCCCCGCTCGACGACTGGTTCGGCGCGATCGTCTTCTTCGCCTTCGGCATCCCGCTCGCGCGCGACTTCATGCGCACCGTCGTCCCCATGCTCGACCCGGCGAGCGGCGACGTGGTGCTGCGCACGCTGCAGGACCGTGCCGAGGTCGAGGCCGCCGCGATCGGGCTGCTGCGCACCGAGCTGACCTCTGATGCGCTGCGCGAACGCGCGCGCTCGATCGTCGCCGACCTGCTCGGTCAGGCACTGACCTCGTTCCAGCAGGCGGCCGGCGACAGCGATGCGCTCTCCGTCCTGCTCGAAGCGGAGGACGACGAGGCGTCCGTCGAGGTCCGTCGGCTCGCGATGGGACTGCTCTCGGCGCACCGCGGTCGACTCGTCGAGCTGCGACTCGAGGACCCCGAGGACCTCTCCGGCGACTGAGCCGTGCACGTGCGCGGCTCAGCCGTGCGCGAGCGCAGCCGGCGTGCGCGGCTCAGCGGCGCAGCGCCTCCAGCGCCTCCCGCAGGGCGATCACGACCGGATGGAGCGCGTCGGCCGACGTCCGCGCGTCCGCGCCGGGGCTGGGGCGGGGCCGGGACCGGGCCCGGCGCCCGCAGCGCGTGCCCGTCGAGCTGCGCGAGGGTCCGCAGGCCGGTGACGGCCGAGGACACCATGACGGCCTCGGCGCGCACGACGTCGTCGCGCCGCAGGGGTCCGATGCGCACCGGCACGCCGAGCCGCCCCGCCGCCTCGAGCGCGAGCTCGCGGGTCACGCCCGGCAGCAGCCGTCCGTCCGCCTCCGGCGTCACCAGCACGCCGTCGATGATGGCCAGCAGGTTCCCCTCGGCGGTCTCGAGCAGCTCGTCGCCGTCGCAGAGCACCGCGGTGTCCGCGCCGGCGGCCTGCGCCTGGCGCGTGGCGAGGATGCTCGCCACGTAGGACGTCGCCTTGAGGTCCGCCGGCCAGCGCGTGGCCGTGACGGTCACGGCCCGTGTCGCAGGGCAGGGGAGCGCCGGCGCAGGGTGGAGCGTGACGACGAGCGTCGGCGCACCGATGGGGGCCGGCGGCCACGCGGCGGCGTCGACGGGGCCGGCCGTCAGCGTGATCCGGACCGCGACCTCGTGCACGTCGCGAGGGGCGGCGAGTGTGCGCTCGAGGGCCTCGCGCACATGGTCGCCGTCGACCGCGATCGCGAGCCGGTCGGCGCCTGCGATCAGCCGCGCGACATGCCGCTCGCTGCCCAGCGTCGCCGTCCCGTGCGCGCGCAGCGTCTCGAACACGCCCCAGCCGCTGCGCAGTCCGGCATCGAGCGCGGACACGTCGAGCGACGCGATGTCGGCCGGACCGTCACCGAGCCAGGCCGGGAGGGACGTCATGCCGGTG
Source organism: Nitriliruptoraceae bacterium (assembly GCA_018401275.1). Lineage (GTDB taxonomy): Bacteria > Actinomycetota > Nitriliruptoria > Nitriliruptorales > Nitriliruptoraceae > CSBr16-57R1. The sequence continues at coordinate 705,365 of JAGYKW010000001.1, read as the reverse complement.
TCCGGATGCTCGGACGCCCAGCGGTGTGCGTCGCCCCGACCGCCGCGAGGAACGCGACCGCCTTGTCGAGCGACTCCGCGACCTCGTCGTCAGGGTCGGAGTCCGCGACGATGCCGCCGCCGGCCCCGTACTCCGCGACCCCATCGTGCAGCGTGGCCGTGCGGATCGCGACCGACAGCGAGGCGGAGCCACGACCGAGCCAGCCCACCGCTCCGCAGTACCAGCCGCGCGGCGCAGGCTCGAGCGCACGGATCGTGCGCATCGCCGCGAGCCGTGGTGCTCCGGTCACCGACCCCGACGGGAACGTCGCTGCGAGCAGCTCGCCGTAGGTCGTTCCGGGACGCAGCGTGCCGCGCACGCGCGAGACGAGGTGCCACACGGTGGGTAGGGCGCGCAGCTCGAGCAGCACAGGGACATGGACGCTCCCCGGGACGCACACGCGCCCGAGGTCGTTGCGCTCGAGGTCGACGACCATGATGTTCTCGGCCCGGTCCTTCGTCGACGTCATGAGGTCGTCGGCCAGCGCCGCGTCGAGCTCCGGGTCGTCCGCGCGACGTCGCGTGCCCTTGATCGGGTCGGTCGTGACGGTGCCGGCGGACACGTCGAGGAACCGCTCGGGAGAGATCGACGCGAGTCCTGCGTCCGGCAGCAGCGCGGCATGGCTCGCCGGTGACGCGGCGCGCATCCGGCGGTAGAGCTCGCCGAGGTCGCCACGGAACGGTGCCGTGAGCTGCTGGGCGAGGTTGACCTGGTAGGCGTCGCCACGGCCGATGACGTCGAGGATGGACCGCACGGCCGCGACGTGGGCGTCGCGAGGGAGCGACGTCGTCACGCTCGTGGTGAGCGCGGTCGTGGCGGGCGAGCGTGCGGCCCTCGTCGCCGCACGTCGGCAGCGCGCCTCGAGCTCGCGGTGCACCTCGATGCCGCAGCGACCCTGCAGTCCTTCGTCGACGACGACGATCGCCTGGTCGCGCTCGCGGCTGACGGCGACGACGGACCCGACGATGCGCAGCAGGAGGTCGGGCCGACCCTGCAGCCGGGGTCGGTGCGGGAGGCGGGGGAGGATGCGGTCACCCAGCTCGTAGGCGAGCGCACCGAGCAGTCCGCCTCGGAACGGCATGCTCAGTCCCGCCTCGGGTTCGGCCGAGGGGTCGAGGCCGAGCTGCTCCGTCAGCGCATCCAGCGCCGCCAGCGGGTCCGCTCCGAGGTCGTGGACGGCGCCGTCCGCCATACGCAGCCAGGAGCGCGCACCGTCGTCATGCAGCAGACCGGGTGAGAGGTCGTGGGGCGCGAGGTACGACCATCCGGAGCGGTCCGCGCTCTCGAGCAGGTCCGAGGGGCCGAGCGCGTCGAGCAGCTGGTCGAGGTCGACGATGCCATCACGCCGCGGTGCGGCGTCGAGCGGACGTGCCGTGACCGCGCCCGACGTGCCGAGGCCTGCGCCGGCCAGACCAGGAGCGACGAGCCCGGTCGGCAGGTGTGAGGTGATCGGCGTCATCGGGGTCACCTCCGGGCCGCGGTGGGGGATCGATCCGTGCGTGAGCGCGCACCCGACCGGTCCCGGCTCGGGACGCTACCGCTCCGCTCGCAGCAGGACCCGCTGCCCGTGCGCCGCTCATGCGCTGCCGGTGCGCTGCCCGTGCGCTGCCCTCCGAGGCCGGCCGGCAGCGTCGGTAGGCTGGCCACTCGATGCAGGCTCATGCATGCCGACGGCTCGATGACGGGGACGAGGACGCGATGAAGGTGTACACGAAGAAGGGCGACGACGGCACGACAGGGCTGCTCTACGGCGGTCGGGTCGACAAGCATGACCTGCGGACCACCTCGTACGGCACCGTCGATGAGACGTGCAGTGCGCTGGGTCTCGCGCGCGCCGACCTCGAGGGTGAGATGCACGACCTCGTGCTGCAGGTGCAGCGCGAGCTGTTCGTCGTCGGCGCCCAGCTCGCGACGCGTGCCGACCACTGGGACCAGCTGGAGGTCGGCATCTCGCGCGTCGACGACGCGATGGTCGATGCCATCGATGCTCGGATCGACGCCTGCACGACACGGCACCCGATCCCGCAGCACTTCGTCGTCCCCGGCGGTTCGGGCAGTCGTCCTGCGGCCGCGCTCGATCTCGCGCGCACGATCTGCCGCCGTGCGGAGCGCTACGTCGTCGCGCTCGACCGCTCGGGTGAGCTGCCGGACCAGGCGCCGCTGAAGTACCTCAACCGCTGCGCGGACTACCTCTTCGTCCTCGCGCGCGAGGTCGAGGGCACGCACCTCGCTTCGCGCTGACGACCGCCGCGGTCACCTCGCACGCGAGGACCGCGGTGGGCGGCGTCAGTCGCCGTAGCTCTCCGCTGCGGAGGGGAACGTCCCGTCGCGCACGTCGTCGCTGAACGCGGTGATCGCGTCGGCGATGACGGTGCGCAGGTCCACGTAGGCGCGCACGAAGCGTGGATGCGGCGCGGCACTCAGTCCCAGCACGTCATGCCAGACGAGCACCTGAGCGTCCACGTCCGCGCCCGCGCCGATGCCGATGACGGGCACGGAGCTGGCCGCGGTCACGCGTGCCGCCAGCGTGGCGGGGACGCACTCGAGCACGGTGGCGAACGCGCCGGCCTCGGCGAGCGCGACGGCGTCCTCGACGATGGTCGCCGCGGCGGTCTCGTCCCGTCCCTGGACCCGGAAGCCCCCGAACTGGGCGACCGACTGTGGGGTCAGTCCGAGGTGACCCATCACCGGGATGCCGGCCGCGACGAGCGCCCGCACGCTCGGGACCGCGCGTGCGCCACCCTCGAGCTTGACGGCGTCGGCACCGGACTCCTTGACGACCCGCACCGCGCTCTCGAGCGCCTGGTCGGGTCCGCGCTGGTAGGTCCCGAAGGGCAGGTCGACGACGACGAGCGCCCGAGGTCGCGCACGGACCACCGCGCGCGCGTGGTGGATCATGTCCTCGAGCGTGACGGGCAGCGTCGTGTCGTGTCCGAGCACGACCATGCCGAGGCTGTCCCCGACGAGGATCACCGGGACGTCGAGGCCGTCGAGGATGCTCGCCGCGTTCGCGTCGTAGGCGGTCAGCATCACGAACCGCTCACCTCGCGCACGCATCGCCGCGAGGTCGTGGATCGTGACCCGGCGACGGGCCTGATCACCATGGCTGCTCATGCGGGACCACCTTCCTGGACTCGCTCATCCTCGGGCCGCTCGGCCACGTCGTACCCGGACGTGATCGGCACCCTACGGTCCCGCCCGAACGCACGTCGCGAGACCTTCGGCCCGGGCGCCGCCTGGCGCCGCTTGTGCTCGGCCCGGTCGACCAGTCCCGTGACGCGGACGACCTCCGCGCGGTCGTGGCCGGCCGCGACGAGCTCTTCGACGTCGAGCAGGTCCTCGACGAGCCCGGTCAGGATCGCGTCGAGCCGCGGGTAGTCGGGCAGCGAGTCCGCATCGAGCTGATCCGGACGCAGCTCCGCCGACGGCGGCTTGTCGATCGTCGAGAGCGGGATCAGCACGCCCGCGCGGTTCGCGTGGTGCGCGAGCGCGTACACGTCGCCCTTCATCACGTCCTTCAGCGGCGCGAACCCACCGGCCATGTCGCCGTAGAGGGTCGCGTACCCGACGGCGTACTCGGACTTGTTCCCCGTCGTGAGCACGATCGAGCCGCGCTCGTTCGCGAGCGCCATCAGCAGCAGACCGCGCAGCCGGGACTGCAGGTTCTCGTAGGCGATGCCGGCAGGACGCTCACCGTCGAACCCGGTGACGACGAGTCCATCGAGCGTGCCGGCCACCGCGGCGAGGCCGGCCCCGATCGGCAGCGTCTCCATCCGGATGCCCAGCGCCTCGGCGAGCGCGCGTGCATCGTCGACGGAGTGCTGCGAGGAGTACGGGGAGGGCATCGCGACGCCGAGGACCGCGTCAGGACCCAGCGCCTCGACGGCGAGCGCGGCCGTCACGGCCGAGTCGATGCCACCGCTGAGCCCGATGATGGCCTCACCGAAGCCGTTGCCCACGCAGTAGTCGCGCGTGGCGAGCACGAGCGCCGACCACAGCTCGTCGATCGGATCGAGCGCCGCGTCCGGAGCGTGCTCGGACCGGGGAGCGTCGTCGCTCCCGTGGCGAGGTCGAGGTCGACGAGCACGAGGTCCGCAGCGAACTGCGCACCGCGCGCCACGATCGTGCCGGAACGATCGGCGACCATGCTGTCGCCGTCGAACACGACCTCGTCCTGGCCGCCGACGCGGTTGACGTAGCAGACCCAGACGGACCGCTCCCGAGCATGACGTGCGACCCACTCCTCGCGCTCGGCGCGCTTCCCGCGGTGGTACGGGGACGCGTTGAGCACGACGACGACCTCGGCGCCGGCCGCCACGCTCGCCGCGACCGGTCCGTCGGCGGTCCACAGGTCCTGGCAGATCACGACGCCGACGCGTACGTCCGCGACCCGGACCACCAGCGGCTCGTCGCCGGGGACGAAGTAGCGCGCCTCGTCGAACACGCCCTCGTTGGGCAGGCGCATCTTGTCGTACGTGCCGACGCTCGTGCCGTCGCGCAGCACGACGGCACGGTTGGCGAGGTCGGCGACGGCGCTCGCGACGCCCCACGTGTCGTCGCCGCGGCGCTCGGAGCGGCCGACGGTCCCCACGACCGCGGTGCAGCCGCGCGGGCCGTCCGCAGCGAGACGCGTCAGCCCGCGGTCGGCACGCGCGATGAGGTCCGGACGCAGCAGGAGGTCGTCGGGCGGGTAGCCGATCAGGGCCAGCTCCGGCAGGACGACGAGGTCGGCGCCGGCGGCTGCAGCGGCCTCCCAGGCGTCACGCACCGTCCTCACGTTGCTGCGCACGTCGCCGACGCGCGCGGGAACCTGGGCGAGCGCGATACGCAGGGTGGCCACGTCGGCACCTCGGGACCGTGTGGGACGAAACACACACGAAACGCAGGATCAACTCAGGGGTAATGGCCTGTTCGTACGGTCCTCACCGTACCGGTCCCGCTCCAGCCGCGTCCCCGCGGCGCGACAGGAGCAGACCCCAGGACCGGCCGGACCCGGAGGATGACCGTGACCCCAGAGTCGCTCGAACTCAGCGTGCTGGTGCTCTACCTGATGGTGGCCACCGTGCTCGTGTTCATCATGCACGCCGGATTCGCCATGCTCGAGGCGGGACTCACCCGCCAGAAGAACGCGGCGAACATCATCGGCAAGAACCTCATGACCATCTCGATCGGCATGGTCGCGTACTTCGCGATCGGCTGGGGGATCATGTACGGCGACCAGGTCGCCGGGCTGTTCGGGACGAGCGGATTCCTCCTGCTCGGCTACGAGCCCTACGAGCTCGTCGCCGGCGACGTCGGCATCCCGCTCGAGATCGACTTCGCCTTCCAGGCCATGTTCGCCGCCACCGCGGCGACCATCGTCTCCGGTGCGGTCGCCGAGCGGATGAAGTTCGGCGCGTACGTCGTCGTCGCGGTCGTCATGACCGCGATCATCTACCCCGTCGTGGGTGCCTGGACGTGGGGCGGCGGCTGGGTCTCGGAGCTCGGGTTCACCGACTTCGCCGGCTCGACCATCGTGCACATGACCGGAGGGGTGGCGGCGCTCGTCGGCGCGAGGATCCTCGGTCCCCGCATCGGCAAGTTCGACCCGGTCTCCGGCAGGGCACGCGCGATCCCCGGCCACTCGATGCCGCTCGTCGCGCTCGGCACGCTGCTGCTGTTCTTCGGCTGGTTCGGCTTCAACGGCGGCTCGGTCCTCGCGCTCGACGGCGAGCTGATCGGCTACGTCATCGTCACCACCGCGCTCGCCGGCGGTGCAGGTGGCGCGACCGCGGGCATCTTCACCCGCGTGACGGGCGGCAAGTGGGACGTCGCGATGATGGCCAACGGCATCCTCGCGGGTCTCGTCGGCATCACCGCCGGTGCGGACTCCGTCAGCCTCCTCATGGCGCTGGTCGTCGGCATCCTCGCCGGGCTGGTCGTCGTGCTCGCCGTGCGCTTCATCGACGGCCTGCGCATCGACGACCCGGTCGGTGCGATCAGCGTCCACGGGGTGGTCGGCATCCTCGGCACGCTGTGGGTCGGACTCGCAGCCACCGACGGCGGCCTGCTGTTCGGCGGCGGCACCGAGCTGCTCATCGCCCAGATCATCGGCATCGCCGGCATCATGGCCTGGGTCGCGGTGTCGTCCGCCATCCTGTTCGGCACGCTGAAGGCCATGGGCCAGCTGCGGGTCTCCGAGCGCGAGGAGGTCGAGGGTCTCGACGTCCACGAGCATGGCTTCCCGGGCTACCCGGAGCTCACCAGCAGCTGAGCCGGCGCCGGGCGTGGGGGCCCGGCGCACGGACCGACCCGCCGGAGGGTGATCTCTCCCGGCCCTCGGGCGGCGCGATCCAGGACCAGGGATCGTGCGGAGCCGGCACCGTGAGGTGCCGGCTCCGTCGTGTCACCGGTCGGACCGGGAGGGTCGACGGGGTGCCCCAGTAGGCTCGCGGCGCGCCAGTCGGCGCACGTGGAGCACGTGAGGGTGACGCGGGCCAAGGAGGACGAGGACCATGGACAAGCAGCAGGAGTACGTCCTCCGTACGGTCGAGGAGCGTGACATCCGCTTCATCCGGCTGTGGTTCACCGACGTGCTCGGTTTCCTCAAGAGCGTCGCGATCACCTCGGCCGAGCTCGAGAACGCCTTCACCGAGGGCATCGGGTTCGACGGGTCGGCGATCGACGGCTTCGCGCGCGTCCAGGAAGCGGACATGCTGGCCGTCCCCGACGCCTCGACCTTCCAGATCCTGCCGTGGCGGCCCGAGTCGCAGGGCGTGGCCCGCATGTTCTGCGACATCCTCACGCCCGACGGCGAGCCCTTCGCCGCCGACCCTCGCAACGTGCTCAAGCGCCAGCTGCAGCGCGCCGCTGAGATGGGCTTCACCTTCTACGTCCATCCGGAGATGGAGTTCTTCCTCTTCAAGGGCGTCAACGACCCGACGCCGATCGACTCCGGCTCGTACTTCGACATGACGCCGCTCGACGTGCAGCAGGACACGCGCCGCCAGGCGATCACGACGCTCGAGCAGATGGGCATCTCCGTCGAGTTCTCCCACCACGAGGTCGCGCCCTCGCAGCACGAGATCGACCTGCGCTACGCCGACGCGCTCACCATGGCCGACAACATCATGACGTTCCGTCTCGTCGTGAAGGAGACGGCGCTGCAGCGAGGGGTCCACGCCTCGTTCATGCCCAAGCCGATCGAGGAGCACTGGGGCAACGCGATGCACCTGCACCTCTCGCTGTTCGAGGGGGACACCAACGCGTTCCATGACGCCGGGGCCGAGTACAACCTGTCCCCGATCGCCCGCTCCTTCACGGCCGGACTGCTCGAGCACGCCCGCGCGACGGCAGGCATCACCAACCAGTGGGTGAACTCCTACAAGCGGCTCACGACCCGCATGGACGGACCGTTCCCGTCCGGCGAGGCGCCCGTCTTCATCGCGTGGGGGCACTCCAACCGCAGCGCACTCGTGCGCATCCCGATGTACAAGCCGCGCAAGTCCGCCTCGACCCGCATCGAGTACCGGGCACCCGACCCCGCCTGCAACCCCTACCTCGCCCTCGCCGTGATCCTCGCGGCCGGCATCGACGGCATCGAGCGCAACCTCGTGCTGCAGGCCGAGTCCGAGGACAACACCTTCGAGCTCACCCCGGCCGAGCGGGCCGCGAACGGCATCGAACGCATGCCGGAGAGCCTCGGTGAGGCGATCGAGCTGATGGCCGCGTCCGAGCTGGTCGCGGAGACGCTCGGCGAGCATCTCTTCCGCCACCTGCTGGCCAACAAGCGCCGTGAGTGGTCGGACTACACGTCGCACGTGACGCGTTTCGAGATCGACCGCTACCTGCCGCTGCTCTGACGGCGCGCCCGTGAGCCGCCGCCCATCCCTCGAGGTCCGTCTGGCGCGTGCCGGACTCGACGGCGGCAGGGCGCTCGAGGACCTGACGGTCGCCGGCCTGCTCGTCGACGGCGAGCTCGACGACGCGGAGCTCGAGCTGCTGTCCGCGGCGGCGACCCCTGCGGACGCGGCCGCCGTGCTCGCAGCGCTCGCGACCTCCGCGCCCACGCTGCTCACCCAGGTGCGAGCGGACCATGACTGGCTCGCGCGGGTCATCGCCGTCGCCGGCGCGTCCCGACCGCTGGGCGACCTGCTGGGTCGGGGCACCGACGCCGTGCACGCGCTCGCCGACCTCGATCCCGTCGAGGTCGCGCCGACCGCGGCCGCGGTGGAGGCGGCCGTCCGCGCAGCCGCCGACGTCGCCTCGCAGGCCGCGGGTATCGCGTCGATCCGGCGCCGGGCCACCGCCGACATCGCAGGGCGCGACCTGACCGGCGTGCTCGACGTCGAGGGCGTGGCGCGCGAGCTCGCCGACCTCGCCGAGGCCGTGCTGAGCGGCACGCTCACCGCCGTGCACGCACAGCTCACCGGTGGCGCGCCCGCTGCACGCATCGCGGTCATCGGGATGGGCAAGCTCGGTGGGCGCGAGCTCAACTACGTCAGCGACGTCGACGTGATGTTCGTGCACGAGCCGGTCGACGGGGCGACCGAGGAGGGCGCGGCGCTCGAGGCGTCGCAGGTGTGCGCGCGCCTGCTCGAGCTGCTCAACGCGTCGACGACGATGGGCCGGGCCTATGAGGTCGACCCGACGTTGCGGCCCGAGGGACGTTCGGGAGCGCTCAGCCGCACCGTCGGCGGGTTCGTCGCCTACTGGGAACGGTGGGCGAAGACGTGGGAGTTCCAGGCGCTCATCAAGGCGCGCACGGTCGCAGGGGACCGCGACCTCGGTGCGCGCTGGCTGGCCGCGGCGGAGCCGTACATGTGGCCCGAGCGGCTCGACCCGGAGACGGTCGCCGAGGTCCGAGCGATGAAGGCCCGCATCGAGTCGCGACCCGACGTCCTGCGCGACGGCGCGCGCCAGCTCAAGCTCGGTCCCGGAGGCATCCGCGACGTCGAGTTCACCGTCCAGCTGCTGCAGCTCGTGCACGGCCGTGCCGACCGGACGCTGCGGGAGACGGGCACGATCCCGACGCTCGCGGCACTGGCCGCGAACGGCTACGTCGACGAGGAGGACGCTGCGGAGCTCGGGCGCACCTACTGGTCGCTGCGGCGCGTCGAGCATGCGCTGCAGCTCGCCAACGAGCGCCGGACCCACACGGTCCCGCCCGAGGCCGCGACCCAGGACCGGCTCGCCCGCGCGCTGGGACACCGCGGTGGTCCCGACGGGTCCGCCGGCGAGCAGATGATGGCCGAGCTCGCACGCGCGCAGGCGCGCGTGCGCGAGCTCCACGCCCGCATCTTCTACCGCCCGCTGCTCGAGCGCTACGCGACCGTCCCGGCGTCCGCCGCCGGCGTGACGCTGCCCGGCGAGGTCGCCCGGATGGGCGACACGGCGGCGGCCGAGCGGCTGTCCGCGCTCGGCTTCCGCGACGGGCCCGGCGCGCTGCGCTCGGTGCGCGCGCTCACCGGCGGTGTGTCGCGACGCGCCGCGACCGTGCGTGCCGTGCTGCCCGCGGTGCTCCAGGCGCTCGAGGGCAGCGCCGACCCCGACGGCGGACTGCTCGTGCTGCGCGACCTCGTCGAGGCGCAGGGTGACGGCAGCCTGCTGCTGCGCCACCTGCGCGATCAGCCCGCCGCGTCCGAGCTGCTCGGTCGGGTGCTCGGCACGAGCCGTCTCGCGGGGGAGCTGCTCATCAGCCAGCCGCAGGGCATCGACTGGCTGCGCGATCCGCGCCTGCGTGACGCGGCGCGCACGGGTGAGGAGCTGGCCCGCATGGCCGTCGCCCGCCTGCACTGGCAGGACACGACGGCCGCGCTGCGCCGCTTCAAGCAGCTGGAGCTGCTGCGCATCGTGCTGCGCGACGTGGACACGGCGCTGCCGGAGGGCGGTCCGGGCACGGGGGTCGGGCCGGCGGCGGAGCTCACGGCGATCGCCGAGGCGTGCCTCGTCGCCGCACTGCGTGCCGAGCTGCGGCGCCGCGCCGACGAGCTCGGCCTGGCCTCGCCCGACGATCTGCCCGTCAGCCTGACCATCGTCGGGATGGGCACGCTCGCCGGCGCGGAGCTCACGTACGCGTCCGACCTCGACGTCGTGTTCGTGCACGAGGTCGCGGATGGCGCCGACGAGGCGGAGGCGACGGCGCTGGCGCTCTCCATCGCCGCGAGCGTGATCACCTCGCTCTCGGCGATCACGCCCGACGGCAGCGCGTTCGATGTCGATGCGGACCTGCGCCCCGAGGGCCGCAACGGGCCGCTCTCGCGCAGCCTCGCGTCCTACGAGGCGTACTGGGAGCGTTGGGCGGAGCCGTGGGAGCTGCAGGCGCTGCTGCGGGTGCGCAGCGTCGCCGGTGACCGCGAGCTCGGGCGGCGCTTCGAACATGCGGCCGCGCAACGCGCGCACGGCACCGGCCTCGACCAGGAGCGGCTGGTCGCGACGCGTCGCATGAAGGCGCGCATCGAGAAGGAACGCATCCCCAAGCGCGTCGACCCCGAGCGGCACGTGAAGCTCGGTCCGGGCGGCATCAGCGACGTCGAGTGGACCGTGCAGCTGCTGCAGCTCGCGCACGCCGAATCTCAGGTCGCACTGCGCAGCCCGTCGACGCTGACGGCGCTGGATGCGATCGAGGACCAGGGCCTGCTCGACCATCGCGACGTGGTGTGGCTGCGTGAGGGGTTCCGGTTCGCGACGACGGTGCGCAACCGGCTCACGCTGCTGCGCCAGCGCGAGCCGGACGCGCTGCCGACGGGGGAGCGGCTCGAGCAGCTCGCCCGCGCGATGGGCTACGGGCGCGGCGGACGGCAGCAGCTCGAGGCGGACTGGTTCCGCAACGCGCGTCACGTCCGTGCCGTCATGGAGCGCAGCTTCTACGGCATCACCGACCGGGGGACGCGATGAGCGAGGCAGGCACCGCCGATGCGATCGCGTTCGACTGCGACGGCACGATCGCTGACACCGAGTCCCTCTCGGAGATCGCCTGGTCCGAGACCCTGTCGGCGCGGGGGCTCGTCTGGTCAGCCGCCGACTTCCAGGTGCTCGTCGGGCGACCTTTCGCAGTGAACTGGGAGCACTTCAGTGCGCGCGGTGAGCTCGGTGATGTCGAGACGTTCCGAGGAGAACTGCGGGCTCGCTTCCGTGCGCTCTTCGACGAGCGCCTCGAGGTCCACGATGACGCCGTCTCGGCGATGCGGATCGCCCACGCACAGGGCAGCGCGATCGCCGTGGTGTCGTCCTCGACGCGTGATCACATCGACCGCGTGCTCGATCGCGCTGGCGTCATGCCGCTCGTCCAGCACGTCGTCGCGTCAGGTGACACCGCGCTGCACAAGCCGGCGCCGGACCCCTACCTCGCCGCCTGTGCGGGTCTCGGGGTCGACCCGCGCCGCACGGTCGGTGTGGAGGACACCACGACCGGTGCACGGTCATCGCGGGCCGCGGGGCTGTGGACGGTCGCGGTCCGTCGTGCGCATGCCGTGCCGGAGCTGCACGACCACGCGGACCTCGTCGTGGACCGTCTGCGCATCGAGGATCTCGTGCTGCCCGAGGACCGTCGGGAGCGGGCGCTCAGCACCCGCCACTAGCCTTCTCACGATGGAACCCACCGCGGTCGACCTCGGTCTCCTCGTGCTCCGACTCGGCGTCGGGCTGCCGTTCGCGCTGCACGGCTTCCAGAAGCTGTTCGGCTGGTTCGGTGGTGGCGGCCTCTCGCGTACGGCCGGCTGGTTCGCGTCGCTCGGATTCGGTCGTGGCCGTGCTGCTGCGCTCCTCGCCGGTGCCAGCGAGATCGTCGGAGGCATCGGTCTCGCGCTCGGTCTGCTCACGCCCCTCGCAGCAGCCGCCGTGGTCGGCACGATGACGACCGCTGCGTTCGTCAACAACGCGGAGGCCGGCTTCTGGTCGGTCGCGAAGGGCTGGGAGCTCAACGGGTACCTGATCGTGGTCGCCGCGGCGCTCGCCGTCGCCGGCCCGGGTGCGCTCGCGCTCGATGCGGTGCTCGAGCTGCCGCTGCGGCTCGGCGTCCCGCTCGATGGTGTGGTCGGGGCCGGGGCCGTCCTGCTCGGTGCCTTCGGTGGCTGGCTGCGCTGGATCACGCGCACGCGCACGGGCACGGGCGGGCACGGGCGCGGGCACGGGGTCCGACGGGCAGGCGACGTCGTGACCGGACCGTTCGCGCGCGTCCCTGCGGCACACCGCCGTGCGGTCCAACACGCCTCGACCGCGGTGGCGGTCGGGCTGCTCGTCGCGATCACCGTGCTCGGGCTGCCGCTGCGCACCGATGCGGCCCCGCTCGGCCTCGTGTCCCTGCAGCTCGCCGCGTCACCGGACGTCGCGGCCCGGATGCTCGATTCCTGGGCGTCCGTCGTGCGCTCGCGCGTGCTGTGGACGCATGGCCTGGACCTGGTCCTGCCCTTCGCCTACGCGCTCGCGGTCGGGACAGCGGCGACACGTGCTGCGGCGCGCGTCGCGAGCGTCGGACCGTCCGCACAGATCGCGGCAGGGGCCGTCCTCGTCGCGGCGTTCGCGGACCAGGTGGAGAACGTCGCGATGGGGCTCACGATCCTCGGCGTGCCGTCGTGGGGGAGCGTGCTCGTCACGCTCGCGTCCGCGACGATCAAGTTCGCCACGCTCGCGGTGGCCATCGGTGCGCTCGGTGTCACCCTGCAGCGTGCGCGCCACGACAGCGGAGTGGATGACGGCGTCGGAGCGGGCGACGCGGGGCCCGGGGCATGACATCCGTCCAGGTCCTCCTCATCATCGTCGCCGGGATCGGCGCCGGTGTGATCAACGCCGTCGTCGGAGCCGGCACACTCGTCACCTTCCCGACGCTGCTGCTGCTCGGGTTCCCACCGGTCATCGCGAACGTGTCGAACACGGTCGGGCTCGTGCCGGGTTCCATCATGGCGAGCATCGGCTATCGCTCGACGCTGCGCGGGCGCGGCCCGGTGGTGCGCCGTCTGCTCGTCGCGACCTCCATCGGCGGGCTCACGGGTGGCGCACTGCTCGTGCTGCTCCCAGGGCGCGCGTTCAACGCGGTCGTGCCCTGGCTGCTGCTGAGCGCCGCGCTGCTCGCGGCGCTGCAGCCTCGGATCGCTGCCGCAGTCGCACTGCGCCGAGCTGCCCAGCGCGGGGCGACGGTCGATGACGGCGCGGCGACGGTCCCGGGTGGTCCGGTCGGACCCTGGTTCTTCCTCGGGATCCTGCTGACCGGCATCTACGGCGGCTACTTCGGGGCGGCTCAGGGCGTGATATTGCTCGTCATCCTCGGGCTCGCGCTCGGAGGTCCACTCAACGAGCTCAATGGCATCAAGAACATCCTTGCCGGTGCGGCGAACCTCGTCTCCGCCCTGCTGTTCATCGCGATCGCGGACGTCGACTGGAGCGTCGCAGGACTCGTCGCCGTCGGTGCGACGATCGGCGGTGGCCTCGGTGGACGCTACGGGCGCCGGCTGCCGTCCTCGGCGCTGCGGGTGCTGCTCGTCGTCATCGCGGTCGTCGCCGCAGCGGTCCGCTTCGTCGGCTGAGTGCCGCTGACGCGTGACGACCGCGGCGCGTGAGCGTGCTCAGCCGATGAGCGCGCGGTAGGCGTCGGCGTCCAGCGTCGTGCCGACCTCGGAGACCTTCAGCCGCACGAGCCAGCCCTCGCCGTACGGGTCACGGTTGACGAGTCCCGGGTCGTCGGCGAGCGCATCGTTCACGGCGACGATCTCACCACCGGCCGGCGCATAGAGGTCGCTCACCGACTTCGTCGACTCGATCTCGCCGAAGACCTCACCGGCCGTCACCACGCGGCCCACCTGAGGCAGGTCGACGAACACGACGTCACCGAGCGCATCGGACGCGTGTGCGGTGATGCCGACGCTCGCGGGGTCCGACCCGTCGAGCCACTCGTGCTCGGCGGTGTAGACGCGGTCGGTGGGGAGGTCCATGGATGCTCCGGTCGGTCAGTCCGCACTTCGGGCGGCGGCACGTCGTGCGGCGGGGAGGACGAAGGGTAGGGCGACGACGCGGGCCGGCACCCGGGTGCCGCGCACGTCCACGTGGAGCACCGTCCCGGCGGCGGCGACGGACGCATCGACGGCGGCCAGGGCGATCGGGACACCGAGCGTCGGGGACGGGGCCCCGGACGTGATCGTGCCGACCGCTCGCTCGCCGTCGAGGACCGTGTAACCCGCCCGCGGTGCACGCCGCCCCTCGGCGATCAGGCCCACGATGCGCCGCACCGGACCATCGGTGGCGACGCGCTCGAGCGCCGCACGGCCGTGGAACTCGCGGGCGTCATCGAGATGCACGATGCGCGCGAACCCTGTCTCGAACGGTCCGAGCTCCGGTCCGAGCTCATGTCCGTGCAGCGGCAGCCCCGCCTCGAGGCGCAGCGTGTCGCGAGCGGCCAGGCCGCACGGGAGCAGCCCCGACGCCGTGCCGGCCGCCAGCAGCGCGTCCCAGACGCGACGCCCACCGGCAGCATCGTCGCAGGCGATCTCGAACCCGTCCTCACCGGTGTAGCCGGTGCGGGCGACGACCGTCGCGACGCCGGCGACGCGTGTCGCGACCGCGCGGAAGGGACGCAGCTTCGTCGCGTCCGCCGCCCCGTCATCGAGGTCGGCTGCGCTGGCAGCGGCCAGCACGTGCGCGGCCGCAGGGCCCTGCAGGGCGAGCAGCACGTGACCCGCGCGGTGGACGACGTCCGCCCCGTGGGTCGCACAGCCCTCGCGCAGCACGGCGAGCGCTGCGTCCGTGTTGGCCGCGTTCACGATCAGCAGGAAGCGGTCCTCGAGGCGCGTGACGATCAGGTCGTCGATGACGCCACCAGCCTCGTCGCACAGCATCGTGTAGCGGGAACGCCCGACCTCGAGGTCGCGGACGCGGCTCACGAGCATCGCATCGAGCGCGTCGGGAGCGCCGGATCCGGCGATCTCCACGCGACCCATGTGGCTGACGTCGAACAGTCCCGCCCGCTCGCGCACGGCGTGGTGCTCGGCCAGGTCGCTGCCGTACCGCACCGGCATGTCCCAGCCGCCGAACGCCGTCATCGTCGCGCCCAGCGCGCGGTGCACGGCGTCGAGCGGGACGGTCCGCGCGGCGTCGCTCACGGGGCGGCCGCGAGGTCGAACGCCTCGAGCGGTGGGCACGAGCAGACCAGGTTGCGGTCACCGCGTGCGCCATCGATGCGTCGCACCGGCGGCCAGTACTTCGCGCGCCGTGTGTGTGCCGACGGGTGGACGGCGAGCGCGCGCGTGTAGGGGTGCGGCCAGTCGCGCGTCAGCATCTCCGCCGTGTGGGGCGCGTTGACGAGCGGGTTGTCGTCACGGGGCCACTCGCCGGACTCGACGCGTGCGATCTCGTCGCGGATCGCGAGCATGGCGGTGCAGAAGCGCTCGATCTCCTCGAGGTCCTCCGACTCGGTCGGCTCGATCATCAGCGTCCCGGCGACGGGGAAGCTCAACGTGGGCGCGTGGAAGCCGTGGTCGATGAGTCGCTTCGCGACGTCCTCGGCGGTGATGCCGGTGGTGGCCGTGATGGGCCGCACGTCGATGATGCACTCGTGGGCGACGAGTCCGTCCGTCCCCGTGTAGAGCACGGGGAACGCGCCGTCGAGTCGCCGGGCGATGTGGTTGGTCGCGAGGATCGCGACCTTCGTCGCGTGCGTGAGCCCTGCACCACCCATCAGCCGGACGTAGGCCCACGGGATCTGCAGGATCCCCGCCGAGCCGAGCGGTGCCGCGGACACCGGGCCGACCGGTCCTGCGCGGCGCTGCGGGTCCGGGTGAGCCGGGTGGGTGGGCAGGAACGGGGCGAGGTGCGCGGCGACGGCGACAGGACCGACCCCCGGACCCCCGCCACCGTGGGGGATGCAGAACGTCTTGTGCAGGTTCAGGTGCGAGACGTCGGCACCGAACCCGCCAGGAGGAGCGACACCGAGCAGCGCGTTCATGTTCGCGCCGTCGACGTAGACCTGCCCCCCGGCCTCGTGCACGAGTCGGCAGACGTCGGTGATGCCGGCCTCGAACACACCGTGCGTCGACGGGTAGGTCACCATGATCGCTGCGACCCGGCCCGCATGCTCACTGAGTCGCGCCTGCAGGTCGTCGAGGTCGACGGTGCCGTCCTCGGTCGCGTCGACCACGGCGACCCGCATGCCGGCCATGACCGCACTGGCCGCGTTCGTGCCGTGCGCGCTCGAGGGGATCAGGCAGACGTCACGGTCGGTGTCGCCGCGCGAGCGGTGGTACGCGGCGATCGCGAGCAACCCTGCGAACTCGCCCTGGGAGCCGGCGTTGGGCTGCAGTGACACGGCCGCGTAGCCGGTCACCTCGGCGAGCCAGCGCTCGAGGTCGGCGACGATGCGCAGCGTGCCCTGCTGGCGTGCCACCGGGGCGAACGGGTGCACGTCGGCGAACTCCGGCCAGCTGACCGCCTCCATCTCCGTGGTCGCGTTGAGCTTCATCGTGCACGAGCCGAGCGGGATCATGCCGCGGTCGAGCGCGTAGTCCGCATCCGCCAGTCGCCGCAGGAAGCGCAGCATCGACGTCTCGGTGCGGTGGCGGTGGAAGACGGGATGGGTGAGGAACTCGTCGTCACGCAGCACCGTCGCAGGGAGCGAGGGGGAGCATTCACCGTCGAGGTCCGCGGCCGCCTCGGCGAGCGCACCCGACGGGTCGTCGATGCCGAACGCGCCCAGCACCCGGACCAGATGCTCGAGGGTCGTCGTCTCGTCGCAGGCGATCCTCAGGTGGTCCTCGTCGACCGTCCCGAGGTCCACGCCGACCGCCGCGGCCGCCGCGATGAGCTCGCCCGCACGACCCGGGACGCGCACCGTGATGGTGTCGAGGAAGGCCTCATGCACGAGGGGCATGCCGTGCGCGGTGAGGGCGGCGGCGAGGAGACGGGCGTGGCGGTGCGCGCCGAGCGCGATGCGGCGCAACCCGTCGGGGCCGTGCCAGACCGCGTAGAGGCCGGCGACCACGGCGAGCAGGACCTGCGCGGTGCAGATGTTCGAGGTCGCCTTCTCGCGGCGGATGTGCTGCTCGCGGGTCTGCAGGGCGAGGCGGTACGCCGGCGCCCCGTCGACGTCCACGCTGACCCCGACGAGCCGA
Source organism: Nitriliruptoraceae bacterium (assembly GCA_018401275.1). GTDB lineage: Bacteria > Actinomycetota > Nitriliruptoria > Nitriliruptorales > Nitriliruptoraceae > CSBr16-57R1. The sequence goes on along the minus strand of JAGYKW010000001.1, from coordinate 688,254 downwards.
CCCGGGAGCGAGCGCTCGAGGCCCTCACGCACGGCCATGAACGCCGCATGGGGACCGCCGGCGAACAGCGGCACGCCGAAGCGCTGGCTGGACCCGACCGCGACGTCCGCGCCCCACGCACCGGGCGGAGTGAGGACGGTCAGGGCGAGCAGGTCAGCGCTCACGGTGACCATCGCACCACGCTCGTGCGCGGCGGCGGCCACGGCCGCGAGGTCGCGCACGACGCCCGAGCGGCCCGGGGCCTGCAGGACCAGGCCGAACAGGTCCCCGTCGGGGAGCCCGTCGCTCAGGTCGGCGACGTCGAGCTCGATGCCCAGCGGTGCGCAGCGGGTGCGCAGCACCGCCAGCGTCTGGGGGAGCACCTCCGCATCGACGACGACGCGCGGGGAGGGCGAGCGTCCGGCTCGGCGCATCAGCGTCACCGCCTCCGCGACGGCGGTCGCCTCGTCGAGCAGCGACGCGTTGGCCACCGGCAGGCCGGTGAGGTCGGCGACCATCGTCTGGAACGTGATGATGGCTTCGAGCCGCCCCTGGCTGATCTCGGGCTGGTAGGGCGTGTACGCCGTGTACCAGGACGGTGACTCGAGCACGTTGCGACGCACGACCGGTGGGGTGAACGTGCGGTGGTAACCGTCACCGATCATCGCGACCGCGGACTGGTTCTGCCCGGCGAGCGCGCGCAGCTCCGCGGTGACCTCGGCCTCGGTGACGGGAGCGGGGAGGTCGAGCGGGCGGGTCGTGCGGATGGCTGCAGGCACGGCCCGGTCGATCAGCGCGTCGAGCGAGTCCTGGCCGACGCTCGCGAGCATCGTGGCGATGGCGTCCGAGTCGGGCCCGACGTGGCGCGCGACGAACGGTGGCAGCGAGGGGTGCAGTGGGGAACGGTCCGAGTCCGACACGGGAGGGCCTCCGAGGGCACGCCAGCGGGTGCTGGTGGGCGTCCTCCCGCTCTGTCGGTCGGGCCTGAGAGTTTCACCGGTCGCAGCCGGCTTTCCCCGTCGGCGTGCCCGTGGGGGCACTTTCCAGAGTGGCCTCCTCCGAGCGGTACGGGTGCCTGAGAGGTTCCCGGGAGGGGTTGCTCCTTCGGCGGACGGGTGGTCGTGTGAACGACCCCGTCACTCTCCCGCCCGGCGTGCGCGGCCTCACGATGTGGTTGTCGACGCACGGTAGGTGGCGTTCCGGTGCCGGTCAAGGAGGTGCGGCGAGTACCGTGCGACGACGCTCCCGTCATCCGACCGTCCGTCCGCGCTGCCTCCGGAGACCTCATGCATGTCCGGTTCTGGTTCGACCCCGCCTGCCCGTTCTGCTGGATCACCTCGCGCTGGCTCGTCCGGGTCGCCACGCAGCGTGAGGTGACCATCGAGTGGTCGCCGATCAGCCTGCTCCTGAAGAACGGCACCCGTGAGGGCGAACCGTTCTTCGCGGAGGTGACCGCGAGCCACGGGATGCTCCGCACCGTGGAGGCGCTGCGCGCCGCTGGTCAGGGGCACCGGATCGGCGAGCTCTACACCGAGCTGGGCCGCGTGCTGCACGTCGAGGGGACGACCGTCGACCTGAGAGCGGTGCTCACCGGGCTCGGTCTCGACCCTGCGTTCGCCGCCGCCGCGGACGACGCCGAGTATGACGCTGCGGTCCGCACGTCGATGGACGAGGGCCTCGCGCTGGTCGGGGACGCGGTCGGGACGCCCATCATCGCGGTCGATCGACCTGACGGGACCGGTCGCATCGGACTGTTCGGTCCCGTGATCACGGAGCTGCCCGACGTCGAGGCCTCGCTGCGTCTGTGGGACGGCTTCCTCGCGATGGTCGCGACCGATGGGTTCTTCGAGCTGAAGCGCACACGCAGCTCGGCGCCGGCGCGCCTGACGCACGCCGACCTGAACGGCTGAGGACATGCTGCGCGCGTCGGGGCTCACCATCGAGGTCGGTGGTCGCGTGCTGCTCGACCGTGTCGACATCGGTGTCGCCATCGGGGAGCGTGTCGCGCTCGTCGGCGGTAACGGCGTGGGCAAGACGACCCTGCTGCGCACCCTCGTCGGAGGTCTCCGGCCGGCCGTGGGCGAGGTGCACCGGCCTCGCGAGCTGCGCATCGGGTGGCTCGAGCAGGACGCCGCCGACCTCGCGGCCCGCTACCCGACGCTGCTCGCCCTGGTGCGCGAGGGTGCGGACCACCTCATGGTCCTCGAGCGCGACCTCGCCGCGATGGAGCTCGAGCTCGAGACGGCGGACATGGAGCGCGCCGAGGCGTTGATGGACCGCTACGCGGACGCGCGTGAGCGGTACGAGCAGCTCGGTGGCTACACGCTCGACGGGGACGCGGAGCGCACCCTGGCAGGCCTCGGGTTCGCGCCGGGGGACGCGCAGCGCGACCCGCGCGAGTTCTCCGGAGGCTGGCGCGTGCGTGCCGCACTCGGGCGCCTGCTCGTCGGACGGCCTGACGTGCTCGTGCTCGACGAGCCCACCAACCACCTCGACCTCGAGACGATCCGCTGGCTCGAGCAGACGCTCGCCGCGCTGCCCGGGGGGCTGCTGTTCGTCTCGCACGACCGCGACTTCATCGATGCCGTCGCCCACACCATCGTCGAGGTCGCGGCGGGGACCGCGACGACCTACGACGTCCGTCGCAGCGGCGAGGTGGGCGGCTTCGAGACGTTCGTGGAGCAGCGCGAGCAGCGGCTCGAGCGGCTGCGCACCGCACGCTCGCAGCAGGACCGCATGCTCGCCGAGCAGGAGCGCTTCATCGAGCGCTTCCGCTACAAGGCCACCAAGGCGCGCCAGGTGAAGTCACGCGAGCGCGCGCTCGACAAGATCGCTCGCATCGAGGTGCCCGAGCATCGCGCCCTCGTCGCGCGCTTCGGGTTCCCCGAGCCCGAACGCGCCGGGCGCATCGTCGCCGAGCTCGTCGGCATCGGCATGCGCTACGACGACAACCAGGTGCTCAGCGGCGTCGACCTCGCGGTCGAGCGTGGACGCAAGGTCGCGCTGGTCGGTCCGAACGGGGCCGGGAAGTCGACGATCCTCCGCATCCTTGCGGGGGCGACGACGCCGACCGCGGGCGAGATGCGGCCCGGCGCGAACGTGAGCGCGGCCTTCGTCGACCAGCATGCGGCCGACACGCTCGACCCCGAGCGCAGCGCGCTGGAGGAGTTCCGCACCGCACTCGGTGAGCGCCACCGCAGCGTCGACCAGCGTTCGCTCCTGGCTGCGTTCGGCTTCCCCGGTGACCTCGCGGAGCGCAGCGTCGGTGTGCTGTCCGGTGGCGAGCGCATGCGTCTCGCGCTGGCGAAGGTGATGGTCGCGCCCTACAACCTGCTGCTCCTCGACGAGCCGACCAACCACCTGGACATGGCGTCGCGCGACGTGCTCGAGGACGCGCTGACCGCGTACCCCGGGACCGTCGTGCTCGTCACGCACGACCGGCACGTCGTGCGCACCGTCGCCGACGCGATCGTCGACGTGCGCGACGGGGACGCGAGCTGGTTCGATGGCACCTACGAGGAGCTCGAGTGGCGTCGTGACGAAGCGGCACGCAGTGCTGACGCGCACGCCGCAGCCGAGCGCAGCAGCGCGGCGCGGGGGCGCAACGCGCTCGGGGCGCCACCACCACCGGGCGGGCGCAGCGGCCGCGGCAAGGGGACGGGCAAGGGGACGGGCAAGGGGACGGCCAGCAAGGGAGCGGGCAAGGCTGCGGCCGCCGGCGGGTCCGGGGGCGCTCAGGACGCCGACGATGCGGACCTGCGTGCGCTGACGCGCGAGCTCACCCGTGTCGAACGCGAGCTCGGCGCTGCGGAGGCGCAGGTCGCCGAGCTGACGCGCCGACTCGGTGAACCCGGCCTGTACGACGACCGGGATGCGGCTGCCGAGGTCGTGACCGCGCACGGCGCTGCGAAGGACACGGCGGAGTCGCTCATGGCGCGCTGGATCGACCTCAGTGCACGCATCGAGCAGGCCGGCGCTCCCGCGTCATGACGCTGCACGCCGACGGATCGCTCCGGCTCCCGCTCCGGCTCAGGCGAGCGCGTCGATCGCAGCGTTGAGCGTCGCGGACGGCCGCATCACGGCGTCGGCACGCACCGGGTCCGGCCGGTAGTAGCCGCCGACGTCCGCCGGAGGCCCTTGGACGGCCAGCAGCTCGGCCAGGATCGTGTCCTCGTCCGCGGCGAGCTGCTGCGCCACCGGTGCGAACGATGCGGCGAGTCCGGCGTCCTCCGTCTGTGCAGCGAGCTCGCGCGCCCAGAACACGGCGATCGAGGCGTGGCTGCCGCGCGTGTCGATCTGCCCGACCTTGCGTGAGGGCGAGCGGCCCTCAGTGAGCAGCAGCTCGATCGCGCGGTCGAGCGTCGCGGCGAGCAGTGCAGCACGCGGGTTGCCGGCGACACGCGCGACGTGCTCCAGCGAGGCGACCATCGCGAGGAACTCACCGAGCGAGTCCCAGCGCAGGTGGTTCTCCTTCACCAGCTGCTGCACGTGCTTCGGGGCGGAACCGCCGGCACCCGTCTCGAACAGGGCGCCGCCGGCCATCAGCGGCACGATCGAGAGCATCTTCGCGCTGGTGCCGAGCTCGAGGATCGGGAACAGGTCCGTGAGGTAGTCGCGCAGCACGTTCCCTGTGGCCGCGATGGTGTCCTCGTCGCTGCGACAGCGTGCGAGCGCATGCCGGGTCGCCTCGCCGAGCGGCTTGACCGAGAGGTCCAGGCCGTCCGTGTCGAGCTTCGCGAGCTCGTCGTCGAGCTTGCGCAGCAGCTGCGCGTCATGGGCACGGGTCTCATCGAGCCAGAAGACGACCGGGATGCCGGACTGCCGTCCGCGCTCGACAGCGAGGCGGACCCAGTCGCGGATGGCCGCGTCGGTCGTGCGGCACATGCGCCAGATGTCGCCCTGCTCGACCGTGTGGCTGAGCAGCTCGACACCGTCCGCGACGACGCGCACCGTGCCGCCGGCAGGGAGCCGGAAGGTCGTGTCGTGCGAGCCGTACTCCTCGGCCGCCTCAGCCATCAGGCCGACGTTCTGCACCGAGCCCATCCGGGCCGGGTCGAAGGCGCCGTTGCGCCGGCAGTCATCGATCGTCTCCGCGTACAGCGCGGCGTAGCTCGAGTCGGGGATGACCGCCTTCGTGTCGCCGGCCTCGCCGTCCGCACCCCACATCTTGCCCGAGGTCCGGATCATCGCCGGCATCGATGCATCGACGATCACGTCGGAGGGCACGTGCAGGTTGGTGATCCCACGGTCGGAGTCGACGTGGGCGAGGGCCGGTCCGTCGGCGAGCGCCGCATGGATGGCTCCCTCGACGCTGTCGCGCTCCGCGTCGGTCAGCGTCGCGACCGCTGCGAGCATCGCCGCCAGTCCATCGTCGGGGTCCGCGCCACAACGCTCCAGCGCGTCCGCATGATCGGTCATCACGTCACCGAGCACGGCCCGGACGGCATGGCCGAACAGGATCGGGTCGGAGACCTTCATCATGGTCGCCTTCACATGGAAGGAGAACATCAGGCCCTGCGCCTTCGCGTCGGCGACCTCGCGGGCGAGGAACGTCTCGAGAGCAGCGCGGCTCATCACGGCCGCATCGACGACGCTGCCCGCACGCAGCTTCACGCCGTCCTTGAGGACGATGACGTCGCCGTCCGTGCGGACCAGCTCGATACGAGCGGTGCGATCGCCCTCGACGGTGACGGAACGCTCGCTGGAGCGGAAGTCGCCCCCATCCATCGTGGCCACATGGGTCCGCGAGTCCGGTGACCAGGCACCCATGGAGTGCGGGTGGGAGCGTGCGAAGCGCTTGACCGATCCGGGAGCGCGTCGATCGGAGTTCCCCTGGCGCAGGACCGGGTTGACCGCGCTGCCCTTCACGCGGTCGTACCGCGCCCGGACGTCGCGCTCCTCGTCGGTGCGCGGGTCGTCGGGATGATCGGGCAGCGCGTAGCCCTTCGCCTGCAGTTCCGCGATGGCGGCCTTCAGCTGCGGGATGGAGGCGCTGATGTTGGGCAGCTTGACGATGTTCGCGCCCGGGGTCAGGGCGAGTCGCCCCAGCTCGGCGAGCGCGTCTGGCACCCGCTGCTCCTCGGGCAGACGGTCGGAGAACGCGGCGAGGATGCGGCCGGCGAGCGAGATGTCACGCAGCTCGATGCTGACGCCCGCCGTCCCGAGGAAGTTCTGAAGGATCGGCAGGAACGAGTGTGTCGCGAGCGCCGGTGCCTCGTCAGCGTAGGTGTAGAGGATCGTCTGCATCGTTCCGCCCATCCGGTCGTCGGTGCCCGCCCGCGGCCACGGGCGATCCGTCGAGGTGAACACTAGACCGCGGTCGGATCGGCTCGGTGCGCCGGAAGGCCTGGCGGCAGCGTCCGTGCGACCCAGGGGCTGCTCGCTGTCGGGCTCTGCCCGAGGCCCGGGTCAGCGCCCGGAGGCCGAGAAGTGCATCGGATCGGTCGCAGCGCCGGTCCAGTCCCCGCCCCAGCCCCAGCCGATGGTGGCGAACGCACGGGTGACCGCATCGCCGGCGATGACCATGCCTGGGCGGACATCACGGCGATCGACGTAGGCGCCCGCGAGCTCCGGGATCACGAGGTCACCGCGGACGTAGGGGTTGTGGAAGGGGTTCACGTCGATCGCACGGCCGAAGGCATGGTCCGACCAGCGCGAGCCCCCCACGGTCGCGCGGCAGACGAACGCGGACGTGACGTTCCCGTCACCCGTCGGCGGAGCGCTCAGTTCATCCGCGGCGATGATGCGCAGCTCCTCGATGGGGAAGCGGTCGGCGTGGAGCGCGGCGAACACGCGCACCACATCGTCCGCGACGTCCTGATGGACGAGGAGCTCGCCGGTGTGGGCCCGTGCATCGAACCCGTGGAACGTGACGGTGACGTAGCGCAGCTCAGCGAGCGTGACGGGACATCCTTCGTGCCATGTCGAGCGCGCGGCCACCCCCGGGGGCACGTCGGCGATCGAGGCGTCGAACCCACCGTCGGCCGGGGGCGACGGGGGCGTGGGGTCAGGGAGCGCCGGTGTCACGAGCCGGCGGTCGACGAGCTCCTCAGGCGTCGCGAGCCGCTGGCCGAAGCCGTCGGCGGCCAGCGGGAGGACCCGTGTGCCGAGCCACGTGGGGCGCGCTGCGGCCGAGCCCAGGGTGGGCGCAGCATCCGAACCCGTGGCATCGTCGGTGGCCGGCATCGGGACGGGAGGCTCCGGCGCGGCCGGCGTGGACACCACAGCGGGCGGTGCGACGTCCGTTTCGTCCTGTGCGGTGCAGCCGACGACGAGCAGCGCAGCGCTCACGACCAGCATGATGGGGCGCATCGTCCGCATCATCCGTCGTGGCTCCCCGGGGTCGCGAGCGCGTCCAGCGTGTGCAGCGGAGTGTGCAGCGGACATCGGTCCGGAGGGTAGGTGCCGCTGGCCGAGCAGGCGCCGGGCAGCGAGGGGAACGACGGGTGAGGCCGCAGGGCCCGTACGGGCGCCCTGCGGCCTCGGATGCTGCGGATCGTGCGTCGCTCAGATGTCGTAGTACAGCTGGAACTCCAGCGGGTGCGGGCGCAGCCCGACCTGTGCGACCTCGTTCTCCATCTTGTACGCGATCCAGGTCTCGATCAGGTCCGGGGTGAACACGTCACCCTCGAGGAGGAAGTCGTGGTCGGCGGCGAGGCCGGCCAGCGACTCCTCGAGGGAGCGCGGGACGCTCGGGAGGTTGCGCAGCTCCTCGGGCGGCAGGTCGTAGATGTCCTTGTCGACCGGGTCCGGCGGCTCGATCCGGTTGCGGATCCCGTCGAGTCCTGCCATGAGCATCGCGGCGAACGCGAGGTACGGGTTCGACGACGGGTCGGGGACCCGGAACTCGATGCGCTTCGCCTTCGGCGAGTCACCCGAGAGCGGGATGCGGACCGCTGCGGACCGGTTGCGCGCCGAGTACACCAGGTTGACGGGTGCCTCGTAGCCCGGCACGAGCCGGCGGTACGAGTTGGTCGTCGGGTTGGTGAACGCGAGCACCGCCGGGGCGTGCGCGAGCAGGCCGCCGATGTACCAGCGCGCCAGGTCCGACAGCTGCCCGTAGCCGTTCGTGTCGAAGAACAGCGGCTCGCCACCCTTCCACAGCGACTGGTGCGTGTGCATGCCCGAACCGTTGTCACCGAAGATGGGCTTCGGCATGAACGTGACGGTCTTGCCCTGATGCCACGCCGTGTTCTTCACGACGTACTTGAACGTCATCAGCTTGTCGGCGATCGTGGCGAGCGTGTCGAACTCGATGCCGATCTCGCCCTGACCGCCCGAACCGACCTCGTGGTGGTGCAGCTGCGTGGTGATCCCGAAGGCCTCCAGGTTGCTCACCATGTCGGAGCGCAGATCGGTGTAGTGATCCATCGGCGGCACAGGGAAGTACCCGCCCTTGGTGCGCGGCTTGTAGCCCTTGTTGCCGCCGGGCTCGTCGCGGCCCGTGTTCCATGCGCCTTCGATCGAGTCGACCTCGTAGAACGAGCCGTTGCCGTTGTTCTCGAACTGCACGGAGTCGAAGATGAAGAACTCGGCCTCAGGACCCATGTACGCCGTGTCGGCGATGCCGGTGGAGGCGAGGTACGCCTCCGCCTTGCGGGCGACGTTGCGCGGGTCGCGGCTGTAGGCCTCACCCGTGATCGGGTCGTGGACGTGGCAGTACAGCATCAGCGTCTTGCGCTGACGGAAGTGGTCCTCGACCGCGGTCGCCGGATCCGGGATCAGCAGCATGTCCGATTCCTGGATGCCCTGGAACCCGCGCACGGACGACCCGTCGAAGTAGATGCCGTTCGAGAAGGTCGCCTCGTTGATGTTGGTGACCGGGAAGGTCGTGTGCTGCGTGACCCCGGGGAGGTCGATGAAGCGGAGGTCGACGTACTCGTAGCCCCCCTCCTTGAGGAGGGCGAGCACGTCGGCCGCCGTCTGCGGTGAGCTACCCAACGTTCTGCTCCTTGGTCCGGTGCGATGTCACGCACCTCGGTCTGACGGTCCGCGCCGCGGGCCGGTGGCCCGTGACGGTAGGCGGACGAGACATCGTCCGCGACGTGGCCCGGAGGCCCGTGCTCGTCCGGTCCACGGTTGGGACTCGGGACGACGCCTCGTCCGAGCCCGGGTGCGTTCCCGGACGTCTCCTACCGAGGAGGACGCTATGAGGATCCTGTGCCGCACCGGTGTCCTCGATGTTTCGGCCGTGTTACGCGGTCCTGGTTGCTACGGTCGCCGCACCCTGACGAAAGCTGACGATGACGTCGACGCCGCTCGCGACCACCGCACGCCCGCTCACGCTCTGGGTGCAGGGCCTGACGGACAACGAACTCGTCGGCTGGATCGTCGGATCGATCGTCGAGCCGCTGCTCATCGTCGCAGCGATCCTCGTGGCGGCCTCGATCACGATCCGTCTCATCCGGCGGGCGCTGCGCCGGGTCATCGACCGAGCCAAGGACCCCCGTGCCCTGATGCCCGCCGGGTTCCTCGCGGGTGACAGCAACAAGGCGACGCCCGAGGAGCTCCGCGTCCATCAGGCGCGTCGGGAGCAGCGGGCCGAAGCGCTCGGCACGCTCGCGCAGAGCGTCATCCGCGTCGTCGTCTGGGGCTTCGCGATCCTGACGGCGCTCGGGACGGTCGGGATCAACCTCGCCCCGCTGATCGCAGGTGCCGGCATCCTCGGGGTCGCGATCGGTTTCGGTGCTCAGGACATCGTCAAGGACTTCCTCAGCGGCGTGATCATGCTCGTGGAGGACCAGTTCGGGGTCGGCGACGTGATCGATGCGGGCGAGGCCACCGGCGTCGTGGAGGAGGTCAGCCTGCGCACGACGCGCATCCGGGCGCTCGATGGCACGGTGTGGCACGTCCCGAACGGCTCGATCAGCCGGGTGGGGAACATGACACAGGAGTGGTCGAGGATGGTCATCGACGTCGGTGTCGCCTACGAGACCGACGTCGATCAGGCCATCGAGCTGCTGCACGGCGTCCTCGAACGGTTCCAGCAGCGGCCCGAGGTCCAGGAGCAGCTGCTCGGCGAGCCGATGGAGATCTGGGGGGTCAACGACCTCGCCGACTCGAGCGTCGCCATCCGTGTCGTCGCGAAGACCGTCCCCGGTCAGCAGTGGGCGCTCGGGCGCCTGTTCCGGCAGGTCGTGAAGCAGGAGCTCGATGCGGCCGGCGTCGAGATCCCGTACCCGCAGCGCACCGTGTGGCACCGCACCGTGGCCGGCGACCCGCCGCTGCCCGGAGTCGCGACCTCCGGCGACTGACCTCGGGCTGGACTCGGGCCGACCTCGGGCGTCCGTCGCCTCCAGGCCGTCAGGCCGTCAGGCGGTCGGGCCGCCGGGCTGACCTGCGGACGGCGCCCAGGCCTGTGCGTCGATGGCTTGCTGGCCCGCGTGGTAGCTCGAGCGCACGAGCGGTCCGGCCTCCACGTGAGCGAAGCCGAGCTCCTGCTCGCCGTAGGTGCGCAGCGCGGCGAAGACCTCGGGGGTGACGTAGCGGTCGAGCGCGAGATGCTGCGCCGACGGCTGGAGGTACTGACCGATCGTGAGCGTGTCGACGCCTGCGGCACGCAGGTCGCGCATGCACTCGCGCAGCTCGTCGTCCGTCTCGCCCATCCCAGCGATCAGATTCGACTTGACCGCGGTCGTGCGAGGGAAGCGCTCACGGGCGAGCGCGAGGAACGCGAGGCCACGGTCGTAGTCGAACGACGGGCGCACGACCGGGAACAGCCGGCGCGTCGTCTCCAGGTTGAACGCGAACACGTCAGGCAGCGCCTCGAGGACCTGCTCGAGCGCACGTGCTCCGGCCTCCGGGTCGCGCCCGTAGCCGAAGTCGCTCGGGAGCACCTCGACGCCGACCTCCGGGGTGCGCGCGCGGATCTGCCGGATCGTCTCGGCGACGAGCCATGCGCCGCCATCCTCGAGGTCGTCGCGCGCGACCATCGTCACCACCGCGAAGCGCAGGCCCAGGTGCTCGACGGCCTCGGCGACACGCCGCGGCTCGTCACGGTCGTAGCCGGCGGGCTTGCCCGTCTGGATCTGGCAGAACCCGCACCTGCGCGTGCAGTCCTCGCCGCCGATGAGGAACGTCGCCTCGCGCATCTCCCAGCACTCGTGGATGTTGGGGCAGGCGGCCTGGGCGCACACCGTGTTGAGCGACAGGTCCTCCATCAGGCGCGTCACGTCGCGGAAGTTCTCCCCGGTCGACAGCTTGACCTTCAGCCACGGCGGCTTGCGCCCGTCGTGGAGGGACGTGTCGATCGACGGACGCACGACACCGGCGCGCTTGACCTGCTCGCGAGGAAGGACCGCGAGGGTCCGTGCACCCGGGGGGACGATCGGCTGGGTCACGCTCATCGGCTGGCTACCTCGGTGAGGGTGGTGAGGGGAGCGGGGAGGTCCTCCGAAGGTACGTCGGTGAGCGATGCGTCGAGCACCTGTGCGAGGCCGGTGCGCATCGCCGCGCGCGCGATGGCCATGTCGGCCGGCCGGCCGAGGGCCGCGAGCGACGTCACACCCTCGGTGGCGAGCCCGCACGGCACGATCCCACCGAAGTGCAGGAGGTCGGGCGCGACGTTGAGCGCGAGGCCATGGCTGGTCACGCCGCCGGCACCGACGCGCACCCCGATGGCGACGATCTTCTCGCGGCCGACCCAGACGCCGGTCAGGCCGTCGCGGCGCTCGCCGACGACCTCGAGGCTGGCGAGCGCGACGATCGCGACCTCCTCGAGCGCGCGGACGAAGTCGACGACGTGCCGTTGGCCGGCGAGCCGCACGACCGGGTAGACGACGAGCTGTCCCGGTCCGTGATACGTGACGTCGCCACCACGGTCGACCTCGACGACGTCGATGCCGGCAGTCGCACGCTGCTCGGCATCGAGCAGCACGTGCTCCATCGTCGCGCGGCGACCCAGCGTGTAGACCGGCGGGTGCTCGAGCAGCAGCACGGTGTCGTCGATCGCGTCGCGCTGCCGCTCCGCTGCGATCTGCTGCTGCAGCGCCCAGGCGGCCCGGTACTCGACGGTGCCGAGCTCCATGACGCGCAGCGGGCTCCCCGGCTCGGCGCGGAGCCGTTCCCCGGGAGTGCTGCCGTGGTCCGTCACGCGCCCGCGACCTCGCTGCTGAGGTCGACGGTCGCCAGCTGATCCTTGACCTCGGACAGGAAGCGGGCGGCGTCGGCACCGTCCACCATCCGGTGGTCGTAGGTCAGGCACAGGTAGGTCATCCAGCGGATCGCCACGGACTCGCCCAGATCGTCCTCGACGACCACCGGGCGCTTCTCGATCGCGCACGTCGCCAGGATCGCGACCTCGGGCGGGTTGAGGATCGGCGTGTCGAACAGCGTCCCGCGCGAGCCCGTGTTCGTGATCGTGAACGTCCCTCCAGAGATGTCGTCGGGGGTGACCTTGCGCTCGCGCGTGCGGCTCGCGAGGTCACCGATCGCGCGCGCGACACCGGCGACGTCGAGCGACTGTGCATCCTTGATGTTGGGGACGAGCAGGCCGCGCTCGGTGTCGACGGCGATGCCGAGGTTCACGTAGTCGTGGTAGGTGACGGTCCCCGCCGTGGTGTCGATGGAGGCGTTGAGCGCAGGGTGGCGGCGGAGCACGTCGACCACGACCCGAGAGATCATGGCGAGCGGGGAGAGGCCGACGCCGTTCGCAGCACGGAACGCATCCTTGTGCTGCTCGCGCAGGTGCATGATGGAGGTGACGTCGGCCTCGACGGCTGCGGTGAGCTGCGCGGTCGTCTGGAGCGAGCGCATCATCGAGTCGGCGATCGCGCGGCGGATCCGGGTGAGCGGCTCGACCTTCTCGCGCGCCCCGGCGAAGTCGATGGAGCTGGCGCCGGGGAGTCCGCGTCCAGCGACCGCACGATCGGCGTCCGCACGGCTGATGCGTCCGCCGGGACCGGTGGCGCTGACCTGACCGGCGGGGACGCCCGCAGCCGCGAGCTTCCGGCGCACCAGCGGCGACGTCAGTGCTGCAGTGGTGGCCGGTGCTGGCGTCCGCGTGGCTGCGGCCACGGTCGGGCGCGGTGCGGTGCTGGTGCCGCGGCTGGCGCGGCTGCTGCGGGGCGGCCGGTGCGGGTGCGGGTGCTGCGGCGGCGGCGGCGCAGGTGCTGCTGGCGGCTGGCGCGGGTGTGGCGTTGGCGTCGGCGGTGATGACGGCGATGATCTGGCCGACCTGGACGGTCTCGTCGACCGCGGCGCGCAGTTCGGCGACGGTGCCGGCGACGGGGGAGGGGATCTCGGTGTCGACCTTGTCGGTGGAGATCTCGACGATGGGCTGGTCGACGGTGACGGTGTCGCCGGGGCTGACGAGCCAGGCGGTGATGATCCCCTCGGTGACGGACTCACCGAGCTGGGGCAGCTGGACATCGGCCACGGTTCCTGCTCCTTCCCTGCGGGCTCGAGGAGCCCGATCCGGGTGGTCTGGGTCAGCCGTGCAGGGCACGACCGGCGAGCGCGAGATGCGCCTCGCCGATGGCCTCGCTGAACGACGGGTGGGCGTGGATGAGCTGCGCGACCTCCATCGGCAGCGCCTCCCAGTTGGTGATCAGCTGCGCCTCGGCGATCAGGTCGGTCGCGCGCGGCCCACGATGTGGATGCCGAGCACGCGTCCGGCGGACCCGGGCTGCGAGTCATCCTTCTCGGCCACGATCTTGACCATGCCGGTCTGGTTCGCCATCGCCGCGCGCCCGAGCGCCTGGAACGGGTACTTCTCGATGACGACCTCCATGCCGGCGTCCTTGGCCTGCTGCTCGCGGTAGCCCACCGACGCGACCTCCGGATGCGAGTACACGACGCGTGGCACACCGAGGTAGTCGATGGGGGTGACGTCCAGTCCGCCGAGCTGATCGGCGACGAGCATCCCCTCCGCGAAGGACGCGTGTGCGAGGCCGAGCGTGTCGATGACGTCACCGACGGCCCAGATGCCGCGCACGTTCGTGCGGCAGTGGTCGTCGATGACGACGAAGCCGCGCGGGTCGACCTCGACACCGGCCGTGTCGAGCGCGACGCCCTCGGTCACCGGTGCACGTCCGATCGCGACGAGGATGAGATCGGCCTTCAGCGTCTCCTCACCCTTCGACGTCTCGATGGTCGCCGACACCGAGCGTGCGGTCGCCTCGACACCGGTCAGCTTCACGCCCGTGTGTGCGGTGACGCCACGCTTGCGGAACGCGCGTTCGATCTCCTTCGAGCTGTCGGCATCCTCGAGCGGCAGCAGTCGGTCGGCGAGCTCGACGATCGTGACCTCGACGTCGAACGCGCTCCAGGCGGTCGCGAACTCCATCCCGACCGCGCCGGAACCGACGATGATGGCCTTCTTCGGCAGCTTGTCGAGGTAGAGCGCGTCGTCGGAGGAGATGATGCGCTTGTGGTCGAACGGTGCGAACGGCAGCTCACGGACCTTCGAGCCGGTCGCGATGACGATCGACGGGGCGCGCAGGGTGCGCGATCCACCATCGGCCAGCGCGATCTCCACCGTGTCGTCCGAGGTCAGGTGGGCGTCGCCGTGGATGACGTCGACCTTGCGCTTCGCGAGCGCTCCCTGGAGCCCCTTCCACATCCTGTCGACGACGCCGTCCTTGTGCGCGTTCATCTTGGCCACGTCGATGCGGATGCTCGCGGCGTCGAGCGCGACGCCGAAGTCGCCCGCCTCGTGCGCGGACTCGGCGACCTCAGCGGTCTGGAGCAGCGCCTTCGACGGGATGCAGCCCCAGTGCAGGCAGGTCCCGCCGACCTTCGCGCGCTCGACGAGTGCGACCTCCAGGCCGAGCTGGGCGGCACGCAGGGCGGTCGAGTAGCCGCCCGTGCCGCCACCGATGACGATGACGTCGACGTCGTGGTCGCTCGTGCGCTCACGACGGTGACCGTCGGCGCGGGGTGCTGCGGCCTTGTCCTTGGCCTTGGTCGCGACAGGCGCCGGTGCCGGTGCGGGTGCGGGTGCTGGTGCGGGGGCGGCCGGTGCGGGTGCTGCTGCGGCGGCGGGCGGCAGGCGCAGGTGCTGCTGGCGGCTGGCGCGGGTGTGGCGTTGGCGTCGGCGGTGATGACGGCGATGACCTGGCCGACCTGGACGGTCTCGTCGACCGCTGCGCGCAGTTCGGCGACGGTGCCGGCGACGGGGGAGGGGATCTCGGTGTCGACCTTGTCGGTGGAGATCTCGACGATGGGCTGGTCGACGGTGACGGTGTCGCCGGGGCTGACGAGCCAGGCGGTGATGATCCCCTCGGTGACGGACTCACCGAGCTGGGGCAGCTGGACATCGGCCACGGAACACTCCTTCAGGCGGCGGGAACAGTCATGCGACGCAGTCGTGTCACATCGGGCGCTCTGTCACACCGGGTACGGGTGCGATGAGGTGAACGGTAGCGTCCAGCGCAGTGGCCGATGGGCTGCTCGGGAACGTCCACAGCAGTCGCCGGGTCGGTCGGAGGTCGCGCGTGCAGGTCCTGGTCGCTCCGGACTCCTTCGGCGGGACCCTGACGGCACGCGAGGTCAGTGCTGCGTTCGCCGAAGGCTGGTGCACCGTGCGTCCGGGCGACGCCGTCCGCCAGCTGCCGCTCTCCGACGGGGGCGAGGGGCTGATCGACGTCCTCGCCGGACTGCATCCGGCCGCCCGGACGACGCACATCGAGGTCGCGGGGACCGATACGCGTCCGGTCCAGGTGCCCCTGCTGTGGCTCGATGCACGCACCGTCGTGATCGAGAGCGCGACCATCTGCAGCCTGCCTCCGGTCGGTGCGCCACGCAGGCCGCTCGAGGCGAGCTCCTACGGTGTCGGTCAAGCGCTGGCGCATGTGGTCGCCGAGGGCGCGCAGCACGTCGTGCTCGGGCTCGGTGGCACCGGCGTCGTCGACGCAGGGTCGGGTGCGCTCAACGGGCTCGGGATGCGACTGCGCACCGAGGACGGCTCGGGGCTGCGCGTGGGCTCGGGCGACCTCGCGCGCTGCACGGCGGTCGAGGTCGGTTGGAGCGCGTGGCCGCAGCAGGGCGTCACCCTGCAGCTCCTCGCCGACACGGACATCGTGCTCGGTGATGCCGTGGTCCGCTACGGCCCGCAGAAGGGGGTCACCCCGGCGCAGGTCGGACCGCTCAGCGACGCGTTGGCCAGCTGGGCACAGGTGCTCACCGAGGCCTTCCCCGGACCGGTCGACGCCGTGACGCCCCACACGGGTGCGGCCGGTGGGCTCGGGTTCGCACTGGCCGTCGCGCTGGGCGGCGAGTTCGTGCCCGGGGCCGCATGGGTCGCCGAGCAGGCCGGACTCGACGCTGCCGTCGGCGCCGCGGACCTCGTCGTCACCGGTGAGGGACGACTCGACGCCACGACGACCACCGGCAAGATCGTGGGACGCGTCCTCGCGTCCTCCAGGCGTCAGGGGCGCGCGAGCGCGGCCGTCGTCGGCACGGTCGTGCCCGGAACGCCCGAAGCGCTCGGGCTCGCGGCCGATCGCATCGTCACCGCGCCGGCGGACGGGCCGGGGCCGGCGGCGGTGGCTGCGGTCCGTGAGGCGGGCCGGACCCTCGCACAGCGCATCACGTCGGTACACTCGCCGTCCTGAACCGCCCGAAGCGCCTGAGCAGTCGTTGAGACACCGAAGACACGGAGGACATGGATGAGCGCGGACACCACGACCGTCGTCGAGGGCATCACCCTCACGGAGACCGCTGCGGACAAGGTCCGCGGGTTCCTCGCCGACCAGCAGGACGTCGCTGACATCGCGCTGCGTGTCGCGGTCCAGGCCGGTGGCTGCGCCGGGTTCCGCTACGCCCTGTTCTTCGACGACCGTGACCTCGAGGGTGACGTCATCGAGTCCCAGCACGGCGTGACCCTGCGGGTCGACAAGATGTCCTCCGCGTACCTCTCCGGTGCAGTGATCGACTGGAAGGAGTCCCTCGAGGCCTCCGGATTCTCGATCGAGAACCCCAACTCGTCGGGCTCGTGCGCCTGCGGGGAGAGCGCGACCTTCTGAGCGCACCTGCTCCGGTCGCCCCGGCACGTCAGCGCGGGGCGGCCCTCGTCCTCGCGGGGGCGGTGCTGTGGGGCACCGCTGGTGCGGCGCAGGAACTCCTTGACGGTGCCGTCAGCCCGGTCACGGTCGGCGCACTCCGTACCGTCCTCGGTGGACTCGCGCTCATGGTCGTCGCACTGCCCGGCCTGCGAGGGGCGGCTTCCCGGTGGCGCCTCGCCCGGTCGCCGCTCGTGCTCGCGGGCGTCTGCATCGCGAGCTATCAGGTCGCGTTCTTCGTCGGGGTGCGCTCGCTGGGGATCGCGGTCGGCACGATCCTCGCGATCGGCGCCGCACCCTTCGTCGCCGGAGCCGTCTCGATCCTGACCGGCCGCCATCGTCCGTCGCGACGATGGATCGCGACGACGCTGCTGGCCGTCGTCGGACTCGTGCTGCTCGTCCGACCGGACGCGGACGTCAGGGTCTCGCTCGGGGGTGCGGCGGCCGCGGTCGGAGCCGGCGCGGCGTTCGGTCTCTTCACCGTGCTCACCAAGGACCTGCTCGCACGTGGGCTGGGCCGGCTCGACACGATCGTCGTTCCGTTCATCGTCGGTGGGGTGCTCCTGCTGCCCGTGCTCATCCATGGGGTGGTCACCTCCGACGAGGCGGTCCGACTGGTCACGTGGCCGGGGCTCGCCGTCGTCGTCTGGCTGGCCGTCGGTGCGACCGCTGCCGGGTACCTGCTGTTCATCACTGGCCTGGGCGGTGTCGCGGCAGTCGCGGGGACCACGCTGGTGCTCGCCGAGCCGCTGACCGCCGGACTGCTCGGCGTGCTCGTGTTCGGTGAACGGCTCGGTCCGGTCGCGACCGTCGGCGCGGCGACCGTCGCGCTCGCGCTCGTGCTCGCCGCCCGACGACCCGAGGTGGAGCCCGCGAGGTAGCGTGCACTCGACGGGCCCGGACCGTGCGGCCCCATGCTGTGGAGAAGCCTCATGCGCGTCCTCGTCGTCTCCGCCGACCCCATCGAGCGCCTCCGTGCCACGTCCGGCCTGAACGTCGACGTCGAGCACATCGTCGAGTGCGACGGAGTCGACGAGGCCCGTCGTCTGGTGCTCGCCGATGGCGCGGCGTTCGACGTGCTCGTCGTCGATGGCGACCTCGATCCGCGTGGCGGCTACGCGCTCCTCTACGAGCTGCGTGCGCACGCGGAGCTCACCGGCCGCACCGCAGCGCCAGCCGTCGTGCTCGCCTCGCGCGAGTCCGACCGCTGGCTGACCGGCTGGGCGGGAGCGAGCGCGATGTTCCTCAAGCCCGTCGATCCCTTCGAGGTCGCCGCAGCAGTGCGCGCCCTGCCTGGGGTCGAGCTGCCGCCGTACGGTGATGCCGGTGCCGCGAGCGCCCAGGTCGGGACCGCGCTGCGGCGCAGCGGTCGGTGAGCGTGCAGCAGGCTCCGAGCGAGCTGCTCGCGACGATCGTCGCCGGGCACGATCTGAGCGAGGAGTCGGCGCACGCGCTCATGGGCGAGCTGATGTCGGGCA
The DNA here is from genome assembly GCA_018401275.1 of Nitriliruptoraceae bacterium. Classification (GTDB taxonomy): domain Bacteria; phylum Actinomycetota; class Nitriliruptoria; order Nitriliruptorales; family Nitriliruptoraceae; genus CSBr16-57R1. Next base: position 669,797 of record JAGYKW010000001.1, on the reverse strand, counting down.
CGCTCGAGCCCGCGCTCATCGGTGCGCTCCTCGCAGCGCTGCGCACCAAGGGTGAGTCGGCCGCCGAGGTGGCTGGACTGGTGCGAGGCATGCTCGACGCCGCGACGCGACTCCCGCTGGATGCTGCGCTCGTGGACCGCGCCGTCGACACGTGCGGGACCGGCGGCGACGGTGCGGGGACGATCAACGTCTCGACGATCGCAGCCCTGGTGGTCGCTGCCGCGGGCGTGCCCGTCATCAAGCACGGGAACCGGGCGGCATCGAGCCTGTCGGGGAGCGCGGACCTGCTCGAGGCCTGGGGGGTCGCGATCGACCTCGGGCCCGACGCTGCCGCAGCAGTGCTCGCCGAGGTCGGTGCCACGTTCCTGTTCGCCCGCCGCTACCACCCCGCGATGCGTCACGTCGCGCCGGTGCGCTCGGCGCTGGGGATGCGCACCGTGTTCAACCTGCTCGGTCCGCTGTCGAACCCGGCCGGCGTGCGACGCCAGGTCGTGGGTGTGCCCGACGCGAGGACCGGCGAGCTGGTCTCCGGTGCGCTGGCGCGGCTCGGTCACACGCGTGCACTCGTCGTGCACGGTGACGACGGTCTCGACGAGCTCACCACGACGACGACGAGCAGCATCTGGGAGGTTCGTGACGGCGACGTCAGGGAGTGGACGCTCGATCCCTCGACGCTCGGCATCGCGCTCGCCGAGTCGGAGGAGCTGCGCGGCGGGGACGTGGCACGCAACCGCGCGCTCGCGGACGCGATCATCAGCGGAGAGCCAGGACCACGGGCCGACCTCGTCGCCCTCAACGCCGCTGCCGCCCTCGTCGTCGCGGACGTCGCGGACGATCTCGCCGCAGGACTCGAGCTCGCACGCACGGTGCTCGCCGCTGGCGCGGCGCGCGACGTGCTCGACCGTTGGGTCCGGGTCTCGCAGCAGGCGCGCGCCGACGAGGCCGAGGAGGCCTGAACATGGCGGGGGAGCACACGGTCGCGGAAGGCGATGATCGCTACGACCCTGCGGTGCTCGCCGCCAAGGACGAGGTCGACGCGGCCGACTTCCACGCGCTCGACCTGCGCGTGGGACGTGTCCTCGCCGCCGAGGTGTTCCCCGCGGCGCGCAAGCCGTCGCTGCGGCTCCGGGTCGACTTCGGCCCCGTCATCGGTGAGCTCGAGACGAGTGCGCAGATCACCCGCTACGACCCAGCGACGCTCGTCGGCCGGTTGGTCGTCGGCGCAGTGAACCTCGGGGTGCGTCGCATCGCAGGCCTCGAGAGCCGCTTCCTCGTCCTGGGTGGCCTGCATCCCGACGGTGCGGTATCGCTGCTCGCGCCCGACGAGCATCTCGCGCCGGGCTCCGTCGTCGCCTAAGGCCGCTCGCCGGTCACGCGGGGTGGGTAGCGTCACGGGCATGGCGACCACGACCTCACCACCCACACCGCTCGGCAGCCCGCTGCCCGACGCGGAGCTGGTCGACGCGGCCGGCGCCGTCCATTCGCTCCGTGGTCTCCTCGGCGACGGTCCGACGCTCCTCGCGTTCGTGTCCAATCACTGCCCGTACGTGCAGCACATCGAGGTCGCGCTCGGCGAGGTCGCGGCCGAGTACCGCGAGCGCGGCGTCACGACCATCGCGGTCGTCTCCAACGACCCTGTCGGCTATCCGCAGGACGGTCCGGACGGTATGCGCGAGCAGTCGGCGCGCTCGGCGTGGGACTTCCCGTACCTGCGCGACCAGGAGCATGCGTTGGCGCTCGCTGTCGGTGCGGTGTGCACGCCCGACCTGTTCGTCTACGACGGGGAGCGACGGTTGGTCCACCGCGGCGCGTTCGACGCGTCGAGTCCGCGCAACGGTGCACCGCTGACCGGCGCGGATCTCCGGGCGGCGTTGGATGCCGTGCTCGCCGGTGGTCCGGCTCCTGCTGACCTCGCCCCGTCACTCGGGTGCGGCATCAAGTGGTCGGAGGGGTTCGCCCCCGAGTGAGCACGGCAGGCGTCCGTGGGTCTCGAGCCGTGCGGTGCGGTGCTGTCCGCTCACGTCGTGGGCGCGACCGCGGGATCGCGGCGGCGCACCTTGGCACGGGTGAGCACGACCTCGTCGCCGCGCGTCGCACGGCCTGCGGCGCGCAGCTCCTCACGGACCGCGGCGAGCTGCGCACCACCCGCGACCGGGGAGGTCAGCTCGCCGTCGACGTGGCGGACGCGGACCGCGTCCGACGACATCCAGCGTCGGACCAGGTCGGCCTCCTCGCGGCCCGATGCCGGGAGCACATCGCCAGTATCGACCTCCGGTACCGCCGGTGCCGCCGGTGCTGCGGGTGCCGTGCCCGATGGTCGACCCGGAGCGTCGCGCGCCTCCACGTGGGAGGCGACGAGCACACCGTCGGTGAGGGCGACGACCTCCACGCGGGCGCTCGCGACCGGTCCGTCGTGCTCGACGACGTGACGCTCTAGCACGACGGACGTGTCGCGCAGCAGATCGTGGTGACGTCGGGCGTCGAAGGCGCGCACGAGTGCGGCGAGCTGCTCGCGACACTCCGCCGCCCGTTCGAACGCGCCCTCCTCGGCGAGCGCATGCATCCTCGCATGGAGCGCATCGAGCAGAGGGCCCGGGTCGCGCATCGCTGACTGCGCGAGCGCGACGACCGCCGCGTACCCCTCGGGCGTCTGCGTCCCGTCGCACACCGCGTCGCAGCGGTGGAGGTCCTTGAGCATGCACGACGGGTTGTCCTGTGCGCGCCGCAGACGAGGACGGCACGGTCGCAGGGGGACGACGGACTCGACCGCCTCGACGACGCGCTCCGCCACGGACCGTGGGACCGGACCCAGGCCCGCCACGTCGGCCTCGGGAGCGCCACGCACGATCGCGAGCCGGGGGAACGGTTCACGGGTCAGCGTCACCACCGTGCCCGGATCAGGACGGGTCGAGCGGTGGTTGTAGCGCGGACGTGTCGCCTGCAGCTCGCGGACCTCGAGCACGGAGGCCTCGAGCTCGGTGGCGACCACCGTCCACGTCACGCGCGCTGTCGCCGCGACGAGGTCCGCGGTGCGACGCCGCGTGTCGCCCCCGAAGTAGCTGCGCAGCCGGCGACGGAGGTCGATCGCCCTGCCGACGTAGAGGACGGTGCCGTCCTCGGCGAGGAACCGGTAGACGCCCGGGGCGGACGGTGCGTCCGCGATCAGCGCGATGCGCCGGTGGCTGCGGTCGCCCGTCGGGCCGCACAGCTGCTCGAGGTCCTCGATGCTCACCGCTCCGTAGGCGGCCGCGCGTTCGATGAGCGCGTGCAGGACGTGGAGGGTCGCGCGCGCATCGTTGAGCGCACGGTGGTCCGGTGCATCGGGTACGCGGAGGTGCCGCGCGAGCGTGCCCAGCCGCACGTCACGCACCTCGTCACGGATCAGTCGGCGGGCGAGCACGGCCGTGTCGATCACCCGTGGGCGCAGCGGCGGTAGGCCGAGCCGTACGGCGGCGGCCCGGAGGAAGCCGAGGTCGAAGCGGGCGTTGTGCGCGACGAACACGGCGTCACCGATGAAGTCGATGACGGTCGGCATCACCGTCGTGATGTCGGGCGCGCCGGCCACGTCGGCATCGGTGATACCGGTGATCGCAGTCACCGCAGCAGGGATGGGGACACCGGGGCGGACGAAGGTCCGGAGCTCGGCGAGCACCTCGCCGCCACGCGCACGGACCGCGCCGACCTCGGTGATGCGGTCCCGGTCCGATGACAGGCCGGTCGTCTCGAGGTCGAGGACGACGAACGTCGTGTCCACGAGTGGCGTCGCGTCATCGAACGAGGCCTGCCGGACGGAGGTCGACGCGGCCGTCGCACCGCCGTTCCGTCGCGATGACCTCACGGGACCTCCGTCATGCATGACTCCGGCGTCATGGCTCCGGCGTCATGTTCCGGAACCGGCGCGGAGCCTAACGGTCGCATCTTCTCCGGACCCTGCGACAGCCGGCCGGCCTGCACCCAGGTCATCGGCGTTGGCAGGCGGCGCAGTGGGTGGTCCCGCGCTGCGCGACGACGCTCGCGCGCAGTGTCGCGCCGCAGCGTCGGCACGGCAGTCCGGCGCGGCCATACACGTCGAGCTCGGTGAGGTAGCGACCGCTCTGTCCGTTCACGAGCTGGTAGTCGCGGAAGCTCGTCCCCTCGCGCTCGACCGCGGCGGCGAGCACCTCACGGACCGCCGCATGCAGGCGGGCCGCCCGCTCGCGGCCGACCCGGCGAGCGTCCGGGTGGATGCGTGCGCGCCACAGCGACTCGTCGGCGTAGATGTTGCCGACGCCAGCGACGAGTCGCTGGTCGAGCAGGCGTGCCTTCACGCTCGCCCGCGATCCGGCCAGCCCGCGGGCGAAGCCCTCGAGGGAGAAGTCGTCGGTCAGCGGCTCGGGGCCGAGCGTCGCCAGCGCCGGTGCGGCGCGCGCATGGTCGCCGGGGTCGATGACGGTCAGGCGCCCGAAGCGCCGCGCGTCACGCAGCACGAGCACGCGCCCGTCGTCGAGGACGAGACGGACGCGCACGTGCGTCCCCGGCATCCCGATCCGCCCCAGCGGGTCGTCGCCGTCGAGCACCCGCAGGATCCCTGACATCCCGAGGTGGATGACGAGCTCCGAGGGATGTGCGGGGCGAGGCCCCTCGAGCGGGAGGAGCAGGAACTTCCCGCGCCGTCCGACGCTCACGATGCGACCACCGACCGCGCGGTCCACGTCACCGATCCGCCGGGCGGGGTAGGGGTCCCGTGCGGTCGCGACGACCGTGCGCCCGACCACGAGCGGCGCGAGCTGACGTCGGACGGATTCGACCTCGGGCAGCTCTGGCACGCCTGGAGGCTACTCGTGGTCGCGTCGTTATCCTCGGGCTGCCGCGTGAGCGTGAGGAGGTCGACGTGCCCGACGATGCACGAGACCTGCGTCCTGCGCGCCAGCGTCGCGCTGACGGGCGGCCCGAGCAGTCGCGGCCACGTGACCGTACGGGTCGACCGCTGCGGAGCGGCACCGTCGACGTCGCCCTGATCGAGGCCGTGGAGCCCGCCACCGTCGAGGAGGCGCTGGCGCTGGGTGTCGAACGCTGGGACACGCAGCGCTACTTCGAGGCCCACGAGCTGCTCGAGCACGCCTGGAAGCTCGGACCGGACGCCGACCGTGACCTCTGGAAGGGCGTCATCCAGGTCGCGGTCGCCGGTGTCCACCTGCAGCGCGGGAACCGCATCGGTGCGCGACGGCTGCTCGACCGCGCGCTCGAGCGGCTCGCCGGTCTGCCCGACACCTCGCGTGGCATCGACGTCGCCGCGCTGCGGCGCACGGCGAGCGCCGCGAGGTCAGTGCTCGACGCGGGCGGCGTGCCGGACGCGGACTGGGGTCCGTTCCCCTCGCGTGCCGATGCTCATGCGCCGGGCGTGTGGTTCGCGGCGAGCGCCGACGCGACCGGACCTTCGGCCCAGCCGACACCGGTGCGGTCGTGACGACCTCGCCGAGGAAGGGCGTCGCGGAGGCACTGTTCGCGCTCGATGCGCGCTCGTGGGCGCAGCTGCTGCGCGCGCTCCGAGCGATGTCCGACCTCCCCGATGCACTGGTCGACGCGCTCCGTCACCCGACGAGCGATCTGACGAGCGGCGCAGCGCGTGGACCGCTGTGCGACGCGCTCGCGGGCACCGATGCGGTGCTCGCCGTGCTGCGCGAGGATGCGTCGCTGCCTGCGGCCGTGCATGCGGCGATCGCGTCGCACGCGCGAGACGCTCAAGACGCGACGGATGCGAGAGACACGACGGATGCGCCGCACCTCGCCGATACGGCGACGTCGCCAGACCCTGGCTCTGATCCGGATCGGTCCGCACGGCGCGACCGTGGACTTCGTCGGACGCTCGAGGATGAACGCCGACGGCGCGAGGGGGCGGAGGCGCGCGCGGCCGCTGCGGATGTCCGGGCGACCGAGGCCGACGCGGAGCGCAGCGCCCTCGCGGTCCGGGTGAGCACGCTGGAGGGTCAGCTCGCCGACGCTGCCGACACCGTGCGCCAGGCCGCCGAACGGGCCGAGCGGCGCGCCGAGGCGCGCATCGCCGGTCTCGAGCGCGACCTCGCAGTCGAGCGGAGCGCGCAGGCGGCGCTGCGGCGCGACCACGAGCGCGCTCAGGCGGAGCTCGCGAACGCGCACGGTGAGATCGCGCGGCTCCAGGCGGAGCTCGACCGTGCTCCTCGACCGGTCGCGGTCAGCCCCGCAGGGCGTCCGCTCGTCCTGCCCCCGGAGCTCGATGCGGGCACGACCGAGGCAGCGAGCTGGCTCGCTGAGCGGGCGAGCCTGCTGCTCGTCGACGGCTACAACGTGTCGCTGGCGCTGCGCGCAGGACATCCGCTCGAGGAGCAGCGACGCTGGCTGATCGAACGGATGCGACCGTTGGTCGCCCGCGGGAGCGCGGCACCCGTCGTGATCTTCGACGGCGACGGGCCGGCCGGGAGCCGCCGAGACACGGCGGGCGTCGAGGTCCGCTTCACCGCGGCCGGGACGACCGCTGACGACGAGATCGTGTTCGCGGTCGCTGCGACCGCCGACCCGGTGCTCGTCATCACCGACGACGCGGAGCTGCGCGCTCGTGTGCGCGCCGAGGGCGGGAACGTGCTCGGGACCGTGCACCTGCTCGGAGCGATCGACGGGTGAGCGACGCCCGACCGCGCATCGCCTGGGTGACCAACGACCTCCCGCCGCACAGCGGTGGGATCCAGCAGTTCGTCGGCAGCCTGCTCGAGCGCACTGCAGACGCGACGACGCTCGTGCTCGGTCCGGCAGCGCCGAGCGACCGCACCGCCGCCGCGCAGCGCTTCGACGCCTCGGGGTCGTGGCGCACACAGCGCGCCCCGGGTCGCCTGCTGCCGTCCGCACGCAGCGCCCGATGGCTCGCGGAGCGCCTCGGCGAGCACCGGCCGGACGTGATCGTCATCGCGTCGCTGTGGCCGCTGGGCCGGATCGTGCCGATGCTGCGCGAGACGGTCGACGTCCCCGTGCTCGCCCTCTCCCACGGCGCGGAGGCCGGTCTGGCCCGTGGTCCCGGGCGGGTGGTGCTGCGCTCGATCGTGCGCGGGGTCGACCTCGTCACCGTCATCAGCGATCACACCGCGGCCGCGATCGGTGGTGCCCTGCCCGGCGTCCGCCTCGAGCGGCTCGCGCCGGGCGTGGATCCAGCGCGCTTCGCACGCGGACGTGGGGCGCACGGGGCGGTGGAGCTGCGCAGCCGGTGGGGTGTCCCGCAGGACGCGACCGTCGTCGGCTGCGTCGCGCGGCTCGTGCCGCGCAAGGGTCAGGACGCGCTGCTCGCGGTGTGGCCGGAGGTGCGTCGACGCCATCCCTACGCCCGGCTCGTCCTCATCGGCGAGGGCCCGCTGCGGCGTCGCCTGGAACGGGCGGCCGGCCGGCTCGAGGGCGCGCACGTCGTCGGTCCCGTCGCGTGGGAGGAGCTGCCGTCCGCCTACGCCGCACTCGACGTGTTCGCCATGCCGGTGAGGACCCGCCTGGCCGGCCTCGACGTCGAGGGGCTCGGGATCAGCCTGCTCGAGGCGCAGGCCGCCGGGCTGCCGGTCATCGCCGGCCGCTCGGGCGGTGCGCCGGAGACGGTGGCCGACACCCGGGTCGGCACGGTCATCGATGGCCGCGACCGGGCCGCGCTCATCGCGACGCTCGACCACTGGCTGTCCGACGACGACGCGCGCGCGACGGTGCGCGAGCTCGGGCCGCGGCTCGCGCAGGACTGGTCGTGGGACGCCGTCGCCGCGCGCTTCTCCGGGCTCGTCGCCGCGCTCGCGCGCACCTGAGCCCGACGACCGAACGACGACCGAACGGCGGTCCGGTCAGTCCTCGTCGCGCGCGCTGCGCAGCGTGACGACGACGAAGCGATGGTCGCTCAGCCCGGTCGCGAGCGTCTCGCCCCGCTCGGCGACGAGCTCGCCAGGGATCAGCACGTGGTCGATCTGGACGCTCGCGCCCCGGTCGGGGAAGGTCGCGCGACCCTCGGGCAGGGCGCGCGTGAGCTGCAGGTCCTCGAGCACCGCCAGCTCGGGGTCGCCCGGTCGCGCGTTGAGGTCGCCCGCGACGATGGCGGGGACGCCGCGCTCACGCAGCCGTGCGACGATCGCCGCGACCGCCTGCGCCTGCGGCAGGCGCGTGTCGCCCTGGCGGTCGACGTTCGACAGGTGGGTGACGATCACTGCGAGCGGTGAACCGTCGGGCAGCTCGACGACCACGGTCAGCGCCGACCGTGTGAGCGCATCGCGTCCGCGCGGCAGGCGCGTCCGCTGGACCTCGAGCACCGGGAGCCGGGTGAGCAGCGCGTTGCCCCAGACCTCGTCGGATGCACCTGCGAACGTCGGCTCGAGGCCGGTCGCGAGCGCGTAGGTGCTCAGCAGGTCGGGTGAGCCGCTGATCAGCCAGCCACGGTCGACCTCGTTGAGCGCGATCAGATCGGCTCCGAGGTCGGTGAGCAGCTCACCGACGTCGAGCGCACGCTGGCGACCCTCGACGTCGTAGCCGTAGTGGACGTTCGCGAGCACCAGCCGGAGCGAGCCGTCGTCCGACGGGGGAGCCGCATCGACGGGGGAGCGCAGCGACCCGACGCCGGCGAGCACCACGGCCATGATGACGGTCGTCGCGGTCGCCGCGGCGAGCAGCGACGACGCGGGCTCGCGTCCGAGCCGTGCGGCCCGAAGCGTCGACAGCAGGGTCGCGACGGCGAGCAGCGCTGCGGCCGTGAGCATCACGGCGTTCACCCCGAACGGGAGCACCACCAGCGAGCCCGCGTACGCCGCGAACGTGAGCGCTCCGAACAGCACGAAGGACGCGCCGGTGACGACGCCACGACGTCGCGGCGACGTCCCACCACCGCGCACGCCCGAGACGACGACCAGGCCGAGTCCGGCAGCGAGCGCGGCCTGCCCCACCACAGCACTCACCGCGTCGGCGTCGAGTGCGGCCGCGGTGCCCGTGAGGACGAGCACGGCTCCTGCCGTGCCTGCGAGCAACGGTCCCGACCGCGCCGCGACGAGCCCACCGAGAGCGACCAGCGCGAGGATCGCGACGCTGGTCGCCGTCACGCGCCCCGGCCCCCAGTCCGTCGCGACCGCGACGCGACCGGTCGGGCCGACGAGCACGCCCAGCAGGACGAGCGCCGGTCCGAGCGTGCCCCACGGCCAGGCGGCGGCCGCACGGCCGCCAGCGAGCGCGCGTGTCGCGCGCAGCAGCGGCGGTGCGGCGACGGCGAGGACGGTGAGCGTCCCGAGCGCGCCGAACGTGCCGGCACGCCACGCGAGGTCGACCGACGCGAGCACCGCGAGCACGGCGTAGGACAGGGCCGCGCCACCGATCACCCCGAGGCGCGCGACGTCTCCGCGTGCACTCCCTGCGGCCAGCGCCGCGACCGCGGTGACACCGCCGGCGACGCCGACCGTCGAGGCGAGCAGCTGTGCGGTCCCGCCGTCGACCAGTTGCAGCGCGAGCCGTGAGCCGAGCAGGACCGCGCCACCCAGCAGCCAGACGAGGCGGGGCGGGACGGGTCCGAGCAGCGTGGCCATGAGCGGTGCGATGGCGAGCGTCCCGAGGGCTGCGAGCGCGAGGCCCACCGGCCCGGCCCCTCCGCCCTCGCCCAGGATGACGACGAGCGAGGGCATCCAGACACGGATCACCTCGAGGAGCACGAAGCCGATCGCGACACCACCGAGGAGCACGGCACCGTCACGCTCGTCACGTTCGGTGCGCTCGGAGGGGGTCGACGTCCCGGCGTCCACCACGTCGCGACCTCCCTCGCCCTTGCGCACCCGAGCGCCGGAGGCGACGGGGCCGAAGCCTCGGAGGAGCCTAGAGGTGGCGCTACGGTTGACGCAGCAGCGGGGGAGGCTGCACGGAGGTGGTGTGGGCATGGACGTGATCGTGGCGGTCCCGGGAGCAGAGCCGTTCTCCGCGCGGGGATCGGGTGCGCGTGGCCAGGTCGGCGTCGTGGTCGTGCACGGGTTCACCGCGAACCCGACCGGCACCCGGCCGCTCGGCATGCGGCTCGCGGCAGCGGGGTACAGCGTCGAGGTGCCGCTGCTGCCCGGTCACGGGACGTCCGCACGCGACCTCGCACGCACCCGCTACAGCGACTGGCGCATGACCGTCGCCAACGCGGTCGCGACGCTCGCGCGCGGCTGCGAGCAGGTCGTGATCGTCGGGCACTCGATGGGCGGGTCGATCGCGCTCGACCTCGCCGGCAGTGGCGAGCACCGGTTCGCCGGCGTGGTCACGATCAACTCGCTCGTCCTCGACCGTGTCGAGCTCCTCGCCCGCCTCGCGCCCGTGCTGCAGCACGTCGTCCCGTTCGTCCCGCGTGACGCGGCCGGCATGCCGACCGATGACCTCGCGAAGCCGGGTGTCGACGAGAGCGCGTACGCCTGGGTCTCGGCGAAGGCCGCTCAGTCCTACATCGCCGAGCTGCCGCGCATCCGTGACGGTCTCGCGAGCGTCACCTGCCCCGCGCTCGTGGTCACCTCGCCCGAGGACCACACCGTCGATCCGGCCAACGGTGACGCGATCGCCGAGGGGCTCGCCCGGGCCGCGCGGGTCGAGCGCTTCGCCACAGCCCGAAGCTTCCACGTCCCACTGCTCGACTACGACGCCGAGGTGCTCGAGGCGCGCATCGAGGCCTTCATCGCCGACGTGACGGGGACGTGACGGAGTCCATCCTCGTCCGCGCACCTGTCGGTGTCACGTACCGGACGCTCACCGACCTCGACGCGTGGCCGCGCTGGCACTCGGGCTGCCGCAGCCGGCGCATCGCCCGCCCGGCCGGGACGGACGCACCTGGAGCCGCGGACCACGTCGCCCTCACGCTGCCCGCTCCACGCAGAGGGATGCGTCGACGTCCGTGGCGGCTCGAGGTCGCGGTGCACGGCTGGCGCCATGACGCCGGGGTCCGTTGGGACGTGCGCGGCGACGTCGAGCTCACCGCGGAGTGGTGGCTCGAGTCCTGCACCGAGGGCACGGTGGTGCACCATGTCGTGCATGAGGTCGTCGGTCGGGAGGCCCGCGTGGTGCGGCACCGTCAGGCGATGATGCACGCGATGCAGGCGATGAAGGACCACCTCGAGCTCGCGGTCGCGCTCGCGTCGGGCAGGATCCCATGATGCGGTCGTGCGCATGGTGCAGCCGATGAGTGCGGCGGTCGCGATCGGGATCGATGTCGGCGGCACGCATCTGCGTGCAGGACGGGTCGGTCCCGACGGTCTCATCGGGGCGGCGCTGCGGCGCGCCTCGGAGGTCGATGACGCCGACGCGCTCGTCGCTGCGATCGTGCGCGTGCTCGACGAGCTCGGCGAGGGCGCTGCGTCGCGGATGCCGGTCGGGCTCGGCATGGCGGGGCTCGTCGACCGCGAGGGTCGACTGCGCTACGGGCCCAACGTCGGGGTGCGGGAGACGCCACTCGCCGCGCTGCTCGCCGCCGCACTGGGTGCGCAGCGACCGGTGCGGGTCGTGAACGACGCGTCCGCCGCGGTCGTGGGGGAGCACCGCGTCGGTGCCGCGCGCGGACACCGGGACGTCGTCATGTTCACGCTGGGGACCGGTGTGGGCGGCGGCGTCATCAGTGACGGACGGTTGCTCGAGGGTGCGCACGGGTTCGCCGGGGAGCTCGGCCACCTCGTGATCGTCGAGGACGGTCGGGACGCTCCGAGCGGCGTGCGCGGGACCGTGGAGGCGTACGCGTCGGGCACGGCGATCGCGCGCGAGGCGGCGGAGGCGGTCGCGGCGGGGCTTGCCGGTGCTCGCGCTGTCGACGCGCCGACGCTCGTCGCGGCAGCCGCGGCCGGTGAGCCCTGGGCGCTGGCCGTGCTCGAACGGGTCGGCGCCCGACTGGGTGTCGCGATCGCATCGGTCGTGGCGGTGCTCGACCCGTCGATCGTCGTGATCGGTGGCGGCGCCGGCGACGCGGCCGCCACCTTCCTCCTGCCCGCCGCCCGCACCGCCTTCGTCGCGAACCTCATGGGGGCCGCGCATCGTCCGATCGCCGCGGTCGTCCCCGCCGAGCTCGGTGATGATGCGGGCGTGATCGGTGCGGGTCTGCTCGCCGCCGACCTGGCTGCGGCTGGACCCGACGGGGCCGACCGATGAGCGACTACCCGGTGCGGGCCGCGATCACGCGGCGCTTCAGCCTCGGGGTCCCGCGGGACGTCACGGTCGTCGGGCCGGAGGGTCGACGGCGCGTGCTCGCGCTGCGCAGCGATGCCGGCGATGACCCGGTCACCCACCTGTGGAGCTTCGATCCCCGCACGGGCGAGGGTGTGCGGCTGCTCGACGCACGCGCGCTCGGCGCGGACGAGGCCGAGCTGCCGGCCGCGGAGCGGGCACGACGGGAGCGTGTCCGTGAGCAGGCCGGTGGTGTGACCGCCTACACGATCGACCGCGCGGGCACGACGGTCGCGTGCGCGCTCGCCGGACAGCTCGTCCTCACCGACGTCGAGTCGGGCGCGTCGCGGGTCGTCCCGCTCGACGTGCCCGTGTTCGACCCGCGCATCGCGCCGGACGGCCGGCGCGTCGCGCTGCATCATGATGATGGGGTGTCCGTGCTCGACCTCGATGCGGACGAGCCGACGCTCCGGCGACTCGTCGAGGAGCCCGGCGTCGTGTGGGGACGCGCCGAGTTCATCGCCGCCGAGGAGATGGGCCGTCTGCGCGGGATGTGGTGGTCGCCCTGCTCCACGCGGCTCGCGGTCACGCGTGTCGACGAGTCCGAGGTGCGTCGGGTCCATCTCGCTGACCTGGCGAGCCCCGAGCGTGAGCCCACCGTGCTCGCCTACCCGTTCGCAGGCACGCCCAACGCGCTCGTCTCGCTGGCGCTCATCGACGTCGTCACGGGGGAGCGGCGCATGCTCGACCTCGCGGCCGCCGCAGGGGACGCGGACACCGAGTACCTGGCGAGGGTCGCGTGGGACACCGAGCCGCTGCTCGTCGGCGTGCAGCCGCGGGACCAGCGTGCCCTGCACGTGCTCGCCCTCGAGGGTGACGCGCTGCGCAGCGTGCGACGCATCGTGGGCGACCCGTGGGTCGAGCTCGTCCCGGGCGCACCCGCCTGGCTCGACGGCCTGCTCACCGTCGAGGACGTGGCGGCCCCTGATGCGACGCTGCGTCGGGCGCTGTGTCGTGATGGTGCACCGCTCACGCCGCCGGGCGTCGAGGTCCGTGCGCTGCTCGCGGTCCACCGTGACGCGGCGGGCACGTCAGGGACCGTCGTGCTGTCCGTCTCCCACGACGATCCGACCAGCATCGAGGTCATGACGGTGCGCGTCGGACCCGTCGGCGACGCGAGCGATGGCGTCGCGCGGATAACCGTCATCTCCGAGCCGGTGCCTGGCGTGCATCACGCGGTGCTCGCCATCGGTGGCGACGGCGAGCCGGACATCATCGTCCGGCGCACCTCCGACCTCGCACACGATGGTCCGCGCATCACGATGGCGCTGGGGGACAGCGTCCATCCGCTGCCCTCCGTCGCCGAGGCGCCGGGGCTCGACGTCGATGTCCGGATGCTCGAGCTCGGACCGGCGCGGTCGCGCGCCGCGCTGCTGCTCCCGTCGGGGCACCGCGATGGGGACGGTCCGTACGCCGTCGTGCTCGATCCCTACGGCGGGCCGCACGCGCAGCGCGTCCTGTCCGCGCGCTCCGCGTACCACGGCTCGCAGTGGCTGGCCGACCGCGGGTTCGCGGTGCTCGTGGTCGACGGCCGCGGGACGCCGGGTCGAGGCCCCGCCTTCGAGCATGCGGTACGGGGCGACCTGGCGACGCCGGCGCTCGAGGACCAGCTCGTGGCGCTCGACGCGGCGGCCGCGCTCGAACCGAGCCTCGACCTGACGCGCGTGGGGATCCGTGGCTGGTCCTACGGCGGGACGCTCGCAGCGCTGGCGGCCCTGCGACGGCCGGACCGGTTCCGCTGCGCGATCGTGGGTGCACCGGTCACCGACTGGCACCTCTACGACACGCACTACACCGAGCGCTACCTCGGTCAGCCCGGGTCCGACCCCGACGCCTACCGGCGCTCCGCGGTCGTGCTGCCCGACGGGTCGCTCGTCGCGCCCGACGACGTGGCCGTGGACGCCGATGCGGCCGAGCTGCTGGTGGTGCACGGACTCGTCGATGACAACGTGCTGGCGGCGAACAGTCTGCGGTTGACCGAGGCGCTGCATGCTGCCGGGCACCCGTTCACGTTCCTGCCGCTGACCGACGCGACCCACATGGCGTCGGACCCACAGGTCGCCGCGCGGCTGCTCGAGGTCCAGGCGACGTTCCTCACGCGATGCCTGTCGGACCGCTGAGCGGTCGCGACCGAGCAGCGCGTCAGCGCATCGGCCCGCCCCGGCCTCCCATGCCCCCCATGCCGCCGGTGCTGTCGCCGTCCTGCGCGCGACGTCCGAGGAGGTAGATACCGACGCCGACGCCGACGAGTGCGAGGACCGGGCTGATCCGTGCGACGGCGCTGAGCACGAGCAGACCGACCAGCAGGATCGCGATCGGTCGGGCGATACCGCGCAGACGCTCGCTGGTCAGCTGGCCGTCGGGGACCGCGGCACCGCGGCGGGCGTCACCCGTCCGGTTCGCGCGCGCACGGCGTCGACGCGCCTCCGCGCGGGAGCGCGCAGCGTCAGCGATCGTGTCCATGTTGTCCGCGAGCGCCCGCACGGCGACGTCGGCCTGGGCATCGGGGACGGTGACGAGGATCCCCTCGCGGGTCCGCTTGGCGTCCGGCGTCAGGTTCGCGCGCTGGAGGACCTGGACGAGCACGGTCGCCTGCTCCGGAGGCCACGTCCCGAGATCCTTGGCCACGTCACCCGCCCCAGATCGTCACCGCGTCGGCTCTCGACACCTGGCGTAGGCTACCGAGGGCGGTCGGTCCGTCGAGCGGCCGTACGGCGAGCGGTCAGACGGCGAGCGGCCAGACGGCGAGCGGGAGGGTTCCGTGGGACGCATGTCCGGAGCGCCAGCGCTCTACCGCGTGCTGCGTGCGAGCCTGCCGAGCATCGTCATGCCGTACTTCAGGGTCACCATCGAGGGCCTCGAGCACGTCCCCACGACCGGGCCGGCCGTCATCGCCGGCAACCACCTCTCCTTCATCGACTCGTTCGTGCTCGCGCTGTCGCTCCCGCGTCCGCTGTACTACCTCGGGAAGTCGGACTACTGGGAGTCGGCGCGGACGCGTTGGCTCGTGGCCGGGGCCGGCGTGGTGCCCGTCCACCGGGGTGGCGGTGACCGCGGGGAGGACAGCCTGCGAGCGGGCGTGAAGCTGCTGCAGCGAGGCGACCTCCTCGGCATCTACCCGGAGGGCACACGCAGCCCCGATGGCCGGCTCTACCGCGGCAAGACCGGGCCGGTCCGCATGGCCATCGAGGCCGGCGCGCCCGTCGTGCCGTTCGGGATCATCGGCTCGGACGTCGCCATGCCCCAGGACCGCAAGGTCATCCGACGTGCACCGATCACGCTGCGCATCGGGCGTCCCATCGACCTGTCGCGCTACTTCGACCGTCGCACGGATCCGCTCGTGCTGCGCTCCGCGACCGACGAGATCATGTACGAGATCATGCTGCTGTCCGGCCAGGAGTACGTCGACGAGTACGCGTCGCACGTGAAGTCCGGGGCCGTCGACCTCGGCGAGGACCTACCGCTGCCTCCGCTCAGCGACAGCACGCTCGAGGATGGCGCGGACGATGAGGACGAGGGCCGACCGGGCGCGTCAGCCGTCTGAGCCGTCCGACCCGTCCGAGCCGTCGCGCTCGAGGTCGATCGACAGCGAGTTGATGCAGTAGCGCAGGCCGGTCGGCTGGTCCGGTGCGTCCTCGAACACGTGGCCGAGGTGCCCGTCGCACGCGGCGCAGCGCACCTCGGTGCGCACCATGCCGAGCGAGCGGTCGGCATGCTCGACGATCGCTCCCTCCGCGAGGGGCGCGAAGAAGCTCGGCCAGCCGCAGTGGGCGTCGAACTTCGTCTCGGAGCGGAACAGCGGCGTCTCGCAGCCTGCGCAGCGGTAGGTCCCGCCGGCCGTCTCGTCCCAGTAGGCGCCGGTGAAGGGACGCTCCGTGCCCGCCTCGCGCAGCACGTGGTAGGCGGCCGGCGTCAGGCGCGCCCGCCACGCCTCGTCGTCGAGCTCGATGCGTCCAGTCATGTCGTCCTCCGCGGTGCGATCGTCGCGATTGCGATCGTGATCGTGGTCAGTGCTCGGTGATGCGTGCCCAGCCCCCGCTGCGCTCGACGGCTGCGCGCCAGCCGACCAGCAGGTGCTCGCGCTCCGTGTCGTGCATGCGCGGCTCGAAACGACGGTCGAGCTGCCAGACACCGGCGAGCTCGTCGAGCGAGGACCACACGCCGGCGCCGAGTCCCGCCAGGAACGCGGCGCCCAGCACCGTGGTCTCCGTGATGCGTGGCCGGACGACCGGGACGCCCAGCATGTCCGCCTGGAAGCGGCACAGCAGATCGTTCGCGGCCGCACCGCCGTCGACCCGCAGCTCGGCGAGCTCGATGCGCGCATCCGCAGTCATCGCAGCGACCACGTCGGCGGTCTGGTAAGCCATCGCCTCCAGCGCGGCCCGAGCGAGGTGGCGACGGTCGGTCCCGCGCGTCAGCCCGATGAGCAGGCCGCGGGCGTGCGGGTCCCAGTGCGGCGCCCCCAGTCCCGTGAACGCCGGGACGAGGTAGACGCCCTCGTTGCCGGGTGGGAGCTCCGCGGCGAGGGCCTCGGTCTCGGACGCGTGATCGATGATGCCGAGCTGGTCGCGCATCCACTGCACGCTCGCGCCGGTCACGAAGATCGCGCCCTCGAGCACGTACGTGTCACGCCCGTCGAGTCTCCAGCCGACGGACGTGAGCAGTCCTGCGCCCGATCGCACCAGCTCGTGGCCGGTGTTGAACAGCAGGAACGATCCGGTCCCGTAGGTGTTCTTCGACGTGCCCGCCGTCCAGGCGCCCTGCCCGAACAGTGCGGCCTGCTGGTCGCCCGCGATCCCGGTGATCGGCGCGGCCACCCCGAGGAACGCCTCGGGCACGCTGTCGCCGAAGTGTCCGCTCGAGTCGCGGATCTCGGGCAGGACCTCGAGCGGCACGTCGAGCAGTGCGCACAGCTCGGGACAGAAGGCGCCGGTGCCGAGGTCGTAGAGCATCGTGCGCGAGGCGTTCGATGGCTCGGTGACGTGTGTCGCACCGGCGGTCAGGCGGGCGACGAGCCAGGTGTCGATCGTCGCGAACGCGAGCTCGCCGCGCTCGGCCCGCTCACGTGCACCCGGGACCGTGTCGAGCAGCCATGCGACCTTCGTCCCCGAGAAGTACGCATCGAGCACCAGCCCGGTGCGCTGACGAACGAGCGGTTCATGGCCGGCCGCACGCAGCTGCTCGCACCGGTCCGCGGTGCGTCGGTCCTGCCAGACGATCGCGCGGTGGATGGGACGGAGCGTGTCACGCTCGTACAGCAGCGTCGTCTCGCGCTGGTTCGTGATCCCGATGCAGGTCACCGCATCAGGTGCGGTGTCGGAGACCTTGAGCGCCTCCGCGCATGCGGCGAGCGTCGCCTCCCAGATCTCCTCGGCATCGTGCTCGACCCAGCCGGGGCGCGGGAAGTGCTGCGTGAACTCGCGGTAGCCGCTCCCGATGATGCGCCCGCCGCCGTCGACGATGAAGCCTCGGACGCCGGTGGTCCCGGCGTCGATCGCGAGGATGCGGGCATGCATGACGGTCCTTGGGTGATGGCCGCGTTCGCGACCGCGTCGACACGCGCCACGGTAGAACAGCCCGTGGTCGTTAGCATGCAGAACGGGCGACGCTGTCGCGACGGACGAGGTGCCACGTGGTGAGACGGATCGGGCTGCTGACCGGTGGTGGTGACTGCTCGGGGCTGAACGCCGCGATCCGCGCGGTGGTCAGGCGGGCCGAGAAGGACAACGTCAGCGTCTACGGCTTCCGCAACGGCTGGAAGGGCGTGCTGGAGCAGGAGACCGAGGTCCTCGACCTGATGGCGACCCGCGGACTGCTCCACCGCGGCGGGACGTCACTGGGGACCTCGCGCGTGAGTCCGTACTTCGAGCCCGACGGCGTCCAGGGCGTCATCGACGCGATGGAGGTCCACCGCCTCGACGGCCTGATCGTCATCGGCGGCGAGGGCACGCTGTCGGCCTCGCTGCGCCTGCACCGCGACGAGGGCATCCCCATCGTGGGGATCCCCAAGACGATCGACAACGACGTCTCAGAGACCGACCTGAGCATCGGGTTCCTCACCGCCGTGCAGGTCGCGAGCGAGGCTGCGGACCGTCTCCACTCGACGGCCGAGTCGCACGACCGCGTGATGGTGCTCGAGGTCATGGGCCGGCATGCGGGCTGGATCGCCACGTACGCCGGGATCGCCGGCGGGGCGGACGCGATCCTCATCCCTGAGGTGCCCTTCGACATCGACGGGGTCGCGCGTCACCTGCGGCACCGCGCCGGGACCGGTCGGGACTTCTCCGTCGTCGTCGTCGCCGAGGGTGCCGAGCCGGTGCCCGGCACGCTCGAGCTGCCCGAGTCACCCATCGACGAGTTCGGACGCCCACGTCTGGGTGGGATCGGCCACACGATCGCGCATGCGCTCGAGGAGCGGACCGGGTTCGACGCGCGCGTCACGATCCTCGGACACGTCCAGCGTGGTGGGGGACCGTCGCCGGTCGACCGCATCATCGCGAGCCAGATGGGGGTGGCCGCCGTCGAGGCGGCGCTCGACGGCGCGTGGGGCACGATGGCTGCGGTGCAGCGCTTCCAGGCCGTGCGCGTATCGCTCGAGGACGCGACGCGCGAGCTCAAGCGTGTGCCGGAGTCCCTCTACCGCGTGGGCGAGGTGTTCTTCGGCTGAGACCGCCGCGTCCATTGCGCATTGCGCCACCGCGTCGTCGGGCGGTGGTCCGACGGAGTCAGGCTCCCTGGCCCCAGCCCTGGGAGCGACTCGAGCCTGCGCCGAGCTCGAAGTCGACGACACGGTCCGCGGCCGCCGCGAAGCGGGCGACCGTCTCGCGCAGTTTCGGGATGTCCTCGTGCACCAGCGCCTGCGGGCCGTCGCACAGGGCGCGCTCCGGATCGGGGTGCACGTCGACGATGACCCCATCGGCGCCGACCGCGATCGCGGAGCGGATCAGCGGCAGCACGAGGTCGCGACGCCCACCCGAGTGCGAGGGGTCGATGATGACGGGCAGGTGGGTCAGCGCCTGGACGACGGGGACGGCGGAGACGTCGAGCGTGTTGCGGGTCATCGGCTCGAAGGTCCGGACGCCGCGCTCGCAGAGCACGATCTGCAGGTTGCCGGTGTGCGCGATGTACTCGGCCGCCATGACCCACTCCTCGATGGTCGCGGTCATCCCGCGCTTGAGCAGCACCGGCTTCCCGGTGAGCCCGACCTCCTTGAGGAGCTGGAAGTTCTGCATGTTCCGCGTCCCGACCTGGAGCATGTCGGCCTTGCGGGCGACGGTCTCGACGTCGGCCGGCGTGACGACCTCGGTGACGAAGGGCAGGCCGATGTCGCGCGCGACGTCGTGCAGGATGTCGAGTCCGGACTCGCCGAGTCCCTGGAACGCGTAGGGCGAGGTGCGAGGCTTGTAGGCGCCACCCCGCAGGATCGTCGCACCACCGTCGCGTGCCATCTCGCAGGCGAGCCGCGTCTGCTCGGGCGTCTCCACCGCGCACGGGCCGGCGATGATCGTGACCGAGTCGCGTCCGATGCGGCTGCGTCCGACCTCGACGGTCGACGGACGGGGCTGCGCATCGTTGCTGACGAGCTTGAACGCGCGGCTGACGCGGATCACGTCCTCGACGTGAGGGAACGCGTGCAGCGGGAGCTCAGCGAACTGGGTCAGGTCGCCGACCAGACCGATGATGGTCTGGTTGCGGCCCTTGGAGACGAAGCACTCGCCCCCCACAGCAGTGACCGCGTCGACGACACGCTCGATGTCGCCGTCCGTCGCGGTGGATCGCATGACCACAACCATTGACGCATCCTCTCTCGTCACGTCACTGCTCCCGACGTCGAAGGCCCCGGGGTTCGTCCCCGGGGCCTCTGCTGCTGCGGTGCACTGTCAGTGCGCTCCACCGGCATGACCCCGAGGGCGGCCGAAGCCGTCCCCGGACCAGAAGAAGCGATACGTGGTGTCCATGGCGGGACCGTAGCACGATGCTGGAGGGGCCTGGGCGACGGCCTGCTGGTCCGGCCGGCCGTTAGGCTCCTCGACGACGAACCTCGGAGGGCACTGATGGGACCGGTGGAAGGGGCGAGCTCGATCATCGCCCCCATCGCCCCCATCGCCCCCATCGGTGCCGACGAACGACGCTGCGGTGCCTGCGGTCGCGGCAACGACGCACGACGCGAGCTGTGCGCCGTCTGCGGCGCGGACCTCGACACCGGACTGTCCGTGGAGACCTCCGGTGCCCGCCCGTCGCGGCGGCTGAGGCGTACTCGCTCGGAGCGGCGGGAGCGCGCCCTGCTCCTCGTGCTCGGTGCGCTCCTGGTCGTCACCGCGGCGGTCGCGCCCCTCGTCCTGCTCGGACTCGGTCCGTTCGCTCCGGCCGAGCGGCTGGAGCCGGCGCTGCTGCTGCGTGCCGCCTACCCGGCCGACCCGGCCGTCCTCGCCGTGCGGACCGTCGCGACCACGACCACGGCCGTCGCACCCGACCGGGACCTCTCCGGACTCAACCTGATCGATGGGGACGGCGTCACCGCGTGGGTCGGCCTCCCCACCGAAGGAGATGATGCGGGCGAGGTCATCCAGATCGTGCTCGATCGTCCGGCCTGGGTCGCGCGCATCCAGATCCGCAACGGGGACCACCTCTCGCCCGACGACTACGAGCGCAGCGGTCGCCTGCAGCGCGGCCTGCTCAGCTTCGACGGTGGCCGCGACCACCGCATCGACCTGCTCGACATCGGCCGACAGGCTCAGGTCATCGAGCTGCTCACGCCCGAGCTGACCACGCGCGTGACGATCCGCGTCGACCGGGTGTTCGCAGGGACCGGCATGCGCGGCGTGGCCCTCTCCGAGATCTCTCTGGTCGGGTGGCCGGCGGACGCGTCCGACGCTGCGCTCGCACGCCAGCGGGCGCAGTGGTCGTGAGCGATCCGACCGCTCCCACCTTCGACGACCAGCTCGAGGCGCTGGGGTTCCGGGCGCGCTCGATGTCGCGCCGGGGTGGGCGGCGGTGGGACCTCCCGTTCAACCGTGTCCTCACGTTCATGCTCCACGACTATGAGGACCACGTGGTGCTGACCTGGACCTGCGCGCTCGGTCAGGTGTTCGCGGAGCGCGAGTGGCGCGCGAGCTCCGGTGAGCCCGGCGAGATGGAGCTGTTCCCGTCCTACGACGTGAAGCTGCCGCTCGACATCGATGCGGTCTCCGCGGAGATCACGCGCGCGCTGCTCAGCCTCCGTCTCGACCTCGGTGACCCCGGACTGTGAGGCTCTCGTGAGCGGCCTCGTGGATCACGCGCGCATCGGTCGTCGGCTCCGACGTTGGCTCGCGTTCCTGAGCGTGGCCACACTCGCGGCGTGGCTCGTCGGTGGCCTGCTGGGCGACGGTCCGACGCTGCGCGGGCTGGCCGGACTCGCCGGCGTGGCGGTCCTGCTCGCGCTGCTCGTCGAGGTGCTCGTCGTCGGCGGTGCCGCGGTCGGTGCGGCGCTGCGCGCGGGTTCGCGCGGGGAACGGCTCGCCGCTGCGGACGTCACGCTCGTCCCGCCCCAGCTCAGGCGTCGCCGAGCACCGGGAGCGCGCTGAGCGCCGCCTCGAGCTCCACCGGGTCGACCACGTTGTCCCAGCGCGCGACGACGGTCCCGCTGGCGTCGACGAGGAAGACCCACGGCTCGTTGCCGCCCGTGTCCGTCTGGATCCATACGGCCGCCGCAGGGTTGAGCCGCTGCGCCTCGAAGTCCTCCCAGACCTCGATGTGGACGAAGTCGGCGCGGTCCTCGAACCGCGCCGCGACGTCGAGCAGATATTCCGTGAGCGGGCCACAGACCAGGCTCACGCAGTAGACGGGCGTGGAGATGGCGATCACGACCGGGCGTCCGGCAGCGATCGCGTCGTCGACGCGCGTGCGATGCAGCACCTCGGCGCGGTCGTCGTCGTCGGTTGTCGTGAGCCGTGAGTCGAGCGCGGAGGCCGGTGCGAGACCCGCCTCGATGTCCTCGCGCACGAGGTTGGGCGTGGGCGGTGCCGGGTCGCCGACGGCGACCGCCTCCGGGGCCTCGAGGACCCGGAACACGGTGCGGCCCTCCACGGTCCCGACGTCGACGAGCTCGGCGGTGACCGAGGCGCCCCAGAAGCCGGCCGCGTCGAGGTCGACGTCGAGGCGGTAGACGCCGGTGAGCACGTCGGTGCCCACGACCGCAGGTCCGCGCTCCGGCACGGCGATGTCGAGTCCGGAGATCGGGAGGAACGTCGCGGTCAGCGGCGCACCGAGGGCGGCCTGGCCGCCGGGCTCGTCGCCGAGATGGGCGAGTCGGACGGTGATGGTCCCGCCGGCGACCCGCTCACGCTGGTCGGTGAACACGGCGAGGATGAGGCGACGGTCCTCGCCGACGGTCAGGTCGAAGCTCGCCGAGGCGATCGCGAGGGTGATCTCCGGTCCGGTCGATCCGTCCGTCGCGGCGTCACCCGCACCGTCGTCGGCCCCGCAGGAGCTGAGCAGCATGGCGGCGAGCACGGCCGGGATCGCCATGGTCCGCAGGGTGCGCAGCGTGGGACGGCGTGATCGATGCGATCGATGAGGACTCGGGTCGAGCATGGTCCCTCCGGGTCGGTGCTTCCGGGTCCGTGCATGCGTCCGGTCCGGGCGAGGGTATGGCAGCCTGTGGGGGTGACCCGATCGCCGAACGCCCGTGGACGCCATGCCATCGCGGCGCTGGCGTGCGTCGCGCTGCTCGCGCCGGTGCTCGCCGCCTGCGCCGACGACGCGGACGTCCCTGTGCCTGCGCTGCGCGTCGCCACCGGTCCGGAGGGCGAGGCGCAGCTGCTGGCCCGCACCATCGTCCTGCTGCTCGAGGACGCGGGCATCGTTGCTGAGGCGGTCGTGCTCGCCGACGGACGCAGCGTGCGGCAGGCCATCGAGCTCGGTGACGTCGAGCTCGCGGTCGCCTACAGCGGGGAGGAGTGGCTCACGCGACTGGGTCGCGCCGATCCGCCGGCCGACCCTGCCGCCGGTCTCGAGGTGCTCGCCGAGGCGGACCGCGCGCGCGGGCTGACCTGGCTCGTGCCGGCGTTCGGAGCGGGCGTGGAGGAGCCACCGGTGAACGCGACGTTCGCGTTCTTCGTGGCCGGACCGCCGGGGATCGACGCTGACCTGCGCACGCTGTCCGACCTGTCGCTGCGGCTCTCCGAGCGACCGGAGCTGTCGCTGTGCGTCGACACCGAGTTCGGCCGTCGCCCCGATGGGCTGGCCGCCCTGCTCAGCGCCTACAGCGTGCGCCGTGACCGTCCGTTCCTCGCCGCCGATCCGGCGGAGGCGGTGCTCGGCGTGCTCGCTGGCGACTGCATCGCGGGGCTCAGCCACGCGACCGACGGGCTCGCCTGGCGCTCGGGGCTCAAGCCCCTGGCGGACGACCTGCGGTTCTTCCCCGCGTTCGTCCCCGCTCCGGTGGTCCGCAGCACGGTGCTCTCCGAGACGCCGGGACTCGAGGCGGCGCTGCGGCCG
The DNA here is from genome assembly GCA_018401275.1 of Nitriliruptoraceae bacterium. Classification (GTDB taxonomy): domain Bacteria; phylum Actinomycetota; class Nitriliruptoria; order Nitriliruptorales; family Nitriliruptoraceae; genus CSBr16-57R1. The sequence goes on along the minus strand of JAGYKW010000001.1, from coordinate 646,136 downwards.
CTGGTCGGGGGGCTCTCGACCGGCATGCTCGGCCGGGCGAACGGGGCGGTCAGGGGGGGAGCGAGCCTCGACGTGGTGGCCGCGGACCTCGCCGCACGCCTCCGTACGGGCCCGCGTTGACGCCTGTCCCAGTGGACGCGTAGCATCCGAACATCTGTTCGATTGGGTGCTCGTTCACGTCCGGTGCGCTGCGCGGTGAGACGCGCGATGCGATGCCCGGTCCGGAGGCAGGATGAAGCGGTACCGGGAGGTGCTCGACGAGGTCGAGGTCGACGGGGACGCACCCGTCGCGTTCTGCTGGCGCGGTCGCCGGCATCAGGTCCTGCAGGTGCTCGGTCACTGGCATGAGGACGCCGGCTGGTGGCACCGTTCGGGAGGTGCGGTCCTCGAGGTCGAGCGCACCGACCTCTGGCGTGTCGAGGTCGCCACCGACGGGGGTCGGGGCATCCACGAGCTCGTGCGGCGCGGGACCGGCTGGCGCCTCGACCGCGTCTGGGACTGATGGGCGCCGCTGCAGGGTCCACGCGGTTCGCCCACCTGCGCGCCGGCTCGACCTTCTCCCTGCGTGACGCGACGATCGCGCCGGAGCGGCTCGCGACGGCGGCCGCTGAGGCGGGCATGTCGCACGTCGCGCTCACCGACCGTGACGGGCTCTCGGGAGCGGTCCGCTTCGTGCGTGCCGCTGCGGATGCCGGAGTCGTCCCGATCGTGGGGGTGGACCTCGCACTCGCCGTCGACCCGCGGTCCGATCGCGTGTCCGAGGCGCCGCGCGTCACCCTGATCGCCCGAGGACCGGACGGGTATGCGGCGCTGTGCCGCGCGGTCTCACGCGCCCATGCGCATGGCCCGGACGGGCGCGGCGCGCCGCTGCTCGACGCGGACGGACTGGACGGTGTCGCGACCGGGCACGTCATCGCGCTGCTCGGCGTCGACTCGCCCGTCGGCCGGCTGCTCGCACGCGGCGCGCGCGATGCGGCGGCGGCCGAGCTCGAACGCTGGCGCGAGCGCTTCGGCACCGAGGGCACGGTGCTCGGGGTGCGCGACCATCGCGTCGCGCCCGGTGGCCGTCGCGTCCACGGTCGTCCCGATCCCGACGAGCCGGGCGACGACGTCCGCATCGCTCGCACGCTCGAGCTCGCGCGCCGCAGCGGGATCAGCGCCGTCGCCGTCAACGACGTCCGCCACGAGCGGCCCGAGGACGTCGTCGTCGCTGACGTGCTGCGCTGCATGCGGCTGGGCGTGCCGCTGGGGACGCGCAACCTCGGCAGGACCACGTCCGCAGCCTGGTTCACCGACCCTGCCGAGCAGGCGCGCCGGTTCCATGAGCGCCCCGATCTGCTCGCTGCGGCTGCGGACCTCGCTGAGCGCTGCAGTGCACCGTTCGTCCTCGGCGAGGTGCGTGCTCCGCGGCTGACCGGGCGCAGCGTCGCGCAGGCGGCGGCCGCACTCGCCGCTCGCAGCCGGGCCGGACTCGTGCGCCGGCTCGGCGACCCGGCGGAGGAGGTGCAGGCGCGTCTCGACCGGGAGCTGGCCGCCATCGATGATGCGGGCGTGCACGACCTGTTCCTCGCGGTCGCCGACGTCGTCACCGACGTGCACGCCGCCGGGATCCTCGTCGCCTGCCGCGGCTCGGCCGCCGGCTCGCTCGTGTGCTTCGCGCTCGGGATCAGCGACGTCGATCCGGTCGCGAACGGGCTCGCCTTCGAGCGCTTCATGAACCCCTACCGCGACGAGCTGCCCGACATCGACCTCGACGTCGAGTCGCACCGGCGCGAGGAGGTCTACGACCTCGTCATCGCCCGCTACGGCGAGCACCGCGTGGCGACCGTCGGGATGTTCGAGACCCTCCAGGCGCGCTCGGCCGTGCGCGGTGTCGGTGCGGCGCTCGGCCTGCCGCCCGAGGAGATCGACCACGTCGCGCGGCAGTTGCCGCACCTGCGTGCGCGCGACGTCGGGCGCGCGCTCGAGCGGCTGCCGGAGCTCGCCGGGAGCCGTCTCGATGCCGGCCGGCTCGGGACGCTGCTCGAGCTCGTCGCGCGCGTCGACGGGATGCCGCGTCATCTCGCGATGCATCCGTGCGGGATCCTGCTGGGTGATGCGGCGCTGCTCGACCTCACGCCCGTGCAGCGCAGTGCGCACGGCTACCCGGTCAGCCAGTTCGACAAGGACGACGTCGCCGCGCTCGGTCTGCTCAAGCTCGACGTGCTCGGGGTGCGCATGCTCTCCGCGATGCGCCACTGCCTCGACCTCGTCAACGGGATCGCGCGCGAGGATGCGGTCCCGCGCGAGCCGACCCGGGGCGCGGACGAGGCGGACGTCCCGGGCTGGACCGGCGGGAGCTTCGCGCTCGGCATGGTCGCCCACGACGACCCGGCGACCTATGCGCTGATCCGCTCGACCCACTCCGTCGGCATGTTCCAGATCGAGTCACCCGGTCAGCGCGAGCTGCTCGGGCGGCTGCAGCCGTCACGCTTCGGTGACCTGGTCGCGGAGATCTCGCTGTTCCGTCCCGGACCGATGCGCGCCGACATGATCACCCCGTACGTGGCGCGCCGGCACGGCGAGGAGGAGGTCCGCTACGCGCTGCCCGAGCTCGAGCCGGTGCTCGCCGAGACGTTCGGCGTGATCGTCTACCACGAGCAGGTCATGGGGGTGCTCTCGGCGCTGACCGGGTGTGACGCGTCGGAGGCGGACCTGCTGCGGCGCCGGCTCGGTGACGCGGACGGGCAGCGCATCGTGCGGCGGCTGGTGCAGGAACGTGCGCGCGAGCGTGGCCTGGATCGCGACGCCGTCGACGCCGTGTTCGAGGACGTCGCCTCGTTCGCCGCGTTCGGGTTCTGCAAGGCGCATGCGGCCGCGTTCGCGGTGCCCACCGAACGCTCGGCGTTCCTCAAGGCGCACCTGTTCCCCGAGTTCATGGCGGGACTCATCACCCACGACCCCGGCATGTATCCGCGCCGCATGCTCGTCGAGGAGTGCCGCCTGTTCGGCGTGCCGGTCCTCGGACCCGACGTGCTGCGCTCGGGTCGTGACGCGGACGTCACGGTCGTCGACGCTGCGACGTCCGATCCACTGCTCGGACTGACCGCGGCACGCTCGGCCGCGGAGCAGGACCGTGACCCGGTGCCGCTGCTGCCCGCCGGTTGGTCGTGGCCGGTCGGGGAGCCGGATCCGCTGCCGCCGACCGGTCGTGATGCGGGACGGCGTGGTGACGGGCGACGCTGGGCGGTGCGGCTTGGGCTCTCGGGTGTCGCCGAGCTCGGTCATGCGGAGGTCGACCGGATCCTCGCGCTGCGCCCGTTCATGCGCGTGATCGAGCTGCGTGACCGCGCGGGCGTCGGGCGCGACGCGGTGCTCGCGCTGGCTGCGGCGGGAGCGCTCGACCGGCTCGCCGGAGTCGGTCAGCCGGGTGGTCCGAACGATCGGCGCGAGCTGCGCCTGCGCGTGGAGGAGGCCTGGTCGCTGCGTGGCCGCCGGTCGCCCCGTGGGCAGCGCCGCGCGTCGTCGGAGGGTGGCGCCGCCGCGCCGACGCAGGGCACGCTGGCGCTCGAGCTCGCCGTCGCGCCGAGCGGGCTCCCGCTGGAGTCGCGGGCCGCGCGGGTCCGCGGGGAGCTGCGCGCGACCGGGGTGGACCTCACCGCGCACGTGATGAGCTTCTACACGCCGCTGCTGCACGAGCTCGGGGTGGTCGACGCCACGACCTTCCGTGGCCTGCCCGCGGGCCAGCGGGTGCGCGTGGCAGGTGTGCGGGTCGCGCTGCAGTCACCCCCGCAACGTTCCGGCGACCGGGTGCTGTTCCTCACCCTGGACGACCGGGCCGGGCAGGTGCAGGTCACGTTCTTCACACGGGCGCTGCCGGACTGTGCGTGGGTCGTGCGCGCCTCGGAGCTGGTGGTCGCCGAGGGGGTGGTGTCGCGTCGCGGCCAGCGGGGTGCGACGCTGATCGGGCGGCGGGCGTGGGACCTGACCCGGCTGTGGCGGGCATGGCAGGATGGTGTGCTGTCGCAGGCGCTGCAGGAGCGCGGCACGCCGGCGCCGCATGAGGCGGTCGCGGCACGGGACGGGTCGGGCGCGCGTGACCGATCGGGGAGGAGTGCCCGGTGAGCGGACCGACCCGAACGTCGCATCCCGAGCCGATCCTGCACGTCGACATGGACGCCTTCTACGCCTCCGTCGAGCAGCTCGACGATCCTGCGCTCACCGGTGCGCCCGTCGCGGTCGGCTCGCCGTCGGGACGTGGCGTCGTCGCTGCGGCGTCCTACGAGGCGCGAGCGTTCGGGGTGCGCAGCGCGATGCCGATGGTCCGCGCACGTCGTCTCTGTCCTGGCCTGATCGTGGTGCCGCCCCGCTTCGCGCGCTACCGCGAGGTCTCCGGCCAGCTGATGGCCGTGCTGCGTGACGTGACGCCACTCGTGGAGCCGCTGTCGCTCGACGAGGCGTTCCTCGACGTCGGTGGCGCGGTGCAGCTCTTCGGGGATCCGCCGGCGATCGGCGCGGCGATCCGCATCCGCGTCCGCTCCGAGCTCGGGCTGCCGTGCTCGGTCGGGGTCGGGCCGACGAAGTCGATCGCGAAGCTGCTGTCGGGCCTCGCGAAGCCCGACGGGCTGCTGCACTGGCCGGCGGCCGAGGTCACCACGCGCCTGCGGCCGCTGCCCGTGCAGCTGCTGTGGGGCGCGGGTCCGCGCACCACCGAGCGCCTCGTCGAGCACGGCCTCACGACCATCGGTGACGTCGCGGACACCGATGTCCGGCTGCTGCGTCGGGTGGTGGGGGAGTCGCTCGGGGGGCAGCTCCATGCGCTCGCCCATGGCATCGATCCGCGCGGTGTCGAGCCGGCGCAGGAGGCCCGTTCGGTGTCGGCGGAGACGACGTTCGATGAGGACGTCGACGATCCGGTCGTGCTCGAGCGCCGCCTGCAGCGGCTCGCGACGGATGTGACGCGACGGCTCCGTGCGCAGGGCCTCGCGGCACGCACGGTGACGGTGAAGGTCAGGCTCGCCGACCATCGGGACATGACCCGGTCGCAGACGCTCCCGCGGCCGACCGACCGGACGCACGAGCTGGTCGCGACGGGGCAGGCGCTGCTGCGCTCGCTCCGCCTCGAACGGTCACGGGTACGGCTGGTCGGCTTCCGGCTGAGCGGGCTCGGCACGCCCGATGCCGTCACCCAGCTCGCGCTGCTCGACGACGAGGGCGAGGCGACGGAGGCCGACGGCCACGTCCCCGGGGAACGCTGGGAGGCGCTCGACCGGGCGGCGGACGCGATCGTCGCGCGCTACGGGGCCCCGTCGGTGTCGTTCGCCTCGCTCCTCGACGATGAGGAGCATCCGGAGGCCGCGTCGCACAGCGACGCTGACAGCAGCGCCTCCGGCGTCAGCGGTTCAGACGATGGGTAGGAAGCCGATGCGCGGCGCAGCGTCGACACGCTGGTCGAGGTAGCCGGCGAGCTCGCCGTAGACCTCGTCGCCCACCATGGTGCGCAGCTCGCGCTCCATCGTGCGGTAGAGCGGACGGTCGGAGATGAACGCGGTCTCGTCGTCGAAGCACCACCAGCGGAAGTCCGCGCCGCCCTCGCCCCAGTCGCCACGCTCGAAGGCGGCGATCGAGTGCACCTCGACGGTGCGGCCGTCGTTGCCGACCTTCTCGTCGATGGTGCGGTGCAGCGGGACCTGCCAGCACACCGTCGGCTTGTACGTCATCGGGTCCTCACCACGGCGTACCGCCAGGTGGTGCAGGGCGCAGCCCTCGCCGGCGGCGAAGCCTTCACGGTTGGCGAAGATGCAGCCGCCCTCGACGACACGGGTGTGGACCTCGTCCTCGTCGTCGCGCTCCAGCACGCCCTTACGAAGCGCGCTGCGGTGGAACTGCATCGTCTCGGCGTCGAGATCCTCGCGGACGATGCGCTCGAGCTCCGCCCCATCATCGTCCTCGTTCAGGTACGCGCCGTGGGCGCAGCAACCGAGGACCGGCTGCCCGGTGATGCCCTTGCAGCCACGTCCGAAGATGCACGTGTAGTCCGAGAGGAGGAACGACACATCGAACGTGTAACGACGATGGTCGTCCTGGGGGTCGACGAGCGTGACCCATTCGCGATCGATCACTGAAGGACTCCATCGTGCCGGCGGGGAGCAGCGGTGGTGAGTGGCGAGTGGTGAGTGGTGCCGTGGTGGGCGCAGCGTAACGGTGCGCGCCACTCGTAGGCTGCAGCAGCAGCGCGGGTCGGTGCGCCCGGTGGGCGCGCCCAGCGGCCGTGCCGGGTGGGTGCGCCTGGTGGGAGCGCGCCGAGGAGCGGGGGGATGACGATGAGCAACGGGGTCGACGTCGCGGTCACGAGCATGACCATCGTCGAGCGGGTCGCACACGTCGTGATCGAGCGACCCGCGAAGCGCAACGCGATGGACCGAGCGGTGCTCGACGGTCTGGTCGAGCATGCGCGCTCGGCCGCGGAGCTCGTCGGCTCGGGCGCCATCGGTGCTGTCGTCGTCGCAGGCAGGGGGCAGCATCTGTCCGCCGGCCTCGACCTCGCGGACCTCGCCGCGCTGACCATGACGCCGCTCACGCTCGACGACGTCGCACGGGTGCAGGCCGTGTTCACGGCGTTCGAGGAGCTCGACGTGCCGGTCCTCGCCGCGATCGACGGGGTCTGCCTCGGGGCGGGTCTGCAGCTGGCGATCGCCTGCCACGTCCGCGGCGTGACGGAGCGTGCGAGCCTCGCCGTGATGGAGCCGCGCTGGGGGCTCGTGCCCGACCTCGGGGCGAGCTGGCGCCTGCCGCGACTCGTCGGCCAGGGACGGGCGACCGAGCTCATGCTCTCGGCTCGTCGGGTCGATGCGGATGAGGCCATCGCGATCGGGCTCGCCGAGGTCCGGCTCGCCGGGGATGATGCGCTCGCGGCGGGCCATGAGCTCGCCGTGCGCTGGGCCGACGGTCCGCAGGTCCTGCAGCATCTGCCGCGGCTGGTGCGTGAGGCCTCCGGTGCGTCCCGGGATGGAGCGCTCGCCGCCGAGGGCCGGCTGCAGCTGCGGATGCTCGCCGGCGGGGACGTGAGCGAGGCCGTGACGGCCGCTGCGCAGGACCGGACACCGCGTTTCGGCGGCCGCTGAGCCGCCGCGGCACGCGTCGCGGACGGTCCACGGCCGGCACGGATCCGAACCGTCGGTACAGTGGAGGACCGCAGGAAAGGACCGTCAGGATGCCGCTCTCCGAGCACGAGCAGCGCATGTTCGCCGAGATCGAGCGCCAGCTCGTCGAGGACGATCCGCGCTTCGGGGCACGGTGGAAGCGGCGTCTCACGGCCTGGTCCCCGGACGTGCGGTTGCGCTCGGCGGTCGCGCTCGGCGTGTTCGGGCTGCTCGGTGTGCTGGCGCTGACCTTCGACCTGATCTACGGCATCCTCGGGATGGCGCTGCTGCTCACCGCGATCATCGTGGGGGTCGGGGCGATCAACGACCGCAACCGGGTGCTCCAGCACGGCACGCCGCCGGACGTCCGCTAGGCGTCCTCCACCTCGCTCCCCAGCGTGCCGCCCGGCGCCACGCAGGGTCGAGCACAGCGCCGTCGAGGCCGATCCGGACGGTCCAGCGTCCGTCGTTGCGCACCCTGATGGGCCGTTGACGCTGCGCGGCCCGAAGTTCGCACCACATCGCTCCACGCTCTCAGAGCCCGATTCTGGCCATTTCAGGCCATCCTTCTGCTGTCGATGCTGGGATGGGCTTGACCTGTGGAGCCGCTTGCCCATAGAGTGGAGCGAAGTGGAGTACGCTCCCACTCGGTCGCCGGACGGTCCGGCACCACCGGGTGCGGGTGCGACGCCGGTCCGCATGGGATGCCGGGAGGGGGGTGCGCGATGTTCCTCGGTGAGCACCTGCACACCCTCGACGGCAAGGGCCGCGTGATCCTCCCGGCGCGCTTCCGCGAGCGGCTCGCGAGCGGCCTGGTGCTGACCCCGTCGCAGGACCGGTGCATCGACGTCTTCCCGCTGACCGGTTTCGAGCGCCGCGTCGAGGAACTCCGGGCGCTGCCGCGGACCGACCAGCGTGCACGCACCTACCTGCGGGTGTTCCTCGCCGGGGCGCACGAGGAGAAGCCGGACGCGCAGGGACGTGTCACGATCCCGCCGCGTCTGCGCGAGTACGCCGGACTGGACCGTGACCTGACCGTGAACGGTGCCGACGAGAAGCTCGAGATCTGGGACCGGGCCACCTGGGAGCAGTACCGCGAGCGCGCCGAGGAGACCTTCGCGACGCTCGACGGGGGGCTCTCGTGAGCGCGACCGCGCCGCACGTGCCCGTGCTCGTCGAGGCCGTGACCGAACTGCTCGAGCGCCCCGACGGCGTCGTCGTCGACGTCACGCTCGGTGCTGGGGGGCATGCGGCCGCTGTGGTGGCCCGACGGCTGCAGCTGTGGGGCAGTGCGGACCTGCTGGGCATCGACCGCGACGAGTCCGCCCTCGCCCTCGCCCGCCGACGGCTCCAGCATGAGATCGACGACCCTCGCGTGCGCATCCGCCTCGTCCACGCGCGCGCCGACGACCTGGCACGCGTGCTCGACGATGAGGGCATCGACAGCGTCGCGGGCGTGCTGATGGACCTCGGGGTGTCGTCAATGCACCTCGACCGTCCCGAGCGCGGCTTCAGCTATCGCCAGGACGGACCGCTCGACATGCGCATGGACGCGTCGCAGGGGAGCACTGCCGGCGACCTGGTCAACGAGCTCGAGCCGAAGGCCCTCGCCGACGTGATCCGTCGTTACGGTGAGGAACGGTTCGCGCACCGCATCGCGGACGCCATCGTCGCCGCACGGCCCATCACGGGCACCGTCCGTCTGGCGGAGATCGTGCGTGACGCGATCCCGGCCGCGACGCGCCGCACCGGTGGCCATCCGGCGACCCGCACGTTCCAGGCGCTGCGCATCGCGGTGAACGAGGAGCTGCGGTCCCTCGAGTCGACGCTGCCCGTGGCCATCGACCGGCTCTCCCACGACGGCGTCCTCGTCGTGATGAGTTACCACAGCCTCGAGGACCGCATCGTCAAGCGCGCGTTCGCGGAGGCCGCGACCGGCTGCGTGTGTCCGCCCCGCCTCGCCGTCTGTGCGTGCGGACGCACCCCACGCGTCGCGCACGTCGTCCGGCGGCCGATGGGGCCGGATGACGCGGAACGCGCGCGGAACCCGCGGTCGGGATCGGTCCGCCTGCGGGCCGTGCGGCGCCTGGCAGGTGTCGCATGAGCGCCGTCGCCCTGCAGCAGCCCCGGCGCCTGCGTGTCGTGGAAGCTCCGAGCGCCATCGTGGCCCCCGAGGTGGCCGAGGTCGCCAGCGGCCGGCGGACGCTCGCTCTCGTCCTCGCCACCGCGGTGACCATCGTCGCCGCGGTCTTCGGCATCGTGGGGCTGACCGCCATGGCGGCCAACGCGTCGGTCGAGGCGCGCGCGCTCGAGCTCCAGGTCGCGCAGGCGGAGCGCACGTACGCGGAACTCGTCGCTGCGGTCGCCGCGAAGGAGGACCCGGGTCGCATCCGGGCCCTCGCGCTCGAGCTCGGCCTCGTGCCGTCGTCCGCCGCTCGCCATCTCCTGCTCAGCCGGGGCATCGATGCGGATGGCGGCATGCGCTCCGACCCTGATGAGGTCGTGCTCAACGACCCGCTCAAGCCCGTCCTGACGCAGGGGCGCTGACGGTGGGTCGCTGGCGTCTCGACGACTCCGCGCGCCTGTCCCGACGACGCATCCGCGCCACGTTCGCCGTCTTCCTGCTGGTCTTCGGCCTGGCGGTGGCGCAGCTCGTCAACATCCAGGTGCTCAGCGCCGAGGAGTACGCCGAGCGTGGCGTCCGGCAGCGCGCACGCACGATCGAGCTCCCGGCGAGCCGGGGTCGCATCTACGACCGCGAGGGCGACGTGCTCGCGACGTCCGTCCTGAGCGCCACCCTCTATGCGGATCCGCGCAGCTTCGTGCCCGGCGTGCGGCCCGACGGACAGGACGTCCCGGCCGCGGCCGACGCCCACCGCGTGGCGCGCACCATCGCCCCGATGCTCGACCTCGACGTCACGTGGGTCGAGGATCGTCTGCGCCGTGACGCCCACTTCGTCTACCTCGCGCGGCAGATCGACCTGCGGCTGGGCGAGGAGATCATGGCCCTGCGCCTGCCCGGCATCGGCATGCTGACCGAGCCGAGCAGGGTCTACCCGAGCGGTGGACTCGCCGCACAGGTCATCGGCTTCACCGGTATCGACGGCGACGCGCTGCAGGGCCTCGAGGCCCGGCATGACGACCTGCTGCGCGGCACCCCGGGCACGCTGCACTTCGAGCGCGCCCTCGGCGGACTCTCCATCGCCTCGGGGCTGCGGGAGGTCGCGCCCGCGATCCCCGGCCGTGACCTCGTGCTCACCATCGACCGCGACATCCAGTTCGCCGCCGAGCGCGTCGCTGCGGAGATGATCGAACGGCACGATGCGGACGGTGCGACCATCGTCGTGCTCGAGGTCGGGTCCGGCGAGATCCTCGGGATGGCCTCGGCCCCGACCTTCGACCCCTCCGTGCTACGCGCCGAGGAGCAGTCGTTCTGGCGCAACCGTGCGGTGACGGACCTGTTCGAGCCCGGTTCCATCCAGAAGACGCTGTCCATCGCGGCGGCGCTCGAGTCCGGCGCGATCACCCCTGAGACCGTCTTCGAGGTGCCCGACCGCGCCACGATCGCTGGGAACACGTTCAGCGACGTCAGCAAGCACGGCATCGAGCAGTGGACCGCGGGCGACATCCTCGCACGGTCGAGCAACGTGGGGACGATCCTGATCGCGCAGCGCACCGGAGCCGACGCGCTGCGCGAGCAGCTCATCACGTTCGGCTACGGATCACCGACGGGCCTCCGTTTCCCCGGCGAGGTCGGGGGGCACGTGCCCTCGCCCCAACAGTGGTGGGCGACGACCCTGCCCACGGTCGCCATCGGCTACGGCACCTCCTCCACGCTGCTGCAGATCGCGTCCGCGTACGCCGGGATCGCGAACCGTGGGGTCATGGTGGACCCGGTCCTGGTGCGAGGCACCGTCGGCAACGACGGACTGCTCGAGCCCGCCACCGCGCCCACCGCACGTCGCGTGATCTCGACGACGACGGCCGCGCAGGTGATGACGATGCTCGAAGCCGCCGTCGACGGCGAGGGCGCGAGCGGGACGCGGGCACGCATCGCTGGCTACCGCGTCGGTGGGAAGTCCGGGACGGCGATCAAGGCGCTCGAGGGTGGCGGTGGCTACTCGGACCGCTACGTGAGCTCGTTCGTGGGCGTCGCCCCGCTTGACGATCCACGCATCGTCGTCGCGGTCATGATCGACGGGCCGCGCGGCGACTACTACGGCGGCCTGGTGGCCGCGCCGGCGTTCGCTGAGGTGATGCACGCGAGCCTGCTGGCGCGCCGCATCGTCCCCGACAGTGCTGGGCGTGAGCTCGGCGAGCTCGTCGAGCAGACCCGGCGTGAGTCCGCCGAGCGTGCCGAGCGCGCGCTCGCGGAGTCCACGCGCGCGCTCGAGGAGTCCACCGAGCCTGCCGGTCCGGCGGACTGAGGTGCGCACCGCGGACGTGGTCGGACGTCCGGGAGCCGGGACGGCCCCACCGTTAGGCTCGAGGCGCGGCAGCACCGTGGACCCACGGTCCCCCGATCGTGCGAGGAGCCCCGTGTCCGCGCATCTGACCCATCTCGCCGAGCAGCTCGCCGGTTCGGTGCTGCACGGCGGTGATGCGCTGCTCGATGACGCCGTGCACGACAGTGCGACGGTGCGGCCTGGTGCGTTGTTCTGCGCGGTCCGCGGTCAGCGGCACGACGGGCATGACCATGCGGCTCGCGCGGTGGCCGACGGCGCGGCCGCGCTGCTCGTCGAGCAGCGGCTCGAGCTCGATGTTCCGCAGCTCGTCGTCGCGTCGGTCCGCGCAGCGATGGGGCCAGCGGCTGCGTTCATCCATGGGGAACCGGCCCGGGCACTGCGCATGCTCGGGGTCACGGGGACCAACGGGAAGACGACGGTGACGTTCCTCCTCGAGGCCGCGATCGCGGCTGCGGGCCTGGGCAGCGGAAGGATCGGCACGCTCGGTGCACGCCTGCATGGACGGGGTGAGCCGGGCGTCCGGACGACTCCCGAGGCGACCGATCTGCAACGGATGCTGCGTTCGATGCACAGCCGTGGCGCCGACGCGATCGCGATGGAGGTCTCGTCCCATGGTCTCGACCTGCGCCGGGTCGATGGCATCACGTTCGACGTCGTCGCCTTCACCAACCTCACTCGCGATCATCTCGACTGGCACGGCGACATGGAGCGCTACCTGGCCGCGAAGGCACGGCTGTTCACGCCAGAGCTCGCGCGCCACGGTGTCGTGCTGCTCGACGCGCCCGGTGCGCGGGACCTCGTCGCGCTCGCGCGCATCCCATTGACGACGCTCGGCGTCGCGCCTGACGCGGACGTCGCGGTGCTCGACCGGCGCGTGGAGCGGGACGGTTCCCGTGCGGTGCTGCGTATCGACGGGACCGACCTGCCGGTGCGCACGGTCATGCGCGGGACGCACAACCTCGACAACGTGCTCGTCGCCGTCGTGACGGCCGTGCGAGCCGGACTCGATCCGGACATCGTCGCCCGTGGCGTCGCCGATGTCGCTGCCCCGCCGGGTCGACTCGAGCCGTTCGGGGGCGACGGACGCCCGCTCGTCCTCGTCGACTACGCGCACACTCCCGACGCCGTCGCTGGCGCCGTCGTCGTCGGGCGCGGGCTGACCCTGGACGGTGGTCGGCTCCATGTCGTGATCGGCGCGGGGGGCGACCGCGACCGCGACAAGCGCGCGCCGATGGGCGTGGCCGCGGGCGCCGCTGATGTCGTCATCGTCACCGATGACAACCCGCGCAGCGAGGAGCCGGCAGCGATCCGCAGGAGCGTGCTCGAGGGTGCCCGCACAGGGACGGCCAGCGTCGCGGAGGTCGCGGACCGTGCGAGCGCCGTGGCGCAGGCGATCGGCGCTGCATCGGCGGGGGACGTGGTGCTCATCCTCGGCCGCGGCCACGAGTCGCACCAGGAGGTCGCCGGCGAGCACCTCGCGCTCGACGACCGCGACCTGGTGCGGCGCGCGCTTGCTGAAGAGGCACGTGCATGATCCCCCTCGACATCGCCACGCTCGCTGCGCTGCTCGGCGCCCGCGTCGTGCCCGGGACGCACGGGGACCGGATCGAGCACGTGATGACCGACAGCCGGATCGCCGCGCCTGGGCCAGCGCTGTTCTTCGCGCTGCGCACGGACCGGGCGGACGGCCATGACCATGTCACCACCGCGGTGCGCGCCGGCGCGATCGCTGCGGTCGTCGAGCGCCAGATCGACGGCGCGGCGCTGACCCAGCTCGTCGTCGACGACGCCTGGGCGACGCTCGGACGCATCGGACGACACGTGGTGGACACCGTCGGCTGCCGTGTCGTCGCGATCACCGGCTCGTACGGGAAGACGACGGTCAAGGACCTCTCCGCGGCCGCGCTCGCAGCACAGCGCGCCGTCACCGCCTCGCATGCATCGTTCAACAACGAGCTCGGCGTGCCGCTCACCATGCTGTCGGTCACCGCGGGCACGGAGGTCCTGGTCGCCGAGGCGGGTGCACGCAGCGCCGGCGACCTCTCGACCATCGGACGTCTGCTGGCACCGGACGTGTCGGTCGTGACGGCGGTGGGACCGGTCCACCTCGAGACGTTCGGTGACGAGGACGGTGTCGCGGCGGAGAAGTCCCGGCTCGTCGCCGCGCTCGGTGGCGGCGGCATGGCCGTGCTCAACGCGGACGACCCGCGGGTCAGCGCCATGGCGTCGCTCGCCCCATCGGTGCTGACGGTGAGCGCCTCGGGTGCGCCCGCCGACCTTCGGGCGCGCGACGTCTCGCACGACGAGCAGGGAAGGGCCCGCGCACTGGTGCACACGCCGTGGGGCGAGGTGCCGCTCGCGCTCCCCGTGCCCGGCCCGCATCACCTCGTGAACGGTCTGCTCGCGCTCGCTGTCGCGGGCCACGAGGGTGTCGCGCTGGAGGCCGCCGCTGACGGCATCGCCTCGGCGGCGACGAGCCCCTCGCGGTCGGTGCTGGTGGAGGTGGGCGGGGTGACCGTGCTCGATGACGCCTACAACGCGAGCCCTCCGACCGTGCTCGGTGCGCTGACGACGCTGCAGGCGCTGCCGTGCGCGGGACGCCGTTGGGCGGTCCTCGGGGTCATGGCAGAGCTCGGTGCGGGGTCGTCCGAGCAGCACCGAGCGGTCGGTCGCGCCGCCGCTGACGTCGTCGACGAGCTCGTCGTCGTCGGGGACGCGGCGCGCGGGATCGTCGAGGGCGCAGCGAGCGTCGGCGGTCGCGGACGTGTCCGGACCGTCGCCGATCACGCCGAGGCCGCGAGCCTCGTGCTCGGCGAGCTCGTCGCGGGTGACGTCGTGCTCTTCAAGGCCTCGCGGGTCGCGACCCTCGACCGGGCCGCTGCAGCGGTGATCGCAGCGCTCGAAGGAGGGGTCGCCGCATGATCGCGATCCTGCTGGCAGCCACCGTCGCGATGCTGCTGTCGCTCGTGGGGACGCCGCTGATCATCGCCTACTTCCGTCGGCGCGGCTTCGGCCAACCCATCCGCGAGGAGGGCCCGTCGAGCCATCACCTGACGAAGGCAGGCACCCCCACGATGGGTGGGGCAGCGATCGTGCTCGCGACGCTCGTCGCCTACGTCATCGCGCAGGTGGGCCGCCCGACCTGGACCGCGACCGGGATCCTGCTGCTCGCGACCTTCGTCGCGATGTCGCTGGTGGGCTTCGCCGACGACCTGATCAAGCTGCGCCGGCGACGCAGCCTCGGACTGAACAAGACGACGAAGTTCGGCGGACAGGCGCTCATCGCCGTCGCGTTCGCGTGGCTGGGTCCGAACTGGGCCGGGATGTCACGCAGCATCTCCGTGATGGGGACCATCGAGTTCCCCGTCAGCCAGGGCATGTTCACGCTCTGGATCTTCCTGCTCATCGTCGGTGCGTCCAACGCCGTGAACCTGACCGACGGACTCGATGGCCTTGCGGCCGGCTCGTCGGCGCTGGTGTTCGGCGCCTTCACGCTGATCGCGTTCTGGCAGTTCCGCAACAGCTCCGAGTACCCCATCGGGGCGCTCGCGGCGCTCGACGTCGCCGTCCTCACCGCCGCGGTCACAGCGGCGGCCGCGGGCTTCCTGTGGCATAACGCGCCGCCGGCACGCATCTTCATGGGGGACACCGGCTCGCTCGCGCTGGGGGGTCTGCTCGCGGCGGTCGCCGTCGCGACGAACACGCAGCTCCTGCTCGCGGTGCTCGGAGGACTGTTCGTCCTCGAGACGCTCTCGGTGGTCATCCAGGTCGCCGTCTTCCGTGCGACCGGTCGACGCGTCTTCCGCATGGCGCCGTTCCACCACCACTTCGAGCTGCTCGGCTGGCAGGAGGCCACGATCATCGTGCGCTTCTGGATCCTCGCCGGGATCGGGGTCGCGCTGGGGCTCGGCCTGTTCTACGCCGAGTTCCTCACCCGGGTGGAGCTGCTGTGAGCGCCCGGACCCGCGCCGACGCACGAGCCACGACCGCGCACACGAGGTGGCCGCCCGGGGCGATCGCCCTGACCGTGATCACCGTGCTGCTCCTGCTGCTCGGGCTGCTCATGTCCTTCTCCGCCTCGATCGTCGACGCCGCGCAGGATGGTGACGCCTTCGGAACGTTCCGTCGCCAGGCACTGTGGACGGCGATCGCGGTCCCAGCGTTCGCGATCGCGACGCGCTTCCCGCGCCAGCACCTTCGGACGCTGTCCTGGCCGCTGATGTTCGTCGCACTCGGGCTGCTCGTGCTCGTCATCGTCCCAGGGGTCGGGGAGACGCGGTTCGGCGCGACCCGCTGGCTCGGCGTCGGTGGCTTCGTCTTCCAGCCCTCGGAGATCGCGAAGCTCGCGCTGCTGCTGTGGCTCGCTGACGTGCTGGAGCGCAAGCGTCCTGCGGACGGATCGTTGCACCGCACCGAGCATCTGCTCATCCCAGCGGTCCCTGCACTCGTCGTGCTCGCGGTGCTCGTCATGCTCCAGCCCGACCTCGGGACGACCGTGCTGCTCGCGTTGATCGTGGCCGCGCTGCTGTTCGTGGAGGGACTGAAGCTGCGGGTGATGCTCGGTGGCCTGCTCGCAGGTGTCGCGGCGGTCGCGGTGCTCGTCCTCGCCGCGCCGTACCGCGTCGCCCGCATCCGCGGCTGGCTCTACGCCGAGGAGTACGCCCAGGCGGAAGGGTTCCAGCTGGTGCAGTCCTGGGTCGCCCTGGGCAGCGGCGGAGTGTTCGGCCTCGGTCTCGGATCGTCGCGTGGCAAGTGGAACTTCGTCCCCAACCCCGAGACCGACTTCGTGTTCGCGATCATCGGCGAGGAGATCGGTCTCGTCGGTGCGATCGGCCTGATCGTCCTGTTCCTGACGCTGCTGCTGCTGGGGCTGCACACCGCGTTCACGGCCGCACCGGGATACGACCGGACGCTCGCCTTCGCCATCACCGCATGGGTGGTCGGTCAGGCGTTCGTGAACGTGGGCACGGTCATCGGACTGCTGCCGATCACCGGCGTCACGCTGCCCCTCGTGTCCGCCGGGGGGTCGTCGCTGCTCGTGACGATGGTCGCGCTCGGACTGCTCATCAACGTCGCGCGGCTCCCGGCCGAGGGGACGGAGCGATGACATGACGACGGACATCCTGCTGGTGGGTGGCGGGACCGCAGGCCACGTGCTGCCGGCGGTGGCGACCGCACAGGCGCTCAGGCGGATGCGTCCCGACCTGACCCTGGGCTTCGCCGGGCTGCCCGACAGCCTGGAGGAACGCCTCGTCGCCGTCTCGGGTCACGACTTCCATCCGATCCGGGCGGTCCCGCTCCCGCGTCGACCCTCGGCGGCACTCCTGGGCGTCGCACCTCGCCTGCTGGGTGCGGTCCGGACCGCCCGGCGACTGCTCAGTGACGAGTCCGTACGCGTGGTCGTGTCCTTCGGCGGCTACGTCGCCCTGCCCGTAGCGCTCGCAGCGCGTCGCCGGGTCCCGCTCGTGCTCCACGAGCAGAACAGTCGTCCTGGGCTCGCGAACCGCATCGCCGGGCGCTTCGCCGACCGGGTCGCCGTGACCTACCCGTCGAGCATCGACCACATCAGCGTGCGCCGCGGTGCGCGCGCGCACGTCACCGGCAACCCCGTCCAGGAGCGTCTGCGCGACCTCGATGTCGTCGCGCGGCGCAGTGCCGGCCGAGAGCGACTCGGTCTTGCGCCGCGACGTCCGACGCTGCTGGCGTTCGGTGGCAGCCAGGGCGCACGCAGCATCAACCACTGCGTCACCGATGCAGCGGCCGCATGGCAGTCGCTGGGGGTGCAGGTCCTCCATGTCACCGGACATCGCGACCATGAGGCCGCGCTCGATCGTTGGCGCGCCGCCGGTGTCGATCCGGAGCGCGCGGACGCCGGGGTGAGGGTGCTCCCGTTCCTCGACGACATGGCCGACGCCTACGCGGCGGCCGACGTGGTCGTCGCTCGGGCCGGAGCGACGACGATCGCCGAGCTGACCGTGCTGGGCATCCCCTCGATCCTCGTCCCGTACCCGCACGCCACCGCCGACCATCAGCAGGGCAACGCGGAGGCGCTCGTGGGCGCCGGTGCGGCGATGCTCATCGACGACGCGGCGCTGTCACCCGATGCGCTGGCCTCCGCCGTCGCGGCCATCATCACTGACCCGGCGCGTGCCGGGGCGATGTCGCTCGCCGCACGTGCGTGGGCCCGGCCGGAGGCAGCGGAGGGACTTGCGCAGCTCGTGCTCAGCGTGCTCGCTATGCCCGGCGCGCTCGGTGTGCCCGGCGGAGGTGGGACGGATGCGTGACATCACCCGCGCAGTCGGCGCTGACGATCGGCGCGATGCGGCAGTGCCGCACCGCGTGCACCTCGTCGGTGTCGGTGGTGCGGGGATGTCGGCGATCGCTCGCATCCTCGCCCAGCGGGGCCATGCCGTGAGCGGCTCCGACCTCCACGACGGGCGTGCGATCACCGCCCTGCGGGTGCTGGGCGTGAGGATCCATGTCGGGCACGACGCGGCGAACGTCGCGGACTCCGACGTCGTCGTCATCTCCTCCGCGGTGTCCGCCGACAACCCCGAGGTGGTCGCTGCGGTCGCCCGCGGCATCCCGGTCGTCCCGCGCGCCCAGATGCTCGCGGACACGCTCGCCGGCGACCGCGCCGTCCTCGTCGCCGGCACGCACGGGAAGACCACGACGACGTCGATGATCGTCGTGGCGCTCCACGCGGCGGGGGTCGATCCGACGTTCGCCATCGGTGGCGAGCTCAACGAGGCGGGCACGAACGCGCACGCGGGCAGCGACCGCGTCGCGGTCGCCGAGGCCGACGAGTCCGACCGCTCGTTCCTCGCCTACGAGCCGGACGTGGCCGTCGTGACCAACCTCGAGCTCGATCACCCTGAGGTCTACCGGGACCTCGACGACGTGCTCGACGCGTTCACGGCGTTCCTCGCGCGACGTCGACCCGGTGGCGTCGCCGTCGTGTGTGCCGACGACCCCGGCGTGCGTCGGTTGCTCCAGCGGATCGACGGTCCGGTGGTGACCTACGGCACCGCCGCCGATGCTGAGGTCCGACTCGTGGAGCGCGACGGCCAGCCGCATGTGCTCGTCGACGACGTCGCCCATCCGCTCGCGCTCGGCGTCCCGGGCCAGCACAACCTGCTCAACGCCGTCGGTGCGGTCGCGACCTGCCGAGTCCTCGGGGCGCCGATGGCGGGTGTGCTTGAGGGGCTCGCACGGTTCCGAGGTGCGGCACGCCGGTTCCAGCGGCTCGGTGAGGTCGACGGGGTCAGCGTCGTCGACGACTACGCGCATCACCCGACGGAGCTGCGGGCGACGCTGGCTGCGGCGCGCTCGACGGGTGCGGCGCGCATCGTCTGCGTCGTCCAGCCGCACCGCTACTCGCGCACCGCAGTGCTGGGCGCCGAGCTCGGTCGCGCTGCGGCGGGTGCCGACGTCGTCATCGTCACGGAGGTCTACGGGGCAGGGGAGCGTGCGGTCCCCGGCGTGAACGGTGCGCTCGTGGCCGAGGCGGCGCGTGCCGCCGGTGCACGGGTCACCTACGAGCCGCACCTTGGATCGGTCGCAGGCCTGCTCGCGGACGAGGTCCGTTCCGGCGACCTCGTGCTCATCACCGGTGCCGGCGACGTGAGTCAGGTCGGGCCGAGCCTCCTGGCGCTGCTCGGCGGGCGCTGACGTGGGCGCCGCATCCCCCGCACTGCTGGACGCGCTCCGAGGACCGGGCGTGACGCTCACGCAGGACGTGGACCTCGCGCTGCACACCACGCTGCGTGTGGGTGGACCGGCGGACGTGCTCGTGACCGTCGACGACGAGGATGCGCTGCTGCACAGTGTGCGGACCGTCGTGTCGCATGCGGTGCCGATGCTCGTGCTCGGACGTGGATCGAACCTGCTCGTCGGTGATGCCGGTTGGCCCGGGGTCGTCATCCGCCTCGGTGCGGGTCTGCGCGGCATCTCGATCGAGGGGACGACGGTGCGCTGCGGAGGCGCCGAGCCGATGCCATCGGTCGCGGTCCGCACGGCGCAGGCGGGCCTCGCCGGGTTCGCGTGGGGTGCCGCCGTGCCCGGTTCGATGGGCGGCGGGGTACGCATGAACGCGGGTGCGCACGGTGCGGACATGTCGGACGCGCTCGTGAGTGCGCGCGTGCTCGACCCGGCCGTCGGTCGCATCGAGGAATGGGGACCCGAGCGGCTCGCGCTCGGCTACCGCCACAGCGCGCTGCCTGAGGCGGCGATCGTCACGTCCGTGACGTTGGCGCTCACCACCGCGGATCCGGCGACGGTTCTCGCGGAGATCGATGCGATCCGCGCGTGGCGTCGGGAGCATCAGCCGCTCAACCGTCCGAGCTGCGGATCGGTCTTCACGAATCCGCCCGGGACGTCCGCCGGTGCGCTCATCGATCGCGTCGGGCTGAAGGGGACGCGCGTCGGCGGTGCCGAGGTCTCTGGGACGCACGCGAACTTCATCGTCACCTCGCCGGGTGCCTGTGCGAGCGATGTCGAGCAGCTCATCGCGCTGGTCGCTCGTCGTGTCCGCGAGGAGACCGGCATCGAGCTGTCGGCGGAGGTCGTGCGGCCGGGCCCGACGCCCGAGGGACCGCGCGCCTGATGGTCGATGAGCGCATCGCGAGTCGACGGGCCGCCGTGCGCGCGGAACGTCGCTGGGCGCGCCTGCGCCGGACACTGCTGGTGCTCGCCCTCGTGCTCGTCGCCTCCGGAGCGGTGTGGCTCGAGCGCAGTGAGCACGTGACGGTGCTCACGGTCGAGGTCGTCGGCCTCGCGCGGCTCGATGCGGACACCGTCGTCGCGGCCAGCGGTGTGACGGTCGGCGAGAGCGCGCTGCGTCTGCGGCCGGCGCGCATCGCCCGTGACGTCAGCGCGCTGACGCTCGTCCGGTCGGCGAGCATCGAACGGGTCCGCCTTCGGCAGGTCGTCATCACCGTGGAGGAACGCGCGCCGGTCTACGTCGCGACCCACCGAGCGGCGTCCGTGCTCGTCGATCGCGACGGCGTCGTCCTCGACCGTGGCAGCGACTCCCGTCTCCCGACCGTCCGGCTCGTGAGCCCTCCGCCGTCCCCGGGGGAGCTGGTCGCCTCTCACGCCGCGCTCGCCAACGCCCACCGGGTGTGGATGGGACTGTCGGGCCCACTGCGGAGCCGGGTCGAGGCGATGGACGCGCCGGACGAGGACGGCCTGGAACTGGTCCTCCGGGATGCACCCGTGGTGCGCTTCGGTCGCGCGGAGCTCCTGGAGGAGAAGGTGCGGGCCATGGGGGCGATCCTGGACGACGTCGCCGGGAGCGAGGTCACGGTCATCGATGTCCGCGTCCCCGCCTTCCCGGTGGTCCGGATCGACTGAGGCGGTCGGGGTTGCTTGACCCTTCCGCAGCCAGCCGTCTACCTTCAGTCGAGCGTGAGGCGGCCTTCCCCGACCCTCGACCTCAACCTGAGGTGATCCCGCGTCGCTCCCTGCGCTGGGGAGGTGGCACAGGATCGCGTGCGAACGCAGGCTGACACGTGCGAGAGGGACGGATCATGGTCAAGGAACCGGCGAACTACCTGGCGGTCATCAAGGTCGTCGGCGTCGGGGGTGGCGGGGTCAACGCCATCAACCGCATGATCGACGCCGGGCTGCGAGGTGTCGAGTTCGTCGCGATCAACACCGACGCTCAGGCCCTGCTGATGTCGGATGCGGACGTGAAGCTCGACATCGGTCGCAACCTCACGCGTGGCCTGGGTGCGGGCGCCGACCCTGACGTCGGTCGCCAGGCGGCCGAGGACCACCGCGACGAGATCGAGGCCGCACTCGCCGGATCCGACATGGTCTTCGTCACGGCGGGTGAAGGTGGCGGGACCGGGACGGGCGCATCGCCGCTCGTCGCGAGCATCGCCCGTGGCCTCGGTGCGCTGACCATCGGTGTCGTCACCCGACCGTTCGCCTTCGAGGGACGGCGCCGCGCGACCCAGGCCGAGACGGGTGTCGACGCGCTCAAGTCGGAGGTCGACACGCTGATCGTCATCCCCAACGATCGCCTGCTGCAGGTCGCTGAAGCGGGCACCTCGGTGCTCGAGGCGTTCCGACTCGCCGACGACGTCCTGCTCCAGGGCGTGCAGGGCATCACCGATCTGATCATGACACCGGGACTGATCAACCTCGACTTCGCCGACGTCCGGTCGGTCATGAAGGATGCGGGCAACGCGCTGATGGGTATCGGCCGTGCTCGCGGCGACGACCGTGCGATCGATGCCGCGCGCCTCGCGATGTCCTCCCCGCTGCTGGAGGCGTCCATCGACGGTGCACGCGGCGTGCTGCTGCTCATCGCGGGCGGGAGCGACCTCGGCCTGCTCGAGGCGAACGCGGCGGCCGACCTCGTCGGGTCCAGCGCCCATCCGGAGGCGAACATCATCTTCGGTGCGGTCATCGACGACACGCTCGGCGACGAGGTCAAGGTGACCGTCATCGCCGCAGGCTTCGACACCGACCGACGCTTCGAGCAGCGTGGGGCGATCGTGCGCAGCATGCCCGCGGCGCCAGCACGGACGGGGATGGACGACCCGGTGCCGTCGGTCCCCGCGGTCGCAGCGCCAGCGCTGCACGACGAGGACGAGGACGAGATCTTCCGACCCGCACCGAAGGTCGTGATCGACGGCGATGACGACCTCGATGATGACCTCGACGTGCCGAGCTTCCTGCGCTGACGTGCGGCAGGTTCGGGGCGTCCATCGCGCGACGCTCGATGACGGTGTCGAGGCCTGGTTCACCGGCTCCGACCTGGCCGGCGTGCAGGACGCGAACCTCGCGCACCATCGACCGCACGCGCCGGAGCGGCTGGCCGCGGCGCGCGATGCCGTCGGCGCGGCCACACGCACCGACCCTGCGACGTGGCATCTGATGCGTCAGGTGCACGGCGCGCAGGCCGCGACCATCACGGCCGACGTCGCACCCGGTGCCGAGGTGCGCGACGTCGACATCATCGTGACGGACCTGCTCGACCGTCCCCTCGTCGTCCTCGCCGCGGACTGCCTCCCGATCCTCGCGGCCGGGCGTCATGCCATCGCTGCGGCCCATGCCGGCTGGCGGGGGATCGTCGCGGACGTGCCCGGCGCACTCGTCGCTGCCCTGACCTCGCTCGGCGAGGACGTCGCGGACCTCCGGGTCGTGATCGGACCGGCGATCGGGCCGTGCTGCTACGAGGTCGGCGAGGAGGTGCGCGAGGCCGTCGGTCGGGTCGCGCCACCGGCGCGGTCCACGACGCTCGCCGGGACAGCGTCGGTCGACCTGCGCACCGCAGCACGGACGCGTTTCGCCGCACTCGGCGTCATGGCCGTGGAGGACGCCGGAGCGAGCGGAGGCCCGGCGCCCGCGTGCACGTCGTGCGGGTCGGGCTGGTTCAGCCACCGGCGCGACCCGCTGAGCGGACGGCAGGCGGGGATGATCGTGCGGCGCTCGGCTGCCGGCCCGGAGGGTGGCTGAGATGGTGAACTCGGCACAGGAGCGGACGCTCGAGGAGCGCATCGCGCAGGTGCGGCAGCGCATCGCGCGTGCCGCGGAGTCGGTGGGACGTGATCCCAGCGGGGTCCGGCTGATCGCCATCACCAAGACCCACCCGGTGGAGCTCGCGCACGCCGCCCTCGCAGCGGGGCTGCAGGACCTGGGGGAGAACCGAGTCGACGAGCTCGTCGCCAAGAGCGCCGAGGTCGCAGCCCGCTGGCACCTCGTCGGGCAGCTGCAGCGCAACAAGGTCCGCGACGTCGTCGGCAGGGCCACGCTGATCCACTCCGTCGACCGCCGTCCGCTCGTCGACGCGATCGGCCGCCACGCCGTCGCAGGTGGCGTCGTGCAGGACATCCTCGTCCAGGTGAACGTCGGCGACGACCCGGCGAAGGGCGGGTGCCGCCTCGCCGAGGTCGGCGAGCTCGTCTCCTACGCTGCAGGAACGCCAGGACTTCGGGTGGTCGGTCTCATGACCGTCCCGCCGCTGCCCGGCGCAGGGTCCGCGCCCGACGACGCGGCCCGACCGCTGTTCCGGCAGCTGCGGGCGCTGCGTGACGAGTTGCACGCGCAGCACCCGGAGCTGGTGGAGCTCTCGATGGGCATGACGGACGACCTCGAGTCGGCCGTGCAGGAGGACGCGACGATGGTGAGGATCGGATCGGCCCTGTTCGGGTCCCGGCAGGAGGGCACTCGATGAGCATGTGGGCACGGACGCTCGTCTACCTGGGGCTGCGCGAGGAGCCTGAGGACGCTGCCGAATGGCAGGTCCTGGAGGACATCGAGCCGCAGGACGCCCCGGTCGCGCCGGAACCGTCGCGTGCCGCCGTGCGCGAGGCCGTCCGCCCGGCACAACGCCCCGCCGCCCGCGAGGCCGCAGGGCCGGCACGCAGCGTCCCGGTCCGCGTGCCGTCAGGTCAGGCCACGTCCAACGTCCGGTCGCTCCGGGACGGACTCGAGGTGTCCGCCGATCGCGTCGCGGTCGTACAGGTGCTCGACTTCGACGACGTCGAGGCGATCGGCTCGCGCTACCGCCTGCGACATCCGGTGCTGTTCGACGTGAGTGCCTGCACACGCGAGGTCGCACGCCGCACCGTCGACTTCGTCTCGGGCCTGACCTACGCGAGTCACGGCACGCTCCGTCGCACAGCGGCACGCGCGTTCCTGCTCGTCCCCGAGGGGCTCGACATCCCCCTCGACGAGCGTCGACGCCTCGCGCAGCTCGGCTACGACGTGGAGGGCATCGCACGATGATCTCCACCGCCCTGCAGCTGTACTGGTACGTGCTCGTGCTCTACGTCATCTTCTCGTGGGTGCCGCGGCCGCCCGACGCGCTGCGCCCGTTCGTGGTCGGGGTGGGACGCCTCGTGGAGCCGCTCGCCACGCCACTGCGGCGCATGATCCCACCGCTGCGCATCGGGATGGTCGCGCTCGACCTGTCGATCCTCGTCCTGCTGATCGGCACGTCGCTGCTGCGCAACATCGCGTTCAGCGCGGGGCTCTGACCCGCCGGACCGGTCAGGCCGTGGACCGCGGCTCGCGCGCCATGCATGCCGACCGCGCTCCGCGTCGTGCCGCGTGCTCGAGCGGGTTGTCGCGGTAGCCGTGCAGGGCGTTGAGCCACAGGTACAGCGGGACGAGCAGCGGGCCGAGCCGCTCGCCCTGCCGCACGTGCACGGCCTCGTGGTCGAGCAGGGCAGGGCTCGGTGACTCGCTGCGGCACAGGACCACGTGCCCCACGGTGTTCGCGCCCGCCCCGACGAGACGCAGGGCCAGGCCGGAGGGTCCGCCCACACCGGTGGCGACCATGCAGCGCCGGTCGGCGTCCCAGCGCGGGCGCACTCCTGAGGCGTACGCGACGGCGAGTCCGACGACCGTGAGGGGAGCGCTCCACGCCATCGCTGCCCACTGACCGGCGAGCGTGCGCGGCGGCGCTGGCACCCAGTTCGCGATGAGCGCCGACGCCGGTGCATGCGGGGACGCAGGGATGCGATCACCATCGGGACCGTCGGGCTGCAGCTCGCCGCGTCGGACCCTCATCGCCTCGTTGCGTTGCCGCACGACTCCGACCGCGCCCGCGACCAGCGTCGCGGTCCACACCGCCCCGGCGAGTCGCGACGTGCGCGAACGCGTCACGCGCGCAGCACGCGCAGGCGGGCCGTGCCGAGCGTGCCCAGGGTCACGGTCGCGACGTCGGATGCGTCGTCGGGGATATCGCCCTGCACGATGCGCGTCGCAAGCACCTCGCGGGCGAGCAGGTCGAGCAGCCCTGCGGCAGCGAGGCGCTCGCCGAGGCCCGCCACCTCGAACGTGAGGTCCAGATCGATCCGGTCCGCGAGGTCGAGCCCGACCGCCTTGCGCTGCTCGTTCACGCCGCGCACGAGCTCGCGCGCAGCACCCTCGAGCTCGAGCTCGGGCGTGAGCGTCGTGTCGAGCGCGACGGCATGGTTCCCGTCGCTGACGACGCTCCAACCGGTCCGGGGCTGCTCGACGATCTCGAACATCTCCGCGGTGAGCGTCAACGTCCGGCCGTCGACGATCAGGGCGAGGTCGCCCCCGTCGGCGGCCGCGAGCAGCTCCTCGGCGCCGGCGACGTCGAGTGCGGACAGGGCGGCCGCCACCGCGGGTGCGTCGGAGCCGAAGGCCGGACCGAGCGCACGGAAGTTGGGCTTCAACGTGCGGTCGACGACACCGGACGCCGCGTCCGCGAGGTCCACGGCATGCAGGTTCAGCTCGTCGGCGATCTCGTCGGCGACGAGCGCGAGGCCGGACGCGTCACGTCCCGGCACGCTCACGAGCGCGCGGGCCAGCGGCTGGCGGACGCGGTGCCCGCTCTCCGTGCGGGCCTGGCGCCCGAGCTCGACGAGCCGGCGACCGGTCGCCATCGCAGCGACGACCGCCTCGTCGCGCCACGACGCATCGGCGACGGGGAAGTCGGTCAGGTGGACCGAGTCCACGGCGGACGGGTCGATGCTCACGACGAGGTCCTGCCACAGACGCTCGGCGATGAACGGCGTGAACGGGGCGAGCAGCTGCGCGAGCGTCGTGAGGACCGTGTGCAGCGTGTGGTACGCGGCCGCCTTGTCGCTGGGGTCCTCGTCGACGCCGCGCCAGAAGCGTCGACGGCTGCGACGCACGTACCAGTTCGACAGGTCATCGACGAAGCGTTCGAGGCGGCGCGTAGCGGTGGAGACGTCGTAGCGGTCGAGCCCGTGATCGACGACGTCGATGGTCGCCGCGAGCTCGGCGAGGATCCAGCGGTCGGTGATGGGCCGGTCGGCCACCGCCGGCGCGGGCGAGGCAGGGTCGAAGCCGTCGATGCGCGCGTAGGTGGTGAAGAAGACGTGCGTGTTCCAGATCGTGAGCAGGAAGCGTCGCACGACGTCGTCGAGCTGCTGGGTGCCGACACGCCGCGACACCCACGGGTTGCCGTCAGCGAACATCAGCCAGCGCAGCGCGTCCGCGCCGTGGACCTCCGTGATCGTCCACGGGTCGACGACGTTGCCGACGGACTTCGACATCTTGCGGCCGTCCTCGTCCACGATGTGGCCGAGGCACACGCAGTTGCGGAACGACGAGTCCCCGAAGAGCAGCGTCGACTCCGCCAGCAACGAGTAGAACCAGCCGCGCGTCTGGTCGATCGCCTCGCAGATGTAGTCGGCGGGGTAGTGGCGCTCGAACTCCGCACGTCCGCGGTAGGGATAGCCCCACTGCGCGAACGGCATGCCGCCGGAGTCGAACCAGGCGTCCGCGACCCCGGGCACGCGGTGGGCGGTCCCGCCGCAGTCCGCGCAGGGGATGGTGATGCGGTCGACGAACGGCCGGTGCGGGTCGGTCCCGGTGTGGTCCTCGCCGGACAGCTCGGAGAGCTGGGCGAGTGAGCGGACCACCGTGACGCCGTGACAGTCGTCGCAGCGCCAGAACGGCAGCGGTGTGCCCCAGTAGCGGTCGCGTGACAGTGCCCAGTCGACGTTGTTCTCGAGCCAGTTGCCGAACCGGCCATCACGGATGTGCTCGGGCGACCAGCCGATCCCCGCGTTGTTGGCGAGCAGCTCGTCGCGGCGCGCGGTCGTGCGGATGTACCACGATGGCTTCGCCCAGTAGATCAGCGGCTGCTTGCAGCGCCAGCAGAACGGGTAGGTGTGGGTGTAGGGCCGGCTCGCGACGAGCAGCCCGGCAGCGGCGAGCGCCGTGGTGATGTCCTCGTCGGCGTCCTTGACGAACCGGCCGGCCCACGGTCCGGACGTGAAGCGCGCGTCGGGTCCGACCGGGTTGATGATCGGGAGGCCCTCGCGGCGCCCGACGACCATGTCGTCACCACCGAACGCGGGTGCGAGGTGGACGATGCCGGTGCCATCGGTGGTCGTCACGAAGTCGGCAGCGACGACCCGGTGCGCGTCCCCCTCGTCCGTGGCGTCGGGCATGAAGTGGTCGAACGGAGGCCGGTAGTGCAGCCCGACGAGCTCTCCGCCCGTGAGCGTCGATGCGACGGTGACGTCCTCACCGAGCACGGTCGTGATGAGGTCCGCAGCGAGCACGAGCCGCTCGGTCTTCCCGTCGGTGTTGCGCCGCTCGACGACGGCATAGGTCAGCGACTCGCCGACGGCGCACGCGACGTTCGATGGCAGCGTCCAGGGCGTCGTCGTCCACACCACCAGCGACGCGTCGGCCAGTGCGTCAGGTGCGTCGATGAGGGGCAGCCGCACGTACACCGACGGGTCGGTGACCTCGTCGTAGCCGAGCGAGACCTCGGCGTCGCTGAGCGCGGTGCCGCACCGACCGCAGTAGGGAGCGACGCGGAAGTCCTCGAACAGCAGGTCGCGGTCCCACAGCTCGCCCAGCGCCCACCACAGGCTCTCGACGTACTCGGCGTCCATCGTGCGGTAGGCGTCCTCGGTGTCGATCCAGAAGCCGATGCGCTCAGTGAGCTCCTCGAACGCCCCGACGTAGCGCTGGACCGACTCGCGGCAGCGCGCGTTGAACTCCTCGATGCCGTAGGCCTCGATGTCGGCCTTCGAGTCGAGCCCGAGCTCCCGTTCGACCTCGAGCTCGACGGGCAGGCCGTGGCAGTCCCAGCCGCCCTTGCGGCGCACCGAGCTGCCCTTCATCGTGCGGTAGCGGGGGAAGACGTCCTTGAAGACGCGGGACTCGACGTGATGGACGCCGGGACGACCGTTGGCGGTCGGTGGGCCCTCGTAGAACGTCCAGACGGGGCCGTCGGAGCGCTGCGCGACGCTGCGGTGGAACACGTCGTCGCGTCCCCAACGTTCCAGCACGGCATGCTCGAGCGCGGGCAGGTCCGGACGCGCCGGGACCTCGGGCCAGCCGCTCGCGTGGGCCACGACATCCTCCTGCAGCGTCTCGGGTGGCGTCGGGGCAGTGTGCGAGGTGCCTGCCGGACGGCCGCGCGCCGGAAGGCCGTAGGGCGACCGGAGACGGTTCCTCGGCCTTCTGACGGAGCCTAACCGCCTCCCACTCGGCGTCCTCACCCGCTGCTACGGTCCTGCGACTCATGACCCGTCAGCGACGACCACTCTCCGCCACCAGGCTCCGCGCATTCCGCGAGGGCCTCGTCGCTGAGCGCGCGCAGCTCGCGGGCCACGTGGTCGACCTCGACGCCGAGGCGGACGTCAAGAACTGGCGCGAGAGCGGTTTCGACGACGACCCGGCGGACGCCGGATCGGCCAGCTTCGAGCGCGAGACCGCGCAGTCGCTGTCCCTTCATGCCCGCAACCTGCTCTCGCAGATCGACGACGCGATGCGGCGGCTCGACGACGGTTCCTTCGGGGACTGCGTGACCTGTGGGCTGCGCATCGAGCTCGAGCGCCTCGAGGCGCTGCCCTACACGACGCAGTGCATGGACTGCCGGCGTCGTGCGGAGACGGGGCGCTGACTCCGACCGGCACGGCGCAGCTCCGCGGGCGTCTCCTCCTGCTCGTGTCCATCGTTGCCGCGGTCGTCCTCGTCGACCAGGTCGTCAAGGCCGTCGTGCTCGACGTGCTCGAGCCTGGACGCTTCGTCCCACTGCTCGGACCCAGCATCGGCTGGCAGCTCGTCTTCAACCCCGGCGCGGCGTTCGGGCTGCGCCTCCCACCCGTCATCTTCCCCCTGGTCACGCTCGTGCTGGCTGTCGTCGTCGTGCGTGCGCTCGATGCGGCCACGCCCCGCTTCCTGATCCTCGGACAGGGACTGGTCGTCGGCGGTGCGATCGGCAACGTCATCGACCGGGTCGTGCGTTCGGGTGACGGCTCGTGGATCGGGGGCTCCGTGGTCGACTTCGTCGCCTGGGGGAGCTTCCCACGCTTCAACGTGGCGGATGCGTCCATCACGGTCGGGGTCGCCCTGTTCCTCCTCGCGGCGCTGCTCGAGGAGCGCGCGCAGCGCGGATCGGACGCGCCCTCATGACGGTGGATGACCCGACGGGCGCGACCGCGGACGCCCGCTCGGCGCGCAGGATCGTCGTCGACGAGCAGCAGGACGGCCGTCGGCTGGACGTCGTCCTCGCCGACGAGCTCGGCGTGTCACGCAACGCCGCCGTGCAGCGCATCGACAGCGGTGGCGTGACGGTCGGTGGCCGACCCGCGCGACGCAGCCGGAGCGTGGTCGCGGGCGAGGTCATCGAGGTCCCGGAGGTCGCCGCCGACCCGGTGGTCGACGCACCTCCGCTCCCGCCCGTCCGTCACCGTGACGAGCACCTGCTGGTCGTCGCGAAGCCGCCGGGTCTCGTCGTGCATCCCGGCGCCGGGCACACGGGTGACACGCTCGTCGACGCGCTGCGCGAGGCGGGTGTTCCGCTCGCCGAGGGTGGGGACGCGACGCGTCCGGGCATCGTCCACCGGCTCGACCGCGACACCTCGGGGCTGCTCATCGTCGCCTGCACGCCCGAGGCGATGGAGGGACTCGTCGCGATGCTCGCCGAGCGTCGGGTCGTCCGGCGCTACCTCGCGCTGCTCGTCGGGACACCGCCGGAGCCGCGGGGCGTCGTCGACGCGCCCATCGGCCGCCATCCGGTGCGCCGCACGCGCTTCGCGGTCGTCGACGGGGGACGAGCGGCACGGACCCGCTACCGCGTGCTCGGGGAGGGCGAGGTGACCACGGCGGACGGCGCGCTGCGCACGGTCAGCTCCGTCGTGTGCGGCCTGGAGTCCGGTCGCACGCACCAGATCCGCGTGCATCTCGATGCCGTCGGGGCACCTGTCGCGGGCGACCCGGTGTACGGCACGGATCGGCCGGTCGCGACGGCGCTGGGCATCGATCGGCCGGCGCTGCACGCGGCCCACCTCGCCTTCGAGCATCCGGTGACGGGCGAGCCGATATCGCTCACCGAGCCGCTGCCCGACGACCTCGCGAGCGCATGGTCACGGGCTGGACTCGACCGACCCGTCGGCACCGAGGAACCCTGACCGCTCGCGCCGCAGGCAGCGACGCGGCCGACGCGACGGCCGACCTCGGGGGGCGTGTCGAACGCCGCTGCTAGGTTCGTCGTCCCACCCGTCCGGAGGTCAGAAGCGTCATGTCCACCGGTGCGGGAGGCGGGGGGGCGAGCGCCGGCGGCCGCGGGTTCGTCCACCTCCACGTCCACACCGAGTACTCGATGCTCGACGGGGCGTCGCGGGTCGACGACCTGCTCGATGCCGTCCAGCAGGACGGCCAGCCGGGTGTGGCGATCACCGACCACGGCGTCCTGTTCGGCCTCGTCGAGTTCCACCGTGCGGCGAGGGAACGAGGGCTGAACCCCATCCTCGGCTCCGAGCTCTATCAGGCCATCGGCTCACGCCACGACCAGCAGACCGGTGGTGCGGACGGCAAGCAGCGCGCCCATCACCTGACCGTGCTGGCCGAGGACGGCACGGGCTACCGCAACCTGATGACGCTGTCGAGCCGGGCCTACCTCGAGGGCTACTGGTACAAGCCGCGCATCGACATGGAGCTGCTCTCCGAGCACCATCAGGGACTCATCGTGCTGTCCGGATGCCTCGGCTCCGAGGTGAACCAGCACCTGCTGCGCGGCGACGAGGATGCGGCGCGCCGGGTCATGGGCGGCTTCCGGGACCTGCTCGGCGCGGACCGCTACCTCGTCGAACTGCAGGACCATGGCATCCCTGAGCAGCGGCGCGTGTGGCCGATGCTCGAACGGCTCGCCGGCGAGCTCGGCCTGCGCACCGTCATCACGAACGACACGCACTACACGAGCGCCGAGGACGTCGCCGCCCACGACGCGCTGCTGTGCATCCAGACCGGATCGAAGCTGTCGGACCCGGGACGCTTCCGCTTCGACTCCGACCAGTTCTTCGTCAAGACCGCTGCGCAGATGCGTGCAGCGTTCCCTGACCACGGACACGCGCTCGACGCGACGCTCGAGGTGGCCGAGCGCTGCGACGCCCGCATCGAGTTCGACCTCGACCTCCTCCCGCGGTTCCCCGTGCCCGAGGGGCGCACCGAGGGCGAGCACCTGCGCGCCATGGTCCTCGAGGGCGCGCGCGAGCGCTACGGCAGTCCGCTGCCGACCGCCGTCGCCGAGCGCGTCGAGTACGAGCTCGGCGTCATCGAGCAGATGGGCTTCCCCGCCTACTTCCTCATCGTCGCCGACCTCTGCCGTCACGCGCGCTCCGTCGGCATCCGGGTCGGACCAGGACGTGGATCGGCCGGGGGATCCGTCGTCGCGTTCTGCACCGACATCACGCGCGTCGACCCGATCCGACACGGGCTGATCTTCGAGCGCTTCCTCAACCCCGCGCGCATCCAGATGCCGGACATCGACATCGACTTCGACGACCGTCGACGCGGCGAGATGATCCGCTACGCGGCCGACCGGTACGGCGCCGACCACGTCGCGCAGATCGTCACGTTCGGGACCATCAAGGCGAAGTCCGGCATCCGGGATGCGGCGCGCGTGCTCGACCAGCCGTTCAAGGTGGGGGACGACCTCGCGAAGATGATGCCGCCCGCCGTGCAGGGGATCGAGCCGACGCTCGAGGAGGCGTTCGGGAAGTCCGCGGAGCTGCGCGCCGCACGCGAGCAGCCCGAGTACCGCGAGGTCCTCGAGGTCGCAGCGCGCCTCGAAGGGCTGAAGCGTCATCACGGCATCCATGCGGCGGCCGTCATCATCGGCGCGCGTCCGCTGTCGGAGGTCGTCCCGCTCATGCGGGCCGAGGGCGGTGAGATCCTCACGCAGTACGAGATGGGCGCGGCCGAGGCGCTCGGCCTGCTGAAGATGGACTTCCTCGGACTGCGCAACCTCACCGTGCTGTCGGATGCGGAGCGCCACATCCGCAACAACCGCGGGGTCGCGATCGACATGGACGACGCGGTCCTGCTGGGCGAGATGGACGACGAGAAGACGTTCGCGATGCTGAGCACCGGCGACACGCTCGGGGTGTTCCAGCTCGACTCGGCCGGCATGCAGGCGCTGGTGCGCCGGCTCAGGCCGACCCGGTTCGAGGACATCTCGGCGCTGCTGGCGCTGTACCGCCCGGGTCCGCTCGGGATGAACATGCACACGACCTTCGCCGACCGCAAGAACGGCCTCGAGGACGTCGTCCACGACCACGTCGATCTCGAGGCGATCCTCGGCGAGACGTACGGCGTGATCGTCTACCAGGAACAGGTCATGCAGATCGCGACCGACCTGTGCGGCTTCACGATGGCCGAGGCGGATGCGCTCCGTAAGGCCGTCGGCAAGAAGCAGCGCGAGCTGATGGAGGCGCAGCGCGAGAAGTTCATCACCGGCGGGGCGGAGAAGGGCTACGAGAAGCGCTTCGTCAAGCGCCTGTGGGACCTCATCGAGAAGTTCGCCGAGTACGGGTTCAACAAGGCGCACACGGTCGCGTACGGGGTCGTCAGCTACCAGACCGCCTACCTCAAGGCGCACTACCCGGTCGAGTACATGGCCGCGCTGCTCACGAGCGTGCGCAACAACAAGGACAACAAGCCGCTCTACCTCAACGAGTGCCGCCGGCTCGGCATCCCCGTGCGCCTGCCCGACGTGAACGCGTCGGAGGCGGACTTCACGCCGCGCGGCGAGGAGATCCTGTTCGGGCTCGCCGCGGTGCGCGGGGTCGGGGAAGGGGTCGTCGAACGCATCGTCACCGCACGGACCGAGAAGGGTGCGTTCACCGACTTCGCCGACTTCGCCACGAAGGTCGATGCGACCGTGCTCAACCGCACGGTGCTCGAGAACCTGATCCGTGCCGGTGCGTTCGTGGGGCTCGGGCATCCGCGGCGCGGCCTGCTCGCCGTCTACGAGGGCATCGTGGCTGACGCCCTGAGCCGCAAGCGTGCGGAGGCGGCCGGGCAGTTCAGCCTGTTCGACGAGCCGAGCGGTGACACCAGCGGGGTCGATGCGCCGGTCATCGAGGTGCCCGACGACGAGTTCCCCGGACGCGACCTCCTCAAGCTCGAGCGCGAGCTCCTCGGCCTGTACGTCTCGTCGCATCCGCTCGACGGGACCGAGGCGGTGCTCGCCGCGCTGACCGACACCCAGGTCGCCGGCCTGGGGGAGCGCGGTGACGGGGCGACGGTGACCATCGGCGGCGTGCTGACCGCGGTCGCGAAGAAGTTCACCCGCAAGGGCGACACCTACCTCACGGGGGTGCTCGAGGACCTCACCGGGCAGGTGGAGGTCGTGTTCTGGCCCTCGACGTACCGCGTGGCGCACGAGGTGCTGCTCGAGGACGCCGTGCTCGTGCTGCGCGGTCGCGTCGAGCGGCGCGACGAGGTCGTGAAGCTCACCGCTGACGCCGTGACGCCGCCCGACCTGTCGGAGGCGCTCGGGCAGCCGCTGATCGTCCGCTTCGCCCCAGGGCAGCTCACGCCGGAGTCGATCACCCGGCTCGAGGGGGTGCTCGCCAACCACCCCGGCGCGGCGCCCGTCGCGGTCGAGGTGGCAGGGACCGACGGTCAGCCGCAGCGCTTCCGGCTCGGTGACCGATTCCGGGTCGAACGCCGTCCCGGCCTGTTCGGCGAGCTCAAGGCGGCCTTCGGGCCCGAAGCGGTGCATGACGTGCCGGTCCGCACGCTCGCCGCACCTGAGGAGGCCGTCCCGGCCTGGCGACGCGCAGGCTGACGGCGGCCGCGTCCCGCTGAGCCTGGCCGAGTCGAGCGGCGTCGAGCGGTGCAGCCCGGACGGGGTCCATGGCCCCGGGTCGAGTGGTCCCAGGTCGAGTGGCCTCGGGTGCACGAGCCCACAGCGGTAGCCTCGCCCCACTCCGTCGTCCGTCACCGCTGTCCGTCATCACCGTCGAACCCCTTCCTGCAGGAGCCCCCATGCCCCGCCTGCGTGTGCTCGACCTGCGCGGCGACCGCAGCGACCCGCGCGACCGCATGCCGCGCCCCCGGGTCGACCTCGAGGAGGCGCGCGCCGGGGTCGCACAGACCCTCGCGGCCGTCGCACGCGATGGGGATGACGCGCTGGTGCAGCTGACCGACCGCTTCGATGGGGTGGACGTCAGCGCAGGACTGGTCGTGCCGGACGCGGTGCTCGACGCCGCCGTCGATGGCCTGCCGACCGAGCTGCGTGCCGCCATCGAGCGTGCCGCGGACCAGGTGCGCTGGTTCCACGAACGGGCACGGCCCCGCGACTGGGAGGACGAGCGCGACGGTGCACGCATGGGCGTGTGGCACCGGCCGGTCAGCCGTGCCGGCGTGTACGTCCCCGGTGGCAAGGCCGTCTACCCCTCGACCGTCGTGATGACGGTGATCCCGGCGCGTGTCGCCGGCGTCGACGAGATCGTGCTGTGCACCCCTCCGACCGGCACCGGCCCCGATGGTGCGCGTGATGGCTGGCCCGACCGCACCATCCTGGCCGCTGCACGGCTGCTCGGCGTCGACCGCGTCGTGCGCGTCGGTGGTGCGCAGGCGGTCGCCGCGATGGCGC
This sequence comes from Nitriliruptoraceae bacterium, assembly GCA_018401275.1. Lineage (GTDB taxonomy): Bacteria > Actinomycetota > Nitriliruptoria > Nitriliruptorales > Nitriliruptoraceae > CSBr16-57R1. Next base: position 611,187 of record JAGYKW010000001.1, on the reverse strand, counting down.
ACGGCACGGCGAGCGTCCCGCGCTGCGACGTCGTCGTCGGGCCGGGCAACCTCTACGTCTCGCTCGCGAAGCAGCTGCTCGCCGCGGAGGGCCGCATCGGGACCGACGGGTACGCCGGGCCGACCGAGATCGGCATCGTCGCGGACGACAGCGCCGACCCCGCGATCCTCGCCGCAGACCTCGTCGCCCAGGCGGAGCACGATGAGCTGGCGACCGCGATGCTGATCACGACCGATCCGTCGCTGATCGACGCGGTCGAGGCGGCGCTCGAGCGCGAGATCGCCCGGACGCACCACCGCCAGCGTGTCGAGGTCGCGCTCGCAGGGCAGGGGACCGTCGCGATCGTCGACGACATCGACCACGCCGTCGAGGTCGCGGAGGCGTTCGCGGCCGAGCACCTCGAGATCCACACGCGTGACGCGCGCCGGGTCGCTGAGCGCATCCGGTACGCGGGCACGACGTTCATCGGGCCGACGACTCCGGTCAGCCTCGGCGACTACGCGGCCGGACCGAACCACACGCTGCCGACGTCAGGGACGGCGCGCTTCCGCGGCGGCCTGACGACGTCGTCGTTCCTCGTCCCGGTGAACTTCGTCGAGTACGACCGGGAGGCGCTCGTCGAGCTCGCCGACAGCGTGCGCATCCTCGCCGAGGCCGAGCACCTGCCGGCGCACTGGCGTGCGGTGGAGGTCCGGCTGGACGGCGGTGCATCGTGACCGGTGAGGCAGACCTCCGGCGCGACCGCGTCCCGGCGGTGCGCGGCGACCTGGCCGACGTCGTGCCCTACGGGGCGCCGCAGCTCGACGTCCCGGTCCGGCTCAACACGAACGAGACGGCGCTGCCCCCACCGGAGGCGTTCCTCGCCGAGCTCGCACGGCGCATCGGGTCGCTCGAGCTGAACCGCTACCCGGACCGTGATGCGGTCGAGCTGCGGCGGGCGCTCGCCGCTCGCGAGGGGCTCGCGCCCGAGCGCGTCTGGGCCGCGAACGGTTCGAACGAGGTCCTGCTGCAGCTGATGCAGGCCTACGGTGGTCCGGGTCGCTCGGCGCTGATCTTCCGGCCGGGCTACTCGATGTATCCCGAGCTGTGCCGCACGACCGCGACGCAGGCCCACACGGTGGCGCTGAGCGACGACGGACGCCTGACGTCGTCGCAGCTGGGCGACGCGGTCGCACGGATCGTCGCCGAGCACGACCCGGTGATCACGCTGCTCGCGAACCCGAACAACCCGACGGGCGCGCTCGTCGACCACGACATGCTGCGCGCACTGCACGACGCGGTCAACGGACTGCTCGTCGTCGACGAGGCGTACATCGAGTTCGCCGCACCGGGCGCGACGGCACGCCCGCTCCTCGACGAGCTCCCGCGCCTGGTCGTCAGCCGCACGTTCTCCAAGGCCTTCCGCCTGGCAGGGCTGCGGCTCGGGTACCTGCTTGCGCCCTCGCAGGTCGTCGAGGACCTGTTGACGGTACGGCTGCCCTACCACCTCGACGCGATCACGCAGCTGGGTGGGATCGTCGCGCTCGAGCAGGAGGCGGCGTTCCTCGACCACCGTCAGGAGACCGCGGACGAGCGTGACCGCGTCGCTCACCGTCTCGCGCAGCTCGACGGCATCGACGTGCTGCCGTCGGCCGCGAACTTCCTGCTCCTGCACGCCCGACGGGCCGACCTGTTCGACCGCCTGCTCGAGCGCGGCGTGCTCGTGCGTGACCTATCGTCCGCGGTCGGCCGACCCGGCACCCTGCGGGTGACCGTCGGCACCCCGGCCGAGAACGACGCCTTCCTCGCGGCCCTGAGCGCCGTGCTCGACGGTCGAGATGGACGAGACGGACGACAGGAGTGACGATGGCTCGCACCGCACACGTGCAGCGTGGCACCAAGGAGACGCAGGTCGAGGTCTCGCTCGACCTCGACGGCGCCGGCACCAGCGAGGTGTCCACCGGCGTGCCCTTCTTCGACCACATGCTCGACCAGCTCGGGCGGCACGGTCGGCTCGCACTCAGCGTCCGCACGTCCGGCGACCTCGAGATCGACGCGCACCACACCGTCGAGGACACGGGCATCGCGATCGGCCAGGCGCTCGCTGAGGCATGGGGTGACCGCGAGGGGGTCGAGCGCTTCGGTGACGCGACCGTCCCCATCGACGAGGCGATCACGCGTGTCGCCGTGGACCTCTCCGGTCGTCCCTACCTCGTGTGGGACGTCGAGACGCCGGTGGAGCTCGTCGGCACCTTCGAGACGACGCTCGTGAAGCACTTCTTCGAGGCGCTCGTCGCCAACGCCCGCATCACCCTGCACGTCGCCAACCTCGGCGGCGACAACACGCACCACATCTACGAGTCGGTCTTCAAGGCGGTCGCGGTCGCACTGCGCCGTGCGGTGGAGGTCACGACGACCGGTGTGCCGTCGACCAAGGGTGTGCTGCAGTGACGCGACGCCTTCGGGCCGCCGTCCTCGATTACGACGCAGGGAACGTGCGCTCGGCGAAGCGTGGCGTCGAGGCGGCTGGGGTCGACGCCGTCATCACCTCGGACCCGGTCGTCGCTGCGGACGCGGACGCGCTCGTGATCCCCGGCGTCGGGCACTTCGGGACGTGCAGCCGACGGCTGCGCGAGCGCGGGCTCGAGGCGGTCGTGCGCAGCTTCATCGCGGAGGAGCGACCCGTGCTCGGGATCTGCGTCGGGATGCAGCTGCTCTATGCCGGCTCCGACGAGTCGGACGAGCCCGGCCTGGGTCTGCTGCCCGGGCGCGTGGTGCGCTTCCCGTCCGACGCGGTCGTGCCGCACATGGGCTGGGACGTCGTCGACGTCGCGCGACCGGACCCGCTGCTCGACGGGATCGACGGCCGGCGGCTGTACTTCGCCCACTCCTACTACGCGGTCCCCGACGCGATCGATCACGTGCTCGCCCGCTGTCAGTACGGCGGAGAACGCTTCCCGTGCGTGGTGCGTGAGGGCAGCGTCGTCGGGACACAGTTCCATCCGGAGAAGTCGGGTGCGGTCGGAGCGCGCGTGCTCGCGAACTGGGTCACGATGCTGCGCAGCGAGGTGCAGGCATGAACATGACGACGGCCTTCGAGCTCTACCCCGCGGTCGACATCCGCGACGGCCGCGCGGTCCGGCTCACGCAGGGCCGAGCGGACGCCGCCACGGAGTACGACGACCCGATCGACGCGGCGCTGCGCTTCGCGGCGACCGGCACGCGCTGGCTCCACGTCGTCGACCTCGACGCGGCCTTCACCGGTGAGCCACGCAACCGTCACCTCATCGAGCGCATCGTCGAGGCGACGGGCTGCGACGTCCAGGCGTCCGGAGGGATCCGCACGCTCGACGACATCCGCGCCGCGCTCGGCTTCGGTGCCGCGCGCGTGGTGGTCGGCACCATGGCGCTCACCGACCCGACATTCGTCCCGGCCGCGCTCGAGATCGCGGGGGACCGGCTCGCGGTCGGCCTCGATGCGCAGGGCGAGACGCTGCGCGCGCGCGGCTGGACCGAGGACGCAGGCGACCTGTTCGAGGTCCTCGGTCGGCTCGATGCGCTCGGGGTGGCGCGCTTCATCTTCACCGACATCGAGACCGACGGGATGCTCAGTGGCCCGAACCTGGCGATGCTGACGCGCGTCGCCGACGCGACCGGCGCGGCCGTGACGGCCTCCGGCGGCGTGTCGTCGATCGCCGACCTCACGACACTGGCGACGCTGCATACGCGCGTCGACGGTGCGATCGTCGGCCGAGCGCTCTACAGCGGTGACGTCGATCTCGCGGATGCCCTCGCTGCCGTCGCGTCGGTCCAACGATGAGTGCGCGCGGCGCCGCGGCGATGGGCGACCGGCTCGCCGCCCGCGTCATCCCATGCCTCGACGTCGAGTCCGGCCGGGTGGTGAAGGGCGTGAACTTCGTCGGGCTGCGCGACGCCGGGGATCCGGTCGAGCTCGCGCGCCGCTACGAGCTCGCCGGCGCGGACGAGCTCGTCCTGCTCGACATCACGGCGTCGAGCGATTCGCGGGGCATCATCCTCGACGTCGTCGAGCGCTGCGCGGCGGAGCTGTCCATCCCCTTCACGATCGGTGGCGGTGTGCGCAGCGTCGATGACGCGCGCATGCTGCTCGGAGCCGGTGCGGACAAGGTCAGCGTCAACACGGCGGCCGTCTCGGACCCTGAGCTGCTCGACCGCATCGCGGCGGCGGTCGGGTCCCAGTCGGTCGTCGTCGCCGTCGACGCACGCCGACGCGACCCTGAGGACCCGGCTGCGGGCTGGGAGGTCTTCACGCACGGCGGACGGACGCCGACGGGCCTCGATGTCGTCGAGTGGTGCGCGGAGGCGGTGCGCCGTGGTGCCGGCGAGGTGCTGCTGACCTCGATGGACCGCGACGGCACACGCGAGGGTTTCGACCTTGAGCTGCTGCGCGCGGTGACCGCAGCCGTCGACGTGCCCGTCATCGCCTCCGGCGGCGCCGGGGACGCGGGACACATGGCCGACGCGGTCGCGGACGGGGGAGCCTCGGCCGTGCTGGCCGCCTCGATCCTGCACTTCGGCGACGTCACCGTCGACGAGGTCAAGGACGTCATGGACGCGCGGGGGATCCCGGTGCGCCGCGACGTCGGCGCGGCCTGAGCAGCAGCGATCGGATGCGGCGCGGCGCGTCCTCGGCCACCGCTGCGGCCTCGTCGTCCACGCCGACCGCGACCAGCGCGCAGCGGATGACGACCTCGACCAGCTCGGGCGGCACCCCGTCGACGCCGCAGGCGCCGCAGCGCACGACCGGCAGCGAGAACGTCAGGGTGAACGGCGGACCGTCAGGCGGCTCGACGGTGACCGACCGGACCGTCGCGCGCATCGGGAGGTCGAGCACCGCGGAGCATGCTCCGCAGTGCGCGGCACGTCGCTGCCGGGTCGCGAACGTCAGCCCGCCGTCGATGGCGGCGAGGACCGCGAGGCGCAGCTCCTCGTCCCGTGCTGCATGTTCGGCGCAGACGCTCAGCGCACGCGCATCGGCTTGCGCGGTCACAGGCCCTTCGCGGTGCTCAGTGCTCGCTCGGCTCGACACCTGCAGCGCAGCGCCGCACACGCTGCAGGTGTGGCTCACCCGACGATCCGGACCAGCGACTCCTCGAGCGCGATGCGGCACTCGGACTCGGTGCGCACCTCCAGGCATGTGACGTACTCGCGGAACGCGCCGGCGAGCTCGCCACCGGACCCGGTGAGCAGGACCACGCTGACCACGGTGACGATCAGCGCGATCAGCAGGGCGACCAGGCCGATGACGAGTCCAGCGATCGCGACGCCGTCACCGTCGCGGCGCGAGGTCCGGATCCGGGAGCGTGCGACCAGTCCGAGCACCACTGCGGCCGCCGCCAGCACAAGGCCGAGACCGGGGATCAGGGTGGCGGGCAGCGCGATGAGCCCGATGACGAGCGCGGTGACGGCGACGGGGTCGTTGCCTGCAGGAGCGCCGCTCGGTCGCGGCCCGCTGCGCCCGAGGACTGGCGACCCCGGTGGTGCTGGCCGCCCCGGCGCTTCGATGGCGTCGAGCGCCGCGACCCCGCCGTCGGCGACGTGCGCGGTCCACGCCGCACCGTCCCACCAGCGGTGATCGTGACGCCCGGTGGGGTCCGGGAACCATCCCGGACTCCAGCTCAGTCCGTCCGCCATGTCACCGCCTCGCCCTCGCACCTGGTGTCCCGCAACGGGCCTGCCGACGGGCCTGCCGGCGGACCGCCCAGCGGACCTTCCAACGCAGCCGCAGCGACGGTGCCGAAGGCTCGAAGGTAGCGACAGGGGCACAGGGCTACGCTGCCGTGCCAGCACCCGGTCGAGCCCTGCGCGCTGACCACCTCCTGCCATCGGGGACGACGTGAGCGAGAGCGGACCGGCGGACCGCGGCACCGTCGTGCCGAGCACCGTGGATCCCGATGCGGTCCGGTTCGGACCTGATGGTCTCGTTCCGGCCGTCATCGTCGATGCGGGGGACCGCACCGTCCTCATGCTCGCGTGGATGAACCGCGAGTCGCTGGAACGCTCGCTGGTGTCCGGCAGGACCGTCTTCTGGAGCCGCTCACGCGAGGAGCTGTGGGAGAAGGGCGCGACGTCGGGCCATGTGCAGCGCATCGTCGACGTGACGATCGACTGCGACGCGGATGCACTGGTCATCACCGTCGAACAGACCGGGGCCGCCTGCCACACCGGCGAGCGCAGCTGCTTCCACCGTCCCGTCACCTCTGCGGTCACCTCTCCGGTCATCGCCCCGGGCGCCCCACCGGCTGCCCGATGAGCGTCGCCGTGTCACCGTCAGCCGAGGAGTTCATCGCGCTCGCACGTGAGCATGGTGTCGTCCCGGTCGCGCGCCGTGTCCTGGCCGATCTGCACACCCCGCTGGGCGTGTACGACCGCGTCCGGGGCGATGGGCCGTCGTTCCTGCTGGAGTCCGCGGAGCATGGGGAGCGCTGGGGGCGCTACTCGTTCGTCGGCTTCGATCCCTTCCTCGTCCTGCGCAGCCGCGGAGGGAAGGTGACGGTCGAGGGCGACCTCCCGGCTGGACTCCCTGACGGCGTCGGCGGTGACGTCGGGCTGCTCGACTCGCTCGACGTCCTGCTCCGCCTGCTGTCCGCGCCGCCGCTGACCGGTGTGCCGCTGCATGGCGGGGCCGTCGGCTACCTGGGCTTCGACGTGGTGCGCGAGGTCGAGCGCCTCCCGGAGACCGTGACCGACGACCTCGGCCTGGCGGACGCCGTCCTCACCTTCCCACGCCACGTCGTCGCGCTCGACCATCTGCAGCAGGTGATGACCATCGTGACGAACGTGGTCACCGCCGGTCTCGACGATGACGCGCTGCGTGCGGCCCATCGGACGGCCGACGAGGCGAACGCGGCCGTGCTGGAGCGCCTCTCCCTGCCCGGGCGACGGCACGCACCGGTCGCTCCGCCGGAGCGCTCGGCCGGTCTGCCCGAGGTCACCTCGAACATGATCGACGGCGCGTATCTCGAGGCGGTCAGGCGGATCAAGGAGCACATCGTCGCCGGCGACACGTTCCAGACGGTGCTCAGCCAGCGCTTCAGTGTCCGGACCGACGTCGATCCGTTCGACCTCTACCGGGTCCTGCGCGTCATCAACCCGTCGCCGTACCTCTACCTGATCGACACGGGAGAGGCGCACATCGTCGGCTCGTCGCCGGAGGCGCTCGTGCAGGTCCAGGGCCGGCGCGTGGAGACATGGCCGATCGCTGGCACGCGTCGACGTGGAGCGGACCCCGACGAGGACCGCATGCTCGGTCAGGAACTGCTGGCCGACACCAAGGAGCGTGCGGAGCACGTCATGCTGGTCGACCTCGCACGCAACGACCTCGGTCGCGTCTGCGAGCCGGGGACGGTCGACGTCTCGCAGTTCATGGAGGTCGAGCGCTACAGCCACGTCATGCACCTCGTGAGTGCGGTGACCGGCGAGCTGCGCGAGGGCGTGGGTCCGGTCGACGTGCTGCGTGCGACGTTCCCTGCCGGGACGGTGTCCGGTGCGCCCAAGGTGCGCGCCATGGAGCTGATCGACGAGCTCGAGCCGACGCGCCGCGGGCCCTACGCCGGAGCGGTCGGCTACCTCGACCTCGCGGGGAACCTCGACACCTGCATCACGATCCGCACGGTCGTGCTGCACGACGGCGTCGCGCACGTCCAGGCCGGCGCCGGCATCGTCGCCGACTCGGTGCCCGAGCGTGAGGAGCAGGAGACGCGGGACAAGGCCAGCGCCGTGCTCGCCGCCATCCGGGCCGCGGAGCTGCTCCGTGCATCGACGGTGACGGGAGACGGTGCATGAGCGTCGACGTGCTGGCCGTCCAGGTCGCGGACTCCCGCGCGAGGCTCGCGGAGGCGCTCGAGCGCGAGCCGCTCGCGCAACTGCGGGAGCGCGCGACACAGGTGACGCCCGGGCCGTCGTTGCGTGCAGCGCTCTCCGGTGACGGCGTGTCCGTGATCGCGGAGATCAAGCGTGGCTCCCCGTCGCGCGGGCCGCTCGCGCCCGGGCTCGATCCGGCAGCGACGGCGGCCGCGTATGTGGCCGGTGGCGCGCGTGCGGTGTCGGTGCTCACCGCACCGCTCGGCTTCGGGGGCTCGCTCGACGATCTCGTCGCGGTCGCACGCCTCGGCGTTCCGACCCTGCGCAAGGACTTCCTCATCGACCCCTACCAGGTGTGGGAGGCGCGGGCAGCGGGCGCGTCGGCCGTGCTGCTCCTGGCGGTCGTGCTCGACGACCCCGAGCTGCGATCGATGCTCGCTGCGGTCGACCAGGCAGGTCTTGATGCGCTCGTCGAGGTGCACGACGAGCAGGAGATGCGCCGCGTACGGGCGTTGGGTCCGGCGATCGTCGGCGTGAACGTGCGTGATCTGCGCGACTTCAGCGTCGAGAACGAGCGATTCACGGCTGTCGCGCGACTCCGCCCGTCCGGAGCGGTCCTCGTCGCCGAATCAGGGGTGCACGGTCCCGACGACGTCGCCGCCTACGCGGCGGCCGGGGCCGATGCCGTGCTGGTCGGAGAGCACCTCGTGACCAGCGGTGATCCGGAGGCGGCGACGCGCCGCCTCGTCGAAGCGGGCACAGGAGCGATGCGATGAGCAGCACGACGACCAGTGCGCCAGAGCGCGATGCGGCGGGCGAGCCGCAGCGCGAGGGCTACTTCGGGCGCTTCGGCGGCCAGTTCGTCCCCGAGTCGCTCTCGGGCGCGCTGACGGAGCTGACCGACGCCTGGCACACCGCGTCGCACGACCCCGCCTTCCTCGCCGAGCTCGACGACCTGCGCCGCAACTACGGCGGCCGTCCGACCCCGCTCTACCGCGCGGACCGACTCGGCGCGGAGGCGGGGCTCGAGGTCTGGCTCAAGCGCGAGGACCTCGCCCACACCGGCTCGCACAAGCTCAACAACGTCGTGGGTCAGGCGCTGCTCACGAAGCGGATGGGCAAGCCACGCCTGATCGCCGAGACCGGTGCGGGTCAGCACGGCGTGGCGACCGCGACCGCCGCAGCGCTGTTCGGTCTCGAGTGCACCGTCTACATGGGGGCGGAGGACTGCCGGCGCCAGCGGCTCAACGTCGTGCGCATGCAGCTGCTCGGTGCGGAGGTCGTGCCCGTCGAGTCCGGGACCCGGACGCTCAAGGACGCGATCAACGAGGCCATGCGTGACTGGGTCACCAACGTCGAGACCACGCACTACCTGATCGGCTCCGCCATGGGGCCGCATCCGTTCCCGACGATGGTGCGCGAGCTGCAGAAGGTCATCTCGATCGAGATGCGCACCCAGTTCGCCGCGCAGGCGGGTGGCTCACCCGACGCGGTCATCGCGTGCGTCGGGGGCGGGTCGAACGCCATCGGCTCGTTCGCCGACTGGATCGACGAGCCGGCGGTGCGTCTCATCGGGGTGGAGGCGGCCGGTGAGGGCATCGGATCGGGTCGCTCGGCGGCGACGCTGTCAGAGGGACGCGAGGCGGTGCTGCACGGCTCACGCTCGATCGTGCTCGTCGACGACGAGGGCCAGGTGCTCCCGGCGCACTCGATCTCGGCCGGGCTCGACTACCCCGGCGTCGGACCTGAGCACGCATGGCTCGCGTCGACGGGTCGCGGCGAGTACGTGGGCGCGACCGACGAGGACGCGCTCCACGGCTTCCGGCGCACGTGCGAGCTCGAGGGCATCATCCCGGCGCTCGAACCCGCGCACGCGGTCGGATGGCTGCTGCGCCACGGGCGAGAGCACCTCGGTGAGGACGCGCGCGTCATCCTGAACATGTCGGGACGCGGTGACAAGGACGTCGACGAGGTCGTGCGTGTCGCCGGTTGGGACGTCGGTGTGGAGCGAGCCTTCCGCACCGAGTCGGACTCGTGAGCACAGGTGCCTCGAGCGGTCCACCGCGAGGTGCGGACCGGATCGCCGAAGCCTTCGCGCGGGCGGCGTCGGAGGATCGGGCTGCGCTCATCGTCTACCTCACGGCCGGCTACCCCGACCCGGAGACCTCTCGCGCATGCCTGCGCGCGGCGGTCGAGGGCGGAGCGGACATCATCGAGGTCGGGCTGCCCTTCTCCGACCCGATCATGGACGGACCGACGATCCAGGCGGCGAACCAGGTCGTCCTCGATGCGGGCATCGGTCTTGTGGAGCAGCTCACGATCGCCCGTGATGCGCTCGCGGGGAGCGAGGTGCCTGCGGTCGCGATGACCTACGTGACCGTCGCGGACACGCGCGGCTACGCCCGGTTCGCACAGGACTGCGCGGACGCGGGCCTCGACGGCGTCATCCTTCCGGACCTCCCGGTGCTCGAGTCCGACGTCTGGCGCGTCGCGGCCGAGGAGAGCGGTCTGGCCACGATCTTCCTCGCGTCGTCGGTCTCGTCGCACGAGCGGCTCGACGCGATCGCCGCCGCGAGCGACGGCTGGATCTACGCGATCGGGCTGCTCGGGGTCACCGGCGTCAACGCGGTCGACGACGGTCCGACCCGCGAGCTCGTCGCCGCGATCCGGGACCGCACCGGCACGCCGGTCGCGGTCGGCATCGGGGTGCGCGACCGCGAGACGGCGAACCAGGTGGCGGCCTTCGCCGACGGTGTCATCGTCGGTTCGGCGGTGCTGCGTGCGGTCGCCGACGGCGAGGCCTCCGGTGCCGCCGAACGGGTCCGGACGCTCGTGGCCGACCTGCGCTCCGGTATGGCGCGCGGCTGAAGCAGGACGGGTGCTCGCTAGCATGCGCTGGTCCGTCCCCTGTGGACGGTCTCGTGTCGGGCAGCGCCCCCGTGCTGGAACCGGCAGACAGGGCGGACTCAAAATCCGCTGCCCGTGAGGGCGTGTGGGTTCGAGTCCCACCGGGGGTACTGGCCAAGGAGCGGAGCGGACGTGGCAGACACGGAGGTCGGTACGCGGACCCGCGTCCTCATCGCCGAGGACGAGGCGCTCATCCGCCTGGACCTGCGTGAGATGCTCGAGGAGGAGGGCTTCGAGGTCGTCGGCGAGGTCGCCGACGGTGCCTCGGCGGTCCGACTCGCCCGTGAGCTCACGCCCGACCTCGTCATCCTCGACGTCAAGATGCCCGTCATGGACGGCATCGAGGCGGCCGAGGAGATCTCGCGCGAGCGCCTGTCCGGCATCCTGATCCTGACGGCGTTCAGCCAACGCGAGCTCGTCGAGCGTGCGCGCCGCGCGGGTGCGCTCGCCTACCTCGTCAAGCCGTTCCAGAAGCATGACCTGCTGCCGGCGATCGGCATCGCGATCAGCCGCTTCCGCGAGCTGTCCGGCCTCGAGGCGACCGTCGACGACCTCCAGGGGCAGCTGGCGGCCCGCAAGCTCGTGGAGCGCGCCAAGGGATTGCTGCAGGAGCGCGAGGGGATGAGCGAGGCCGATGCCTTCCGGGCGCTGCAGCGCGAGGCGATGCAGCGACGGGTCACGATGGGCGCGGTGAGCGAGGAGACGATCGCCCGCCTGACGGGCGCTACCGGTCCCTCTGACGGTGCTGGGGCCTGACGCATCGCGCGACGCTGCGCTAGCGTGACGACGTCCTACGACACCCGTCGTATGCACCGGTCCGCGGCCCGCTTCGCCGCGCTCCGTTCCGCACGTCCCGCCGTACGACCTTGGAGGAACCGATGCGTCATCCCTTCCGTTCGGTCGCAGCCGCAGCAGCACTCACCGTCATCCTCGCCGCCTGTGGCGGTGACGATGAGAGCGCCACGCTCACCGTCTGCTCCGACATCCCCTACCCCCCGTTCGAGTTCGAGGACGCTGCGTCCGAGCTCGGCTACTCCGGCTTCGACATCGAGCTCATCGCCGCGATCGGTGAGCAGCTCGACCGTCCGGTCGAGATCGTCGTGACCGGCTTCGACGCCCTGACCTCCGGCACCGCGATGGCCGCCGGCACCTGCGAGCTCGCGATCTCGGCGATGACGATCACGCCGGAGCGTGCCGAGCAGATCGACTTCTCCGACGCGTACTACGAGGCGGACCAGTCGCTGCTCGTCCCGAACGGGTCATCGATCGCGTCGATCGCGGACCTGGTCGCGGGCGTCACCGTCGGCGTCCAGACCGGCACGACCGGCGAGTCCTACGCCAACGAGAACGTCCCCGGGGCCGAGATCCGCTCGTTCGAGAGCGGCGGCGACCTGCTGACGGCCCTCGCTGCGGGTCAGATCGATGCGGTCCTCCAGGACCTGCCCGTCAACGTCGAGGAGGCCGGGAAGGGTCTCACGACCGTGGTCGAGACCTACCCGACCGGCGAGTTCTACGGGATCGCCTTCGAGAAGGGCAGCGAGCTCGTCGGACCGGTCAACGAGGCGCTCGCCACGCTGCGATCGGACGGCACCTACGACGCGCTGTTCACGAAGTACTTCCCGACCGGCAGCTGAGCCGGGAGGAGCGCTCGACGGGAGGGGGCCCACGGGCCCCCTCCCGCATGTGAACGGGCATGCGTGAGCCCGTGGAGCGGTCCACGTACGGTTCGAGCCGTGCGATGTCCTCGATCGCGCTCTAGGGTCCCATCCCTCCGGGGGAGCGATACCCACGGTCGAGGGTGGGGTGAGCGGTGACGCGACGGCAGCGTGAGCGGCTCGTACGCGGCACGCTGTACGCGTCCGCGGCGGGCGCGGTCGTCCTGCTCGCTGCGATCGCCGACTGGCCGCTCATCCGGCGCAACTTCTTCGACCCGGACATCGCACGGTCCATGTGGCCCGATGTCCTGTTCATCGCGGCTCGCAACACGCTGCTGTACACGACGCTCGCCTTCGCGTTCGGTCTCGCGCTCGGGCTCGTCCTCGCACTCATGCGTCTGTCGACCATCGCGCCCTACCGCTGGTTCGCGACCGTCTACATCGAGGTGTTCCGGGGCCTGCCGGCGCTGCTCACGATCTTCCTCGTCGGATTCGGGATCCCGATCGCCTTCCAGGTGCGCTGGCCGATCCTGCTGCAGATCACGCTCGGCCTGGGCATCGTCGCCGCGGCCTACATGGCCGAGACCATCCGTGCAGGCATCGAAGGTGTCCCGAAGGGTCAGATGGAGGCCGCGCGGTCGCTCGGCATGACACGTACGCGCGCGATGGTCTCCATCATCATCCCACAGGGCTTCCGGCTCATCATCCCGCCACTCACGAACGAGCTCGTGCTGCTCATCAAGGACACGTCACTGCTGTTCGTGCTCGGCACCACGCCGGCGACGAAGGAGCTGACGAAGTTCGGTCGCGACGTCCTCGCCGCAAGGGCGAACGCGACCCCACTCATCGTCGTGGGTGCGGTCTACCTGCTGATCACGATCCCGCTCACTCAGCTCGTCGCGGTGCTCGAGCGCCGTAACGCGCGCGCTCGCTAGGGGGTCGCATGACGTCCGTGAGTCGAGATGATGTCGCCATCGACGTGCGTGGCCTGCACAAGTCGTTCGGGGACAACCATGTCCTGCGTGGCATCGACTTCCACGTCGGCCGCGGGGAGGTCGTGTGCGTCATCGGCCCGTCCGGATCGGGGAAGTCGACGCTGCTGCGCTGCGTCAACCGGCTGGAGGAGGCGTCGGAGGGTTCGATCCTCATCGAGGGTGAGGACATCCGGGACCCTGATGCGGACGTCGACCTGCTGCGCAGCCGGATCGGCATGGTGTTCCAGTCGTTCAACCTGTTCCCGCACCTGTCCGTGCTGCGCAACCTGACCATCGCGCAACGGCGCGTCCGGCGGCGCAGCGAGGAGGAGGCGGTCGAGGTCGCGCGCCGCAACCTCGCTCGTGTCGGTCTCGCGGAGAAGATCGATGCGTTCCCTGCGCACCTGTCCGGGGGGCAGCAGCAGCGCGTCGCGATCGCCCGGGCGCTCTCCATGGACCCCGACATGATGCTGTTCGACGAGCCGACGTCCGCGCTCGACCCGGAACTCGTCGGGGAGGTGCTCGAGGTCATGCGCGACCTCGCGGGTGAGGGCATGACGATGATGATCGTGACGCACGAGATGGGCTTCGCCCGTGAGGTCGCTGACCGCGTCGTCTTCATGGACGCCGGGGTCGTGGTCGAGGAGGGCCCACCCGAGGCGGTGCTCGTCGCGCCCCAGCACGAGCGGACGCGACGGTTCCTGAAGATCCTCGACGACGTCTGAGCGCCGGACCGCCCGAGCCTTCCCGTGCCGTCCGCGTAGGCTCGCCTTCGCCCCGGCGCATCTGAACCCCGTCCGAGCTCAGGACGAGCTCAGGACATCACGAGCCGCCGCACACCCCAGGGGACGAGGACGCCGCCGTGCCAGCTGCCGATCAGGACCCACGTCCGCTGCTGCTCCTGCTCGATGGTCACAGCCTGGCCTACCGCGCGTACTTCGCGCTCCCCGACACGCTCCGCACCTCGACGGGCGAGCTCACCAACGCGATCCACGGCTTCATCTCCATGCTCGTGCGGCTGCTCGTCGAGCGCCAGCCGGCTGCGGTCGCGGTCGCCTTCGACGTCGGCGAGGACGAGGAGCGCACGGCCGCCTACGCGGACTACAAGGCCGGACGTGACGAGATGCCCGATGAGCTCGGGACCCAGATCGACCGACTCCACGAGGTGCTCGACGTCCTGGGGATCACGGTCGTCGAGGTCGCGGGCGTCGAGGCCGATGACGTGCTCGCGACGCTCGCGACGCAGGCCGTCGCCGACGGGCACCGTGTCGCCATCGTGACGGGCGACCGGGACGCGATGCAGCTCGTCGACGGCGACGTCACTGTCCTTTACACGCTCAAGGGCATCAGCGACGTCGGGGAGATGACGCCCGCCGCCGTCCAGGAGCGCTTCGGCGTCCCACCGGACCGCTACGTGCAGTTCGCCGCGCTGCGCGGCGATGGCTCGGACAACCTCGCCGGAGTGCCGGGCGTCGGCGCGAAGACGGCAGCGCGGCTGCTGACGGAGTTCGACAGCATCGACGACGTCTACGCGCGCATCGCCGAGGTCCCGGGCAAGAAGGTGCCGGCGATGCTGCTCGAGCACCGTGACATCGTCGACCGCAACCTCGCGCTGATGACGTTGCGCCGCGACGTGGCCGTCGGGGTGGGTACCGCCGATCTCGTGCGCCGTGAGGTCGATGGTGACGCGTTCACCGCGCTGTTCAGCGAGCTCGAGCTCCGCACGCTCGGCGCGCGGGTCCGGCGGGAGCTGCTCGGTGAGAGCGACGCGGAGGCAGGAGGTCCTGAGGGATCCGCCGCCGTGTCCGCCGCTGCGCCGACCTCTGCGTCCAGCACGTCCGCGCCGTCCGATGCCGCCGGCTCTGCGCCGGTCCTCGCCGATGGGGCCACGCTCGCGAGCTGGCTCGAGCGTGCGCCCGCGACGGTCGCGCTCGCCATCGTGACGTCGGGCAGCCCGCCGGACACGATGCTGCTGCGGGTCGGGCTCGCGGCGGCAGGGAGCGCCCCCATCGTCGCGCCGTCCGAGCTGTGCGCCCCGGGAGCAAGTGCTGCGTTCGACGCGCTGCTCGCCGACCCGCAGCGACGGCTCGTCGTGCACGACGCGAAGCGGCTGCATCAGGCGTTCGGTGGCATGCGGGGCGAGGACTCACGGGTCATCGATGGCATCGCGCTCGACGCCCTGCTCGCCGGCTACCTGCTCGCGCCGGACCTGCGGGACCATTCGCTCGCCGCGCTCGTGCCCGCACACCTGGGACGTGACGCGGCCGGTGGTGCAGGAGCGGACCGGGAGGGCCGTCTCGATCTCGACGTCGACGGGGACGCCTGGGTGGGGGTCGGACTCGCGGCCGCCGACCTGCTCGAGCTCGCGCCGCTGCTGGAGGCTGCTCTCGACGAGCAGGGGCTGCGTGCCGTGCACGACGACATCGAGCTGCCGCTCGCCCGTGTCCTCGCGGACATCGAGGATGCCGGTATCGCGGTCGACGTCGCGGTGCTCACGCAGCTGCATGGCGAGCTCACGGTGCGCGTGGATGAGCTCGCGGCCGAGGTCCATCGGCACGCGGGGCGGGAGTTCAACGTCGGGTCGAGCCAGCAGCTGCAGGTCGTGCTGTTCGACGAGCTCGGTCTGCCGCGGACGCGACGGACCAAGACGGGCCACTCGACCGACGCGGCGGCGCTGGCCGACCTCGCGGTCGAGCACCCGATCGTCGGCGCCGTGCTCGAGTGGCGCGAGGTCTCCAAGCTGCTCTCGACCTACGTCGACGCGCTGCCGCCGCTGGTCAACGCCCGCACCCGCAGGATCCACACGACACTGTCGCAGACGATCGCAGCGACCGGCCGCCTGTCCTCGTCGAACCCGAACCTGCAGAACATCCCGGTGCGTCGGCCCGAGGGTCGTGCGGTGCGGCGCGCGTTCGTGACGGGGGAGGGATACGCCACGTTGCTCGTCGCTGACTACTCCCAGATCGAGCTGCGCATCCTCGCGCACCTCTCCGAGGACCAGGGGCTGCTCGAAGCGTTCGCCGCCGGCGAGGACGTGCACGCGACGACGGCTGCGCGCCTGTTCGACCTCGAGCTCGACGCGGTGGACTCGACGACGCGCGACCGTGCGAAGGCCGTGAACTACGGACTCGCGTACGGACTGACCGCGTTCGGTCTCGCCCGGCAGCTCGGGATCCCCGGAGCGGAGGCGCAGGCGATCGTCGACGCCTACGACGAACGTTTCCCCGGCGTGCGCACCTACCTCGACGACGTCGTCGCGCGCGCGACCCGCGAGGGTCACACGAGCACGCTCTACGGTCGTCGTCGCTACCTGCCCGACCTCACGTCGGGCGACCGCAACCGACGGCAGATCGCGGAACGCATGGCGCTCAACGCGCCGATCCAGGGCACGGCCGCTGACATCATCAAGCTCGCGATGATCGCGCTCGACCGGGCGTTGACCGCGGCCGGCGTCCGTTCGCGTCAGATCCTGCAGGTCCACGACGAGGTCATCGTCGAGGTCGTCGCCGGTGAGGAGGACGAGGTCCTGGGGCTGACCGTCGGGGCACTCGCGAACGTCGCCGACCTGCGCGTGCCGCTCGAGGTCGACACCGCGTACGGCACGACCTGGTTCGACGCACAGAAGCACTGACAGGTCGACGCACGAGAACCCCATGCACGCGTCCCTCGTGCACGGGCCTGTGCGTGGGGAGTCAGGGACGTCAGGGGTAGGGCCAGCCGTTGGCGACGCAGTCAGCGAGTCCCTTGGACTGCTGCATCATCACGGGCGCCGGTTCGCCGGTCGCCGGACAGCCGAGGTGGCCGTAGCCGAGGCCGTGGCCGACCTCGTGGTTGATGAGGTAGGTGCGGTAGGTCGTGATGTCGGGGAAGCCGTCCGCGCCGACCTCCCACCGCCAGGCGTTGAGCGCCGCGAAGCGTCCGTTCCAGCAGCTGTAGATGCCCGCGGTGCGCAGGCCGGCGCGCGCGCACAGGGCATCGACCGTCTCCGGGGTCGCGACCACGACGCGGATGCGGGCCCGCGCCGGTTCGGCGACCTGCTCGAGCGTCCGATCACGGGCCCATGAGCGCTCGTCGTGCAGGGCCTCGCGGACCTGGCGGGCGACGTCGTCAGCATCGAGTCCCGTCGCGGGGTCGACCTCCACCGTGTAGCGCCAGCGCGGACCGCTCCCGGCGACGCCACCGGCATCGGGGACCCTCGCCACGACGAATCCTGTGTCCGCCTGTTCAGAGGCAGCCCGGGTGCTGTCGTCGGTGGCGGGCTCCGAGCGGTCCCCGGTCCCTCCGGCCGGTGGTCCGACGTCGGGCTCGGGAGCAGTCGGTGTCGCGATCGCGACGGCTCGGTCCGGCAGCGTGGTGGTCGGTCCAGCGGGCGCGCTCGCCACGACGAGCTGTTCGGCGGACCGCTCGACCGACTCCTCGACAGCGGGCGACACCTCGCCACCGAGGAGCACCAGTGCGGCTGGGAGCGCCAGCACGAGGCCGAGCGTGCGGCGCATCACGTGGTCTCGACGACGAGCGGTCCTGCACCCGTCTCGGCGTCCCAGTCCAGCCCGCCGGCGGCGACATCGAGCACCTCGAGCCGGTACGAGCCCGCGGGTCCGGCCATCCGGAATCGGATCCGACCCAGGAGGTCGGTGGCCCCGCTGACCGTGCGCTCTCGCTCCGGCCCCGAGATGCGGGCCTCGACGGCGACCGCAGGGCAGCGGGCCTCATCGGCGGCCCGGACCTCGACGAGGAACGTGACCCGCAGCGTGCCGTCCTCCAGCTGCTCGGTGTCCGCATGCTCGATGCGGGCGACGCGCACGGGTTCGGCGATGAGTCCACGCTTCGGGTGGGAGTCGGGGAGCCCGATGAGGCCCTCGGGGTCGATGCGACGTCTCCGGAGACGTCGCAGCAGTCCGTCGCCCGCCATCGTCCCTCACCCGTGCGCTGAGCGGATGACCCTACCGGAGCGCCGATCCCGGACCCGGTGCGAGCTGCACGTGGCAGCCGGCCAGATGATCGTCGATCCATCCGGCAGCCTGGAGGTAGGCATACGCCGTGACCGGACCGACGAAGCGCCAACCGAGCACGCGCAGGTGGCGAGCGAGCGCGATCGACGTCGCGCTGCTCGAAGCGACGTCCGCACGTCGCCGCGGTCGGGGCGTCGCCGGGATCGGCGCCGTGGCGATCACCTCGGCAGTGACGGCAGCGAGACCGGACCCTGCGGCGTGCAGTCCTGTGAGGACCCGGGCGTTGGCGATCACGGCCTCGACCTTCGCGCGGTTGCGGATGACCCCGGGCAACGCAAGGATGCGCTCGACGTCGACTGCGGTCAGGCGGGCCACGGCGGCCGGCTCGAACGCGGCGAAGGCACGTCGGAGCGCCTCCCGCCGCTGGAGCACCAGCCACCAGCTCAGGCCGGCCTGGAAGGCCTCGAGGCTCAGCCGCTCGAACAGGCCGGTCTCATCCCGTGCTCCTCGGCCCCATTCGTGGTCGTGGTAGGACTCCAGGAGGGCGTGGTCGACCGCCCACCAGCAGCGAGCACGTCCGTCCGTGCCGCGCACGAGGTCGGGCGCCACTCCTGTCCCGATCATGCTGCGCTCGCCCGTCCGTCGCGTGTCCTCAGCACCCACGCTAGGCTCCTATCGCGCTCAGAGGCGCCTCGCCCTGAGCGTCCCCTTGATCCCCGACCGTTCCGTCGTGGCCACCGGCTGCGACACCGACCGGACCTGACCGAAGAGACCCGACACCGATGTCCGAGACCCCTACGACCCCCGACGCCCCCGCCACGCCCGAGCCGGCCGCCTTCCCGGTGGTGCTGGACCAGCCCGGCGGCACCTTGACCTCGTCCGGCGATGTCATCGTCGACAACGACCTGACCGACGCCGAGTTCGAGGCTGCGCTCGAGTCCTCCGTCCAGGCGATGGAGGAGGGCCGCGTCATCGAGGGCGTCGTCGTCAAGATCGATCCTGATGAGGTCCTGCTCGACATCGGCTGGAAGTCCGAAGGGGTCATCCCGGTCCGCGAGCTCTCGATCAAGGCGGACGTCGACCCGAAGACCATCGTCCAGGTCGGTGATGTCGTGTCGGCGCTCATCATGAACCGTGAGGACGAGCTCGGTCGGCTCGTGCTCTCGAAGAAGCGCGCCCAGTACGAGGCCGCGTGGGGCTCGATCGAGCGCATCTACACCGAGGACCGCACGGTCCAGGGCACCGTCATCGAGGTCGTCAAGGGTGGCCTCATCGTCGACATCGGTCTGCGCGGGTTCCTCCCGGCATCGCTCGTCGAGATGCGCCGTGTCCGTGACCTGACGCCGTTCATCGGTCAGACGCTCGAGTGCAAGATCATCGAGCTCGACCGCAACCGCAACAACGTCGTCCTCTCGCGCCGCAAGTTCCTCGAGGAGACGCAGAGCGAGTTCCGCAACGACTTCCTCAACTCGCTGAAGCCGGGCGAGGTGCGTGCTGGTGTCGTGTCGTCGATCGTCAACTTCGGAGCGTTCGTGGACCTCGGCGGTGTCGACGGTCTCGTGCACGTCTCGGAGCTGTCGTGGAAGCACATCGACCACCCGTCGGAGGTCGTCGAGGTCGGCGACGAGGTCGAGGTCGAGGTCCTGGACGTCGACCTGCAGCGCGAGCGTGTCAGCCTGTCGCTCAAGAACACGCAGGAGGACCCGTGGGCCCGCTTCGCGCGTGAGCACGACCTCAACTCGGTCGTGTCGGGTGAGGTCACCAAGCTCGTCCCGTTCGGTGCCTTCGTCAAGGTGGCCGACGGCATCGAGGGCCTGGTGCACATCTCGGAACTCTCGGACCAGCACGTCGAGGTCCCTGAGGCCGTCGTCAACGTGGGCGACAAGGTCGAGGTCCGCGTCATCGATGTCGACAGCGTCCGCCGCCGCGTGAGCCTCTCGCTCAAGCAGGCGTCGGAGCAGTCCTCGAGCCCGAGCCAGAGCTCCAGCGCTGCCGCGCCGTCCGCACCGATCGAGGACGAGGCGCCGAAGGCCGCGTACACCGCGGGTTCGGACGATGGCGACACCGGCACGAGTGCGATGGCAGCTGCGCTCGCCTCGGCGGGTCTCGCGGCCAGCACCGCGCCCGCGCCGGAGCCGGCGCCTGAGCCGACCCCGGAGCCAGCGCCTGAGCCGACCCCGGAGCCGGCCCCGGAGGCCGAGCCGGTCGAGGCCGCGCCCGAGACCGTGTCGGACGACGAGCCCCAGCAGTCCTGACGGGCCCCACGCGGGCCGGGAGGCCAGTGGCGTGCTCGTCGTCGGACTCACGGGCGGCATCGGGAGCGGCAAGTCGTCCCTGGCGACCGAACTGGCCGCGCTCGGTCTTCCGGTCGTCGATGCCGATGAGGTCGCGCGGCGCTGCGTCGCGCCGGGCACCGCGGGGCTGGCGGCGATCGTCGATCGCTTCGGTACCGAGGTCCTCGCAGCCGACGGTTCGCTCGATCGTCCCGCGCTCGCAGCACTGGTCTTCGTCGATGCCGACGCGCGCCGGGACCTCGAGGCGATCACCCATCCGTGCATCCGGGCCGGTGTCGACGCTGACCTGGAGGCACTCAGGGTCCGCGCCGACCGACCGAGCGTCGCGGTCGTCGAGCATCCGCTCCTCGTCGAGACCGGCGGGCACGCTCGCGTCGACGTCGTCGTCGTGGTCGAGGCGCCGACAGAGGACCGCGTCGCGCGGCTCGTGCGTGAGCGTGGGATGACGGAGGCAGGTGCGCGCGATCGCATGGCGGCTCAGGCCGATGATGCGACGCGGCGTGCGGTGGCCGACCATGTCGTGGTCAACGACGGGGATCGTGCTGCGCTGGCGTCGCACGCGGCGCGGCTGCTCGCGGTCCTCCACGCAGCGGCCGGCGCGGCCGAAGCCTCCGACGCGACCGATGGCGCGGACGGGGCACCCGAGACGGGGGAGCCCCGATGAGCAGCGCGGCCACCGGAGATCGCGAGGCGCTCCATGGCTACGTGTCCGACGCGGTCCCGTTCCGGGTCGTGAGCGACTTCGAGCCGTCCGGCGACCAGCCCACCGCGATCGAGGGCATCGTCGCCGCGTTCGAGGCGGGCGAGCGCAAGGTGAACCTGCTCGGGGCCACCGGCACGGGCAAGACGTTCACGGCCGCGAAGGTGCTCGAACGCCTCCAGCGGCCCGCGCTGGTCATGGCGCCGAACAAGACGCTGGCGGCACAGCTCGCCAACGAGTTCCGCGAGTTCCTGCCGGACAACGCCGTCGAGTACTTCGTGTCCTACTACGACTACTACCAGCCGGAGGCCTACGTCCCGTCGTCCGACACCTTCATCGAGAAGGACTCGACGATCAACGACGAGATCGACCGCCTGCGTCATCGCGCGACGATGGCGCTGCTCACGCGACGTGACGTCGTCGTCGTGGCGTCCGTGTCGTGCATCTACGGGCTCGGTTCGCCCTTCGAGTACCTCGACCATGTACTGGTCCTGCGTGCAGGGCACGCCGCCGGACTCGAGCGGTCGATGCGCAAGCTCGTCGACCTGCAGTACGACCGCAACGACCTGAACCTCACGCGCGGGACGTTCCGTGTGCGTGGCGACACGCTCGAGGTGTTCCCGGCCGACGACGAACGTGCGGTGCGCGTCGAGTTCTTCGGTGACGAGGTCGAGCGCATCGTGCGTGTCGACCCCCTCACCGGCGAGGTGTCCGCACCCGTCGATCATGTCGCGCTCTTCCCCGCCTCGCACTACGTCAGCTCGCGCGAGGCGATCGAGCGCGCGGTGCGGGGCATCGAGGCGGAGCTGGCCGAGCAGTTGGCGCGCTTCGAGCAGGAGAAGAAGCTGCTGGAGGCGCAGCGCCTGAAGATGCGGACGAGCTTCGACCTCGAGATGATCCGCGAGGTCGGGTTCTGCAACGGCATCGAGAACTACTCGTCGCACTTCGACGGTCGCGGCGCGGGCGAGCCGCCGTACACGCTGCTCGACTACTTCCCCTCGGACTTCGTCACGTTCCTCGACGAGTCGCACGTCACGATCCCGCAGATCGGCGGGATGTACGAAGGCGACCGCGCTCGCAAGGCCACCCTCATCGAGCACGGCTTCCGGCTCCCGAGCGCCGCGGACAACCGGCCGCTGCGCTTCGAGGAGTTCCAGCAGCGCGTCGGCCAGCAGCTCTACCTCTCCGCGACGCCCGGGCCCTACGAGCGCCGCGAGGCCGACTCGACGGTCGAGCAGCTCATCCGCCCGACCGGACTCGTCGATCCGGAGGTCGTCGTGCGCGCGACGGAAGGGCAGATCGATGACCTGCTCGAGGAGATCCGGGCACGTGCCCAGCGCGACCAGCGCGTGCTCGTCACGACGCTGACGAAGCGCATGGCGGAGGACCTGACCGACTACCTGCAGGAGAACGGTGTCCGGGTCCGCTACCTGCACTCCGACATCGACACCGTCGAGCGGGTCACCATCCTGAGGGCGCTGCGGCTCGGCGAGTTCGACGTGCTCGTCGGCATCAACCTGCTGCGCGAGGGGCTCGACCTCCCCGAGGTGTCGCTCGTCGCGATCCTCGATGCGGACAAGGAGGGCTTCCTGCGCTCTGACACGTCGTTGATCCAGACCATCGGCCGGGCGGCACGCCACGTGGACGGCCAGGTCATCATGTACGCGGACCACACGACCGCCTCGATGGCACGCGCGCTCGACGAGACCCGTCGACGCCGTGAGCTGCAGGTCGCCCACAACACGGCGCACGGCATCGACCCGCAGAGCATCCGCAAACGGGTCGGTGACATCATCGCAGCAGTGCGTGCCGAGGAGGCCGGCGAGGTCTACCAGCCGCTCGACCGTGCGGACCGTGCGGCCGAGGATCGCGGGCCCGGCCTGCTGCCCACCGAGGAGCTGCGCGCGCTGATCCACCGGCTCGACGAGGAGATGCACGAGGCGGCGGGGGAGCTGCGCTTCGAGTACGCGGCGCGGTTGCGTGACGAGATCGCTGACCTCAAGCGCGAGCTCGCGTCCATGGAGGCTGCGGCGGTCTGACGTGGCGGGCGGACTACGCTGGTCATCTCACCCTTCGGAGGCATGACATGGGCGATGTGCTGCAGCTGATCCACACGAACGTCGGCTACCTGGTGTTCGTCATCCTGCTGGTCGCGACGTTCCTGGCCTTCCGCACCGCCGACGGTGCGCCACCCGTCTCCCGTCTGACGTCGCTGACGATGGTGCTGCTCGACATCCACGTGACCGTCGGCATCATCCTCTACGTGGTCGGGGAGTGGTACGGCGCGAGCTTCCTCGTTGCGGTCGCTCACCCCGTGCTCGCGCTCGCTGCGCTGGCTGCGGGCCACGTGGGCATCGGGCGTGCTCGCCGTGAGAGCAACCCGCGTCTCGCGGCGACCGGCATGGCCGCGGCACTCGTGCTCGTGACCGCTGCCATCGGTGTCGTCAGCGTCTGAGCCGCGCCGGCTCACCAGCCGCGTTCGCGCCACTCCTGCAGCTGCGGTCGTTCGCGGCCGAGCGTCGTCGCGTCGCCATGTCCCGGCAGGACCATCGTCTCGTCGGGGAGCCTGCCGAAGACGCGCTGCTCGAGGCCATCCATCAGCTGGGCGTGCGCTGCGAGGTCGCCGAACGTGTTGCCCGGTCCGCCGGGGAACAGCGAGTCGCCGGTGACGAGCCACGGTCGCTCGGAGCCGTGCACGAGCAGGAGCAGCGAACCGGGCGTGTGTCCGGGGACATGGAGCACCTCGACGTCCAGCGCTCCGACCTTCACCTGCTGGCCGTCGGTGAGCAGGCGGTCCGGCGCATGGGGGTAGAGCTCGACGTCACCCTCATGGCCCCAGACCTCGAGCCCAGGGTCGGCCGCGAGCTCCGCCCACGCCCGGACGTGGTCCCAGTGGCCGTGGGTCTGCACGACCGCGATCGGCAGCGTGCCGGTCGCCAGGTCCCGGATCAGCGGGGCGTCGTCGGCCGCGTCGATGAGCAGCGCCTGGCCGGACACGGCGCAGGCGAGCAGGTAGACGTTGTTGTGCATCTCGGACACGGACCGCTTGCGCAGCAGCAGCGGGCCGTCACGGAGCTCGATCGACGGGCCACCGGGCTCGGTGTGCAGGGCCGTGTCCATCGCGCATCTCCTCGAGGGGCGCCCAGCGGCGCCGTCGTGCGGGGCCGCGGTGAGGTTCGCCACGGCGGAGCGACCGTAGGCTAGGCCCGTCCAGAGCTCGGAGGCGAGGGTGGCGAGGGTGGCGACGGAAGGCAGGGCCACCCACACCAGCATCATCGTGCGCGGAGCGAGGGAGCACAACCTCCAGGACGTCGACCTCCAGATCCCCCGTGACCGCCTGACGGTCTTCACCGGGCTGTCCGGGTCGGGCAAGTCGAGCCTCGCGTTCGACACCATCTACGCCGAGGGGCAGCGCCGCTACGTCGAGTCGTTGTCCGCGTACGCGCGCCAGTTCCTCGGGCAGATGGACAAGCCGGACGTCGACTTCATCGAAGGTCTCTCGCCCGCGATCTCGATCGACCAGAAGTCGACGTCGCGCAACCCACGTTCGACCGTGGGAACGATCACCGAGATCTACGACTACCTCCGCCTGCTCTACGCCCGCGTCGGTCATCCGCACTGTCCTGACTGCGGCACGCCGATCGCTCGGCAGACCGCCGAGCAGATCGTCGACCAGGTCACCCAGCTCGCCGACGGCACCCGCTTCCAGGTCCTCGCCCCGGTCGTCCGCGGCCGCAAGGGCGAGTACGCCGCGATGTTCCAGCAGCTCGCGACCGACGGCTACGCGCGCGTGCGTGTCGACGGCACCGTCCACCCGATCGAGGAGGTGCCGAAGCTCGCGAAGACCCGCAAGCACGACATCGACGTCGTCGTCGACCGTCTGGTCGCCGGCGGCGAGGGTGTCCGCAGGCTCGCCGACTCCATCGAGACGGCGCTCCGGCTCGCCGACGGGCTCGTCACCATCGAGGTGCTGCCGGCGCGTGATGCGCCGGACGGTGCGCGTGGCGAGGAGCAGAGCTACTCGGAGCATCTCGCGTGCATGGACTGCGGTCTGTCCTTCGAGCAGCTCGCTCCCCGCAGCTTCTCGTTCAACTCGCCCTACGGCGCGTGTGAGACGTGCTCAGGGCTGGGCACGCAGCTGACCGTCGAGCCGGAGCTCGTCATCGGTGACCCCTCCTGCTCCGTCGAGGAGGGCGTCGTGCTGCCCTGGGCGACGGGCATGCAGGCCGGCTACTACCGCCAGCTGCTGCGTGCCACGGTCGCACACGTCGGTGCCGACCCGTCGACCCCGTGGGAGGACCTGCCGGAGGCGGCGCGTGACGCCGTGCTCTACGGCCTCGAGGACCGCGTCGACGTCAGCTACCGCAACCGGTACGGACGGACCCGCGCCTACCTCGCGAACGTCGAGGGCGTGATCCCGTCGCTGCTGCGTCGACACCAGGAGACGGAGTCGGACCACCAGCGGCAGAACATCGAGCAGTTCATGCGCGAGGTGTCCTGCCCGGACTGCGCGGGCCTGCGCCTCAAGCCGATCGTGCTCGGCGTCACCATCGGCGGCATCTCGATCGCGCAGCTCACGGGTCTGTCGATCGCGGACGCGGACGCGTTCGTCGCCGACCTGGAGCTCTCGCGGCGCGAGCTGCTGATCGCCGGGCGGGTGCTCAAGGAGATCCGGGCGCGGCTGCGCTTCCTGCTCGATGTCGGCCTCGAGTACCTCCAGCTCGATCGGGCGGCAGGGACGCTGTCCGGCGGTGAGGCGCAGCGCATCCGCCTCGCGACGCAGATCGGCGCCGGGCTCGTCGGGGTGCTCTACGTGCTCGACGAGCCGTCGATCGGTCTCCACCAGCGGGACAACGAGCGCCTGATCGCCACGCTCGAGCGGTTGCGCGACCTCGGCAACACGCTCATCGTCGTCGAGCACGACCGCACCACCATCGAGACGGCCGACCACATCGTCGACATCGGTCCGGGTGCGGGGGAGCACGGCGGGCGGATCGTGCACTCCGGCTCGGTGCCGGACCTGCTGGCCCTCGCCGAGGGCGTGTCGCTGACCGGCGACTACCTCTCCGGTCGCCGTTCGATCGTCGTCCCGACGCGCAGGCGCGCCCCGGGTGCGGGCGAACTGGTCGTGCGTGGTGCCAGCGCGAACAACCTGATCGACCTCGACATCGCGTTCCCGCTCGGAACGTTCACGGCGGTCACGGGCGTGTCGGGATCGGGGAAGTCCACGCTCGTGAACGAGATCCTCGCGCGCGCGCTGATGCGGCACATCTACGGCTCGCGCGACCTGCCTGCTGCGCACCGTCGCGTCGAGGGCCTCGACCTCGTCGACAAGGCGGTCATCGTCGACCAGTCGCCGATCGGTCGCACGCCGCGGTCGAACCCGGCGACCTACACCGGCCTGTTCGACCACCTCCGCAAGCTGTTCGCGTCGACGCCCGAGGCGAAGCTGCGCGGCTACCAGCCCGGCCGCTTCAGCTTCAACGTGAAGGGCGGGCGCTGCGAGTCGTGCCACGGCGACGGGACGCTGCGCATCGAGATGCACTTCCTGCCCGACGTGTACGTCCCGTGCGAGGTCTGCAAGGGTCGGCGCTACAACCGCGAGACCCTCGAGGTCCGCTATCGCGGTCTGACCGTCGCCGACGTCCTCGACCTCTCAGCCGAGCAGGCGCTCACGTTCTTCGAGAACCTCCCGACGATCGCGTCGCACCTCCAGACCCTGGTCGACGTCGGGCTCGGTTACGTGCGGCTCGGTCAGCCTGCGACGACGCTGTCGGGCGGCGAAGCGCAGCGCGTCAAGCTCGCCAGCGAGCTGCGCAAGCGCTCCACGGGACGCACCGTCTACATCCTCGACGAGCCGACGACCGGACTGCACTTCGAGGACGTGCGACGGCTGCTCGAGGTGCTGCACCGTCTGGTCGACAAGGGCAACACGGTGATCGTCATCGAGCATGACCTCGATGTCGTCAAGACCGCCGACCACGTCATCGACCTCGGTCCCGAGGGTGGCTCGGGCGGCGGGCGCATCGTCGTCACAGGCACGCCGGAGGATGTCGCCGCGGAGTCGTCGAGCCACACCGGCCTGCACCTGCGGTCGCTGCTGCCGCAGTCCGACGCGTCGCCGACGGCCCGCAGGACGGCGAAGCGACCGGCGGCGAAGCGGTCCACACGCGCGAAGACGGCGGCGACGGGCTGACCGTGCAGAATCCGGCGCTCGCCTTCCGGCCCGCAGCGGGCACCGTCCCGGAGGCTCCGGGCTGCTACCTGTTCCTCGATGGCAACGGTCGCGTGCTCTACGTGGGGAAGGCACGCATCCTCCGGCAGCGGCTCGCGAGCTACTTCGGTGCCTGGACGACCATCCCGGAGCGCAACCGGGCGATGCTCGAGAGTGCGCGCAGCGTCGAGTGGATGGTCGTCGACTCCGAGTCGGCCGCGCTGCACCTCGAGTGGACGCTGATCCAGCGGCACCGTCCGCGCCACAACATCCGCTTCCGCGACGACAAGTCGTATCCGGAGCTCGTCCTGACGACCTCCGACGAGGTCCCGCGGGCCCGGGTGCAGCGCGGTCGGGTCGCGGCAGGGGACCGTCGCTTCGGCCCGTACGTGAGCGCCTCGGACATCCGCGCGACGCTCGACCTGCTGATCCGCGTGTTCCCGGTGCGCACGTGCAGCGATGGCGTGTACGACCGGGCGCACCGCAGCGACCGGCCCTGCCTGCTGCACCACATCGGCCGCTGCGCCGCACCCTGCACCGGGGTCGTCTCCCCGGCGGAGCATCGCGAGCTCGTCGACGGGCTCGCGGACTTCCTCGACGGCCGGACCGGGCCGGTGCTCGACGACCTCGAGACGCGCATGCGCGACGCCGCGACCGAGCAGCGCTACGAGGTCGCCGCGCGGCTGCGCGACCAGCTCGAGGCCGCGAGACGGGCGACGGCCAAGCAGCAGGTCGTGTGGCCCGAGTCCGTCGACTTCGACGCGCTCGCGCTGTCCGACGACGAGCTCGAGGCCGCCGCGCACGTGTTCGTCGTCCGGGGCGGCCGGCTGGTCGGACAGCGCGGCTGGATCGTCGAGAAGTCCGCCGGGATGTCGCGCGCTGAGCTGGTCACGAGCTGCGTCGTCGCGTTCTACGAGGACCGCTCCGACGACGTGCCGCCGCTGGTGCTCGTGCCCGACGCACCCGACGAGGCCGATGCGCTCACCGACCTGCTCACCGACCTGAGGGTCGCATCGGGTCGCGGACGCGGTGCGCGGGTCACGCTGACCGTCCCCCAGCGTGGCCAACGTCGCGAGTTCCTCGTCACCGTCGAGGAGAACGCCCGGCAGCACCTCCAGCGGGCCCGCATGCGACGCGCGTCCGACCTCGCGTCACGCAGCGCCGCACTGGACGACCTGCGGGCGCGCCTCGGGCTGGACGAGGCGCCACTGCGCATCGAGTGCTTCGACATCTCCCACCTCGGAGGGACCGAGGTCGTCGGCTCGATGGTCGTGCTCGAGGACGGCCTGCCACGCCCCCAGGCCTATCGCCGCTTCAAGCTGCGGGTCGACGCGAACGACGATCCGGCGGCGATGCGTGAGGTGGTCCGTCGACGCTTCGAGCGGCTGCTGACCGAGCAGGCGGAGCCGCTCGACGCGGAGTCGTCGCGCCGCCGCAGCTTCGCCTACCCGCCGCAGCTCGTCATCATCGACGGCGGACCGACCCAGCTCGCGGCGGCGCTCGAGGGCGTCGCCGACCTCCCGCTCGATGGCGTCGCCTTCGTGGCGCTCGCGAAGCGCTTCGAGGAGCTGTGGCTCCCGGGTGAGGAGCGGCCGGTCGTGCTGCCGCGTGGCAGTGAGGCGCTCTATCTGGTCCAGCGCGTGCGCGATGAGGCCCACCGCTTCGCGATCACGTACCAGCGCTCGCGGCGCACGCGCACCGTGCGTGGCTCGACCCTCGAGGACGTGCCCGGCATCGGTCCCGGTCGCCGTCAGGCGCTGCTGCGGCGCTTCGGATCCGTCACCGCCATCAGGTCGGCGTCCGACGACGAGCTCCTGGCGGTCCGGGGGGTGTCGCCTACGCTCGTCGCGGCGCTCCGGGAGCACCTCGGTCCGCCTGTTCCGCCTGTTCCACCCGCGCCGCCGCAGGAGTCCTGATGAACGAGGCACCCTCGGACGCCTCAGCGTCGCTGCCGCTCGTGCTCATCATCACCGGGCTGTCCGGAGCTGGACGCTCGACCGCATCGGACACGCTCGAGGACCTCGGGTGGTACGTGGTCGACAACCTGCCGCCGGCGCTGATCGGTCCGGTCGCCGAGCTGGCGTCCGCACCCGGTTCTTCGGTCTCGCGGCTGTGCCTGGTGACCGACGTCCGCGGCCGGGAGTTCTTCGCCGCCCTCGAGGGCGCCATCACCGACCTTCGCGCTTCGGGCACCGACGTGCGCATCGTGTTCCTCGAGGCCGACGACGAGGTGCTGGTCCGTCGCTTCGAGGAGACGCGTCGTCGGCATCCGGCCGACGACGGTTCCGGACTGCTCGCCGGGATCGCCAACGAGCGCCGTGTCCTCGCTGCTCTGCGTGAGCAGGCGGACCTCATCGTCGACACGTCCGAGGACACCGTCCACGACCTGCGCGACCAGATCATCGAGCTCCTGTCAGGTCCGGCGTCCACGGGACTGCAGGTCAGCGTGATGTCGTTCGGGTTCAAGCGCGGCACGCCGCGCGAGGCGGACCTCCTGTTCGACGTGCGCTTCCTCCCCAATCCGCACTGGGTCGAGGAGCTGCGTCCGCTCGACGGGCGCGATCCGTCCGTGCGCGACTACGTGCTCGAGCAGCCCATCACGCGGCCGTTCCTCACGCAACTCGAGGGACTGCTGGACATCACGCTGCCCGGTTTTCTCGCGGAGCGGAAGCGCTACCTCACGATCGCGATCGGCTGCACCGGCGGGAAGCACCGCTCGGTCGCCATCGCCGAGCACGTCGCCGCGCACCTGAGCGGGCGCGAGGAGCTGGTCGTGCGCACCGTGCACCGCGACCTCGGCGCCGAGTGAGCGGCGAGCTGTGAGCGTCGCGCGTCCGACGCCGTCGGTGGTCGTGGTCGGTGGTGGCCACGGGTGCTCCCGCTCGCTGCGCGCGCTGCGCCGGCTCGAGGTCGAGCGGACGGCGGTCGTCACCGTCGCCGACGACGGTGGATCGTCCGGGCGGCTGCGCCGCGACCACGATGTCGTGGCCCTCGGTGACCTGCGGATGGCGCTGCTCGCGCTCGCCGCTGAGGCCATCACTTCGGGCGAGGGTTCGGGCGAAGCTGCCCACGAACGGGCTGCGCCGGACACGAGCATGATCGTCGCGCTCGCCGGTCGACGCTTCGAGCGTGGCGAGCTCGCCGGCCACAGCCTCGGCAACCTGCTGCTGCTCGGCCTCATCGAGGAGTTCGAGGGAGACCTCGTCGCGGCGCTCGATGCGTTCGCCCGACTCGTCGGGGCCGTCGGCCGGGTCCTCCCCGCGACCACCGTCCCCGTGACGCTGGCCGCGGAGACGGCGAGCGGTCCGGTCGCCGGCCAGGTCGCGGTCGCGACCGCGACGCGCATCCACAGCGTGCGGCTGGATCCGGACGATGCGCCGGCCGCACCGGGCGTGCTCGATGCGCTGGACGCCGCGGACCTCGTCCTGCTCGGTCCCGGGTCGCTCTACACGAGCATCCTTCCCAACCTGCTGGTCGGCGGTGTCGCCGACGCGCTGCGCCACACCACTGCCCGGGTCGTGCTGGTCGGCAACCTCCGTGAACAGCCGGGGGAGACGGAGGGCATGGACCTCGCCGACCATGTCGAGGCGCTGCTGCAGCACGTCCCCGGCCTGCGCCTCGATGTGCTGCTCGCCCACGAGCGCAGCGGCCGTGAGGAGGGCGCTGCGACCGCGCGTGACCCGCTGCGCATCGACGAGCAGCGGCTCGCCGGGCTCGTAGGGACGATCGTTCGCACCGATCTCGGCGACGAGCTCGACGGGCACGACCCGCAGCGGCTCGCGGTCGCGGTCGCGGATCTGCTCGGGCTCGCCGGGGGGCTCGCTGGGGGGCTCGCGGGCGGGCTCGTCGCATGAGCGAGGATGGCGGCTTCACCTCCGCCGTCCGGCTGGAGCTCGCCTCGCTCCCGGTGCCGTCGGAGCGTGAGGCGCGTGCGGAGCTGGCGGGCATGCTGCTCGTCGGCGCGGCAGCGTCCGACGACGGGCGTCGGGTGCGCGACATCGCGGGGCGGCGGCCGGGCGACATCCCGCTCGGGCCGCTGTGCGTCGGGGACGTGCTGCAGCTCGATGTGCCGTCGAGCGCGGTCGCCCGCCGCGGCATCGGTCTCGTGCAGCGCTCGCTCGGTGTACGACCACGCCTCACCGCGGTGAGTACGACGGCGCGCCGTCCACATGGTCCCGCCTACCGCGTGACGGTCCCGGCCGCGACGGTGAGAGCCCGTGACGCCGGGCGCGGCGCTCGCCCCGTGCGTGCGCACGTGGCCGCGATGGAGGACGGTGACGCCGAGACGGCTGCGCTCCTGCGTGGCGCCGTGCTCGTCGGCGGGTCCGTCTCCGCACCTGACCGGCCCGTCCACCTCGAGCTGTCGGGCATCTCCGCCGGCGTCGCCCCGCTCCTCATCGCTGCCCTCGGGCAGGTCATCCCCGCGTCGCGCCCCATCCATGACCCTGAGCGGCGTCGGCTCGTGGTGAAGTCCGGGGACGTCGTCACGGACCTGCTGGCGGCGCTCGGTGCGACCCGGGCGTTCCTCACCTTCGACGACCGTCGCCTGCGTCGTCAGCTGCGGGGCGAGGCGAACCGGCTCGCGAACGCCGACGCCGCCAACCTCGCGCGCATCGCGTACAGCGCGGGTGCCCAGATCGACGCCATCGAGCTGGCGGTGGGGCGCGACGGCTGGGACGTGTTCGCGCAGGATCTCAGAGAGGTCGCGCTCGCCCGCATCGCGAACCCCAGCGCCAGCGTGACGGAGCTGGCCGAGCTGCTCAGCCTGCCGCGTGCGACGCTGCACCGGCGTCTGCGCCGTGTCGAGGAGGTCGCGCGGTCGG
This sequence comes from Nitriliruptoraceae bacterium, assembly GCA_018401275.1. GTDB lineage: Bacteria > Actinomycetota > Nitriliruptoria > Nitriliruptorales > Nitriliruptoraceae > CSBr16-57R1. The sequence goes on along the minus strand of JAGYKW010000001.1, from coordinate 578,847 downwards.
TCGTGGCGGTCGACACGGCTGAGGCCGCAGAGGGGACCTCTGATAGCGTCCAAGGCACGAACAGGTCCGCACGACCGGACCACGCGACCCCTGACGCGAGTTCTGACGCGACCCCTGAGGAGAGCCTCCGATGACGACCCGCATCGCGATCAACGGCTTCGGTCGGATCGGCCGCAACCTGCTGCGCGCCATCCGGAAGTATGACCTCGACGTGCAGGTCGTCGCGGTCAACGACCTCACGGATCCGGTCACGCTGGGTCACCTGACGAAGTACGACAGCGTGCACGGCCGATTCCCGGGCGAGGTACGTGTCGAGGGCTCGTCCATCGTCATCGACGGCACGCCCATCGCGGTCCTGTCCGAGCGTGACCCGGCGGCGCTGCCGTGGGGGGACCTGGGGGTCGACGTCGTCGTCGAATCGACCGGCTTCTTCACCGAGCGCGACAAGGCTGCCAAGCACCTCGAGGCGGGTGCGCGCAAGGTCATCATCTCGGCGCCTGCGAAGAACGAGGACATCACGATCGTGATGGGTGCGAACGAGGGCGACTACGACCCGCAGCAGCACCACGTCATCTCCAACGCGTCGTGCACGACGAACTCGGTCGTCCCGATGGCGAAGGTGCTGCACGAGTCCTTCGGTATCGCCCAGGGCCTCATGACGACCGTGCACGCCTACACGGGCGACCAGCGCATCCACGACGCGCCGCACGAGGACCTGCGTCGAGCGCGTGCCGCGGCCGTGTCGATCATCCCCACCACCACCGGTGCCGCGAAGGCCGCCGCGCTCGCGCTGCCGGAGCTGAAGGGCCGACTCGATGGCATGGCGCTGCGTGTGCCCATCCCGGACGGCTCGGTCACCGACCTGACGCTGCTGCTCGAGCGTGAGGTCACCGTGGCCGAGATCAACGCCGCGATGAGGGCGGCCGCAGAGGGGCCGCTCAAGGGCATCCTCGAGTACTGCGAGGACCCGATCGTCTCCATCGACGTCGTGGGCAACCCCCACTCGTGCGTGTTCGACTCGCTGGCGACGATGGCCAGCGGCCGGCTCGTCAAGGTGCTCGGCTGGTACGACAACGAGTGGGGCTACTCGGTGCGGCTCGCTCAGCTCACCGCTCTGGTCGCCGGCAGGCTGTGACCGTCCCGCTGCTCGCGGGGGTCCCGCTGCTCGAGGACCTCGAGGTCGCGGGTCGGACCGTGCTCGTGCGCGCCGACCTGAACGTCCCGCTGCGTGACGGCGAGGTCGCGGACGATCTGCGCATCTCGGCGTCGCTGCCGACGCTGCGTGCCCTGCTCGAGCGCGGTGCTGCGCTCGTCGTCTGCTCGCATCTCGGACGCCCGAGCGGTCCCGGCGACCCGGGGACGTCGCTGCGCCCCGTGGCCGATCGGCTCGCCGTGCTCCTCGGACGTCCGGTCGTCCTGGCCGCTGACGTCGCAGGGGACGACGCGCGGGCCCGCGCCGCCGCGCTCGCGCCGGGCGAGGTCCTGCTGCTCGAGAACCTGCGTTGGGAACCGGGGGAGACGGCGGGCGCTGCTGAGCTCGCCGCGCGCCTCGCATCACTCGCCGATCGCTACGTCGATGACGCGTTCGGCGCGGCGCACCGGGCGCACGCGTCCATCGCTGGGGTCCCGGCACTGCTGCCCGGCGCAGCAGGACTGCTCCTCGCCCGTGAGCTCGAGGTGCTCGGTGGCCTGCGGGACGCACCGGCGCGCCCCTACGTGGCGGTGCTCGGGGGCGCGAAGGTCAGCGACAAGCTGGCCGTGTTGGAGCGCCTGCTCGAGCGGGTCGACGTGCTCGCGGTCGGTGGTGCGATGGCCACGACGTTCCAGCTCGCCGAGGGGCGGCCCATCGGCCTCTCTCGGGTCGAGGCGGACCGCGCGGAGAGCGTCGGCCGACTCGTCGCTGCGGCGCGTGCGCGCGGCATCGAGATCCTGCTGCCCGTCGACCTCGTCGTCGCAGCGACCTTCGAGCGCGATGCTGAACCGCTCGTCGTCGACGTCGCAGACATGCCGGCCGATCGCATGAGCCTCGACATCGGCCCGCGCACCGCGGCGCGCATCGCGGAGGCGATCGCCTCGGCCGGTGCCGTGTTCTGGAACGGTCCGATGGGCGTCTCCGAGTGGCCATCGTTCGCCTCCGGGACGCGCACGGTCGCCGAGGCCATGGCCGCGAGCCCGGCGTTCACGGTCGTCGGTGGTGGCGACTCCGCTGCCGCGGTGCGCGCGATGGGACTCGACGACCGCATGGACCACATCTCGACCGGCGGAGGCGCGTCGCTCGAGCTGCTCGAGGGCCGGGCGCTCCCGGGCGTCGAGGCACTGCGCACCACCCCACGTCCTTCATGACCCGCTGTCCCACGACCCGCTGTCCGAGGAGATCCCGTTGAGTGACCGCACATCCCTGATCGTGGGCAACTGGAAGATGCACCGCGACCATCTGGAGGCGATCCAGCTGCTGCAGCGTCTCGCGTACCACCTCAGCGAGGAGGACACGGACGAGCAGGAGGTCGTCGTCTGCCCGCCGTTCACCGCGCTGCGCTCGCTGCAGACGCTCATCCAGTCCGACCGCATGGCCGTCGCGCTCGGTGCTCAGGACTGCCATCCCGAGATCGAGGGTGCCTACACCGGCGACGTGTCCGTCCCCATGCTCGCCCGGCTCGACGTGCGCTACGTGGTCGTGGGGCACTCGGAGCGTCGGCTGTTCCACGAGGAGGACGACGCGCTCGTCGCGCGCAAGGCGCGTGCTGCCCTGAGCGGTGAGCTGCGCGCGATCGTGTGCGTCGGCGAGGGTGAGCAGGCCCGTGAGAGCGGTCGGGCCGAGGAGGTCGTCCTCGCCCAGCTGCGGGGCAGCCTCGACGGCGTCGAGCCCCGGGAGGACGCGGACCTCGTCATCGCCTACGAGCCCGTCTGGGCCATCGGTACCGGGCGCACGGCGACGCCGACGGACGCGCAGGACATGGCGGTCGCGATCCGCACCGCGCTGGCCGAGCGCTACGGGTCGGAGCGGGCGGCGGATGTGCGCATCCTCTACGGCGGGAGCGTGAAGCCCGCCAACATCCGGAGCCTCATGACCCTCGCGGACGTCGATGGGGTGCTCGTCGGCGGCGCGAGCCTGTCCGCCGAGGACTTCGCCCTGATCGTCGGCCATCGTCGCGCGATCTGACGCGCGATCTGACGCGCGGTCGCCGAGGTCCAGGGCTACGCTCGCCAACGGCAGGGTCAGCGCCGGTCGGTCCGGTGCCGTGGATGCCCGGCCGGGGAGCGCACGATGAGCCGACGAAGTTCCAGCATCGAGACCCTGCTCGGCCCGCTCGAGCAGGATGTCATGGACGTCGTCTGGCGGATGCGTGACGTCACCGTGCGCGATGTCCATGTCGAGCTCGCAGCGACGCGTGAGATCGCCTACACGACCGTGATGACGACGATGTCCCGGCTGGCTCGCAAGGGCATCCTGCAGCGTGACACGGCCGACCTCGCGCACCGCTACCGCCCCGTGGTGAGTCGGGACCAGTACGCGCGCGGTGCGGTCGGTGACGTGCTGACCTGGCTGCTCGAGCGCTATCCCGAGCCCGCCGTCGCCTACCTGGCCGATGTGGTCGATGAACTCGATGACGTCACCCTGGACCAGCTCCGTGATGCGGTCGCGCGTCGCAGGGCCCAGGAGTCCTGAGGAGCACCATGCCGTCCGGACTGCTGCTCGCGTTCCCGCTCGAGTCGGTCGCGCTGCGCCTCGCGCTCGCGCTCGGGGTCGCGCTGGTCCTGCTGCGGGTCGTGTCCACGTGGGACCTGCGCTCGCCGCGCGCACGCTCCATCCTCGCGGCCTCACCCTTCTTCGTCGCCGCTGCGGTCGTGCTGCTCTCGAGCGGCGACCTCGGTCTGCCAGCCCTGCTCGTGCCCTCCACCGTCGGATCCGGTGCGCTCGCGCTGCCGATCGCTGACCGCTACCTCGACTTCGCGCCGATGGCTCCGGTGATCGTCGGGACGTGGGCCGCCATCAGCGTGTCGCTCATCGTGCTGCGCATCGTGCGGGGCTCGCTGTTCCGTCGGAGCGTGCTCGATGGGGCGCGCCCCGCAGCGCCACGGGTCGCCGCCGTCGTGCTGCACCTCGCGCGCGAGCTCGGGATCGCTCCGCCGCGCGTGCTGGTCGTCGATGGCGCAGTCGGCGGCGCTGCGGTGATCGGGGTCCGCGATCCCGTGCTGCTGCTCGATGCCGTGGTGCTGGAACGCCTGGACGCCGAGGAGATCGAGGGTGTCATCGCGCACGAGCTCGCCCACGTCGCGCGCCGTGACAACCTCGTCGCCTGGGTGGTCGCGGTCGTCCGCGACGGCGCGTTCTTCGTGCCCGGTGCCGGATGGGCCGTGCGCGCGCTGCACCGCGAGCGTGAGGCGGCGGCCGACCAGGACGCTGTCGCTGCCACCGGCCGCCCGGCGGCACTCGCCAGCGGACTCCTGCAGGTCGTCGCGCTCGCGAGCGGTGCGCGACGCCTCCCGCACGGCTGCGCTGCCCTCGTGCCGAGCTCGTCCGTCGTCGACCGGGTCCATCTGCTGCTTCGCGAGGACCAGACGACGACGCGTGAGCATCGCACCGAGCTCGCTCTCGCCGCGGCCGTCAGTCTCGTCGCCGTCGCGCTGGCCGTCGTCATCCCAGGGCTCCTCGCCGGCGATCAGGGGCAGCGGGACGCGCTCGGCGTGCTGGTCAGCACGCCGGTGGATGCCACCCGCGTCGATGCGGCCTCGGACGCCGGTCGGGTCTTCAGCGTGTATCGGGGCGTCGCGGACCCGACGACCGGTGCGACGTCAGCGGACCGTGGGGTCGCCGTACGTACGTCGGACCTGATCGGTCCGGAGGATCGCCCTGGTGCTGCCCAGGCCTGCGCGGCCGGGCTCGCAGGATGCCCGACGGGCGGCCGGACGCCCCGTCTCGCCCTGCGCCCCGCGCCGATCGTGCTGCTCGACGGGGGGGTGTCGATGCGTTGGCAGGCGACGCCGATGCGCGACACGGTGGCGGGGGAGCGGATCGCGATGTACTGGCTCGCTCGCGTCGGTCACGACACCGTCGACCGGTGACGCCGACCGCTCGTCGGCCTGCCGCACCGTCGGTCCTGGCCCCGTAGACTGAAGAACAGCCCCAGCGGTCTGGGCCCCTGCCACCGTTCACCGAACGCACGACCGACCGTCAGAACGGGAGTCCACCGTGCTCGTCGCCCTCATCACCGCGCTGCACCTGCTGCTCGCGCTCGGCCTCATCGGTCTCATCCTGCTGCACCGTGGTCAGGGGGGCGGCATGTCGGACATGTTCGGCGGTGGCATCGGTGGCAGCGCCCAGGGCTCTGCGGTGGCCGAGCGCAACCTGAACCGCATCACGGTCGTCGCGGTGCTCCTCTTCGCCACCACGTCGATCTCGCTGCTCGTCCTGGGCTGATCCTGTGAGGTCGTCACGGCGCTGCCGGGCGACCCACCCGAGCGCAGCCCTCGCCCTGGCGCTCAGCCTGCTGCTCACGGCCGGCTGCGGTGACCCCGAGGGCGAAGCCACCGCCACTGCGGACACGCCCGCGATCGGTGGCGTTCCTGGTGTGCCCGAGCGTGGCCCGACGACGATCCGTGTCGGGCTCGGTCGCGATCCCACGTCCATCGACCCGCGCCACCTCGCTGATGACGAGGGGGAGCAGATCGTGCGCGCACTGTTCGATGGTCTCGTCGACATCGAACCCGACGGTTCGGTCGCGGCCGCCGCCGCGACGTCCTGGACGATCGAGGACGACGGGCTGACCTACCGCTTCCTGCTGCGCGACGACCGCTTCCACGACGGTACGCCCGTGACCGCGACGGACCATGCGGCCGCGCTGCTCGGGGCACTCGATCCCGACCGAGCGCCCTTCTTCCGTCAGGACCTGCTCGCGGCCCTGCTCGGCGCGGACGCCGAGGAGGTGCAGGACGTGGTCACCACGGGTGGGATCGAGGTCGTCGCGCGCCGGGAACTGGTCCTGCGTCTCGCGCGACCCGATCCGCTCCTGCTCCATCGCCTCGCGGACCCGGTGCTCGTACCGCTGCCGTCCCTTGCACGCACCGACCCCGCCGCATTCGCACGCGAGCCGATCGGGAACGGCCCCTTCCGGATGTTGGGCCCGCGCGAGCCCGGTGCGTTCATCCGGCTGACGGCGAACACCGCACACCCGCGGCCCCCTGGCGTCGACGGGATCGTGCTGCAGGTCTATGCCACGGACGTCGACCGGCAGCAGCGGTGGGCCGACCTGCTCGCCGGGCGGCTGCAGATCACGGCGATCCCACCGGAGCAGCGCGACGAGGCCCGCGAACGCTTCGGTGTGGCGTTCGAGGGGCGCCGCGGCCGCGGCCTGTACGAGGAGCCCGGCGCGTCGGTCTACGCCTACGGGTTCGCGACCGACGTCGCACCCTTCGACGATCCGGTCCTGCGTCGCGCGGTGTCCGCCGCGATCGACCGGGAGGCGATGGCGCTCGAGCTCGCAGCAGCTGGGGTCGAGCCGGCGGACGCGATCCTCGCGCCGGCCCTGGGTGGCTCGGCGAACGGATGCGCTCACTGCCGCTACGACCCGGACCTGGCCGCGCAGTCGATCGCGGACTGGCGCGCGTCGCTCCCCGAAGGAGCCGAGGAGCCGCAGGTCACGCTCACCTATCCGCGCGGCGAGGGTCACGTGGCCATCGCGGAGCGCATCGCTGCGGACGTCGAACGTGTCCTCGCGCTCGACGTCCGGCTGCAGTCGCGCGACCTCGGTGCCCTCGTGCGCGCCGTCACGGCCGGCGAGGCCCCACTGTTCCGCTACGGGATGCGGGCAGCGCTGGGCGGTGACGCGGCAGCGCTGTCGCTGCTCGACCCGGCGTTCCGACCCGGAGCGACCCAGAACTGGGTCCGCTGGAGCGACCCTGCCAGCGTCGAGCTGCTCGGCGCCCTGCGCGCCGGTGGCGATCCGCAGATCGCCCGCACGCTGGAGGCGGCCGTGCTCGACGCTGCTGCGGTCGTACCGCTGCTGTGGTCGCGTCCGGACCTGGTCGTGCATCCTGACGTCGTCGGCTTCCACCTCGACGTGACCGGCCGCTGGTGGCCCGAGCTCCTGCGGCTGCGCTGACCAGCAGCGGTCGGGCGGCCCCGAACGCCGCGCGAATGCCGCCGGACCGCGTCGCGGAGTCGGTCGGACCGGCGGTAGGATTCTGGCCTCCGCAGGATCTGTGCGGGCCACGCGCGAGTGGCGGAACTGGCAGACGCGCACGGTTGAGGGCCGTGTGAGAGAAATCTCTTGGGGGTTCAAGTCCCCCCTCGCGCACGTTCGGACCGTTCGGCCCATGATTCCTCCGTTGTGAGTGCGGGGGACTCACCTCGGACAGGGAGCGGACATGCGGGTGCTCGTCACCGGGGCGACCGGTTTCATCGGGAGCGAGGTCACGCGGCAACTGGTCGCGTCCGGGCTGCGACCCAGGGTCATGGTGCGACGGCCGACGCGCGCCGCGATCCTGGATGGCCTCGATGTCGAAGCCGTCCACGGCGACCTGACCGTCCCGGACACGCTGCCGGCGGCGGTCGCGGGCTGCGACGCGATCATCCATCTCGGCGGGCGCGCCGTCTTCGAACCAGCGAGCCGCCTCGAGCCGACGTTCATCCACGGTACGCGCGCACTGGCGGATGCCGCCGAGGCTGCAGGGGTGCGCCGCTTCGTGTTCGGATCCTCACTGCTGGTGCACGGACCGTCGCACGATGCGGTCACCGCAGCGACCAGACCGGCGCCGGTCCTCGACTACGGGCGGGTCAAGCTGCGCATGGAGGATGAGCTCGCGCAGCGATCCGGGCTGTCCGTCGCGAGCATCCGGCTCCCGCACGTGTATGGCGCAGGCGACCAGCTGTTCGCCAACGTGCGACGCGGCATCATGGCCGTCCCCGGACGCTCCTCGCCACCGTTCTCCCATCTGCACGTCCACGACGCGGCGCGCGTGCTGATCGCTGCGGCGCGGAGCTCATGGACGGGCGCACGCGGTATCGGCGACCGCGATCCGGCCGGATGGGACCGGTTCCTCGGTGAGCTGCAGCGACTGCTGCCCCGCCTCGTCATCATCCGGCTCCCGGCCGCACTCGCGCTGGCGGGGACGTCGCTGATGCGCATCGCCCGGTCACGTCTGCAGACGCCCGACCTCTTCACCCCCGACACGGTGCGCGCCTGGAACCTGCCCCTCTGGGCGGACCCGGACCTGTTGTGGGGCGAGCTGGGGCTCGAGCCCGAGGTGCCCGACTTCCGTGTGGGGTTGAAGCGGTCACTCGATGACGCCGTCGACCACGTCTGGCGTCACTCCGTCTCCGACCGTCGGCGCGTCTGAGCGCCAGCGCGGGCGATCGTCAGCGCGTCTGGGCGCGCAGCAGGTGATCGCGTGCGGCCGGTAGCGTCGTGGCCGAGCGAAGGCGTCCTGCGTCATCGCACGGTCCTGCGGTCGGAGGCGAGCATCATGGTCCCGGTGCACATGCGTGGTGCAGGTGGCGTCGACGTCCGTCCGGCCCCGGCGAAGCCCGACGTCATCACCGAGGAGCGCACGACGCCCTCCGTCGACGACGGCGACCACGATCGCTTCACCCACTACGTGTCGCGTCGCGAGCTCGAGCGCTACCGACGCACCGGGAAGCCGGTCACCGCGCTGTGCGGGAAGCGGTGGCGACCCGACGGCGATCCGACGCGCTACCCGATGTGCGGGACCTGCGCCGAGATCGCAGCCGAGCGCCTGCTCGGCGACATCGGCAGCTGAGCGTCAGCCCGCGCTCGCGACCGCGTCGTCGACCGCGCCGTCGATCACGCGGGCCCGGGACGTGCGCACCACCGTGTCGCGCTGCTCGAGGATGACGCGGCGCAGCGGCTTGGACAGGTCGGTGCGGGCGAGGATCTCATCGGTCATCTCGATCAGGCCAGCGTCGACCGCCGCATGGGGGAACATGCCGGCGGCGAACTCGATGGCGAAGTCGAGCGTGCGGGTCTCCCACACGTGGTCGAGGTCGGCGGGGAAATCCGCCAGGTAGCGGACCGCGAGGTCGACCTGGTCCAGCGGGCCGAAGCCTGCCCACAGCTGGCGCGCGAGCGTGTGCGAGAGGTCCGCATCGTCACGCAGGAGGCCGCGCGCCCAGGTCTTGGCCGTCACCTCGGGGCGTGAGGCACGCGCCGTCATCGCCTGGCGCTGCCCGAGGTCGGTGTCGTCACGCGCGAGCTCGTCGTCGATCAGCGCATCGTCGGCCCGGCCCGCGTGGGCGAGCGCGATGACGATCGCCCACCGCAGATCGGTGTCGACAGAGAGTCCCGGGAAGTGCTCGACGCCGTCGAGCAGCTCCGAGAGCAACGTGAGGTCCTCCGGCTGCGAGGCGAGCGACGCCCAGTGGCGGAACCAGGCCAGCTGGTGGTCGCCACCAGCCTCGCAGCGTGAGAGCGCCGAGCGTGCCTGGTCGCGCAGCGCGGCGCGCAGCCGGTCACGGTGCTGCGGGGCTGCGTAGCGCTCCGCGGCGGCGGTTGCCCGCATGAGCAGTCGCTGCAGCACACCGACCTGCTCATCATGCGCGAGGTTGTGCACCACGAGTGCGACGAAGCTGCTCGCCGGGAGCAAGGCGTCTCTCAGCATGTCCCACGCCGCGGACCACACCATCGCACGGGGCATCGGATCGACGAATCCGGACAGGTGTGCGGTCGCGGTGGTGAGCGAGCGCTCGTCGAGCGCGATCCGCGCGAACGTCAGATCGTCGTCGTTGAGCAGCAGCAGGTCGCCCGCGCGCACGCCGGTGAGCCCCTCCACCTGCGTCGTCGCGCCCTGCACGTCGAGCTCGACGCGCTCCCGACGCACGAGGCGGTCCCCGTCGAGGTCGTAGACGCCGACGGCGAGGCGATGGCGGCGCAGGATGGGGGAGTGTCCCTCGGTGCGCCACAGCGGCGCCGGGTCGGACTGCGCGATGCGCACGGACCCGTAGGTGCCGTCCGCGGCCAGCTCGATCTCGGGGGTGAGCAGGTTGACGCCGGTGGTCCGCAGCCACTCGTCGCGCCAGGCCGACAGCTCACGGCCGCTCGAGCGTTCCAGCGCTCCGAGGAAGTCGGACAGCGTCGTGTTGCCCCATGCGTGCCGCGCGAAGTAGTCGCGGCATCCGGCGAGGAACTCGTCCTGGCCGACCCATGCCACGAGCTGCCGCAGCACGGACGCGCCCTTCGCGTAGGTGATGCCGTCGAAGTTCTGGTGCACCGACTCCACGTCGGGCATCTCGTCGGCGATCGGGTGGGTCGACGGCAGCTGGTCCTGGAACTTCGCCCACGACTTCTCTGCATCGAGGAACGTGACCCACGCCTCGTCCCAGCGCGTCCCCTCCACCATCGCAAGGACAGACATGAAGGTCGCGAACGACTCGTTGAGCCACAGGTCGTCCCACCAGCGCATCGTCACGAGGTCGCCGAACCACATGTGCGCCATCTCATGGAGCACGGTCTCCGCCCGACGCTCGCGCACCGTGTCGGTGACGCGGGAGCGGAAGACGTAGGCCTCGGTGAACGTCACGCAGCCGGGGTTCTCCATGGCGCCCGCAGAGAACTCCGGGACGAACAGCTGGTCGTACTTGCTGAACGGGTAGCGGTCGAAGACGCGCTCGAAGTACTCGAGGCCGGCGCGGGTGAGTGCGAACAGCTCGTCGGCCTCGAGGTGCTCGGCGAGCGAGCGACGGACGAACAGTCGCAGGGGCACGCTGCTGCCGTCGGGCCGGTCGAAGCTCGACGCGGTCGAGACGTACCCGCCACCGATGATGGCCGTCAGGTAGGTGCTGATGCGCGGGGTGGGGGCGAACTCCCAGCGGCCGGCGGTCCCCTCGGCGAGTTCCGAACGCGTGGGCTCGTTGGACACCACGACCCAGCCCGCAGGCGCATCGACGCTCAGCTCGAAGACGGTCTTGAGGTCCGGCTGATCGAAGCAGGCGAAGACCTGGAGCGCATGGAACGGTTCGAACTGGCTGTGCAGGTAGACGACGCCGTCGGTGGGATCGACGAAGCGGTGCAGTCCGCGTCCGTCTCGGCTGTAGCGCATCGTCGACTCGACCTCGATGGTGTGCTCGCCGGCAGCGAGGTCGGCGAGCAGCACGCGCGTGCCGGTGAACGCGTCGGTCGCACGCTCGACGCCGTCGACGCTCACACGCTCCACGGACTCGGCGTCGAGGTCGAGGAACGTGGACCCTGCCTCGCGCAGCACGATGTGGATGGTGCTGCGGGCGCGGAAGGTCCTGACGTCGACCGATCCGTCGTCGTGGCTCAGATCGAGGTGCACGACCGTCCGGGTGACGTCGAGGACCGCCGCGCGTGCCGCCGCCTCGTCGCGGGTCAGATTCGCCGTGCCGGACATCGCGCTGCTCCTGGTCGTCGCTGTCACGCAGAGGGACTCATCGCGTTCCCAGCATCATCGCAACGAGGCTATCGGCGCAGCCTCGTTGGTAGCCTCCAGAGCCGGTACGAGACCGGTCCGGGGGAGCCATGCCCGCTGTGTCCAACGATCTGCTCGCCACGCGCCGTGAGTACCGGTCGCCCGGTGAGGCATCGATCGATCCGTCGGAGACGCTGGCATCGGTCCTGTGGCATCTGCGTGACACGGTCCCGGAACGCACGGTGGTCGCCGTGCGTTCCGGTGACGGCTTCGAGGACCGTCCCGCCCGGTGGTTCGTCGCCGAGGTCGAGGCGCTCGCCCGCGGACTCATCGGCGTCGGCGTCGGCGCAGGTGACCGCGTCGCCGTCCACAGTGCGACGCGTGTCGAGTTCACGCTCCTCGACTACGCCATCTGGATGATCGGTGCGGTCACCGTCCCGCTCTACGAGACCTCCTCGGCCGAGCAGATCGCATGGATCCTCGCCGACTCGGGCGCCCGGGTGCTCATCAGCGAGGACGAGCGACTCGCCGCCCTGCACCGCAGCGTCGCCGATCGGACTCCCGACTGCCAGCATGTCCTCGTCATCGAGGAGCAGGGACTCGAGACGCTCAAGGAGTTCGGGGATGCGGTCCTGCCCGCCGAGCTCCACGCCCTGACGCTCGCGGTGCGTCAGACCGACATCGCCACGATCGTCTACACCTCGGGAACGACGGGGAACGCGAAGGGCTGCATCCTGACCCACCGCAACCTGCTCTGGGACGCGGTGCAGGTCGCCGAGGCCGGGCGCGGCTTCCTCGTGCCCGGGAGCAGGACCCTGCTGTTCCTCCCGCTCGCGCACATCTTCGCGCGTGTCATCCAGGTGACCTGCATCCGTGCGGGTGTGGTCGTCGGCTACTCGACCGGCATCCCGGCGCTCACCGAGGAGCTCCCGATGCTCCGGCCGGACTTCGTGCTGGCCGTGCCTCGGGTGTTCCAGAAGATCCATGATGGTGCGCGCCAGAAGGCCGCCGACGCCGGCCGTGAGCGCATCTTCGACCTTGCGGTCGCGACCGCCGAGCGGTATTCACGTGAGCGTGAGGCGGGGCGCATCTCGCCACGGACGCGTGCGGCGCACGCGGTGTTCGATCGGCTCGTGTACGCACGGCTACGTGAGGCGCTGGGCGGACGCACCACGCACGCGATCTCCGGTGGCGCTGCGCTCGGTGAGCGTCTGGGACACTTCTTCAACGGCATCGGCGTCACGGTGCTCGAGGGGTACGGCCTGACCGAGACCTCGGCCGGGGCGACCATCAACCGTCCGGGTGCGCAGCGCATCGGCACGGTCGGCAAGCCGCTGCCGGGTGCGGCGGTCCGCATCGCTGCGGATGGCGAGATCGAGCTGGCCGGTCCACACGTCTTCAAGGGATACCACGGCGACGACGAGGCGACCGCTCAGGTGCTCGACGCGGACGGCTGGTTCCGGACGGGAGACCTCGGCCACCTCGATGGCGAGGGCTTCCTCACGATCACCGGGCGCAAGAAGGAGATCATCGTCACGGCCGCGGGCAAGAACGTCGCGCCCAACGTCCTCGAGGACGCCCTTCGTGCCCATCCGCTCGTGAGTCAGGCGGTCGCGATCGGGGACGGGCAGCCGTTCATCGCTGCGCTGCTCACGCTCGAGCCCGAGGCGTTCGCGCGCTGGGCCTCGGAGGACGGCCGTGAGGGTGCGGTGCTCGCCGACCTCGTCGAGGACGCGGCACTGCGGGCGGCGTTGCAGCCTGCGATCGATGCGGCCAACGCGCTCGTCTCTCGGGCCGAGTCGATCCGCGCCTTCCGCGTCCTCCCGGCCGACTTCGTGGTCGGGGAGGAGCTCAGCCAGAAGCTCTCGGTCCGGCGCCACATCGTCGTCGAGCGCTACGCACGCATCATCGCGGACATCTACGGGAACGGCGTGCGATGACGGGCGCCGCCGGGCTCCGGCCGTGCGGGCGCGGCTCCTGCGTCTCCACCCGGGCAGCGCGGACCGACCCGCTCCATCGCTTGGAGCCGCTGCCGATCGCGGTCCCGACGGCGACGGCGCTGCGCGCGGTGCTCGCCGTGCTCGCTCGCATGGCGCGACTGCAGGTGCTGGAACGGGACGAGAGGTCGGTGCACGCGGTCGCGCGATCCGCACTGCTACGCATCCCGTTCGACCTTGAGCTCGTGGTCGAACGCGCGAAGGATGCGCACGGGACGGACGGGACGCACGGCTGGTTGCACCTGCGCGCCTCGACGCCGCTGGCCCTGCGCGAGCGCTCCCAGGCGCGTCCTCGCGCGGTCGAGCTGTTCGCCCTGATCGATCGCGAGCTGCGCGCGCACGGCTGACGTATCACGCGCAGCGGCGGTGCGACGTCAGACGTTGTGGCGGAAGTGGATGACGTCCCCGTCGGCGATGCGGTACTCGCGGCCCTCGATGCGCAGCCGTCCCGCCTCGCGCGCTCCTGCCTCGCCGCCGCCCGCGACATAGTCGTCGTAGGCGATGACCTCGGCCTTGATGAAGCCACGTTCGAAGTCGGTGTGGATCGTTCCGGCCGCCTCGGGCGCGGTCGCACCATCGGCCACCGTCCATGCGCGGGCCTCCGTCGGTCCGACGGTCAGGAACGTGATCAGACCGAGCAGGCGGTAGGCGGTCGCGATGAGACGCTGCAGACCCGACGAGGTCACACCGAGCGACTCGAGGTACTCGACCCGCTCGGCCTCCTCGAGCTCGGAGAGCTCGGCCTCGACCCGTGCGGAGACGAGTACCGCACCGTCGCCACGCTCCTGCGCGAGCGCGACGACCTCGGCGCTCGCCGCGTTGCCATCGATGAGCTCGTGCTCCGCGACGTTCACCGCGTAGAGGACCGGCTTGTCGGTGAGCAGCGAGAGTTCGCGCCGGATGGCGGGGTCGAGCTCCCCACGCCAGGTGCGTGCCGACCCGCCCTCCTCGAGGTGCGCGGCCAGCTCGCCGACGAGCTCCGCCTCGCGCTGCAGCGCCTTGTCTCCGCTGCGCGCCGCACGGCGGCTGCGCTCGAGGCGCTTCGCGACGGTGTCGAGGTCCTTGAGGAGCAGCTCCGTCTCGACGATCTCGATGTCGCCCAGCGGATCGACGCCGCCTCGGACGTGGATGACGTCGGGGTCGTCGAAGCAACGGACCACGTGGCAGATCGCGTCGACCTCCCGGATGTGTGCCAGGAACTGGTTGCCGAGCCCCTCGCCGCGCGACGCACCCTCGACGAGTCCGGCGATGTCGACGAAGCGCATCGCTGTCGGGACGATGCGGGCTGAGGATGCGAGGGCCGCGAGCGTGTCGAGCCGGGTGTCGGGCACCGGGACGACGCCGACGTTGGGCTCGATGGTGCAGAACGGGAAGTTCGCTGCCTCCGCTCCAGCACGCGACAGCGCGTTGAACAGCGTCGACTTGCCCACGTTGGGCAGGCCGACGAGGCCGACGGAGAGCGACATCTGGACCTCGGAGGAGCTCGCAGGGGAGTGTGGAGGTCTCAGCCTACGCGAGGACCCTGCGTGGCCCCGCGTCGACCGCCTGCGTCGACCGTCCGCGTCGCCTTCTGCGTCGCCTTCTGCGTCGTCGGGGTCCGACTATCGTCCGATGGATGCGCATGGTCATCGCTCGTTGCTCCGCGACCTACTCCGGTCGCCTGTCCTCGACGCTCGCGTCGGGCGTGCGCCTGATCATGGTCAAGGCCGACGGGTGCGTCGCCATCCACGCGGACATCGGCGCGTACAAGCCGCTGAACTGGATGAACGCACCCAACACGGTCACCGAGCTCGAGGACCGCTGGGTCGTGACCAACCCGTCGGGGGAGCGGCTCGAGATCGTGCTCGAGGAGGTCATCGAGGACCTCCGCGTATCGCTCGACACCGAGCGCGGCCTGACCATGGACGGGATCGAACGCGAGCTGCAGCTGCTGCTCGCCGATCATCCCGACCACATCGAGCGCGGGCTCACGACCGTCACGCGTGAGTTCCGCACCGACATCGGGCCGGTCGACATCTTGTGCCGGGACGGGGACGGTCGCTCCGTCGCCGTCGAGATCAAGCGCATCGGCGAGATCGACGGGGTCGAGCAGCTGACGCGCTACCTGGAGCGGATGCAGCGCGATCCGGAGCTCGCGCCGGTGAGGGGCATCCTCGCGGCGACGACCGTCAAGCCGCAGGCGCGTGTGCTCGCGGAGTCGCGAGGCATCGGCTGGGTCGAGGTCGACCTCGCGCTGCTGCGTGGCGAGGAGGAGCTCGCGCCGCGGCTCTTCCCCATCTGACGCAGCGGCCTGATCAGTCGAGGTCGATCGCCGGGATCCGACGGTGGAGCGCGGCGACCGCGCGGGCGAGCGACGGATCCGCGTGCCGCGCGACGCCGTCGGCGTCCTCCCAGCGCAGCGTCGGCCCCGGTCCTGCCCCGGTCGCCTCGCCGTTCCCGACCGCCGGTGCATCGGCATCGGCCATGAGCAGGTAGCGCAGGTCGAGATGCAGGTGACCGTCCGGACCCGGGTGCTCGTCGAGGTGCACGATCACCGGCCCGCTGCGGGGATGGCGAACCGCCACCGCGGTCTCCTCGATCGTCTCCCGCACGGCTGCGTCCTCAGGGCGCTCTCCGGACTCGATGTGACCGCCGGGCTGGAGCCAGCGTCCGAGGCGGCGGTGCAGGTGCAGCAGCACGACGTCGCGCGTCGCATCGAGCACGACGGCGGACGCGGTGACATGGACGGGCAGCGTCGTCCGCGCGAACGGCGCGGCGGAGGTCTCGAGCAGCCCCCGGAGGTGATCGATCGCGTCGGACTCGAGCGCATCGAGCGGCGCGTGGTGAGCGAATCGCTCGAGCAGGTCCTGTACGCGCGGGTCAGCTCCGCGCTGCAGGGAGTCAGGCGCGTTCAGCTCAGCACGTCCTTCGCGAGGACCGCACCGGTCGAATCGAGCTCGTAGACGAGCGGCACTCCGGTGGCGATCTCGAGGCTCGTCACCGCCTGCTCGTCGAGCCCGTCGAGCCGCATGACGATCGATCGGTTCGAGTTGCCGTGCGCGACGACGAGCACGTCGCGTCCGGCACGGATGTCCTCGAGCACGGCCCGCTCGAAGAACGGCAGCGTGCGCGCTGCCGTGTCCTTGAGCGACTCGCCACCCGGCGGAGCGACATCGAACGATCGACGCCAGACGTGGACCTGCTCGGCGCCGTAACGGGCTGCCGTCGCCGCCTTGTCGAGGCCCGCGAGGTCGCCGTAGTCGCGCTCGTTGAGCGCCGCATCACGGATGACGGGCGCGACGATCCCGGAGGTCTCCACGATCAGTCGCAGCGTCTCCTGCGCTCGTGACAGCGCGGACGTGTAGGCGACGTCGAACGTCGAGCCGCGCAGGCGCTCGCCGGCACGCCGTGCCTCGTCCTCCCCGGTCGCGGTGAGCGGGACGTCGACCCAGCCGGTGAACCGGTTCTG
The DNA here is from genome assembly GCA_018401275.1 of Nitriliruptoraceae bacterium. Taxonomy (GTDB): domain Bacteria; phylum Actinomycetota; class Nitriliruptoria; order Nitriliruptorales; family Nitriliruptoraceae; genus CSBr16-57R1. Next base: position 562,020 of record JAGYKW010000001.1, on the reverse strand, counting down.
GAGGTTCCACAGTGACTGACCGTGACGGACCAGGACGAGCCTCGGCATGATGGCCTCCAGGGTTGGGCAGGACTGCGGCGGATGAGCAGGAACACGCGCAGGAGGGACGCTAGCGGCTGTCGGGTAAGGTCTGTCGGGTCCGGCGTGCAGGTGTTCAGGCGCCCCCGGGCGTTCCGATCGAGGCGGCACGAGGAGCAGTCATGAACAGTCACGGAAGTCGAGCGACGTTGACGGTGGGCGGTCGCGCCTATGACATCCATCGCCTCGATGCCGTGGCGGGCTCGGACCGGCTGCCCTACAGCCTGCGCATCCTGCTCGAGAACGTGCTGCGCAACGAGGATGGTCGCAGCGTCCTCTCCGAGCATGCCGAGGCCATCACGTCGTGGGACCCGCATGCGGAGCCGGAGCGTGAGATCGGCTTCACGCCCGCCCGCGTGCTGCTCCAGGACTTCACGGGCGTCCCGGCCGTCGTCGACCTGGCGGCGATGCGCGAGGCGATGGTGCAGCTCGGTGGCGACCCGTCGCGCATCGATCCGCTCGTCCCTGCCGAGCTCGTCATCGACCACTCCGTCGTCGCCGAGGCGTTCGGCTCGCCCGATGCGCTCCAGCTCAACATCGACCTCGAGTACGCGCGCAACCTCGAGCGCTACCAGTTCCTGCGCTGGGGGCAGGGCGCGTTCGAGAAGCTCCGTGTCGTGCCGCCGGGCATGGGCATCGTCCACCAGGTGAACCTCGAGCACCTCGCGCGCGTCGTGTTCACCGATGAGCGCGATGGTCGTCTGCGCGCCTATCCCGACACGCTCGTCGGCACCGACTCGCACACGACCATGGTCAACGGACTGGGGGTCGTGGGTTGGGGCGTCGGAGGCATCGAGGCGGAGGCGGCCATGCTCGGCCAGCCCGTCTCCATGCTCGTCCCGAAGGTCGTCGGCTTCGAGCTGACGGGGGAGCTGCCGGAGGGCACGACCGCGACCGATCTCGTGCTCACGATCACCGAACGGCTGCGTCAGCATGGCGTCGTCGGCAACTTCGTCGAGTTCCACGGGTCGGGCATCGCAGCCGTCCCGCTCGCGAACCGGGCGACCATCGGCAACATGGCCCCGGAGTACGGCTCGACCATCGCGGTGTTCCCCGTCGACGAGGAGACGTTGCGCTATCTGCGCTTCACCGGTCGCGACGAGGAGCAGATCCGTCTCGTGGAGGCGTACGCGAAGGAGCAGGGCCTGTGGCACGACCCGTCGCAGCGGCGGGTCTACTCGGCCGACCTCTCGCTCGACCTCTCGACGGTCGAACCGTCGCTCGCCGGGCCGCGTCGTCCTCAGGACCGTGTCCCACTGCGCACCGCCCAGCCGCGCTTCAGGGAGGCCCTGGCCGCATCGGGACCGGCCGAGCCGCGGACCGTCGACATCACGCTCGCCGACGGCTCGAGGGCCGCCCTCAGCGATGGTGCGGTCACGATCGCCGCGATCACGTCGTGCACCAACACCTCGAACCCGTCCGTGATGATCGGTGCGGGTCTGCTCGCGAAGCGCGCCGTCGAGCGCGGCCTGATGACGAAGCCCTGGGTGAAGACGACGCTGGCCCCGGGCTCACGTGTCGTGATGGACTACTACCAGCGCGCCGGGCTGATCCCTTACCTCGACAAGCTCGGTTTCAACCTCGTCGGGTTCGGGTGCACGACCTGCATCGGGAACTCGGGACCGATCATCCCCGAGGTCAGCGCAGCCGTGCACGAGCATGACCTCTCGGTCGTGTCGGTCCTGAGCGGCAACCGGAACTTCGAGGGTCGCATCAATCCTGACGTGCGCATGAACTACCTCGCCTCGCCCCCGCTCGTCGTTGCGTACGCGCTCGCGGGCACGATGGACATCGACCTCTACACCGACCCGCTCGGGCACGACGAGGCCGGTGCGCCCGTCTACCTCCGGGACCTCTGGCCCTCGCCCAGCGAGGTCGAGGAGGTCATCGCGAGCGCGCTCGAGAGCGACATGTTCACGCGGTCCTACGCATCGGTCTTCGATGGGGATGAGCGCTGGCAGGCCCTCCCGACCCCGGCAGGCGGGACGTTCACCTGGGACGAGCGATCGACCTACATCCGTCGACCCACGTTCTTCGACGGGATGACGGCGCAGCCGGTCGCGCAGGGTGACATCGAGGGCGCGCGCGTCCTCGCGATCCTCGGCGACTCGGTCACGACCGACCACATCTCACCTGCTGGCAGCATCAAGGTCGACAGTCCGGCAGGGGAGTACCTCGCTGCCCACGGCGTCGCGGTCGGTGACTTCAACTCGTACGGATCGCGGCGGGGCAACCACGAGGTCATGGTGCGCGGGACGTTCGCGAACATCCGCCTGCGCAACGCGATGGTCCCTGGGGTCGAGGGGGGCGTCACGCGCGACCTGCTCGGTGACGGTTCGGTCGTGAGCATCCACGCTGCGGCGGAGCGCGCGCGCTCCGCCGGAGTCCCGCTCGTCGTGCTCGCTGGTGCCGAGTACGGGTCCGGATCGTCCCGTGACTGGGCGGCGAAGGGCACGGCGATGCTCGGGGTGCGCGCAGTGATCGCTCGCTCCTTCGAGCGCATCCACCGCTCGAACCTCATCGGTATGGGCGTGCTGCCGCTCGAGTTCCTCGATGGCCAGGATGCGGCGTCGCTCGGACTCACCGGCGACGAGACGATGAGCATCCGGGGTGTCGCGGGCATCGCCACGGCGGTCCCCGACACCGTCAGCGTGACGGCGCTTCGCCCGGACGGCAGCACGGTCATGTTCGACGCCCGGGTGCGCATCGACACACCTGGAGAGGCCGAGTACTTCCGGCACGGTGGGATCCTGCCGTACGTGCTGCGCCAGCTCCGGGACGCATGATGTTCGGCCTGGGTCGGCAGGCGGCGGAGGTCGTCGGCCCCGGCGAAGCGCTCCCCGGGCGTGACCAGCCGGTGCGACTCTCCGGCGCGCACTTCGTCCATGGGCGCTCCATCCTGCCCCCGTGGCCCGAGGGGCACGAGCTCGCGGTGCTCGGCATGGGGTGCTTCTGGGGCGCCGAGCGCATCCTGTGGCAGCTGGGAGGCGTCACGACGACGTTCGTGGGCTACGCGGGTGGACACACGCCCAACCCGACCTACCGCGAGGTCTGCACCGGCCAGACGGGGCATGCGGAGGTCGCGGTCGCCGTGTTCGACCCGGAGGTCATCACCTTCGAAGCGGTGCTGGGTCCGTTCTGGGAGCAGCACGACCCGACGCAGGCGATGCGTCAGGGGAACGACATCGGCACGCAGTACCGGTCGATCGTCCTGACGTCGGGGTCGGAGCAGGAGCGTGTCGCGCGTGCGAGCCTCGCGCGCTACCAGGAGTCGCTCGATGCGCTCGGCCACGGTCGCATCACCACGACGATCGAACCGCTCGGTGCGCTCTACCACGCGGAGGAGGAGCACCAGCAGTACCTCGCGAAGAATCCCGGTGGGTACTGCAACCATGGCTTCTGCCAGGCGCCCTACGTCCCACTGGGTGTTGCGTGATCCCGCGGCGGCTGCGCGTCCCGCCGCTGGACCTGTATCCCGACGACCCGTGGCGCATCGTCGAGGCGGCGTTCACCGACGAGTGGATGGGCAACGCAGAGACGATCTTCGCGCTCTCGAACGGGTTCATCGGGATGCGCGGCCTCGTGGAGGAGGCGCGTCCGGCGATCGAATCGGGGACCTTCCTCAACGGTTTCCACGAGACCTGGTCCATCGTGCACGCGGAGCAGGCCTTCGGCTTCGCCCGCACCGGTCAGACGATCGTGAACGTTCCGGACGTCACCATCATGAAGCTGTACGTCGACGACGAGCCGCTCTACCTGCCGACAGCGCGCATCGTGTCCTACGAACGTTCGCTCGACATGCGTGAGGGCGTGCTGCGACGCGAGCTCGTGTGGTCGACACCTGCCGGGAAGCACGTCACGGTCCGGTCCTCCCGCATGGTCTCGCTCGAGCATCGCCATCTCGGGGCGATCACGATGGAGGTCGAGGTCGACTCGGATGCGCCGGTCGTCATCTCGTCGCAAGTGCTCAACCGTCAGGACTCGGCCGCGATCGACGAGCGGCGTATCGGGTCGAACGGACACGATCCGCGACGTGCCCGCGTGTTCACCGACCGGGTGCTCAACGCGCGGACGCACGTGGAGGAGGGCACCCGCATCGTCACCGGCTACCAGACCACGCACTCCGGGATGACGATGTGCGTCGGCGTCGATCACCGGGTGACCTCGCACGACGAGGTGCACACCGCGACGTCGTGGTCGGAGGACCTCGGCAAGGTCGTGTTCAGCGTCCAGGCGACCGCTGGGGTCCCGATCCGCGTCGAGAAGCTGTTCACCTACCACACCTCGCGGCACGTGCCTGCGGTCGAGCTCGTGGACCGCGGGCTCCGATCGCTCGACCGCGCGATGGAGCTCGGCGCAGCTGGGTTGGAGGACGGACAACGGCTCGAGCTGGAGGACTTCTGGCGGCGGGCTGACGTGCACATCGACGGACCGGAGCGCTTCCAGCAGGCGGTGCGCTGGAACCTCTTCCAGCTGCATCAGGCCTCCGCGCGCGCGGAGACGACGGGCATCCCAGCGAAGGGCCTGACCGGCCAGGCCTACGAGGGGCACTACTTCTGGGACACGGAGATCTACGTGACGCCGTTCCTGACGTACACGGAGCCGCGCATCACGCGCAACCTGCTGCGCTTCCGCGAGTCGATGCTGCCCCAGGCGCGCGAGCGCGCGGCGGAGCTCTCCGAGCGTGGTGCGCTGTTCCCGTGGCGCACCATCAACGGTGAGGAGGCATCGTCGTACTACGCGGCCGGCACGGCGCAGTACCACATCAACGCCGACATCGCGTATGCACTCAAGCGTTACGTGGACGTCCGTGGGGACACCGGCATCCTCGTCGACCTCGGGGCCGAGATCCTCGTCTCGACCGCGCGCATGTGGGCCGGGCTCGGGTTCACCAACCCGCTCGATGACCGCTTCCATATCCATGGGGTGACGGGTCCTGACGAGTACACGACCGTGGTCAACGACAACGCGTTCACCAACCTCATGGCGCGGCACAACCTGCGCTATGCAGCTGAGGTGCTGACGTGGCTCGCGGACGAGCATCCCGACGCCCACCGCACGCTGCGCCGTCGTCTCGACCTCCAGGACGGGGAGATCGATGAGTGGCGTCGCTGCGCGGATGCGATGTACGTACCGTTCGACGCGGAGCGCGGCATCCACCCGCAGGACGACACCTTCCTCGAGAAGGAGGTCTGGGACTTCGCCTCCACGCCCGTCGACCACTACCCGCTCCTGCTCCACTACCACCCCCTGGTCATCTATCGGCACCAGGTGCTCAAGCAGGCCGACGTCGTCCTCGCCATGTTCCTGCTCGGTGACGAGTTCTCCATCGAGCAGAAGCGACGCAACTTCGACTACTACGACCCGCTCACGACGGGCGACTCGTCGCTGTCGGCCTGCGTGCAGGCGATCCTCGCGGCAGAGATCGGCTACGAGGAGCTCGCCACCGAGTACTTCCGCTGCGCGCTGATGATGGACCTCGCGGATGTGAGCGGCAACGTGGTCGATGGCGTCCACATCGCCTCGACCGGCGGCGTGTGGATGGCGCTCACCTACGGATTCGCCGGCATGCGTGACCACGGGGGAGCGCTGCGCTTCGATCCGCGCCTGCCGGGTGGCTGGTCGGAGCTGTCGTTCCCGCTGCGCTTCCGTGATCGCTCGCTGCGGGTCGCGCTCACGCCCGGCCGCATCGAGCTCGAGCTTCTCGAGGGTGAGGATCTGGTCGTCGAGGTCCGCGGCGAGCCGGTGACGCTGCAGGTCGGCGCGCCCATCGCGCGCGACGTCGCGTCATGCTGGGTCGATCCGAGCAGCACGCCGCCGCGCACCCCGACGTCCGTTGGGGCGCCGCTGGCACCGGGGACCCGATGAGCAAGGACGCGCCCCAGGGCCGGATGGTGGTGCCCGGTGACCCACGTCCGCTCGGTGACGGCGAGCTCGTCGTCCTGCGCGACGAGAAGGGTCGTCGCTCGCTCATCGTGCTCGCGACCGGAAGCACCTGGCACTCGCACGCCGGTGCGCTCGAGCACGACGCGTTGATCGGTGCCCCGGAGGGGACGTCGGTCGCCACCCCCAAGGGCGTCGAGATCATCGCGCTGCGTCCGACGCGCGAGGACTTCGTGCTCAAGATGCAGCGGGGCGCGCAGGTCGTCTACCCCAAGGACCAGGCGATGATCGTCGCGCTCGCCGACATCCGTCCCGGCATGCGCGTCGTCGAGGCCGGTGCGGGTTCGGGAGCGTTGAGCCTCGCGCTGCTCGACGCCGTCGGCCCCGACGGTGCTGTGCTGTCGGTCGAGCGCCGCGAGGACCACGCCGTCGACGCGCGTCGCAACGTCGAGCGCTTCCACGGTGGACCGGTGCCGAACTGGACCCTCGAGATCGGCGACGTCGCTGACGTGCTCGCGAGCACGACCGCGCACCGCGTCGTGCTCGACCTCCCCGAGCCGTGGCTCGCACTGGGTGGCGTCGCGACGGCGCTGTCGCCGGGCGGCATCCTGGTCACCTACCTGCCCTCCGTCCCGCAGGTGATGCAGATCACGGAGGAGCTGTGGGGCCACGGCGGTTTCAGTGACGTCGCGACGTCCGAGACGCTGGTGCGCGGCTGGGACGTCGACGGTCTGGCCGTACGCCCTGCCCACCGCATGGTCGCGCACACGGCGTTCCTGACCCGTGCGCGGCGCGTCCCGCGGCGCGAGGACGGCGGGCCCGCCCTGCCCAGGAAGCGGCGCAGGAGCCTCCCCGTAGACTGAGGGCGACGGCGGAGGGCGGTGCACGTGCCACAGCAGAACGCACGCGGTGAAGGGCGACCGGACGACGACGAGTCGTGGGACGCCATGGGACCACTGGCTCGGGGGGCGGGGCAGGGACGCCCGCTCGATGACGAGCTGGCGCTGCTGCGCACCGAGCTCACGCTGCTGCGCGAGCGCGTCGGCAGCACACCGCAGCGCATCACTGCCCTCGAGGACCAGCTGCAGGCTGCTCGGCAGGAGCTGGAGTCGTCCGTGGCGCAGAACGGCCGGCTCGCCGAGACGCTGCGCACCGCGCGAGCGCACATCGCGGAGCTCAAGGCGGAGGTCGAGCGGCTGTCCGCTCCTCCGCACACCGTCGGCACCTACGTCGGCGTGGGCGCCGATGGCGGCCTGACCGTCATCGTCCAGGGGCGCAAGGTCCAGGTCGAGGCGACCAGCGAGGCACGTCCGGACGTGCTGGAGCCGGGTCAGGAGCTGCTGCTCAACGATGCCCTCCAGGTCGTCGGCGTCGGCGGGTTCGAGGACCGCGGCGAGCTGATGGCCGTGGCCGAGCTGCTCGACGACGGACGCGTGCTGGTCATCGGGCGCGGTGACGACGAGCGTGTCATCCACCTCTCGGCGCAGGTGCGTGAACGCGGAGTCCGCGCGGGGGACACGCTGCTCGTCGATGTGCGCAGCGGGACCGCGAGCGAGCGCATCGAGCGCAGCGAGGTCGATCGGCTCGTGCTCGAGGAGGTCCCCGACGTCGCCTACGAGGACATCGGTGGACTCGGCGCGCAGATCGAGGCCATCCGCGACGCGATCGAGATCCCGTACCTGCATGCCGATCTCTACGAGCGTTACGCCCTCGAGGCGCCCAAGGGCATCCTCCTCTACGGGCCTCCCGGCTGCGGCAAGACCATGATCGCGAAGGCCGTGGCGAGTTCCCTCGCGCGCCGTGCGTCGGGCGATCCTGACGCGCCGGCCCGAAGCCATTTCCTCAGCATCAAGGGACCGGAGCTGCTGAACAAGTACGTCGGTGAGACGGAGCGCCAGATCCGTCTCATCTTCCAACGCGCTCGGGAACGCTCGCGGGAGGGCTACCCGGTCGTCGTCTTCTTCGACGAGATGGAGGCCCTGTTCCGCACGCGCGGGACCGGGATCTCGACCGACGTCGAGACGACCATCGTCCCGCAGCTGCTCGCGGAGATCGATGGTGTCGAGAGCCTGCGGGACGTGATCGTCATCGGGGCCTCGAACCGCGAGGACATGATCGATCCGGCGATCCTTCGTCCCGGCCGGCTCGACGTGAAGATCCGCATCGAGCGGCCCGACCGCGTCGCCGCGCGAGAGATCCTGCGGCTGAGCCTCACCCCGGACCTCCCGCTCGATGTCGCGTTGCTGGCGGAGCACGATGCCGATGCGACGGCAGCGGTCGCGTCGTTGATGGACCTCGCCGTGGCGCACGTGTACGACGATGTCCCCGACACCGAGTTCCTCGAGGTCCGCTACGCGAGCGGCGGGAGCGAGGTGCTGCACTTCCGGCACTTCAGCTCCGGCGCGATGCTCGCGAGCATCGTCGCGCGGGCCAAGCGAAGGGCGGTCAAGCGGCAGGTGCTCGGCCTCGCCGTCGGCATCGCCGCATCCGACGTCGTCGAGGCCGTGCGCGAGGAGTTCCGCGAGAACGAGGACCTCCCGAGCACGGCGAACCCGGACGACTGGGCCCGGATCAGCGGACGACGCGGCGAGCCGATCGTGGCCGTGCGACCGCTCGCGGGCGCGCGACGCTCCGGCACGGGCTCGGACCGCTGAACGTGGGATTCGTCGGCGTCGAGACCGAGTACGGCATCGCGGTGACCGGTCCCGAGGACGTGCATCCGGTGCGCGCATCGGCGCTGCTCGTCAACGCCCACCGCGAGCTGGCCGGGGGCGGGGACGTCGGCTGGGACTACACCGAGGAACGGCCGGAGCGCGATGCTCGCGCGACACCGGTGCGACCCGAGCCGCCCGAGCTGCTGGTGGGCGAGCCGGGGCCGGCCAACCTCGTGCTGACCAACGGTGCCCGGTTCTACGTCGACCACGCCCACCCGGAGTACGCGACACCCGAGTGTGCGAGCGCGCGCGACCTCGTCGTCTGGGACGTCGCAGGCGAGCGCATCGTCGAGGCCGCCGCCCGCGCGGCCGAGCGCATGCTGCCCGAGGGCAGCGCGGTCCACGTCCACAAGAACAACACCGATGGCAAGGGCGCGGCCTACGGCACCCACGAGAACTACCTCGTCGCCCGATCGGTGCCCTTCGGGCTGCTGACCCGTCACCTCCTGCCGATGTTCGTCAGCCGTCCGGTCCTCGTCGGCGCTGGTCGCGTCGGTTCCGAGCACGACGCGTCGGTGCACTTCCAGCTCTCGCAGCGAGCGGACTTCTTCGAGGTGGAGATCGGGCTCGAGACGACGGTGCGTCGGCCGATCATGAACACGCGCGACGAGCCGCACGCCGACGTCGACCGCTACCGACGGCTGCACGTCATCAACGGCGACGCGAACCTGAGCGAGACCGCGACGTTCGTGAAGGTCGGAGCGATGCTGCTGCTGCTCGCCGCGATCACCGAGGGCACACTGCCCGAGCCGCTCGAGCTCGAGGACCCCGTCGCTGCGTTCCGCATCCTCAGCCACGACCCCACGCTGCGCGCGACCGTCAGGACGACCGACGGACGCAGCTGGACGGCGCTCGACCTCCAGGAGGAGCACCTCGAGCGCTGCGCAGCGGTGGCTGCTGCAGGGAGCGCGGAGGACCGCGAGGTGCTCGCCCGCTGGTCGGACATGATCGCGGCCGGCCGGGAGGGGGCTGCGGCGCTGGTGGGGCTCGCCGACTGGGCGACGAAGCTCGATCTCATCGATGCCTACCGGGCCCGCCACGAGCTGCCCGCGATGCACGATCGCATCCGGATGGTCGACCTGCAGTACCACGACGTCCGGCGCGACAAGGGCCTGCACCATCGCCTGGTCGCCGCCGGACGGATCCCGCGTCTCACCTCGGACGAGGAGGTCTCCCGTGCCATGCGCACGCCGCCCGAGGACACGCGCGCCTGGTTCCGGGGCGAGTGCGTCCGCCGCTTCCCCGACGAGGTCGTCGCGGCCGGCTGGGACAGCGTCGTGCTGGACCTCGGCGCCGGACGCGGCCTGGTGCGCCTTCCGATGCCGGAACCGGGCTCTGGGACGCGCGCGCTGACCGCTGACGCGCTGGAGGCGGCCGTCGACGTCGAGGATCTCCTGCGACGCCTCGAGGTGCAGGAGACGTTGCCCGGCCAGCTCGCCTGAGTCCTGTTCGCCCGGCGAGCGGGGGTTACCCTCGCCGTGCTGCGTCAGCCCTGCGCAGCCCGGTGCGGTCGGAGGCAGCGATGAGCGGGACCGAACGGACGACCGGACGGACATCGTCGCGCGACGCTGCGGAGCCGGACCCGGTGGACGCCGGTCCCGGGGCGCGAACGGCGGCCTCGCGGCCGTTGCTCGATGACGTCGACGGACTGCTCGACGAGATCGACCAGGTCCTCGAGGTGAACGCGGAGGAGTTCGTGCGCGGCTACGTCCAGAAGGGCGGCCAGTGACCCTCCCGCGCTCGCGAGCGCCGTCGGGGCACTGACGTGCGTCGGCGCGTCTTCGGTCTCGAGACCGAGTACGGCATCAGCTGCACGGTGGAGGGTCGCCGCGGCATGCCGACCGAGGACGTGGCCCGGCGACTGTTCCGCAACGTGGTCTCGTGGGGGCGGACGTCGAACGTCTTCCTCGAGAACGGTTCGCGCCTCTACCTCGACGTCGGCTCGCACCCGGAGTACGCGACACCCGAGTGCTCGTCAGCACACGAGGTCGTCGTGCATGAGCGTGCGGGCGACCGCATCCTCGACGACCTCCGTCGGCGCACCCAGGCCGATCTCGACGAGGAGGGCATCGCCGGCCGGATCCGCATCTTCAGGAACAACACCGACTTCTCGGGCAACTCCTACGGCTCGCACGAGAACTACCTCGTCGAGCGGCACGGGGAGTTCCAGCCGCTCGCGGACGCGCTGCTGCCCTTCCTCGTGACCCGCCAGATCTTCGCCGGTGCCGGGAAGGTCCTGCTGACCGCGCGCGGCGCGGTCTACGTGCTCTCGCAGCGCGCGGAGCACATCTGGGAGGGCGTCTCCTCCGCCACGACGCGGTCGCGTCCGGTCATCAACAGCCGTGATGAGCCGCACGCGGACGCCGAGCGCTACCGCAGGCTGCACGTCATCGTCGGTGACTCGAACATGTCCGACCTGGTCACGTGGCTGCGCGTCGCGTCCTGCGACCTCGTCATCCGCCTGGTCGAGGAGGGGGGCGCGCTCGAGGTCCCGCTGCTCGAGAGCGCGACGCGAGCGATCCGCGAGGTGAGCCGCGATCTGAGCGGACGCGGAGCCGTGCGGCTCGCGGACGGGCGCGACCTCCCGGCGATCGAGGTGCAGCGCCACTACCTCGAGGCGGTCGAACGCTTCCTGGCCGAGCGGCATCCGGATGACCTCGACGCGCAGCACGTGGTCGGCGAGTGGCGCCGCGTGCTCACCGCGCTCGATCGCGATCCGATGTCGCTCGAGGGCGAGCTCGACTGGGTCGCGAAGCTGCGCCTGGTCCAGGCCTACCAGGATCGCAACGGGGTCGGGATGGAGGACCCGCGCATCGGGATGCTCGACCTCGCCTACCACGACATCGCACCCGAGTCCGGTCTGCACCAGCTGCTGGTCCGACAGGGTCGCATGGCGAGCCTGGTCGCTGAGGACGACGTGCTGGCGGCCATGGACGAGCCGCCGCGGACGCGGGCGCTGCTGCGAGGGCGCTTCCTGCGGGCCGCGAAGGAGCACGGACGGGATGTCACCGTCGACTGGGTGCACCTGAAGCTCAACGGCGAGGCGCCGCGGACGCTCATGTGCAAGGACCCGCTCATCTGGGATGATGTGAGGGTCGACCGGCTCATCGAGGAGATGGCTGTCGACCGTTAGGTCACGGGCGCGACGAGGGGGACAGGACATGGCGATGCCGGTGGTGGAACGGCTCGTGAACCTGACGATCGCGCTGCTCGAGACCCGTCGGCCGTTGACGTTCGAGGAGATCCGCCGCCGGACGGGGTACTACCCGCAGCCCGACGCCGCCTCGGCGCGGCGGATGTTCGAACGCGACAAGGATGCGCTGCGCACGTTCGGCGTCCCCATCGAGACGCGGCAGGACTTCGGGATGGACGATCCCGGCTACCTCATCGACCGGCGCACCTACGAGCTGCGCGACATCGACCTCGATGCGGAGGAGGTGGCCGCGCTGGCGGTCGCCGTCGAGATGCTCGGTGCACGGGAGGGTGCTCTGCCGCTCGCGAAGGTCGCCGCGCGTGCCCCCGACCCCGCGCCGCTCGACGCACCAGCCACCCGCGTCGACCTCGCGGTCACCGACGTCGACGCCTTCGCGGCCGCCATCGTCGAGCGACGGGCCGTCCGGTTCGACTACCGCACTGCCGATGGTCGCAGCGGTGAGCGCACGGTCGAGCCGTACGGCATCGTGCGTCGCCGGCGCGCCTGGTACCTCGTCGGTCGCGACCGGGACCGCGAGGGACACCGAGGGTTCCGGACCGACCGCATGATCGGGGACCTCGAGGTGCTCGATCCGGCGGGCGCGTTCGACGTCCCGGACGGTCTCGACCTCGGCGCGATCGTGTCAGGTCCAGAGGTCCCGCTCATCGACGTGCTGTTCGATGCTGGTCCCGAAGGGCAGTGGGCGCTCGGTGCGCGCGGCGCGACCACCGAGGAGGGCGGTCCCGACGGCGCTCGCCGGATGTCGGTGCGCGGGGTCGACCCGATCAGGGACCGGGCGTGGCTGCTCGGGATCGCGCCTGATGCCGCGGTCGTCGCACCGGAGGATCTGCGCACGCTGCTCACCGCAGCGCTCACACGCGTCGTCGCGCTCCATGCGCCTGGCGCTGAGGTGGACGCATGACGCGCCAGCGACCGCAACCTGATGTCGTGCGCATGCTCACGCTCATCCCGTGGCTGCTGAGACGTCCCGGAGCGAGCCTTGCGGCGACCGCGGCCACGTTCGCGACCGACGAGGCGACGATCCGTGCCGAGCTCGAGCACCTCGACTTCTGCGGCCTGCCCGGACTCGGCGGGGGTGCGCTGTTCGACGTGACGATCGTCGGGGACGACGTGTCGGTCCGGATGGCCGACGAGCTGCGCTACCCGATGCGTCCCACACCCCACGAGGCACTGCGCCTGCTGCTGATCGCGACGGCGGCGGAGCGGGTCGCAGGGTCCGAGGTCCCCGCACTGCGGTCCGCGATCGCGAAGCTCCACGCTGCGCTGGGCGTCACGCCGGGTGCGGTCACGGTGCTCGACGCGGAGCCGGACAGCGCGGTCCTGACCACGCGTACAGCCATCGCCGACGGCGTCCGCGTCCGGTTCAGCTACCGCGGGCGGTCGGACGCGGCGCCCGCGATCCGGACGGTCGAGCCCTGGGCGGTCGAGCTCAGTGAGGGCGCCTGGTACCTGCACGGTCACGATCAGGGGGCGGGCGCCGCCCGCGTGTTCCGTCTCGACCGAGCGACGGAGCTGGTCGCGACCGACGAGCCGTGCGTGGCCGCGGTCCCCGAGTCCTTGCCTCGCCCGGTCTACGAGCCGTCGGAGGGCGACCTCGAGGTCCACCTCCGCCTGGCCCCGGCCGCCACGTGGCTGCTCGACGCGGTGCTGGCGGACTCGACGGAGCAGGTCGGCGACGCCCTCCACGTGCGCCTGCGCACCGGCAGTCCCGAATGGCTCGCGCGGCTCGTGCTCATGACCGCAGGGGGCGCAGAGGTGGTCGACCCGCCCGAACTGCGCGAACGGGTACGGTCCCGGGCGCAGGATGCGCTCGACCGACTGCGTCGGAGCGGAGACATCGGGACAGGGGAGCCGTCGCCATGACGTTGCCGGGCGGTACCGAGCTCATCGTCATCCTGCTCATCGTGCTGCTGCTCTTCGGTTCGAAGCGGCTCCCTGAGCTCGCCCGTTCCCTCCGGCGGTCGCGTGATGAGTTCCGGAAGCCCTCCGACGGCGAGGACGGTGGCCCCGGAGGGTCCGAGGGGCCCGACGGCTCCGCACCCGACGGGACCGACGACCGGGCGTGACCGACGCCGTTCCGGTCCCCGGTGAGGGCGTCGGCTCCAGTGGACGACGGCGTCGCGGCGAGATGCCGCTCATCGAGCACCTTCGCGAGTTCCGGACCCGCCTCGTCCGTGCGGCGGCAGCGGTGCTCGTCGGGACCCTCGTCGGGTACGCGCTCTTCCCGCAGGCCGTCGACCTGCTGCTGCGCCCCTACTGCACGGCCATCGGGGCGATCGGCAGCTGCGACCTCATCGTGCTCGGTCCGCTCGATCCGTTCATCGTCCGGCTGCGCACCGCGTTCGTCGCCGGCATCGTCATCGGGGGGCCCGTCCTGCTCCAGCAGGTGTGGCGCTTCGTCACGCCCGGTCTGACCGCGCGTGAGCGTCGCTACGCGTTGCCGTTCGTGATCCTCAGCCAGCTCATGTTCGCCGGTGGCATCGTGTTCGCGACGTGGGTCATCCCGCGCGGGCTGAGCGTCCTGCTCGCACTCGGCGGGGACTCGATCCGTCCGATGCTCGGCGCGCGGGAGTACCTGTCGTTCCTGCTCGCCATGGGGCTCGCCTTCGGTCTCGTCTTCGAGCTCCCGCTCGTGCTGGTCTTCCTCGCGCTCGCCGGCATCGTGACGTCCGAAGGGATGCGACGGTTCCGTCGGTACGCGATCGTCCTCAACGTCGTTGCGGCCGCCATCATCACCCCGACCGTGGACGTCGTCTCGCTCGCACTCGTCGCAGGACCGATGATCCTGTTCTACGAGCTGGCGATCGCCATCTCGTGGGTCATCGAGCGCGCACGCCGTCGACGGGTGCGGTGACGCGATGCGCCCTCGGATCCCGCGTCCGCGCCTTCCGCGCGTCCTGCGCCTCGACGACCCGCGGCGTCGACGCACCCGCGTGCTGATCGCGATGCTGATCGCGGCCATACTCGGCGCGTTCGGCGGACTTCCTCGTGGAGCGACGAGCGGCTCGGTCGCGGCTGACGCCTTCGACCGCACCGTCGCGCCGCTCCTCGACGAGCTGGATGCGGTCTGGGTGGGTGGGCGTGATGGGACCGCCGCCATCGGTGACGCGCTCCGAGCCTTCCGCAACGAGGACAGCGATCCCGGCGACGACGCGGTCGCCGTATGGATCGCCGCCCACGAGACGCTGCTCGTGCGCATCGTCGGGGTCGATCTCCCCGTCGAGGCCCGCGGGGTCCAGCGGCAGGCGGTCACGGCCGTGACGCTGTCGCGTGATGCTGTCGATGCGTTCGCACGAGCGCGTGGACTCCCAGGGGGGTCCGCCCGCGACGAGCAGCTCGCCCAGGCGGTCCGCCTGCGTCTGCGCGCTGAGCAGGCGGTGCTGGCGGTGGCAGCATCGGTCGACGACCTCCGCGGCGAACGACGGCGTCTGGGCGTCCCACCGAGCCTGCCGGCGTTCTCCGAGCTCGTCGGATGACGCGCAGCGCCGAGGAGATCATCGCGGCGTTCACCGCTGGTCTGCCGTTCACCCTCGACGGCTTCCAACGCGAGGCCATCGAGCATCTGCTCGCGGGCCGTGACGTCCTCGTCGCCGCACCCACCGGCGCGGGCAAGACGGTCGTGGGCGAGTTCGCGTGCGCGCATGCGCTCGATGGCGACGGCACGACCTTCTACACCACGCCGATCAAGGCGCTGTCGAACCAGAAGTACCGCGACCTGTGTGCGCGACACGGCGAGGACCGGGTCGGTCTGCTCACGGGTGACCGCAGCATCAACGGCCGGGCACCGATCGTGGTGATGACCACGGAGATCCTGCGCAACATGATCTACGAGGACGACGCGGTGCTCGAACGGCTGCGCTACGTCGTGCTCGACGAGGTCCACTACCTCGCGGATCGAGCGCGCGGTGCGGTGTGGGAGGAGATCATCATCCAGCTCCCGCGGCATGTCCGGCTCGCAGCGCTGTCCGCGACCGTGTCCAACGCCGAGGACTTCGGGGCCTGGCTCGCGCTGGTGCGTGGCGACTGCGCCCTGGTGCTCGAGGAGCGCCGGCCGGTGCCGCTGCGTCACCACTACTTCGTCAACGATCGGCTCTACGACACGTTCCGGACCTCACGCAGCGGATCGACCGCCCAGCAGCGCGACCTGGCCTCCCAGGCGCTCGGGGGCGTGCCGAACCCTGAGGTCATGATGCTCGAGCAGCGCGCGCGCCGCCGTGTGGTCGACCGTCGTGGACGACGCGTCCGTGACGGTGTGCGGCTGCGCTGGCCGTCGCGCGAGGACGTGGCCGCCGAGCTCGCGCGGCGCGGTTGGCTCCCGGCGATCGTGTTCGTGTTCTCGCGCCAGGGCTGCGAGGACGCGGTCACGCAGCTGCGTCAGTCCGGCGTGCGGCTCACGAGCGACGTCGAGCGCGACCGCATCGCGGCGGCCGTGGACGAGCGGCTCTGGGAGCTGCCCGTGGAGGACCTCGAGGTGCTGGGTCTGTCGCGCTGGCGCAGCTCGCTGCTCGACGGCGTCGCGGCGCACCACGCGGGACTCGTCCCACTGTTCAAGGAGATCATCGAGGCGCTGTTCCAGCAGGGCCTGATCAAGATCGTGTTCGCGACGGAGACGCTCGCCCTCGGCATCAACATGCCGGCCCGGTCCGTCGTCATCGAACGCCTCGAGAAGTACGACGGCGAGGGGCATGTCCTGCTCACCGCTGGTCAGTACACGCAGCTGACCGGCCGTGCTGGACGGCGCGGCATCGACCCGGTCGGACACGCCGTCGTCCTGCACCAGCGCAGCGTCGAGTTCCGGCAGGTCGCAGGACTCGTCGGCACGCGCAGCTACCCGCTGCACAGCTCGTTCCGACCGTCGTACAACATGGTGGTGAACCTGCTCCGGCGCCATGACACTGCCCGTGCCGAGCGGGTGCTGCGCGCCTCGTTCGCCCAGTACGAGACGGACTCCGACGTCGCGCGCGATGCTCGGCGGCTCGCCGAGCTCGAGACGGACGTCGCCGAGCTGGACGGCGCGGCGGCGCCGACCTGTGACGCGGGGGACTGGTCGGGCTACTGGCGGGTCCGGCGCGAGCTCACCGAGCACGAGCGGGCGGCGGGACGCGGCTCGCGCCAACGCGGCAAGGGTGGACGCAGCGCGAAGGGCGCGAAGGGCGGCGCGAGTGCCGCACGGACCACGACCGACCGCGCACGCATCGACGGGCTGCGTCGCGAGCTGAACGCGCACCCGTGCCACGACTGCTCGGACCGCCACCGCCACGAGACCCAGCAGCGCGTCGTCGACCACGAACGCGGAGAGATCGATCGTCTGCGAGCCTCGATCGAGCAGCGGACGGGCTCGCTGGTGCGGCGCTTCCACCTGCTCGCTGAGGTCCTGCGGCGCAGCGGCTACGTCGAGCGCGACGTCGACGCCATCACACCGGACGGGCGCGTGCTCGCCGGCGTGTACGCGGACGTCGACCTGCTGGTCGCCGAGCTGCTCGTGCGCGGCGATCTCGACGGCTACGGGCCCTCCGATCTGGCCGGCATCGTGGCGCTGCTCGTCCACGAGCCGCGGCGCGATGACGTGCTGCCCCCCGACCGGCTGCCGTCCGCTGCGCTCGACGCGGCGGCGGAGCGGATCGAGCAGGTGGCGCGGGGGCTGCGCGACCTGGAGGCGGAGGTCGGCGTCGTCCCGATGCGGGCGCTCGATGCAGGGTTCGTCGCACCCGTCGTGCGGTGGTCGGCAGGACTCAGCCTCGAGGAGTCCGTCGGCGACCTGGAGGTGTCGGGCGGGGACTTCGTGCGCAACGTCAAACAGGTCATCGACCTCCTGGGGCAACTGCGTGACGTGACGAGCGGGACCCGGAGGGACGCCTTCGACGCGGCCCGACGCAGCCTCCAGCGGGGCATCGTCGACGCCTGAGTGCACCGCTTAGGCTTCCGAGGTCGGAGGGAGTCGCATGGAGCACCCCACGCTGGGTCGCATGCTCGCCATCGTGAACCCACGGGCGGGCAACGGCTCCGAGGCGGTGCTGTCACGGCTCATCGAGGCGCTGCGCACACAGGGCATCATCCCGGAGGTCGCACGCACGGCCTCAGCGGGGGACGCGACCCGCATCGCCCGTGAGGCCGTCGAGAGCGGACGCCGCTTCATCGTCGCGGTCGGTGGCGACGGGACGGTGCATGAGGTGGTCAACGGCATGGTCGACGCCGAGCAGGGGAGCGTCCGGGGCGACGATCCCGTCCTCGGCGTCGTCTCCGCCGGAAGTGGCTGCGACCTCGTGCGCACGTTCGGACTGGACCGCTCGCCTGAGGTCATCGCGCGGCATCTGGCCGGTCCCGCGACGACGCGCATCGACCTCGGACGCGTGCGCCTCACGGGGACGGACGGGCGTGCGCGTACGTGCGTCTTCGCGAACATCGCCGAGGTGGGCTTCGGCGGAGCGGTCGCCCGGACCGCGCGCCGCCTCCCGGCGCGCCTGGGTGAGCGTCGCTACCGCCTCGGCATCATCGCTGCCTGGGGAGGCTTCCGACGCGTCGGGATGACCATCGTCCACGATGGTGGGACCTACGAGGAGCAGCTGTGCAACGTCGTGGTGGCGAACGGTCAGTTCTTCGGCGGAGGCCTCAAGGTCGCGCCTCGCTCCCTGCCCGACGACGGGCGCATGGACGTGCAGGCCTGGGGCGGGACCGTGACCGACGTGCTGCGCGCTGGGCGGCAGCTGCGTGACGGGTCCCACCTGCAACGCACCGACGTGCGCTCGTGGCCGAGCGTGCGCGTGACCGTGGAGGCCGACCGACAGGTCGCGGTCGAGGCGGACGGTGAGCTGTTGGGCACGGCGCCGGCGAGCTTCGACACGCTCCACCGCGTACTCGCGTTCAAGCTGTGAGCGCGCCCCGAGGACCACTCCCAGGACGACGACCGGAAGGAGTACCGCATGACTGTCCATGAGGATCGCATCGAGGCCCTGCGTGAGCGGCTGGAACTGCTCGATGTGCAGGCTCTCGTCGTCGCGCCCGGACCTGACCTGCGCTACCTCACCGGCTACGACGCCCTGCCGCTCGAGCGTCCGACGCTGCTCATCATCGCGCGCGAGGCTGCACCGGCGATCGTGGCACCGCGGCTCGAACGCGCACGGGTCGAGCACGAGGTCCTCGTCGCGGACATCGGCGTGCACACGTACTCCGAGCACGACGATGCGCTGGCGCTCGCCGGGCGGGTCATCGGCGCGCCGGAGGGCAGCCGCATCGCGCTCGGCGACCAGATGTGGACGCTGTTCACGCTCGGGCTCCAGCGTGCACTTCCCGGCCGCCGTTGGTCGTCCGCCTCCGAGCTCCTTGCGCCGTTGCGCGCCGTCAAGGACGCCGAGGAGCTCGCGCGGCTCGCCGCCGTCGGACGCGCGATCGACGGCGTGCATCAGCGCGTGCCCGACGTGCTCCGGGCGGGGCGGACCGAGCGTGAGGTGGCGCGCGACCTCGCCAGCATGATCCGTGAGGAGCATGACCAGGTCAGCTTCGTCATCGTCGCGGCCGGACCGAACTCCGCGTCCCCCCACCACGAGCCCGGCGAGCGGGTCATCGAGCACGGGGACGCGGTCGTCGTGGACATCGGCGGCACGCTCGAGGGGTACTGCTCCGACATGACCCGGACCTACGCGGTCGGCCACGCGCCCGACGGTTATGCGGACGCGTACGCGGCGCTCATCGCCTCGCAGGCCGCTGGTGTCGCCGCCGTGCGTCCAGGAGCGACCACGGGCGACGTCGACGCGGCAGCGCGTGACGTGCTCGTCGCTGCGGGCCTCGGTGAGGCCTTCGTGCACCGTACGGGCCACGGCATCGGTCTGGAGACGCACGAGGCGCCGTGGATCCTCGCCGGGTCCGACGTCGTGCTCGAGGAGGGCATGACCTTCTCGGTGGAGCCCGGTTTCTACCTCGAGGGGCGTTTCGGAGCGCGCATCGAGGACATCGTCGCGGTCGATCGCGACGGTGTCGTACCGCTCAACGTGGTCGACCGCGGACTGGTGGTGGTGTGATGGAGGGTCCTGCCGTCCGTCGGGCGCGCATCGAGGAGGTGCGGCCACTCGCATCGGAGTACCTCGCCGAGCAGGAACGTCACTTCGGCCGTCCGACGTCACCGCCGCTCCCTCAGGGTGGCGTGTTCTGGGTCGCCGAGGACGCGGCGACCGGCGAGCTCCTCGGGTACGCGGCCGGCACGCTGCGACCCGAGGGCTGCACCATCGGGCCGATCTTCACGCGCGATGTGGGCCGGCGTCGCGGTACCGGGGGAGCGCTGCTGTCCGCGATCGAGGAGTGGGCGGCGGACACACGCGTGCCGGTCATCGAGGTGGCAGTGAACGCGGAGAACGAGGGGGGTGTCGCGTTCCTGCGTGCCGCCGGATACCGCCCCGGACGCGTGCTCATGGTCCGCGACGAGGCATCGGGACGTGCCTGAGGCGTCGTCGCGTGCGTCGGGGACCGCCCTGCGACGTGAGGTGGTCGTCCACGTCGTAGCCGCTGCGCTGGGGGCAGCGGTGGGTGCGGCGCTGATCGGCACGATCGTCGCGGGGCTCATGTGGCGCGCCGCAGCCCTGTCCACCTCGCTCACGCTGGTCGTCGTCGCGCTCCTGCGCGCCGTCGCGCTCGGCCGTGCCGAGTGGCGCGCAGCCGCGCCACTCGCGTCGGAGTACCGACGTGTCATCGCACGCTTCGGTGTGGCGTTCCTGCTCGTCATCGCAGCCTCGAGCTGACGGCGCGGACGGGCTACCGGGCCGGATGGCCGCGACGCGTGGTTGCATCATCGTCGCGCGAGTGGTATCCACCGCGCCGCAGGGCGGTGCGCCCTCCAGAGCCGGAGCCCGACACGTGACCAACGATCCCGAAGAGCTCCGCCCAGAGATCGATGTCGAGCTGGGTGCCGCAGAGGACGAGCCCGACGAGGACATGGACGATGATGGGATCCCTGACGGCTTCGTCGTCGAGGGCGACGATGTCGACGACATCGTGGACGACATCGTCGAGGGTGACGAGGACGATGACGACGTCGACGTCGGAGCGACCATCATCGACGTCGTGGAAGTCGCAGCGGAGGACCCCGACGACTTCGAGGAGGAGATCGCTCCCGTCGTCCGGGTCCCCGATGAGGAGGACGATGCACCGGCGCGACGGAGCGGCGAGTTCGTGTGCACGCGCTGCTTCATGGTGAAGCGGGACAGCCAGCTCGCGGTGCGTTCCCGTAAGGTCTGCCGCGACTGCGCCTGAGGCGTGCCCGGCGCGCGGCTGCGGCCGTGCGCCACCGGAGGCCAGATGACACGCGAGGACATCGCACGTCGAAGGTCCACAACCGGTGTGCTCCGCGGGTCAGCGCTCGGGCTGACGCTCGGTCTGGCGCTCGGTCTAGCAGCGGGTGTGGCCCTCTGGGCCGCGCATCCACCGGTCGGGGCCGAGTTCGTCGCGTTCCTCGTGGGACCGCTGCTCGTGGCCGCGATGCGGACCGTCTCGGGAGGCGGCCCGCTCGACCGGATGACCCCGGTACGTCGCGATCTCGTGGCGACGTCGCCCGCACTGCTCGCAGGCATCGTCGGGTACGGCGCGATGATCGCGTGGCTCATCGCGCCCGCAGGCGTCATCGGCTGGGCGCTGCTCGTGCTGATCCAGGCGCTATGGCTCGGACTGTGGGCCGCACTGGTCGCACCGCACCTGCATCGGGCCGCGATGCCGCTGCTCGTCGCAGCGGCCTGGGTCGGGATGGACATGCTGCGCGGGCTCGTCCCGATGAGCGGCTTCAGCTGGGGCGCACTCGCGTACAGCCAGGTCGATGTCGCATGGTTCGTGCCCCTCGGGCGCACGCTCGGCGCGAGCGGCGTCACCTTCGTCGTCGTCGCACTGAGCGTCGCACTCGTCGACGGGCTCATCGGGATGTGGACCGGAGACCGTGAGGATCCGCCGCGCGCCCCACTCGTCCAGGCCGTCGGCCTTGCGCTCGCCGTCACGCTCGTCACGGTCGGGGCACCAGCGACGCAGGGCAGTCTCGACGTGCTCGCGGTGCAGGGCAATGACATCGAGCACTGGGTCCGGCAGGACGCCGATCCTCCGCGCACCATCACCGGCAACCTGCACCGCATGACGCTGGAGGCCGTCCGCGATCAGGGCGCGCCCGACCTCGTCGTCTGGCCGGAGTCCGCGATCGACCGCGATCCTGCACGACCTGCATGGCGCGACCTCGGCGTACTGGCCTCTGAGGCTGCGGCCGAGGCAGGCCTGCTGGTGGCCGGAGTGAGCCTCGACGGCATCGATGACCCAGCGCGCGAGCGGATCGTCGGGGCCTGGCTGGTGGGGCCTGAGGGGACCAGCGAGGTGCGCGATCTGTACATCAAGCGCCGTCCCGTGCCGTTCGGCGAGTACGTGCCCGCGCGTCGGTGGCTGAGCTGGATCCCTGCCCTGGACCAGGTCCCGCGCGACGCCGTCGCTGGAGCGGGCGCACAGGCCTTCGCCGTCGCGCCGGGCGTCACCGTCGCCGTCGTCATCTGCTTCGAGACGCTGTTCTCGGACCTCGTGCGGACCAACGTGCTCGCCGGTCAAGACGCCGGCGTCATCCTCGCGATCACCAACGACGCCTCCTTCGAGCGGTCCTCGGAACCTGACCAGCACCTCGCACAGAGTCGGATGCGGGCCATCGAGACCGGCCGGTGGGTGGTGCATGCGGCCCTGTCGGGGTCCTCGGCCTTCGTCGACCCGGAGGGTCGGGTCCATGCGGCGACGGACCTGTTCACGCAGGCGACGATCCGCCGTGACGTCCCGATCGCCGTCGGTCGGACTCCGTTCCTCGTCCTCGGAGACGTCGTCGGCATCGCCGGTGCCGCCGTGCTGCTGCTCCTGGCACTCCTCGCGCTGACGGACGGCGTGATGCGGCGCACCCGCACGCGGCGTCGGTAGCCTGCGCCCACGGTCGGCGCCGCCGACGAGCCCGCCCCCGTCGTCCAGCGGCCTAGGATCCCACCCTTTCAAGGTGGTGACGCCGGTTCGAATCCGGTCGGGGGTACCGATCCGGACCCGCACACCCCATCGATCAGCCCTCGCGGGCGATACCGATGGACCACCATCGAAGGGAACACCCGTGGCCACTCCGCCGAAGAAGGCGCCCGCGAAGAAGGCGCCCGCGAAGAAGGCGGCCGTCAAGAAGGCGGCCGTCAAGAAGGCGCCCGTCAAGAAGGCGCCCGCGAAGAAGGCGGCCGTCAAGAAGGCGCCCGCGAAGAAGGCGCCGACCAAGAAGGCTCCGGCCGCGAAGGCGCCCGCGAAGAAGGCGACTGCGAAGACGTCGATGGCTCCGAAGGCTCCGGCCTCGAAGGCCACGGCCAGCGGGACCGGCAGGTCCGCTTCGAAGGCCATGTCGCACGTCGAGGTGCAGATCCCTGTCGAGCGCCAGAAGGCCGCCCAGGCAGCGGGGAACTTCGAACTCGACGACATGCCCGGTGACCTCGCGACCCCGGCGGCCGCCATCCGCATCGGGAAGAACCTCGCCGGCGACAAGCCGCTGCGGGTCGTCCGTACGCTCGCTGGGATCTCGAAGCTCAAGCCCGGCCAGGTGATCGCCAACTACGGCAAGTCGGAGGCGAAGTGGGCGACGGACTTCAGTCGGCGTCGTGCAGGCAAGGCCAGCTTCATGCAGCTCCTGAGCTACTCGCGCCAGATCATCGGCATCGACTCCAAGGGTGAGGTCCGCATCTGCCTCATGGGGCATGCGGGCCAGGGGCAGAGCATCCCGTTGTGGGTGCGTCGCGACGACGTCATCCTCACCATCCAGCCCAACGACATCATCCTGCGCTTCGAGGGCGTGGAGATCGAGGAGTGAGGACCGACGACGTCCTGGGTCTCGCGCTCGAGCTCGCGGACGTCGCGGACCGTCTCACCCTCGGCGCCTTCCGGCGTGACCCCGAGGTGCGCCGCAAGGCCGACGGGTCCGAGGTCACGGAGACGGATATCGCCGTCGAGCTGGCACTGCGTGAGCGCATCATCGGTGCGTTCCCCGATCACCGGGTCGTGGGTGAGGAGGGTGGATGGGGCGGCGAGGACGCCACCGGCGCGTTCGATCCTGAAGCGCCCGTCTGGACGATCGATCCGATCGATGGGACGACGAACTTCGTCAAGGGGAACCCGATCTACGCGACCCTCATCGCCTGCTCGTCGGGGGACCGCGACATCGTCGGGGTCGTGTCCGCACCGGCGCTCGGCAGCCGCTGGGACGGCGTCGTGGGCGAGGGCGCCCGGCAGGACGGACACGCGATCCGCGTGAGCGCGGTCGATCGTCTCGCGGACGCCGAGGTGTCCGTCGGTGCGTTCAGCGACATCGAGGACCGCGTCCCCGGGCTGCTCGGTCACCTCGCGGGCGTCACGGCACGGCAGCGAGGCTACGGCGACTTCTGGGCCTACTGCCTGCTCGCATCCGGGAGCACCGACGCCGTCGTGGAGGCGCGCCTCAACCCGTGGGACCTCGCAGCGGTCCGCGCCGTCGTGGAGGCCGCGGGCGGACGGGTCACCGACCTCGACGGGATCGGACGCTCCGACGGGGGCAGCGCGGTCGCCACCAACGGCCTGCTGCACGACGAGCTGCTCGGTGCGATCGCGGAGCGTCGACGTGTCTGACGACGTGTCGGACGCGCCGACACATGTCGAGGATCTCGACGAGGTGCTGACCGTCCTCGATGCGCCCCCGGGTCGCGATCCGCTCAGCGATGACACAGGACGGCTGCGGCTCTCGTTCACCCGTGTCGACACGTTCGAGCAGTGCCCTCGGCGCTTCCGCTACCAGTACGTGGACGGGCTGCCGCAGGCCCCGGCGCCGCAGCTCTCGTTCGGGTCATCGATCCACGGCGCGCTCGAGTGGCTCTACGACCGCAAGCATCCGGAGCTCCCGAGCCTCGACGACACGCTCCAGGCGCTGTTCGAGGCGTGGGACAGCACCGGGTACGCGGAGGTCGATCGCGACGAGCAGCTGCGCGCGTACGCGCACGCGCGCGAGATCGTCACGGCCTTCCACACGCGTGTCGCTGCCGAGGGCTTCCGGCTGCCGGCCGCGACCGAGGCGTGGTTCGAGCTGCCGGTGGGGGAGGACATCGTGGTCGTCGGTGCGATCGACCGGGTCGACGTCGACGCATCGGGTGACCTCCACGTCATCGACTACAAGACGAACCGGCGCGCGCGTTCGCGCAGTCAGGTCCGTGACTCGCTGCAGCTGGCCATCTACGCCCTGGCCACCCGCGAGCTCTACGGCCGACTCCCCGCGTCGGTCTCGCTCGACTTCGTCGTCCCTGGGGTCCGCGTCATCGTCCCGGTCGCGGAGCTCGCACTCGACACCGTCCCTGGTCGGCTGCAGGAGGCGGCGCGGCGCATCCGTGCGGGTGAGGACACGCCGACGCCCAACCGACTGTGCGACTGGTGCGACTACCGCTCGATCTGTCCGGCGTGGAGCGGGACCGAGGCTGCCGGCGCAAGTGCCGGGGTCGATGCCGATGACGCGGGCCCGTTCGGCCGCGCCGTGCAGGAGCGCGATCGGCTGCGGCGCAGCGTGGTCCGTGACGCCCGACGCCTCCGTCAGCTCGACTCGGCCATCGAACGCCTGGGCTCCGAGCTCGTCATCGGTCCAGCGCAGGAGCCCGACGGTGCCTGAGCGCAGCGAGCGGGAGGCCGCCTACTTCGCGCTGCTGCGGGCACGCGACGAGCTGTCCGACCTGCAGCGCTACGCCGAGCACCTCGAGGACGAGCTGCGACGGTTGCGCCGTTCGGAACGCGAGGAGGCGGCGCTGCGGACGAACGTGTCCGGTCGCGTCCGGCGCGTCCTGCGTGCCTCGGACGCCGAGCTCACCGAGGTCATGCAGCGTCGCGCATCGCTCGTGGAGGACGAGAGGATGCGACTCCCGTCGCGTATCGAAGCCGCACAGGCCTTCGTGGCGGAGTGCGAGCATCACCACGACGTGCTCGGAGGCACCTGACGTGTATCGCGATGAACCGCTGGACGACGAGGCCGAGCTGCGTGAGGTCGTGGGCGACGCGGCGGTCGACGCGCTGCTCGCCGCAGGGGGCTCCGACGCGGTCCTCGCGGCGCTCGACGCCCTCCGGATCCTGCAGGGCTGGGTCGACGACGCCGGCTGTGCGAGCTGGCTGACGACCGGCCAGCGCCGCCTGGAGGACCGTACGCCACTGGCGGCACTGGCCGAGGGGCGGTCGGAGGACGTCGACGACGTGCTCCGCGCGTTCGTGGCCGCCCAATCCTGACACCGCGGCTCCTGTCGGGCGCCTCGTCCGTACGCACGAGGCGAGGTCCCACAGGCCCGTCGGCATCGCTAGACTCCCGCCACGGCCCGATCGACGTGGCCCGATCAACGTGACCAGCCCCACCTGCGCGCCGGCCCCACTGCGCGCTGTCACCGGCCACAGAAGGACGACGCACCATGCCCACGGGACGCATCCGCATGTTCGACGCCAAGCGCCGCTTCGGCTTCCTGGTCGCAGAGGACGGCGACGAGTACTACGTCCCCGCCTCCGCTTCGACGGGCGTGCTCGGTTCGGGCGACGAGGTCGAGTTCGAGGCGGCCGAGACCGTCGGGAACCGTCGCGCCGCTGCGACCGTCACGGTCCTGCGTGCAGCACCCGCCGGTTCTCCGGTCGGCCGCACGATGGCCGCGCCGCCGTCCTGGGACACCCTCGAGGAGTCCGAGCGTCAGCGTCGCATGGCACGCCGCCGCCGCCGCTGAAACTCGCTGGTCGTCCGGTGTCCTCTCGACTCGCCGGCCGACTCGCAGGCCGACTCGCCGGGCAGAGCGCGCCGGTGCTCGACCCGGTGCTCGATCCGTTCGCGATACCCGTCGGCGACGAGTCCATCGAAGAGGCGCGTCCCTGGCTCGTGATCGTCTGGGACGATCCCGTCAACCTCATGTCGTACGTGACGCTGGTGCTCCGACGTGTCTTCGGGTTCCCCAGGGAGCACGCGGAGCGACTGATGCTGCAGGTCCATCACGAGGGGCGCGCCGTTGTTGCGGCGGAGCCGCGCGAGCAGGCCGAGCTGCATGTCGCGCAGCTCCACGGCTATGGCCTTCAGGCGACCATCGAACGCGACGTCTGATGGCAGGCCTGCGACCGGATGGCGACCAGATGCGTCTGCAGCTGGCGCAGGACGAGGTGTCGGTGCTCGTCTCGCTGCTCGACGGTCTCGCCGGACGTGTGGCGGCGGTCTCGGCGGGTGGTGAGCCGGATGCCGTCATCGCACGCCTGATCCCGACCGTGTCGCGCGGGGACGCTGAGCTCGACGTCGAGCTGCGCGCCATGCTGCGCGACGAGCTGCTCGAGACGCGCACGCAGCGTCTCGGGGCCCTCGCCTCGGACCTTCGGGCCTGGGCGGCCGAGTCGGGGGGAGCGGTCGACCGGGCCCTCGAGCGCGATGGAGCGATGCGCATCGTCGAGGCGCTCAACGACGTCCGCCTCGCGCTCGCGACGACGATCGGTTACGACGAGGAGCTGCGGGAGAGCCTGGATCCCGACGATGCGCGCAGCGATGCGCTCGTGCTCATGGACGCGTTGGCCTGGATGCAGGGCACGCTCATCGAGTTCGTCGAGGGCGAGGCCTGAACCCGTGGTCGGTCACCCACCGGCGCGTCGCGGTGACCAGCGGCAGGTCGGCGAGGTCGAGCGCGATCGCTGCCACCGCGAACAGCGACAGCGCCGGCAGCAGGGTGACCGCCGCCCCGAGTGCGACGGGTGCGCTGTCGAGGATCGTCAGCGCCGAACGCAGCCCGTGCCCGAGCGGCATCCCGACGACGATCGCGATCGACGCGAACCCGGGACGCAGCGCGCGTGCGCGCGGGATCGCGGTCGTCGCCCGGCGCGCGACCGCACGGCGCAGCAGGATCCACTCGGTCCATGCGCCCAGCGATGCTCCGAGCGCGAGCCCCACGGCCCCGAGCCGGTGCAGCGACTCGAGTGACGCTCGTGCGGCGCTGGACGCGAGCCCCATGTCGGCGACGCGGACGATGCCGTCGTCGCCCCAGCGGTAAGCGTCGAGCACCAGCATGAGCGCGACGCCCGCGACGGTGGCGATGGCGACGCGCACGGCAGCGATGCGTGCCGGGGTGGACGTGTCATCGAGCCCGTACAGCGTCGACTGGAGGAGACGCGACTGCGTCGTCGCCAGCAGTCCCAGGCTGTAGGCGGCGAGGACGATGGCGACCTGGCGCGTCGCTGCGGGGCCGAACGCGCCGCCACCGAACAGCAGCGTCACGACCTGCTCGCCCAGCACGAGGTAGATCGCGATGGTGGGGACGACGAAGGTGGCGACGCGCGCCATGCCCCGCTCGACCTCGGCGGCGAGTTGCAACCGCTCGTGGGGGCGCACGAGTGCGACGTCGGGCAGCGCTGCCGCTGCCACGCTCATCCCGAAGAGGCTGACGGGGAGCAGGTAGAGGACCTGGGCGTAGCCGAGTGCCGCGACCGCTCCCGCTGCGAGCAGCGAGGCGACCACGAGGTCGAGGTAGGCGGACAGCTGGACGATGCCCCGTCCCGCGATGACTCCGCCCGAGGCCCGGACGACCTCGCGCAGGCCCGGGACGCTGCGTCCGAGGCGCATCCGGAGCGTCGGCACACTCCTGAGGACTGCGGGAAGCTGGGAGAGGAACTGCAGGACCGCACCGACGAGTGCGCCCAGCGCGACCGCACGCGCCAGGTCGAGCTCCGTACCTCCAAGCGTGGCCGCCACGCTGAGGAAGACGATGATGGTCGCGTTCCACAGGACCGGTGCGACGTAGGCGCGGAAGAAGCGCCGGTGCGCGTTGAGCACACCGAGCGACCAGGCGCTGAGCACGAGGAACCCGAGCGAGGGGGTGATGATGCGCACGAGCGTGACGGTCAGCTCGGCCTTCGCGGAGCCCACGGGGAAGCCTGGGGTCAGCACCCGGGTGATCGGTCCGGCGAACACGACACCGACGACGACGAGCAGACCGGTGACCAGGACGAGGAGAGAGGCCACCGCACCGGCGAGACGTCCGGCGTCCTCCTCACGGCCGTCGCGGACCATCCGTGCGTACGTGGGCACGAACGCGCCCGACAGGACACCGTCGCCGAGCAGGTTCTGCAGCAGGTTGGGGATGCGCAGGGCCGCGCGGAACGCCTCAGCCCCCAGTCCCGTGCCGAGGTGATACGCGAGGAGCTTCTCGCGCAGGAGTCCGGCGACGCGCGAGAGGAGGATGCCGGTCCCCACGGCGCTCGATGCGCGGGCGAGCCGGTCGGACGGCTCGTCGTCGGACGCCGGAGGAGTCACCGTTCACCGTCCTGACGGGCCCGCAGACCGGGCCGGCGATCGGGTGGCACGCTACCGCTAGCGTCGGCCACGAGACCGGCACGTGACCAGGAGGCCAGATGGGGCCGCAGCGGGTCGCGCCAGCGCGCCCGGTCGCGCCCTGCCGCTGGGACCTCGATCCCGCGCAGGCGGACGCGGACGGTGTGGTCGGGGTCGGCGCGGACCTCGACGTCGCCACCCTCGTCGCTGCGTATCACCGCGGCGTGTTCCCCTGGCCGCACTCCGGGGTCCCGCTGCTGTGGTTCAGCCCTGATCCGCGTGCCGTGCTGGCACCGGCACGGTTCCACGTCAGCCGCAGCCTGCGCCGGACGCTGCGCAGCTGTGGGTTCGAGACGACGGTCGACGAGGACGTGGCTGGTGTCATCGCCGCCTGTGCCCAGCGGGAGGAGGGCAGCTGGATCACGCCCGAGATGCACGACGCCTACCTCGAGCTCGCGGCGCTCGGCTGGGTCCACTCCGTGGAGGTCCGCGACGGCACCGAGCTGGTCGGTGGCATCTACGGCGTTCAGGTCGGCGGCGTCTTCACCGGCGAGTCGATGTTCCACCGGCGTGACGACGCGTCGAAGATCGCCCTGCTCGACCTGTGCACACGCTTCGCCGAGGCGGGCGGCGTGCTCGTGGACGTCCAGCTGCCCACCGACCACCTCCGGAGCCTGGGCGCGGTCCCTATCGCGCGCGAGGCGTTCCTCCGCGCGCTGCGCCATGAGGCACCGCGTGCCTGCCTGATGCGGGCCGACCGGCTGCCGGTGTCGCGCCTCGCAGCGCCCTGAGCCCGGGTACGGCACACTGTCGCATCGCGAGGGCCGAGTCCGGCCGGAGCTCCTGAACCGCCAGCCCATCGCCCGTGCCGCCGCGCACTCGGGCACGTCAAGGAGTCGACCGTGTCGTCTGCTGCCCCGTTCGAACGCCGCTACCCGGACCAGGACTTCGAGGTCCGTGACCTGTCCCTCGCTGAGCTCGGGCGCAAGGAGATCGGGCTCGCCGAGTACGAGATGCCCGGGCTCATGGCCCTGCGCGAGCGCTTCCGCGGTCAGCGGCCGCTCGAGGGCGCTCGCATCGCCGGGTGCCTGCACATGACCACCCAGACGGCCGTGCTGATCGAGACGCTCGTCGAGCTGGGCGCGGA
This sequence comes from Nitriliruptoraceae bacterium, assembly GCA_018401275.1. Taxonomy (GTDB): domain Bacteria; phylum Actinomycetota; class Nitriliruptoria; order Nitriliruptorales; family Nitriliruptoraceae; genus CSBr16-57R1. The sequence continues at coordinate 531,682 of JAGYKW010000001.1, read as the reverse complement.
CGTGCGCTGGTCGTCGTGCAACATCTTCTCGACGCAGGACGAGGCGGCGGCCGCGATCGCAGTGGCCGGCGTGCCCGTCTTCGCCTGGAAGGGCGAGTCGGAGGAGGAGTACTGGTGGTGCGTCGAGCGCACGCTCGAGTGGCCGGACGGCAAGGGACCGAACCTGCTGCTCGATGACGGCGGCGACATGACCGCGGTCGTGCACCAGCAGCACCCGGAGCTGCTCACCGACATCCTCGGGGTCACCGAGGAGACGACGACCGGCGTGAAGCAGCTGCGGCAGTGGCAGAAGCAGGGGCTGCTGCGCATCCCGGCCATCAACGTCAACGACTCGGTCACCAAGTCGAAGTTCGACAACCTCTATGGCTGCCGTGAGTCGCTCATCGACGGCATCAAGCGGGGCACGGACGTCATGATCGCCGGGAAGGTCGCGGTCGTGGCCGGCTTCGGTGACGTCGGCAAGGGCTGCGCGCAGGCCCTCGACGCGCTCGGCGCGACCGTGTACGTGACCGAGGTCGACCCCATCAACGCCCTGCAGGCGGCGATGGAGGGCTACCGGGTCGTTCGCATGGAGGACGCGATCGGCGAGGCGGACATCGTCGTGACCGCGACGGGCAACATGTCGGTCGTCACGCGCGAGCATGTGCTCGCGATGAAGGACCACGCGATCCTGTGCAACATCGGCCACTTCGACACCGAGATCCAGGTCGAGGCGCTGCGTGAGTTCGAGTGGACCAACATCAAGCCGCAGGTCGACCTCGTGCACCTGCCCAACGAGCGCAGCGTCATCCTGCTGTCGGAGGGGCGCCTGGTGAACCTCGGCAACGCCACAGGCCACTCGTCGTTCGTGATGTCGACCTCGTTCACCAACCAGGTCCTCGCGCAGCTGGAGCTGTGGCAGCACCACGAGGACTACAAGGAGGAGGTCTACGTCCTCCCGCGCCACCTCGACGAGGAGGTCGCGCGCCTGCACCTGGACCGGATCGGCGCGCGACTCACCGAGCTCAGCGGCGACCAGGCCGCGTACCTGGGCGTCGAGGTCGGGGGTCCGTACAAGGAGGACTCCTACCGGTACTGATCGGTCGGGTCGGTACCGAGCGGGCGGAGCGGGACTGACCGGCCCGTCGGAGAGAGGACCATCCTCCCTCCGCTACGACACGCGTCGTAGTACGGTTGACGCACGGTCAGAAGGTCGCGGTCCGCGTCCCGCCTGACCTGATGGATCCGTTGGACCCGTGGCCGCGGTGCGGTGCACGGCAGCGACACGACAAGGACACAGCATGCGCAAGCTCTCTCGTTTGCCCGTCGCCCTCGTGGCGTCGGGAGCCCTCATCCTCAGCGCCTGTGGAGCTGACGACGAGGGGGCCGGCTTCAAGGCCTGCCAGATCACGGACACGGGCGGCATCGATGACCGGTCCTTCAACCAGACGGTATGGGACGGGTTCCTTCGTGCGGAGGACGAGCTCGGCGCCGAGGTCAAGTACCTCGAGTCGACCTCCGAGTCCGACTACGACCCGAACATCCAGGCGTTCATCGATGAGGGCTGCGACGTCATCGTGACCGTCGGCTTCCTCCTCGGTGACGCGACCGAGGCGTTCGCGATCGCCAACCCGGATCAGGCCTTCGGCATCATCGACTACGCCTACGAGGCGTCCTACGAGAATCTGACCGGCATGGTCTTCGACACCGACCAGGCCGCATTCCTCGCGGGCTACGTGGCTGCTGGGATGACCGAGACGGGCATCGTCGGCACCTGGGGCGGGGTCAACATCCCGCCGGTCAGCATCTTCATGGACGGCTTCCTCGCTGGTGTGAACCACCACAACGCCGTGAAGGGGACCGACGTGGAGGTGCTCGGTTGGGATGGTTCCGACGGTGTCTTCATCGGGTCGTTCGAGGCGGCTGACCTCGGCAATGCAGGGACTGCGGAGATGCTGCAGAACGGTGCGGACATCATCCTCCCCGTCGCCGGTCCTGCAGGCCTGGGCGCGGCGACCGCGATCCAGGACTTCGGTTCGGGCACGATGATCTGGGTCGACACGGACGGCTACGTCTCGACGGACTTCGGTGCCTTCACGCTGACGTCGGTCGAGAAGAAGATGGACAACGCCACGTTCGACCTCATCCAGGCCGTCCAGGACGGCACGTTCGCCGGTGGCACCTACGTCGGCAACCTGGAGAACGAGGGCGTCGGCATCTCCCCGTTCCACGACTTCGACGCGGCCGTCCCGGCCGAGCTGAAGGCGGAGCTCGAGGCGCTGACGGCGGCGATCATCGCTGGCGAGATCAGCACGCGACCGTGATGCGTCGCGCCACCTCGCGGGGTGGCGCTGGACGACGACGGCACGACGGAGGGGCGCCCGAGAGGGCGCCCCTCCGCGTCGAACGGGTAGCGTTCAACGCACGCCCGAACCGGCCGAGGAGGCCAAGTTGCGCCTGGAGCTGAAGGGCGTCACCAAGCGCTTCCCGGGGGTCGTTGCCAACGACGCGATCGATCTGACCGTCGAGGCGGGCGAGGTGCACGGACTGCTCGGTGAGAACGGGGCCGGCAAGTCGACCCTCATGAACATCCTCTATGGCCTGTACCGCGCGGACGAGGGTCAGGTCCTGATCGACGGGCAGCAGGTCCACTTCAGCGACCCCGGCGATGCGATCGCGGCCGGCATCGGGATGGTGCACCAGCACTTCATGCTCGTCCCCGTCTTCACCGTCGCGGAGAACATCCTGCTCGGGAAGGAACCGATCGATCGGTTCCGCCGCTTCGACCGCCGGGCTGCGCACGAGGAGGTCGAACGGCTCGCGGAGACGTTCGGGTTGCCCGTCGATCCCAGCGCGGTGGTGGAGGATCTGCCCGTCGGGCTGCAGCAGCGCGTCGAGATCCTCAAGGCGCTCTCGCGTGACGCTCGTCTGCTCATCCTCGATGAACCGACCGCCGTGCTCACGCCGCAGGAGGCTGACGGCCTCTTCGCGTCGATACGGGGTTTCCAAGCGGCCGGGCGGTCCGTCATCTTCATCTCGCACAAGCTGCGCGAGCACCGCGACATCGCCGATCGCATCACCGTGCTGCGTCGTGGACGAGCCGTCGGGACGGTCGATGCAACCGCCGCCGAGCCGCAGGAGCTCGCCCAACTGATGGTCGGCCGTCCCGTGGACCTTGTCGTGGACCGCTCACCCGCACGGCCGAGCGAGCCCGTGCTGACGGTCGAGGGGCTCGAGGTCCTCGCGGCCGATGGTCAACGGCTGGTCGATAGCGTCGACCTGACGGTCCACCGCGGCGAGATCCTCGCGATCGCCGGGGTCGAGGGGAACGGGCAGACGCCGCTCGTCGAGGCCATCACCGGCCTGCTGCCGATCGGTGGAGGCCGTGTGCTGCTGGGGGAGGAGGACCTGACGGGGCGCAGCCGGAAGGAGATCCTCCGCTCCGGTGTCGGACACATCCCGGAGGACCGCACCATGCACGGCCTCGTCGGCTCGTTCTCGGTCGCCGACAACCTCGTGCTCAACCTGTGGGACGACGAGCGCTTCGCCGCGCGCCGGACCCGGCGCTTCGACGAGGTGCGCTCCCACGCCCGACGGGTCGTGAAGGACTTCGACGTGCGCACGCCGTCGATCGCGACCCCCGCTTCCTCGCTCTCGGGCGGGAACCAGCAGAAGGTCATCGTCGCGCGCGAGTTCGATCGACCGATCCGGGTCCTCGTGGCAGCGCAGCCGACGCGCGGTGTCGACGTCGGCTCGATCGAGTACATCCATCGCCAGCTGGTCGCCAAACGCGACGCGGGGGTGGGCGTTCTGCTCGTCTCCTCCGAGCTCGACGAGGTCATCGCGCTCGCGGATCGCGTCGCAGTCATGTTCCGTGGCAGGCTCATCGGTCCCTTCCCGACGCCGGTCGCGAAGGAAGCGCTCGGCCTGATGATGGCGGGCGTCCCGGCCGAGGAAGCGATGCGGGGGCTGGCGGCATGAGCGGCCCGGACGCGTCGCCCGATCCCGCGCTCGACCCCGCGGTCGTCTCCGACTCCGGTGTGGAACCTTCAGACGGCGATGCATCGAGGCTCACGCAGCGGATCGTCGGCGCCATCACGGGCGCGGACGTCCGGCTGACCGTGCTCGCTCTGGTCGCCGCACTGGTCGTCGGTGCGCTCTTCCTCGTGCTGTCGGACACCAGGACACTCGACGCGGTGACCTCGGGAGCCGGACTTGGCGCGGTGCTGCAGGCGGCGGCCAGGTCGGTGAGCCGCGCCTACTCCGCGCTCCTGCAGGGGTCGCTCGGAAGTCCGGGCGCGATCTCCGAGACGCTCGTGGCCGCCACGGTCCTGATCCTGACCGGTCTCGCGGTCACGATCCCGTTGCGCGCCGGGCTGTTCAACATCGGGGGCGAGGGCCAGGTCATCGCAGGCGGGCTCGCAGGCGGCTACGTCGGTTTCGCGGTCGAGGGTCTCCCGCTCGCTGTGCACCTTCCGCTCGCCATCGTCGCAGCACTGCTCGGCGGAGCGGTCATCGGTTGGATCCCGGGCGTGCTCAAGGCCCGGACCGGGGCGCACGAGGTGATCAGCACGATCATGCTGAACAACACGCTCAACTTCGTCGCGATCTGGCTGCTCACGACGACGCTGTTCCAGATCCCGGGACGCGCGGACCCCATCTCTCGTGACATCCTCGACACGGCCCGCCTCCCGCGACCGTTCACCGGGCTACGCGTCGATGTCGGCATCATCCTCGCTCTGCTCGTCGCGATCGTCGTGCTCTGGTTGCTCGACCGCTCGACCATCGGCTTCGAGCTCAACGCGGTCGGCGCGAACCCGAGTGCCGCGACCGCAGCAGGCATGGCCGTCGGGACCGCGACGATGCGAGCGATGACGTTCGCAGGGGTCGCCGGTGGACTCGCTGGGGGTGCGCTCATCCTCGGCGTGCAGGGTCGGATCACGCCCGGCTTCTCGGCAGGGCTCGGGTTCGACGGCATCACCGTCGCCCTGCTCGGACGCGGGACCGTCGGCGGGACGGTCGCGGCCGGACTGCTCCTCGGTGCGCTGAAGGCCGGTGGACGGGCGATGCAGGCACGTTCGGGGACCTCGCTCGATCTCGTGGTCGTGATCCAGGCGCTCATCATCGTGTTCATCGCGGCGCCCGGTCTCGTGCGCGCCATCTTCCGGGTCCGCACGGAGCCGACCTCGACGACCAGCATCTCGCAGGGGTGGGGCGCATGAGCACCCAGGTCGTGTCCGCCGGCGCAGCACGGCGTCGTGAGCGTCGCTTCGCACTCTTCACGCTGCTGCTCGGCGCGGCGGTCCCGCTGCTGTTCCTGCGCGGTGCCACCGGAGGTATCGCGACCTTCGTGCTCAACGACGCCCGTGGGGAGCGTTTCCTGCTCCCGGACCTCGTCATCCCGGTCGACCTCACGCTCGTGCTGCTCTCCGCAGCGATCGTCGCGGTGGGCGTGCTCCAACTGGTCCGGCCGGTGGGTCGCCGTGCGCCGCTGGCCGTCGGCGCGGCCGGAGGACTGTTCGTGGTCGCGGTGCTGGTGTGGGCGACGACCGGCGCATCCGTCTCGTTGGTCGCTCTGCTGCGTGGCGCGCTGTTCGCGAGCGTGCCGATCGCGTTCGGAGCGATGGCGGGCGTCCTCAGCGAGCGCGCGGGAGTCATCAACATCGCCATCGAGGGGCAGTTCCTCGCCGGCGCGTTCACTGCGGCGGTCGTCGCGTCCGTCCTCGGGTCGGCCTGGTTCGGGCTGCTCGGAGGCATCGCTGCGGGCGCGCTCATCGGCGTCATGCTCGCAGGTCTGACGATCCGTTTTCAGGCCGACCAGATCGTCAGCGGTGTCGTGCTCATCGTCCTCGCGACCGGGGTGACCTCGTTCCTCACCTCCCAGCTGCTCGCTTCGAACACGGCCTGGAACTCACCGGTGCGCTTCATTGCCGCCCCGTTGCCGCTGCTGAGCGACCTGCCGCTCATCGGCTCGATCGTGTTCCGGCAGACGTTCCTCGTCTACCTCATGATCGTCATGGTCATCGTGCTGCAGTTCGCGCTGTTCCGGACCCGCTGGGGTCTGCGCCTGCGCTCGGTGGGGGAGCATCCGGCTGCGGCGGACACCGTCGGTATCGACGTGCTCCGCACGCGCTACCGGGCGGTGGTCCTGGGCGGCATGCTCGCGGGGATCGGTGGCTCGTGGTTCACGCTCGAGGCGGCGAGTCAGTTCTCGAAGGAGATGACGGGCGGCCGCGGGTTCATCGCGCTCGCCGCGATGCTCGTCGGCCGCTACAGCCCGGTGGGTGCGATGTCCGCGGCGCTGCTCTTCGGGTTCGCCGACTCGCTGGCGACGACGCTCCAGCGCCTCCCCGTCCCACTGCCGTCGACGCTGCTGCGTGCAACGCCGTACGTCATCACGCTGCTCGTCGTCGCTGGGCTCGTCGGGCGCCTGCGTGTCCCTGCGGCCGATGGGAAGCCCTACGTCAAGCAGTGAGGCCGGACCGTGTCCTGCGACCGCGGGCGGCCCTCGACCCGGACGTCAGCCTGCGATGACCTTCGCGATGCGGCTGATGCCCTCCTCGAGGTCCGCGTCGGACAGGGCGTAGGAGAGGCGGAAGCTGGCCTCCGACCCGAAGCCCTCGCCTGGGACGACGGCGACCTTCGCGGCATCGAGCAGCACGTCCGCGAGCTGGAGCGACGATCCGATGCTGTGGCCGGCGACGGTCACGCCGATCAGGTCACGCACGCTCGGGTAGACGTAGAACGCGCCCTCGGGCTCGACGACGTCGAAGCCGTCGATGGCACGGAGCATGGTGAGCGCCGTGTGACGGCGACGATCGAAGGCGAGTCGCATCTCCTCGACGGCGTCCTGCGGACCGGTCAACGCTGCGATGGCAGCCGCCTGCGCGATGTTGTTCACGTTCGAGCACAGCTGCGTCTGCAGCTTGGTGATGCCCGCGCTGATCTCGAGCGGTGCGATCGACCAACCCACGCGCCACCCCGTCATCGCGAAAGTCTTCGCGAGCCCGTCGACGATGATCGTGCGCGGGGCGGCCTCGGGTGCCACCGCTGGCAGTGAGCTGAAGCGCGCCTGCCCGTAGACGAGCTCTCGGTAGATCTCGTCGGTGACGACCCAGATGCCGTGCTCGGCCGCCCAGCGACCGATGGCGGCGACCTCCTCGGGCGGATAGACCGCGCCGGTCGGGTTCGAGGGCGACACGAAGACGAGCGCTTTCGTGCGTGGCGTGCGTGCGGCCTCGAGCTGGTCGATGCTGACCCTGAAGCCCGCAGCAGCGTCGGCGAGCACGGGCACGCAGGTGCCTCCGGCGAGGCCGATCTGCTCCGGGTAGCTGACCCAGTAGGGGGCTGGCATCAGGACCTCGTCGCCCGGCCCGATGAGCGCCATGAAGACGTTGTAGAGCGCATGCTTGCCACCGTTGGTGATGACGACCATGTCCGCGCTCACGTCGAGCCCATCGCGTCGAGCCCGTTCGGCGACGGCCTCACGAAGGGGAGCCAGGCCCGCGGCCGGCGTGTAGCGGTGCATCGCGGGGTCAGCAGCCGCGCGCTGCGCCGCCTCGACGATGTGAGCGGGCGTGGGGAAGTCGGGCTCGCCGGCGGCGAAGCCGATGACCGGTTCGCCGGCGGCTCGCAGCGCCTTCGCCTTCGCATCGACCGCCATCGTCGCGGACGGGGCGAGGCCGGTGATGCGGGCGGCGAGGCTCATGGAAGATCCTTCTCAGGGTGCAGGCACCGGTCCGGCGTCGAGACGAGCGCAGCGTACTCTTCGCGCCCCGGGCACCGTCGGCCGCGGCGCGCCCCCACGAATGTTGACCGGATGACGAGGCGAGTATGAGCGACCTGACCATCCCTGCCCACCTGCTCCCGTCGGACGGCCGCTTCGGTTGCGGTCCGAGCCGGGTCAGCGATGCGGCGGTCGCCGAGCTCGCGAGCCTCGGCCGATCCGTGCTGGGAACCTCCCACCGCCAGGCACCGGTGCGCGACCAGGTCCGGTCGCTGCGCGAGGGGATGCTGGCACTGTTCGCCGCTCCTCAGGGCTACGAGGTGCTGGTCACCGTCGGTGGTGCGACCGCGTTCTGGGACGCGGCGGTCTACGGTCTGATCGACCAGCGTTCACAGCACTACGTGTTCGGTGAGTTCAGCGCGAAGTTCGCGACCGCAGCGCGCACGGCGCCCTGGCTCGCGGAGCCCGTCATCGTCGAGGCGGCCCCAGGCGGGCGGCCTGAGCCCATTGCCGTGCCGGACGGTGTGGACGCGCACGCATGGACGCACAACGAGACGTCGACGGGCGTGATGCAGGACATCCGGCGGGTCGATGATGCGCTCGTGCTCGTCGACGCGACCTCTGCGGCCGGGGGACTTCCCGTGGACCTTGCCCAGGTCGACGTCTACTACTTCAGCCTGCAGAAGGGCTTCGCCGCCGACGGTGGCCTGACCGTCGCGATCGTCTCTCCACGGGCCATCGAGCGCATCGAGCGAATCGCTGCGTCGCAGCGCTACGTCCCGGCGTTCTTCGACCTCGCTGGTGTCGTCGAGAACAGCCGCAAGGACCAGACCTACAACACGCCGGCCGTCGCGACCATCGTGCTCGCGCGCTTCCAGGTCGAGGCCATGCTCGCGCAGCACGGTGACCTCGCCGGGGTCGTCGCTGCCCAGCGGGCGAAGGCCTCCCATCTCTACGGTTGGGCGGAAGCGCGTCCCTGGGCACAGCCGTTCGTCACGGACGTCGACGCCCGTTCGTTGGTCGTGGCGACGGTCGACCTGGTCGGTGTCGAGGCGGACGAGGTCAATGCCGCCCTGCGTGCCAACGGCGTGGTCGACACCGAGTCGTACCGCAAGCTCGGACGCAACCAGCTGCGGGTCGGGCTGTTCCCGGCGGTCCCGCTGGCCGACGTCGAGGCGTTCACGGCCTGCGTCGACCACGTCGTCGAGGCGCTGGGCTGAGCGCTCAGCCTCGTCACGTACCTCCGCGGAGGAACCGTTCGATCTCTGCGGCGAGCTCGTCACCGCTGGGGACGTCGACATCGGTGATCGGTGCGCCGCGCTGCAGGTCGATCCCGAGCGGTCCGCCGGGACGGCCGGTCTCCGCGTCGTAGAGGCGCTCGAGCTGTGCGACGTGATCGCGCACCTCGTCGGAGGAGGTCGCTGCGACGTCGAGCCGTTCGCGGTTCGTGTCGATGTCGTGGTCGAACCCGGTGAGGTCGACGGGGGTCCCGAGATGGGACGAGAGGCGCTCGAGCAGGACGCGTGACGCCTCCGGGTAGGGGCCGGCCACGTAGTGCGGGATCCGCACCCACATCCCGAGGGTCGTGAGCCCATGGGCACCCAGCTCCGCCTCGAGCGCGACCTGGGCCGAGGCAGGGACGATCATCTGCTCGTGGGGCGCGCCGAGGCGCTCGAGGAGGAGCGCGTCGTTCGACGTGCAGACCATCTGGACCGGCCTGGTGTGGGGGAGCGGTCCAGGGACGCTGCCGAGGCCGACGTAGCGGCGCACGCCGAGCAGATCGGAGAGCTCCTTCAGATCCGCTGCGAGGGTCCGCCAGCCGAGGTCCGGCTCGGGACCGCTGATCACCAACAGGTCGGGCCCGCTCGTCGGGGCGAGATGCCGGATGCTGAGCTCGGGCCAGCGGACGGTGCGCAGCCGACCGCGGTCGATCTCGAGCGATGGGCGGCGGTCCCGGTAGTCGTAGAGCGCGTCAGCATCGAAGCGGCCGAGATGCTGCGAGGGATAGCGATCGAGCAGGTGCTCAGCGGCGCCGGTCCCGCCGCTGCCCGCATCGGTCCAGCCGTCGAAGGCCACGACGAGAGCCGGATCGGGTCGCACGTCGGCGGGTGGCGTGTCGAGCGAGAGGATGCGCATGACCCCACGGTACCGCGACGGGCAGTGACGCTCGGGGCCGGCCACGACCTGCCCGAGGACGGAAGAGGCCGCCCCGAAGGGCGGCCCCGTCCGTGCTGCTTCGGTTCAGGCCTTCTTGGCAGTCCGCTTCGCAGGACGCTTGGCAGTCCGCTTCGCAGGACGCTTGGCGGCCCGCTTGGCGGGACGCTTGGCAGCCTTCTTGGCGGGACGCTTCGCAGCCTTCTTGGCGGTCTTCTTGGCGGGACGCTTCGCCGCCTTCTTCGCGGTCTTCTTGGCAGGACGCTTCGCAGCGGCCTTCTTCGTGGTCTTCCGTGCGGTCTTCTTGGCGGGACGCTTCGCCGCCTTCTTCGCGGTCTTCTTGGCAGGACGCTTCGCAGCGGCCTTCTTCGTGGTCTTCCGTGCGGTCTTCTTGGCGGGACGCTTCGCGGCCTTCTTCGCCGGACGCTTCGCCACCTTCCGTGCTGCAGTCTTCTTGGTGGAGCGCTTCGCTGCCTTCTTGGCCGGCGCGCGCTTTGCGGTCTTCTTGGCGGCTGCCATCGTGGCTCTGCCTCCCTGATCGGTTCATGCGATCCAGTCGGTTCGCACGTGCGAAGACTAAATCGCTTGTGTCAACGCGTACAGGAGGCACGACGCCGCCGGGTGACCGCGGCGCGCCTGGTTCGTACGCCGACGTGCTCGCCGGTCCACCTCGCACGCGTGGCGTCGGTCGAGCTGATCATTCCCTGCGTCGTTCAGGGTCGCGATCAGGTCGCTTGGCCGATCCTGTGCGGGTCGCACGACACAGCGTCCGCGCACGCCGTGTGACCGAGGCGGAGGCTGGGGCGCTGGTCGGGCACGCAGCACCCGCCGCGTGCATCAGGCGACGGCACCTCGACCACCCTCGCCATCGAAATCGTCGCCCAGGAACGGAATGCCCTGGAACGCTTGAATTGGGCCTTCAGAGGGCATCCTGCGCGACCGAATGCACCGCGGTCCATGGCCACGATCCACAGCGGTGCCGCTGCCGCGTGCAGGGCGCGCTCCGGGGGACTCGTGGGGCGTCGAGGTGACGAGCGAGTGAGCCTGCGTCCCGGCGCGGGGAGGTCGACCGGTCCAGCCGTGGCGAGACCTGCCTGTTCCGTTGAGGCCGGTCGTGACCGAGTGCGCCTGACAGCGCAGGCCGGACGTGATGAGGCCCTATGGGCAGGGTGGCGAGACCCCCGCGAGGGGTTGCGCGTTCAACGCACGGCGCGTGCGTTCAGCGCACGTAGCCGTCAGCAGCGGCGCGGATGGATCAGGGGCGCTGCCGGGGGAGCACCGGACCAGTCCTGGCGGGCGCTCACGACGCGACCGATACGCTGGCCCGATGGACACCACGACACCGCCCCCGCACGACGGATCTGCCGCGACCAGACTCGCCGATGATGTCCCGGCGGTCCGCGCCTGCACGCGTTGCGATGACGAGCAGCACCTGGTGGACGCGGCGTCCGGATTCGGGAAGTTCCGCTGCATCGGCTGCGGCATGGTCGTGGGTTTCGACCTCGAGGGCGCGCCCGTCGAGTTCCTCATCGATCGCGGCGCACCGGGTCTGTACACGAGGGGCCTGTTCGGGAGCCGGCTCCAGTCACCCGAGCAGCGGCTCCCGTGACGCCGTCCGCGCGTCCTGAGGGCGATCCTCAGGACGGGGTCTTCACCGACGGCTCAGCGACGCCGAACCCCGGCCGCGGCGGGTGGGCGGCCGTCTACGTCATCGGTGGCGCCATCGTCGCCGAGCGCAGCGGCGCGGACCCGGCGACGACGAACAACCGCATGGAGCTGACGGCGCTGCTCGAGGGCATCACGCTCGTGCCCCCCGGCACCCCCGCGGTCCTGCACAGCGACTCCCAGCTCGCCGTCAGGACCGTCAACGAGTGGGCGCCTGCGTGGGAGGCCCGTGGCTGGAAGCGTTCGCGCGGACCGGTCGAGAACCTCGACCTCGTGCGTCCGCTCGTGGAGCGGCTGCGCAGCCGGCCGGAGCTCGAGGTCCGCTGGATCCGGGCCCACGTCGGCCACCGCTGGAACGAGTACGCCGACGAGCTCGCCGCCCGAGCGTCTGCAGCACGCTGAGGCCGTTCGGAACGCTCAGGACCAGCAGCCCGTCAGGGCAGTCCGACCGCGCGCAGCAGCGCAGCGCTCGCGGCTCCGATGAGCACGACCACCGCGAAGGGCGCGCGCAGCGCGACGGCGAGCGTGGCTGCCAGCACCCCGAGCACCTTCGCGTCCATCGCTGCGCCGTCGAACGTCTGCGTCACGACGAGCCCGGCGATGAGCGCGGTCGGGAGGAGCTCGGCGATGCGCGTGACAGCGGGGGAGAGGGTGAGCTTCCCGGCCGCGAGCGGGCCGACGAGCTTGAACGCGAAGGTCACGGCCCCGAGCAGCAGGACACCGAGCAGGACATCGAGCCCGCTCATGCCGCGCCGCCCGCGTCCGAGGACCACGGTCGTGACCTGAGCCACGGCAGCACCGCCAGGCCGGCGAGGAGCACGACCGGTCCGGTGGGAAGGACCTGCATGCCCAGGAGCGCGATCAGGCCGGCGCTCAGGGCGATGGGCAGGCCGCCCGGTCGGCGCAGCGCCGGTGCGAGCAGCGCGACGAAGGCGGCCGGGAAAGCGACGTCGAGACCGTAGGCGCGAACGTCGCCGAGCAGGTCCCCGCCGTAGGCGCCCAGGGCGGTGGCGGCGACCCAGAACAGTCCGACGCTGGCCCCTGCGACCCTCAGGCGCCGGCGCGTCCCCGTCCGGTCGCCCTCGAACGCGAGCGCGGCCGACTCGTCGGTGATGAGGTAGCCGTCGAGGATCCGTCCGGCCAGCGGTGCGGGACCCAGCCGCGGGGCGAGGGCGAGGCTGAAGGCGATGATGCGCAGGTTGAGCAGGATGCCGCTGATCGCGCCCGTGAGCGGGTCCGCGCTGGCCGTGACCGCCACGAAGGCGAACTGCGACGCCCCGGCGAAGACCACGACGCTCGACAGGACGGCCATCCAGGCCGGCATGCCTGCGCTGACGGCTGCGACGCCGAACGCGACGCCGAACGCTGCGACGGCGAGCCCGACCACGATGGCCTGGAGCAGGAGGCCCTCGTCGTGCGTGGACGTGTCGGAGTCGGAGCGGTCGTGAGAGATGGGCTCGGGGTCGGGCGTCATGATGCAGTCTGCCACGCGTTGACGCGCGGCCCGACGTCCCCCATAAGGAACATTCTGTAAACTAAAACCGGAGTGTCCCGGGTGGCGTCACTCCGTCGTCGTGCGCCTCCGGGTCCGCGTGCTGCGGGGCGCCCGCTCCCCCCTGCTGGGTGCCCAGCACGAGCGTGCGGGCGCCGTCACGCAGCTCGACGTCGTCGAAGCGCGCGAACAGCCGCAGGCGCGAGCCGTCCTCGGTCGTGAGCTCGAGCGTGAGCGTGGCGCGCGTGCCGTCCGCAGCGCTCGTGCGGCCCTCCAGGCTGTACTGCGGCCCCCACGTCCCAGGACGCGGCTCGGGCTGACCGAAGGGCTCCGGAGCGATGGTCGCGCCGGCGAAGCGCTCGGAGACGGCTGTGAGCTGCTCGAGATCGAACGTCACGAGCGCGGTGCGGTCCTGACCGTCCTCGGAGACCGGTCGGGTGACGGTGACGAGCAGCACGGACACGGGGAAGCACAGGAGCTGATGCTCCCCCGCCGTCCCCGGCGTGCGCAGTGGGTCCGGCTCGATGGTGACCGCCAGCACCCGGTACCGGGGGTCGAGTTCGATCCCCCAGCACCGGGCGCCGGTGACGACCTCGGAGAGTGCCGCCAGGTCCGCCATGTCAGCCCAGCAGGCCCTGGGCCTCGAGCCAGTCGCGCGCGACGTCGACGGGCTCGCGGAACTCGAGGTCGGTCTCGACGTTCCACGCGACCAGGTCGTCGGTGGTGATACGCGCGCTCAGCGCGTCGATGGCAGCGACGAGTTCATCCCCGTAGGCGGAGATGAGCTCCTCGGAGAGGATCGGCGCGATGTTCTGGGCCGGGAACAGGCCGCGGTCGTCGACGAGGACCCGGAAGCCCTCGACACCGATCTGGGGGGCCGTGTCGTTCCAGATGACCGCGTCGACCTCACCGGCCCTGAGCGCCTCACCGAGCAGCGGACCGAACTCGATGGTGCGCGTGTCGCCGAACGTGATGCCGTAGACGTCGGGGTCGGTCAGGCCGAGGTAGCACTGGGGCCGCTCGAAGCACTGTGCTGCCGCACCGAGCACGGCGCCGAGCCCGTCGAGGTCGCTGATCGTGACGGCCTCGTAGTCGCCGCGCACGATGAGTGCGTCGCCGTCGATCGCCGGCGCGTAGTCCAGCACGCGGGCTCCGAGCTCGGCGTACGCCGGACGGATGACCTCCATGATGGAGTCGGCGTCGGTCGAGGACCCAGCATCAGGAGCGAGCGCCGTGAGCGAGCCCCCGATGTAGTCGATGATCAGGCCCAGCTCCCCCGACTCGAGGGCGGCGATCGCCTCCGTGCGGAACCCTGCCGCGGTGAGCACCTCGACGGGGTAACCGAGTCCCTCGAGGTGGAGCGCATAGACCTGCGCGATCGTGCGTGCCTCGGAGAAGTCCTGGCCGCGCGTCACGATCGTCGGCCCGTCGGTCGGCGTGGCGGTGTCCGCCCCTCCCCCGCACGCGGCCAGCAGCGCCGCGAGTGCGACGGCTGCGGGGACGATCCGCAGGCGTGCCGTGGAGGTGCTGCTGCGTGCATGGTGTGTTCGCGTGCTCTTCATCGTCAGTCTCGCTCGTCGTCGGTCAGGGTCATGGCCCCGGTGAGGGCACCAGGAGGTTCGGAGGCGTGCGGTGCAGTGTCCGGGTCGGTCCTCAGGTCGCTCGCGGCCGTTGCGATGCGCGTCGAGCGGACGGAGGGACGCAACCGTCGCACCCCGGTGGGCTCGATGGCGCGCTGGAGCAGCGAGAGGACCATACCGACGGCCCCGGCGAGTGCGGCCACGAGCACGGCCCCACCCAGCAGCAGGGTGTCGTTGCGCTGGCCGAGACCGTCGCGCACGTAGCGCCCGAGTCCGTCGCCGCCGAGGAACGCCCGGATGGGCTCGGTCGCGACGACCTGGACGGCGGCGACGCGCACGCCGGTGAGGATCACGCTCGAGGCCAGCGGGAGCTCGACGCGCAGCAGGACCTCGCGCGATCGCAGCCCGACCGCGCGGGCAGCATCGACCGCTGCGCGGTCGACACCGCTGACCGCCGTGTACGTCCCGAGGTAGATCGGCGGGAGTGCCATCGCGGTCAGGGCGATGAAGATCGGCCACGGCTCGAAGCCGAGTCCGGTGCGCAGGGAGACGGGGACGAGCAGCGCAGCGAGCGCGAACGTGGGGACGGCTCGGCCGATGTTCACCAGCCACGCACTGAGCACCTTCGCGCGCCCGAGGTGCGCGAGCAGCGCCGCACTGGGCACGGCGAGCACCACCGCGGCGAGCATCACGGCGCTGCACAGAGCGAGCGTGTCGAGCAGCGATGGCAGGATGCCGCTGCTCCCCGTCCACGACGTGGGGTCGAGCAGCCATTCCGCGAGGGTGATGTCGCGTGGGAGGGCTGCCTGTGCGAGCTCGAGCTGCACGATCTGCGGCCTCATGCCGCACCCGCACGGCTGGCCGGACGGCGCACCGACCACGGAGCGATGCGCCGCTCGAGGAGCACGAACGCCGCATCCAGAACGAGCGCGAGCAGGATCGAGAGGAGCGCCCCGATGGTCAGCGGCGTCCAGAAGGCTCGGCGCAGCCCGTCGAGGATCAGCCGACCGAGGCCGCCCTGTCCGACGATGGCGGCAAGGGTCACGAGTCCCACCGTCGTGACCGTCGCGACCCGCAGGCCACTCACGATGACCGGGACGGCGAGCGGCAGGCGGACGCCGAGAAGGCGTCGCAGCGGCGAGAGTCCGATCGCCTCGGCGGCCTCATCGACGGCTGGTGGCACCTGGTCGAGACCGTCGAGGATGGCGTTGACCAGGACCACGAGCGTGTACGCGACGAGCGGGATGAGCGCCGTGGTACGCGTCAGGCCGGTCGACGGGACGAGCAGACCGAAGAACGCGACCGACGGGATCGTGTAGAGGGCCGCGGTCGCAGCACCGATCGTCGGACGCGCACGGCCCCAGCGCAGCGCGACCGCAGCAAGCACGCCCGCCACGGCCAGGCCGAGCACGACGGTCAGCAGCGTGAGCTGAACGTGCTCGATCACCGCGGCGATGATCGTGTGGCGCTGGGCGACGACGTAGTCCCAACGCAGCAGCGGGTTGCGCTCGCTCATCCCGCGCGCTCCGCGAGCGCGCGCCGGATGTCCTCGAGCGTCACGATCCCGAGGAAGCGGCCCTCATCGACGACGACGGCGGTCGCGGTCCGAGCGGTCATGATGCGGTCCATCGCAGCACGCAGTGTGCTCCTCGGACCCACGAGCGCCGCCGGTGCCTCGAGCCCCTGCTCGGTGACCGACCCCTCCCCCGCGAGTGCGGTGCCACGCACCCAGCCGAGGAAGCGCTCGTCGTCGAGCACACCGATCCAGTCCCCACCATCACGGGCGAGCAGCGCACGTGCGTCATGCGTCGAGGTTCCGACCGCCACGGCCGCACCTCTTCGCAGCTGCAGTGCATCCACCGTCAGCAGGGCGAGACGTCTGAGGCTGCGGTCGGGTCCGAGGAACTCGGTGACGAACTCCTCGGCGGGCGCGCGCAGCAGCTCGTCCGGTTCCGCGTACTGCGCGAGACGTCCCCCGCGGTCGAGCAGCGCGACGCGGTCGGCGACCGTGAGCGCCTCGTCGAGGTCGTGGGTCACGAGCACGATGGTCTTGTGGACGCGCGCCTGCAGCTCGAGCAGCTCCTGCTGCAGGCGCGCACGCACGACCGGATCGACCGCGCCGAACGGTTCGTCCATGAGCAGGATGGGCGGGTCCGCGGCGAGCGCGCGCGCGACCCCGACCCGCTGCTGCTGCCCGCCGGACAGCTCGTCGGGGAAGCGCCCCAGCTGCTCCTGCTCGAGGCCCACGAGCTCGGCGAGCTCGGAGACCCGACGACGGGTGCGTCCGCGGTCCCAACCGAGCGCCCGTGGCACCACGGCGATGTTCTGGGCGATGGTCCGGTGGGGGAACAGTCCGACGGCCTGGATCACGTACCCGATGCCGAGACGCAGGGCGATCGGGTCCAGCTGCCGCGTGTCGCGACCATCGACCTCGACGTGACCTGACGTCGGATCGATGAGCCGGTTGATCAAGCGCAGCGAGGTCGTCTTCCCACAGCCGGACGGCCCGATGAGCGCCACGACCGCGCCGCGCGGTACGGCGAGCGTGAGATGCTCGACGGCCGGCGCGACGGAGTCGGGGAAGTGCTTGCTGACGGCGAGGAGTTGGACCGCGGGCCTGGACGCGTCTGTCACGCCGCCCTCCTCGTTCCCGGCTCAGTCGCCGAGCGCGTCAGCCACCGGAGCGCACGGGCACCGGCGTCGGGCGTCAGACGGCGCGGGCTGCCCGTGACTCGCGGTCGACCTCGCCCGAGCCCTCGACGGCGTCGGCCTCGATAGCGACACCACGCATCGACGGCAGGACGCTGACCTCGCCACGCAGCTCGTCGACCAGCGGGTCGAGGGCGATCGCGAACACGCCCTGGCCGCGCTTGAGCAGGTCGAGCAGCTGGCGGTCATCGTCGATCGCGTACACGGTGCGGCCATCGGAGGCGAGCGTGACGTCGGACAGGGCACGGCCCTGCCGGCCGAGCTCCTCGAGGGACGCACGGATGCGCTCGAGCGTGAGCCCCGTGTCGAGCAGTCGCTTGACCACGCGCAGCCGCACGATGTCCTCGAAGCTGTACAGGCGCTGCGAACCCGAGCCCTCGGCCTTGCGCACCGACGGGCTGACCAGACCCGTCCGGGCCCAGTAGTCGAGCTGGCGGTAGCTGATCCCGACGATGTCGGACACGGCCGGTCCGCGGTAGCCGAGGCGCTCGTCCTCGGGGAGGTCGAGCGTGAACTGGCCCTGTCGGGGGGTCGAAGCCTTCGCCATGCGCGCTCTCCTCGTACAGGGCCGTGGTGCGGGGCCGTGTGGGCCGTCCGGAGGCCGTTCGCTCCACCGGGAACGCATCGAGCGTGGTGGAGGGAACCGGCCCGTCCCGCACCACCTCGCGGCGAGGGGCCGGATCCATCCGGTCTCGAGCGTGAGGAGTGGGACGACAGGGTTGGAACTCCCCTGGTGGGGTCAGCGTACGGACGCTCCCCCGCAGCGTCAACCCGCAGCATCAACCCATAGGGTCGACCTCGACCTCAGGGTCAGCCTTCGAGGAAGTCGTCCGGATCGAGGTCCTCGAGGAAGTCCCGGAAGCGCCGGACCTCGTCCTCCGGGTCGACGGAGGCGTCGTCCGAACTGTCGACGTCCACGTCGCCGAGCTCGATGGCGACCTTGGCGAACAGCTCCTCGTCGACGAGGATCGGGATCGCACCCAGCCGGATGGCGACCGCGATCGCATCCGACGGACGCGCGGAGACGACGACCTCCTGGCCCGCACTGAGCAGGTGCAGCTCGGCGTAGAACGTGCCCTCTCGGAGGTCGGTCAGGTGGACCGCCTCGAGCTCCGCTCCGAGGGCTCGCAGCGTGTCGGCGAGCAGCTGATGGGTCAGCGGGCGTGGCGGGACGTCACCCTCGAGGTGGCTCGAGATCGACATCGCCTCGGCACCGCCGATCCAGATGGGCAGGTAGCGCCCGCTGTCAGGATCACGCAGCAGCACGATCGGTTGGTTGGCCGGCAGCTCGACCCGCACCCCGACGAGTTCCAGGGGGATCATCCGAGCCTCCGTCCGTCCGCCGCACCCGGAAGCGGGTCGCGGTGCCGACGCTCGGCAGGCTAGCGGAGGGCGTCGGACAGCCCGGAGGGCCGCAGGGCCGCGTACACGCCGTCAACGAGTGCGCGACCCAGGCTCGGTGCCTCGGACGCGCGACGGCCGTCCTGACGCACGACCTCGACGCTCCCAGCACTCGCCCCATCGACGAGCACGTCGACCGACGCGGGGCTCGCGTCGGGCCGGAGCGTCGTGGGCCAGTCGAGGACTGCGGCGCTCCCGGCCGGCAAGGTCATCACGGTGTCGACCGGGGCGAGTCGCACCGGACCTGCAGCGGTCCGCAGCGTGATGGAGTCGACGAGGGCCGTCGGGGTGGTCATCGTGAACCCGTGCTCGAGGAGCCGACCCGCGATGTCCCTCCGTGTCCGGTCGTCGACCGCGCCGAGCACGACGGCGACCAGCTCGCGGCCGTCACGCACCGCCGAGGCCGCAAGGGTGTACCCGGCGGCGCTCGTGAAGCCTGTCTTGAGTCCGGTGGCACCGTCGACGTCACGCAGGAACAGGTTGCGGTTCTCGACCGGCGTGCCGTCGGCGAGGGTGAGCACCGGGATCGCGACGAGGTCGCGGATGCGTGGCTCTGCCAGTGCGGCGATCGCGACCACTGCCACCTCAGTGGCCGACAACGCGTCGGCGTCACCGAGCCCGGACGACGTCTCTGGGCGCGCGGCGATGCCGAGGTCGGCGAGTACGCCGGCCATGCGATCGAGGAACGCGTCCTCGCTGCCGTCGATGGCGATGGCGAGCGCGAGCGCGGCGTCGTTGCCCGAGCGCAGCAGCAGGCCCGCGAGGAGGTCCTCGACGCTGCGCACCTCGCCCGGGCGCAGGCCGTACGCCGAGCCCTCGACGCCTCGGACCTCCTCCCCCACGGCGATGAGGCTGCCGGGCGGCAGCGCTGCGACGACGGCGAGCGCCGTGACGAGCTTCAGGGTGGACGCGATCGGCCGGCGCAGGTCGGCGTCGCGGGCGACGATCGCCTGTCCCGTCGCGACCTCGACGAGGACGGCGCTGACCGACGGCGGCACCCCGAGCGTGCTCGCGTCGAGCGGTGGTGGTGCCAGGATCTCGGACGCCGCGACACTCTGGGCGAGCGCGGGTGCGGGCGGACCGACCGTGCCGACGAGCGCGACCGGGACGACCAACGCCAGCGTGAGCAAGGACGCGCAGGCGCGCACGAGCCCCGGGGTGTGGTGAGGCGGCCTCACGACCGCAGCAGGTGGGCGAGCCGCTCCTCGAGGATGAGCCGCTGCAGCTGTGCACCCAGCGCGATGAGCTCCTCCGCGCGCGAGGTCGCCGTGCGACGGCTCTCGGGGTTGCGCTGCCGCAGCAGGGGCGCGACGAGCTGGCCGATGCGGTCCGCCTCGCGCTCGGCGCCCAGTCGGTACGCACGCAGGTGGCGGGGCTCGAGGCCCCTGCGCAGCAGCTCGGCCGCGACGCGCGCGGTGCGCAGCGCGGCACCGTCGAACAGGTCGTCGCCCTCGATGATGCCGTTGGCGATCAGCTCGTCGAGCTCAGGCCGCTCGAGACCGCTGGCGTGCGCCAGCTCGCCCCGATCCAGCGCGATATCGGTGAGCAGACCTGCCGGGTCTCGCGAGCCGGACGGCGTGCCTGCATGGGTGTTCGTCTGCTCGGAGGACGGAGCTTCACCGCTCCCGTTCACCTCGATGTCGACGGGGAGCCCCGCATCCAGACGCGACAGCTCGTCCTTGATGACCTTGAGCGGGAGGTACCGGTCGCGCTGTGCGGCGAGCACGTAGCGCAGCCGCTCGACGTCCTCGGAGCTGAACTGCCGGTAGCCGGACTCGGAACGACCCGGCCGGACGAGCCCCTCCGACTCGAGGAACCGGATCTTGGAGATCGAGACGTCGTCGAACTCCTGCTTGAGCCGGTTCAGGACCTCGCCGATGGTGTGACCCTCAGCCGCCATGCGCGTCGTCCGGTGCCGCGGAGGGACCCTCGAGATAGACGAGGTGGAAGCGTCCGATCTGGATCTCGTCGCCATCGGCCAGGAGGTGGCTGTCGACCCGCTCCCCCGCCACATAGGTCCCGTTCAGGCTCGCCTGGTCGGTGATGATGACCTGCCCATCGACGGCGGTCAGCAGGGCGTGGCGACGCGAGACGGTGACGTCGTCGAGGAGCACGTGCGCATCCGGGTGACGGCCGATCCGGACCTCATCGTGGACGAGCCGGTAGCGCGAACCTGCGCCAGGGCCCCGCGTGATCGCGAGCGCGCGGACCTCGTCGCGACCGGGCTCGGGATGTGCCGCATCGAGCTGCTCGGCCAGCGCATCGTGATCGAGCGAGGCCGTCGTGTCGACGGCCGCGTCGTCACGCGGGAGGTCCGGCTGCTGCTGCGTCACACCAGACCTCCGTTGGCCCGAGGTTCGCGGTCGGCCAGGCCCAAGGCTAGCTCCGGGGGCGCAGGGCCGCCCGGGCGTACCCGAGCGTGGCGAGGTAGGTCAGGGCGAGGTTGATCGCCAGACCTCCCCAGGCGATGACCTGGAGCCATCCCAGCGGATCCGCCGCGCCGTCGCCGAACGCGGCGGCCGCGACGAGGCCGGTGATCGAGAGCATGAGACCGGACGTCGCGACCTTCCCCAGTCGTGAGGTCTCGGGGATGCTGCGTCCTGCCAGCAGCAGGACGAGCCCGACGACCAGGACGGCGAGCTCACGTGCCAGGAGCACGACGAGGACCCACAGCGGCAGCAGATCGGCGAGCACGAGTCCCACGCCGACGACCACGAAGACGGCGCGATCACCGATCGGGTCGAGCACGGCACCGAGCCGCGTGCGCTGGTCCAGGACGCGTGCCAGGTACCCGTCGAACCAGTCGCTCGCACCGATCAGGAGCATGAGCACGAGTGCCCGGCCGAAGCGGCCATCGAGCAGATCGAGCAGCACGAGTGGAAGCACGGCGATACGAGCGAGGCTGAGCGCGTTCGGGACGGTCAGGACGCGGTCGGACGCCTCTCGAGGACTCTCGGGACCGCCGATGTCGAACACGCGCACCGCTGACCCTCCGACGTCGGGCTGGCCGGACTTGAACCGGCGACCCCTCGCCCCCCAGACGAGTGCGCTACCTGACTGCGCCACAGCCCGTGCACCGACCACCGGGGTGGTCGATCGGGCAACGGTAGCGCTCCCTGATACCGGCGAACGACGCTCCCGTCAGCCCCCCGTGCGGCTCCGCCGAGGTGCGCGCGAACGTTCCGCGTCCTCGGGCCGCCGACCACGCGTCTCGATGGCGAGCGGGACACCGCTGAAGTCGTAGCGCTCGCGCAGGATGCGTTCGAGGTAGCGGCAGTACGAGTCCTCCACCGGACCGCTCGCGAACAGCAGGATGCGTGGTGGGGCGACGTCGACCTGGACCGCGTACCTGATGCGCACCGTCCGGGTGCCGCTGCGAGCCGGCGCATGGTCCTCGACCGCGCGCGCGATGACCTGGTTGAGCTCTCCCGTGGAGATCCGGCGGCGATGGTTGCGCAGCACCGTCGCGATCGCGGGTGCGAGCCGGCTGACCGCACGTCCGGTCAGCGCGCTCACGTTCACACGCGGCGCCCACGAGGCGAAGCTGAGGAGCCGATCGAGCTCACGTTCGAGGTCCTCGCGACGCTCCTCGTCGACGGTGTCCCACTTGTTGAGCACGATGACGAGCCCGCAGCCGGCCTCGCGCAGCATCGCCGCGAGACGCTGCTCCTGGGCGCCGATCGGCTCGCCGGCGTCGATGAGGAACAGGGCGACGTCCGAGCGCTCGATGGCTGCACGCGTGCGATCGACGGCGTACTGCTCGAGGTCCTCGCCGCTGCGGTACTTGCGGCGCATCCCGGCCGTGTCGACGAACACGAGGTCCTGGCCATCGAGCTGGACCAGCGTGTCGATCGCATCGCGTGTCGTGTGAGGAGCGTCGTGCACGATCGAACGCTCCTCGCCGATCAGGCGGTTGAACAGCGAGGACTTCCCGACGTTGGGCCGCCCGATGATCGCCACGTGCGGCGTCCCCGGTGCGGCGATCAGCGCACCGTCCTCGCGGGCGACGTCGGGCAGCATGCGCACGATCGCATCGAGCAGGGCCTCGACGCCGCGGCCGTTGCGCGCGGAGATGCCGAGGGGATCGCCCAGACCGAGCCGAACGTGACCGCCGGCGACGACCGTGTCGATGTCGTGATCGAGCTTGTTGACCGCGAGCAGCGTCGCGGTCGCCGCTCGGCGCAGGGCGCGCGCGACGCGCTCGTCGTCCTCGAGGACGCTCACGGTCCCGTCGACGATCTGCACGACGACGTCGGCCGTCGCGATGGCCTCCTCCGTCTGGCGCACGACCTCCGTGCTGAGCGGGTTCGTCAGCGCCTGCTCCCAGCCGCCCGTGTCGACGACCACGAACTCGCGCCCGTCCCAGCTGGCGACGTGTTCGGTGCGGTCGCGGGTCACGCCGGGCTCCGCCTCCACGATGGTCACGCGCGACCGGAGGAAGCGGTTGACCAGCGTCGACTTGCCGACGTTGGGACGGCCGACGATGGCGACGCGCGGCAGCCTGCGCGGTCGCGTCCGATCGAGCTCCACGAGCTCGCGCGCGAGGTCGAGCGCACGGAGCTCGATGATGGCCACGACCTCGTCGAACGGGATACCGGTCGTGTCGAGCAGCCATGCGTCGTCCGCCGGACGCAGCGGAGCGACATCGCGGCTGCTGTCGAGCAGGTCGCGCTGCTCGATGGCGGCCTGGAGCTCGGCGACGTCCTCGCGTCCCAGCTGGTCGGCCCGGCGCTGTGCGCGCTCCTGCGCGCTCGCGGTGAGGAAGACCTTGAGGTCGGCATCGGGCAGCACCACGGTGCCGATGTCACGGCCCTCGACCACAGCACCCTCGCGCGCCATCGCACGTTGATGGTCGAGCAGGACCTCTCGGACGTCGTGGTGAGCGGACACGGTGGACACGTGGGCGGAGACGGTGTCGCCACGGATCTCGTCCTCGACGTCACGACCATCGAGCGTCGTGCGAGCGCCCGTGCGGCCGATGCGTACCCCGGCCGCGACGCCTGCGCAGGCGGCCGCGTCGTCGAGATCGACGCCCGCCTCCAGGCACGCGAACGTGATCGCGCGGTAGATGGCCCCGGTGTCGAGATGGACGGTCCCCAACCGTTCCGCGAGCGTGGCCGCGACCGACGACTTGCCCGATCCCGCCGGCCCGTCGAGTGCGATGACGAGGCGACGTACGCGCCTCAGCACGTCGGCACCCACCGGCCTCGCGGCCGGGACGGCTCCGCCTTCCGCCTGATCGCCCGGACCCTCGGAGGTGCGAGCCTCGGAGGCGCGGCGATCGGGCCGGTCGCCGCGTGATGGACGTCGGGCGGACCGTCCGGAGCGTCGCTGATCAGCCATCGAGGGCCTCCGCACGGCCGCCGAGCGCGGCCAGGTCGTCGAGGAAGCCCGGGTAGGAGGTGCCGACGGCTGCGAAGCCGTCGATGTCGACAGGGCCGGTGCCGAGGCAAGCGGCGATCGCTGCGGTCATCGCGATGCGGTGGTCACCGTGCGCGTCGACGCGACCCGGTCCGGGCCGCTGCCCACCCGGGACGTGGAAGCCATCGGGCCGCTCCTCGATGGCCAGGCCGAGGGCGCGCAGCGTGGTCGCGAGCACGCTGATGCGGTCGGACTCCTTGACGCGCAGCTCGGCTGCGTCGCGCACCTCGAGGCCACCGGCGGACAGTGCGCCGGCGAGCGCGAGCACCGGGAGCTCGTCGAGGCAGCGCACGACGAGGGCTCCGTCGATGACCGCTGCGCTGAGCTCCGCCGGCGCGACCGCGACGTCACCGACGGGCTCGCCGTCGACCTCGCGCGACCCATCGATGGAGATCCGCGCACCCATCGCCTGCAGCACGTCGAGCGCCCCGGTGCGTCCAGGGTTGAGGCAGAGCTCGGGCGTGCTGATGGTGCCCGTGCCGCAGGCGGCTGCGACGTGCCAGAACGCTGCAGCAGAGGGGTCGCGTGAGGCCGACAGCGAGCGGACCGTCGGCCGCGTGGGGATGACACGGACCGTCTCGGAACCGTCGGCGCCGTCGACCGTGTGCACGTCGACGCCGGCGTGGCGCAGCATGCGCTCGGTGTGGTCACGGCTCGCGTGCGGTGAACGGACCTCGCTCGTGACACCAGCAGCGACCGAGGCGAGCAGCACCGCGGACTTGACCTGCGCGCTCGCGACCGGACTGTCCCAGCGGACCCCAGCCAGCGTGCTCGGGACGATCTCGAGCGGCGGCAGTCGCCCATCACGCGCATGCGTCGTCGCACCCATCGCACCCAGCGGTGCCGTCACACGGTCGACGGGTCGACGGCGCAGCGAGGCGTCCCCGTCGAGCACGACATGATGGCCGGAGCCTGCGACGAGCCCAGCGAGCATCCGGAGCGTGGTCCCGGAGTTCCCGCAGTCGATGGCGATCGGACCGGCACCGGAGTTCCGGTCGGCCACCGACGCCACGATCGGTCCGACGATGCGGCCCTGGAGCCGTCCGTCAGCGGCCGCCTCGAGCTCCACGGTGCAGCCGAGCAGGCGCAGGGCGTCGGCCGTGGCCGCGACGTCGGCACTGGGCGCGAGCCCCTGCAGCTCCACGCTGCCGTCGACCAGCGAGCCGACGAGCAGGCAGCGATGGCTGAGCGACTTGTCGCCCGTCACCGCGACGCTCCCGGCGAGTGCCGCGGGGTGGATCCGCACACGGTCGGGCAGATCCGATCCCCGGCGCACGCGCGACGGCGTGCCCGGGCGTGAGGCGCTCATCGCTGCTCCCCCGCCGACGCGACGGGCGTCGCGGGGTCGGACTCGACGAGGACGCCGTCGATCCCGGCATCGCCGAGCACGCTGGTCGCTCGGTCGATGTCGGTGGCCCTGACCCGCAGCAGCAGCGATCCCCGATCGGCCGCACTGGCGTGGCGCATCGCGAGGTCCTCGATGTTGATGCCCGCACTCCCGAGGGCGCCAGCGATGCGCGCGATCTCCCCCGGCCGATCGCGCAGAGGGATCACGAGGTCCCCGGTCGGCTCCTCCGTCGCCTTCGGGACGAGCCGGCGTCGTGCTGCACTCGCTCGGCGCAGGACCTCGCCCAGTGTCTCCCCATCACGCTCGGTGATCGCGGTCGCGACCAGGTCGAGTCGCGTGCGGAAGGCGTCGAGCGCGCCGCTGACCGCGTCACGGTTGCCGTCGAGGATGTCGAGCCAGAGGTCTGCGTCGCTGGCGGCGATGCGGGTCGTGTCGCGGAACCCTGGCCCGGCGACCGCCATCACCGCATCACGGTCGGCACCGAGGGCGTCCGCCGCGACGTCAGCGAGCACGGACGAGACGAGCTGCGGGAGGTGGCTGATGAGGCCGACGATCGTGTCGTGCTCGGCCGGGTCCAGGACGAGCACGCGCGCACCCAGACCGCGGACCAGCTCCCCTGCGCGCGCCAGTGACGCGTCCGATGACGTGGCGGTCGGGGTCAGGACCCACGTCGCACCGCTGAACAGCGCAGCGTCGGCGGCCGCGGGCCCGCTCCGCTCGCTGCCGGCCATCGGATGGCCGCCGACGAAGCGGGCGAGCACGTCGTGATCGGCCCCATCGGCGACCAGTGCGTCCGAGACACGCTGCACGACGTCCTGCTTCACGCCGGCGACATCGGTGAGCAGCGCGTCCGGGGCCGCGTGTCGGGCTGCGGTCACGAGGACCGCGGGGATCGCGGCCGGTGGCACGGCGGCGATGACGATGTGGGCGCCTCCCGCCGCCTCCTCCCAGTCGTCGTGGACGGTGACGGCCCCACGTGCCCCGTGCGCGACCTCATCGCCCGCGTCCGCCAGGCCCGCGTCGAGGACCGCACGCAGCGCGGCGCGGACGGACGCGTCCGCGTCGCAGACACGGACCGGATGCCCCAGCGCGCGGAGCGCGAGGGCGAGTGAGGTGCCGATCAGCCCGCCTCCACAGATGGCGACGGTGGCGCGGTCGCCGGAGGCCACCGCGGTCACTCCGGCAGATCGGTGCGCAGCTGCCGCGCGCCATGCAGGTACGGATGCCGCAGCTCGTCGGCACCCAGCGTCGTGTAGACGTGCATCATGATGCGGATGCAGCGCTCGACACCCCCGTCGATCTCGAGCTCGCGTGCGCACATCAGCGGGACATGGGTGAAGCCGGCTTCACGGGCGGCCTCGGCCGGGAACGCGCTGTGGATGTCGGCGGTCGCGGTGAACAGGATGGAGACCATGTCGTCCGGAGCGAGGCCGTTGCGCTCGACGATGGCCCGAACGAGCTCCTGGGTGCGCTCGATGACGTCCTCGCGCCGGTCGCTCTCGATGGTGGTGGCGCCCCGGACCGCGCGCACGCGCGACGCGGTCACGCCGCACCCCCGAGCTCGGCCGCCTCACCCATCTCGAGGTCGGGCTCCTCGGCCGGGACCGGCACCTCCGACCCGACGGCCGCGTGCAGGCGCGCGATCTCCGGCCGGTTGAGGAAGCGCCACTTGCCCTGACGAAGGTCCCCGAGCTCCACCCCTCCGAACGCGACGCGAGCGAGCCGCTCGACGGGCAGCCCGACCTCGGCGAGCATGCGCCGGACCTCACGCTTGCGGCCCTCGGTCATGACGACCTCGAGCAGGGCCTTCCCACGGTGCTCCTCGGCGACACGCACACGGCGAGGGCGCGCCGGCCCATCGTCGAGCTCGACCCCGGCGGCGAGACGTCGCAGGGTCTCCCGGCGGATCGGGCCAGGGACCAGCGCGAGGTAGGTGCGCTCGACGCCGAACGACGGGTGAAGGAGTCGGTGTGCGAGCTCGCCGTCGTTGGTGAGCAGCAGCAGTCCTTCGGTGTCCTGGTCGAGCCTCCCGACGGGGTACAGCCGCTCATCGAGGTTGATGAGGTCCATCACCGTCGGACGTCCCTCGGGGTCGCTGGTCGTGGAGACGACGCCCTGCGGCTTGTTGAGCAGCAGGTAGCGCAGCGTCGTATCGACGATGACCCGTTCACCGTCGACCTCGACGACATCGCTGCTGGCCTCGACCCGATCGCCGAGCGTCGCCACGCGACCGTTGATCGTGACCCGTCCGGCCGCGATCAGGACCTCCGAGGCGCGACGTGATGCGATGCCGGCGGCGGCGAGGACCTTCTGGAGACGCTCAGCCATCCTCGGACACCGTCCCGGCCTCGTGCGCAGCACCCTCGCTGGCCTCGCTGGCCTCGCTGGCCGCCTCGGCCGCGTCGGCGCGCTCCTGGTCGGCACGCACGCTGCGCAGCCTCCCCATCGCGCTGCGGGCCGCCTGCTCGAGCCGGTCGGACAGCTCGACGATGGCGCCATCCGTCCCGCTGCGCGGGCGTGCGGTGGGGGGCGCCATGGTCTCATCGTCCTCATCGGAGTCCTGCATGGCACCGGCGCTGGCGAGCAGGTCGCCCTGGACGGCGTTCCGGCCGCTCGCGTCACCGAGCCGTTCGCTCCCGTCGCGCAGGCGGCGACGGAGCTCGGAGAGCCCGCTCGCATCCGGTTCGTCAGGGGCAGGCCCGTCGGGCAGGTAGGGCGGGACCGGTGGCAGCTCGCTGAGCGTACGCAGTCCCATGCGTTCGAGGAACTGCGGGGTGGTCCCGAACAGCACCGCCTGCCCAGGACCCTCCTCGCGGGCGACCTCGGTGACCATGCCGCGTGCGATCAGACTGCGCAGCGCGCCGTCAGGGTTCACCCCACGGATCTCCCCGACGGTCGCGCGCGTGATGGGCTGGCGGTAGGCGACGACGGCCAGCGTCTCGAGCGCCGCCTGCGTCAGCCGTCCGTGGCGCGCCCCGACGATCCAGCGCTCGAGCACGGATCGGGATCCGGGTGCGGTCATCAGACGCCAGCCGCCGGCGACCTCGCGCAGCTCGATGCCGACGGCGTCACCGTCGAGGACCGTGCCGACGGCTCCGAGAGCTGAGGCGACGCGGACACGGTCGACCCCGAGCGTCTCTGCGAGCACGTCGACGGTGAGCGGCTCGTCGGCGACGAACAGCACGGCAGCGATCCCACGCCGCAGCTCGTCGTCGTCGACGTCGAGTGGCGGCAGCAGCGCCTCGGGCTGACCGTCATGCTGCTCGTCGGCCATCATCGTGGTGCCCCGATCCCCGCGCTCACGGGTTCCTGGTCCTCGGCCAGTGCGGCCTCGAGCGAGGCGTCGAGCATGCCGAGGAGTTCGATCGCCCCGGACACCGAGCCACGCACCGAGATCTCGATCGCGTCGCCCGGACGCTGCTCGAGATCGACCGCTCCGAGCTTGAACAGCTCCAGGATGGAGAGGAACAGCGCGACCCGGTCCGTCCGGGTCCGACCCGATGCGAGCTCGGGGAACGTCAGCACACGGTCGTCGTCGAGCACGGCGAGCACGAGCTCGGCGGCCTCGCGGACGCTGATGGTCGAGCGTCGGATGTGCTGCAGATCGACGGCTGCCTCGGGGACCGGAGCGCAGACCGCGGCTGCGAGCGCCGCGAGCTGCGTCGGCGACAGCGGGATCGAGACGGGCCGCAGCACACGCAGCATCCACGGCTCCGGTGCTGCCTCGCGAGTGAGTCGCCAGAGGT
Source organism: Nitriliruptoraceae bacterium (assembly GCA_018401275.1). Lineage (GTDB taxonomy): Bacteria > Actinomycetota > Nitriliruptoria > Nitriliruptorales > Nitriliruptoraceae > CSBr16-57R1. Next base: position 502,461 of record JAGYKW010000001.1, on the reverse strand, counting down.
TGTCGTCGTGACGCTCACGGAGGACACCGGCAAGGTCACGGAAGGCCTGGTACTCGAGCAGGCGCGCGTACAGCCGGTCCCGTGCCTCGCCGAGGAGGTCATCGACGGCCTCACGCTGCTCTGCGGGCAGCAGGCGCGCCGCCTTGAGCTCGATGAGCGTCGCGGCGACCATCAGGAAGCGCGTGGCGGACTCCAGGTCGAGCGTCTCGAGCCCATCGCGCAGGCTGCGTACGTAGTCCGCCGTGATGTCGGCCAGGTCGATCTCCGTGACCTCGACCTGACGGCGCGATATCAGGTGCAGGAGGAGGTCGAAGGGCCCCTGGAAGACGTCGAGCTGCACCTGGTACGACATCAGGGCTCCTCGCAGCATCGGGGTCGGGCATCGGGCGGGACACGGGACGGAGGAGGACGTGGGTCGGGCTCGGACCGGCATCCGGGCCGCCGTGGGTCCGGCCGGACGGACGGTCCGCAGCCTAGCCCTGGACCCTCGGCCCGACCGGTCCCGGCGCGCTAGGGCAGGTCATCGAACCCGATGCGTCGGTGCACGAGCGGCACGATGTCCGCTGCTGCACTGCCGGTCACGACAGCCTGTGCGAGCGCCTCGGCCGCATGGTCCGCGGACGCCTCGTCAGCAGCATGGATCCGCACGGCGGGACGTCCGGCGCACCGCCCGTCCGCCGCGACCACGTCACCGACGCGGACGTGGATCTCGAGCCCGACGGCGGGATCGATCACGTCCGCGGCCCGCTGGCGGCCGGCACCGAGCATCCCCGCGATCTCACCGATCCGGCGACACGCGATCGCGTGCACGATCCCCGACGCTGGTGCCCAGTCGCGTATGACGGGTGCCACGGGCAGCACGTCGCGCGGAGCCTCGATCACGCGACGATCGCCGCCCTGAGCGACGACGAGATCACCGAAGCGCTCCAGGGCCGCTCCCCCGTCGAGCAGCGCGGTGACCTCCTCGAGCGCCTCGTCGCCACCGCGCCCGAGCAGCTCGAGCGTCCCGGCGGCCAGGGCGAGCGAGACGTCGCGCAGGCGCATGCTCCCTGCCCCCTGCAGCACCTCGATCGCCGCGGCGACCTCGAGCGCGTTGCCGACGGCGTCGCCCAGCGGTTGCGACATGTCGGTGACGAGCGCGGCCGTGCGTCGGCCGTGCGCCGTCCCGATCCCGACGCACAGCTCGGCCAGCGCGACCGCGTCCTCGACCCGGGGGCTGAACGCCCCATCCCCCGCCTTCACATCGAGCATGATGGTGGACGCGCCGCCCGCGATCTTCTTGCTCATGACGCTCGCGGCGATGAGCGCGGGTGACGGGACGGTCGCGGTGACGTCGCGCAGCGCGTAGAGGCGCTTGTCGGCCGGCACGAGGTCCGCCGTCGCTGAGGCGACCGCGAGACCGACCCGCTCGACCTGCGCGCGGACCTCATCGATCGTCAGGTCGGTGCGCACGCCGGGGATCGCCTCCAGCTTGTCGATCGTCCCGCCGGTGTGTCCGAGCCCGCGGCCGGAGAGCTTCGCGACCTGGCAGCCGGCGGCGGCCAGCAGCGGAGCGACCACGAAGGTGGTCGTATCGCCCACCCCGCCGGTCGAGTGCTTGTCCACCGTCGGCCCACGCAGACCGGCGAGGTCGACACGCTCACCGGAGGCGATGAACGCCTCCGTCAGCACGATCGCCTCGTCGCGGGTGAAGCCCCGGATGACCCCGGCCATCAGCAGCGCCGCCATCTGCGCATCATCCATGAGGTCGGCGAGGTAGCGGTCGAGCAGACCGCGCAGCTCGTCACCGCTCAGCTCGCCGCCGTCGCGCTTGCGCCCGATGAGCTCAGGGATGGGGGTCGCATCGCCGGACATGCGTCCTCCTGGCCGTCGGACCACGCGAACCACGGGTCCTCACGCGGCCTGAAGGTAGTGCTCGAGCACGTGGACGTCGCGGGCGACGTCCCGGACCTGGTCTGCGGACCACGTCCGTGGTTCAGGCGCGTGGATGCGCCCGTGCGTACACCGCGTGCATCGCCCCGCGGCTCACGAGCGTGTAGACCTGCGTCGTGCTGACGCTCGCATGTCCCAGCAGCTCCTGGACCTCGCGCACGTCAGCGCCTCCATCGAGCAGATGCGTCGCGAAGCTGTGACGCAGCGTGTGCGGCGTGACGCCCGTGGGCAGGCCGGCGGCTTCGGCCGCGCGCCGCACGACGCTCCACATCCCCTGGCGACCGAGGCGCCCACCACGCAGGTTCACGAACAGCGCGGGGCCGCTGGGTGCGACCCGTGGACGACCGCGAACGAGCCATGCCTCGACCGCGTCGGCTGCGGGCTCACCGAAGGGGACGATGCGCTCGCGGTCCCCCTTCCCGCGCACCCGCACGAGTCGGTCGCGCGCATCGAGGTCGTCGACGTCGATGCCGATCGTCTCGGAGATGCGCAGCCCGGCGCCGTACATGAGCTCGAGCGCGGCCCTGTCGCGCAGCCCCGCAGGCGAGCCGTCACCGGTGGCCTCGAGCAACCGGATGACGTCGGCGACGCTGAGCGGACGCGGCAGGGAGCGACCCGTCGATGGTGCTGCGACCGCGGACGCCGGATCGGACGTCACGTCCTCCTCGGCCCGCAGGTAGCGGTGCAGTCCGCGGACCGCGACGACGGCGCGCGCCGTGCTGCGTTCCGCGTAGGGCCTGCCGTCCTCCCTGCGGCGTTCCCGCAGGTGGACGACGAACGCCTCGACATCGTCGGTCGTCGCGGCGGCAGGACCGGGCACACCCCGTGCGTCGAGATGGGCCAGGTAGCCGTGCAGGTCGCGCGCGTAGGCCTCGACGGTCGAGGACGCGAGGCCGCGCTCGACCCGGAGGTGCCGCAGGTACCGGACGATCTCGAGGGGCAGTGCGTCAGACTGTGGCATCGCCGGGCCCTGCGTCGAGCACGGCGCGGGCGCGCAGGACCCCGACGACGGTCTTCGCGTCCTCGAGCTCCCCGTCGAGCGCGGCACGGACCAGCGCGTCGAGCGGTCGCCACTCGACGGTCATGACGGCCTCCTCGTCGGCCGCCTCGAAACCCTCGGGCGCCGGTGCGGGTCGGGTCCGGCGTGCGAGGAACAGCTCGGTGCGCTCGTCCGACCAACCTGCGGAGTTCCACAGGCCGCCCAGCGCGATCAGGTCGTCGGTGGCCAGCCCGACCTCCTCCGCGAGCTCGCGGTGCGCGGCGTCCTCGGGCGACTCCCCTGCGACATCGAGCGTCCCGGCTGGGAGCTCGAGCAGCTCGGTCCCGAGCGGATGCCGGTACTGGCGGACCAGCGCGACCCTGCCCGCGTCGTCCAGCGCCACGATCGCGATCGCGTCGGGATGCTCGACGACCTCCCGGGTGAACCGCCCCGATGGTCCCTCGAGGACGTCGACGCGCACCGCGGAGAACCCCTGGTAGCGATGCGTGGACGCGACGGTGCGGAAGGTGCTCACCCGCGTGGCGCGTCGGCCAGCTCGGTGGCGGACGGCTCGTCGAGATCCACCGGGAGTCGACCGCTCGCCTCGCGACGGTGCGTGACCGCGGCCCGGATCAGCCCGGAGAACAGCGGGTGCGGGCGGTTGGGCCGTGAGCGCAGCTCAGGGTGCGCCTGGGTGGCGACGAAGAACGCATGGTCGGGCAGTTCGATGAATTCGACGAGTTGCCCGTCCGGAGAGGTCCCGGACCATCGCAGCCCGTGGGCAGCGAGCTGCTCGCGGTAGGCGTTGTTCACCTCGTAGCGGTGCCGGTGCCGCTCGTCGACCTCGCTCGCACCGTAGAGGTCGCGCACGCGTGAGCCCTCCGCGAGCATTGCTGGGTAGGAGCCCAGCCGCATCGTGCCGCCCATCTCGGTCACGTCCTGCTGCTCCGCCATGAGCGCGATGACCGGATGCGGCGTCTCCGGAGCGAACTCGCTCGAGTGTGCCCCGGCGAGTCCGGCGACGTTGCGTGCGAACTCGATGACCGCGCACTGCAGACCGAGACAGAGCCCGAGGAACGGCACACCGTTCTCGCGTGCGAAGCGGATCGCGTCGACCTTGCCATCGATGCCACGCACACCGAACCCGCCGGGGACGATCACACCGTCGACGCCGTGCAGTGCGAGCGTCCCATCACGTTCGACGTCGTCGGCTGCGACCCAGCGCAGGTCGACGTGCACGCCGTGCTCGATGCCGCCGTGCCGGACTGCCTCGACGACGGACAGGTACGCGTCGGGAAGGTCGACGTACTTCCCGACGATCGCGACCTCGATGCGATCGGTCGCCGACGCTGCGCGCGCTGCGATCGATCGCCACTCCGTGAGATCGGGATCGGGCGTCGTCATGCCGAGACGGTCGAGCACGACCGTGTCGAGTCCCTCCTCGTGCATCGCGAGCGGAACCTCGTACAGCGACGGCTGATCGATCGCGCTGATGACCGCGTCCGCACCCACGTCGCACTGCAGCGCGACCTTCTGGCGCAGCCCCGCGTCGATCGGGCGGTCCGAGCGCAGCACGACCACGTCGGGCTGGATACCGATGGATCGGAGCTCACGCACGGAGTGCTGCGCCGGCTTCGTCTTCAGCTCGCCGGAAGCGGCGATGAACGGCACGAGCGCGCAGTGCACGTAGACGATGTTCGAACGGCCGATGTCGTGGCGCATCTGACGGATCGCCTCGAGGAAGGGCAGGCCCTCGATGTCGCCGACGGTCCCACCGACCTCCGTGATGACGACGTCGACGTCGCCCTCGAGCGCGTGGATCCGGTCCTTGATCTCGTCGGTGATGTGCGGGATGACCTGCACGGTCCTGCCGAGGTAGTCGCCCCGACGCTCCTTCGCGATGACGGACGACCAGACCTGGCCGGAGGAGACCGACGAGCCGCGGCCGAGACTCTCGTCGATGAAGCGCTCGTAGTGCCCGAGGTCGAGATCGGTCTCGCCACCGTCATCGGTGACGAAGACCTCACCGTGCTCGAACGGGTTCATCGTCCCCGGATCGACGTTCAGATACGGGTCGAGCTTGAGCATGGTGACGCGCAGACCACGAGCCTTCAGGAGCCGACCGAGCGACGCCGCGGTGATGCCCTTGCCCAGCGCCGAGGCGACCCCTCCGGTGATGAAGACGTGCTTCGCGCCGGCCCGCTGCTCTGCCACATCCGCCTCCGAGGGGTGATCCCGTGCCCCGCTGCCCGCCGGCTCCACGCAGGAACGGAGGTTGTGCGGGGTGGCCGCTCGTTCGGCCCCGTCGACGGTAGCGCCGTGCTCCGCGTCCGCCAACGAGGTGCGGTCAGTCGCCTCAGCGCTCAGGCGACGCGTCGGTCCTGGGCGGCATGGAGCAGACCACGCGCATGCTCGAGCCCGGCCTGCGCGGTCGCCTCACCTCCCAGCATCCGCGAGAGTTCCGCGACGCGGGCGTCATCGTCCACGCGTCGCACCGTGGTCACCGTGCGTGCGTCCTGGACCGACTTCTCCACGACATGGTGGGCATCGGCGAACGCCGCCACCTGGGCGAGGTGGGTCACGCACAGGACCTGGCGGGCCCCGCCCCCACCTGCGGCGAGCCGCGCCATCTTCTCCCCCACGGCCAGTGCCGTCGACCCGCCGACCCCGGCGTCGACCTCGTCGAACACGAGCACTCCGCGATCGTGACCTGCGGAGAGGACGACCTCGAGCGCGAGCGCGACCCGCGAGCGCTCCCCGCCCGACGCGCCGTCGGAGAGCCGGGCCGCGGGCTCCCCCGGGTTGGCTGCGAGCAGGAACTCGATGCGGTCGGTGCCCTCAGGTCCCGGCGTCTGATCGGGATCCACCGTGACGTCGAGCACGGCGTGCTCGAGACCCAGCGCTGCGAGGTGCGTGCCGACGGCCGCGGCGAGCCGACCAGCAGCCACCACGCGCGAGGCCGACAGTTCGGTTCCGACGGCGAGCAGGCCCGTGCGGGCGCGTCCGACGGCCTCAGCGATCCCCTCGGCGTCACCCTCGAGGTCCTCGAGCTCGCGCAGCTCGGCGGCGACGGCCGCACGGTGTCCAAGGATGGCTTCGATCGATGCTCCGTAGCGCCGCATGAGCGCGGTCAGCTCCCGCTTGCGCGATTGCAGCGTGTCCAGACGCGACTCGTCCGCATCGATGTCGACGCCGTAGGTGACGAGGTCGGCCACGACGTCGGAGAGGTCACGGCTGAGCGCCGACAGCCGTTCGCCGATCGCCGTGAGGGCAGGGTCCTCGACGGGCGCACGACGCAGGGCGGCGACAGCAGCCCCGATGCTCTCGAGCGCACCGGAGGATCCAGCAGCCGAACTGGCCGCGTCGACGGAGGCGCGCAGCGCATCGGCGTTCGCGAGCCGCTCGATGTCCTGGTCGACCGTCGCGTCGCGCTCCGGATCGAGCTGTGCTGCATCGATCTCCGCGGCCTCCGCACGCAGCATCTCGAGCCTGCGCACCCGCGCCTGCGCATCCTCGCGGAGCAGGCGGTGCCGACGCTCGGCGGCCACCCAGGCGGCGTGCGCCGCGCGGTAGCGCTCGAGGACCTCGGCATGCTCGGGGCCGGCGTAGGCATCGAGGAGCCGACGCTGGACCGCGGGCTGTTCGAGACGGATGTGCTCGTGCTGCCCATGGACCTCGATGTGGGGTCCGAGGAGCGTGGCGAGCAGCGAGGTCGGGACCAACCGGCCGCCGACGCGGGCCCGACTGCGGCCCGACGCCGGGATCTCCCGCGAGACGATGAGCACGCCGTCCTCCGCGAGCCCCCACAGCTCGGCGATCGCCTCAGCCGCGTCGCGATCCGCCCGGTCCTCAGGGTCCGCCGGGCCCACGTCGTCGGCGCCTTCGTCACCCTGGTCGAGGTGCGGGGTGTGGGGCGCCGCGGGGACGCGGAGCACGGCCTCGATGACCGCAGCGTCCCGACCGCGGCGGACGAGTTCGCTCGAGGCGCGAGCGCCCAGGAGCAGCTGGAGAGCGGTCACGATCATCGTCTTGCCGGCACCCGTCTCACCGGTCACGACGGTCAGGCCGGGTGCGAGCACCAGCGAGGTGTCGTCGATGACCCCGAGCCCACGGATGTGCAGCTCCTCGATCACCCTCGGCTCACCATCCGTCCTTCGTCCCTGCGTCCGGGCCTCGCACTGCGCAGCCCATCCGCGCAGCGGGCAGGCTATCGGCGCGACCTCCGCCCTCCGAGGGTGACTCGGGGCCTGTGGACGAGCGCCGGATCATGCGAGCCGGAAGGTCCGCCGGACCCGCCCGAAGAACGCTGGGCCACCGAGGCGAGCGACCCGTACGGGTCGTGAGCCGCCCCGGACGACGGCGCTCCCACCCGGCCCGATGAGGGTCGGGTCCATGCCGTCCGTCGAGACGAGTGCGCCGTCCTGATCGTCAGGGACACGCACGGTCACGACGTCTGCGAGGTCGGTGATGACGGTCCGGTCGAACAGCGAGTGCGGTGCGACGGGCACGATCAGCATCGCGTCGATGGTCGGGTTCACGATCGGACCGCCGGCCGACAGGGCGTACGCGGTCGAACCGGTCGAGGTCGCCACGATGACGGCGTCAGCGGCGACGTTGGCGAACGGCGTGCCGCCGATCGACACATCGAGCCGGACGAGCCGCTCGCGCGCGACCTTCTCGACGGCGACGTCGTTGAGCGCCCAGCCGCTCCCCACGCTCCTGCCAGCAGCATCGAGAAGATCGACCTCGAGCGTGGAGCGCGACTCGATCTCGTAGTGCCCCGCAGCGAGCTGTGGGAGGACCACATCGAGCTCGCGGGGATCGATCTCCGCGAGGAACCCGACGCGCCCGACGTTCACGCCGATCACCGGAGCGTCGGCGTCGCGTGCGATGCGGGCCGCACGCAGGAAGGTCCCGTCACCGCCGAACGAGATCACGAGGTCGGGCAGGTCGGTCGTCCTCTCGAGCAGCCCAGCGAGATCGTCAGGTGCGGGTGCAGAGCCCACACCCTCCGGGACGTGCAGCACGATCTCATGCTCGTCCGATCCGAGCAGCTCGACGGTGCGACGTACGAGCTCGACCGCGCCGGGCCGTGCGAGGTGAGCGACGACGGCGATCCTCATCTCGATGCTCCTCTGCGCTCGTGCAGGTGCTCGTGCAGGTGCTCGCGGATGTGTTCGGCCACTCCCGGCGGCTGGGGTGCCTGCGGCGCCCCTGCAGCGCTGGCGCCGTCGGTCCGGGCCTCGACCTCCGCGAGCGCGGCGTCGACGAGCACGTCCAGGTACGACGCGACGCCTGACGTGTCGGATGGGACGCCCCTGCGCAGGAGTGCGAGGAACTCGACGTTGCCCTGCGTCCCCGTGATGGGTGACGGCATGAGTGCGTGCATCGGCCAGCCCAGCGTCGCGGTCGACCCCGCGACACGCACGAGCGCTGTCCGCCAGTCCTGCGGGTCACGCACGATGCCGCCGCGCCCGATGCGCGCGCGTCCGACCTCGAACTGCGGCTTGACCAGCACGACGGCGGACCCGTCGGCGTGCAGCAGTGGCAGGAGCACGGGCAGGACGGTGGTGAGCGAGATGAAGGACAGGTCGGCGACCAGCACGTCTGCGGGCAGACCTTCGAGCTGGTCCGGCTGGAGGGTGCGGACGTTGGTCCGTTCGTGCAGCGTGACGCGAGGATCACGTCGGAGGCGCTCCGCGAGCTGCCCGTACCCGACGTCGACACCGATCACGTGCGCTGCGCCGGCCTGGAGTGCGCAGTCGGTGAAGCCCCCGGTCGAGATGCCTGCATCGAGGACGGTCCGTCCGGTCAGATCGAGTCCGAAGCGTTCGACCGCCCCCTGGAGCTTCTCCCCGCCGCGTGAGACGAAGCGGGGCGGCGGACCACCGACGAGCAGCTGCTGCGACGGCAGGACGAGCGATGAGGCCTTGCGGACCGGTGCGCCGTCGACCTGCACGCGGCGCGCGTCGATGACCCGCTGGGCCTCCTCACGCGAGGCCACGAGCCCGCGGCGCACGAGCTCGCGATCGACCCGGCGGCGCTGCCCGTCAGAGCCCATCGAGTCCCTCGAGGGAGCCGGCGATGGCCTCCTCGGCACGACGCAGGAGCGTGAGGCGCGCCTCGATGGGAAGCTCGTCCGCACCTTCGAGCGCCTCGGTCAGTTCCTTGAGGTCACCGTCGTCACGTCCCGGCGCATCCATCTCGGCGACCACTCCACCCTCGTCGGCATCATCGACGACCGACGGATCCGCATCCTGAACCTCATCCACTGCGGTCCTCCGTACGCGCTGCGACCCCGTCGTCCCTGTGAGCCTATCGGTCGCGGCCCTCGAGGAGCCCGGCGATGCGCTCCTCGGCGTCCTCGTAGTCGCTGTCGAGGGCCAGCAGTCGCCTCAGCGCCTCGATGGCACGTTCGGGAGAGCCCTCCGCCTCTGCGACGTCGGCGGCGACCCACAGCAGACGCACGACCGAACCCGGTGGGACGCTGCGTGCGTCCGGACCGGTCAGGAAGCGACCGACGACGGCTCCGGCGCGGGCCGGCCGACCGCCCGAGAGGTGGACGGAAGCGACGACGATCGCTGCCTCCACGCGACGTTCGATGTCGCCCGTCTCGTCCTCGACGAGCTCCATGCCGACGCTCACGGCCCGATCGAGATCGCGACCGTCGGCGCGCAGGCAGTCCGCGAGCAGATGGTTCTGGTCGTTCGAGCCGCTCATCCTGCGGTAGGTCTGCAGCTCCGAGAGCGCACCTCGGAGGTCATCCGCGCGGTAGAGCGCGATCCCGAGCGTCTCACGCACGGAGGTCGATCGTGGAGCGAGATGCTTGGCCCACGCGAGGTAGCGACGGGCTGTCGCATGATCGTCGGACTCCGAGGCCGCGGTGCCGAGCGTGAGGCAGATCTTGACGTCGCGTGCGCGCGTGCGCTCGTTGACGAGCCGGTCGACCTCCTTGCGGACACGTGCCGACAGGTCGATCTCAGTGTCCTCCGGCATGTCGGGACGCTGTGGGGCATCAGAGCGCCCCGGCGCACGCTTGGGGCCCCGCTGCTGACCGGCGCGGTCGCGACCGATCGGCTCACGGGGCGTCGGCGGGACCTGCGGCGGTCGACCCCGGGCACCTCGGCGTTGTTCCGTCACGTGATGCTCCTCCGGACGCGAGCGGCCGGCGGACCGCGTCGAAGCGCAGTATGCCGGTGAAAAAGGAGAGGCCGCCCCGAAGGGCGGCCTCTCCCGAAGATGATCCCGCGGCGTCCTACTCTCCCACCGGGTCGCCCCGGCAGTACCATCGGCGCTGGAGGGCTTAACTTCCGGGTTCGGAATGTGACCGGGTGTATCCCCTCCGCCATGACCACGGGAAACCGTGAAATCGTTGGTCGACGGACCGTCTGAAGGCCGAGTTTCCGGCCGTTGTCATCGTCCCACAGGACCGTGAGGTCCAGGGAACTCCATAGCGAGCGCGAGCGCGAACGGCAAGTCCTCGGGCTATTAGTACCGGTCAGCTGCACGTGTTGCCACGCTTCCACTTCCGGCCTATCGACCCAGTCGTCTACTGGGGCCCTTACCCCCTCGAAGGGGTGGGTGATCTTATCTCCAGGTGGGCTTCGTGCTTAGATGCCTTCAGCGCTTATCCCTTCCGAACGTAGCAAACCGGCCGTGCCCTTGGCAGGACAACCGGCACACCAGAGGTTCGTCCACCCCGGTCCTCTCGTACTAGGGGCAGCTCCTGTCAAATCACCAACGCGCGCAGCGGATAGGGACCGAACTGTCTCACGACGTTCTGAACCCAGCTCGCGTACCGCTTTAACGGGCGAACAGCCCGACCCTTGGGACCTGCTCCAGCCCCAGGATGCGATGAGCCGACATCGAGGTGCCAAACCTTCCCGTCGATATGGACTCTTGGGGAAGATCAGCCTGTTATCCCCGGGGTACCTTTTATCCGTTGAGCGACGGCGCTTCCACGTGCCACCGTCGGATCACTAAGCCCGACTTTCGTCCCTGCTCGAGATGTCTCTCTCGCAGTCAAGCTCCCTTATGCCTTTGCACTCGACGACCGATGACCGACCGGTCTGAGGGAACCTTTGGACGCCTCCGTTACTGTTTAGGAGGCAACCGCCCCAGTTAAACTGCCCATCAGGCACTGTCCCTGATCCGGATAACGGACCGAGGTTAGGGACTCAACACGTCAAGGGTGGTATTCCAAGGGTGACTCCACCGACACTGGCGTGCCAGCTTCAAAGTCTCCCACCTATCCTGCACATGACGAACCAAGCCTCAATACCAAACTGCAGTAAAGGTCCCGGGGTCTTTCCGTCCTGCTGCGCGTAGCGAGCATCTTTACTCGCAATGCAATTTCGCCGAGTCTCTGGTTGAGACAGCGCTCAAGTCGTTACGCCATTCGTGCAGGTCGGAACTTACCCGACAAGGAATTTCGCTACCTTAGGACCGTTATAGTTACGGCCGCCGTTTACTGGCGCTTGGCTTCAGAGCTTCGCCCGAAGGCTGACCCCTCCGCTTAACGTTCCAGCACCGGGCAGGCGTCAGAGCGTATACGTCCACTTTCGTGTTAGCACGCTCCTGTGTTTTTGGTAAACAGTCGCTTGAGCCTGGTTTCTGCGACCCCAACCAGCTCAGGGAGCAAGTCCCATCACCGGTCGTGGCGCTCCTTATCCCGAAGTTACGGAGCCAATTTGCCTAGTTCCTTAACCAGAGTTATCTCGATCGCCTCGGTATTCTCTACCTGACCACCTGTGTCGGTTTGGGGTACGGGCACCCTCACAACTCCCTAGACGCTTTTCTTGGAAGCATGGCATCAGTGACTTCGACTATGTCTCGGCATCGTGTCTCAGGCTTCATGTGGTCCGGATTTCCCTGGCCCACGCCCTACGCACTTACCCCGGGACAACCAACGCCCGGGATCACCTAGCCTCCTCCGTCACGCCATTGGTGACCTAATAACTGCGGGGTCCGACACCCGTAGATGCCGTTAGCACACAGCGTTCGGTATGAACGCGGTGAGGGTGGTACTGGAATATCAGCCAGTTGTCCATCGACTACGCCTCTCGGCCTCGTCTTAGGTCCCGACTTACCCTGGGCGGATGAACCTTCCCCAGGAACCCTTGGTCAATCGGCGGGGGAGTTCCTCCCTCCCCTTTCGCTACTCATGCCTACATTCTCACTCGACACGCGTCCACCACTGGGTTACCCCGCGGCTTCGATCGCGTATCGACGCTCCCCTACCACTCGACCCCGCTTTCGCGTTGATGGGTCGAATCCGCAGCTTCGGCGCATGGCTTAGCCCCGTTACATTATCGGCGCAAAATCACTTGACCAGTGAGCTATTACGCACTCTTTCAAGGGTGGCTGCTTCTAAGCCAACCTCCTGGTTGTCTCTGCGATCTCACATCCTTTGCCACTTAGCCATGACTTAGGGGCCTTAGCTGGCGGTCTGGGTTGTTTCCCTCTCGAACACGGAGATTATCCCCCGCATTCTCACTGCCGTGCTCTGGGCTGTCGGTATTCGGAGTTTGCCTGAGTTCGGTAAGCTTTT
>JAGYKW010000001.1:0-487500 GCA_018401275.1 Nitriliruptoraceae bacterium | reverse complement strand
GCTGTTCGAGCTCTCACTCCAGCTACGCGTCGTAGCCTTGGTAGGCCATTACCCCACCAACTAGCTGATACGCCGCGAGGCCCTCCTGTACCGCCTGAGCTTTCCCACCCCGATCATGCGATCAAGGTGGAGCATCCGGTATTAGCCACGGTTTCCCGTAGTTATCCCGGTGTACAGGGCAGGTTCCTCACGTGTTACTCACCCGTTCGCCGGTTTCCCCAAGTGCAAGCACTCGGTTCGTCCCTCGACTTGCATGTGTTAGACCCGCCGCCAGCGTTCGTCCTGAGCCAGGATCAAACTCTCCGTTGAAAGATGCACACCATCCGAGGATGGCGCCGTCATTCACCGAAGAACGGACCGATCGGCTCGATCGGCCCGATCCTCCGTCATGAAGACGGAGTTCGTTTGCACTACTCGTTGATCGCCGCCGCACCGAGGTGCATCGACGACCGACGGGGTTAGTGCCATGGCACGTCCGAGGACGAGCCATGTCACTGGCTTTTGGCACCCTGTGCAGTTCTCAAGGAGCGTTCTCAGCTCCACCGGGTTCCGTCCGCAGCGCGGAAGGCTTCCGATATCACGATCTCGGTCCTGCGACGCTCACGCGTCGAGGCGACGAACCGCTGGGCCGTGGTCGCGACCGAAAGGCCGGCTGGTCGAGCTGGACCAGAACCGCGAGCGGTGAAGGAAGTCTACGGACCCTTGGCTTCCCCGTCAAATCGAGGGGCGGACACGGTCCCGGACGACGACCCGGTCAGAGGAGTGTAGCGACCGCAGCACGCGCACGGGACAACTGCACCCGCACGGCCGCGACGGCCGTCCCGCCCTGACCGTCACGGCGTGCGACCGCTGCAGCCGGGTCGAGCAGTTCGCTCCAGCGCTCGACGAGATCGCCGTGTGCGGCGGCCACGCGCGAAGCCGGTAGGCCAGCGAGTCCCGTCCCCTGCTCCTCCGCGGCCCGGACGAGATCCCCGACGCGTTCGTGCGCCTCGCGGAACGGGACACCGAGCAGTACGAGCGCTTCGGCGACATCGGTCGCCAGGGCGAAGTCGTCGGAGGCGGCGGCCGCGAGGCGCTCACGATCGAAGACGCACGACGCCACCGCTCCCGCGAGTGCGGGGAGCGCGAGCAGCACCGTGTCGATCGCATCGAACAGTGGTTCCTTGTCCTCCTGGAGGTCGCGGTCGTAGGCCAGCGGAAGGCCCTTGACCGTGGTCAGCAGTGCGACGAGCGAACCGACGACGCGACCCGTCTTCCCGCGGACGAGCTCGGCGACATCGGGGTTGCGCTTCTGCGGCATCATCGAGGAGCCCGTCGAGAAGCCGTCCCCCAGCCGCACGAAGCCGAACTCCGTCGTGCTCCACAGCACGAGCTCCTCCCCCAGACGCGACAGGGTCGTGGCGAGGATCGCGAGGGCAGCAGCGAGCTCGAGGACGAAGTCGCGCGACGCGGTGGCGTCGATGCTGTTCTCGGTCACCGTGGTGAAGCCGAGCGCATCGGCGTAGCGCTGCGGATCGAGACCGAGCGTCTGACCCGCGACCGCACCGCTGCCGAGCACCGAGCGATCGATGCGGACGCGGGCATCACGCAGGCGCTCGGCGTCGCGCTGCAGCATCCACACGAAGGCGAGCAGTGGTTGCGCGAGCACGACCGGCTGCGCGCGCTGGAGGTGGGTGTAGGCCGGTGCCAACCAGTCGAGATGCGTCTCGGCCTGGTCGAGCAGCGCCTCCTGCAGGCCCACGATCGCTGCGATGACCCGGTCGGTCGCACCGAGCGACCACAGCCGGAGGTCGCTGACGATCTGATCGTTGCGCGAGCGGCCGGCCCGCAGCCGTCCCCCGAGCTCGCCGAGCTCCTCGACGAGCCAACGCTCGATCGCACCGTGCAGGTCCTCGTCGGTCGCGGCCATCGGGAAGGTCCCGCTGGCGAACAGCTCGCCGCACCGCACGAGGGCGGCGTCGATGGCGGCCCGATCCGCACCCGTCAGCACACCGATGCGCTCGAGCTCCCCCGCGTGCGCGCGTGAACCGGCGAGGTCCTCACGCCACAGGCGCACGTCGAAGTGTGTGGACACTCCGAGGGCCCACGCGGACTCCTCGGGACCCACGCTGAAGCGCGCGCCCCACAGCCGACCAGCGTCCGCCCCGCTCACAGGATCTCGCCGCGACGCTGTGCGGTCGCGGCCCACGTGCGCAGCGGGAGCCCCCACAGCTTGACGAAGCCCTCGGCGAGCGACTGGTCGAAGAGGTCGCCCGCGTCGTAGGTCGCGAGACCGAAGTCGTAGAGCGCGGAGTCCTCGCTGCGCCGGCCGACCACGGTCGCATGCCCCTTGTGCAGGCGCACGCGTACCTCGCCGTTGACCGCGCGGTTCGCGTCGTCGATGAAGTGGTCCAGCGCGCGCTTGAGCGGACCGAACCACTGACCGTTGTAGACGAGCTGCGCGTAGCGCCCCTCGACCATGCGCTTGAAGTCCGCGAGCTCCTTCTCGAGCGTGAGGTCCTCGAGGTCACGGTGAGCGGTGATCAGCGTGATGGCTCCGGGCACCTCGTAGATCTCACGACTCTTGATGCCGACCAAGCGGTCCTCGATCATGTCGAGGCGACCCACGCCGTGCGCCCCAGCGCGCCGATCGACCTCGTTGACGAGCTCATGGAGGGGCAGGTCGCGGCCATCGAGCGCGACGGGCAGTCCGGCCACGAAACGCAGGACGATCTCCTCCGCCTCGTCGGGCGCTGACGCGATCGACACGGTCCGCTCGTACACGTCCTCCGGCGGTGCCGCCCACGGGTCCTCGAGGATCCCGCACTCTGCGGTGCGGCCCCAGGAGTTCTCGTCGATCGAGTACGGGGACGACTTCTTCTTGATCGGGATCGGGATCCCCCGCTCGTTCGCCCAGTCGATCGCCGCGTCACGTGTCAGGCCCCAGTCACGGATCGGCGCCAACGTGTCGAGCTCGGGTGCGAGCGTCATCGTCCCGACCTCGAAACGCACCTGGTCGTTGCCCTTGCCGGTGCAGCCGTGCGCGACGCCTGACGCGCCGCGCTCCTTCGCCACCCGCACGAGGTGCTTGACGATCAGTGGCCGACTGAGCGCGGAGACGAGCGGGTACTTGCCCATGTAGAGCGCATTCGCCTTGAGGGCGGGTGCGAGGAACTCGGTGGCGAACTCCTCGCGCGCGTCGACGACGTGCGACTCGATGGCACCGCAGTCGAGCCCACGCTGACGGATCTCGTCGAGATCGTCGACGCCCTGGCCGACGTCGATCGCGAGGGCGATGACGTCGACGCCGCGGTTCTCCTGCAGCCAGCGGATCGCGACGGAGGTGTCGAGGCCCCCCGAGTAGGCGAGGACGACGGTGGGCTTGCTCATCGGTTGCTCCTGTCGTGCGATGCGGAGGGTCGTGCGGAGGGTGATGCGGCGGATGGTGCGGAAGCGGGGAGGAGCGTGCCACTTGCGGTCAGCCTGGCGGTCAGGGCTGACGAGCGGCGCTGCAGCGTGTCGGCGATCGCGAGCGGGTCGTGGTCCGCCGCGATGACGGCGAGCACCGTGTCGTCGC
Organism: Nitriliruptoraceae bacterium; assembly: GCA_018401275.1. Lineage (GTDB taxonomy): Bacteria > Actinomycetota > Nitriliruptoria > Nitriliruptorales > Nitriliruptoraceae > CSBr16-57R1. Next base: position 483,944 of record JAGYKW010000001.1, on the reverse strand, counting down.
CGGCGATCGTGCCCAGCACGGCTGGGCCGCCCGAGGTGTCCAGGGCAGACGCGACAGGACTCGCACAGGCCGGAGGGGTCCGCAGCACGAGCATGTTGCCCGAGACCGAGACGCTCAGGACGAACCGGAGCAGCACCTCGTCGAGCAGATCGAGGGGCGCGCTCGGGACGAGCGGCGGCTCTCCGACCCGGTAGACGAGCTGACCGTCCGCGCCACGGACCCGGCGTGCCCCGAGCTCCTCGAGGTCGCGGCCGATGGTGGCTGCATGCGCCATGTGGCCGGCATCGGCGAGCGCCACCCGGACCTCCTCGTGGGTCCGCAGGTCGCGATCCGCGAGCAGGGCCCGCAGGAGGTCGAGCCGATCGCTGCGCGAGCTCACGGGGTCCCCGCCGATCCGGCGCCGGCGATCGCGCCGAGAGGGCGTCCGCCGACGAGCGCTGCGAGCACGGCCTTCTGCGCGTGCAGGCGGTTCTCGGCCTGGTCGAAGACGCGTGACCTCGGGCCGTCGATGACCTCTGCCGCGATCTCCTCGCCGCGGTGGGCGGGCAGGCAGTGCAGCACGATGGCATCGTCCGCAGCGAGCGCGAGCAGCGTCGCGTCGAGCGCGTACGGCGCGAAGACCGCGGCGCGCGCCTGCGACTCCGACTCCTGTCCCATCGAGGCCCAGACGTCGGTGTAGAGGACGTGCGAGCCGGACGCGGCCTCACGGGCGTCGGTGGTCACCGTGATCTCGGATCCGTGGGCCGAAGCCAGGCCGCGCGCCCTCGCGACGATCGCAGGGTCGGGTGCGTAACCGTCGGGATGCGCGACCCGGACGCCGAGTCCGACCGCAGCGCCAGCGAGCAGCAGCGAGTGCGCCACGTTGTTGCCGTCGCCGACGTAGGTCAGCGTGCGGCCGGAGAAGTCACCGAACTCGTCGCGCACGGTGAGCAGGTCCGCCAGCGCCTGGCACGGATGCTCCTCGTCGGTGAGCGCGTTCACGACCGGGACGCCCGACGACGCGGCCAGCTCCTCGAGTCGTGACTGCGCGAAGGTCCGGATCACGATCGCCTGTACGTATCGCCCGAGGACCGCGCCGGTGTCGGCGACGGTCTCACCGCGCCCGAGCTGGAGATCGGCCGATGACAGCGGGAGCGGCGTGCCACCGAGCTCCCGCACACCGACCTCGAACGACACCCGCGTGCGCGTCGAGGGCTTCTCGAAGACGAGCGCGACCGTCCGCCCGCGCAGGGTGTCGTCACCGGCGCGTCCGAGGACGAGCTCCCGCCGCTGCTCACGAAGTGCCGCAGCATCATCGAGCAGCAGGAGCGTCTCCTGCGGGCTGAGGTCGGTCGTCGTGATCAGTGACCGCGCGCTCATGAGGTCCGGCTCGCGGTCGCGTGGGGCGCCGGGACGCCTGCTGCGGTGAACGCCTCGGTGATCGCGGTCCCGAGGATCTCGAGCGCGAGGTCGACCTCCTCGATGCTGACGTTGAGCGGTGGGGCGAGTCGGAGCACGTCCGGTGCGACCGCGTTGACGACGAGGCGCGCCGCCCGGCACCGCTGTGCCACGTCGGCGGCGACGGGCGCCGCGAGCACGACCCCGAGCAGCAATCCGACGCCGCGGACCTCGAGGACCGTGCCCGTCGCTGCCGCGAGGTCCGCGAAGCCCATGCGGAGCTGCGCGGCCCGCGTTGCGACCGAGCCGAGGATGCCCTCCGACTCGATGACGTCGAGCACCGCGAGTGCGGCCGCCGCGGTGACGGGATTACCACCGAAGGTCGTCGCGTGCTCCCCTGGCTGGAGCGCGTCCGCCGCTGGTCCACGGGCGATGCACGCTCCGATCGGCAGCCCGTTGCCCAGGGCCTTGGCGAGCGTCATGACGTCGGGGACGATGTCGGTCTGCTGGAACGCGAACCAGCTGCCGGTGCGCCCGACGCCCGTCTGCACCTCGTCGACCATGAGCAGTGCGCCATGCGCATCGCATGCGGCGCGTGCGGCCGCCAGCATCTGCGCATCGAGTGGACGCACCCCGCCCTCACCCTGGACGACCTCGAGCAGGACCGCGCACGTGTCCGCACCGACCGCGGCGGTCAACGCCGCCGGATCGTCGTGGGCGACCGTGTCCACGAACCCGGCGAGCGGCATGAACGGAGCGTGCTTGCCCGCCTGACCCGTCGCCTCGAGCGTCGCGAGCGTGCGACCGTGGAAGCTGCCCTCGAGCGTCACGATCCGGACCTTGTCGGGGTGCTGGAGCTTGCCGTGTCGCCGCGCCAGCTTGATGGCAGCTTCGTTGGCGGTCGCGCCGCACTGCGCGAAGAACACGCGTGCGTCCGGCCAGCCGGCGAGCACGGCCAGCCGCTCGGCGAGCTCGAGCGCTGGCGTGGTGAGGAACAGGTTCGACGTGTGCACGAGCGTCGCGGCCTGCTCGGCGACCGCGCGTGTCACGGCCGGATGCGCGTGACCGAGGGCGACGACCGCGATGCCGCTGAGGAAGTCGAGCCACTCCTCCCCATCGGTGTCGACGAGCCATGAGCCGTGCCCGGACGCGAAGACGACGTCGGTGTCGGGATAGGTCCGCATGATGCGCTGACGGGCGAGCGCGACCCAAGCCTCGCCGCTGTGTCCGTCGGTGCGTGTCACGCTGCCGCTCATGCGTCGCCCCCCGCGTCCAGGCTCGGTGGGACGGTACGCCCCACCATCGTGCCGATGCCCTCGTCGGTGAAGATCTCGATCAGCACGGCATGCTGCACGCGGCCATCGAGGATGTGCGCCTGCGGCGTGCCGCCGCGCAGCGCATGCAGCACGGCGAGGATCTTGGGCCGCATCCCATCGTGCAGCTCGTCGGCCGCGAGCATCTGCTCCAGCTCGGCGACGTCGAGCACGGAGATGAGCTGCTGCCGATCCGCATCGCCGTAGTCGCGGTACAGGCCGGGAACGTCGGTGAGCACGACCAGCTTGCTGGCGCCGAGTGCGGCGGCGACAGCACCTGCTGCCGTGTCGGCGTTGACGTTGTGCTCGCGACCCTGCGCATCGCGGCCCAGCGTCGCGATCACGGGGACGCGGCCGGCCTCGAGGACGGCGTCGATCGCGGCCACGTCGACGGCGACGACCTCGCCCACGAGTCCGATGTCCTCCCCGTGCGGACCGCGGGCGGTCTCGCAGACGAGGACGGGACCTTCGCTGCCGATGATCCCCTGCGCCGGTGCGCCGGCGGACTCGATGAGCGCGACGACCTCCGGGTTGACGATGCCGCTCAGCGCGTCGTGCACGACGCCGATCATCGCCTCGTCGGTGACACGGAGGCCGCCGATGAACGTCGAGGTGACCCCGCGCGCGGCCGCCAGCTCGCTGATCTGCGGCCCTCCGCCGTGGACGATGACGGGCCGGAGCCCGACGAAATGCAGCAGGGCGACGTCAGCGGCGAACGAGCGCTGGAGCTCGACGTCGATCATCGCGTTCCCGCCGTACTTGATGACGACGGTCTGGCCGTGGAAGCGCGTGATCCAGGGCAGCGCCTCGCGCAGCACGGCAGCCTTGCCCTGCGCGACCTCAGCGCGCTCGGTCGACTCCGGCGAGGTCGTCATGATGGGCACACCGATCGTCGGGGAGGCGCTCATGTCGTGTACTCCGCGTTGACGTGCACGTAGCCGGCCGACAGGTCGGCGACCAGGAACACCGCCTCAGCCTCGCCCAGGTGCAGGTCGACGTCGATGTCGACCTCCGCCTCCCGCAGCACCGCGACGGCGGCCGGAAGGTCGTAGGGCACCGCCCCGCCGTCGCGGCACACCACGACGGGCCCGAAGCGGACCGCGACCCGATCGGGGTCGAAGGGTGCGCTCGAGGTCCCCATCGCCGCGAGGATCCTCCCCCAGTTCGGGTCGCTGCCGTGAAGCGCGGTGCGGAACAGGGCGGAGGCGGCGACGGCCCGACCGAGCGCGGTCGCGGTCGCGAGGTCCGCAGCGCCACCGATACGCAACCGCGCGACGCGGGTCACGCCCTCGCCGTCGGTGACGATGTCGTGCGCGAGCCGAGCGGCGACCGTCTCGAGCGCCGCGACGATCGCGTGCCGCGGCATCGGCCCCGCATCGCCGGTCGCGAGCAGCACCACGGTGTCGTTCGTCGACCCACAGCTGTCGACGCTGATGCGGTTGAAGGTGCGCTCGACGACCTCGCGCAGCACGTCCGCGGCAGTGTCGGCGTCCAGCTGGGCGTCGGTGACGATGATGCTCAGCATGGTCGCCATCGCCGGCTCGATCATGCCCGCGCCCTTGGCCACGCCGGCGACGACCGCAGATGCTCCCTGCGTGCTCACCCGGACGGCGGACTGCTTCGGGCGCGTGTCCGTCGTCATCATCGCGCGAGCGAGCTCGCCCGCAGCCGTGGCGCCGGACCGCAACCCAGCGACCAGTGCGGGCATACCGGCGACGATGCGCTCGACGGGGAGCGGCACACCGATGACGCCGGTGGACATCGGGACGACCGCCTGGGGGTCGCAGCCGAGCGCCGACGCCACTCCCGCGGTCATCGCGCGCGCATCGATGAGCCCCTGCGGGCCGGTGCACGCGTTGGCGTTCCCGCTGTTGACGACGACCGCCCTGATCGGTCCGGAGCTGACGTGGTCGACACCGACGATGCAGGGTGCCGCTCGGACACGGTTCGTCGTGGTCACGATCGCAGCCGGCACCGCCCGTCCGACGTCGAGCAGCGCGAGATCAGGCGCGCTGGGGTCGCGGTGGGCACTGTCACGGACGCCGACAGCGAGCGCGGCGAAGGCGACCCCGCCCACCGCGGCCAGACCGTCCTCGATCGCTTCCAGGGTGACGTCCGACGCGACCGCATGCCCCGTCCAGCCCTGCCCCGTCCAGCCCTGCCCGGGCACACCGGCGTTCATGGGTAGACGCCGATGACGTCGAGTCCGGCGGCCTCGTCGAGACCCAGCATGACGTTGACGTTCTGCAGCGCCTGGCCGGCAGCGCCCTTGACGAGGTTGTCGATCACGCTGGTCACGAGCACCCGACCCGTCCGCTCGTCGACGATGGCCGAGAGCAGGCAGCTGTTCGCGCCGTGCACCGATTTGGTGCGCGGGAACTCACCGACCGGCAGCACGTGCACGAACGCCTCGCTGCCGTAGGCGTCGGCCAGCGTCGCGTCGACGTCGGCCTGGCCCACGCCGGGCCTCAGGGCGGCGGAGATGGTCGCGAGGATCCCGCGTGACATCGGCACGAGGTGCGGCGTGAACACGATCGGTGCGCTCATGCCGCCGGGGGCCCCGTGGGTCTCGATCTCGACCGTGTGGCGATGCGAGGGCGCGCCGTAGGCGACGACGTCGCCGTGCACGACGGAGGCCTGGAGCGTGTCGCGCGACGAGCGTCCGGCGCCCGATGTCCCGCTCATGGCGTTGACGACGATGCCAGCGGGTTCGAGCAGTTCGCGCAGCGGAATGAGCCCCAGCAGCGTGGCCGTCGGGTAGCAGCCGGGGTTCGCCACGAGACGGGCCGCCGCGATGCTCTCGCGCGCATGCTCGGTGAGTCCGTAGACGGCGGGGTCCGTCCCATCCATCGCGTGCACCGGCGCGGTGTGCTCGTGGCCGTACCACGTGCGGAACGTGGCAGCGTCGAGACGGAAGCCTCCTGAGAGGTCGACGACGCGCGTGCCTGCGGCGAGCAGCGCCGGTGCGAGCTCGAGCGAGACCTCGTCGGGCGTGCCGAGCACGACGACGTCCGCCCGGGCCAGGCCCTCGACATCGACGGTGTCGAGCAGCTCGCCGCCACCGGCACGGTCAGGGATGTTCGGTGCGGCCGTCCGGACGGGTGCACCGGCGGACGCTGCGGCGGCGACGAGGTGGATGTCGAGGCTGGGATGCCGGTGGAGCAGTCGGAGCAGCTCGGTCCCGCCATATCCCGACGCCCCGACGATCGCGATGCTGGGCACGGCACACCTCCGAGCGCCGGTCGGCGCGATGCGGAAGTATGCACCGAGATGCGGATTTCCGCAAGTCTGGTGGTCTCAGGTGCGGAGGGACGCGCCGATGGCGCTGACTGCGGCCCCGATGCGCGCCAGGACGTCATCCGCATCGGTGTCGCTCAGCTGCCGGTCCGGATCCTGCAGCCGCAGCCGGAACGCGACGCTGCGGTGCCCGTCGGGCAGCTGCGCGCCCCGGAACTCGTCGAACCACCGGATCTCGTCGAGCAGGGCACCGGCGGATCCGCGCAGGACCTCGACGATCTCCGCGACGGAGCAGACATCAGGGGCGACGACGGCGACATCGACGACGACGGCCGGGTGGCGGACCAGACGCGGCGCCGCCGCAGCCTCGGCCGCGGCGTCGCTGCGGGGCTGCAGGAGGACCTCGAGCAGCAGCTCGCCGGCCACGACCGGTTCAGGCAGGTCCCACGCCTCGCTGGCCTGCGGGTGCAGCTGGCCGGCGATCCCGACCTCGACACCGTGGAGCAGGAGGGCGACGGTGCGACCCGGATGCCAGCCGTCACGCTCGATCGGTCGGCGCGCGAGCGGACCGACGTCGGCCCGCCGGGCGACCTCATCGATCGCCGCGAGGACGTCCTCGACCTGCCAACCCGACCGCTCGTCCAGCCAGCCCGGCCCCATGCGCGCGCCGAACGCGGCCAGACCGAGCGCGCGCGGTTGGAGCGGGAGCGCCTGACCGTCGGGCCCCTGCCAGCGCCAGCCCTCCCCCAGCAGCCCATCGAGCGCCGACCCGAGGAGATCGTCGACGGGCCGGTGGATGCGCCCGAGCTCCATGACCGCCATCCCCGCGCGGCCCTGTCCTCGGTTGCGGCGCAGCGTGGCCAGCAGCCCGTCGAGAAGCCCCGGACGCATGGCCGCCGCGTCCTGTGCGAGCGGGTTGGCGAGGCGCACACGGCCGTGTGAGGGCAGCACGCCCGCCGTCGCGTCCGTCCCCACGAACGGACGCGTCACGATCTCGTCGAAGCCGTGCGCGAGCACCGCCACGCGCAGCGACTGCTCGAGACGTTGCAACGGTGATCGACCGCCACGCGCGACGAGCGGCGGCAGTTCGGCCGGGATGTGTGCGAAGCCGTGCAGTCGTGCGACCTCCTCAGCGAGGTCGGCGGGCCGCTCGAGGTCACCGCGCCAGGACGGTGGCAGCACGTCCAGGGATCCGCCCTCGACCACGACCTCGCAGCCGGCTCGGCGCAGCAGTCCCGCCTGCGCGTCCGCATCGAGGTCCAGCGCGAGCAGCGACGCGATGCGGCCGGCGGACGCCACGACGCGCGGACGTGCCAGCCAGGCGCCCGTCGTGCCCGCCACGCTGGTCGCGGCGGTCGCGCGCGCGTCGGCCGTGACCCGCATGAGCTCAGCGGCCCGTGCGACCGCCTCCGCCGCCGCCTCAGGGTCGACGCGACGTTCGAACCGCGTGCTCGCCTCGCTGACGAGGCCGAGGCGGCGCGAGGTGCGACGGATCGATGCCGGCTCCCAGACCGCGCCCTCCAGGAGGATGCGTGTCGTCCCGGCATGCACCTCGGTGCGCTCGCCACCCATGACGCCGGCCAGCGACGCGGGACCCTCCGCGTCGTGGATGACGAGGTCGTCCGCGACGAGCGTGCGGTCGACGCCGTCGAGCGTGCGCAGCTGCTCGCCACCGGCGGCCGCACACACGCGCAGCCGTCCACCTGCGACACGGTCGAGATCGAACGCGTGCAGCGGCTGGCCGAGCTCGAGCATCACGTAGTTGGTGACGTCGACGACCCCGTCGATGGCCCGGACGCCGCACTGTGCGAGCCGCGTGCGCAGCCACAGCGGCGAGCGGCGCACGGCGACGCCCTCCAGCGTCCATGCGATGAACGCACCGACGGCGTCCGTCTCCAGGCTCACGTCCGCACCCGCAGCTGAGGGCCGGGCCGCAAGATCGAGCGTTCCGCGCAGCGACGTGTCGAGCAGCGCGGCGAGTTCGCGCGCGACGCCGCGGATGGACAGATGGTCGCCACGGTCGGGCTGGACGGCGATCTCGATGACCGGCTCACCGATCGGGACCAGTTCGTCGAGCAGGGCACCGAGCGGGACGTCCGCCCCGAGGACGAGGATCCCGGTGTGGTCGTCGCCGAGTCCGAGCTCGCGGGCTGAGGCGAGCATCCCGTTGGAGACCTGCCCACGGATCGTGCGCGCCTCGAGCGTCATCCCCGGGATGCTCGCACCGACGGCCGCGTGCAGGACCACGTCGCCGACGTCGAAGTTCGCCGCGCCGCACACGACGCGCACCTGGCCGTCGCCGTCGGGGCCGGTCACGTCGACGAGGCGCAGCGTGTCCGCGTCCGGATGGGGCTCGTGATGCAGGACTCGGGCGGTCCGCACGCCGGCGACCCCGCCACCCGGCGTGGTGACCCCCTCGACCTCGAGACCGGATGCGCTCAAGCGCTCGACGAGGTCCGAGAGCGGAAGGTCGACATCGACCATCGACGTGAGCCAGGACAGGGGTAGCCGCATCAGAAGGCCGCCAGGAAGCGTGCGTCCGCGTCGTAGAGGTCACGGATGTCGGCCACGCCGTGCCGGAGCATGGCGACGCGCTCGACGCCGATGCCGAACGCGAAGCCGGAGTAGCGCTCGGGGTCGATGCCGCAGCCGGCGAGCACGGCCGGATCGACCATCCCGGAGCCGAGGATCTCGAGCCAGCCCGACGCGCTCTCGAACGACACGTCCACCTCGGCGGACGGCTCGGTGAAGGGGAAGAACGAGGGCCGCAGCCGCACCTCACGGTCGTCACCGAACAGCGCCTTGGCGAAGGCGAGCAGCGTCCCGCGGAGGTGGGCCATCGTGATGCCCTCGGCGACGAGCAGTCCCTCGACCTGCGTGAACACCGGCGAGTGCGTCGCATCGACCGCATCGGCGCGGTAGACGCGCCCGGGGCAGACGACGGCGATCGGCGGCTGCTGGGCGAGCATGGTGCGGACCTGCACCGGCGAGGTGTGGGTCCGCAGGACGATGTCCGCGTCCTCATCGACGTAGATGGTGTCCATCGTCCCGCGTGCCGGGTGGTCGGGCGGGATGTTGAGCAGGTCGAAGTTGAAGCGGCCACTCTCGACCTCGGGCCCCTCGGCGACGCTGAAGCCCATACCGAGGAAGACGTCGACGATCTCGGCCTCGACCTGCGTGAGCAGATGCGGACGGCCCGGCCGGATGCGCCGCGCCGGCCCGGTCAGGTCGAGGCGCTCGGACGCGAGACGCTGTGAGAGCTCGACGCTCCCGAGCTCGAGGTGACGGGCGTCGAAGGCCTCCGTGATGGCGGTCTTGAGCTCGTTGAGCAGCGCACCGACCCGGCGCCTCTCCTCGTCGGTCAGCCCGCCGAGCTGCTTCTGGGCGAGCGCGAGCGGCGAACGGCGCCCGAGATGATCGATGCGTGCCTGCTCGAGGTCGCCGCTGTCCGTGGCGGCCGAGAACGCGGCCAGGGCTGCGATCCGCAGCGCATCCACCTCGCTCGCGTCCACGGGACCTCCGTGCGGCATCATGACGCCGCGGGGGCAGCGTCGGACCGGGAGCGTAGACCGCGCGGGTCAGTCGCCGGTCATCGTCCACTCAACGTGTGCAGGGCGATGGCACCCGCGGCGGCGACGTTGAGCGACTCGACGTCGCCCTGCATCGGGATGCGCACGAGCCCGTCGAGGGCCGCCCGCGCGCCAGCTGCGATCCCGTCCGGTTCCGCGCCGACGACCAGGACGAATCCGGTGCCCCGGATGCTCTCTGCCACGTCATGCAGGGTCCGCTCGCCCTCGGCTGCGAGCCCGAGAAGCGGCCGACCGCCGGCACGCAGCGCGCCGGCGACATCGACGAGCGCCTCCGCTCGGTGGATCCGCGCGCGGTAGCAGGTCCCTGCGGACGCTCGGACCGCCTTCGGACCGAACGGATCGGCGCCACCGATCGACACGACCCCGACACCCAGCGCCGTCGCCGTACGGATGAGCGTCCCGACGTTGCCCGGGTCCGACACTCCGTCGAGGACGAGGAACGAACCGTCGGCGGATGGCGTCGCGGAGAGGTCAGGAGTCCGGACGACAGCGAGGATGCCGGGCGGTGTGGGCTGATCGGAGAGCCGCGCCATGACGCGGACGTCGACCCGCGTCACGCGCCGGGCGCCTGTCCACTGCACCGCAAGGCCGTCGTGCTCCGGTGTGTGGAACAGCTCGACGACCTCGCCAGCGGCGAGCGCCTCGCCGCAGACGCGTAGCCCCTCGGCCAGGTGCAGACCCTCGCGACGCCGCGTGCGCGCATCGTGCAGCGCCGCCGCCGCCGCGATGCGCGGGTTGCGTGGGGACTCCAGGAGTGCGTCGTCCGCGCTCAGGCCGCGACCTGCTCCAGCGCCTCCCGTGCCTGCTGCGCGAGGGCGCGGAACGCTGCGTCATCCCGGACCGCGATGTCCGCCAGGTTCTTGCGATCGACCTCGACACCCGCGAGACGCAGTCCGTGCATGAGGCGGTTGTAGCTCAGCCCCTCCTGCCGGGCCGCCGCGTTGATCCGGGCGATCCACAGGCGCCGCATCTCGCCCTTCTTCGCGCGCCGGTCGCGGTAGGCATAACGCTCCGCGTGGTGCACCGCCTCCTTGGCGACGCGGAAGCGCCGGCTCCGCGCGCCGCGGAAGCCCTTCGCGCGATCCATGATCGCCTTGTGGCTCTTCTTGGCGTTGACGCTGCGCTTGACCCTTGCCATGTTCTCACCTCATGCCGGCGTGCCGGCGTCGTGTCGTCGTCGTGCTGCTGAGCGTGGTGCTGAATCCCGGGAGGGACGGTGCCCCGCGGTCAGCGGTTGAGCAGGCGCTTGATGCGCTTGGCATCGGGTGCTGATACCGCGCGGTCCCCCGCGAGGCGGCGGCGACGCGAGGCACTCTTGCCCTCGAGCAGATGCGCACGGTTGCGCTGTCCACTCATGACCTTGCCCTTGCGCGTGATGCGGAAGCGACGCTTCGCACCGCTGTGGGTCTTCTGCTTCGGCATATCCATCCCTGTCCATGTCAGGCCGGTGTTGGTGCGTCCGGCATTCGTTCCGCTCGCTCAGGCCTCGACCTGCTCCGCGTCCCCCTCAGTGGTCTCGACCTCGATGCTGTCGATCACGTCGTCCGGCGCCTCGGGAGCGGCCGGAGTGCCGAGCAGCCCCGTCAGCAGATCGTCATCCGTCGTGCCACCGAGCGTCGACGTCGGTGCGACGCGCGCACGGCTCTTGTGCGGCGCGAGGACCATGACCATGTTGCGGCCATCGACCTTCGGCTCCGCCTCGACGGTCGCGAGCTCCCCCATGTCCTCCGCGAGTCGCTGGAGGAGCACGAGGCCGAGCTCGGTGTGCGCCATCTCACGACCACGGAACATGATCGAGGCGCGCACCTTCGAGCCCTCCTCGAGGAAGCGACGCACGTGACCCGCCTTGGTCCCGTAGTCGTTGCCCGAGATCTTCGGCCGCATCTTGATCTCCTTGACCGTGATGCGGTTCTGACGCTTCCGGGCGTCCTTGTCCTTCTGCTCCTGCTCGTAGCGGTGCTTGCCCCAGTCCATGATGCGACAGACGGGTGGGTCGGCCTGGGCAGCGACCTCGACGAGGTCGAGGTCCTGCTCACGCGCGCGGCGGAGTGCCTGCGCGAGGGGCACGATGCCGACCTGGGTCGCGTCCGCGTCGACCAGACGGACTCGGGGGACCTTGATCTCGGCGTTGATCCGGCGCTGCTGCTCGTCGATGCTCGTCGTCTCCTCGTCGTTGCGCCGAGTGGGCGCAGGCCGCATGGCACACCGACCGAGGACCGACGACCGAAGGCCGCCGGACGAGACGCACGCGAGGGGCGCGCGACCCGCCGAGGATGTCCTGGCAGGTGGGCCGTGAGGCCGCTTCGTCACGGGGCTCGCGCCCCGCAGCTGGACCGTGACCACTGCGCAAGGCGCGCAGCACCACGGTCTCTGACCCGGAAGGCTATCAGGCCGCCCGCGGACGGCCCTCGCGCATCCTTGATGCGTCGGAGCGGGCTCCGATCGAGCTCAGCGGCCGGGGACCCACAGGCGCGAACCCGCAGGTGGGGCCTCGGGCGGCGGGCCCGCGGTCGGACCCGGAGCAGGACCCGCGGGCCGGCCCGCCGGTGCCGCAGACGCCCCTGGCACGGGGCTCGACGTCGTCCCCGAAGTACCTGCAGGGGCCTGGGCGTCACCCTCGGCCTCGACCTGAGCCAGACGCAGCTGCGTCACGGCCTCACCGACCTGCCCCAGCAGCGCCGCGTCGGCACGTCCCGCCGCCGCCTGGGCCACGGCAGCGACCGCGTCGATCAGCAGACGCGCATCAGGACGACCGAGCTTGACCTGGGCCGCCTGGAGCAGGACATTGACGACCTCGACGAGGACCTGCTCGGCCGGCGCCTCGCGCATCTGGACGAGCATCTGTTCCAGCTCGGCCTCGCTCGGGACACCCGGTCCCCTGTCCGCTGCCATCGTCGTCACTCCTCGGACGCTGTCGGTGACCTGTCGAGGTCAGGACCCGAGGCTACCGACCGCGACCGCCTACCCTTCGCCGCACGGGCTCGACGAGGTCCGGTGGACCACGCGGGAGCACAGACTTCCAGCACGGAGGCGGACGGTGAAGACGCTCGACATGCTCAACGCCGAGATCCTCGAGCGGGCTCGGACCCGACCCGAGGGCTCGTCCACCGTCGTCGCGCTCGACGCTGGAGTGCACGCGATCGGCAAGAAGGTCGTCGAGGAGGCCGCCGAGCTGTGGATGGCCGCGGAGCACGAGGGCGAGGAGCGCACCGCCGTCGAGGCGTCGCAGCTGCTCTACCAGGTGCTGGTCCTGCTGGCGGCTCGCGGGGTCGACCTCGAGCGCGTCTACGATCACCTCTGATCCACACCACAGCACTCACCACGACTGCGACCCCCGCTGGACCAGGAGCACCCATGCTGCGCATCGGTCTGCCCAACAAGGGCACGCTGTCCGAGCCGGCGGCCGTCATGCTCCGCGAGGCCGGGTACCGCCAGCGCAGCGACGCGCGCGACCTGGTCCTCATCGACCCTGAGAACGAGGTCGAGTTCTTCTACCTGCGCCCACGCGACATCGCGACCTACGTGGCGGAGGGTCAGGTCGAGGTCGGCATCACCGGCCGTGACCTGCTGCTCGACGGCGGCGTGCTCGCCCAGGAGATCCTCCCACTCGACTTCGGCCGCGCCACGTTCCGCTACGCGGCCGAGCACGGCACGCTCGCCTCGCTCGACGACCTCGACGGTCGCCGCATCGCGACCTCGTATCCGGGCCTCGTCGCGCGCGACCTCGCACAGCGCGGTGTCAGCGCCGACATCGTCCGGCTCGACGGTGCGGTCGAGACCGCGATCCGCCTCGGTGTCGCCGAGGTCGTCGCGGACGTCGTCTCCTCAGGGACCACCCTGCGTCAGGCCGGGCTCGTGATCGTCGGTGAGCCGCTGCTCGAGTCCGAAGCGGTCCTCATCGCGCGCGACGTCGACACTCCCTCCGCCGGGGTCGAGCTGCTGCTGCGCCGGCTCAACGGCGTCATCATCGCGCGCCGTTACGTCATGGTGGAGTACGACATCCGTCGCGAGGCGCTCGACGAGGCCTGCACGATCACCCCAGGCATCGAGTCGCCCACGATCAGCCCGTTGCAGGACCCGGCCTGGGTCGCGGTGCGCTCGATGGTCCCCCGCCGTGACGCGCACGCGATCATGGACCGGCTGCAGGCGCTCGGTGCACGTGGCGTGATCGTGTTCGACATCCTCGCCTGCAGGCTCTGATCCGCCTCACGGCTGCGCCTCGGTGCTCGTCGTCTCGCCGCGCTCGCTGACGCTCAGCTCGCCGTCGCACGCTCCAGCACGCTGAGCACGTCGAGCTGCGGCTGCGCGGTCACGACGTGCAGCGACCGCGTCGCGCGCGTGAGCGCGACGTAGAGGTCGTGCGCACCGAGCGCTGACGCCCCGAGGATCTGCTCGGGTGCGGCGACGATGAGGTCGTCGAACTCCAGTCCCTTGACGCGCCGAGCGTCGAGCACACGGACGTCGGCCGCAGCCTCGGACTCGTCCACCCACGCCTCGATGGCGCCACGGACCTCGTCGATGCGATCGGCAGGGACGACGATCCCGACGGTGCCCGCCTGAACCGCCGCCGCGATCCGCTCGAGCGCGTCGCGGATCCCTGCTCCGAGCGGGTCGTCGTCGACGAGCAGCACGGGAGCGCGCCCGTTCGATCGCACCGTCTCCGGGAATGCGTCGGGGTCATGCCCGGCGAGCTCGAGCGCGCGGCGAGCCAGTGGTGCGAGCTCGGTGGGTGTGCGGTAGTTCGTCGCGAGCTCCTCGATCACGACCTGACGTCGACCGATGATCTCGGCGACCTCCTGCCAGCTGCGTGGCGGCGTGTTGCGTGCGCGCTGGGCGAGATCGCCGACCACCGTCCACGACGCGTAGGGACCGCGACGCACGACCGCACGCCACTGCATCGGAGACAGGTCCTGGGCCTCGTCGACCACGACGTGTGCGAAGTCCGCGTACCAGCGACCCTCGACGTCAGGCAGGGACGGCCCGTCGTCCTCGCCCCGCTGCGGCGCCGGATCGACGTCCCCCAGCAGCGCGTCGAGCTCGTCGAGCAGCGCCACGTCCTCGACCGTCCAACCGTTCGCCGCGTCCCACGCACGGTGCACGAGAACGGCGTCCTGAGGCGAGAGCAGGTCGGCGACCGCGTCCTCGAGCCGTCGCTCGCCACGCGCATAGGCGCCGAGCACCGTGACGGCATCGAGCTGCGGCCAGAACGCATGCAGGAGCATGCGCACCTCGGGCGCCTCGAGCGCGATGTCGCGGAACTGCTCGTTGGTCGGCTCCGCGCTCGCGACGGGCTGCGATGCGCGACGTCGCTCCCAGGAGACGCGCAGCGCGGTGAGCAGCTGCTCGACGGCGACAGCGCTGCGTGCGTGGTAGCGCGTGACGGGACGTGCGGGGTCGACGCGCGCGAGCAGGCGCTGCCGGATCGCGTCGAGCGACGCGCGGTCGATCTCGGCAGCCGTCCCCGAGACGGTGAAGCGGACGTTGTCGGGCATCGGCGGCAAGGCAGCCAGCAGCAGGCGGCGGCACACCTCGACCATGCGCGGATGTCCCTTGACGTCGGCGACCTCGGGCGCATCCCAACCGTGCACGTCCACGCCCGGTGGCGCCAGCGCCTCGAGGGGCCGCTGGACGACGCGGTCCTCGCCGAGCGAGGGCAGGACGCGGCGCGTGTAGTCCGTGAACGTGCGCGACGGCCCGACGACGAGCACCCCGCGGTTCTCGTAGCGCTCGCGGTCGGCGTAGAGCAGGTAGGCGACCCGGTGCAGCGCCACGACGGTCTTGCCGGTCCCGGGCCCACCGGTGACGATGAGCGTGCCCGTCGCGGGTGCCCGGATGATCCGGTCCTGGTCGCGCTGGATGGTCGCGACGATGTCGCGCATCCCCTCCCCGTGCGTGCGCTCGAGTGCCGAGAGGAGCGCACCCTGCCCGGTGGTCGCCTCGAGGCCGAGCCGATCTGCGGCGGCCGTGTCGACCAGCTCGTCCATGACGTCGACGACGGTGGGGCCGTCGACGAGGATGGTGCGGCGGCGTGCGACACCCTCCGGCTGCGCGGCCGTCGCGCGATAGAACGGGGCGGCGGCCGGTGCGCGCCAGTCGACCAGGAGGACGTCGTCGGCGTCCATGACCGACACCCGCCCGATCGGCAGCGAGTCGCCGTCGCCGAGGTCGAGTCGGCCGAACAGCAGCGCCTCGCGATCGCCGATCGTGAAGCGTGCGACGCGGGCCGCCTGATGGTGCGAGACCACGTCACGCTCGAACTGCGCCGAGAACGTCGATCCGAGCCGGCTCCCGCTGGACTCCGCCAGGCGTACCTCGGCCTGGCGTCGCAGCAGTGCGACACGCCGATGGACCCGGTCGAGGTGCGCCTGCTCGGCGGCGACGGCCGCTGCCCGTGGCGTCGGGGTGCTCACAGCGAACGCAGGACCAGCGCGGTGGCGACCGCCGCCTGCGCGGCCTCCGCACCCTTGTCACCCTCGCTGCCGCGTGCTCGTGCGAGCGCCTGCTCTCGGTCGTCGACGGTGAGCACGCCGAAGCCGACGGGCACGCCGCTCGTGCGCGCGACCGCCTCGCAGCCGACGGTGACCGCCGAGCACACGTACTCGAAGTGCGGCGTCCCACCACGGATGACGCACGCCAGGGTGATCACGGCCTCGTAGGCCCCGGATCCGGCGAGCCGCGCTGCGACCACAGGGATCTCGAACGCACCCGGGACCCAGATCGTGGCGCTGACCTCGCAGCCGTGACGCGCGAGCTCGTCGCGCGCCCCCTCGACCAGCCGACCGACGATGTCCTCGTTGAACCGTGCGGCGACCACCGCCACCGGCATCCCGTCGGCCGCCAGCCGCTCACCGAGCTCCGCAGCGCCGCTCATCGCTCTGACCTCCCGACACGCGGCGTCGCGCTCGAGGGCGCGTCCGGTGGCGCCATCGCGAGTCCCCGTCGCCCGACGCGACGGACACGCCGCGCCCCGACCGCCTCCTGCGCGGCGATGTCCCCCACGCCGGTGGACACCGGCGCGTCGACAGCGTCGCCGAGCTCGTGACCGAAGCGCTCGGCCTTGGTGCTGAGGTAGGCCGCGTTGCGCTCGTTGGGTGCGACCTCGAGCGGTTCCCGACCGACGACGACGAGGCCGAAGCCGCCCAGCGCAGCCCGCTTCACGGGGTTGTTCGTGAGCAGGCGGACGCTGCGCAGTCCGAGGTCGACGAGGATCGAGGCGCCGGTGCCGTAGTCGCGCGAGTCCGCCGGAAGGCCCAGCCGCAGGTTCGCATCGACCGTGTCGGCACCACCGTCCTGCAGGCTGTAGGCGCGCAGCTTGTCGAGCAGACCGATACCGCGCCCCTCATGACCCCGCAGGTAGACGATGACGCCGGCGCCTGCGTCCGCGATGCGCGACATGGCGAGATCGAGCTGGGCACCGCAGTCGCAGCGCAACGATCGGAAGACGTCGCCGGTCAGGCACTCGGAGTGCATGCGGACGAGGACCTCGTCCCGCTCCGACGGTTCGCCGAGCACGAGCGCGACATGGTCGTGCTCGTCCACGTTCGACCGGTAGCCGATGGCACGCCACTCGCCGTAGGGCGTCGGGATGACGGTCTCGACGACGCGCTCGACGATCGACTCGGTGCGACGCCGGTGCGCGATCAGGTCGGCGATGGAGACGATGAGCAGGCCGTGCTCCTCGGCGAAGCGCTCGAGGTCGGGTCGCCGCTGCATCGTGCCGTCGGCGTTCACGAGCTCGGCGATCACGCCGCTGTCGCCACGTCCCGCGAGGCGCGCGAGGTCCACAGCCGCCTCGGTGTGCCCGGGCCGGCGCAGCACCCCGCCCGGCTGGTAGCGCAGCGGGAACACGTGACCGGGACGACCGACGTCCGAGGGGCCTGCCTCACGGTCCGCGAGGACCTGGATGGTCCGTGCCCGGTCGGCCGCTGAGATGCCCGTGCTCACGCCCTCCCGTGCGTCGACCGACACCGTGTACGCCGTGCCCTTCGGATCCTCGTTGCGCACGACCATCATCGGGATCTCGAGGCGCTGGAGGTCCTCACCGAGCATCGGGACGCAGATGACCCCGCTCGTGTGGTTCACCATGAAGGCCAGCGCAGCCGCGTCCGCCGCGTCCGCCGCCATCACGAGGTCGCCCTCGTTCTCACGGTCATCATCGTCGACGACGATGACCATGCCGCCGGCTGCGATGACGGCGATGGCCTCATCGATGCTCGCGAGGCTCATGCCTGCGCCCGATCCGGCAGCATGCGTTCCACGTACTTCGCGACCACGTCGACCTCCAGGTTGACCCTGCTGCTCGGCTCCAGATCGCCGAGGTTCGTCCAGGCGAGCGTGTGAGGGATCAGTCCGAGCGTGACGACGTCCGCGTCGATGTCACCGACGGTGAGACTGACCCCTGCGACGCACAGCGAACCCTTGCGCACGAGGTAGCGGGTGAGGTCGACCGGGATGCGCAGGCGCACGGTGCGCGTGCCGGGCACCTCCGCGACGTCGATGACCTCGCCGATCCCGTCGACGTGACCCTGGACGAGGTGACCGCCCAGACGGTCGCCGACGCGCAGCGCACGCTCGAGGTTGACGCGTGTCCCGACCGCGAGGTGACCGAGCGAGGTGACCCGCAGCGTCTCACGCATGAGGTCGACCGCGAACCCCGTGTCGGTCACGTCCGTCGCGGTCACGCACGCGCCGTCGACTGCGACCGATGCCCCGAGCGGGAGTCCGTCGGTCACGAGCGTCGCGTCGATGACGAGTCGCGCTCGCTCGCCATCGACGGCGACGCTGCGCACGGTCCCGACCTCCTCGATGAGCCCGGTGAACATCAGGCCACCTCTCCGAGCCCGTGCGCTCCGACCTGTGACAGGTCCTTGCGCAGCACGATGTCGCCGTCCTCGGTCTCGCTGCGTTCGACACCGGGTGCGCCGTGAGCGACGAGTGCGGCGAGCTCCGGGAGGGCCGGATGCAGCGGCCGCGTCGTACGCGCGCCACCGGCGACGTGCAGCTCGACGACGTCGACGACGCCAGCTTCGAGCATCGTGCGGGCGAGCCGTGGTCCGGGCTCCGCGAGCACCGTGAGGATGCGCCGGTCGAGCAGGGCGGCGAGCGCCGCTCGGACGTCGAGTCCATCGGCCGCACGGTCGCGTGCGACCGTGACGACCTCCGCCCCCGCAGCCACGAGCGCCGCGCAACGCTGCGGCGGTGCGTCTGATCCGACGATCACGATCGTGCCGTGACGCACGGACCGTGCGGTGGCCTTGACGTCCGCCGACGAGGCCAGGATGACCGGTCGTGGCTGCCGGTCGGGGTGGGCGGCCACGAGTCGGACGTCGAGCTGAGGGTCGTCGGCCGCGACGGTGCCGGAGCCGACGAGCACCGCGTCGGACTGCCGTCGCGCCGCATGCACACGGGTGCGAGCCGCAGGCCCGGTCAGGTACCCGCCCTGGGGCGGGACCGTCCGGCCGTCCGGGTCCTGGGCGAGCTTGAGCGTCACGTGCGGTCGTCCATGGCGTACGCGCGCGAGGAAGCCGCGCAGGTCGTGCGCCGCAGCATCGGCGAAGGTGGTGCGGAGGGCGCCGGCGTCGATGGCGCGCACGCCCTGCGCTGCGAGGACCTCGAGACCACCGGAGGCGACGGGATCGGGGTCGCGCAGCAGGACGTGGACCTCGACCACGCCGGCCGCGAGCAGCGCAGCCGTGCAGGGCGGCGTGCGCCCCGTGTGCGCGCACGGCTCGAGCGTGACGATCGCGGTCGCACCTCGGGTGGCTGCCCCCGCCGCAGCGAGTGCCACGACCTCCGCATGCGGGCCACCCGCGGGAGCGGTCGCACCCTCGCCGACGACCTCACCGTCGCGGACGATGACGCAACCGACCGGCGGATTCGGTCCCGTGGTCCCTGCGGCCGACCGCCCCACGCGCAGCGCACGCTCGTAGAGCTCCTGCGGGAGGAGGGCGCTGGGTGCCGTGACGGGGACCACGGGGCCTCGGTGCTGGACGAAGGTGGACGGGGGCAGTCAGGGGACGGACAGAGGACGCGTACGGACGACCCGCGATGGTACCCCCGGCGTCCGGAGCTCCCCGGGGTGGTCCGGTGCCCAGCCGCCGCGTCTCGGACGGCGCCTCAGGCGCTGCGCAGCGACTCGCCCGCGAGCTGCAGGAGCGCCTCGGACGCCGCAGCCGGATCCGGCGCCGCGAACACGGACGTGCCGGCGACGAACCAGTCCGCGCCGGCGGCGGCGGCCGGTCCGATCGTGTCGGCGGTCACCCCCCCATCGACCTGGATGCGGAAGCCGAGTCCGTCAGCGGCCCGTCGCTCGTAGGCCTCGGTGATCTTCGGGAGGACGTCGGTGAGGAACGCCTGCCCGGCGAAGCCGGGGTTGACGGTCATGAGCAGGAGGACGTCGATCTCCGGGAGCAGGTGCTCGACGCTGTCGAGGGTGTGCTCCGGACGCACGCCGACACCCACGCGCACGCCGGCCGCACGCAGCTCGCGGACCAGCGCGCTCGGGTCGTCCTCGACCTCGGGATGGAAGGCGACCGACGTCGCACCTGCCTGCGCGAACTGCGACGCGTAGCGCGACGGGTCGACGATCATGAGGTGGACGTCGAGGTCGCCGTCCCATGCCGACCGCAGCGAGCGCAGCACCGGCTGTCCGAACGAGATGTTGGGCACGTAGCGGCCGTCCATCACGTCGTAGTGGAGCGTGCGGACCGTGGGGCCGAGCCGTGCGACCTCGTCCGCGAGACGCGCGAGGTCACAGGCGAGGATCGACGGCAGGATCTCTGGCGTGTGCACGTCGTCTCCTCATCGCCGCTCGGAACGCACACGGGCGCACGCCTGCGGCGGCCGCGTGACTCGCAGTCTAGGTGGACGGGGTCACGGTCCCGAGGACCATGCCCACCGCGAGCCGACGTCCACGCACCAGGTCGGCTGCCGCGGTCCATGCTCGCCCTGGCAGCTGCAGCCTCGCGATGTGCACGAGGCCGTCGCCACAGCGCACGACGATGCCCTCGCCGTCGACGCGCACCACGGTGCCCGGCTGGATGTCGTCAGCGGGAACGTCCGGCAGCACGTCGGGTGAGGGCCGCACCAGCAGCGCGCCGGCGATCTTGAGCGGCTCCCCCGCCAGCGTCGTCGAGGCGCCGGGGCGCGGCGTGACGCTGCGCACGTGAGCGGCGACCTCGCAGGCCGGACGCCGCCAGTCGACGACCGCGTCCGCTGCGCCGATGCGCGGCGCGAGCGTCGCCCCGTCCACCGGCTGCGGGGTCCCGGGCTCGCCGTTCGCGACGGCGAGCAGGGCCTCGGCCAGCACCGGCGCCCCCTCGACCGCGAGCTGCGCGAGCAGCGCTCCCGCGTCGATGCGGTCGCTGATGGGACGCTCGAGGCTGCGCAGCACGGGCCCCGTGTCCATGCCCGCGTCCAGCCGGAACGCCGTGACGCCGGTCACCGCGTCCCCGGCACGGATCGCGTGCTGGACCGGGGCGGCTCCCCGCCAGCGCGGCAGGAGGGAGAAGTGGAGGTTGACGAACCCGAGCGGGAGCGCGTCGAGGACGGCGGGTGGCAGGATCGATCCGTACGCGACGATCGCGCCGACATCCGCGCCCGAGTCCCGGATCGCGCCGACGGCGTCGCGGACCCGTTGCGGCTGCAGCAGCGGGAGCGCGAGCTCGGCGGCGCGGCTGGCGACCGCCGAGGGCTGCGGGGTGGCCGAGCGACCGCGTGGTCGGTCCGGGTTCGTGAGCACCGCGACGACACGGAACCGATCGTCGGCGACCAGCAGGTCGAGTGCGGGCAGTGCGACCTCGGGCGTCCCGGCGAAGAGGACCCGGATCGGCTTCACCCGCCGAGCGCGCTGGCCACGCCGGGCATCTCGCGCGGGTCGAGGTCGCGCTCGCGCATGAGCCGCATCGCCTCGCGCCGGTCGTGGCGCGCGAGATGATCGATGAAGAGGACCCCGTTCAGGTGGTCCATCTCGTGGAGCCAGATACGGGCCCCGAAGTCCCGCATGACCGTCTCGTGCTCCTCGCCGTGGACGTCCTGATGGCGCACGATGACCTCGAGCTGCCGCTCGACGGGATAGAAGAGGCCAGGGAAGGACAGGCACCCCTCGTCGGCCGCCTCGGACTCCTCGCTGGCACCGAGCAGCACCGGGTTGACGACCGCTCCGGCGCTCGGCTCCCGCAGCTCGTCGCCCGGATCGTCGTAGGTGAACAGGCGGCGCAGGACACCGACCTGGTTCGCAGCGAGACCTGCGCCCTCGTGGGCATGCATGGTCAGCGCCATGTCCTCCGCGAGACGCACCAGCGTGTCGTCGAAGTCGCGGACCTCGAGGGCCGCCTGGCGCAGCACCGGGTCACCGAAGACCCGGACCTCGAGCAGTCCCATCGCACGCTCCTCGGCGCTCACCCGCCATGCCCGCCCTGCAGCGGCGAGGGTCCGGCTCATGGCGGTCCGCGAAGGGTACGCGCCTCACCCGAGGTCGACGGGATCGACGTCGACCCGCAGCTCGACGCCCTGACGGCTGAGCCGGTCCCGGAGCGGCCGGAGGGCGGAGAGCGTGGCCGGACGGTCGCTGGAACGCACCAGCATGGCGATTCGGCCGCGATCGAGGGGCAGTGGGCCGACCAGTCCGTCCCCCGGAGCGAGGTGTGTCCGGACCTCAGCCAGCAGGGCTGCCGAGGCGGCCTCGATGCGGATCGCGGGCCGGTGCGGCGGCAGGTCGAGGGGCCGGCGCAGCTCGGCCTCCGCGAGCCAGAACGCCTCCGCGTCCCAGTCCACCAGCGCCCGAAGCGCATGATGGTCCGCGTCCCGCGTCTCGACGACCACGCTCGGTCCACTCCCCCGCTCGGCCAGCGGGAGCGCCGCGGTCCAGCCGGCGACCCGGAACGCCAGCCGCAGCGCATCCTCCGCGGCATCGAGCGTCGGTCGACGCAGCGCCCCGTCCAGATCGGGCAGCACGACGCCACGCACCGGACCGCCGCCCGGCGGACGATCGAGCACGCTGCCCCGGGTCATGACGAGCACCGCTGGAGCGGGCGGGACGTCGGGCGCATGGCCCTCGAGGACCGCGACGGGCACGTCGAACGCGCGCGCGAGCTCCGCGCCGAACCGTTCCGCGCCGGCCGCGAGCGGGGCCAGCGGTCCC
This sequence comes from Nitriliruptoraceae bacterium, assembly GCA_018401275.1. Classification (GTDB taxonomy): domain Bacteria; phylum Actinomycetota; class Nitriliruptoria; order Nitriliruptorales; family Nitriliruptoraceae; genus CSBr16-57R1. Next base: position 461,286 of record JAGYKW010000001.1, on the reverse strand, counting down.
GGTCCGCACCGCTCGCAGCGCGGTGCACGCTCGGACGTCGCACCGCACGACGGGCACCACCATCCGCCGCTCGGCGTGCGAGCGATCGCGGCGCTGCACGTCGAGCAGCGCACGAGGTCATGGCAACGTGAGCACACGAGCGCCCGGCCCTCGCCGCGCCGCGCGGCGAGCACGACGCCGTACCCGCCTGCGGCGACCGCATCACGCAGCACCCGCATGCCCGCGCGCGAGATGCGAGCACGGGCCTCCAGCTCGCCCGTGTCGAGGCGCACGACGGGCCGCTGCTCGGCGACGCGTGCGTCCGGCGCTACGACGACGACGACGCGGCCGGCGAGCACGAGCGAGCGCGTCAGCGCCGACGGCACGTCCGCGGTCAGCAGTCCGACGCCACCCGCTCGTCGGGCGCGCTCGAGCAGCACCTCGCGAGCATGGTGGCGCGGGCTGCGCTGCTCCTTGTGGACGGGACTGCACTCATCGACCAGCACGGTGAGGCCGAGCCGGGCCAGCGGCGTGAACGTCGCCGAGCGCTCGCCGACAACGACGCGGGCACGTCCGGCACGGGCCCGCAGCCAGCCGCGGTAGGCGAGTCGTGCCGATGGGCCGCCACGCAGGTCGACGATCTCGTCCGGCTCGAGACCTGCGACGTCGCGCGCGGCAGCGATGACCTGCTCGGCGACGGAGGACACCGGGTCGGGCACGACGATGAGCACGTCACGTCCACCTGCGAGGCAGCGCACCGCGAGCTCGGCGATGCGTGCGCCGAGGTCCTCACCGGGCAGCGGCTGCAGCAGGTAGGAGCCGTGCCCGTCCGACGCAGCAGTGACCAGCTGGGCGCCGTCCTGCCCGTAGGCGGCCCAGCCGTGCGGGACCTCGGCTGCGGTCGCTCGATCCCCGATGGGTCCTTCAGAGCGCACCTCGGAGGGGGCTGGCGGCCACCAGCCTGCTGCGATGGCGCGCCGCTCCTCGTCCACGACCCGGCCGGGCAGCGCATGACGGATGACGTCGCCCAGTGGCGCGCCGAAGCGTGCGGCAGCCCACGCGAACAGGGCGATGCCGGCCTCATCGGTCCAGGGCACGTCACCCAGTGTCCGGCCCACCCGTCGGAGCCGGCTCGGGGGGACGTCGGACTGCGACGTCAGGTCGACGACGAGGCCGCGCGTGCGCCTCCCGGCGAGCGACAGCTCGACGCGCTGACCGATGCTCAGCGACTCGTCGGCTCCACCCTCCGTCGGCCCCGGGGGCAGGTAGTCGAGCGCGTCACCCAGGTGCAGCGGGGCACCCTCGACGGCGACCCGCGCGATGCGCAGCGGTGTGTGGGACGCGTCGGCGTCAGGCTCCGACCGCGGCACGCAGTGCCTCCACGCGGTCGAGCCGCTCCCACGTGAAGCGCTCGCCCTCGCGGCCGAAGTGGCCGTAGGCGGCGGTCGCCAGGTACCCGGGGCGTCGCAGCTGCAGCGCGTCGACGATGGCCGCAGGACGCAGGTCGAACACCTCGCGGACGGCCTCGAGGATGCGGTCGGGGTCGGCCTGCTCGGTGCCGAACGTCTCGAGGTTGAGCGAGACGGGCTGGGCCACGCCGATCGCGTAGGCGACCTGCAGCTCGGCGCGTGCAGCGAGTCCCGCGGCGACGATGTGCTTCGCGACCCAGCGGGTCGCGTACGCGGCGGAGCGGTCGACCTTCGACGGGTCCTTGCCGGAGAACGCACCGCCACCGTGACGGGCCATCCCGCCGTACGTGTCGACGATGATCTTGCGGCCCGTGAGCCCGGCGTCCGCGACGGGCCCGCCGACCTCGAAGCGACCGGTCGGGTTGATGAACACCTTCAGGCGCGACAGATCGAGATCGTCGGGGAGCAGTGGGCGGATGACGTGCTGCTCGAGCTCCGGTCGCAGCTGCGCCGCGAGGTCGACGCCCGGCTGATGCTGGGTCGAGACGACCACGGCCTCGATGCTGCGCGCGATCCCGCCCTCGTAGCCGACGGTGACCTGCGTCTTCCCGTCGGGCCGGAGGTAGTCGAGCACGCCCTCCTTGCGGACCGCGGCCAGGCGCTCAGCCATGCGGTGCGCGAGGTGGATCGGGACGGGCATGAGGGTGGGCGTCTCGTCCGTCGCGTAGCCGAACATCATGCCCTGGTCGCCCGCGCCCTGGAGGCCGTACGGATCGCTCGCCGCACCGAGCTCGCGGTGCTCGTAGGCGGAGTCGACGCCCTGGGCGATGTCGGGCGACTGCGGGTCGATCGAGACGGAGATCCCGCAGGTCGTGCCGTCGAAGCCAGCGGCAGGTCCGTCGTACCCGATGCGGACGAGCGTCGACCGCACGGCCGCGGCGATGTCGACGTAGGTCGAGGTCGTGATCTCGCCGGTGACCATGACCTGGCCGGTCGTCACCATCGTCTCGCAGGCGACACGGCCGGCCGGGTCGTCGGTGAGCACAGCATCGAGCACGGAGTCAGAGATCTGGTCGGCGACCTTGTCCGGGTGCCCCTCGGTGACGGACTCGGACGTGAACAGGCGAAGGGTCATCATGGACTCCGGGTAGGTCGACGGAGCCTAGCCATGGACCCCGATGCGAGCCGCTCAGGCGCGGCGGTTCAGTCGAGCAACGGGAGCAGCTCGGCGAGGATGGCCTCGGCGACCAGCGCCTTCGACGCGGTCGGCACGTCGCGCTGACGTCCGTCGCGGTGGAGGATCAGCACGGCGTTGTCGCGGCTCTCGAAGCCGATGCCAGGCACGGACACGTCGTTCGCGACGAGCATCTCCACCCCCTTCGCGGCCAGCTTCTCGCGGGCTGCTGTTTCGAGCTCGCCGGTCTGCGCGGCGAAGCCGACGACGACGGGCCGTGGCCCGTCCCCGCGTCGTGCGACCACGCCGGCCAGGACGTCGGGGTTCGCGACGAGCCGGATCGTCGGGGGCCCGTCGGTGCGCCGCCACTTGGTGGGCAGCTGCGCCTCGGGGCGGAAGTCGGCGACCGCAGCGGCCATCACGACCGCGTCCGCGACGCCCTCATGCAGCCGGACCGCCGCGTCCATGTCGTCAGCGCTCACGACATCGACGCGCCGCACGCCGGGCGGGGTCGCCAGTTCGCTGGGTGCAGTGACCAGCACGACCGTCGCACCCTGCTGCGCGGCAGCCTGAGCGATCGCGAAGCCCATGCGGCCTGACGAGCGGTTCCCGAGGAACCGGACCGGGTCGAGCGCTTCGCGTGTGCCGCCCGCCGTGACGAGCAACGTCCGACCCGCGTAGGGCCGCGGCATCGCGACCTCGTCCCCGTCGGGTGCCGGCGCGGCGAGGACGTCGCGCAGCGCAGCGAGGACCTCCTCGGGCTCGACCACTCGTCCGGTCCCGGAGTCACCACCCATGAGCGGGCCGCTCGCCGGACCGACGACGGTCACGCCTCGTGCGCGCAGCGTCGAGAGGTTCGCGGACGTCGCGGGGTGGGACCACATCTCGGTGTGCATCGCCGGCGCGACGACGACCGGACCGTCGTGCGCGAGGGCGGTGGTGGTCAGCAGGTCGTCGGCGAGTCCGTTGGCGAGCTTCGCGAGCGTGTGCGCGGTCGCGGGATAGATGACGATGGCGGCAGCGTGCTGGCCGAGCGCGACATGGGTCCCGTCGGGGACGTCCTCCCAGACGTCGCTGCGGACGTTGCGTCCGGTGAGCCCTTCGAAGGTGACCGGCCCGATGAACTCGCGGGCGCCGCGGGTCATGATGACGTCGACGATGGCGCCCGCTGCGATCAGCCGGCGCACGAGCAGCGCGGCCTTGTAGGCGGCGATACCACCGGTCACGCCGACGACGACATGACGACCGTGGAGGCCATCAGGCGAGAGCGATGCAGCAGCGCGGGCGTCGTCTGCCACGGTCAGCCGCGCGGGCTCGACATCAGGCCGACTCGTCGCCCTCGGCGTCCGAGGCGGCCGAGCCGTCGGCATCGTCGAGGTCGGCCACGAGCGTGAGCGTCCCGGACGAAGCGACGTCCATGTCGATGAACGCGAGCGGGTCGACCACGCCGTCCTCGCTGGGCTCGACGGCCACGACCTTCTCCGCAGCGATCTCCTCGAGCGCGATGGAGAGCGGCTTGTCGGAGTCGACCGCCATCAGCGGCGGCACGTACTGCGTCAGACCCTCGCCGAGATGGGCGTAGTAGCCGTTGATCTCGCGGGCGCGCTTGGCCGCGAGGTGCACGAGGTGGAAGGTCGTGTCGACCTTCGAGCGCAGGACGTCGAACTCAGCGATGGGGATGCCTCCGGGCGGGGACCGCAGACTGCGGAGTCGACAGGGTAGCCCGGCTCAGAGCCCGCTGCGTGCCCGTGCGATGTGGCGGGCGACCTCCGCGGTGCACTGTTCGAGGTCGGCGTTCACCACGACATGGTCGAAGTGCTCCTGTGCGCCCATCTCGCTGCGGGCGACCTCGAGGCGGGCCTGGACGGTCGACTCGTCCTCCGTCCCCCGGTCGCGCAGACGGCGCTCGAGCTCGTCGAACGCAGGGGGCACGAGGAAGATCAGCAGCGCCTCCGGGAGGCGATCACGGACCTGCAGGGCGCCCTGGACCTCGATCTCGAGCAGGACCGTCCGCCCGCGCGCGACCGCATCCTCGAGCGGAGCACGCGGGGTCCCGTAGCGGTTGCCCGCGTACTCGGCCCACTCGAGCAGCGCGTCCGACGAGATCATCCGGTCGAAGGTCGCCGCGTCCACGAAGTGGTAGGCGACGCCGTCGCGCTCGCCCGGTCGGGGCGCACGCGTCGTCGCGGAGACGGAGTCCTCGAGCCCCTCGAGCAGCCCATGCAGCCCCGCGTGGACGGAGCCCTTCCCGACACCCGACGGACCGGAGATGACGACGACGAGTCCCCGCTCGGCCGCGAGGTCACCAGCGCCGCCGGTCTGCTCGCTCATGCGTCGTTCCTCCGACCCCACGAGCCCGCGAGCAGCTTCTCGCGCTGGCGCGCACCGAGACCGCGCAGACGCCGTGTCCTCGCGATCCCGCAGTCCTCGAGGATGCGCTCCACACCGCGCGGCCCGACCCCGGGCAGCGCGCCGAGGGCATCAGCGACCCGCATCCCTGCGACCGCATCGGAACGTCCTGCGACGTCGAGCAGATCGGCCAGCCCCGCGGATCCGGACGCCAGCCGCGACTTCCAGGCCGCTCGCTCGCGGCGTGACACACCCGCTGCGAGCAGCGCACGGCGGCGCGCGTCGTCGTCGAGATGCGGGACGGCCACGGATCCTCCCGGGTGACGACACCGGTGACGCTCGCACCGGCTCGGGCGCGACGCTAGTCGGGACCCGACACGGTCGTTGCGTCGGCTGGGACGTCGCCCGCGAGGACTACTGTGGCGCCCTGACAGCAGGCAACAGCAGGGGGTCACGCGGTGTCGCAGCTCGTGCTCGGTGTCGACCTCGACGGGGTGTGCGGGGACTACGAGTCGGCGCTGCGCAGCTCCGTCGCTGCACGCCGAGGCGTCGACCCATCGATCCTGCCGCCGCAGGAGACGACCGGACACTTCCACGAGTGGGACCTCAGCGCCGAGGGGTTCCGCGAGGCGCACCGGGTCGCCGTGACCCAGGACCGCATCTTCCGCACGATGGCGCCCTATCCCGGCGTCGCCGAGGTGCTGTGGCGACTGTCGGACGCCGGCGTGTGGATCCGCGTGATCACGCACCGCCTCCTGTTCAACGGCCTGCACGAGGCGAGCGCGGGCGACACGGCCGTCTGGCTCGACCAGCACGACATCCCTTACCGGGACCTGTGCTTCATCGGCGACAAGGCGATGGTCGGGGCGGACCTGTACATCGACGACAGCCCGCACAACATCGTGAACCTGCGTGATGCGGGGCGCACCGCCATCGTGTTCGATCAGCGTTACAACCGGCATCTGGACGGCCCACGCGTGCACAGCTGGGCCGAGGTCGAGCCGCTCGTGCTCGACCGACTCGCGCGTCTCGACCGTGATCCCGCGCACCCCAGCGCCGACGAGCAGGAGGGCCACGGTGGCTGAACGTGCACTGGACGACGCAGGGATCGCACGGCTGGTCGACGTCCTCGTCGACGCGGAGGCGCTGCGCTTCGGTGACCTCATCACGAAGTCGGGCCGGCCGACGCCGTACTTCGTGAACTTCGGGCAGGTCCGCACCGGCCCCCAGCTCGCGGCGCTCGCAGAGTGCTACGCCGACGGCATCGAGCACGTGTTCTCCGGCGAGGTCGACGTGCTGTTCGGCCCCGCGTACAAGGGCATCCCGCTCGCGGTCGCGACCTCGCTCGCGCTGCAGCGGCGAGGCATCGACGTCGGCTTCAGCTTCGATCGCAAGGAGGCGAAGGACCACGGCGAGGGCGGCACCATCGTCGGTGCTCAGCCGGCCGACGGGGACCGCATCGTCATCCTCGAGGACGTCACGACCGCCGGGACGTCCCTGCGCGAGTCGCTGCCGCTGCTGCGCAGCGCGGCCGACGTCGATGTGGTCGGCGTGCTCGTCGGCGTCGATCGGCTCGAGCATGCGGATGAACCGTCCGAGACCGCGCTCGACGGGATCGGACGGATGCTGGGCGTGCGTGTCGCCGCGCTCGCGACCATCGAGGACGTCGCACGCCGTCTGCACGGGCGGAGCATCGGCGACGAGGACCTTGCGCGCATCCGCAGCCACCTCGACCGCTACGGCGCCCGTCCAGCCTGAGGCCCCGCTCAGCCCGAGCGCCGTCAGGTCAACCGTCCTCAGGCCAGCGTCGCGACGATCGCCTCGACCGCTGCGACAGGATCGTCGGCACGGGTGATCGGGCGTCCGATGACGAGCAGGTCCGCACCTGCGCGCACCGCCGCGGAAGCACTCATCGCTCGTGCGTGGTCGTCGCTGTCCGAGGCCTGCGCCCGGATGCCGGGCGTGACGACCAGCGCATCGCTGCCTACCGCAGCGCGGACGCGACCGAGGTCGACCGGCGCGCACACGAGGCCATCGATCCCGCTCGCGATCGCCATGGCGGCCAGCCGAGGGACCTGGACCTCAGCGCCGTCGCAGCCCATCGCCGCCAGCTCGTCGTCGCTCGTCGAGGTCAGCACGGTCACCGCGAGCAGCCGGAGCCGGCCGCCCGACGCCTCCCCGGCAGCGTCGGCCGCCGCGCGAAGCATCGTCGGGCCACCAGACGCATGGACCGTGAGCAGCCCCGCATCGAGCCGCGCAACGGAGGCGACGCTGCGCGCGACGGTCGTCGGGATGTCGTGCAGCTTCAGATCGAGGAACACGGGCGCATGCTCGGCGATCGCCGCGACGGCTCGCGGCCCCTCACGGGTGAACAGCTCGAGACCGACCTTGAGCCATCCGACGCGGCCCGACAGTCGACGCGCGAGCGCGACGGCCTGGTCGAGCTCGTCGACGTCGAGGGCGACGACGATGCGTGCGGCGGGGCCGTCCACGGCGACACTCATGCGTCGTGTCCTGTCCGCACGTCGCCGATGATGTCGCGCACGCTGCTGAAGCCGTGGGCCGAGAGCCATGCAGCGAGGCCGTCGCGCAGCGTCTCGGTCGCGAACGGGTCGACGAAGCCGCCGGTCCCGACCGCGACCGCGCTCGCACCGGCCCGCAGGAACTGCACGACGTCCTCGACGCTCCGCACTCCCCCGCAGCCCACGATGGGGACGTCGGGCAGCGCGGCGTGCACCTGGTGGACGACCCGGACCGCGACCGGCCGGATCGCTGGCCCGCTGAGCCCGCCGTAGGTGTTCGCGAGCTCGGCGCGGCCGGACACCGGGTCGATGGCCATCCCGAGGATCGTGTTGATCAGGGTCAGTCCGTCGGCACCGGCCTTCACGGCAGCGGCTGCGACCGCGACGACGTCGCTCGCGTCCGCGCTGAGCTTCGCGAGGACCGGGACGTCCGCGACGCGCGCGACGGCGCGGACGAGCTCGGCGGACGCCTCCGGATCGAGCGCGAACACGAGTCCGCGATGCTCGACGTTCGGGCAGGACAGGTTCACCTCGATGGCGGCGATTCCCGCGATACCACGCAGGCGCCGCACGACGTGCACGAAGTCCTCGACGGTGTCGCCGGCGACGGACACGACCGTGGTCGCACCGTGCTCGACGAGCCACGGCAGGTCGTCCTCGAGCCACGCATCGATCCCAGGGTTCTGCAGGCCGATGGCGTTGAGCATCCCCGACGGCGTCTCGACCATGCGCGGCGTGGGCAGGCCCTTGCGCGGCAGCCGGGTCAACGACTTCACGACGACGGCGCCGATGCTGCCGACGTCGACGAAGCGGTCCATCTCACGACCGGACGCGAAGCATCCGGACGCGGTCGCGATCGGGTTCTCCAGCCGCAGCGCCCCGAGCGCGACACCGAGGTCGACACCCGAGTCGACGGCCGGGACCTCCTCCCGCGCTCCCTGCAGGTCCGCGGCGCTCACGCGACCACCGCACGGTCTGTGGGGTCGGCCCCGGCCTCGGTCGGATCCGGGTCGTCCGCGCCGCCACCCATCGCGTCGACGACGTGTCCGAGGCCCATGAGCCGCCAGTCGACGCGCGAGCCGTCCATGACCGGCCCATCGATGCACGAGCGGCGCATCTGCACCTCGCCGTCACGATCGCGCACCGGGATCGCGCAGGTGAAGCACACACCGAGACCGCATGCCATGCGCTCCTCGAGCGACACGCGGACCGGGACGCCGAGCTGCCCGCCGAGCACGGACACGGCGGCGAGCATGGCGTTGGGACCGCAGGCGTAGATGACGTCGCTGCCGTGCCGCGCGACCACGTCAGGGATCGCGTCGGTCACGCGCCCACGCATCCCTGCGCTGCCGTCCTCGGTGGTCGTCTGCAGGCTGTGAGCGACGCGCTTCGCCTCGATGGAGTGCAGCAGCGTCGACTCGCTGGACGCGCCGACGATGAGATCGACCCGGTGGCCGAGCGGGACGAGGACCTCGGCCAGGTAGTGGAGCGGTGCCGCGCCATACCCGCCGCCGACGAGCAGGCAGCGAGCAGGGCGCTGCGGCAGCGGGAACGGCTTGCCGAGCGGACCGATGACATCGAGGTGCGATCCGGTCTGCACCTCCGCGAGCCAGGCGGACCCCGGTCCGTCGGGGCCGATGACGAGTTCCACGATCCCGACGCCGCTGGCAGCAGCGTCGGCGCGAGCGATGGAGAGCGGCCGTCGCAGCAGCGTCCCGGGCGCCTCCACGGCGACCTCGACGAAGTGCCCGGGGCTCGATCGTGCTGCGAGTTCCTGCGTGGCGATGACGAGCGTCGTGTAGGGGCCGGTGCGACGGCGCGTCACGACCTCCGCAACGACGCGGATCGGGCCGTCACGGTCGGTGCGTCCGCTCACCGTGCCGCGCTTCATGCGCCACCCCCTTCGGCCCGCGCAGCGACCAGCGCATCACGCGCCAGGATCCGCTCCTCCATGCCGGCGTGTCGCGACTGGAGCGAGCGCACCATGAAGCCCTCCCGCTGCAACGCCTCGACGCCGAGCAGTGCAGCACTCATCCCGGCGAGCGTGGTCACGCACGGTACGCCGTTGCTCGCGGCAGTCTGACGGATCAGCAGGCCGTCGCCGCGCGCATCCGCACCGTAGGGCGTGTTGAACACGAGGTCGATGCTCCCGTCGCGCAACCCCTCCACGATCGCATCGTCGCCCTCGGTGACCTTCCCGATGCGGGTGACGGGCACGCCCCAGCGCTCGAGGACCCGTGCGGTCCCGTCGGTCGCGAGCAGTGTCAGCCCGAGGTCGACGAGACGCCGAGCGACGAGCACGACCGCACGCTTGTCGCGGTCGGCCACCGAGAGGAACACGGTGCCACTGCGCGGCAGGGTCAGCGTGCCGGTCCCGGCCTGGGCGCGTGCGAACGCGTCTCCGAAGTCGTCCGCGATGCCCATCACCTCGCCGGTGGAGCGCATCTCCGGCGTGAGCGCCGGGTCGACACCCGGGAAGCGGTCGAAGGGCAGGACGGCCTCCTTGACGGCGACGTGGTCGAGCACGTCCGGGTCGTAACTGTGTACCGGCAGGATGCCCTCGGCGCGCAGCTCGGCGAGGCTGGTGCCGGCCATGACGCGCGCCGCGATCTTCGCGAGCGGCACACCGACGGCCTTGGACACGAACGGGACGGTGCGTGAGGCGCGCGGGTTGGCCTCGATGCAGTAGAGCTGCTGGTCACGCACGGCGAACTGGACGTTCATCAGGCCGATGACGCCCAGTCCGCGCGCGATGCGACCTGCGACCTCGATGACCTCGTGCTCGAGCGCGCGCGACAGCGTGACCGGTGGCACGGTGCAGGCGGAGTCGCCCGAGTGCACGCCGGCCTCCTCGATGTGCTCGAGGATGCCTCCGACCAGCAGCTCCTCACCGTCGAACACGACGTCGACATCGACCTCGATGGCCGACTCGAGGAAACGGTCGACGAGGATCGTCTGGTCCCCCGCTGCAGCCAAGGCCGCACCGACCTCGCGTGCGAGCGCAGCCGGGTCGTCGACGATGCGCATCGCACGGCCGCCGAGCACGAACGAGGGCCGCACGAGCACCGGGTAGCCGATGCGCCCGGCGACCTCGCGAGCCTCCTCCGCGGTGCGAGCGGTCCCGCCTGCCGGCATGCGCGCACCGATGCGCTCCATCATGTCAGCGAACAGTCCGCGGTCCTCCGCAGTGTCGATCGCGTCGGGCGAGGTACCCCAGATCGGCACCCCCGCGTCGGCCAGGCCTCGCGCGAGCTTGAGCGGGGTCTGTCCGCCGAACTGCACGATGACCCCGACGGGACGTTCGCGATCGACGACCTCGAGCACGTCCTCGAGCGACAGGGGCTCGAAGTACAGCCGGTCGGCCGTGTCGTAGTCCGTGGAGACGGTCTCGGGGTTGCAGTTGATCATGATGGTCTCGTACCCGGCGTCCTTGAGCGCGAGCACGGCATGGACGCAGCAGTAGTCGAACTCGACGCCCTGACCGATGCGGTTCGGACCCGACCCGAGCACGATGACGGCCGGCCGGTCGTGCGGCGCGACCTCGTCGTCCTCGTCGTAGGTCGCATAGTGGTAGGGCGTCGAGGAGTCGAACTCGGCCGCGCACGTGTCGACGGTCCGGTAGACGGGCCGGACCCCGAGCCGGTGACGTGCAGCGCGCACGGTGGTCTCGTCCGAGCCGACGAGCAGGGCGATCAGGCGGTCCCCGACCCCCTCACGCTTCGCCTCGCGCAGGGCGGCCTCGTCATCGAGCAGCGCAGGACCGGCCTTCGTGATGCGGGCATGGAGGTCGGTGAGCTGCTGCATCTGATCGACGAACCAGGGGTCGTACGCCGTGAGACGGGCGACCTCCTCCACCGCCATGCCGCGCGCGAGCGCCTGCGCGACCCGGTGGATGCGACGCGGCGTGGGACGCACCAGGTCCGCTCGCAGCGTCGCGTCATCGCAGCCGTCGTCGGGCGCGTGGAATCCGATCGTGCCGTCCTCGAGGCTGCGCATCGCGCGGTGGAGCGCGTCGCGGAACGTGCGGCCGAACGCCATCACCTCTCCGACGGAGTGCATTCGGGTCGTCAGCGTGTCGTCCGCACCGGGGAACTTCTCGAAGTCGAAGCGCGGGATCTTCACGACGACGTAGTCGATCGACGGTTCGAACGCTGCCCGCGTGCGACCGGTGATGTCGTTCGCGATCTCATCGAGCGTGTAGCCGAGCGCCAGCCGCGCCGCGATCTTCGCGATCGGGAAGCCGGTCGCCTTCGACGCGAGCGCGGACGAACGGGACACGCGTGGGTTCATCTCGATGACGAGCTGCCGGCCGGTGACCGGATCGACGGCGAACTGCACGTTCGAACCGCCGGTCTCCACCCCGATACGGCGCAGGACGGTGAACGCCGCGTCACGCATCTGCTGCAGCTCAGGGTCGGAGAGCGTCATGGCCGGTGCGACGGTGATCGAGTCGCCCGTATGCACGCCCATCGCGTCCACGTTCTCGATCGAGCACACGATCACGCAGTTGTCGTTGCGGTCCCGCATGACCTCGAGCTCGAACTCCTTCCAGCCGATCACGGACTCCTCGACGAGCACCTCGTGGACCGGAGAGTCCGCGAGGCCTCGCGTGATCTTGGTGATCAGGTCCGGCTCGTCGTACGCGATGCCGCCGCCCTTGCCGCCGAGCGTGAACGAGGGGCGAAGCACGAGCGGGTAGCCGAGCTCGGTCGCGGCGGCCAGTGCCTCGTCGACGGTGCGCACGGCGACGGAGCGCGGCGTCTCAAGACCGACCTCGGCCATGGCGAGCCGGAACAGCTCGCGGTCCTCCGCGGTGCGGATGGCCTCGACCTCCGCGCCGAGCAGCTCGACGCCGAACTCCTCGAGCACGCCGGCCTCGGCGAGTGCGATCGCGAGGTTGAGCGCGGTCTGTCCACCGAGCGTGGCGAGCAGCGCATCGGGACGCTCGAGCTCGATGACGGCGCGGACCGACTCGACGGTCAGCGGCTCCACGTACGTCGCATCGGCGACACCCGGGTCTGTCATGATCGTCGCCGGGTTGGAGTTCACGAGGATGACGCGCAGGCCCTCCTCGCGCAGCACGTTGCAGGCCTGAGTTCCCGAGTAGTCGAACTCCCCCGCTTGACCGATGACGATCGGGCCGGAACCGAGGACGAGGACGCTCGTGAGATCGTCGCGACGCGGCATCAGGCCACCCCCGCCTTCTGCTCGAGGTCGACGAGCGATCGGGCCCGCCCCTCACGCACCGCCAGCATCAGCTCCCCGAAGCGGTCGAACAGGTAGTGGGCGTCGGACGGTCCGGGCGCGGCCTCAGGGTGGTACTGGACGCTGAACGCGGGCAGGTCGAGTGCGACGAGTCCCTCGCACACGTCGTCGTTGAGGTTGACGTGGCTGACCTCGACCTCGCCGTGCGAAGCGGTGCGGTAGCGGTGCTCGCCGGTGCGCTCGCCGAGCGTCGTCGCGTCGACCGCGAACCCATGGTTGTGGCTCGTGATCTCCACGACGCCCTCGCGGCGACGCAGGACCGGCTGGTTGATGCCGCGGTGGCCGAACGCGAGCTTGTAGGTGCTGGCGCCCATCGCCCGGCCGAGCAGCTGCGAACCCAGGCAGATGCCGAACACGGGCACCTCACCGAGCAGCGCAGCCGTCGTCGCGACGGCGGCCTCGACGGTCGCCGGGTCGCCCGGACCGTTGGAGACGAACAGGCCGTCGGGCTCGAGGGCGCGCACCGCGTCGGCGCTCGTGTTCGAGGGCAGCAGGTGCACCTCGGCCCCGAGGCCCACGAGGCCGGTGATCATCGAGCGCTTCATGCCGAGGTCGAGCGCGGCGATGCGCAGCCGGACGTCACCGTCGGGACGCACGATGCGCGGTTCACGGACGCCGACCTCGCTGACGAGCTCGCGGCCCGCCATCGAAGGGCTCTCACGCACCAGCGCGAGCAGCGCGTCCGCGTCGAGGATCTCGCTCGACAGCCCCGCACGCATCGCCCCGTGCTCGCGGATGCGGCGCGTCAGGCGCCGGGTGTCGACGTCCTCGATGGCGACGACGTCAGCGTCGCGCAGCGCGTCGGGCAGCGAGCCCTGCGAGCGCCACGAGGACGGACGGTGCGCCATCTCGCGCACGACGAATCCGGCGACCTGGATCGCGTCGGACTCCGCGTGGTCGGGATGCATCCCGTAGTTGCCGACGTGCGCAGCGGTCATCGCGACGATCTGCCCGCGGTAGGACGGGTCGGTCAGGACCTCCTGGTACCCGGTCATGCCCGTGTTGAACACTGCCTCGCCGAGCACCGTTCCGGTGGCACCGACGCTGCGGCCGCGGAACACGGTCCCGTCCTCGAGCACGAGCAGTGCGTCAGCCATGCGTGACCTCCGAAGCGATCTCCCCGTCACGCAGCGTCGGACGCCCGTGCAGGATGGTGTGGCGGGTGCGGCCGACGAGCTCGCGACCGTGGAACGGAGTGTTGTCGGCCCGGCTGTGCAGCCGGGCGCGGTCGACCGTCCAGCGCTGCGACGGATCGAAGACGTGCAGGTTCGCCGGCGCGCCGACGGTGATGGGTCCGCCGTGCCCGCGCGTGTTCCGCACTCCGGCCGGGCCGGTCGTGAAACGCGCCACGGCGGTCATGGCGTCGAGCACCCCGCCGAGGACGAGCTCGGTGTGGACGAGCGCGAACGCTGTCTCGAGTCCGAGCATCCCGCACGGCGCATGCTCCCACGGCTGACGCTTCGCCTCGCGCCCGTGCGGCGCATGGTCGGTGGCGACCGCGTCGATCGTCCCGTCGGCGAGTGCCGCACGCAGCGCGTCGATGTCGCGACGCGTGCGCAGCGGCGGATTGACCTTCATCACGGCGTCGTAGGCGGCGACCTCGACGTCCTCGAGCGTGAGGTGGTGCGGAGTCACCTCGGCGGTGACGCGCACGCCGGCACGCTTCGCGTGCCGTACGAGCTCGACGCCCCCGGCGGTGGTCAGATGGGGCACGTGCAGGCGCGCGCCGGCTCCGTGGGCCAGGATCAGGTCACGGGCGAGCATGACCTCCTCGGCCTCGCGTGGCCAGCCGGGCAGCCCGAGCACCGACGACGTCGCCCCCTCGTTCATCTGGGCGTCGGCGGTGAGCGCGGGGTCCTCGGAGTGGTTGCAGATGACCACGTCGAAGGCGCTCGCGTACTGCAGCGCCCGGCGCATCACGAGGCTGTCGCCGAGCGGGACACCGTCGTCGGAGAAGAAGTCGACGCGCGCCTCGGAACGCGCCAGCTCCCCCATCGGGCTGAGCTCGGCGCCGCCGAGCCCCCGCGTGATCGACGCGACGGGCAGCAGGTCGACGAGCCCGACCTCGCGCCCGCGGCGCATGATGAGCTCGATGACGACGGCCGTGTCCGCGACGGGATCGGTGTTGGCCATCGGCGCGACAGCGGTGTAGCCGCCGGCAGCGGCCGCGGCGGATCCGGTGGCGATGTCCTCCGCACCCTCGCCGCCGGGTTCGCGCAGGTGCGTGTGCAGGTCGATGAGGCCGGGCGTGACCCAGCAGTCCCTGGCGTCGAGCACGTCAGCGCCGGAGGCGCCGCTCGCGACGTCGGGACCGATGGCGACGATGAGGCCGTCGCGCACGAGCACATCGGCGACCGTGTCGGTGCCGGTGCTCGCGTCGAGGATGCGCCCTCCGGCGATCAGCAGCTCGCTCATGACGTGACCTCCGTGCGCGGTGCAGCCGACAGCAGGCGGTACAGGCAGGCCATGCGCACCGCGATGCCGTTGGTCACCTGCTCGGTGATGACGGACCGTGGGTCCTCCATCGCGCCGCTCGTGAGCTCGACACCCCGGTTCACGGGTCCGGGGTGCATGAGCAGTGCGTCGGCGGGCAGGCGACGCATGCGCGCCGCGTCGATGCCCCACACCTGGGCGTACTCACGGATCGAGGGGAAGAAGGCCCGATGCATCCGCTCCCGCTGCACGCGCAGCACGTAGAGCACGTCGGTGTCGGGAAGGACCGCATCGATGTCGGAGGTCACGGTGACGCCCCAGCTCGACACGTCGGGCGGCAGCAGCGTCGGCGGCGCGACGAGCGTGACGTGCGCGCCGAGCAGGCGCATCAGCTCGACCTCGCTGCGCGCGACGCGCGAGTGCAGCACGTCGCCCACGATCGTGACACGCGCACCCTCGAGCGTGTCACGGTGCTGGAGCATCGTGAGCGCGTCGAGCAGCGCCTGCGTCGGATGCTGGTGCCAGCCGTCACCCGCGTTGAGCACCGGGATCTCGACCTCGCGAGCGAGTTGCACCGGCGCGCCGGCGGAGGACGTCCGCAGCACGACGAGGTCGACACCGAGCGCCATGAGCGTCTGTGCCGTGTCGAGCAGTGACTCGCCCTTGTTGACCGATGTGCCCGACGCGGTGAAGTTGACGACGTCGGCGGAGAGCCGTTTCGCGGCGAGGTCGAAGCTGAGCCGCGTCCGGGTCGAGTCCTCGAGGAACAGGTTGCACACGATCCGGCCGCGCAGCGTCGGCACGCTCGCTCGTTCACGACGCGCGATGGGCAGCATCTCCCGGGCGTCGGAGAGGATGCCGTCGACCTGCTCCCGACTGAGGTCGCGGATCGCGATGAGGTCGGTCAGCGGCGCGCTCATCGCTCGCCCCCGATGACGACCTCGTCGACACCGTCGGTCTCCGTCAGGCGCACGATGACCTGCTCGTCGGCCGACGTCGGGATGTTCTTGCCGACGTGGTCGGCACGGATGGGCAGCTCGCGGTGCCCACGGTCGACGAGGCAGACGAGCCGGATGCGATCCGGACGACCGAGCGCGCTGGTCGCGTCGAGTGCTGCGCGCACCGTTCGACCGGTGTAGAGCACGTCGTCGACCAGCACGACGGTGCGCCCCTCGACGTCCACAGGGACGTCGGTGGCACCGATCGGCATCGGGTCGCGCAGCGCCAGATCGTCGCGGTAGAGCGTCACGTCGAGCTCGCCGACGGGCACATCCACGCCTTCGATGCTGGCGATGGCGGCTGCGAGCCGCCGGGCGATGGGCGCTCCGCGGGTGCGCACACCGAGGAGCACGAGCCCGTCCGAACCGCCGTTGCCCTCGAGGACCTCATGGGCGAGCCGACGGATCATCCGGGCGAGGTCATCGGCGTCGAGGAGGCGTCTCATCGGTCGACCATGCCACGAACGGCCGCCATCGGCGACATGCAGCACAGGACCACCAGCGCCTCCTTCCCGGCCTCACAGGACCGGTCGTTAAAGGATGAACGGGGCGGAGGATAGCAGCGGTGCGCGGTCCGCCGCTGCAGGCCTACGCCTGGATCTCGCCCTCGGCCGCAGTCTCGTCACGCAGGGCTGGAGTCTCGTCCTCGGGCGCGACCTGCGACGTGTCCGATGCCTGCTCGGCGAGCTCGCGGACGATGGCGGACAGCACCCCGTTGACGTAGCGCCCCGAGTCGTCGGTCGAGAGCTCTGAGGCGAGCCGTACGGCCTCGTCGATGACGACGGGCACGGGAGTGGGCTCGGTCAGCAGCTCGTGCACGGCGAGACGCAGCACGTTGCGGTCGATGGCGGGCATGCGCTCGAGCCGCCAGCCGCGCGCGAAGCGGGCGATGCGTGCATCGTGCTCAGGGATCGACGCGGCAAGTCCGTGCAGCAGCGTCATCGCGAAGCGGTCCATCGGCGCGGTCCCGAGCTCCGCATCGTCGCTCGGTCCGCTCTCGAGCTCCTCCTGGAGCACGTCGAGCGGGTCGATCCCGCGCACGTCCGCGGCGTAGAGGACGCGCAGCGCCGCCATGCGGCTCGCGTGCGGGTCGCGCGTGTCGTCGCGGCGTGCGGCGGTGTCGGGCCGGTCCGCCATCAGGCGCGGGAGATGTAGTCGCCGCTCCGGGTGTCGACCTTGATCTTCTCGCCCTTCTCGATGAAGAGCGGCACGTGCACGACCTTGCCGGTCTCGAGCGTGGCGGGCTTCGTCGCGGACGTCGCCGTGTTCCCGGCGTGGCCCGGGTCCGTCTCGACGATCTGCAGGACCTTGGAGGCGGGCAGCTCGACGCCGACGATGCGGCCGTCGTAGACGGACACGCCGAGCTCGTCGCCCTCGAGGAGGTAGTCGATGGCCTCACCGATGACCGCGACGGGCGCGTTCTGCTGCTCGTAGGTCTCGGCGTCCATGAGGACCAGGTCGTCAGCGTCGCGGTAGAGGTACTGCAGGGTGCGACGGTCGATGATGGCCTGCTCGACCTCCTCGCCGGCGCGGAAGGTCTTCTCGACGACCTTGCCGGACTCGAACTGGCGCAGCTTGGTGCGCACGACGGCTCCACCCTTGCCGGGCTTGTGGTGGTTCCAGTCGACGATCTGCTGGAGCTTCCCGTCGATCAGGAGCGTCATGCCGTTCTTGAGGTTGTTGGTCGAGACCATGGTCAGGCTCCGTCAGGCGGGGATGAGCCCGCGCTCGAGGTCGGTCATGACGTCCACCGCGCCCTCGAGGATGACCAGCGAGTCCTCGATGCGGACCCCGCCGATCCCCGGGAGGTAGATGCCGGGCTCGACGGTGAACGTCGTGCCGACCGGCAGGCTAGCAGTGGACCGTTGCGTCACCAGAGGGGCCTCGTGCACGTCGAGGCCGATGCCGTGCCCCGTCGGATGGACGAACGCCTCGCCGTACCCGGCGTCCTCGACCACCTGGCGGGCCGCACGGTCGACGACGGCGACGTCCCCACCGACGCTGGCGGCAGCCCGTCCGGCTGCGTTCGCCGCCTCGACGACGCGGTGGACCTCGACGAGCTGGCCGGCGACGAGCGCGACCGGGCCGACGTGCAGCGTGCGGGTCATGTCCGCCCGGTAGCCGTCGACCTCGGCGCCGCAGTCGATGGTGACGAGGTCACCGGGAGCGAGCGGCCGGTCACTCACCCCATGATGCGGTGACGCACCGTTGGGGCCCGAGGCCACGATCGTCGGGAACGCGACGCCGTCGGCACCGCGGTCGAGGAACGCGCGCTCGACGTCGCGGGCGAGTGCGCGTTCGCTCACTCCGGGCGTGAGTCCACGTGCCGCGAGTGCACCCAGCACGTCCGTCGTGATCGCGCAGGCGCGTGCGATGCGTGCGATCTCGGCCGCGTCCTTGGTCGCGCGCAGCGCAGCGACCAGCCCGGACGTGCGCACCAGCGCCTCACCGTCACGCGCGGCCTCGAGGCGCTGCGCTGCGGCGAGCGTCACGTGCTCGACGTCGACGCCCAGCGGTGCACGTCCGAGTCCGGCGACGACCGCCTCGAGGCGACGGTCGAGCTCGACGCCAGCGATGTCGAGCGTCCCGATGCGTTCGCGGTAGCGCGCGTCGGTGACGAGCAGGTCCCGGGCCGCCTCCTCCCCGATGAGCACGGCGCCGTTCGAGCCGCTGAAGCCGGTCAGGTAGCGGACGTCGTTCGCCGCCGTGACGAGGAGGAGTTCGCAGCCGGCGGCTGTCAGGGTGGCACGCAGTCGATCGCGCCGCGCTGCGTGGTCCATCGGCGGCAGCGGCGCAGCGCCCGGTCGGGGCGCCACGCTCAGCGGTCGCTGACGAGCGCGACGGCCGCGTCGATCGCCAGCCGGTAGCCGTGCGCACCGAACCCGGCGACGGTCCCGTCGCACACGCCCGCGATGACGGAGGTGTGGCGGAACTCCTCGCGTGCCAGCGTGTTCGACAGGTGCAGCTCGATGCGGGGCACGTCGACGATGTCGAGCGCGTCACGCAGGGACAGCCCGTAGTGCGTCAGCGCACCGGCGTTGATGACGATCGCGTCGGCAGGGGTCGCGCCGGTGACGACGCGGTGGAGCGCCGCGACGAGGTCGGCCTCCGCGTCGTGCTGCTCGTGGACGAGCTCGGCGCCGTGCGCCTCGCACGCGGTGCGTGCGATCGTGACGAGCTCGTCGAGCGTCACCGTGCCGTACACGGCCGGGTCACGATGGCCGAGCATCCCGAGGTTCGGGCCACTGAGGAGCAGGATGCGCACGGTGAGCCTCCTCGACGCCTTCACGCGCCGTGCGCCCTGGACGGCCGGACGCGGGGGCGACGCTAGCGCGCGCCGCCCTCGAGGCGGTCGAGGACCTCGTCGAGCGTGGCGCGGCCCACGTGGACGAGCACGGGCCGTCCGACGTCCTCGAGCAGCACCATCCGGACCCCGTCACGGGCCTTCTTGTCGCGCGCCATCGTCGCGTGGACCGCCTCGCGGTCGAGGGCCGGCACGACGGTGGGCAGCCCGACGGCCGCCAGGCAGGCCCGGACGCGCTCGACGAGCGCCGGTGGGGTGGTCCCGAGCGTGACGCCGACCTCGAGGGCGACGATGAGCCCGACGGAGACGGCCTCGCCGTGCAGGTAGGTCCCGTAGCCGGCGAGCGTCTCGAGCACGTGCCCGTAGGTGTGGCCGAGGTTGAGGTGCGCGCGCTCCCCCGTCTCACGCTCGTCGCTCGCGACGACGCGGGCCTTGATGCCTGCGGCTCGCAGCACGAGCGAGCGCAGCAGCTCGACGTCGCCGCGGCGTACGCCCTCCGGGTCGCGCTCGATGCGCTCGAGCAGCGTCGCGTCGGCGATCAGCCCGGCCTTGACGATCTCCGCGACGCCCTCGACGCGCAGGCGCTCGGGCAGCGTCGCGAGCACGGACGGGTCGGCGGCGACGGCAAGTGGCTGATGGAACGCCCCGACGAGGTTCTTGCCCTGCGCGAGGTTGATGCCGGTCTTGCCGCCGATCGCAGCGTCGACCATGGCGAGCAGCGTGGTGGGCACCTGCAGCAGCGCGACGCCGCGCATCCAGGTCGCCGCGACGAACCCGGCGAGGTCCCCGACGACCCCGCCGCCCACCGCGACGATGAGGTCGTCACGACCCAGCGGCCAGTCGGCGCACACGTCCCACAGACCGGTGAGCACGTCGGCGGCCTTCGCGCCCTCCCCGTCGGGCACCTCGTGGATGCGCACCTCGAGCTTCGCGGCCCGCAGCGCGAGCGCGACGCGTTCGGGATACCCGTGCGCGCTGATCGGAGCCTGGGTGACGATGAGCGCTCGACGGGCGTGCAGCGGCAGCGGGACCTGTGCGCCGACGTCGTCGAGCAGCCCGTCACCGACGACGATCTGGTACGGGCGACCCTCCAGCTCGAGCTCCAGGCGGGACGGGGCGCTCACGGCATGACCTGCTCGTGCTCGCTGGGGGTGAGCACGTCGCCGGCCTCCATCGCCCAGGCGAGGATGACGTCGGCGATCGCCTCGGGCTCGCCCGCCGCGTCGACGACGAGGTCAGCGACCTCGGCGTAGCGCTTGCGTCGTGCGGCGAGCACCTCCTCGACGACCTCGTGCAGCGGGGGCGCGTCGGGTCCGGGCCGCAGCAGCGGTCGGTGCTCGCGCTGCGGCGCGAGGCGCTCCGCGAGCAGATCGACGGGCACGTCGAGGTGCACGATGACACCGCTCAGCATCAGGTCGGCGACGGTGTCGTCGCGCAGGACCGTGCCGCCGCCGAGTGCGACGACGAGGTCGGGGACGCGGGCGACCTCGACGACGACCTGCCGCTCGAGGTCGCGGAACGCGGTCTCGCCGCCCTCGGCGAAGATCCCGGCGACGCTGCGGCCCGTCCAGCGTTCGATCTCGCGGTCAGTGTCGACGAACGCGCGACCGAGCCGGCGTCCGAGGACCTCGGCGACGGTCGTCTTCCCGGCCCCCATCATCCCGGACAGGCAGATGGTGCGGCTCATCGCGCGCCCCTCATGGTGCGCCGCTCATCGGGTCGCGACGTCCGCGAGGTAGCCGGCGAGGTTGCGCTGCACCTCGGCGAGCGTGTCGCCCCCGGTCTTCTCGAGCAGCGCGTCGGCGATCTCGAACGCGACGACGTGCTCGAGCACGACGCCCGCACGCGGCACGGCGCACGCGTCGGAACGCTGGTTGATCGCCTTCGCGGGTTCGTGCGTGTCGATGTCGACGGTGTCGAGCGCCTGCGGGATCGACGAGATCGGCTTCTTCGCGACGCGCAGGGTGAGCGGCTGGCCGGTCGTGACGCCGCCCTCGAGCCCGCCGGCGCGCGAGGTGCGGCGCACGAAATCGGTGCCATCGTGCTCGATCTCGTCGTGGGCCCGGCTGCCGGGCACGTCGGCGAGCCGGAAGCCGTCGCCGAACTCGACGCCCTTCATGGCCTGGACGCTCAGGCACGCCATCGCGAGGCGCGCGTCGAGCTTGCGGTCGTAGTGCACGTACGAGCCGAGGCCCGGCGGCAGACCGTGGACGACGACCTCGATGACGCCTCCGAGCGTGTCGTGGTCGGCGATCGCCTCGTCGATGCGGGCGACCATCGCCTCGGACGTCGCCGGGTGCGCGCAGCGCACCGGGGACGCATCGATGCGTTCGAGGTCATCAGGTCCGGGGGTGGCGGCGTCCTCAGGGACGCGCACGCCTCCGATGTTGACGACGTGGCTGACGATGCGGATGCCGACCGCGTGGAGCAGCTGCGACGCGAGCGTGCCCGCGACGACGCGCGCCGCGGTCTCGCGCGCCGAGGAACGCTCCAGCGCGTCACGGACGTCGTCGAACCCGTACTTCAGCGCGCCGACGAGGTCGGTGTGTCCGGGCCGGGGCCGGGTGAGCCGGCCCCCACGACCGGTGGCGCGCACGGCGTCGAGGTCCTCGCGCGGCTCGGGGTCCATCGCCTCGCGCCACTTGGGCCACTCGGTGTTGTGGATGAGCACAGCGACGGGGCCGCCGAGCGTGCGACCGTGGCGGACTCCACCGATGATCTCGATGCGGTCGACCTCGAAGTCCATGCGGGGCGAGCGCCCGTGGCCGTGGCGACGGCGCGCGAGCTCGACGTCGAGCACGGCGGAGGAGACGGACAGGCCGGCCGGGAGCCCCTCCACGGTCGCGACGAGCGCAGGACCGTGGGACTCCCCGGCGGTCAGCAGTCGCAGGCGCACGTCCCCACCGTCCTCTCGGGTGTGGTGAGCGTAACCGCGGCACTGCCCCCACCTGCGGCCCATGCCCGACGGGCTCAACGCGGGACCGAATGCGGGGCGGGACGCGACTGTTCACCCGACGTCGAGCTCGAGGATGCGGATCGTCCCGTCCCCGGTGAGGGGCATCGCTGGGGGGCCTGTGGACACGAACCTTCGGTCGTAGGACCACTCCGTCGGATACCCCATCGTCCCGAGGAGCGTCCCCGAGCTGTTGCGCTCCTCCCAACCGAGCACGCCGCGGAATCGGCTCGCCTGGGACCCGACGAAGCGCAGAGGACCTGGATGCGGCTGGCCACGGAACGGGTTCTGGACGGTGACGCTGCCACGGAGCGCTGCGAGCGCCGCCACGATGCGCGGGCTGTCCCAGGTGGTCGCGGTCGCGTTCGGCGCGTCCAGCGGGTGTGCACCGAACGGTGGCTGCTGCGCACCTGCGAACGCGAGGTTCAACCCGAACGGAGCGACCCGACGGACCGGGCGTCCCACGGGACGCCGCAGCACGATGCTGTCGCCCGCGACCAGCCCCAGCAGATCGGTCTCGCCCGCGAGCTGGGCTCCGGAGGCGTCACCCGGCTCGAGGTCCCACACGATCTGGACGTTGTCCTCGGCGACCACGGTGCGTGCGTGCTGGTAGCGGCCCCACACGAACGCATCGCCACCGTTGCACCACCAATCACGCTCGGTGTCCTCCCCTGACGCGAGCCCGAGCGGATGGTCGACGCAGTCCATGGCGGGGTCACGGACCACCTCGATGACGGCCTGCGGCGGGAGCTCGGCGACGACGACCCCGGCAAGACCAGCGCGGTCGATGCCGAGACAGCCGATGGTGTCCTCGACTGCCGCTGCTTCGGGCGCGACGTCACCGGCACGCGGGACGGAGCGTGGACTGGTGATCCGCACGCGCGGTCCGTCGAAGCGCAGCAACGTCGGGCCTCGCAACCTGCAGGTGACCGTCGCACCCTCGAGGACATCGCGGGTGCGACGCGGGAGGGACAATTCGCTGCGGTGCTGCAGGCTGAACGGCGCCTCTCCCGGCGCCTGCGCGACGTCCTCGCCCCACAGCGCCGGACCGATCCGTCCGCTTGCTCCGACCGCGAGGTGCGAGGTCGTCAGGATCGAGGTGAACGTCGTGCCGGGAGCGAGCACGATCGCATCGTTGCTGTGCACCGGCCCGTCGAACGGACCCGGCCCGATCACCGTGCCGAGACATCCCGGTGCGAGCTCCCCTTCGGATCGCGTCGCAGCGCAGGACGCGCGCGACTGGCCGCGCAGCACCGGATCGACGACCTCGAACTCGCTGTGCAGCAGGTGGTCGATGCTGACGAGCGGACGCACGGTGGCCGACGCGACGTGGCGCGCCGCGCCGACCTCGACGGTGGCGCTGACGTGCAGTCCCTGCCGGACGTCATGCGCTCGGTCCGCTCCGCTCATCACCGCGACGATGACGTTCCCACCGGGACGTCCAGCGTCGAGGTCGGGAGCGAGGACGTGGTGGACCGTGTGGTCGACCGCACCGCCGCTCCGCACGGCCGCTTCGGCGCCACCGGCGTCGAGCGCCGCGAGCGTGAGCATGAGCTGCTCCTCGGCGATGGTGCGTGCCTGCTCTCGGTGCAGCAGGCCGGTCGTTCCGGCGGTGGCTGACAGGACACGGCCACTGGTCGAGCCGATGACGATGAGGACGACGGTGGCGAGCGCGAGTGCGATGACGACGGCAGAGCCGTCCTGCTCGGATTCCCCGTCAGATCGTGACGATGTGAGCGAGGTCATCGGTGAACCGCCGCGAGCGGATGTCGGGCGCGCAGCACGATCGTCCGAGTCCGCTCGAGTTCGCCCCGGCGCAGCACGAGGCGAACCCCGACGACCTCGTGGAGCGCGTGGTCGTCGATCACCGTGCCGCCCGCGGCGAGCAGCTCGATGCGGCTCCGTTCGCCGTCCAGCCCATCGACGAGCAGGCCGACAGGGAGCGTCAGGGCGCTGCCCTCGACGCTGAGACGAAGTGCATCGTCGAGCACCAGGATGGCCTCGCCGATGCCCTCTGGCCCGTGCATCCCGAGCCGCAGCGTCGCCACGCCCGCTGCCGCATCGAAGCCACGCACGGCGGGAGCGTCGATCGTCGGTCTCGCCGCCCGTACGACCCGAGCAGCGGCGTCGAGGGCTGTCGTCAGCTGCTGCTCATCCTCGTCCACGGCAGCGATGCGGCCGAGCGCCGCGAGTGGAGCCACGACCGTGCCGCCCGCCATCGCGGTCGCTGTGAGCAGCAGTGCTGCTGCGACCGCGAGCTCGGGGAGCGTCGAGCCGGAACGGTCGGAGCGCGGGCATCGTCGGGCGATGCACCGCTGCCACCGTGTGAGGACGACCCTCATGGGAAGCTCACCGTCGCCTCCACGTCAGATGCTGCAAAACGCACCGGTGCGGTGATGCGCGCTCCTGCCGCCGTCTGGACGCGGCCCTCCCACTCGCCGTGCGGCAGTGCGATGCGCATGCCATCATGGAGCCCGCCATCCCATCGGAGCGTCGGGCGCAGGCCTGTGCCGTCGGCACACGCGGTCGTCCGCGCGAGCAGCAGCGTGTCCCCGGGCCAGCTCGCGACGCCGAGGACGGTGATCGTCGCGAGCGGCACGGTGATGTCCGTCGATGAGGCGCCGGCGAGCTCCACCGCAGCGGTCGAGGCCGGTGCCTCCGGATCCATGCAGGCCGTGACGACGGCGACGACGGTCCCGGGCCGGACCGCTCGGCGACCCCCGAGGTCGCGAAGGTCTCGGAGATCGTCGCCCCGAACGCCCCAGCGCAGCGCACCCGAGCTGACGACGTCGGGTGCTCGCGCGCCCGCGAGGTCGACCGTGACGCTCAGCTCTGCCGCCGCCACGAGGTCCCAGCCGCGACGCAGGGGTACATCGAGCACGTGGAGCGACAGCGGGGCCTGCACCGCGGGACGGTGCGTCGTGTCGATGAGTGTCGCATCGTCGTCCGCGAGCGTCAGGACATGGCGGCCCGGGCTGAGCGCGCCGAGCGTCGCGCAGCCACCTGCGAGCGCGACCGCGTGCGCCGTCGCGCCGCCCGACGAGAGCATCAGGCCGCCGACAGTGGTGTTCAACGCACCGGGCGGACCGACGGGCACGACGCCGCCGGTGACGGTCGATCCGATCGGGAGCGACGTACGGGACCGGGGAGCAGGCAGCCCGCTGAGGATGACGGCGGGTTCGGCAGCGGACGCCTCGAGTCCGATCAGGGGCCTGGGTCGACCGCATCGCACATCGTCGACGTCGATGAGCGTCGTCTGCACGGTGAGGCCTCGGGCGGACTCCTCAGCATCACTCGGTGCCTCAACGACATGGTCGAACCCAGCTCCCATCTCGAGCAGTTCGCGAACGTCGAGGGTCGCCGCGAGGCGCGCCTGGGCGCGTGCATCGGCTCCGAGGGCCGCGGCGTGGAACCCAGCGGCGCTCGCACCGAGCGTCGCCAGCAGGGCGATGCCGACGACCACTTCGAGCAGCACCGACCCGTCGGTGTCCTCAGCCGCCCGCACCACCTCCTCGTCACGTGGGTCGAAGGCGTATCCCCTCATGAGGTCCACGAAGGGACGGACGCGACCAGCGCCTCACGCGGCCGGAAGACGGTCGCGAGGTCGAGACGCCCGTCACTGGAGCCCTCGATGCGGAGGCTGAGGAAGCGCAGCGGCGCCGTGTGGGTGCGCTCGAGCGCATCGAGCAGGATCACGATCGCCCCGGCCTCACCTCGGGCGCTGAGCCGGATCGTGCCGCCCTGCGTGGAGGCTCCAGCTCCGTCGCTGGCGTCACGGACCTCGAGTCGGCGCAGCTCCGCACCGGAGCGCTGCACGAGGTCGGCGAGGATGATCGACTGCTCGGCGTCGGCCACGACCGGCGATGCAGGCAGTGGCATGGAGGCGCGCGAGGTCTGCGCCGAGAGCTCGAGGCGTGAGCCCGACGGGACCGGGGTGATGCTCCGGACGCGGACCGCGTCGAGGTGTGCGCGTCCGAGCGCAGCCACGACCTCTGCGACGCTCGATGCATCACCGCCGTGAGCGTCGATCCGAAGGAGGACGTCCGCGCCGGCCCCGACAGTGGGCACGACGTCGACCTCGATGATGCTCGCCCCGACTGCACGCGTCTCGCGGTGGACAGCGGAGAGGAGGTCGGCCATCGTCGTCCCTGCGGTCGCGATCACCGGACTCGCGGCGGCAGGGGGTGCGAGTTGCACACGGCTGCCGGTCAGTCCGCTGTCCTCGGGCCACAGCGGGATGCTCGCGAGGACTGCGGCCATGACAGCGAGTGCACCCAGTGCCGTCCGGCTGGCGAGCGCGAGGACGGTCGACCTGACCGGCGAGCCGAGGCGATGCTCGAGGTCTCTCGCCGACCGGAGCGATTCGTGCGGTCTCATAGGGGCACCGGGATGCGTGGGAGGTGACCGACGAGCGCGTGGCAGGCGGCCTCGAAGCCGCTGGCGTCCCGTCGCCGTGTGAGCACGTCCTCCGGCGACGCGACGTCCGCCAGATGCCACCAATCGATGCGCGAGCGTCCTGCGATCATGCCGGCCGCACGATCGACGAGCAGCTCGACGGCCAGGATCGGGTCATCAGCAGGGCCGCCCCGCGCCCAGGGGATGTCCGCTGGATCCACGACCAGCACCGTGATGGCTGCCGACGAACGGTCGATGATCAGCCCCCGTCCTGTCGCACCCTGCTCGATACGTGCGCGCATCATGCGGATGGCTCGTGCGGCAGGCCCCGGCCTCACCCCTACGGTGCCATGGACGCGGCGGCGACCGAGGATCGGGACGAGGACATCGAGCAGGCCGTCGGGGAACTCGACATCGATCCCCGGACCGCCGCCCGCGCCGAGCCCACCGTCGGGCGGCTCCGAGGTGCGGTACACCATCCGGGCCGACTCGACGTCGATGTCGAGACGGCAGGCACGACCAGCCCTCAGCAGCCGAGACTTCTGCAGCACCGTCTCGAGTGCCTCATACGGATCGGATCCGTCAGGGATCGCGGTCCGTTCGTGACGTGAGGCGCCGAGCACGATCCCGGAGACCTCGACGCAGTCACGATCGAGGCGGACGTTGACGGTGCGGCGCTTCAGGCTCGCAAGGAGTTTCGGATCGGGCTTCATGCAGCACCTCCGATGAGTCGGGCGACCGGGGTCGCGACGGTCGGGACGAGCACGACGGCCAGGTAGCCGCCGGCGATGGCAGGAGCGAAGGGGATGCGGTCGTGCCGCTGGAGGCGCCGGGTCGCGAGCCCGACCGTCGCGACGCTGGCTGCGCCGAGCACCGCGAGGGCCAGCACGGCGATGGGCCCGTCGTCGACGGCGGTCGCGAGCGCGAGCACACCGACGAGCAGCTTCACGTCGCCACCGCCGATGGGTCGCGTGGCCACGAGCCACTGGGTGAGCCGCGACATCGCGGAGAGCGCGAGCGGCACGCCCAGCGCCCAGACCAGCAGTCCCGGCGCCGGACCGACCCGTGCTCCTCCGAGGGGCAGGCTCATCCCGATGAGGGCGACGGCACCGAGCGGCAGCGTGAGCCGGTCCGGGACGATCATCGCGTCGAGGTCGGTCAACGTGGCCAGCAGCACGGCCACGACGCCGACCGACAGCAGGACCGATCGCCCGTCGAATCCATGCGCCTGGAGGGTGAGGGCGACACCGACGGCGGAGGCCGCTTCGAGCAGCGGCAGCCGACCGTCGATCGTGCCCGAGCAGGAACGGCAGCGTCCACGGAGCACGAGCCAGGAGAGGACCGGCACGAGGTCCCGCCGGGCGAGCGTCACGCCGCAGGAGGCGCAGCACGAACGTCGAGGGTCTCCCATCGTCGCGCCCGACGGCCAGCGCTCGAGCGCTGCCCCAGCGGCCGACCCCATCACCGCGCCTGCGACGGCTCCTCCGACAAGCGTCGCGGAGGTCATGACGGGCACGTCGTGCCCACCGGCGCGATCGCCTCCGATGCGGCGATGATGCCTGCGGTCGTCGCGCGCCACTCGGCTCTCGTGACGTCGGGCGTGCCCGCATCATCGGCCTGTGTCCGGTACCAGGCGAGGAGGCAGAACGACTGCTCGCTGACCTCACTCACCGAGATGATGTCGGGCGACGCCTCGTAGCCCCATCCCGCACCCGTCGCGAGCGCCGCCGCCGAGTAGACGCCGTTCTGCGCCCGGTAGGAGGCGAGGGCGATCGTCGCGGCGCGCAGCTCGGAACGGACCGCCGCATCCCACGCGCCGTCCCGCTGCTGGACGAACGTGGGCACCGCGATGCCGACGAGCGCACCGAGGACGAGGACGACGACGAGCAGCTCGACGAGCGTGAAGCCGTCTTGGTCCGCAGTGCGCACGCCCCGTCCGCTCGCCGCGCTGCGCAGTGATGGACGTGCGGTTGCCGAACCTGCGGGATGAGACGCAGCTCGGCGGGCGCGGCTCACCGCGCGGAAGGGGATGACGTGCGCGCCGGTGTACGCCTGCGCAGTGCTCGACGGTTCAGGGATGTTCACGGCGAGTTCCTCTCGGTGTGGGCGACGGTCGATCCGTCGGGAGGAATCTCGCATCAGGGACGGCGCCATGGAAGAGCCGATCTGTGCGCTGTGGAAAACAGGCGGACCCGACGATTGCGGCCACGTACCGCTTAGAGCAGGTCGAGGACGCGGAACGTCGGCAGGTAGAGCGCGAGGACCGCGCCGCCGACGAGCGCACCGACGAGGACGACGAGCAGCGGTTCGACGATGACCCCGAGTCGTCCGATGCGCGCGCTCAGGTCCTCGGCGCGCCGCACCGCGACGCGCTCCCACTGCTCGGTCAGCATGCCGGTGCGTTCACCGACGGCAAGGATCTCGAGCTCCGCCGGGTCGAGCGCACCGCCGAGCGCATCATCGGCGAGGGCGGACCCACCTGACTCGACGGCACTGATCGCCGCCCGGAGACGGATCGTGAGCGGACCGTCCCGCAGGCTCTCCTGCGCGACCTTGAGCGCATCGATGAGCGGGAGCCCTCCTGCAAGCATCGTGGCGATCTGTCGTGCTGCGACGCTGAGTCCGACGTGAGCGCGCAGTCCACGCATCAGCGGTACCGCTGCGATCGAGGCCCACGGTGGGAGCCTGCGCTGCCAACGGCCCTGCCGCAGCATGAGGCTCAGGCCGACCATGGCCACGATGGCCGTGAGGAGGACGGGGCTGCGCAGCGGCCGGCTGACTGCGAGCACGGCTCGCGTCGCGGCAGGCAGTTCGCCGCCGAGGTCGTCGAAGGTCCGTTCGAGCGGTGGGACGACGACCAGCGCCACGATGACCAGGATCCCGATGCCGAGCGTGAGCACGACACTGGGATAGACGAGTGCACGCTTGAGGTCCGCCGTGAGCGTCGCCAGGCGACGGACGAGGTCGGACGCCGCTCGCAGCGCCGGCACGACCTGACCGACACGCTCGCCACCATGGATCAGTGCGCGGACATGGTCAGGAGCACCGACCTCGTCGAGAGCATCGGCGAGTGTGCGGCCGCGACGCAGCGCATCGCGCACGTGCGACGCCGCCTCACGGGTCGCGCGCGTCCCTCCCATGGTCGCGAGCGTGTCGAAGGCGACGTCGACCGTCACACCGGCCTCGATGAGCGACGCGACGAGTGCGAGCTGATCGGGCTGCGGCACCCATCGGCCCGTGCGAACAGGCTCACGGGTCCGCTGATCGCTCCCGCTGAGCTCGTCGACCTCGGGACGGGTGCCGATCCCGCCGAGGACACGCCCGGTGCTCGCCCTGGATCGGATGCGAGATGAAGCGCGACGCGTGGCACGGCTGCGCCCGACCCGCCGTGTCGCCTGATCGTCGATCGCCACGCGTGCTCCCACCCGCGGTGGGGGTGCAGTCGACCACCCGGCGCAGATCGCGCGAGCATGCGGCAGTTCCGGCGTGAGAGGAAGCCCCGTTCGCTCACCTGTGGACGACCGGGTGGTACGCCTCAGCCGGCGAGCGCGTCCCGCATGACCGCGACGGGCGCCTCGACGCCGGCCCAACGGGTGAACGCTGCTGCAGCCTGGTGCACGAGCATGCCGAGCCCCCCGTGGGCCTGGGCCCCTGCGGCACGGGCAGCAGCGAGGAAGGGTGTCTCGGGGCCGTAGACGAGGTCGTACGCCACCTGGTCGCGCTGGAGCGCCTCGCAGGCGGTGGGCAGATGTTCCCCAGCCAGTCCGAGCGACGTGGCGTTCAGGACCATCCTGCTCCCGGCCACGGCCGCGCTGAGCGCGACGTCGTCGAGCAGGTCGACGATGCCGGCGGCTGCTCCGCCGACCTGGTCGGTGGCGGTGACGACGTCGAGGATCGCCGCGCAGCCGCGCGGATCGCGGCCTGCGACCGTGACGATCGCGCCGCAGCGCACGAGGGCGACCGCGGCAGCCCTCGCCGCTCCCCCGGTGCCGACCAGCAGCACCCGGGCGCCGTGCAGGTCGCCGACGTCCTCGGTGAGCGCCGCCTGCAGCCCGACCGCGTCCGTGTTGTGCCCCTCGAGGCGCAGCGTGTCCGCGTCGCGCTCCCACGTCAGCGTGTTGACCGCACCGACCAGGCGTGCCTCGTCGCTCAGCGCATCGCAGTGCGGCATGACGGCCAGCTTGTGCGGCACGGTCACGTTCGCACCGCGCACCCCGCGCTGCCCGAGCGCGACGATGACCTCGTCGAGGTGTTCCGGGGCGACCGCGAGCGCCCGGTAGCGCAGGGCGAGCCCGAGGTGTGCGGCCGCCGCGTTGTGCATCGCGGGGCTGCGCGAGTGGGCCACGGGCCAGCCGAGCAGCACCAGGTCGTCGCTCCCGAGGTCGCCCGGCAGCGTGTCCGCGGTGACGCTCACGTCGTGCGCGCCAGCGCTCATCCGCATGCGCCCGCGGCACGCGCGGCACGGAAGGCCGCGACGTTGCGCGCGTGCTCGGCGAAGGTGATCGCGAACACGTGGCTGCCGTCGCACGGCGGGGCCAGCACGTAGAAGCGGAAACGCGTCTCCTCGGGCTGCACCGCTGCCTCGAGCGACGCGCGCCCCACGCCCGAGATCGGACCGGGCGGCAGTGCCGCGATCCGGTACGTGTTGTACGGGTTCGCGGACTGACGGTCGACGTCGAGCGGGATCGCGGTCAGGTCACCCTTCGCGTACGACAGGGTCGCGTCGATCTCGAGGCGCATGCGGTCCGCGAGGCGCCCGTGGATCACGCCGGAGACGAGCGGACGCTCGCTGTCGACGTTCGTCTCGCGCTCGACGAGGCTGGCGATGGTCATCAGCTCGTGGCGGGTGCGCAGCGCGCCGAGCACCTCGACGTCACCCTCGGCGACCCGCGCCATCTCCCGCGTGGTCTCGTCGACCAGACGCTGCAGCACATCACGCGGCGTGGCGTCGGCGAACACGTCGTAGGTCTGGGGCCACAGCACACCCTCGAGCAGGTCGACGTCGTCGGGTGCGGCGGTGACGTCGGGCCACCAGTCGGGCAGCGTCAGCGCGCCCTCGCCGCCCTCACGGGTCGCGGTGATCACGTCCTCGAGCTCATCGAGCGTGACGTGCGCGAGCTGCTCGGCGATGGATGCCAGCGTGTCGCTGATGAGCAGCCCCTCGATGACCTGGACCCGCACCGTGGGGCGTCGCACGCCCTCGACCGGCCCTGCGGCGAGCAGCGCGACCACGTCCTCGGCGCTCAGGCCGGTCGTGAGCTCGAAGCGGCCCGGGCGCAGCACGCCGGCCAGTCCCGCCTCCTCCGCGACCCTGCGGAAACGCAGCGTCGATCCGACCACGTCGAGCTCGGCGAGCTCGTCGCCGACGCTGCGCACGGTCTGACCGGCGCGGACCTCGTAGACCACCGGCACGCCCGCTGACGCGCTGTCGGCAGCGTCCGCTCCGGCGCCGTCCGGGTCCGAGCCGGAGGGCCACAGGGCGATCAGCAGCGCGGACGCGACCAGGACGCCGAGCACGGCGAGCGCACGGCGGCGCCCGCCACCCGCGCCCGACGCCTCGTCCCCGATGTCGTGCTCGACCTCGTGCAGGACCTGGTCCATGTCCTCGCTCCTGCTCCCGTCCTCACCTGTGGGTCGCATCAGGCGGTCCCACGGCGACGGACGTCGTGCGCGGCGAGCACACCCTGGAGCAGCACGCTGGCCGCGACACGGTCGACGACCCTGCGGCGCCCGGCCCGCGACACGTCCGCCTCGATGAGCGTGCGCTCCGCCTGCGTGGACGTGAAGCGTTCGTCCACGAGGCGCACCGGCAGCCCGGTGCGCTCGCGCAGCGCGTCAGCGACCGCCCGTGCCTCCCGCGCGGCCTCGCCCTCGTGCCCGTCGAGGCCGAGCGGGGCTCCGACGACGATCCCTCCGGCCTCGTGGGTGGTCGCGACCTCCGCGAGGCGGGTCGCGAGCCCAGCGACGTCCATCGCGTCGCCGCGGTCGAGGTCGGCGACGTCGAGGGTGTCGGCCGGTGACGCCACGACCTGGGACGGGTCGCTGAGCGCCACGCCGACGCGCACGCGACCGAGGTCGAACGCGACCAGCCGGCCGGCGGTCGGCAGCTCGTCACCGGGACGGCGCATCAGGCGCCGTCCGTGCCTGTGGCGGCCCTCGCAGCATCCGCCGCGATGCGCAGCGCCTCGTCGATCCGTTCGGCGTCGCGGCCACCGGCCTGGGCGAGGTCGTCCCCGCCGCCCGCGCCGCCGCCAACGACCTTCGCCGCGTCGGCGAGCACCGTGCGTGCGGACACGCCGCGTGCGACCAGGTCGTCGCTGACCGTGCCGATGAGCTGCGCCTTGCCGTCGTTCGCGGCTCCGACGATGACGACCGCACCGGTGCCGAGCGCCCCGCGGACCTCGGCTGCCAGGCGACGCAGGTCGTCAGGCGCGAGCCCGTCGGCCCGCTCGACGACGACGGCGATCCCGTCCACGCGAGGCGCCGCGTCCGCGAGCTGGCGAGCACGGCCAGCGAGGTCCGCACCGCGCAGGCGGGCGAGCTCCTTCTCCGCCGTGCGCAGCCGGGCGACCAGGTCCTCGACGCGTGCGACCGCTTCACCGGTCGGGACGTCGACCAGCCGGGCGATCTCCTCGGCGATGAGCCGTTCGCGGGTCAGGAACGCGACCGCGTCGGTTCCCGTCAGCGCCTCGATGCGCCGCGTGTTGGACCCGACGGACTCCTCGCGCACGATCGTGACCGTGCCGATGCCCGCGCCGCTCGCGACGTGCGTGCCGCCGCACAGCTCCTTGGAGAACTCGCCGATCGACACGACGCGCACGGTCTGCCCGTACTTGTCGCCGAAGTTCGCGACCGCACCCGCACGCTTCGCGTCGTCGAGCGCCATGACGTCGACGCGCACGTCGGGGTCGGCGAGCACGCGGGCGTTGACGAGCTGCTCGACGGCGCGCACCGTGTCGGCGTCGAGCGCCGAGAAGTGTGGGAAGTCGAAGCGCAGTCGTCCGGGCTGCACGAGCGAGCCGGCCTGCTGCGCATGGTCGCCGACGAGCTCCTTGATGGTCGCGTGCAGCACGTGCGTCGCGGAGTGGCTGCGTCCGGTGGCGGCGCGCCGCTCGACGTCGACGCGTGCGGACACATCGACACCCGCAACGACCTCACCGGAGACGACCCGGGCACGGTGCACGCGCAGGCCACCGCCGATCACGTCCTGCGTGTCGAGCACCTCGAGGCGTCCCGTCGGCGTCTCGATGACCCCGCTGTCCCCGACCTGACCGCCGCCCTCGGCGTAGAAGGGGCTGCGGGAGAGGATGACCTCGACCTCGTCGCCCTCGCTCGCGGACGCGACGACCCCACCGGCGGTCACGAGTGCGCGCAGCGTCGCCTCGACCTCGAGCGTGTCGTAGCCGACGAACTCGATGCTGCCCGCGCCGGCCGCAGCACTGGCGGCCGCACCCTGGCGGTAGACGTCGTCGGGCACGCCACCGCCGCCCTTGCGCGCTCCGGCGCGCGCACGCTCGCGCTGCGCCTGCATGAGCGTGTCGAACGCGTCGCGGTCGAGTCCGAGCCCGGCGTCCGCGACGATCTCGGCCGTGAGGTCGATGGGGAAGCCGAACGTGTCGTGCAGCTCGAAGGCGACGTCACCGCGGAAGCGCTCGCCCGAAGCCAGCTCGGCGACGGCCGTGTCGACCCGGTCGAGCCCGTCGCGCAGGCGCGCCCCGAAGTCGCGCTCCTCCGCCTCGAGCACGCGCGTCACCAGCGTGCGCTGCGCGGCGAGGTCGGGGTACGACGCGGCCATCGTGTCGATGACGGTCTCGACCATCGGGACGGCGAGGCGAGCCGACCCGCCGACGTCCGCACCGAGCAGCCCGGCATGGCGGATCGCGCGGCGCATCAGGCGACGCAGCACGTAGCCGCGGCCCTCCTTCGACGGCAGCACACCGTCGCTCACGAGGAACGCGGCGGTGCGGGCGTGCTCGGCGATGACGCGCAGCGACACGTCGGCCTTCGCATCACGGCCGTAGGTGTGGCCGGTGAGCTCGCCGGCGCGGGCGAGCAGCGGCTGGAACAGGTCGGTCTCGAACACGTTGTCGACGCCCTGCAGCAGCACGGCGAGGCGCTCGAGCCCGAGGCCCGTGTCGACGTTCTGCGCGGGCAGGTCGCCGAGGATCGTGCCCTGCGCATCGAGCGCGTGCTGCATGAACACGAGGTTGTAGAACTCGAGGTAGCGCTCGTCGTTGACGGCCGGGCCGCCGGCCTCGCCGTACGCGTCACCGCGGTCGTAGTACAGCTCCGAGTTCGGCCCGCCCGGCCCTGCGGCGTGCGTCCACCAGTAGTTGTCGTCCGCACCCAGGCGCTGCAGCCGTGAGGCGGGCAGGTCGGTCTCGCTGAGCCAGAGCTGCTCGGCCTCGTCGTCGTCCTCGTAGATCGTCACCCAGATGCGTTCGGGATCGAGGCCGAAGTGCTCGGTCGAGAGCTCCCACGCCCAGCGCATCGCGTCACGCTTGAAGTAGTCGCCGAACGAGAAGTTGCCGAGCATCTCGAAGAAGGACAGGTGACGGGTGGTGAGCCCGACGTTCTCGATGTCGTTGGTGCGCACGCACTTCTGGAAGCTGACCGCGCGCTTCACCGGCGCCGGCTCGTCGCCCATGAACCACGGCTTGAACGGCAGCATGCCGGCGATGGTCAGCAGCACCGACGGGTCGGCGGGGATGAGCGACGCCGAGGGGAAGCGGCGGTGGCCGCGCTCCTCGTAGAAGGCGAGGAACGTCTCGCGGATGCTCAGCGAGTCCACGGGGTCCCGCCATCACGCTGAGCGTCACGCTGGCCGTCACGCGGTCCGCGTGCGCGGGCACCGAGGGTGTCCGCGACCCGATCACGCGTGCGGTCGACGAACGCGCTCGCCGCGACCCCGATGCGGTCGGGGGCGAAGCGCTGCTGGACGGCGTCGAGGCGACGCACCACGTTGCCACCGATCACGAGCCCGATGCCGAGCCCGAGGGCGAAGGAGAGGATGCGTCGCACGGAGGCCTCGTCGGTCAGCGGTGGCGGTAGCGGTCAGCGGTCGTGGGCGGGGCGTGCGGGGCTGTCGGGTGTCGTGGGCTGTCGCAGGGCGCGCAGCTGGGCCACCCAGTCGACCAGGGGCGCCTCGTGGCCGTGGTCGGACGGCTCGTAGAGCACCCGCCCCTCGAGACCGTCCGGGAGGTGCGGCTGGCCGGCGGCGACCCCGTTCGGATGGTCGTGAGGATACTCGTAGGTGCGTGCTGGACGGCCGTCGGGGCCACGTTCCGCGAGCCAGCGGCGCATCGAACGGTTGTGCGTGTCGCGCAGGTGGATCGGCACCGGGACGTCACCCGTCTGCGCGATCAGCGCGTCCGCCGCGGCCATCGCGGTGGTCACCCGGTTGGACTTCGGCGCGACCGCCAGCGCGATCGCGACGTGGGTGAGCGCGTAGCGGGCCTCGGGCAGGCCGACGCGGTCGAGCGCCTCGAAGGCGGCGACGGCCAGCGGCAGCGCGCTGCGGTCGGCGAGTCCGACGTCCTCGGAGGCGAGGATGACCATGCGGCGCGCGAGGAAGCGCGGGTCCTCCCCTGCTGCGAGCATGCGCGTCAGCCAGTAGACGGCCGCATCGGGATCGGAGCCGCGGATCGACTTGATGAACGCGGACACCTGGTCGTAGTGGGCGTCGGACGCGCGGTCGTAGCGGAAGCGGCGCAGCGCGCCCGCGACCGCCTCGACGTCGAGCGCGATCGGTCCGGACGCGGTCCCGTCGCTGGTGTCCGGGTCGAACAGCGTCCCGGCCGGACCGTGCACGCCGGCGGCGGACGCCGCGACCTCGAGCGCCGACAGTGCTGCGCGCGCATCACCCTCGGCGACCGCGGCGAGATGGCTGAGCGCGTCCTCGGTGAGGCTGACGCGTCCCGCCAGGCCGCGCTCGGTGTCGGCGACGGCGCGCTCCAGCAGCGTGCGCACGTCGGCGTCCTCGAGCGGCTCGAGGCGCACGAGCTGGCAGCGCGACAGCAGCGGCGCGTTGAGCTCGAAGAACGGGTTCTCGGTCGTCGCACCGACGAGCGTGACCCAGCCGGCCTCGACGCCGGGGAGCAGCGCGTCCTGCTGGGCCTTGTTGAAGCGGTGGATCTCGTCGATGAACAGCAGGGTCCGACGACCGCGCAGCTCGAGGCGGCTACGGCCCTCCTCGAGCGCGCGACGCACGTCCTTGACCCCGGCGGTGACCGCGGACAGCTCGACCCACGTGGCGTCCACGCAGCCAGCGATGACACGAGCCAGCGAGGTCTTGCCCACCCCCGGCGGGCCCCACAGCACGAGCGAGGACAGCGCTCCGCGGTCGAGCATGCGCCGCAGCGGACGCCCGTCCCCGACCGCCTGCTGCTGACCGACGAACTCGCCGAGGTCGCGCGGTCGCAGGCGCGCCGCGAGCGGCATGCCGGCCGTGTCGACCAGCACGACGTCCTGACGGGCACCGTCGGACGCGTCGCTCACGTCGAGCCCGTCGGTGATGTCGGCGAGGCCGAGCCGAGGCGCGTCGCTCACGTCGCGCGGGGCGGCTGGGGGATGAGGCGCAGCCCGAGCTCGGTCAGCGCGCCCTCGTCGTAGGGGGCGGGCGCGTCGGTGAGCGGGCAGGCACCGGACTGGGTCTTGGGGAACGCGATGACCTCGCGGATCGAGTCCTCGCCGGCCATCAGCATGATGGTGCGGTCGATGCCGGGCGCGATCCCGCCGTGGGGCGGGACACCGTGCGCGAGGCCGCGCAGCAGGAACCCGAACTTCGCCTCGGCGTCCTCGTCGGAGATGCCCAGGAAACGGAACACACGTCGCTGCAGCTCCGCGTCGTGGATACGGATCGATCCGGAGGCCAGCTCGACCCCGTTGAGCACGATGTCGTAGGCGCGACTGGTCGCGCTGCCCGGGTCCGACTCGAACCCGTCGACGTACGGGGCGCCGGGTGCCGTGAACGGATGGTGGTTGGGGACCCAGCCGCCCGTCGGCCGGCCTGCACGGTCGGTGGCTGCATCGAACATCGGCGGCTCGGTGACCCACAGGAAGCGCCACTCGCCGTCGGGCACGAGCCCGCGCTCGGCAGCCAGCGCGACGCGCAGCGCACCCATGAGCGTGCGCGTCGCATCGGTCGCCCCGGCGGCGAACAGGATCGTGTCGCCGAGTGCCGCGCCGCATGCGGCGAGGATGCCCGCGATCTCCTCGGCGGTGAGGAACTTCGCCAGCGGCGAGCGCAGCGTCACGCCTCCCGCGCCGTCCGCGCCGTCCTCGCTGTGCTCGACGACGCCCCAGGCGAGCCCGCCCGCACCGCGAGCCTTGGCCCAGTCGACCCAGCCGTCGAGCTCGCGGCGCGTGAGCGGCGCGCCGACGGGCACGCACAGCGCCACGACACTGCCGCCCTCGCTCAGCGCCCCGGAGAAGACGCCCACGCCGGTGCCGGCGAGCACCGCCGACAGGTCGACGAGCTCGAGGCCGTAGCGCAGGTCGGGCTTGTCGGAGCCGAAGCGGGCCATCGCCTCCGCGTAGGTGATGCGCGGGAACGGGGTCGGCAGCTCGACACCGAGACACGTCGACCACAGCTCGGCGTACAGCTCCTCCATCAGCGCGTACACGTCCTCCTCGTCACCGAAGGACAGCTCGACGTCGAGCTGTGTGAACTCCGGCTGACGATCGGCGCGCAGGTCCTCATCGCGGAAGCAGCGCGCGATCTGGTAGTAGCGCTCGACGCCGCCCACCATCAGCAGCTGCTTGAACAGCTGCGGCGACTGCGGCAGCGCGTACGACTCGCGCGGACGGATGCGCGAAGGCACGAGGAAGTCGCGCGCACCCTCGGGTGTGGGGCGCGTGAGCTGGGGCGTCTCGACCTCGAGGAAGCCGTGGCGCTCCATGACGCTGCGGATCACCGACAGCGCCTGCGAGCGCAGCGCCAGGTTGCGGGCCATGCGCGGACGACGCAGGTCGACGTAGCGGTGGAGCAGGCGCAGGTCCTCCCCCACCTCGACGTCGTCCTCGACGGGGAACGGCGGCGTGCGTGACTCGCTGAGCACCTCGATGGCGCTCGCGGCGACCTCGACGTCACCGGTGGGAAGCTTCGGGTTGCGCATGCCCTCGGGGCGCGGACGCACCGTTCCGACGACGCGCACGACCCACTCGTCGCGCAGCCGCTGGGCGGCCTCGACGAGTCCGGCCGCGACCGCAGGGTCCGCGACGACCTGCACGACACCGGAGCGGTCGCGCAGGTCGAGGAACACGACGCCGCCGTGGTCACGTCGGGTCGCGATCCAACCGGCGAGCTGCACCTCGCTGCCGGCGTCCTCGGCGCGGAGCACGCCGGCTCCGTGGCTGCGCATGGCGCCGTAGGGGGTGATGCTCACGGTCCCTCCAGGGTGGTGCCGGGGTCGCTCGGGTGTCGTTCATGGGCTGTTCGGTGGCTGTTCGGTGGCTGCTGTCGGGACGCTCGCGGCTGCTCAACCGTCGGTGCGGCCGCCGTCACGTCCGCCGTCACGTCCGCCGGCTTCGGCGAGCCGTCCGCGCAGGAAGCGGACCGCCTCCTCCTCGGACAGGGTGGTCTGCTCACCGGACGTGAGCTCCTTGAGGGTCACGCTACCGGCGGCCCGCTCGGTGGCCCCGCGCACGAGCGCGAAGCGGGCCCCTCGGCGATCGGCGTGGCGCAGCTGCTTCTTCATCCGCCCCTCGCCGCTGTACACGTCGACGCCGATGCCCGCGCTGCGCAGCCGGACGGCCACGGCCAGGATGTCGGCAGCGTCCGCCGGGTCGAGCACGGTGGCGAGCACGTCCGGTCCCGGACCGGCCCCACCCGCCTCCAGGCCCTGCTGCTCGGCGAGGATGAGCAGGATGCGCTCGAGACCGAGCGAGCCACCGACCGCCGGCACGGGCTCGTCACCGAACATCCCGATGAGGCCGTCGTAGCGGCCACCGGCGGCGATGGACGCGTCGAGCGCGGGGTGGGTGAGCTCGAAGACGGGTCCGGTGTAGTAGCCGAGCCCGCGCGCGAGCACCGGGTCGTGCACGACGTCGACGCCCGCCTCGGCCGGGAGCAGTGCCATGAGCTCGGCGATGCGGTCGAGTCCCACCCGTCCGCGCGCGTCCGACCTCACGCGCGCGACGATCGCTGCGGTCGGATCGGCGGCGCTCAGGTCCGCGTGCAGGGCCGCGACCGCGTCGTCGGCGACCCCCCGGGCGCGCAGCTCGTCCGCGACACCATCGGGACCGATCTTGGCGAGCTTGTCGAGTGCCGTGAGCGCGGACGCACCGAGCGCCTCCGGGATGCCGTACGCGGCGACGAGCCCGTGCAGAGCATCGCGGTCGTTGAGGTGCACCGTGACACCCTCGAGCCCGATCGCTGCGAGCGCATCGATGAGCGCGAGCACCACCGACGCGTCAGCGACGAGCGAGCTCGCCCCGGCGACGTCGATGTCGCACTGGGTGAACTCGCGGAAGCGTCCACGGCCCGGGCGGTCCGCACGCCACACGCTCGCGATCTGGTAGCGCTTGAAGGGCGACGGCAGCTGCGATCCGTAGCGCGCGACGACGCGGGCGAGCGGCACGGTGAGGTCGTAGCGCAGCGCGAGGTCCGCCTCACCGCTCGCGGCATGCTCGCCACGGCGCAGGATGCGGAAGATCAGCTGCTCGCCCTCCTCGCCGTACTTGCCGGTGAGGACGTCGAGGCGTTCGAACGCGGGCGTGTCGAGCGGTTCGAAGCCGTGGCGCTCGAAGGTGTCCTGGATGGCCGCGAACGTCCGGCGACGAAGCAGCACGTCGGCGGGGAACAGGTCACGCGTGCCCGACGGCGGCGTGACGTCGGCGGCTGGCATGCGGACTCCTCGGTGCGGCGGGCAGTGTCAGCGGGGCAGGAACGGGTTCGTGTCGCGCTCGGCACCGATGGTCGTCGCGCCGCCGTGGCCGGGGATCACGAGCGTCGCGTCCGTGCATCCTGCCATGCAGGCGGCCAAGGAGCGCGCCATCGCTGCCGGATCGCCCCCAGCGAGGTCCGTCCGGCCGATCGAGCCTGCGAACAG
The DNA here is from genome assembly GCA_018401275.1 of Nitriliruptoraceae bacterium. Classification (GTDB taxonomy): domain Bacteria; phylum Actinomycetota; class Nitriliruptoria; order Nitriliruptorales; family Nitriliruptoraceae; genus CSBr16-57R1. The sequence continues at coordinate 420,454 of JAGYKW010000001.1, read as the reverse complement.
CAGGTCCCCGGCGAGCATGACCGTCCCCGTCGCATCGAGCGGGCGCTCGTCGAGGCGCAGCGTGGCGCCGACGAGGTCGTCGGTGGTGAAGATGACGTGGCCGGGGGTGTGCCCGGGCGTGTGGTGCACGTCGATGCGCAGGCCTGCGAGCTCGAGCCGTTGCCCGTGCGCGAGCGGGCGCAGGTCGATGCCGTCGACGTCCCAGTCGGAGAAGCCGAACCCAGCGGCGAGCTGCGCACCCTGCGGCCCGAACGCCTCCTCGGGCCTGGCCCACAACCAAGCGTCGTCCGGATGGAGATGGACCGGCACGTCGAGCGTGCGTGCGAGCGCCGGAGCGGCCCACAGGTGGTCGAGGTGCGCATGGGTGAGCAGGATGGCGCTGGCCCGCAGCCCGACCCGCTCGAGCAGGACCGGGACCGCCTGCTCGCCGTGCTGACCGGGGTCGACCACGACGGCCTCGCCCGTCGCGCGATCGCCCAGCACGACGCAGTTGGTCGCCCATGCGCCCAGCGCTGCCGCCTCGAGGAGGGCGCCGCTCACGCCTCGCCGTCCGCTGCGTCGCCGGCACCGCCGTGCGCGGCGCTGCCGACCGCGCGCGGCACGACGCGGTAGACGTCGTAGACACCCTCGACACCGGCGATCGTGCTGATGGCATGGGTGAGGTGTGCGGGATCGGCCAGCTCGAAGGAGAACCGCAGCACCGCGACACGGTCGGGGCGGGTCGCGACCTGGGCGGACACGATGGACAGGTGCAGGTCACCGAGCACGGACGTGACGTCGCGCAGCAGGTGCTTGCGGTCGAACGCCTCGACCTCGACGGCGACGCGGAACGTCGAGCCGGAGTCCGCGGCCCAGGCGACGGGCACGAAGCGCTCGGGCTCCTGACGCAGGTCGCCGACGTTGGGGCAGTCGACGCGATGCACCGACACGCCGCGTCCGCGCGTCACGAAGCCCTCGATGGCGTCACCGGGGACCGGCGTGCAGCAGCGCGCGAGGCGCACCAGCATGCCCGTGTCCCCCTCGACCTCGACCGCATCACCATCGCCGAGCCCACCGATACGGATCGGGCTCGACCGCGTGACCGGTGCGAAAGCGACCTCCTCCGGCGCGTCATCGTCCACGAGCCGGTCGACGACCGACTGCACGACCGTGGCAGCGGCGACGTGGCCCTCGCCCACGGCCAGGAACAGCTGGTCGGTGCCGCGGTAGTTGAGCCCGCGGGCGACCTCAGCGAGCTCACCCGACGCCATGACGCGGGCGTAACCGATGCCCTTGCGCCGCAGTCCACGCTGGATCGCGTCACGACCGCGCACGAACGTGTCCTCGCGACGCTCCTTGTTGAAGTGCGCGCGGATCTTGGACCGCGCCCGCGACGACACCGCGAGCCGCAGCCAGTCGCGCGACGGACCGGCGTCCTCCGCGCGGGTCGTCATGATCTCGATGGTGTCACCGTTGTCGAGCTCGTGATCGAGCGAGACGAGCCGCCCGTTCACCCGCGCGCCGATGCAGCGGTGCCCGACCTCGGTGTGCACCGCGTAGGCGAAGTCGATCGGCGTGGAGCGCGCCGGCAGTCCGAGGACCTCACCCTTAGGGGTGAAGACGAACACCTCGTCCTGGTAGAGGTCGATGCGCAGCGACTCGAGGTAGTCGTCGGGCTCGCTGATCTCGTCCTGCCACTCGAGCAGCTGGGAGAGCCACGGCAGCTCGGCGGCGTCGCCCTCCCCCTTCGACGGATCCTTGTACTTCCAGTGGGCCGCGACGCCGAACTCGGCGGTGCGATGCATCTCGGACGTGCGGATCTGGATCTCGATCTGCCTTCCGCCCGTCCCCACCACCGTCGTGTGCAGCGACTGGTAGCGGTTCAGCTTCGGCATCGCGATGTAGTCCTTGAACCGCCCGGGGACCGGACGCCACACCGAGTGCAGCTGGCCGAGCACGGCGTAGCAGTCGCGCACGCTCTCGACGATGACGCGGACGGCGACGAGGTCGTGGATCTCGTCGAACTCCTTCCCGCGCAGGACCATCTTCTGGTAGATCGAGTAGTAGTGCTTCGGGCGTCCCGTGACGTCACCGCGCACGCGCACGGCACGCAGCTCGTCGCGGATCGACGCCATCACGGCCTCGAGGTACACCTCGCGTTCCGGGTTGCGCTCGTCGACGAGCGTGACGATCTCCTCGAAGCGCTTCGGGTGCAGCGTGGCGAAGCCGAGGTCCTCGAGCTCCAGCTTGAACGCCTGCATGCCGAGCCGGTGCGCGAGCGGCGCGTAGATGTCGAGGGTCTCCTGCGCGATGCGCTTCTGCTTGTCGCGCGGCATCACGCCGAGCGTCTGCATGTTGTGCATACGGTCGGCGAGCTTGATGACGAGCACCCGGATGTCGCGCGCCATGGCGACGACCATCTTGCGCAACGTCTCCGCCTGCTGCTCCTGCTTCGACTCGGTCTGGATGCGGTCGAGCTTCGTCACACCGTCGACGAGCAGGGCGACCTCGTCACCGAAGCCCTCGCGGATGTCCTCGAGCGAGGCCGGCGTGTCCTCGACGGTGTCGTGCAGCAGCGCGGCGAGCAGCGTCGCCGTCCCGAGTCCGAGCGAGGCGAGGTTGGTCGCGACGGCGACGGGATGGGTGATGTAGTCCTCACCACTGCGACGCTTCTGACCCTCGTGCATCACGCGCGCATAGTGATAGGCGCGGATGACCTCGCGCAGCTCGGCGCGTGACTCGCGGCGGATGGCGGTGGCGAGCCCCTCGAGCTCGGGCGGGACGGACTCACGCGAACCGAGCGGCAGGCGGGCGAGCACGGCCCACACGCCCGATGGCCGCGGCGGCACGGTCGAGCTCGACGGCACAGGGGCGAGCGGGACGCCCACTGCCGGGGCGCCCGGAGGACCGCCGGACTGCGGGTCCGAGCCCATCTGCACCGCCTCCGCTCGTCGCGACGAGCCTACCGATGCGCCTGAGCGGACCGGCTCAGCGATGCAGGGCCACGAAGGCTCAGAACGTCAGCAGGGACAGGTGGCGACGTCCGGACAGCCGGGCCGCGCCGTCGAGGAACCCGAGCTCGATGAGGAAGGCGAGCCCGACGACCTCGCCGCCGAGCGTCTCGACGAGCTCCACGGTCGCGGCCGCCGTCCCACCCGTCGCCAGCACGTCGTCGACGATCAGGACGCGATCGCCCGGGGAGAACGCGTCGTCGTGCAGCTCGATGGTCTCGCTGCCGTACTCGAGCTCGTAGGACACGCCACGCCGGGCAGCCGGCAGCTTCCCGGCCTTGCGGGCGGGCACGAAGCCGGCACCGCAGGCCAGCGCGACGGGCGCGGCCAGGATGAAGCCGCGCGCCTCGATGCCGACGACCTTGTCGATGCCCTCGTCGCAGAAGGCCTCGGACATGGCCTCGATCGCGTGCGCGAAGGCTGCCGGGTCGGCGAGCAGTGGTGTCACGTCCTTGAACACGATGCCGGGCTTGGGGAAGTCCGGCACGTCGCGGATGCGCGACTCGAGCAGTGCACGGTCGATGGTGGTCAACGGTCCGTCCTCCCCGGGCGAGACGCCATGATGGCGTCGCCGCGTTCCGTGCTCAGCGGCGTCGGCGTCCACGGCGGCCTCCGCCGCGGACGTAGTCGGTCGTGATCGGTGCTCGTCCCGCGTACGACACGTCGATCGCGGCGAGGTCCTCCTCGGACGCGCCCTCGGCGCGCGCGGCGACCTTCGCGATCCGACGCTGCTCGGCGGGCTCGCGCGCCTTCCAGTAGGCGTAGAGCGGTCCGGCGACGAACAGCGACGAGTAGGCGCCGGCGATCAGGCCGATGAAGAGCGCGAGCGCGAGATCCTGCAGCGTGGTCGCTCCGAGCACCTGCCCACCGATGAACAGCAGCGCACCGACGGGGAGGATCGAGCTGATCGTCGTGTTGATCGAGCGGTAGACGACCTCGTTGAGCGAGACGTTCACGAGCTCGAGGATCGTGCGCCGCCCCGGCTCCCCCATGGTGTGCGCGTTGTCCTTGACGCGGTCGAAGATGACGACGGTGTCGTAGAGGGAGTAGCCCAGGATCGTCAGGATCGCGATGACCGTCGCGGGTGACACGCTGAACCCGACGAGCGCGTAGATCCCGATCGTGATCAGCACGTCGTGCGCCATCGCCGCGAGCGCCACGACCGCCATCTTGCGATCCAGGCGCACCGAGATGTAGAGCGTCACGACCAGCAGGAACACGATGAGTGCGCGCAGCGACTGGGTCGTGATGCGCTCGCCCCAGGTCGGCCCGACGAAGGTCTCCTGGACATCGGCCACACCGGTCACGCCGATGAGCGCCGCACGCACGGCCCGTGCCATCTCACCGTCCGGCACGAGCGACTCGGTGCGGACCACTGCGGCGCGCTCGGACCCGCTGCCACTGACCTGCGCGACCGCTTCGGACACGCCGACGCCCTCGACCGTGGTCCGCAGCAGATCGGGCGTCACGTCAGCGCCGATGCCCTCGACACGGAAGGAGCTGCCACCGACGAAGTCGAGGCTGAGCTCGAGCCCACGGCCGAACAGGGACCCGACGGCGAGCACGATCAGGAGGCCGGAGACGACGCCCCAGCGCCGGGCGTTGGGGACGATGCGGAGCTTCGGGGTGCGTCTCATGCCGCCACCTCCTGGTCGGTACGGGACCGTTCGGGAACGCCGAGCCGACTCCGGTCGAGGAAGCCGGACGCGACGAGCAGCATCACGACGGGCCGGGTGAACCCGGCGAGGATGAGCAGGTCGAGCACGGTGGAGATGCCGAGCATGAGCGCGAACCCACGCACCGGCCCGACCGCGAGCGCGTACAGGATCACTGCGGCGGCGAAGGTGACCGTGTTGCCCGCGAGGTTGGTGCGGAACGCCGACGCGTAGGCCTTCACGGTCGCACTGCGCACCGTCTTGCCCAGCGCCAGCTCGTCGCGCATGCGCTCGATGAACAGGATGGACGAGTCCGCGGTGATCCCCAGCGACACGATGATGCCGGCGACACCGGCGAGCGTGAGGGCGAAACCGACGGACCCGAGCACCGCGACGAGTCCGACGATCACGACCCCGAACACGCCGAGGGCGGCGAGCGCGACCGCTCCGAGCCAGCGGTAGAAGATGAGCAGCCAGATCCCGACGAGCAGGAGTCCGATGCCGCCCGCCAGGAGGCCGGCACGCAGCGACGCGTCGCCCAGCGTGGCGGAGACCTCCTCGAACGTCGACGGTTCGAGGCTGATCGGCAGCGAGCCGGTGCGCAGCACGAGCGCGAGGTCGGTCGCTGCGATCTGCTGCGCCTCCCGATCGCCGGCACCGGAGGTGATGACCGCGCCGTCGGTCAGCCCGACCCCACAGCGCACGTCGGGGTTCATGGACGGCGCGGACTCGACGATGCCATCGAGCACGATCGCGAGCAGACCCGGACGACCGAGGTCACGCTCGCAGGCGAGCTCCGACGTGATCGCGGCGAACGCTGCGTTCCCGGCGGCGTCGAAGGCGACCGACGTGGTGAAGCCGCCCGACTGCTCGACGGGGAACGCGTCCTCGATCGACTCGCCCGACAGGGCCGCCGGACCGACGAGATAGATCGTCGCCGGCAGCGTCAGCGCGAGCTCGCCCTCCCCGAACGTCGTCGTCGGGCCGCACAGGAAGCCGGCCTCATCCGCGCCGAGCTCCACGCGGTCCCCCACCGGCACATCGCAGTCCACGCCCGTCTCGACGTAGGCCTCCGTGCCCGGCTGGAAGGTCTCGATCACCGGCCGGAAGCGCAGCTGCGCGGTCCGGCCGATCAGCTCGCGCAGGCGCTCCGCGTCGGTCACACCCGGCAGCTGGACGATGACGTCGGTGCCACTGCGGGAGATGTCGGGTTCGGCGACACCCAGCGCGTCGATACGCGATCGGATGATCTCGATCGTCTCGTCGAGGATGTCCTCGAAGTCATCGGGGATCGCGGTGCCCTCCGGCAGGACGGGCTGGTAGACGGCGCTGATGCCGCCCTGGAGGTCGAGCCCGAGCACGGGACGAAGGCCGGCGAGCAGCACCGAGCCCGCGGCGACCACGAGGAGGAGGGACGCGATGAGGCTGACGACGAGCGGACGGCGCTTCACGGGCGGACTCCGGTGCTGGACGGTCGCGTGCGACCGGGACTGGGGCGGCGGGCGGATCGGGTGACGGTCATCCGAGCGGGACCCCGTTGGCGGTGATGCGGAACGAGCACCCGAGCGTACGAGCCGCCCGGCGGCACATGATCATGCGATCGAGGAAGATCTCGAAGTACTCGAGCACGGTCGAACGCTCGGTGTCGAGCTCGAGCTCGAGCGTGATCGTCGCCGCCTCGGCATCGACACGTAGGAACGAGTGGGTCACGGCACCGTTCACCCGGTCGTGGATGTCGAGCTCGGGATCAGCGCCGCGGCGCACGCGCGAGCGGTGCACGTCGGCCTTGTCCGCGAGGATGACGGCAGCGCCGACCGGTCCGATGACCGAGCCGTGCTGCTCCTCGTGGTTGCCGACCGCGGACAGCACGAGCCCGATGCGGTACGGGTCGACCTCGAGGCGCCGCAGCGCGTCGAAGGCGATCCAGGCCGACGAGAGTCCGTGGTTGGTGCGGGCGACGACGTTGCCGACGTCATGCAGGTAGCCCGACACGGCGGCCAGCTCGCACAGCTGTGGATCGGCGCCCAGATGGCGCAGCACGTTGTGCGCGATGCGTCCGACGAGGTTCGCGTGACGGAACCCGTGCTCGGTGAAGCCCATCGCCCCGATGAACTGGTCGGAGAGCTGGATGAACGCGGACACGACCTCGTCCTGCTGGAGCTTGGTGAGGATGTCCGGATCCGAGCCCGTCGCCTGACGCGTGATCGTCCCGAGCCGTTGCGCCTCGGCGACCGCCGCCTTCGCGTCGATCCCGCGCAGCAGCGACTGCTCGGCCTGCTCGTCGCCGAGCGGTCCGGCCGCGATCGCGGAGGCCCCCTCGGGACCGACCGGCGGGTCGGGATCAGGCGTGCGCGGCTCGTCCGACATCAGGCGGTGTCCGACCCGTCGTCGGACCCGTCGTCGGGGTCATCACCGGGGTCGAGGGCCGTCCCGGACTTCTCGAGCACCCGCACGATGCTGGAGCGCTCGAACCGGATGATGGCGTCCGGGCGCCCGTCGGCGTCCTCGCTGACGGCCAGGTCGACGGTGCCGTCCGCGATGTCGACGATCTCACCGTGGATCCCGCCGAGCGTGACCACGAGGTCGCCCTCGCGCAGCGACGCCACGAGACGCGTGAGCTCACGCCGACGCTTCGACTGCGGCCTGATCAGCAGCACGTACAGGAGGGCGAGGAACACGAGGGGCAGCACGAGCCCACCCAGGCCCTCGGAGGCCGCCTGCGCGAGCAGCACGGTGTCGGCCGGCAGGGTGACATCCACGATCGATCCTCTGGTCCATGTCGGTCCCGCCTCGGATGCGGGGGGTCGATGCCGTTCGCTGCGGTGCCCGTCGTCCCGCTGGAGCCCGCGCTGCGACGTGCAGCACTGCCGGGCGGTCGGACACCGTCAGGGCGCGTACCAGCGCCGTCAGGCGGTGGGGAGCCTACCGCTGCCACAGGAGGAGGACGCGGTCCTCATGTCACCCCTGGGGGGATGTCAGCCTTCGGGAACGCTCGGATCGTCGAACAGCCCGGGAGGCGCACCGTCACGTGGTGGTACGGCACGGCCGAGGTGACGGTAGGCGGCCGCGGTGACGGTGCGTCCACGTGGGGTCCGCTGGAGCAGTCCGCTGCGGAGGAGGAACGGTTCGACGGCGTCCTCGATCGTCGACGCCTCCTCGCTCAGCACGGTGGCGAGCGTCCCGACCCCGACCGGTCCCCCGTCGAAGCCGTCGATGACGGCCTCCAGCAGGCGCCGGTCGAGCCGATCGAGCCCGAGGTCGTCGACCTCGAACACGGTGAGCGCGTCGCGTGCGACGTCCCGGTCGATGCGCCCCTCGGCCTCGACCTCGGCGAAGTCGCGCACCCGCCGGAGGAGCCGGTTCGCGATGCGTGGCGTGCCGCGCGATCGCCCGGCGATCTCATCAGCGGCCGCCTCGTCCAGCGTGATCCCCAGGATCCCCGCGCTGCGGCGCACGATCGTGCCGAGCTCGTCGGCGGCGTAGTGCTCGAGCTGCGCGGTGAACCCGAAGCGGTCACGCAGCGGCGCGGCGACGAGCCCGGCGCGCGTCGTCGCACCCACGAGGGTGAAGCGCGGCAGCTCGAGCCGGATGGAGCGTGCACCGGGCCCCTTCCCGACGACGACGTCGAGCTGGAAGTCCTCCATCGCCGGATAGAGGACCTCCTCGACGGTGCGCGGCAGGCGGTGCACCTCATCGATGAACAGCACGTCACCCGGCTCGAGGCCACTGAGGATCGCGGCGAGGTCCCCGGGGCGTTCGATCGCCGGTCCGGACGTGGCACGGAAGCGGGCGTCGAGCTCGCTGGCGACGATCGCTGCGAGCGTCGTCTTCCCGAGGCCTGGCGGTCCTGACAGCAGCACGTGGTCGGCGGGCTGGCCGCGGCGGCGCGCGCCACCGAGCACCAGCTCGAGCTGACGCCGGATGCGCTCCTGCCCGACGAAGTCCCCTAGGCGCTGCGGACGCAGCGTGACCTCGACGCTGGACTCGTCCTCCGCCGGGTCCGGTCCGACCAGCCGGTCCGCGCTCATGCGCCGACCTCGCTGCCACGACCCAGCTCACGCAGGGCGCGCCGCAGCAGTGCGCCGCTGTCCTCGCCCTCCACGGCCTCCATTCCCACCAGTGCACCACGGATCTCGAGCGGGGTGAAACCGAAGCCGGCCAGCGCCTCACGCACCGTCGCGAGCACGCCGTCGTCCGTGGTGGCCGCACTGCCCACGGGCGTGGCGAGCAGCACACCCACACGGTCGCGCAGCTCCAGCACGAGCCGCTCGGCGACCTTGCGGCCGATACCGGGGACCGTGGTGAGCACCGCCACGTCGCCCTCGGCGAGTGCCACCTCGAGGGCAGCGGTCGGCAGTGCGGTCAGCGCCGCCAGCGCGATGCGTGGACCCACGCCCGCCGAGGTCAGCAGCAGCTCGAACAGCCGCAGGGCGTCGCGCCCGGTGAAGCCGTACAGCGTCATCGAGTCCTCGCGGACCTGCAGCGACGTGTGCAGCGTCACCTCGCGTCCCGGGACCGGGACGGCCGTGCCACCGGGCACGTGCACCTGGTAGCCGACACCCTGCACGTCCACGACGACACAACCCTCGCTGCGTTCGACGACCTTGCCGCGCAGCAGCGCGATCACGCCGCGTCCCCGCGACGCGGTCCCCGCCGATGCGCCGGGCGGCGACGACGGCCTCCCAGCCGCCACGTCCGATGCGCGACGACTCGGCGGCCGCAGCCTCGAACGCGGCGCGCGCAGGGGTCGCGACCACGGAGGCGACGGGGCCCCGGCTGTAGGCGAGATGGGTGATGGCGACCGCCAGCGCATCGGTGATGTCGACCGGACGTGGCGGCTCGGAGAGCCCGAGCTGTGCGGCGACGAGCCGCGCGACGGCCTGCTTGTCCGCACGACCGTCCCCCGTGACGGTCTGCTTGACCTCGTTGGGGCTGTAGGCGACGACGGGCAGCCCGTGCTCCGCGGCGACCAGGAGTGCGACCCCCGCCGCCTGACCGGTCGGCATGGCGGTGCGCACGTTGCCGCTGAACAGCACACGCTCGACCGCGACCCCGACCGGAGCGACCTCGGCGATGATCTCGCGCAGCTCGATGGAGAGCTGCAGCAGGCGCTGCTCGAGCGGCCAGCTCGCTGGGGTGGTGATGCAGCGCGCGAGCACCAGCTCAGGGCGCTCCGCGGGCCCACGCACCGCGCCGACGCCGCAGCGGGTCAGGCCGGGGTCGACACCGAGCACGACCGGTCGCGAACGCTCCACCCGACTCTCCGTCCGAACAGGTGTTCGCCACGCTAGCAGCGCGGCCCGCTCCGCCATGGACGTCCGGACGGGTGTGGGGACCGCCAACCGGGCCGCCAGCGATCGGGCTGCCAGCGATCGGTCAGAGCTCGACCTGGTCGAGGATCGACTCGTCCACGTCGAGGTTCGCGTGGACCTCCTGGACGTCGTCGTTGTCCTCGAGCGCGTCGAGCAACCGCAGCACACGACCGGCCTCCACCGCATCGTCGATGCGCACCGTGACGTTCGCGACCATCGTCGAGCCCGCGCCGCTCACGGGCAGCCCCTGCGCCTCGAACGCGGCGCGCAGGGCCGGGACCGCCGAGGGGGTGCACCAGGCGACCGTGCCGTCCTCGCTCGACTCGAGGTCCTCGAGACCGGCCTCGATACCCGCCGCGAGGACCACTTCCTCGTCCAGCGCGCCATCGAGCAGGACCTGACCGCGTCGGCCGAACAGGAAGGAGACCGAGCCCGGCTCGGCGAGACTGCCTCCGGCCCTGGTGAACAGGCTGCGCACGTCCGAGGCCGCGCGGTTGCGGTTGTCGGTGAGGACCTCGACGAGCACCGCGACACCACCGGGCGCGTAGCCCTCGTAGGTCGCAGCCTCGTAGCGCGCACCACCGTCGTCCTCACCGGCACCGCGCCGGCAGGCCCGCTCGATGTTGTCCTTGGGCACGTCGGCGTCGCGCGCCTTCTGCACGGCGAGCGCGAGCGACGGTGACCCCGACGGATCCGACGAGCCTGCCTCACGGGCCGAGGACTCGATGGCACGGATCAGCTTCGCGAAGTTGCGACCACGCTTCTTGTCCTGCGCGGCCTTGCGATGCTTGATGTTGGCCCACTTGCTGTGGCCCGCCATCGGGATCCCTCCACGTCACCGCGCTGCACCCGCGGCGGATGCCGTCCGGGGTGCCGGGATGCTACCGACCGGCCCTGCGACGGATGTCGTCGGCGAGCAGCGCGTGCAGCCGGTGATCCCCTGCGACCTCGGGATGGAAGGACATCGCGATGATCGAGCCCTGCCGGACCGCGACCGCGTGACCGTCGACGGTGGCCAGCACCTCGACCGACGGGTCGAGCACGGCGTCGATGCGTGGTGCGCGGATGAACGACGCCTCCATCGGTCCGCCCGCGATGCCGCTGACGGCGAAGCGCACGTCGAACGATGCGGTCTGCGACCCGTACGCGTTGCGCTCCGTGCGGACCGCGAGGCCGCGTGGTCGCGCGAGTCGCTCGTCATCGCCCGTCAGCTCGTCGGACAGCAGGATCAGTCCGGCGCACGTGCCGAGCACGGGCAGGCCGTCCGCGATCCGTGCCGTGAGCGGTCCGGACAGGCCCGAGCGCTCGAGGGCACGGGCGATCGCGGTCGACTCCCCGCCCGGCAGCACGAGACCATGGACCGCTGCGAGCTGGTCCGGGGTCCGCACGGCGACGGGCCGGAGGCCCACGGCCGCGAGCGCACGAGCGTGCTCGAGCACGTCACCCTGCAGTGCGAGCACACCGACCGGGAGGGCGTCGGGTGCGATGGCGTCAGCGAGGTCGGTGCGTTCCGCCCCACGGCGCCGGTCGAGGCGCTCCCCGGGGAGGCGCGTCACCAGCCTCGGCCGGCGTAGCGCTGCTCCGGCGGGATCGTGCTGATCTCGATGCCGACCATCGCCTCACCGAGGCTGCGCGACACGCGAGCGATGACCTCAGGGTCCGCGAAGTGCGTGGTGGCCTCGACGATCGCGCGGCCGCGCTTCACCGGGTCGCCCGACTTGAAGATGCCGGAGCCGACGAACACGCCGTCCGCGCCGAGGTGCATCATCATGGCGGCGTCCGCCGGTGTGGCGATACCACCCGCGGTGAACAGGACGACGGGGAGGCGACCGAGCTCGGCGACCTCGGCGACGAGGTCGTACGGCGCAGCGAGCTCCTTGGCTGCGGTGTGCAGCTCGGAAGCGTCGAGCTGCGTGAGCCGCCGGATGCCGGAGGTGATCGCGCGCATGTGTCGGGTCGCCTCGACCACGTTGCCCGTCCCCGCTTCACCCTTCGAGCGGATCATCGCAGCACCCTCGGAGATACGCCGCAGCGCCTCACCGAGGTTGGTCGCACCGCACACGAAGGGGACGGTGAAGGGCTGCTTGTCGATGTGGTTCGCCTCGTCGGCGGGCGTGAGCACCTCCGACTCGTCGATGTAATCGACACCGAGGCTCTGCAGGACCTGCGCCTCGACGAAGTGGCCGATGCGGGCCTTCGCCATCACCGGGATGGACACCGACGCGATGATCGAGTCGATCATGTCGGGGTCGCTCATGCGCGCGACGCCACCGTCGCGACGGATGTCAGCCGGGACGCGCTCGAGGGCCATCACCGCGACGGCACCGGCCTCCTCGGCGATGCGCGCCTGCTCGGGGTCGATGACGTCCATGATGACGCCGCCCTTGAGCATGTCGGCCAGACCACGCTTGACCCGGACGCTGCCGGTCGTCGTGGTCGTCCCGTCGCTGCCTGCAGCCATGTCGGCCTCCGTCGTGCGCTCTCAGGGCGTGCGCTCCTGGGATGTGCCCCCTGGAGGCTCTTCACGCAGCGGAGCGTACTGCGCACCCGCTGAGGGACGTTCGGCGCCGGCGGCCCCCTGGACGGCTGACGGCCGCATGGCCGGACAGCCGCACGAGGGGTTCAGCCGACGGTCGGCATCCGGTCGGCGGCCGGGAGGTGCAGCCACGTCGGTCCCGGCTTGAGCGGGAACGGTCGACCGTCAGGGGTGAGGATGCGCAGCAGATCGCTCGACGTCGGCTTCTCCCACCGGGCCTCGTAGCGACGGCCATCACGGAGCACGAGCGCTGGTGCACCGGTGGTCGTCGCGTCGGTCTCGTCGTAGCCGCTCGCGCCCACGTAGTGCCGCGTCGCGAGGATGACGACGTTCGCCGCACCGACCTCGCCCGGGCCCGTCGCTGCGAACGGCCGTCCGTTCTGGTCGCGGCGGTACACACCCGCGGCGGCGTCGTAGGTCCAGCCGCTGCGGAACGAGCGCGACATCTCGATGACGACGGAGCCACCCGGGTCCGCGCAACCGGTCGCGTTCGCAGGGCACGCCAGCGCACCCTCCGGGGCGAGCTCGTCGAACGCCCAGCCGATGTCGATCAGCGGACGTGCACCACGTCCCGCGACGACATCGAGCACCGCCGCCGGCTCCACGTACAGGTTGTGCGGGGCTCGACGCGCGTCGTCACGGAAGAAACCGCTGACCCCCTCGACGACGCGGATCGATGGGGCCGACGCGAGCAGGCCCTCGACCTCGGCGCGGGCGCCCGAGTAGGCGAACCCGGATGGGCCGAGCCCGGAGAGCAGATCGACATCGACCGGGCGGGCGGAACGGATCGGGCCGGCGACGGGCGGCAGCTCGCCGTGGAACAGCACCATGAAGCGCGTGATGCCTCCCTCGACCAGCTCCTCGATGACGACGTCGGCCGCGTCCATACCGCTCTGCGGCCGTGCACTCTCGGAGTTCTCGATCTTCACGATCAGCAGGGGTCGCGCGAGCACGTCCGGGTCGACGGGCAGCCCGGTGAAGGGTGAGCGCGGACGGCCATCGACCGGATCCACTGTCGGAGCGTCACCGCCCGAGCCGGGGGCAGGAGCAGGAGCACCTGGAGCGCCGGGCTGCACGGGTGCGGCTTCGTCAGCACCACCACAGGCGGCGAGCAGCAGAGCGAGCACGACGCCGGCCGCAGCGGCGCGACCTCGACTGATCGGGGCGGACGGCATGGCGGCTCCCTCGGTGACCGCATCAGCGGACGTACGCAAGGGTAGGGAACCGCGGGGCTCGGACGCCGGACCGTCCCCCGGTCCGAACGGCCGAGCGGCGCAGCGACGCCGCGACACCGGGGCCTAGCGGCCGGGCGGACCGCCCGCAGCTCGCTCGAGGGCACGCCGGTAGACGTCGCGCATGCGCGCAGCGACGACCTGCCAGTCGTGCTCGTCGGCACGCGCCCGGCCGGCGGACCGCAGCCGCGCGGCGAGGGCCGGCTCGTCGATCAGGCGGGCGATGCCGGCCGCGAGCGCCACCTCGTCGTCGGGCGCGACGAGCAGCGCCTCGCGGTCGTGGCGCGCGACGTCCCGGTAGCCGGGGATGTCGGTCGCGACGATCGGCACGTCCGCGGCCATCGCCTCGAGCAGCACGATGCCGAACGACTCGCCGCCGCGCGACGGCAGCACCGCCACGTCGGCAGCGGCCAGCAGCCCCGGCAGCTCCTGCGGGTCGGCGCGTCCGAACAGCTCGAGGCGCGCGGCCACGTCGGATGGAGCAGCAGCCCGCAGCCGCTCGAGCACGGGCGCCATCGGCCCGTCACCGAGCACCCGCATGCGAACGTGCGGCCGCTCTGCCGCGAGGCGCAGGAACGCGCGGACCGCGACGTCCGCACCCTTGCGATGCTCCAGGCGGCCGAGGAACACGATCACGAGCATCCGTGCCCGCGCGCGTCACGCGCGTCACCACGCGCGTCCGGCGCCGTGCGGTCCACGCCGGCTCGCGCGGCGAAGCGCGCCACGTCGACGCCGTTCGGCACGATCTCCAGCCGTGTCACGTCGATGCCGAGCATCCGCGCGTGGAACGCTGCCGCGACGGGGCTCACCGCTGTCAGCGCGTCCGCCTGCGCGACGATGCGTCGTGCCGGTCCGCGCAATGCCCGGTACAGGCGCGGCAGCGTCCCCCCTTCCGCACTCGCATGAAAAGTGAGGACGCGTGCAGCGTCGCGTGCGCGCACGGCCGCCGGACCGATCAGCGGGACGAGCGGCTCGTGGACATGGACGACGTCAGGGCGGACATCACGCAGCAGCCGGCGCAGCCGCAGCGCCGCACGAGGATCGAGCGCGAGCGGAGCGCGCGATCCGTTCGCGGGCACCGGGATCGACCCGCCGACACCGAGCACGGCTGGGCCGCCGTCCGAGCTGCGATCCGAGCCGTCGCGCCGTCCGGGGCCGAGCACGATCGTCTCGTCACCCGAGCGGCAGCGCTGCCGCGAGCGCATGGACGTGTGCCTGCACCCCGCCGACGACGTCGAGGTCGTAGGGACTGACGATCGCGATCCTCACGGGCGCGGCTCCGCGCGGGCATGCCACTCCTCGCGCGCCGCACGGCGCCAGTCCCCTCCCGAGCGCCACAGCTGGGCCACCGGGTGGTCCGGTTCACGCTCGGCCAACCAGTTCGGCACGAACACGTGCCACTGGGTGGGCTCGAGGCCGATGAGCTCCTCGAGGCGGTGCGCGATCACCTGCGTGCCCTCGTGGACATCGAGCCCCGACACGTCCACCGGATCGAGGACGACACCGTGGTAGGCGTCGCCCGAGGTCAGCCACGCACCGGTCGCCACCTCGCGTCCCGTTCGACGCGCGAGCGCTGCTGTGCCCGGCGGGAGCCGGCAGGGTTCACCGAAGAACTCGACGATCGGACCCCGCCGCGTCAGGTCGCGATCGGCGAGCAGCGTCGCGAGGCCACCCGCCGCGATGCTGGTCTCCAGCCGATCGAGCATGGGGCCTCCGCGCACCAGCGGGATGACGTCGAGACCGGCGTCGACGCGCAGGTCCACGAAGCGCTCGAACAGGCGACGGGGTTCGACGACCTCGGCGACGACGACCATGCCCCAGCGGCGATGCGACGACCACAGCGCACCCACGTCCCACGAGCCGAGGTGCGCCGTCGCGAGGATCCCGCCGGACCCGGCGTCGCGCACCCGGTCGATGTGGTGCAGCCCGACGCTCGTCGCGCCCTGATGACCGCGTCGACGTCCATGCGGTGCACGCGGAACGCGTCGACCCAGTAGCGCGCGTAGCTGACGAACGCCTCCTCGAGCAGGCGCGTGTCGACGGCGCGACCGCTGCGACCCAGCACACGTGCGAGGTTGCGCTCGGCCTGCTCACGCTGACGCGACGAAGCGGCCCGGAACCATGCCCGACCGATGACGCGAGGCAGCCGACGGGCGGCGGCGGCCGGGAGTGACTCCACGGCGCGCCACATCGCCAGGTAACGCGCGTACGCGATGCGCTGCGATGTGGTCGCGGGTGGCGCCGGCGGCAACGACCCGAGCAGCCGTCCTCGCTCGACCGTCACGGACGAGCCGTCATCGCTCGGGTCCGGTCCCGCTCCGCCCGATGCGACCCTCGGCGGTGGCGCGCAACCGGCTCGCGAGCCGCTCACGCAGCCGTTCGGTGCGACCCTCGCCGAGGAAGTCGTCGAGGTTGCCTCCGAACGCCTCGTCGAAGTTGCGATCGCCGTAGAACGCACGGGCCGTGCGCACGAACGGTCGGCTCCAGGCGCGGTCGGCATGTGCCAGCACCATGAGTTCCTCGGGCAGGTCGCGGTCGATCTGGCACCACACGTGATGGACGCGCTGCACGACCGTGATGGCGCCGCCCACGGCCAGCACCCACAGCACCGCCTCGAACACCGGCGCGGCGAGCAGGCCGATGAGGATCAGGATGCCGCGCTCCGCACGTTCGAGGATGCCGACCTCGCACTCGAGGTCGATGGACTCTGCTCGGGCTCGCACGTAGGAGGTGACCTCTGCGGTGACGAGCGCGATCAGCGTGAGTCCGAGCAGCCGTGGCGTCCCCGCGACGGCCCAGGCGATGCCGGCGAGGATCATCCCGTCGGAGAGCCGGTCACTGACCGAGTCGTAGAAGCCACCGAACGGCGTCGATCTGCCCGACACGCGCGCGACGGTGCCATCGAGCGCATCCATGCTGCCGCCGAGGAAGAACAGCAGGCCACCCACGAGCGGCTCGCCGAGTCCGACCGCGACCGCGGCCGCCGCGGTGAGGACCAGCCCGAGCGTCGTGAGGGTGTTCGGACCGACGCCGATCCGCACGAGCCCCCGACCGAGCGGGCCGACGACGGTGCTCACGACCCCGGGGAAGCGCGCACGCAGCGCCATCAGCCGACCGCGATCTCGCCGCGGCGACCAGCACGGGACTCCTCGACGAGCTCCTGCACGAGCTGGTCGAGCGGCACGCCCTTGCGCTGGTCCCCGCCGTAGCGACGGACCGCGACCGTGCCCTGCGCCTGCTCATCGGCACCGACGACGAGCGTCACCGGGACCTTCTCCGTCTGCGCGGTCCGGATGCGAGCACCCAGCGAGTCGTCCGAGGCGTCCACCTCCGCACGCAAGCCCACAGCACGGCAGGCCGCGACGACCGTGTGCGCGTGGTCGAGGAAGTCGGCGGCGACGGGCACGACGCGGACCTGCTCGGGCGCGAGCCAGAACGGGAACGCGCCGTTGGTCGACTCGAGCAGCACGGCGAAGAAGCGCTCGATCGAGCCGAACAGGGCGCGGTGGACCATGTACGGCTCATGCTTCTGCCCGTCCTCGCCGATGTAGGCGAGCCCGAACCGTCCGGGAAGGTTGAAGTCGACCTGGATGGTCGTCAGCTGCCACTCGCGACCGATCGCGTCGCGGGCATGGATGTCGATCTTCGGACCGTAGAACGCACCTTCTCCGGCGTCGACCTCGTAGGCGAACCCTGAGGCCGCCGCGGCGTCCATGAGCGCGCGTTCCGCCTGCTCCCACTGCTCGCTCGTCCCGATCGACTTGTCGGGGCGCGTGGACACGGCGACGCGTGACGGCTCACCGAGCCCGAACGCGCGGTAGAGGTCACGGGCGAAGGTGATGCAGGCGATGACCTCGTCGACGACCTGGTCGGGTCGGCAGAAGATGTGCGAGTCGTCCTGCGTGAAACCACGTGCACGGAGCATGCCGTTCACGACCCCGGAGCGTTCGAAGCGGTAGACGGTGCCGAGCTCGCTGATGCGCAGCGGCAGGTCGCGGTAGGAGCGCGTGCGCGACGTGTAGGCCAGGATGTGGAACGGGCAGTTCATCGGCTTGAGTCGGTAGGTCGCGTGCTCGACCTCCATGCCGGGGAACATCAGGTCGCCGTAGTTCTCGAGGTGACCCGAGATCCGCCACAGGTCCTCCTTGGCGACGTGCGGCGTGTAGACCGGCTCGTAGCCGCGCGCCAGCGTCTCCTCACGGATCCAGTCCTCCATGAGCCGCCGCACGTGCGCGCCCTTGGGGAGGAAGATCGCGAGTCCGGGACCGAGCTCCTCGGGCATGTGCAGCATGCCGAGCTCGCGGCCGAGGCGACGGTGGTCGCGGGCACGTGCCTCCTCGAGCATCGTCAGGTGCGCGTCGAGCGCCGCCTGCGATTCCCATGCGGTGCCGTAGATGCGCTGGAGCATCGGCTGGTCCTCACGACCGCGCCAGTACGCGCCAGCCGTGCGCAGCAGCTTGAAGGCAGGGATGCGGTCGGTGGAGCCGAGGTGCGGACCTCGGCACAGGTCGACCCATGCCTCGCCGCCATCGACGTCGACGTTCCGGTAGACGGTGAACGTCGGCTCGTCGCGTCCCTCGGCGATGTCGACCTCGCTCGGCTCGACGCGCTCGATGACCTCACGCTTGTAGGGCTGCTGCGCGAACATCGCGAGCGCCTCCTCGCGCGTGACCTCGGCCCGCACGAAGCGCTGCTTGGCGACGAGCAGCTCGCGCATGCGCGTCTCGATCGTCTCGAGATCCTCCGGGGTGAAGGGCCGCTCGACATCGAAGTCGTAGTAGAAGCCGTCCTCGACCGCCGGCCCGATCGCCCACTTCGCCTCGGGGAACAGGTCGGTCACGGCCTGCGCCATGACGTGCGCGGTCGAGTGCCGCAGGATGTCGCGCCCCTCCGGACTCGACGCGCGGATCGGCGTCAGGATGACCGTCGCGCCGTCCCCGCCGCCGCTCGGGAGCGCACGGTCGAGGTCCCACTCCTCGTGCGGGTGCGGGTGCACGTTCTGCTGCCCGGGCAGCTGCACGAGAGCGCCGTCGGGCGCGTCGCTGCGAGCGACGGTCGCGGCGATCACGTCGTTACGCATGACGCCGAGGCGACCGAGCGCCTCGCGGACCGTCGCCCCCTCAGGGAGCTCGACGACAGCGTCCTCGTGGCGTACCTGGATCATGCTCACCGGTGGTCCCATCGCTCGTCAGTGCGCCGCGACCTCACGTGCTGGACGGGTGACGGGGCGGCGTCGCGAGGACGAGAGTAGTAGGAGGGTTCCGCGGCCCCTAGGTGCGCGTCACCGAGCCGCGACCGGGGTGGGCACGAGAGGTATCGAACCTCTGACCTCTGCCGTGTGAAGGCAGCGCTCTCCCACTGAGCTACGTGCCCGGGACCGCGAAAGGTAGCGGGACCCGCAGGATCTCGGCCCCACGAGGGCCGCTGGAGGACAGCAGGCCGCGTTCTCGCGTGACGACGAGGGTGCTCGCGGCGCCGCGCTCGATGCGCACCGCGATCTCCGTGGTCGGGCTCGGTCCGACGGCGAGCACGACGGTCTGCTCCGTGCTCGAACCGAGCGGGAGGAGCCAGGCGACCAGTCGCTCGTCGGATCCCAGCGGGCCGCCGTCGGCGATCACGAGCACGACGCGCGCACCGGTGACCGCCGCGCGGGCCGAGATCGGAGCGAACGACGGGTCGTCGATGAGCGTCCCGACGGCGAGGTCGCGCAGGATGGCGCCGCGATCCTCGGCGACCGTGAGGTAGGCGTCCGCGCTCGTGCGCAGGTGAAGGTTCCAGAACGCGAACCCGAGCACGAGCACGGCCGAGGCGAGCACGACACCCAGGCGACTCGGGCCCCGAGGAGCAGGTGCTCCCGGCGACGAGTCGCGACGTCCCGGCGGTTCCTGCGCGGCGCGGCGCCGCTCCTCACGCGCGGCGGCATCGAGCGTGCTCGAGATCCCTCGCAGCTCCGCGACCCGTGCGCGACAGTCGACGCAGGCCCGCAGGTGGGACCGGAACTCGTCGGCATCACCCCGCGCGAGCCCACCGAGCACGTGGGACAGGGCGAGCTGCTCGAAACGGGCGTGAAGATCCATCGGAGGAGCGTAGACCCGCGCAGATACGCTCGGGTACTCATCTGCCGCAGGAACCCCTCACCGTGCCGAGCCGCCAGCACCTCGTGCGGGCGCTGACCATCGGCGCCAGCGCCGTCGCCGTCGCGCTCGCAGCCCTGCTCCTCGTCACCATCGCGCAGGCCGGGCGCATCCTTCCTGGCACCACCGTCGCAGGGGTCGACGTCGGGGGTCGCGACGTGTCGAGCGCACAGCGCCTGCTTACGCCCGCCCTCGAGCGCGAGACCGGCCGCCCGATCGCGGTCAGCGCACCCGGCCAGCGCATCCTGCTGCGACCACGCGAGGCGGGGCTCTCGCTCGACGCGGCGGCCACGGCCGAGGCCGCATCCGCACGTGGTCGGACCGCGGACATCCATGCACTCGCCGCACGCCTCACCGCATCCCTGCATCGCGTCGAGGTCGCCCCCCGCGGCAGCGTCGATGAGCAGCAGCTGCAGGCCTGGATCGCCGCGACCGCCGACCGGATCGAACGCCAGCCGAGCGTCGGTGAGGTCAGCATCGACCCCGTCACGCTCGCGGTGCGGTGGAGCGGTCCGGTCGGCGGTGTGATCGTCGATCGCGTCGCCAGTGCCGACCGCCTCCGTGCCGCGCTGCTCGATCCGGACGTCGACCGCGTCGAGCTCGTGACGTCGCTCTCCCCACCACCGAGCACCTTCGCCCACATCGAGCAGGTCGCGTCCCTCATCACGCAGGCCCTCGAGGGACCGTTCGTGCTGCACCACCAGGAGCGCCGTCTGGTCATCGACCCCCAGGTGCTCGCAGGCCTGATCGTGGTGACCGGCGCGATCGTCGATGGCGAACTGCGCCCGGTCATCGACGTCCCGGTCGACCGCGTCCGCGCAGCACTGGGCGATGTCGGACGCTCGACCTTCGATCGGCCAGCGGTGGACGCCCGATTCCTCACCGAACGACCGCCCTCCGTCGAGCTGCGTGACCTGTCCTCCGTCACCTTCGCTCCCGTCCCGACCGACATCGCCATCGAGCGCGGCGTCAGCCAGGTCGTCTTCGCTGCGACGCGCACCGCCGCCCGGATCGCGGAGCTCGTGACCACCGGCAGACGTGTGGCCCCTGCGGGCGTGGTCGAGCGCGGACCCGCGCTCACGACGGCCGCCGCCCTCGAGGGACGACCGACGCATCTGCTGGGCACGTTCACGACGGCCCATGCGGCGGATACGGAACGGGCGATCAACATCCGGCTGCTCGCGGACCTCCTCGATGACCGGCTCATCGCGCCCGGCGAGGAGTTCTCCGTGAACGGCGCCTCCGGCCCGCGACGCTGCGAGGACGGGTTCGTCCCCGCGGGCACGATCATCCGCGGCGAGCTCGTCGACACGTGCGGGGGCGGGGTCTCCCAGTTCGGCACCACGATCCTCAACGCGGCCTTCTTCGCCGGACTGCCCCTCGAGCAGTGGCAGCCGCACTCGTTCTTCATCTCGCGCTACCCGGCCGGCCGCGAGGCGACGTTGAACTTCCCTGAGCTCGACGTCCGCTTCCTCAACGACACCCCCGGATGGCTCGTGCTCCGCACCGCCCACACCCCCGACTCGATCACCGTGTCGCTGTACGGCGTGCCCACCTGGGAGTCCGTCCGCGCCGACCACGGCGACCCGCGTGACCCGACGACGTTCTCGGAGGTCATCCGCGTCGCGCCCGACCTCGGCCCCGGCTCACAGCGGGTCGTCCAGTCCGGAGGGGACGGCTTCACGTTGAGCGTCAGCCGGACGCGGACACCGCTCGACGCCACCGCGGACGCGTCCGTCGAACGCTGGACGACCGTCTATCTGCCGCAGCAGCGCATCGTCGAGGTCGGCCCGACGGCTCCATCCGCTCCGGGCCTGCCGGTGGCCTCGACGGACTGAGGGCGCTCCGGTTCAGCCGCGACGCCGCACGCGCCGGCGCTGCACCCCCGGCGGCTGACGACGCAGCGAGCGCCGGGCGTCATCCGGCGCCGGAACCGCGACCTCCTCGGCCACCGGACGCAGATGAAGCAGCGGCCGACGCCAGCGACCGTCCGGCTCCTCCACCCAGCCGTCGAGCACGGCATCGACGCCGACGCCCGCATCGAGTCGTGGTGCGATCCGGGACGCGACGGTGCGGTCGAGGTAGCCCAGACGCCAGCGCGGCCGCCCGCCCTCGAGCAGCCACACGCCGACGGCCAGCGGGTCCGCCGGGTTGTCCGGCTCCCTCAGCAGCGCCACCGGTGTGCCCGCCTCCAGCACGGCCGTGCGGGGCGGAGGGACGGCGGCGAACGCGTAGCCGCGCACCGGGGTGTGGAAGGCGGGGAGGGAGGTGCGCATGCGCAGCACCCTATCCAGCAGCTGCGACCGGACACCGGGCGCGCCGCCGGCAGCCAGCGCACCACGCGCCACCGGCGAGCTGCTCGCCCTCGGCCTCCGCTGCGACGGTCTCGAGCCGGACCGCCTGCTGGACCGCGTCCGCGACGCGCTGCGCGGCAGTCATCAGCACGGCCTCCGAGAGGTCCTCGTGCTCGAGCCGGCCCTCGGTCACGTACAGCGTCGCCCAACGGAAGGGCGGCGCACCACCCGCGAGCGTGGCGAGCAGCGCGTAGAACCGCAGCTCGTCGCGGTCGCGCTGGCCGCGCGGCATGCCGGTCTTGAGGTCGATGAGCAGCCGGCGTGCGCGGCCGTCCTCCACGTGGCTCTCGACGATCAGGTCCGGGACGCCCTGGAGGCGCACCGCCCGGCCGGCGAGCATGACGACGAGGCGCTGCTCGGTGCGCACGCGCAGCGGGGCGTCGCGCAGCTCGGGCCACACCTCCCGGAAGCCGGTCAGGAGCGCGACGGACTCGTCGATGAGCGTCGCGCGCTCACCCGCGTCACGCGCGTTCAACCAGGCACCGATCGACGCCGGGTCGCCCGGACGGTCGGTCGCCAGGCGGTGCCACGCCCGCTCGACGACGGCCACGGCCGGCTCGGAGCGCGCGCCGTCCACGTCGGACTCGATGGCCGCGTGGACCATCGTGCCGCGGACGTTCGCCCAGGCATGCACGTAGGGCTCTGGTTCGCGCTGCAGCCCGTCGCACACGAGTCGCGACAGGCGCGTCTTCGTCACGAGCAGCGGGCGCGGGGCAGCCGGGCCGCGTTCCGTCCGCAGCGCGATCCACTCGCCCATCGCTGCCGTCATACGCGCGAGCAGCCGCTCAGCGAGCCCGTCGGGCGGGAGGGGTCGCTGCGCGCCCCAGGCGAGCACCTCGTCGACGACGCGTCGCTGCGCGGGTGTGACGGTGACCGGCCGTTCGATCATCCCGGTCCGTCCACCGTGCGCCTCCGCTCCGAGCCTGCGCGCCGAGTCAGCCGTTCGCGCTGCTCGTCGCACCGGCCGTGGAGGTGCGATCGCCCTCCGACGCCGGAGCGATGCGCCATAGCTGGCGGCTCGAGGACGTCCAGTCCGCGAGCAGCCGTTCACCGATGGTCGATCCGGTCACCGCGACATGCTCACGCAGCAGCTCGGCGACCTCACCGAGCTCCGCCTGCGACGGGCGAGCCGCCTCGACGAGCTGCCGGTTGACGCGCGCGAGCATCTCGCCGTCGGTGTCGAGCACGAAGCAACGGCCGCCACTCATCCCGGCGCCGATGTTCGCGCCCGTCGGACCGAGGACGACGACCGTGCCACCGGTCATGTACTCGCAGGCATGGTCACCCACCCCTTCGACGACGGCGGTCGCACCGGAGTTGCGCACGGCGAAGCGCTCGCCGGCCCGGCCCGCAGCGAACAGCTGGCCGCCGGTCGCTCCGTACAGGACGGTGTTGCCGAGCAGCACCGGCTCCCCCGCATCGTCGGCGGGCGGGCGGATGACGATGCGTCCACCACCGAGGCCCTTGCCGACGTAGTCGTTCGCCTCGCCCTCGAGCACGAGCTCGACACCGCTGGTGACGAACGCACCGAAGGACTGTCCTGCCGCGCCGGTGAAGCGCAGGCGTGCCAGGCCCGGCGGCTCCTGCTCGCCGAACTCGAGGCCGACGGCGCCACCGAGGCGAGCTCCGACGGTGCGGTCCGCCGGACCGATGTCGTAGGCGAACTCGCTGATGCCGCCCAGGAACACCGTCTCGAGCGCATCCTCCGCGACCCTGTCGCCGAGCTCCGAGCGAGGGTCCTGGATCGCTTCGCGCGCGATGAAGTGGCGCTCACCGACCTCCGGGTCGCGCAGCAGCGCACCCACCTCGAGCCGCGCGGCGATCCCCTCGAGGTCAGCGCGTCGGGTGAGCGCGTCGACGCGTCCGATCGCCTCGTCGAGGCTGCGGAAGCCTGCGGCCGCGAGCAGCTCGCGGACCTCCTCGGCGACCATGACGAGGTAGGCGGCGACCGTGTCGGGCGTCCCCGCGAACTTCTCGCGCAGGTCGAGGCGCTGGGTCGCGACACCGACGGGACACGTGTCACGGTGACATGCGCGCGCCATGATGCAGCCCTCAGCGAACAGCGCAGCCGTCCCGAACGCGTACTCGTCGGCACCGAGCAGCGCCGCGAGCATGACGTCATGCCCCGTCTTGAAGCCACCGTCGACCCGGAGACGCACGCGGCCACGCAGCCCGTTCTCGCGCAGCGTCTGCTGGACCTCGGCGAGCCCGAGCTCCCACGGCATCCCCGCATGCTGGATCGATGACAGCGGCGACGCACCCGTCCCGCCGTCGTTGCCCGAGATGTGGATCGAGTCGGCGAGGGCCTTGACGACGCCGGCAGCGATCGTGCCGATGCCCGAGAGCGACACGAGCTTCACGTCGATGAGCGCGGCGGGGTTCACCTGCTTGAGATCGAAGATCAGCTGGGCGAGGTCCTCGATGGAGTAGATGTCGTGGTGAGGCGGAGGGCTGATGAGCGTCACGCCCGGCGTGGTGTGCCGCAGGCGTGCGATCTCGTCGATGACCTTGTGGCCCGGGATCTGGCCGCCCTCGCCGGGCTTCGACCCCTGCGCCATCTTGATCTGGAGCACCTCGGCGTTCGCGAGGTACTCCGGCGTGACCCCGAAACGTCCCGAGGCGACCTGCTTGATGCGGCAGTCGAGGTCGAGCGCGCTCCCCCGCGTGCGGAAACGGTGCGGACTCTCGCCACCCTCGCCCGAGTTGGCACGGCCACCGATCATGTTCAGGGCTGCGGCGAGCGTCTCGTGCGCCTCCTTGGAGAGCGCGCCGTGCGACATCGCGCCCGTGGAGAACCGCCGCGTGACGGCCTCGACCGGTTCCACCTCCTCGAGCGGGACGGACGGGCGCGACGTGTCGAACGCGAGCAGGTCGCGCGGGAACGCCGGCGGCCTCGACCTCACCGTCTCGCTGAAGACGCGGTAGAGGTCGGTCCGCCCCTCTCCGGCCGCCTGACGCACGAGCGCGGCCGTCGGACCGTCGACGTCCTCCTTCCCGGCGCCGTCGAGCACGAACGGTGTGGTCTTCGGTGCCCGTCCGAGCCCCAGCGCATCGTGCAGGGTGTCGATGACCGGCTTGGACATGTCGTGGAACTCGCCGCCCTTGCGCCACTTGATGATCCCCGGGCTCGGGAGCACGGCGTCAGAGTCCTCGCTGAGATCACCTGCGAAGGCATGCGCGTGCTGCTCGAGCACGGTGCGCGCCAGGTCGCTGAAGCCGTGCCCACCGAGCACCGACACGGTGCCGGTGAAGCAGCGGGCGACGACCTCAGGGCCGAGCCCGAGCGCCTCGAAGATCTGCGCCGAGCGGTACGAGTCGAGCACCGAGATGCCCATCTTCGACATGATCTTGCGCACGCCGTCCTCGAGAGCGGAGCGGTAGCGGTGCTGCGCCTCCGAGGCGGTCGGGTTGTCGCCGCCGATGCGGTCCTCGTCGGCGAGGTGCGCGATCGTCTCGAGCACGAGCCTCGGCGAGATCGCGTCCGCGCCGTACCCGAGCAGCGTCGCCGCATCGTGCGTCGTGCGTGCCTCATCGGTCTCGGCCACGATCGACGCGCGCGTGCGCACGCCCGCCGCGACGAGTCGCTGGTGGACCGCACCGACCGCGAGCAGGATCGGGACGCGGCAGCGCTCGACGTCCACGCTGACATCGCTGACCACGAGGATCCCGGCCCCGTCGTGCACGTGACCCAGCGCCTCCTCACCGAGACGCTCGAGCGCGCGCTCGAGCCCCACAGGACCCTCGGCGACGGGGAACGTCGCGTCGACAGCCATGACGGGCCACGGCAGACGCGGGTCCATCGCCAGCCGGCGCAGACCCTCCGGCGTGAGCATGAACGAGTCGAGCTCGACGAGCCGCGCGACGTCAGGACCCTCGGTGAGCAGCGGTGCGCGCCGACCGAGCCGCGTCCGGATGCTCATGACCTCGCGCTCGCGCAGGTGGTCGATCGGAGGGTTGGTGACCTGCGCGAAGCGCTGCTTGAGCAGGTGCGAGACCGGGCGGTGCACGAGCGAGAGCACCTCGATCGGGGTGTCGTCACCCATCGAGGAGATCGCCTCCTTGCCCTGCGTCGCCATCGGACGCAGCACCGAGGTGACCTCCTCCTTCGTGAACCCGAAGGCGAGCTGGCGCCGCACGAGGTCGTCGCCGACGTGCTCGACCGGCTGACCGGTCGGAGCCTCGATCAGGTTGTCCGCGAGCCAGCCGCCGTAGGGCGCACGGGCGGCGAGCGCATGCTTGATGGCGTCATCGTCCTGCAGGCCGCCGGCCTCCGGGTCGACGCACAGCATCTGACCGGGCCCGAGCCGGCCACGGCGCACGGTGACGGGCGCAGCACCCTCGGGGAGCTCGACGCGGATCGCACCGACCTCGCTCGCGGCGATGATCATCCCGTCGGAGCGGACGTGGAAGCGCAACGGACGCAGGCCGTTGCGGTCCAGCGCCGCACCCACACGCACGCCGTCGGTGAAGATGAGCGCGGCCGGACCGTCCCACGGCTCCACGAGGCACGCGTGGTAGCGGTAGAAGTCGCGGATGTCGGGCGCGATCGAGCGGCTGTTCTGCCACGCCTGCGGCACCAGCATCGCCTGCGCGTGACGGATGTCGCGCCCTCCGTGCACGAGCAGCTCCATCGCCGCATCGAGCTTCGCCGAGTCGGACTGGTCGACGTCGATCACCGGTGGGAGCAGCTCCGGGTCGCACCAGTCGACACCATCGATCGACAGCGCGCCGGCCGCCAACTGGCCCTCGCGCGCCTGCATCAGGTTCGCGTTGCCCTCGATCGTGTTGATCTCGCCGTTATGACACAGCATGCGGAAGGGCTGGGCACGCTGCCACGTCGGCACCGTGTTCGTCGAGAACCGCGAGTGGAAGACGGCGAGCGCGGAGATGAAACCCTCGTCGGACAGGTCGGGGTAGAAGCCCCCGAGCTGCGCGGCATCGGCCATCGCCTTGTAGGTCACGGTGAGGAACGAGCAGCTCGCGGCGTACAGCTCCGCGCCGGCGGCCTTCGCGGAGCGCACGGCGCGACGGCGCACGCGGTAGGCGAGCTGCTCGGCGGCACGGTCATCGAGCCCGGCCGGCCGGCGCAGGATCGCTTGGACCAGCGCGGGCATGCGGTCGCGCGCGAGCTGGCCGATCGCGTCGACCACATGGGGGACGTCACGCCAGGCGACGAGGTCGACCTGCTCGGTCGCGCACGCTGCGGAGAACCCCTCACGCGCCGCGGAACGGGCAACGTCACCGTCCGCACCGCTGCGGCCGTCGAGGAACAGGAACGCGAGGCCGAGCAGCTCGTCGTCCGCGACGGTCGCGCCCTGCTCGCGGGCCCAGTTGCGCAGCAGCGCCTGCGGCAGCTGCGTGAGCAGACCAGCACCATCGCCCGACTTGGCGTCCGCAGCGACCGCACCACGGTGGCGGACTCCGCACAGCCCGTCGAGCGCGAGCTGCACGACGGCGCGGGTGGGCTGGCCGTCGCTGCGTGCGACGAAGCCGATCCCGCACGCGTCACGCTCGGACGGCAGGGCGAAGTGCGACATCGCGACGTGCGACGGTGCGACAGCGGACGGTGCTGCGGGAGCGGTCGGCATCAGGGCCTCCGGATGCGGGCGTTCTCAGGGTCCGCACCGCAGAGGCTGTCAACGGCCTCCCGGGGCGGACCGGACTGGTCCTGGAAGTGGGGAGCGCCGTTGCTCGACCCGGGAGGATACCGCGTCGATCAACCGCCGAGCTGTGCGGGGTCGATGTTCGCGAGCCGGACCTGGCCGCGCGCGAGCGCCTTGCCGTCGGAGGCGCGGCTGAGTTCGACCTGCCACAGCTGCTGCGTCCGTCCGACGTGGATAGGGGTCGCGACGCCGAGCACGCGACCCTCGCGGTGCGGCCGCAGGAAGTCCGTCGCGTTGTGGGCCCCGACACAGACCATGCCGCGGGGCAGCGCCGTCAGCGCACCGCAGACCGACGCCATCGACTCGACCACGGCGCACCAGACCCCACCGTGCACGATGCCCGAGGGCTGGTGCAGGGCCGCGACCGCGTCGAAGTGGGCCTCACCGCGCTCGCTGGAGAGCCGGTCCCAGCGCAGCCCGATCGTCCCCGACCCGAAGCTGTCGGTGAACATCGCGCCGAGGTCAGCGAGCGCCTCACCCTCGAGGGTCCCGCCCGCGGCGAGCACGGCGAGTGCGCGGTCCACCTCCGCACCGAACACTCCTGCCATGCCCAGACCTCCTCGTG
Source organism: Nitriliruptoraceae bacterium (assembly GCA_018401275.1). Classification (GTDB taxonomy): domain Bacteria; phylum Actinomycetota; class Nitriliruptoria; order Nitriliruptorales; family Nitriliruptoraceae; genus CSBr16-57R1. The sequence continues at coordinate 392,013 of JAGYKW010000001.1, read as the reverse complement.
AAGCCGAACGGTACCGTCGTGCCCCAAGCGGCCCGGCTCGATCGGGTCGGCCGCGGACCGAGTCCACGACCTCGAGGCGAGCATGCCGATCTCCGACCCGAAGCACCGCAGCCGCGACGTCACCGACGGCCCGGAGCGTGCACCGGCGCGCGCCATGCTGCGTGCGATCGGGATGACCGATGCGGACTGGAGCCGCCCGCAGGTGGGCGTCGCGTCGTCCTGGAACGAGGTCACGCCGTGCAACCTGCCGCTCGCGCGGCTGGCGAAGCAGGCGAAGGAGGGCGTGCGTTCGGCGGGCGGCTTCCCGATCGAGTTCACGACCATCGCCGTGTCCGACGGCATCTCCATGGGCCACGAGGGCATGCGTGCGTCCCTCGTCAGCCGTGAGGTGATCGCGGACTCCGTCGAGACCGTGATGCACGCGGAACGTCTCGACGGCATGGTCACGCTCGCGGGCTGTGACAAGTCGTTGCCCGGCATGGTGATGGCGGCCGTCCGGCTCGACGTCCCGAACGTGTTCCTCTACGGCGGGTCGATCCTCCCGGGCCGCGTGGACGACAAGGACGTGACGATCCAGGACGTGTTCGAGGCCGTCGGCGCCCATGCCAGCGGCCAGATCGACGACGCACGACTCAGCCAGATCGAACGGGCTGCCTGCCCGACCGAGGGCTCGTGCGGTGGCATGTTCACCGCGAACACGATGGCGTCGGCCATCGAGGCGATGGGCCTCGCGCTCATCGGTTCAGCCTCACCGTCCGCCCCTGACCCGCGGCGCGACGCGTTCGCCGTGCGCAGTGGCGAGGCCGTCGTGAACCTCTTGGAGCGTGGCATCACCGCACGCGACATCGTGACGCGCGAGGCGCTCGAGAACGCGATCAGCGTGGTCAGCGCGGTCGGTGGCTCGACGAACGCCGTGCTGCACCTGCTGGCCATCGCCGCCGAGGCGCGTGTGGAGCTGTCCATCGACGACTTCGACCGCATCGCGCGCCGCGTGCCCCACATCGCGGACACGAAGCCGGGCGGGCGCTACGTCATGAACGACCTCGACCGGATCGGCGGCGTCCCCGTCGTGCTGCGCGAGCTGCTCGAGGCGGGCCTGCTGCACGGCGACGCGCTCACGGTCTCGGGACGCACGATGGCCGAGGAGCTCGCCGAGCTCGATCCGCCGGCCCCTGATGGCGTGATCGTCCATCCGATCTCCGACCCGATCCACGTCGACGGTGGCATGGCGATCCTGCGCGGCTCGCTCGCTCCCGACGGGGCGGTCGTGAAGGTCGCGGGCATCCCGAGCGAGCAGCTCGTCTTCGAGGGTCCGGCGCGCGTGTTCGACGGCGAGCGCGACGCGATGACCGCGGTGCTGACCGGTGGCATCGCGCCAGGCGACGTGGTCGTGATCCGCTACGAGGGCCCACAGGGCGGACCGGGCATGCGCGAGATGCTCGCCGTCACCTCAGCGATCAAGGGCGCGGGGCTGGGTTCCACCGTGGCGCTGCTCACCGACGGTCGCTTCTCCGGCGCGACCCACGGCTTCTCCATCGGTCACGTCGCACCGGAGGCGACCGCCGGTGGACCCATCGGGCTGGTCGCCGAGGGCGACCGCATCCGCATCGACGTGCCGGCCCGCAGCATCGAGCTGCTGGTCGACGACGCGGTGCTCGCCGAGCGGCGCACCCGATGGGTCGCACCCGAGCCGCGCTACACGTCGGGCGTGCTGTGGAAGTACGCCCGAACCGTCGGGTCCGCGTCCACTGGTGCGACCACCGGCGTCTGAGGTGCAGTTCGAGGAGCTGCGCTTCATCACCCAGCAGGCAGCGCTCGACATCGTCGAGAAGCACGCACGGCCGCTGCCGCCCACGGTCGTGCTCCCCGGCCCGGCGCGCACCCTGCTCCTCACGCTGCCGGCGCTGCCCGACGACGACCAGCTGCGTCACGAGGTCCTCGCGGAGCTGGCAGCGGAGCATCTGACCGGTGACGGCGTGCCCTGTTGGGGGTTCGTCGCGGAGGCGGACGTCGCCGGCAGCGACGCGGTGGTCGCCATCTTCGGTGCACGCCGCCACACCCCGCACGTGACCGCCGCGCTGTTCGCCGATGACGGCTCGCTCGATGAGTTCCTGGCGGCCGAGGAGCTCGACCCGACGGCGCTCCCGTTCCTGCATCCGCTCCAGCACGCCGTCGACGCGCTGCCCGGCGCGCAGGACGTCTTCGACCGCTTCGACCCGAAGCGCGCCGGGCCGGGCGGTTCCGTCATGCAGCCCCCTGCCGCGGAGGACGAAGGTCCTGACGGGCCGACGCTCCTCCCGATGCATCCCGGCTAGACGCTCCGCCGCCCGGCGCACCGCGGTCAGGCGTCTGCCGCGTCCCGCTCGCCTGCTCGACGGCCCGGCCCCGCGCCGTCCCGTCCCCCGCTCCCGGATCCCTGCTCGGGTCCCTGCTCGGGTCCCTGCGGTGCGCGCACCGCGACGCGTCCGGCTCGGCGTCCCTCGAGGCTGCGGACCTCGAGCCGCCAGCCGCGCGCCGTCGTGACCACGTCCCCCACACGCAGCAGCCGTCCCAGCCGGTCGACCATCCAACCGGAGATCGTGTCCGAGTCCCCCTCGTCGCCGTCGAGGTCGGTGCCGACGAGGTCCTCGAGCACATCGCGCCGCATCGTGCCCGGCGCGATCCACGACCTCGGCCCGAGCGCGACCAGGGCCGGCTCATCGTCGAACTCGTCGACGATGTCACCCACGAGCTCCTCGAACACGTCCTCGAGCGTCACGAGTCCGGCCGTCCCACCGAACTCGTCGATGACCACGGCCGCCTGGGCACGCGTCTGCAGCAGCTCGCGCAGCAGCGACTCGAGATCGCGCGACTCCGGGACGGCGAACACGGGCCGCATCACGTCGGTCACGGACGCATCATCGGCGTGTCCCGCGACCAACAGGTCCTTGACGTGGACGAGCCCGACGATGTGATCGATGTCGCGCGCGTAGACGGGCAGTCGCGTGTGGCCCGATGAGGCGGCGGCATCGAGAACGCCAGCGACGGTCTCGTCGATGCTGACCGCGACCAGATCGATGCGCGGGGTCATCGCGGAGCCCGCGACGACGTCGCGCAGTTCGAGGACGGCCGCGAACAGGCGTGCCTCACCGATGCCGATCGAACCGCTGTCGCGCGCCTGGCCGAGCACGAGCAGCAGCTCCTCGGCGCTGTGGCCGAGCTCGCGCTCGTCGACGACCTGGACACCGACCGCCCGCGCGAGCACGTTGGCCGCACCATTGAGCACGACGATGACGGGCCGCAGCAGACGCATGTAGAGCGCGAAGGGACGAGCGATGGCGACCGCGACGGTCTCGGCCCGCGCGATCGCGAGGTTCTTCGGTGCCATCTCACCCACGACCATGTGCAGGAACACCACGACACTGAGTGCGATACCGATGGAGATGGCGACACGCGCACCATCGGGCAGTGCGGTGCGGGCGAGCAGCGTCTTGAGCGCATCAGCGACCGCGGGCTCAGCGACCGCGCCGAGACCCAACGACGCGAGGGTGATGCCGAGCTGAGCACCCGAGAAGGTGATGGGCAGCTCGCGCAGCGCTCGCAGTGCCGCGACCGCGCGCGCCTCACCGGTCTCGGCCCACTGCTCGATGACACCGCGACGTGCAGCGAGCAGGGAGATCTCTGCTGCGACGAAGAACGCGTTGAATCCCAGCAGGACGATGCCGGTCACGAGCGCACCGATGCTCATGAGCCGCTCTCCATGCGCCGCACCGTCAGCTCCGTGACGCGCAGGCCCTCGCGGCGCGAGACGACGAGCTCCAGCCCGCCGTGCTGGGCTCGGTCCCCGACCTCAGGCACCCGCCCGGCCTCGGCCATGACGAGTCCGGCGATGGTCTCATAGGGACCCTCGGGCAGCTCGATGCCGAAACGCTCCATGAAGCGCGCGAGTGTCATCGCGCCGGAGACGCGCTCGGACGCACGCGATCCACGTGCGACCGTCCCGGTGCCGCTCCGATCGAACTCGTCCTCGATGTCACCCACGAGCGTCTCGAGCACGTCCTCGAGCGTCACGATCCCCGCGGTCGAGCCGTACTCGTCGACGACGACGGCGAACGTGCGACGTCGGAGCCGCAGCTCGTCGAGCAGCGCTCGCAGCGTCTCGCTCTCCGGCACGAACAACGGTTGTGCGGCGACCGCATCGACGGTGGTGCTCGCACGACGATCAGCAGGGATCTGGAGCTGGTCCTTCACGTGCACGGTGCCGAGCACCTCGTCCTCGGTGTCGCCACGGATCGGGAAGCGGCTGTGCCCGCTCGAGCGGGCGAGTTCCGCCATCGCATCGAGCGTCAGACCTGTCGTGACCCACACGACATCGGGCCGCGGGACCATGACCTCACCGACGCGCCTGGCGCCGAGGGAGACGGCGCGGCGCAGCAGCTCGGTCTGGTCCGCCGTCAGGCTGCCTCGCGCGCCCGAGGCGGCGATGATGCGGCTCAGCTCATCGAGTCCCGGTGCGTCGTCGAGCCGCGATGGCGTCTCGACGCGGAACACCCGGCGCGTGACCTCCTCGGCGGCGCGATCGAGGACGCGCACGACCGGGCCGAGCACCGTGATCGAGACGTTCGAGAAGCCGGCGAGTGCGCGCGCCACGGGCACTGGCCGTGAGATCGCGACGTTCTTGGGGAACAGTTCCCCGAACAGCATCTGCACGAGCGTGGAGACGACCAAGGCGAGCGTCACCGACAGTGCCAGGCTCACCTCGACCGGCACGCCGATCGCAGCGAGCAGCGGACGCACCAGCGTGACGCCGATCGCACGGTCGGCGAGGAAGCCGACGATCAGCGACGTGACCGTGATCCCGAACTGCACCATCGAGAGGAAGAACGGCAGCCGCCCGAGCAGCGCCGCGACCTCCCCCGCACGACGGTCACCCGACTCCGCGAGGTCGTCGAGAGCGGGCCCACGCGCGGAGACGACCGCGAACTCCGCCGCGACGAACAGCCCGTTGAGGCCCACGAGCACGACCACGACGCCCAGCGCCAGCCATCCGGTCACTCCGACCGCTCCACGGAGGCGTCGGCCGACGGAGCGCTCCCCGCGCCCCCGCCGACCACGAGGCGCTCGGCATGGGCACGCATGTCGAACGCAGGATCGATCAGTGCGGTGAGACCCAGCCCGGTCAGGGCCGCCATGATCGTCTGGGCCTGCTCGCGGGCCTGCTCATCGGTGAGCGCAGGGTCCTCGCGCTGGCAGGCGGCCGCGAAGCGCTGAACGCGACGCCGATGGCTGCGCAGGACCCGCTGCGCGATCGCCGCATCGGTCAGCCCGAGCCCCGCGAGCTGCAGGTAGATCCGTGCGATCGGTGAGGGCCCGGTCATGAACGAGACGAAGGCGTCGATGAGCTCCGCGAGCGTGTCCCCGTCGGAGCTGCCACGATGCGGGTCGACGGCGTCGAGCGCCTGACGGATGACCTCGAAGACCGCGGCCTCCTTGGAGTCGAACAGGTTGTAGAAGCTGCCGACCCCGACCTCGGCCACCGTCGTGATCCGCTTGAGCGTGACCCCGTCGATGCCGTCCTCCGCGAGGAGCGTGCGGGTGGCCTCGAGGATCCGCTCACGGGTCTCGAGGCCGACGCGGTAGCGGGCCACCTGCGCTCCTCGGGACGGCTGAAGCCGGACCACGGGGACCGGCGGACGACGAATCTAGCGGTCCTGCGCACCCTGACCGATCCGTGCAGGCTATGCTCAACTTTGAGCAAGCGCTCAAAGTTCTGTCGGGGATGCACGAGGGAGCCACGGATGAGCCACTACCGCACCAACCTGCGTGACATCGAGTTCAACCTGTTCGAGGTGCTCGGTGCCGGCGAGTACTACGGCAGCGGGCCGTTCGCCTCGATGGACTCCGACCAGGCGCGCATGCTCATCAGCGAGTTCGAGCGCTTCACCCGCGAGTCCGCCTGGGCCGACTCGTTCGTGCCCTCTGACCGTGAGCCGCTCGTCCTGTCCCCCGAGGGTGACATCACGCTCCCCGCCTCGCTCGATCAGGCCCTGCGCGAGTACTACGAGGCCGGCTGGCACCTCCTGCCCCTTCCGGAGTCCCTCGGCGGCTTCGGCGCCCCTCCCACGCTGCGCTGGATCGCTGCCGAACTCGCGGCGGGCGGCAACGCGACCGCATCGCTGTGGCCCATCGGCCCGCTCATGGCCGGGATCATCGACAGGGTCGGCACCGACGGGCAGCGGGAGCGCTTCGCGCGCAACATGGTCGAGCAGGCCTGGGGCGGCACGATGGTGCTGACCGAACCGGATGCCGGCTCCGACGTCGGAGCGGGCACCACGAAGGCCATCAAGGTCTCGGACGCCGGGCCGGACGACCTCGGCAGCATCTATCACCTCCAGGGCATCAAGCGCTTCATCACCTCTGCGGACGCGACGCCGCTGCACGCGAACACCGTGCACATCGCGCTCGCGCGTCCCGAGGGAGCAGGACCGGGCACGAAGGGACTCTCGCTCTTCATCGTGCCGAAGTACCTGGTCAACGAGGACGGCTCGCTCGGCGCGCGCAACGGCGCTCGGGTCTCCAACATCGAGCACAAGATGGGCATCAAGGGCTCCGCGACCTGCGAGCTGTCGCTCGGTCAGGACGGCACACCCTGCGTCGGCTACCTCGTCGGTGACGTGCACGACGGGATCCGTCAGATGTTCCTCGTCATCGAGTACGCGCGCATGATGGTGGGCACGAAGGCGATGTCGACGCTCTCGACCGGCTACCTCAACGCGCTGGACTACGCGAAGCTGCGCCAGCAGGGTGCGGACCTGACGCGCTCGGCGGACAAGACCGCGCCGCGCGTCCCCATCATCGACCATGCCGACGTCCGTCGTGGGCTCATGGAGCAGAAGGCGCACGCCGAGGGCATGCGCGCGCTCATCATGTTCACCGGCTGGATCCAGGACCAGGCCGTGCTCGCCGGCGAGGACACCGAGGAGCATGCGACCTGGCTCAAGCGCGAGGACCTGCTGCTCCCGCTCGTCAAGGGGTACAGCTCGGAGAAGGCGTACGAGCTGCTCGGATCGATGACGCTGCAGACCTTCGGCGGCTCCGGCTACACGCAGGACTACCCGATCGAGCAGTACGTGCGCGACGCGAAGATCGACACCCTCTACGAGGGCACGACCGCGATCCAGGCGCTCGACCTCCTGTTCCGCAAGATCGTGAAGGACCAGGGCCAGACGCTCACCTGGCTCGCCGAGCAGGTCCAGCAGACGGCCAAGGGCGGCGTCGGCGACGACCCGTTCGAGCGTGAGCGGTCCCTGCTCGCCCAAGGGCTCGAGGACGCGCAGGCGCACCTCGGGGTGCTGCTGACCCATGCCATGGCCTCGCTCGACGAGGCGCAGCGCGAGCGGATCCACCTCGCCGGGCTGCAGTCGACCGGCTTCCTCTACTCGCTGGCGGAGGTCGCGATCGCATGGCTGCTCCTGCGTCATGCCGAGGTCGCACACGCACGTCACACCGAGCTCGAGGCGGGCAGTGCACCAGCGACGGGACGGTCGCGCGACGACGAGCTGGCGTTCTACGCGGGCAAGGTCGCCGCTGCCCGCTGGTTCGCACGCAACGCCCTGCCGAAGGTCGCGATGCGCCGCCACGTCGCCGAGCAGGAGGACGGCGCGCTGATGGGCCTCGCGGTCGAGGCGTTCTAGGCCGGCTGCGCGGCCGATGCCGCAGGCGGCTGCGCGGCCGATGCCGCGACGACGGCGCCGCTCGCGATCAGTTCGTCGATCGCGGCATCCGCGTATCCGGCTGCGCCGAGGATCTCACGCGTGTGGGCACCGACGACCGGTGCACCTCGCACCACTTGGCCCGGTGTGCGCGACAAGCGCGGGGCGGGTGCGGGCATCGGACGGCCGTTCGCGGTCGCGGGCACCGGACCTTCCAGCTCGACGCCGAAGGTGCTGCGGTCGCGATGGTGCGGATGCGATGCGACCTCGGTGAGGTCGAGCACCGGAGTGACGCACGCATCGGTCCCATCGAACCGGTCGGCCCAGACGTCGCGCGGCTGCGACGCGAAGCGCGCGGCGATCGCTGAGCGCAGCTCGGGCCAGCGTGACACGTCATGCTGCGCGGCGGTGAGATCGTCGGGCAGCTCGAGGCCGGCCGCGAACGCGGCGAAGAACTGCGGCTCGATGGCTCCGACCGCGACGTGTCGGCCATCGCCACAGACGTAGGTCGCATAGAACGGCGCTCCCCCGTCGAGCAGGTTCGCGCCGCGCGCATCGGTCCACGCGCCCAGCGCGGCCAGGCCACGCACGAACGTCGTGAGCGACGCGGCGCCATCGACCATCGCGGCGTCGATCACCTGTCCGGATCCCGAGCGCTCGCGTTCGAGCAGGGCTGCGAGCACGCCGACGGCCAGCAGCATCCCGCCACCCCCGAGGTCCGCGAGGTAGTTCGCGACCGGTGGCGGCGGAAGATCCGCGGGCCCGACGGTGTGCAGCGCGCCGGAGAGCGCCGCGTAGTTGATGTCGTGTCCCGCGGTCGGGGCCAGCGGACCCGTCTGCCCCCAACCGGTCATGCGCGCATAGATGAGGCGCGGATGAGCGGCGCACAGGCGCTCGGGACCGAGCCCGAGCCGTTCCATCGTCCCGGGGCGGAAGCCTTCGACGAGCACGTCCGCATCCGCGAGGAGTCGGCTCAGGACCGCTGCAGCATCCGCGTGCTTGAGGTCCAGCACGAGCGAGCGCCGCCCGCGCCACACCGCCACGTGGGACAGCACTGCGGGGTCTGCTTCAGCACCAGGACGGTCGATGCGGACGACGTCCGCTCCGAGATCGGCCAGCAGCATGACGCCGTACGGCGCCGCCCCCAGGCCTGCCAGCTCGACGACGCGGACGCCCTCGAGCGGTCCGAGACCATGCTCCGTGACCGTCATCGACCACCCCTCCCAGCGCTAGCGTCGAGGCCGTGGACACTACGCGACCGGCTCTCGGCCCCCTCATCGCGGGCGGACTGTTCGTCGCCGCAACGCTCACGGCAGCGCTCGCCTGGTCCTCCCTCACCACATCGGACCTCACCTCATCGGACGAGGTCCCTGCGCGACCTGCGGCTGCAGCAGCAGCGCCGGCGGCTGCACCGGACCCATCGCGCGGGTACGCCGTGTGGGGCCTCGATCATCGTGGAGCACCGCTCCGCTGGGACGCATGCGAGCCGATCCGCCTCGTCCTGAGCGAACAGGGTGCCCCCGACCACGCAGTGCGCGACCTGACCGCAGCGCTCATGGTCCTGCGCGACGCGACCGGGCTCGATCTGCAGCTGCTCGGCACGACCGACGAGCGCCCACGGGTGGACCGTCCTCTTGTCGAGGACGACGGAACGGGCTGGCAGTGGCGGCCGGTGCTCGTCGCATGGGCGCAGCCGGGCGAAGGTGGCATCGCACTGACGACCCTCGACCGCGGTGTGGCGCTCCCCGTGTCGGTCCGTGATGGCGAGCAGGAGGCGTACGTGACCGGGCAGGTCGTGCTCAACGCGGCTCGCACCGACCTGATCGACGGCTTCGCGGACCGCCGCGACGCCATCGGTGCGACGCTGCTCCACGAGCTCGGACACCTGCTCGGACTCGCTCACGTCGAGGACGTGTCGCAACTGATGTCGACGGACCCGGGCAGCGGCCCGGTCGTGCTCGGTGCCGGCGACCTCGCCGGCCTGCGTGCGATCGGAGCGCAGTCCGGTTGCAACCCGGCTCCGCCTGCGGAGGCGGGCCGCGGGCTCAGCCCAGGACGCCACCCGCGCCCGACAGACCACCATCGACAGGGAGGATGACACCGGAGACCCAGGAGGCGTGCTCGGACAGCAGGAAGACCGCTGCGCGGGCGACGTCGATCGGCTCGCCCAGGCGACCGAGCGGGTGCGCCGCGGCCGCCCCGGCCGGATCCGCGGCCCACAGCGATTCACTGAGCCGGGTCCGCACGACCGCTGCTGCGATCGCGTTGACCCGGACGCGTGGTGCGAGTTCGAGCGCCAGCTGACGGGTCAGGTGGTGCAGCGCGGCCTTCGAGACGTTGTACGCACCGATCATCGGCCCCGGCGCGAGTCCGCCGACCGAGCCGATCGAGACGATCGCGCCGCCGTGCTCCGCCATCCAGCCGTGCCATGCAGCACGTGCCCAGACCAGCGGAGCGCGCTGGTTCACGTCCCACGTGGCATCCACCGCGTCCATGTCGACCGCGGTGAGGGGCCCCGCAGATGGATTCGTGCCGGCGTTGTTCACGAGCAGGTCGCACGAGCCGAACGTGCGCACCGCCGTCGCGACCGCGACCGCCGCATGGTCGGCGTCGCGCACGTTGCCGGGTTCGGCCACGACCCGCGGACCGAACTCCGCCTCGAGGTCGTCGACGAGTGGCTGAAGGGTCTCGGGCCGACGGCCGGTGAGCACGACCCCTGCGGCACCCGCGACGAGGATCTCGCGTGCGATCGCCTCGCCGATGCCGCGACTCGCACCCGTCACGACGCCCGCGCGCCCATCGAGTCGGACGTCCACCTACGCGTCGCCGTCGACGACCGCGTCGATGGCGCGGGCCAGCGCGATGTCGCGCTGCGTCAGCCCCCCCGCGTCATGCGTGGTGAGCCGGATACCGACGTTCCAGTACACGTTCGTCAGCTCCGGATGATGATCGGCGGCCTCGGCCACGACGGCCACGCGACCGATGAACCCGATCGCCTCCATGAACGTGGGGAAGCGCAGATCGCGCAGGATCGCGTCGCCCTCGCGCCTCCAGCCCGGAAGCCCAGCGAGCGCCGAGCTGATGGCGATGTCATCAAGGATGTCCATGCGACAGGGGTACCAGTCCACGGGCCGGTCCGCGAGCATGCCCACTCCGCCCGTCCAGCCGTCGGTCGGGGACGAACTCCCTCTTGGACCACCGGGCCGTCCCACCGAGCACTTCCACCGAGAGGAGATCCCATGCCGCGCAGCCTGCCCATGTTCCCTCTCGGGACCGTGCTCATGCCCAACATGGTGCTGCCGCTCCACATCTTCGAACCGCGCTACCGCACCATGTTCCAGGACCTCGCCGAAGGGGACCGCGAGTTCGGGGTCGTCCAGATCGCCCGTGGCTGGGAGACGGGTGGCGGCGACGTGCGCCACGACGTCGGCACCATCGCGCGCGTCCTGCAGGCCGAGGAGCTCGAGGACGGCCGCTGGGTCGCGGTGACGGTCGGGACGCGCCGACTCAAGGTCACCGACTGGTATCCCGACGATCCGTACCCGCAGGCCAGGGTCGAGGAGCTCGCCGAGGACGGCATCGATTCCGGCGTGACGCAACGCCGCCAGGAGCTGCTCCCACGTGTCAGACGCCTGCTCGCGCTGCGCAGCGAGCTCGGCGACGAGACCGTGCCCTCGACCTTCGACGTCGCGACCGACGACGCGGTCGCCTGCTGGCAGCTGCTCGTACTCACCCCCCTGTCGCAGCTCGACGCGCAGCGCCTGCTCGAGATCGACGGGTGGGACCAGCGGCTCGACGCGTTCGAGCAGTTGCTCACCGAGCTCGAGGAGACGAGCGACCTCGAGCTGCACGAGCGAGGCTGAGCATGTGCGGCCGGTTCGTCCAGACGAGCACGGCCGAGCGGCTCGCCCTCCGCTTCGACGCCGTCGACACCACCGAAGGCCGACTGGAGCCGCGGCACAACGTCGCACCATCGACACCCGTCCCCGCCCTCATCCGCAGCGACTCGCGGCGGCTCGGATTGCTGCGCTGGGGCTTCGTCCCGTCGTGGGCACGAGGCCCTGACAGCGGACCGCGGCCGATCAACGCCCGGTCCGAAGGTGCGGCGGACTCGCGCCTGTTCGGTCCGGCACTCTCACGGCGCCGCTGCATCGTGCCGATCGACGGCTGGTACGAGTGGTCCGACGAGGACGGGGCCCGTCAACCGTGGCTGCTCCGGCCGGTGAGCGAAGGACCGGTGAGCGTCGCGGCGCTGTGGTCGACGTGGCGCGCAGCTGACGCGGCACCGGACGCAGCGCCGCTGGCGACCGTCGCACTGCTGACGACGGCCGCGCGAGGACATGCTGCCACCGTCCACGACCGCATGCCGCTGACGGTCCCCGATGAGCTGCTCGACGACTGGCTCGATGCGTCGGTGCGCGAAGGGTCAGGGCTGCTCGGCGCACTGCGCGACAGCGTGCCCGACGTGACCGTGACCCGGGTGTCACGGCGCGTCAACGACGTGCGCAACGACGATCCCGAACTGCTCGTCGCGGTCGAGGCCTGACGGGTCGAGCCCTGACGGCGCGCGCCTTCGAGGAGGTGGTGGGGTGTCGGGAGGCGCCGGCCGATAAGCCGGATCCTGTCCCCCGTCCGATCGCTCGGTGCGGGGTGGCGACCATCTCTCTGGGACGCCGGTCTCCCGACGCCTCGTGCAGCCGACCTGGGACGTGACGGGCGGACCACCCTGTCCCTGCTTGGCCTTGCTCCGGATGGGGCTTGCCGAGCCACGACGGTCACCCGCCGTGCTGGTGGGCTCTTACCCCACCGTTTCACCCTCACCGCACCGAGCACGAGTGCCCGATGTGGCGGTCTTCTCTCTGTTGCGCTTTCCACGCGTCACCGCGTCTGGGTGTTACCCAGCATCCTGTCCTGTGGAGTCCGGACTTTCCTCACCCGCGTGAGCGGGCGCGGTCGCCTGTCCGGCGTCTCCCGACGCTCACAGGGTACGGGCACTACCGGTGACTACGCTCGGACGCATGGATGAAGCCGGCAGGCTCGACGCGCCACTGCTCCTGGTGGCCAACCGACTCCCGCTCGCACGGCAGCGGGGCGTCTGGCGCCCCTCCTCCGGCGGTCTGGTCACCGCCCTCACGCCCGTCGTGGCGCGGGTCGGTGGCTCCTGGGTCGGCTGGGACGAGGACGCGCAAGGGGTGCCGAGCCGCGTCGAAGGCCTCAACGTCGACCTGCACGCGGTCGACCTCGACCCCGCACTGGTCGAGGGCTACTACCACGGGTTCACGAACCGCACGCTGTGGCCGCTGTTCCACGACCTCGTCGTCCAACCGGTCATCGACCGCTCGTGGTGGCGCTCCTACGAGACGGTGACACGTCGCTTCGCCGACAAGGTCAGCGAGGTCATCGCTGCATCGCCACAGCGACCGGTCGTGTGGATCCAGGACTACCACCTCCTGCTGCTGCCCCAGCTGCTGCGCGACCGGTTCCCGGACCTGCGCATCGGGATGTTCCTGCACACCCCGTTCCCCGCTCCTGAGCTGTTCGCCCGGCTGCCGTGGCGCGAGTCGCTGCTCGGCGGGATGCTCGCCGCGGACAGCCTCGGGTTCCACACGACGCAGTACCGCGACAACTTCCTGCGCACCGTCCAGCGCATCATCCCCGATGCCACCGTGCTCGGTGACAGCATCATGCGCGAGGACGGGCGTCGTGTCCGCGCGCTCAGCCACCCGATCTCCATCGACGCCGAGGACTTCGGTGCGCTCGCCCGCGACCCTGCGACCGACACGGAGGTCACCGCTCTGCGCGAGCAGTTCGAGGGTCGCAAGGTGCTGCTGGGCGTCGATCGCCTCGACTACACGAAGGGCATCCGCCACCGCCTCCAGGCCCTCGAGCTGCTGCTCGAGCAGCGTCCACATCTGCGCGGTCGGTTCGTGTTCGTGCAGATCGCCGTCCCGTCACGCGACGACGTCGAGGAGTACCGGCGGCTGCGCACGCAGGTCGAGACGGAGGTCGGCCGCATCAACGGCCGTTTCACCGAACCGGGCCATGACGTCCCCGTGCACTACCTGCACCGTTCGATCGACCGCACCCGTCTGGCTGCGTACTACCGCATCGCCGACGTGATGTGCGTCACGCCGCTGAAGGACGGGATGAACCTCGTCGCGAAGGAGTTCGTGACCGTGCGGGACGCGACCGACGGCGACGGGGTGCTCCTCCTCAGCGAGTTCTGCGGGACCGCCCACGAGTTCGGGCACGACGCGATCCGCTGCAACCCCTTCGATGTCGAGGGCCTCGCGATGCTCATGGAGCGTGCGCTGGAGCTCGCGCCCGAGGACCGTCGCGAGCGCATCGCACGCATGGCGCAGGTCGTGCGGGACAACGACGTCTTCCGCTGGGTCGGCGACGAGCTCGCCGCGATCACCGGTGAGGAGCATCCCGGGTGAGCGGGGACGACCCGCACGCGCTCGCAGCGCGTATCGCTGCGTCGTCGCACGGACGTCGCCTGCTCGTCGCCCTCGATCACGACGGCACGCTCTCGCCCATCGCTCCCCGACCGGACGATGCACATCTCGCCACGGGTGCGAGGGCAGCGCTCGAACGGCTGTGCGCGCTCGCAGACGTCGCCATCGTGTCCGGGCGTGGGCTCGACGACCTCGTGACCCGCTTCGCCGGTCTGCCGGTCACGCTCGTCTCGGAGCACGGGCTGCGGCGCCGTCAGCCCGACGGCAGCATCGAGCAGCTCGCCGCGACGCTCGCGCCGGACACGCTCGCGCAGCTGCGTCCCCGTCTCGCCGCACTGCTGACGGACCAAGCGGGCTGGCTCGTGGAGGACAAGGGGGTCACCATCGCGGTCCACCATCGGCTCGTCCCCGACGCCGAGCTCGAGCCGACGCTCGGCGCCGTGCGGGCCCTGCTCGAGGCGGCTGCCGCAGCGCCCGGAGCAGCGAGTCCCTCCGGACCCGGCGCCTCCGGGGCGGGCGGGAGCGTGCAGTCCGGGAAGGCCGTCCTCGAGCTGCGTCCTGCCGGCGCGGACAAGGGCGCTGCGCTGCTGCGGCTCGCCGGACAGGGATCCTCGGGTCGAGCCCATCGGACGTCGCCGCACGTGCTGATGGTCGGTGACGATGCGACGGACGAACCCGCCCTCGCGGTCGCTGAACTGCTGGGCGGCATCGGGGTGCTCGTCGCTGACACGGCACGCACCACCGCGGCCTCAGCACGGCTCGACGGTCCCGATCAGGTCGTCGTGCTGCTCGATGCGCTCGCCGACGCGCTCGCGTCGCGCGACGGACGCTGACTCAGGCCGGCACGATCAGCAGCCGACGGCACTGGGAGCAGGTCGTCAGCGGCGGGCCCATGAGGTACCCGTTGATCTCGTTCATCGGGAACGTGATCCGACACGCGGTGCACGCGTTGTGGCGCAGCACCCCCACACCGGTGCCGCCCCCGCGCTCGGCCGCCTGCTCATAGCGCGCCAGCAGCTCAGCGGGGAACGCTGCAGCGACCGGGTCGCGCCGGACCTTCACCTCGGTGATGCGGACGAGCAGCTCCTGGGCGGCCGCGTCACGCGCCTGCGTCGCCTCGGCGATGCGCTCAGCGAGCGATGCGCGGACCCCGCGCAGGTCGTCGAGCCGCCCCTCGGCCTCCTCCGCGCGCTCCATGATCTCGAGCAGCTGGTCCTCGTGCTCGGAACGTCGACGTGACGTCGAGGCGATCTCCGCCTCGGCCGCCTGGATCTCGCGGGCCGAGGAGAGCGAGCCTTCATACAGGCGCGTGCGCTCCTCCTCGAGCCGCTGACCGAGCGCATCGATCTCGCCCTCGACCTGACGCTGGTCGCGCTTCACGCGCTCGAGCTGCTCGTCGAGCTCGGTATCGCCCTGCGCGAGCAGCGTGTCCTGACCGACCAGTTCATCGAGCTGCTGCTGCTCGACGAGACCGTCGAGCTGGTGCTCGAGCCGCCGGATCTCGTCGTCGATGCCCTGGAGCGTGAGCAGCCGGTCGAGGTCCTCGGTGCTCGGAGCGTCGTGCTCGGTCATGCCTGCTCCCAAGGGGTCGTCGTGATCGTGGAGAGTCCGACGGGTGCGTGCAGGCCTCGCTGACCGGCCGCAGCGGCGATGCGCTGCGCGAAGACCGGCATCGCGGCCGACTCCGTCGCATGATGGCCGGCGTCGATGAGCGCGAGCCCGAGCTCCAGCGCGTCGAGCGCCGCATGGTGGCGCACGTCGCCGGTGACCAGCACGTCAGCACCAGCGGCGATCGCGTCGGGCACGGCGCTCGTGCCCGCACCACCGAGGACCGCGACACGCTGCACGGTCCGCTCCGGCGCACCGCACAGGCGCGTCGCAGGCGCGGGGAGGGTCTCGGCGATGCGTCGTGCGAGCGCACGCAGCGTCGTCGGCTCGGGCAGGTCCCCGACGCGACCCATGGCTCGCGCACCGGGCGAGACCGGAGGGCACAGCGGGACGACGTCGAGCAGTCCGAGCGCGGTGACGACCGGGTCGGATGTCCCCGCGCCATCGTCGGCCGCATCGAGGTTGGTGTGGGCCGCAGCGACCGCCACGCCGTCGCGCGCCGCACGCAGTGCGAGCGACCCTGCAGCAGTGTCCGGGGTGAGCGCCCGCAGCGGGTGCAGCAGCAGCGGATGGTGGGCGAGCAGGAGCGTCGCTCGGTGCTGCGCGGCCTCCTCGAGCACCGCCGTGGTCACGTCGAGCGTGATGAGCACGCGCTCGACCGGCCAGGTCAGGTCGCCGACCTGCAACCCCGGGTGGTCCCACTCGGCCGCATCGGACGGTGGGTAGACCTCATGCACGAGGTCGAGCCACGCTCCGACCGTGTCGCTCACCGACTCCCCTGTCCTCGCCGCCGGAGCCTACGCCAGCAGGACTACCCTCCCACACGCAGCGGACGCGACGGAGCGACGCTGGCACCGGGCGGGTAGCTCAGCTGGCTAGAGCGCCTCGTTTACACCGAGGAGGTCGGGGGTTCGAGCCCCTCCCCGCCCACACCGTCGTCATGGCTCAGCGGCCGGCGTCCAGCAGCAGTGCCTCGAGTGCGACCGTGACCATGTCGTCGAACGTGCGCTCACGTTCGTCGGAGGACGTCTGCTCGCCCGACGGGACGAGGTCCGAGACGGTCATGATGCCCAGTGCACGGGCGCCGAACTCGGCAGCCACCCCGTAGAGCCCGGCGGCCTCCATCTCGATCGCGAGCACGCCCATGCGGCGGAACATCTCGAGCTGCGTCGACCGTGGGTCGTAGAACAGCTCAGCGCTGTGGACGTTGCCGACCCGCACGTCGACACCCGCGGCGGCCGCCGCATCGGCCGCACTGCGGAGCAGGCCGAAGTCGGCGATCGCCGCGAAGTCCTGTCCGCCGTAGCGGGCGCGGTTCACCTGCGAGTCGGTGCACGCACCCGACGCCAGCACGACGTCGCGCAGCGCGATGCCCTCGCCGACACCACCGCAGGAGCCGACGCGCACCAGACGCTTGACCCCGTAGTCCTTGACGAGCTCGGTCGCGTAGATCGAGGCCGACGGGATGCCCATCCCCGTCCCCATGACCGAGACCGGCATGTCGCGGTACGTACCGGTGAAGCCGAGCATGTTGCGCACGGCCGTCACCTGACGGGCGTCGTCGAGGAACTTCTCTGCGATGTACTTCGCGCGCAGGGGGTCACCGGGCAGGAGGATCGCCTCCGCGAACTCTCCCGGTGCGGCGCTGATGTGCGGCGTTGCCATGTCATCTCCTGGTCGTCAGCTCGGACCGGTCGTGTCCGTGATGGGCTCCGCTCGTACGCTAGCGACCGGCGGGAGGAGTCCGGATGGCGCACGTTCGCACCGATGACCGCGGATCGCTGCTCGACCGTGCACTGGAGGCAAGCGTCGTCGGGTCGTTCAGCCGCATCGGCATCGTGCTGCGGCGGCGGACCCAGCGCTGGCCCGAGCTCGCCGATGCAGGTCGTGGCCTCAGCGCCCTCGTCACCGGCGGGAACAGCGGCATCGGCCTCGCGACCGCCGCCGGGCTGCTCGCCCGTGGTGTGCGCGTCGTGATCACGACCCGTGACGAGGCGAAGGGTGCACAGGCCCGCGCGACGCTGCTCGACCTGGTGGCACCTGTCGGGGGCCCGCTCGACCGCACGGAGGTGGGTGCCCGCCTCGTCACCGCGAGCCTCGACCTCGACCGGCTCGGCTCGGTGCGTGCGCTCGCCGAGCGCATCGACACGCTCGGACCGATCGACGTGCTCGTGCACAACGCCGGAGCGATGTTCGCCGAACGGTCGATGACGGAGGACGGGCTCGAACGCACCTGGCAGGTGCACGGTGTCGCACCGTTCCTGCTGACGATGCTGCTCGTCCCGCACCTGACGATGCGGCCGGACGCGCGCGTGGTCTGGGTCTCCTCCGGCGGGATGTACACCGAACGCCTCGTCGTGCGCCGGGTCGACTCACCCGGCGGCTATCGCCCGTCGGTCGCGTACGCACGGGCGAAGCGCGCCCAGGTGGAGCTCGCACGCGAGCTGCACCGCCGCCTCGGTGGGTCCACCGGCATCGCGTTCCACGCGATGCACCCGGGCTGGGCGCGCACCCCGGGACTGCGGACGTCGCTGCCGACGTTCGCGCGGATCGTGGGCCCGCTGCTGCGCAGCCCGGCGGAGGGTGCCGACACGATCCTGCACCTCGCGCTGACCGCGCGCAGCGGGGCGGACGATGATCCGCTCGCGGGGGGTCGGTTCTGGGCGGACCGCAGCCCTCGGACCACCGACCGGCTCTCCCGCACGGTGGCGGACGACGCCGAGCGGGCCGCCCTGTGGGACCGCCTCGTCGCCGACGCCGGGGTCGTGCCCCCGGGCACGACCGCCTGACCGACCCCTCCGCACGACCCGGTCCCCGACGCGGCCTCGCCCGTCCACGCCACCCCGGTGTGCCGAACCTGCACCACGAGTCCGAACACCCCGTCCACCCCGTCACGGAGGGCAGCGACATCATGGCCACCATCAGCCTCATCCTCGGAGCATCCGGCGCGACCGGTGGAGCGACAGCGCGCCTGCTCGCCGCTGCCGGTCAGCGGGTGCATCTCGCCGGACGTGACCGGACGGCACTCGATGCGCTCGCGGCCGAGATCGGTGCAGCGAGCGTCCACGAGGTCGACGCGCGCGACATCGCCGCCGTGAAGACGCTCGTCGACTCGGTCGTGGACGCGGAGGGTCGTCTCGACGCCGTCGCGAACCTCGTCGGCACGTTGCTGCTCAAGCCCGCGCACCTCACGACCGCCGACGAGTGGGAGGAGACGATCGCCGCGAACCTGACGTCCGCGTTCGCGGTGGTCCGCGCGGCGGCGCCGCACATGCGCGAGCACGGCGGCTCGATCGTGCTCGCCTCGTCAGCCGCCGCACAGACCGGCGTCGCCAACCACGAGGCGATCGCGGCGGCGAAGGGCGGCATCATCGCGCTCGTGCGCTCCGCGGCCGCGACCTACGGCGCGAACGGCGTGCGGGTCAACGCGGTCGCCCCGGGGCTGACGCGTGCTCGGATGACCGCGCGCCTCGTCGACAACGAGGCCCAGGCGGAGGCGAGTCGACGCATGCACGTGCTCGGACGCCTCGGCGAGCCTGAGGACGTCGCGTCGCTGGTGGCGTGGCTGATGGACCCAGCGACCACGTGGGTCACGGGCCAGACGATCGGCGTGGACGGCGGCCTCGGCCAGGTCCACCCGCGGCCGCGCGCCTGATTCAGCCGGCAGCGACCGTCCGGACGAGGTCGTCGAGCGTGACGTGCTCGGCCCGACGTCCGGCGCCCCTGAGTGCGACGAGGTCCCCAGCGGCCTGCGCTCGCTTGAGCCGCGCGAAGCCGTGGTCACGGCCGGGGATCGACACGTCCTCAGGGTCATCACCGACGACCACGAGGAACACCCCGTCGTCACGGCCGCCCTTGTGCAGCTGCCCCGTCGAGTGCAGGTAGCGCGGACCGATCCCGACCGTCACGGGTACGCCGTGACGCCGGGCGAGGACTCCGGCCACCGAGCCGAGCGTCACCGCGTCGGGACCTTCAGGGTCGACGTAGCCGAGCAGCGCCACGTAGCCCGCCGCATCGAGCGCGGCGTACAGCTCCTCGAGCGGTCGGGCGGTGTCAGGCTCCATGCCGCTCGCGAGCGCCTGTGCGGTCGCCGCCTTCGCCGCCGCGACGTCCGGCTGGTCGAACGGGTCGACACCCAGCTGCGCGCACAGGAGCGGGACGGCCTGCATCCAGCGCAGCGCCTCAGCAGCGACGTCGTCCGGACCCGACCAGGGCACGACGAGGACCGGGACGCCGTGCGCCTCGAGCGTCGCGAGCGCCACCGCTCCGGGTGCGGGGCCCAACGCGACGACGACAGCACGCTCGTGCGCGATGACATCGTCCACATCCGTGCACACGACGGGCAGCACCCCGACCCCGTCCTTCCCGCTCGACTCCGCGACGAGCTGCTCGACCCACGACCCGAACATCCCGGCCTCGGTGGGGACGAGGAGATGGAGCGCATCGCGACCATGCTGCGCCGCGACGGCGAGCACCGTGGCCAGCAGCGCCGGTCCCGCGCCGGACCACGGGTCGAGCACCCAGCGCGACGCCGCATCACGCGCGTTCCCGAGCAGGCGATCGACGTCGAGGCCGAGCAGGACCGCGGGGAGGAGTCCGAAGGGCGACAGCGCCGAGTACCGACCGCCGACGTCGGCATCACCATGGACGACCGCCCGGAAGCCGGCCGCACGCGCGAGCTCCTCGAGCGCCGAACCGGGATCGGTCACGACGACCACACGCTCACCGGCCCGCTGCCCGATCGCTCCGTCCAACCGGGAACGGAAGCGGTCGAGGTGGGCCCGCGTCTCGACGGTCGTGCCCGACTTCGAGGCGGCGACGACGACGGTGCACGTCCAGTCGACGTCGGCCTCCACGCGAGCGACCGCAGCCGGATCGGTCGAGTCGAGCACGTGCAGTCGGGGATGTCCGAGGGCCGATCCGCTCACGCCGTCGAGGACCATCGGGAACAGCGAGGAGCCACCCATCCCCACGAGCACGACATCGGTGATGCCCTCCGCGAGCAGTTGCGCGACGAGTGGACGGATGCGCGCAAGATGCGCGTCCGCCCGGTCGAGCGAGGCGAGCCAGCCCAGCCACGACCCGGAGCTCTCGGACGCCTGGGGCCACAGCGTGGTATCGCGCTCGAGCAGGCGGGCATACTCGGAGCGCGCGTCAGCCTCCCGGGCCGCCACACGGTCGGCGAGTCCGGCCAGGCGTGAGGTCGCGCGCCCTGCACTCCCCTGCCCCGCGCTGCTGTCGGGTCCCACGCGAGCTCCTGGCGTCCGGTGTCCACGCTCGAGCGTAGGCCTGGCATGCGGCGCAGGGAGCCCGCCGGCCGGGTACTGAGCGGCCGGGTGCTGAGCGGCCGGGACTAGCCTGCGCCGCGTCCGGTCCGCTCCCGCGGCACGCTCAGCCGGGTGCGGCGGCCGGGACGGCCAGGACGGGTGAGCGATGACGCAGACCTCCGCACCGCCGCTCCCCCACGGACTCACGGCAGGTGGGCGAGGCGGCGACTGGGTCCCCGTGCGACCCGTGTACGTCGCACTCGACGTCGACGGCACGCTCGTCAGCGGCGACGAGGTCCCCGACGCGGACATCCTTGATGCCATCGTCCGGCTGGGCGCGACGGGCGTGCAGGTCGGGCTCGCGACGGGCCGCATGGCGGCCGGTGCCGACGCGATCCTGGCGACGGGCGTGTTCGGCGGCCCGCACGTGTTCCACAACGGTGCGGTCGTGAGTGACGCGACGGGCGTCGAGCGGATCGTGCAGGGCCTGACGGACCCCGAGGTCGCCGCGCTGCTCGAGTTCGGCCGCGACCGCAAGGACCTCACGATCGAGGTCTACGTCGGGCGCAGCTACCTCGCGGACCGCACCGATCCACGCTCCGACGCGCATGCGCGTCTGCTGCGAGCTGCGCCCGAGGGCCGCATCGGGAGCGTGGACGACCTCGCCGGCCGACCGGCGGTCAAGGCGGTGGCCGTGTGCTTCGACGCTGAGGCGGCGGCCGCGACGATCGCAGCGGTGACGGGCCTCGGGATGGCGGCCGGGCCGGCGGCGTCGCCAGCGACACCGCACCTGCGCTACGTGAACGTCACGCGCGCGGGGGTCGACAAGGGTTCTGGCGTCGTGGCGGCCGCGCGGCTGATCGGCACCGACCCGGCAGCCGTCGCAGCGATCGGCGACGAGACGAACGACATCCCGATGTTCGACCGCATCGGCACCGCGATCGTCATGGGGGACGCCCGTCCTGCAGTGCGTGAGCACGCGCATCTCGTCGCACCGAGGTTCGACAGCGCCGGGACGGTCGTCGCGCTCGAGGCGCTCATCGCACTCGCGCGCGACTGACGTTCAGCGCGCGCCCGGCACCTGGTAGTTCGGGGCCTCGTGGACGACCTCGAGGTCGTGGACGTGCGACTCGCGCGTGCCGGCCGCCGTCTGCCGGACGAAGCTCGCTCGCGTCGTGAGCTCGGCGAGGTCGGGTGCGCCGACGTAGCCCATCCCGGAGCGCAGTCCGCCGACGAGCTGGTCGGTCACCTCGGAGACCGCACCGCGGTACGGGAGCAGGCCGGACACGCCCTCGGGAACGAGCTTCACGCCGCTGGGTCCCTGCGCCTTCGCGCCGATGCGGTCGCCCTGGAAGTAGCGGTCGGCGGAGCCGTCGCGCATCGCGTCGATCGACCCCATGCCTCGGTACTCCTTGTAGCGACGTCCTCCGACCAGCACGAGCTCGCCCGGCGACTCGTCGGTCCCGGCCAGCAGGTTCCCGATCATCACGGCCGTCGCACCGATCGCGAGCGCCTTCACGATGTCGCCGGAGCTGCGCAGGCCACCGTCGGCGATGACGGGGACGCCGAGCTCGCGGCCGACGATCGCGGCCTCCTTCACGGCGGTGAACTGCGGGACGCCGACGCCGGTGACGATGCGTGTCGTGCAGATCGACCCCGGCCCGACACCGACCTTGACGACGTCCGCACCGTGATCGGCGCACGCTCGGACCCCGTCCCCCGTGGCGACGTTGCCGACCATGAGTGCCACGTCCGGGTGCTGGCCCTTGAGGCGGCGGGCGAAGTCGAGCACGCCCTGCGAGTGCCCGTGCGCCGAGTCGATCGAGAGCAGATCGACCCCGACCTCGACCAGGGCCGCGGCGCGGTCCTCGCCGTCCGCACTCGCTCCGACCGCAGCCCCGCACAGCAGCCGCCCGCGCGCGTCCTTCGCGGAGTTCGGGTAGCGACGGACCTTCTCGATGTCCTTGAAGGTGAACATCCCGATCAGGCGTCCATCGTCACCGACGACGGGGAGCTTCTCCACGCGGTGCTGCTGCATGAGGTCACGCGCAGCCTCGAGCGTCGTCCCACGTGCGCCGGTGACCAGCCCGTCCGACGTCATGTGCTCGCGGATGAACGACTCCGCGGGCGCATCGAGTCGCAGGTCACGGTTCGTGACGATCCCGACGAGCCGCCCGTCCGCGTCGACCACCGGGAACCCCGAGACCCGGTAGCGGTCCATGAACTCGTAGGCGCGTGCGACCCGATCGTCAGGGAGGAGCGTGACCGGCTCGGTGATGAACCCTGACTCCGAGCGCTTCACGGTCTCGACCATCGACGCCTGCTGCGCGATCGTCGCGTTCTTGTGCACGATCCCCAGTCCGCCCTGACGTGCGAGTGCGACCGCCATCTCCGCCTCGGTGACCCGGTCCATCGCCGCGGACAGGATGGGCATCTCGAGCAGGATGCTGTCGTGCAGCCGTGCGGTGACGTCGACGTCGCGCGGGAGGACCGACGACGGCCCCGGGAGGAGCAGGACGTCGTCGTAGCTGAGGGCCTCGGGGAACGTCACCGTCAGACCGCGACGCCGAGGTCGGTGAGGGCCTGGCGCCAACGCTGCTGGTCGCGCGCGTCGGGGATCGCGTTCGTCTCGGCGAAGCGGACGATGCCCTGCTTGTCGACCAGGAACGTGCCACGCATCGCGAGCCCGATCTGCGCGTCGAACACGCCGTACCGGTCGGCGACCGCGCCGTGGGGCCAGAAGTCGCTCAGCAGCGGGAAGTCATACCCCTCCTTCGCGGCGAAGGCAGCGGTCGCAGCGCTCGAGTCGACCGAGATCGCGAACGTCTCGACCTCGTCGGAGCGGAAGCTGTCGATCGAGTCGCGCAGGGAGCACAGCTCGCCGGTGCAGACGCCCGAGAACGCCAGCGGGTAGAAGATGATGAGGACGTGCTTCTGTCCACGGAGGTCCGACAGCGTCACCGGCGTCCGCGTCTGATCGTTGAGCGTGAAGTCAGGAGCTTCGTCACCGATGGCGAGGGACATGGTCTTCTCCGAGGGTCGCGGCGGACGGAACGGAAGGGCGGACGGAACCGACGAGCGGACGGTCAGCACGTCGCGCCTTACGGGCTCCGGAGGCGCAACGGTAGTCGGTCGGCTCAGGGCCTCCGAGTAGGTTCTCGGCATGGACCCAGACGCTGAGTGCGCCCGCCATCCCGGGCGACCCGCACTGACGATCTGCAACCGGTGCGACCGGCCGATGTGCCACGACGACCTGATCGAGGCGCCGGTCGGACGGCAGTGCGTCGACTGCGCCCGTTCCGCCCCGCCGGTCCGGCGACTGGGTGACGCGCACCCGACACCGACGGTCACCCGCGCCCTGGTCGTCGCGATCGTCGCCGTCGCCGCCCTGGGCACGACCGGTGCGGTCGATGCCCGCACGTTCGGGCTCATCCCGGTGTTCGTCGGTGTCGGCGAGTGGTGGCGCCTGGTCACGAGCGCGTTCCTCCATGGTGGCCTCACGCACCTCGCCTTCAACGGGCTGCTCCTGTGGCGCCTCGGCCAGATGCTCGAGCCGCTGGTCGGACCCGGCACGTTCCTCGGCCTCGCCGCCAGCGGGATGGCCGGCGGCGGCCTCGGCGTCGTCGGCCTGTCCTGGGTCGTGGTCGCGACGCCGCTGGCCTCGTTCCCGGCGGCAGGCTGGCTGCTCGGAGCCGGTCCGCTCACGATCACGGTCGGTGCGAGCGGGGCCGTCTTCGGCCTGATGGGCGCCGTCCTCGTCCTGCTCCGCCGTCGTGGCGTCGACCCTTGGAGCACGAGCGACGGTTCGACCGTCGGAGCCCTCGTGCTCCTCAACCTGGTCCTGACGTTCGCCATCCCGAGCATCTCCGTCGGCGGGCACCTCGGAGGGCTCCTGGGAGGCGGTGCGGCGGCAGCGTTGGTCACCTCGCGCCGCGGTGGGGACACGCTTCGCACCGTGGGACTCGCGCTCGCGCTGCTGCTCGTCGCCACGCTCATCGCCCGGCAGCTCGTCACCGCATCCGTCGGCTGAGGCCGTACCGTTGGACCCCCAGCGGTGAGCCGGAGCAGGAGGCCCGACGTGCGACCGATCGCGCTCGACCCGACCTACCGCAGCGCGGCGCTCGAGCGCATGCGGACGATGACGCACGACATCCTCGTCATCGGCGGCGGTGTCACCGGAGCCGGCATCGCCCTCGACGCGGCGACCCGTGGCCTCACGACCGCGCTCGTCGAGCAGCGCGACCTGTCCTCGGGGACCTCGAGTCGCTCGTCGAAGCTGCTGCATGGCGGCCTGCGCTACCTCGAGCAGTACGACTTCGGGCTGGTCCGAGAGGCGCTGCGTGAGCGCGACCTGCACCTCACCACGCTCGCACCGCACCTCGCGCGTCCGGTCTCGTTCCTGTTCCCCCTGACCGGCGCGCCCTGGGAGCGCTTCTACGTCGGCGCCGGCATCGCGCTCTACGACATCCTCGGAGGCGCGCGCAACATGCCCGCGCACCGGCATCTCACGCGCACCGGCGCACTGCGGCTGGTCCCGGCGCTGCGCGCCGATGCGCTGCGCGGCGCGATCCGTTACTACGACGCGCAGATCGACGACGCCCGCCACACGATGGAGATCGCTCGGACCGCCGCCAGCTACGGCGCGGCGATCGCGACGTCGACCCGCGTCACGGGCTTCCTGCGCGAGGGCGAGCGCGTCATCGGCGCGCACGTCACCGACCTCGAGACCGGCGAGACGCTGACGGTGCGCGCGAGCCAGGTCATCAACGCGACCGGCGTCTGGACCGACGAGGTGCAGGAGCTCGTGGGTCGTGGACGCATCCGTGTCCGCGCCTCGAAGGGCATCCACCTGGTCGTACCGCGCGACCGCATCATCGCGGACTCCGGACTGATCCTGCGTACCGAGCGGTCCGTGCTGTTCGTGATCCCGTGGGGTCGCCACTGGATCATCGGCACCACCGACACCGAGTGGGACCTCGATCTCGCCCACCCGGCCGCGTCACGCTCCGACATCGACTACCTGCTCGACCAGGTCAACCAGGTCCTGAGGCAGCCGCTCACCCACGAGGACGTAGAGGGCGTCTACGCGGGGCTGCGCCCGCTGCTCTCCGGCGAGTCGGACGCGACCTCGACGCTCTCGCGCGAGCATGCGGTCGCGACGACGGCCCCTGGGCTCGTCACGGTCGCCGGTGGGAAGTACACGACGTACCGCGTCATGGCCGAGGACGCCGTCGACCTCGCGGCGCGCTCGCTGCCGGGCCGCGTCCCCGACAGCGTCACCGACCGCACGCCGCTGCTCGGTGCCATCGGCTACTTCGCGCTGCACAACCGACGCTACGACCTCGCAGCCGCGTCCGGCCTGCACATCGTGCGCATCGAGCATCTGCTCGGCCGCTACGGCTCGTTGACCGAGGAGCTGCTGGAGATGATCGCCGACGACCCGTCGCTCGGCGACCCGATCACGGGAGCGGAGGATCATCTCAGGGTCGAGGCCGTCTACGCGGCCAGCCACGAGGGTGCCCTGCATCTCGACGACGTCCTGACGCGGAGGACGCGCATCTCCATCGAGACGTTCGACCGCGGGGTGGGTGCTGCACCCGCCGTCGCCCGCCTGATGGCCGGCGTGCTCGGCTGGGACGACGACCGGGTCGCCCGCGAGGTCGCCCACTACGAGGCGAGGGTGACCGCCGAGCGTGAGTCGCAGCGGCAGGTCGACGACCTCTCGGCCGATGCGGCCCGACTGGGCGCACCCGACGTCCGTGCCGTCTCCGGCGCGTGATCGGCACCGAAGCGGCGCCACCGGCCGCCCAGCGGCGAGGTCGCTCCTCGCTCCGCGCGCTGCTGCACCCCTGGGCGCTGGTGTCCCACGCCATCGTCCTCGGCGTCGTCGCGGTCCTCATCGCCCTCGGCCAGTGGCAGGTCGAGCGGCTCGACCAGGTGCGCACCAGCAACGCCCTGCTCGCCGAGCGCGCGGCCGCCACCCCGGTCGATGTGACCGACCTGCTCACCGGAACGACGATCGACGAGCGTGCAGTCGAGTTCCGTCGCGTCAGCGCCACCGGCGTGTTCCGTCCCGACGAGGAGGTCGTGCAGCGCAACCGCATCCAGCGCGGACTGCAGGGACTCGACGTGCTGACGCCGCTCGACCTCGGGAACGGCCTGACCCTGCTCGTGCGTCGAGGGTGGGTGCCCACGACGATGGATACACCGCCCGTCTCCGACGCCCCACCGCCGTCCGGCCTCGTCACGATCACCGGCATCCTCGAACGCAGCGTCACGCAGCCGTCGTTCGGCGCACGTGACCCCGACGACGGGGTGCTCGAGCGCATCTTCCATCCGGACACCGCACGGCTCGACCGTCAGATGAGTGGCACCCTGCTGCCCGTCGTGCTGCGCATGGACGCGCTGCCGGGCGCCGACGCGACGACGCTGCCCACCGCACCGGAGGCTCCGGGGCTCGACGAGGGCAGCCACCTCTCCTACGCGGCCCAGTGGCACCTGTTCGCGCTGCTCGCAGTCGTCGCGTACGTGCTGTGGTGGCGCACACGGCTGCGAAGGGTCGACGCGCCCGTCGGCTGACGTCCGGACGTGGAGCCGTGCGGGAGCGGGCCGGCTCAGGCGAGAACGGGTCGGCTCAGGCGGGTCGGCTCAGGCGGTGGTGCACCACGCCCCACTCACGCCCGCTTCGGGCCGCGAAGAGCTCCTCGCAGGCGATGAGGAAGGTGCGCCAACGGTGCCACCGTCGCTCCGCCTCGGCGGTGGTCACGCCTGCCCCGAGCACCTCGAGCGTCTCTGCGCGGAGCGTCTCGAGGCGCTCGCGCCACGCGGCCAGCGTGCGGGTGTAGTGCCGCCCGTCGAAGCGCCAGGTCTGTCGGTGGTCGAGGGCGTCGATGGCCTGCGGGATCCAGTCCTCGGACGGCATCATCCCCCCGGTGAAGAAGTTCCGCGCCATCCAGTCGCCGGTCCCGCCGACCTCGAAGAGGTACGGCTGCGAACGATGGGCGAACACGTGCACGAACAGCTCGCCTCCCGGGCGCAGCCAGCGTGCGATGCGACGTCCGAGCTCGCGGTGGTTGCGCACGTGCTCGAACATCTCGACGCTGATCACGCGGTCGAACCGTCCGGCTGCGACCTCGTCGGTGTGCGCACTGATGCCGAGCTCGCCGACGTCCGCGGTGAGGACCGTGACGTTGGTGAGTCCGCGCTGCGCCGCCCGGTCGAGGATGTGCTTCCGCTGCGTCGACGAGTTCGAGACGGCGACGATGCGGGCCTGGGGATACCGCTCGGCCATCCACAGCGTGAGCGAGCCCCAGCCGCAGCCCAGCTCGAGGATGTCCTGCCCGTCCGCGAGACCGGCGCGTCGGCACGTCAGCTCGAGCATCGCCTCCTCGGCCGCGTCGAGCGTCGTCACGCTCTCCGGCCACCAGGCCGACGAGTACTTGAGTCGCGGACCGAGGATGAGCGAGAAGAAGGCCGCCGGGACCTCGTAGTGCTGCACGTTCGCGGCATCGACGGCGACGGTCACGGGCCCGGCCCACAGTCGCTCGGCGAGCAGCTCGGGATCGGACCCCTCGGCCCTGCGACGGGTCCTCAGGAGGCCGCGGATCGCGCCACGCAGCACCGTGTCCGGGACGCGCCCGCCGTCGACGAGTGCGTCGAGTCGTGAGGACGCGCTCACGTCGTAGCCGGACGCTGCTCGAGCGCCGTCCCCAGGTGATCGCGCTCCGTCAACGGAGCATGCGCCGCACCGTACGGAGCGGTGCCCAGGGTGCCGTTCGAGCTGCGCGTCAGCACGAGCTGGAGGTCGTTGAGGTAGCGCGACAGGAACGCCCCCTCGCAGTAAGCGAGGTAGAACTCCCACAGGCGCACGAACGTGTCGTCGAATCCGAGCGACCGCACCCGTTCGGTCCGTGAGAGGAACCGCTCACGCCACACCCGCAACGTCTCGGCGTAGTGCGGACCGAGGTTCTCGAGCGCCTCGACGGTCAGCCTCGATGACCTCGTCATCGCTCGCGTCATCGTCGTGAGCGAGGGCAGGTGGCCGCCGGGGAAGATCGCGCGCTGGATGAAGTCCGGTCGGCGTCGATAGCTCCGCTCGCGCTGGTCAGGGATCGTGATGACCTGCACGACAGCGAGACCATCAGGAGCGAGGAGCCGATCGACGCTGCGGAAGTACGTGCCGAGGTACCGGTGCCCGACCGCCTCGAGCATCTCGATCGACACGATGCGGTCGAACTGCCCCTCGACGTGGCGGTAGTCCTGGATGCGGACCTCGATGCGGTCCTCGAGCCCTTCGCGGGCGACGAGTTCGCGGACGTACTCCGCCTGCGCGTCGGAGAGCGTGATCGCGGTGACCCGACACCCGTACTCACGAGCCGCGAGCACGCTGAACGCTCCCCAGCCGCAGCCGATCTCGAGCACCTCGAGACCCGGCTCGAGCATCGCGCGCTCGGCGATCCCGACGAGCTTGGCGCGCTGCGCGTCCTCGAGCGACTGCCCGACATGCTCGAAGCGCGCGCACGAGTACGTCATCGATCCGTCGAGGAACGTCGCGTACATCTCGTTCGAGAGGTCGTAATGCGCGAGGATGTTGCGTCGCGCTCTTCCCGGACGGTTCCCGCGAGCGAGGTGCGCCATCCGGTCGAGCACGACGTTGCCCAACGCGGCCGGCGAGATGCGGCGCAGGGTCGGTCGATTCGCGATGAGCAGACGGATCGTCGCCGCGACGTCGGGCGAGGACCACTCCGCACGGACGAAGGACTCACCGAGACCGACCGATCCACCGTGCACGAGCCGCGAGTAGAACCTGCGGTCGTGGACGTCGATGCGGGCCTGCAGCGGATGGTCCGGATCCCCGCAGCGTCGCAGGGTGCCGTCCGGGGCGCACAGCTCGAGCCCCCCCACCGTGATGCCATCGAGGAGCTGCTCGACGGTGCGCTGCGACCGCGAGGGGCGCGAGGGGCGCGACGTGCGGTCGCGCAGCTGCGTGTCAGTGCTCACGTCGCTCCCCTCGTCCGACCCGTGACGCAGGCGAGCGCCGGGTCCTCACCGCGTCGGCCGGCGGGACCGGACGGCGGTGGAACGGTACGCGCTTGCGCCACAACCCGAGAGCATGCGCGTGGATGTGGGCCATGCTGCGCAGCGACACCAGCGGGAACCGCAGCATGAGGCGCAGCAGGCGCCCGGAGGTGAAGGGGACCAGCCTCGCATCCTGCGTCGCGTCCAGCACGGTCCCCTGCGCATCCTCGACCTCCATGTGCACCAGCACGCGCGTGCCCGGCGTGTCACCGGGCGGTCGGATGACGAAGTGGTAGGTGAGGCCATCGACGGGCAGGAACGGGGACACGTGCAGGGTCTTGGTCGTCGTGGCGCGCACCGTGCCCTGCGCTCCGGGCTCGAGCGTGTCGAGCACGTACACGACGCGATCCCCGAACGTGTTCGACACCTCGGCGAGGACCAGCGCGAGCTCACCAGCCGCATCGTGCGCGAACCACCAGGAGACCGGGTTGAACACGTGCCCGAACACGCGCGGGTGGCACAGCAGCAGCAGCGGACCTGCGGGCAGAGCGATCCCGCGCTCGCGCAGCAGCGTCTCCGCCCGTGCGCGCAGCGTCGTCCCGTCCGGAGCGGCCACGGACCCTGTGCGCGGACCGTCGAGATGATCGTCGTCGTGGACTGCGACCGGTGCACGACGGTTGTGCCCGAAGCCCAGGACCTCGCGGTCCAGGCGTGGGAGCTCGTCGACGTCGACGAGGACGTGGAACGTCGACAGTCCCACGCGATGGGTCGCAGGACGATGACGCCGGTGGCGCACCTCGGTGATCGCGAGCGCCGAGCGCCGTGACCGACCCGGGCCGTCCGCATCCTCATGAGCGTTCATCGTGGCCACTCGACACCGAGATGCGCCGCGACGCGCACGGCCGACCACAGACCGTCCTCGTGGAACCCCCACCGCTGCCATGCACCCGCGAAGTACGTCCGGCGCGGACCGTTGAGACGATCGAGATCGGGCTGGGTCGCGACCGCGGCCGGACTGAACGTCGAGTGCGTGACGCGATCGCGTCGCAGGACGGTCCCGGGGGCGGGCGGACGCGGCGGGTTGATCGAGACGATGATCTCCTCCGGCGCATCGATGCGCTGGAGCCGGTTCATGTGGTAGCTCAACGAGGCGGAGTCGGCCGGTGCCGCACAGTCCTCGACGTGGTAGTTCCAGCTGGCCCAGGCCCTGCGCCGTCGGGGCAGGAGCGATGCGTCGGTGTGCACGACGCGTTCGTTGTCGCTCGCCGTCCACGCACCGAGCAGGTCGCGTTCGTCGTCCGACGGGTCGACGAGCAGACGGAGCGCGTCATCAGGATGCGTGGCGATGACGACGGCATCGAAGTCCCGGCGTCGTCCGTCGGCGGTCGCGATCACGACGCCGTCCGGTGCGCGACGCACGCCGGTGACGG
Source organism: Nitriliruptoraceae bacterium (assembly GCA_018401275.1). Lineage (GTDB taxonomy): Bacteria > Actinomycetota > Nitriliruptoria > Nitriliruptorales > Nitriliruptoraceae > CSBr16-57R1. The sequence continues at coordinate 360,541 of JAGYKW010000001.1, read as the reverse complement.
CGTTCCCCAGCTCGATACTGCCCTCCAGTGGCGCCAGCAGCGCATCGAGATAGCGCTTGGACCCTCCTGTCACGGTCCGCCACGCGAGGTGGCTCCGCACGCCGAGCAGGCCGTGGTTCGCGAAGAACGCGAGCAGGCTCCGGGTCGGGAACCGCTCGACAGCCGACGTGCCCGACGACCAGATGGCTGCTGCCATCGGCAGGAGGTAGTGACGTCGGAAGGCGTCACCGAGTCGATGGCGCGTGATGAACTCGCCGATCCCGACGTCGCCGGCGGTCCCGTCGTCGAGCACCCGTCCGCCATGCGTGCGAGCATCGAGCGCGCCGTGGATCCCCGCACCGTCGAGGACCCCGATCGCCTCACGACCACGCCGGTTGAAGCGAGCGATGTCACCCAGCATGCGCAGATGCTCGGCGTCGAGCAGCCGGCGTGGCTGCGCGAACGCACCGCGAGCGTCCCCGGCGTACTCGAGGTCGCAGCGTTCGCAGCGCAGGGCCCACGACATGTCGGACGGTTGCGTCTCGACGCCGAGCTCGTCGAAGAGTCGCACGAGCAGGGGGTAGGTCGTCTCGTTGTAGACGATGAACCCCGTATCGATCGGCCGCTCGAAGGCGTCCCGTGACCCAGCATCGCCGAGGCGGACGCCGATGGTGTCCGTGTGACCACCGGCGCGTGCGGAGCCTTCGAGCACGGTCACCTGATGACGCCGCGAGAGCAGCCATGCGGCGGAGGAACCCGCGATCCCCGTCCCCACCACCGCGATGCGCATGCCGACCTCCTCGTCCCCATCCTGGCCCTTGACCGAGTCGAAGCGTAGGACGAGCGCCTGGACACGGGCTCGAGCGGCTCTGCACGCTGGCACGACTAGCGTCCCCGCCATGCCGACCTCGAGCCCACTCCCTATGCCTCCTGTCACCGGTCCCACGAGCGTCCTCCAGGTGATGCCGCGACTGCTGAGCGGCCTCGCGCTGTGCGGCGTCGCGGTCGCGATGCTCGTCCGCTCCGATCTCGGACTCGGCCCGTGGGACGTACTGCATCAAGGACTGGCGGTGGTCACCGGAATCAGTATTGGGGTCGCATCGATCCTGGTCGGCTTCCTCGTGCTGGTGCTGTGGTTCCCGCTGCGCGAACGGCCCGGTGTCGGCACGATCACGAACATCGTGACCATCGGTCTCGTGATCGATGCGACGCTGGCCGTCACAACGGCCCCGAGCGCGACCTGGGTGCGCTGGGTACTGCTCGCGCTCAGCACCCCGCTGTTCTCCGTCGGCGTCGCGCTCTACATCGGGGCCGGGGTCGGTTCAGGTCCGCGCGACGGCCTCATGACTGGTCTGAACCGACTCGGGGTCCCGATCGCGGTCGCCCGCACGGGCATCGAGCTCACTGCGCTGTGGCTGGGTTGGGCCCTGGGTGGAACGGTCGGAGTGGGGACCGTCTACTTCGCGCTGGCCTCGGGACCGATGATGCAGTTCGCACTCCCGCGCCTGCGGGCCCCGTGGTACCCGCCCGGAGCGCACCCCCGCGTTCTCGGCGGCACGCCACGCTGAGCGCCGGTATCGCTCCGTCGGCCACCGTCAGGAGGCCGGCGCCACCTCCCTGAGCCGGACCCGCGCAGGTCGTATGGTCACGCACCGTCCGTCCGGTTCCCTGCGGCGAACCAGAGCCACAGGCACGGCCGGATGCGCCGGACGTCGAAGAGAGCACGGAGATGATGATGAGCGAGCAGCAGACTGGCGCGCAGACCCTCGACCGCATCTCGGAGCCGGAGTCACCTCCGGTCCTCGACTGGCTGCGCGCCGAGTTCCCCGACTGGGACGTCCGGATCGAGCGGACCTCGACCGTCGATGGCCAGGAGCGGCCCCTGTGGATCGCTCTGCGTGAGGGCCACCACCCACAGTCCGAGTTGAGCGCTGCGAAGCTGCACTCCCGGCTCGCCGACTACCTCGACCGTGAGGACCGCCGCAACCCGTCGCGCAACTGACGTCACCCGCCCCCCGCGCGGTCGGACCTGAAGCAGGACGGGCCGCGCATGGCGCGGCCCGCGTCACCGTCGCGGAGGAGCAGGGATGTCCGCCGACCCGATCGGGATGCTCTCACGCTCCGTCACCGAGGTGCTCGCCTCCGACCTGACCGGTCTCGACCTCGTGCTCCTGGCCGTGGCCGCGCTGATCGCGCTCGGCGGTCTGCGGACCGGACTGCTCGCCCGAGCGGCCGCCTGGGCAGGACTCATCGCCGGCCTCGCGCTGTCGGGACGCACCGTGCCCGCAGCGCTCGCGGTCGCTGAAGGAGCAGGACTTCCCGCCCGGACGTTCCTCGCGGTCCTGACCCTCACCGCCACGGTGTCGATCTCCTCCATCGGACTCCAGGCCGTGACCGCTCCGATCCGACGACTGCTCACGCTCGGCCCACTCTCCGTGCTCGACCGGGCCCTCGGCGCCGTCGCCAGCGTGGTCGCGTTCACCCTGCTGCTGTGGCTGCTCATCCCCACCGCCGCCGCCGTCCCGGGGCGGGTCAGCAGTGAGGTGCGGGCGAGCAGCGTGCTCGGCACGCTCGACGCCGCCACGCCGCCCCAGCCCGACGTCGGCCGCGCACTCCGGACGCTGCTCGGTGGCGAACGCTTCCCGGACGTGTTCGCGACGCTCGCCCCGACACCGGAGCCCTCGACACCGCCGACGACCATCGGCATCGCACCGGAGGTACTGGCACGGGCGATCACGGCCTCGACCAGCGTCCGCGTCGTCGGCTGTGGCCGCAGCTACTCCGGGTCCGGCTTCGCCATCGACACGGAGCACATCGTCACGAACGCGCACGTCGTCGCCGGAGCACGCGAGCTCCACCTGCAGACGCACGATGGCCGACGGGTGGCCGCCGAGGTGGTCGTGTTCGATAAGGACCGTGACCTCGCGCTGCTGCACGCTCCAGCGCACGGGCTCGACGTGCTGGAGCTCGGTCGCGCCGAGGTCGGCGACGTGACCGCGGTCGTCGGCTACCCGGGCGGGCAGGCGGAGCACCGGGTGGCGTCCGCACGCATCGACCGCTGGGTGACGGGCGTCGGTCGCGACATCTACGGCCGCGATGCGACAGAACGCTCGCTGTTCTTCCTCGCGTCCGAACTGAGGTCCGGCGACTCCGGCGCCGCGGTCATCGACGCATCTGGCGACGTGGTCGCGGTCGTGTTCGCCATCAGCCCCGACGTCAGCACCGTCGCCTACGCACTCGCCATCGACGAGGTCGAGACGCTCCTCGCGTCACCTCGCGTCCCGGGTGACGCCGGTCGCTGCGTCTGAGCGGACCGAGCTGTAGGCCGAGTCGCTGGCCGAGCACGCGATCGCACGTTCGACAGGCTCCGCTGGCCGCCCGATCACCACAACGGCGATCCGGTCGCCACGACGATCAGGCGTCCGATCGCCCACGCGTGCAGGAGCACGGCAGCGAGCACCAGGACGTGGAAGAGCTCGTGGTAGCCGAACCAGCCGGGCAGCACGTCGGGTCGTCGCAGCGCGACGATGATGGCCCCGGACGTGTAGAGGACGCCGCCCAGCACGATCAGGACGACGACAAGAGGTCCGGCCGCGACCCAGACCCACGGCAGCAGCAGCACCGGCAGCCAGCCCAGACTGATGTAGACGGTGTTCGAGACGCCACGAGGGGCCGCGAACGGGAGCCATTCGAGCACGATGCCGATGAGGGAGCCGAGGACGGTCCCCAGCAGCAGGACGAGCCTCGGCCAGCCGTCCAGAGCGAGCAGCGCGATGGCTGCAGCGCTCCCACCGATCGTGCAGTAGATCCCTGAGTGATCCAGGCGCAGCAGGCGCTCGTGCACGATCGCGTCCCAGCGCCGCAGGTGCAGCAGCCCGGAGCACAGCAGCATGATGGTGACGCCGAACGCGAAGGCGGCGACCGCGAGCCGCACCTCCCCGGCGGGCGCACGCAGCGTCGCTGTGATCGCGACGGGGAGGCTGATGATCCCTGCGAGCTGATGGGAGCGCCCGCGCAGCCGCGGCCGGGGCGCCGTCATCGCATACTCGGTGTTGAACGACCGCTTGAGGTACGTGTCGGGCATCGTGCTCGCGTCCTTGTCGCCGCTGCGGTCCCGGTGGGCCGGGCGGGGCTCGAACCCGCGCACCCTCGATTATGAGTCGAGTGCTCTGACCAGCTGAGCTACCGGCCCCCGGACCCGTCAGGCCCCGGACCCATGAGGGTAGAGCGCTAGGCTCCACCGTCCGGCTCGCACGCTCCCCTCGCACGCTCCCGACGTCACGACCGGCCCTGAGGACGTCATGAGCCCGTTCTTCGCTCTGGGTGCAAGCCTGAGCTACGGCGTCGCTGACTTCGTCGGTGCGCTGGCAGCGCGGCGCGCCTCCGCACTGACCGTGACCCTCGGCATGCAGACCGTCGGGCTCCTCGTCCTGCTGCCCTTCCTCCCGTTCCTCCCCGGGCGGCCATCGACCGCCGCGATCGTCATCGGTGCGGTCTCCGGAGCTGCGGGCACCGCCGGCCTCGTCATCTACCTGCGTGCCATGGCGATCGGCCCCATCGGCGTGGTCAGCCCGCTGGCCGCCGTGAGCGGTGCGGCCGTCCCCGTCGCCTGGGGCGCGTTCGTCCTCGGTGACGAGCTCTCCTCACTGCAGACGTTCGGCGTGCTGCTCGCGCTCGTCAGCGTCGTCGTCGTCGCCTGGGTCCCCGGCTCCGCGGTCGGTGCAGCCGACGTGCGCGGGGTGATCGGTGGCCTCGCGAGTGGGGTGCTCTTCGGAGGCTTCTTCATCGCTCTCGATGCGACCCCGGCGGACTCGGGGATGTGGCCGCTCGTCGGCGCGAGGGTCGCGTCCGCGATCGGCGTGCTGCTCCTGCTCCGACTCGTCTCCCGCCCCGTCCATCCCGGCGCCGCGCTCCCACAGATCCTGCTCGCCGGGACGACGGACATGAGCGCGAACGTGCTCTTCCTCCTGGCGACCCGCGGCGGTCTGCTCAGCATCTCCGCGCTGCTGTCCTCGCTCTACCCGGTGGTCGCGCTGCTGCTCGCACGCCGTCTGCTCAAGGAACGTCTCAACCCGGTCCAAGGCAGCGGTGTCGTCGGCGCGCTCGTCGCCATGAGCCTGCTCGTCGCCGGCTGAGCCTCAGGGCTCGCGCACGCTGATCGTGATCGGCCGGCCATGAGCCCGCTGTGCGGTGTGGTCGGGCACGCTGCGCATCACCGCTCCCGAGACCGACCCGTCGGCGACCCAGGCGCAGATCGCCGCGTCGACGACGTCGTCGGGAGCCGCAGCCGCATCTCCGTCGAAGCGCGTGGGGAGCTCCACGCCCAGCTCGCTCAGGACCTCGCGCCGCCGCATCAACCCGGGCCACGAGCGCTTGCGCGGCAACGGCGACCCGGTGACGACGGCGAACGCGAGTTCGGGGTGCACCTCGGTGAGCACGACGCCTTGGCGTGCGAGCGCCTCGACCTCCGCCATCTTCGGGACGAGCCGCCAGGCCTGCTGGCTCAGCCCGACTCCGCTCACGGCCACACTCAGCGCCGTCGCAGCCGCATGCGTGGTCAGCTCGCCCGACACCCAGCCCTCGACGACCGCGCGCGGTGCGGTGGAGAACACGCTGGAGGCCCGACCGGGCAGCAACGCTCGCGCAGCGGCGTCGGTGTCACGCGGCCCGTCGACCAGCCCCACCGGCATGTCGATCGCGATCGCGGCCGGGTCGTGGAGCGCGATCGCATCCGCCACCTGGGCGACGACGCGGACGTCGGCCACACGGCCGTCGCGCAGCGTGACCGCGACCCAACCGCTCGGGCATCCGTCGAGACCGAGGACGACCCTGCCGGCTCGCGCCTCAGGCATCGGTGCGCGATGGCCGCTGATGGCGCGCGAGCTCGCGGCGCGCCAGGACCATCTCGTGGACCTCGTCGGGGCCGTCCGCGATGCGCAGCGTGCGCGCATGCGCCCACATCATCGCGAGCGGCGTGTCATCGCTGACGCCGGCACCGCCATGGACCTGGATGGCCTCGTCGATGACCCACAGCGCCGTGGACGGTGCGACGATCTTGATCGCTGCGATGTCATCGCGTGCTGCCCGCGCGCCTTCGGCGTCGATGCGCGCAGCGGCCCGGAGCGTGAGCAGACGGGCCTGGTCGATGCGCACGCGCGCCTGCGCGATGCGGTGGCGCACGATGCCCTGATCCGCGACCGGCGCACCGAAGGCCTCGCGCTCGAGCGCCCGGACGCACATCAGCTCGAGAGCCCGCTCGGCCATGCCGAGCAGCCGCATGCAGTGGTGGATCCGCCCTGGCCCGAGCCGGGCCTGCGCGATACGGAAGCCCTCGCCCTGCGCTCCGAGCAGGTTCGCGATGGGGACCCGTACGTCGTCGAGCCGGACCTCCGGGTGCCCACCGGCCTGGTCGAAGCGACCGAACACCGGGACCTCGCGCACGACGGTGAAGCCCGGCGTGGAGGGTGGGACGAGCAGCATCGAATGGCGCTGACCGCGCGGGGCATCGGGGTCGGTCACGCCCATCACGATGGTGATGCCGCAGCGCGGTGACGCCGCGCCCGAGGACCACCACTTCCGTCCGTCGATGACGAACTCGTCGCCCTCGCGTCTGATGCTGGTCCGGATGTTGTGCGGGTCCGACGATGCCACGTCCGGCTCGGTCATGAGGAACGCCGAGCGCATCTCCCCTGCGAGCAGCGGCGCCAGCCAGGCGGACTGCTGCTCGGGCGTGCCGTGGTCGAGCAGCAGCTCCATGTTTCCGGTGTCTGGGGCGGCACCGTTGGTCGCCTCAGGGGCGAGCAGCGGTGAGCGACCGGTCTGCTCCGCGAGATGGGCGTAGTCGAGGACGCTGACGCCGCCACCCACGCCGAGGTGTGCGGGCACGTCCTGCGCGAGGAACAGGTTCCACAGCCCGAGCTGGCGTGCACGGACCTTCAGCTCCGCCAGGACACCCGGCTCGCCGTGGCGGTCCGCACCCAGGCCCAGTGTCGACAGCTCGGCAGCATGGCGCGACTCGGCGGGGAGGACGTCCTCCTCGACGAAGGTGCGCATGCGGTCGAGGAGCGTCTGCCCTCGAGCGGTCGGACTCAGATCCACGTGGTGACCTCCGGAGAGCGGTCCGCGGGAACGATGCGCGGGAGCACGAGGGATAGCCTCACGCTAGCGGTCGATGCGGATGGACGGTGCTGGTGATGGAAGCAGTACCGGAGGTCGAGGGCGCTGCCGCTCGCACGCCCATGACCGCTCGCGGGAGCTCCGACACCGCGTTCACCGCACGGGACTGGGCGCTGCTGCTGTTCGTCGGGCTCGTCTTCGGCTCCTCGTTCTTCTTCATCGAGGTCGGCCTGACGGCGCTCTCGCCCGCGGTCATCACGTTCATCCGGCTCGCGCTGGGCTACCTCACCCTCTCGCTGTTCTCACGCGCGCGCGACGCGGAGCTCACGCGCGAGGACGGCCGGCGCGTCGCAGCGATCGGCCTCGTGTGGCTGGCCATCCCACTCATGCTGTTCCCTGTCGCGCAACTGTGGATCGATACGTCGGTCGCAGGCATGCTCAACGGGGCGATGCCGCTGATGACGGTCGGCTGGACCGTCCTCCTCGCTCGCACACTCCCCGGGCGCAGCCAGGCTCTCGGGCTTTCGGTCGGGTTCGTCGGCATCGTCGCGGTCGCACTCCCCGAGATCCCGACCGGTGCGCTGGGTACTCGTACCACGCTGCTGGGCGCTGCACTCGCCCTGACCGCTGCGTCGCTCTACGGTCTGGCCGCCACGCTCGTCACGCCGCTGCAGCAGCGCTACGGGTCACTCGCCGTGATGTACCGCGCGCAGCGCTCGGCGCTCGTGTTCGTCGCGCCGTTCGCACTGCTCGGCCTGCGCGACTCATCGTTCAGCGCACCAGCCCTGCTCGCCATGATCCCGCTCGGCGTCCTGAGCACCGCGCTCGCGTTCATCGCCATCGCGACGCTGATCGGTCGGGTCGGCGCACCGCGCGGCTCCGTCGCCGTCTACCTCGTCCCGATCGTCGCGATCGTGCTCGGTGTCACCCTCCTCGGCGAGCAGGTCCATCCGCTCGCGTTCACCGGCGCTCTGCTCATCATCCTGGGTGCATGGTTGACATCGCGGCGTGAGGTCGCACGATGACCGTCGCCCACCGGTGGCTCGGGACCGTCATCGTGCTGATGTTCGTCGCGACGATGGTGTGGTCGCTCCTCCTGCTGGTGCTGCGGCGTGGCGAGACGCCACTCGGCATGCGCGCACTGCAGCACTGGACCGAGAACCTGCTGGTCGTGCAGACCGTGTTCGGGATCGGCCTGCTGCTGGTCGGCCGCCGCGTGGTCGGACCTGCGGATGCGTGGTTGCACTCGCTCTACGGGTCGCTGTTCCCACTGGTCGCCGTCATCGGTGGTCGACTGGCGGCGCTGCGTCGGGAGACGCGCCAGTACATCGGCTTCGCGTGGGGCGCGTTCTTCGCGTTCGGCCTGACACTGCGTGCGGTCCAGACGGCCTGCGGTGTGGGACTGGCCGAGCTCGCGTCCTGCATGGTCCGTTGATGGTCGGAGCATCGACTCGGAGGGAACGATGACGTCACTGCGGTTCGCGCTCACCTACGACTACCTGTGCCCGTTCGCGCGCAACGCCAACGAGCACGTCGTCACCGGGCTGCGCTCCGGTGCGCCATGGGACGTCACGTTCATCCCGTTCAGCCTGACGCAGGCGAAGGCGGCGGAGTCCGGCGAGATCCGCTGGGACCCGGCCCAGGTCCTGCGGCGCAGTGGCGGTCTCGCGCTCTCGGTCGCCGAGGTCGTCCGTGCACGCGATCCGGAGCGCTTCCTCGACGTCCACCTCGAGCTGTTCGCGCTCCGTCACGACCGTGGCGAGGACCTGCGTGACCCGAGTCGGGTCGCCGAGGCCCTCGGACGGGCGGGGGTCGAGCCGGGTCTGGTCGATGCGGCGGCGGACGGGGTGGACATGCTGCGGCGTGGGCACGAGGACATGGTCGCGCGTGAGGTGTGGGGCGTGCCCACGTTCGTCGGTTCACGTCGTGCCGTCTTCGTCCGACTGCTCGACCGTGCCGGCGACGACCCGGCGCTCTCCGTCAGCCGCGTGAGCGACATCGTCCGACTGCTCGAGTCAGAGCCGATGCTCCACGAGTTCAAGCAGGTCGACCTGCCACAGTGACGGACTGGTGCCGTCAGAGGCCGGACAGAGGCCGTTGCTACACTCCGTCCGCTGCCCGCCTCAGGCGGGCCGTCCCTTTCCGGGGTAGCTCAATTGGCAGAGCAGTCGGCTGTTAACCGAAAGGTTTGTGGGTTCGAGTCCCACCCCCGGAGCGCAGTCCGCAGCGCGTGTCAGGCGCTCCCGACGGCCATGCCGAGCTGGCGGCCCTCACGCCATGCGCGCATCAGCTGCGCCGCAGTGGCGTCACGCACGTCGACGCGGAGCTCGAGCGCCCGTGGAGCATCCGCACCCGCGCGGCCCACGATGATGCTCGGCGCCTCGACACCCAGCCGCACGGCGAGCGACGTGCGCATGCGATCCGCTGGGACGTCAGGCGCGAGCCGTACGGCGACACGGATGCGACCGGCAGGGAGATCGACCTGCGCGCGCAGCGCGTCGAGCAGCACGGCGACGACCTCGACGTCGTCATGCACGAGCGCGACGCCTGAGTCATCGACCTCAGCGATCGCGTAGGCAAGACCGGGCAGCAGCCGAGCTTGATCGCCGATGGATCGCGTCGACAGCTGCTGCGGTCGGGTCTGCACGACGGCCGCCGATACCGCACGGTGGCGAGCCGCGACGCGACGCCTCCGACGCGCGAGCTCATCACCGAGGTCGTGCGTCCAGCGTTCGACATCCGCATCCGCGACGTCCAGTGCGGCGGCGATCGTCGCCACGGGCATCCCGCTGCGCAGCAGTGCGCGTGCCTGCACCCGACGCGTGTCGGAGGCCTGCTCGGTCTCGGCGGCACTGGTCTCGGCCTCCGGACCGACCCGTGGAACCGGGCCAGCCGCGTCCCGCGCGACCACGACGAGTGGCGGGACCTCGCGGCCCAGCACCTCGCGGTGCGCTGCGGCGGTGAGGACGAACGGGACCGCGTCGTCCGCACCATCATCGAACGGCAGCGGGAGCGCGATCGGGACCGCCTGAGCGACGGCGCCTCCGGGCCCGCGGCCGACCGCGTCCGACCACGCCCCGGGCCGCAAGGCTGCCCGCGCCGCTGTCCCCGCCTCTGTCCGCATGGGTGTGTCCATGGGCGAACCGTACGCATGGGGTGTGACATCGGGTTCGGCGCAGGACGCCCCAGCGCCGTCAGGCGTCCTCAGGCGTCCGTGGACTCCCGCATCGCCCGACGACGCGCGCTGAGGCCCTGCAGTTCGCGCTGGAGGGTGAGGACCGCATCGGGGTCACCGACCGCATCGAGCCGAGAGAGCCGGTCCCGCAGCTCCTGCTCGTGCGCGGCGAGGCTGCGGGCGAGCAGCCGGTGGACGAGGTCGCGAGCGGCACGGCGGCGAACCTCAGGCTCGACGTCCACGGCCGCCGGGTCCTCCTCCAGCATCAGCCCACGGATCACGTCGCGGACCATGTCGTCCTCGGCTGCGACGAGGACCGCCTCCGGGGTCACGCCCACACCGCCCGCTGCAGCGATGGCGCGCCAGACCGCCGCCGCGGACGGATGCAGGAAGCTGCCGCCGTCCAGCTCCCCTGCCGCCTCGGGCAGCAGCGTGGGGTCCTGCAGCACCGCACGCAGCACCGCACGCTCGAGGCGCGCGTCGACGACCCCGGCCGCCGGGGCGTCCGGCGCGACGTCGCGACGCACCGGCCGCGCCGCACGGGTCGACGCGACCCCCTCGACGGAGTCGAGCACCACGCCCTGCCGCGCGGCGGACGTGACGACGAAGTCGTAGGCGAGCCCGAGCGGTCGCGCGATCTCGCTGCGTGCCCAGCCGCGGCGCAGCTCCGGGTCCTGCTCCCGCCCCAGCACGGTCAGGGCCTCGCGCAGCGCCGCGACCCGGCCCTGCTCGGTGGTCAGGTCGGCCTGCTCGATGCGCGTCGCGATGAGGAACGGCACGACGGGCCGGGCACCGGCGACCGCCTCGCGCAGTCCGTCCGCACCGACGTCACGCACGAGGTCGGCCGGGTCCCGACCGTCGGGAAGTGGCAGCACCGAGAGGTCGAGCCCTGACGTGCCCGCCCCAGCGAGCTCCCGGACGGCGTCCCAGGCCCGTTCGGCGGCCTGGATCCCCGCGCGGTCCGCATCGAAGGCGAGGACCACGCGCCGCGTGTAGCGCGCGAGCGCACGCAGGTGCTCGACGCCGACGGCGGTCCCACAGGTCGCGACCGCGTTGGCGAAACCGGCCTGGTGCAGCGCGATCACGTCGGTGTAGCCCTCACAGATCAGCACCTGGTCGCGGGAGACGATCTCCGAGCGGGCCTGCGGGACGCCATAGAGCACCTTCGACTTGTGGTAGAGCGGCGTCTCCGGCGAGTTGAGGTACTTCGGCGGCTCGAAGTCTCCGTAGTCGATCTCGGGCAGCACGCGGCCACCGAACCCGATGACGTCGCCGCCAGGATCATGGATGGGGAAGATCAGGCGACCCCTGAACCGGTCGCGCAGCCCGCCGCGGTCGTTGCGCACACTCACGCCGATCGCGATGAGGTCCTCCGCCTCGACACCGTCGGCGAGCAGGGCCCGGCTCAGGTCGTCCCACGCCTCGAGTGCGAAGCCGAGCTCGAACGCATCGGCCTCGGGACGTCCGAACCCACGACCCTTGAGGTAGTCGCGCGCGACGGTGCCCTCGTCGGCGAGCAGCCGACGCACGAAGTGATCGCGCGCGAGGTGCGACACGGCGACGAGTCGCGACCGTTCACCGATGGCTCGACGCTCACGGGTGGTGAGCTGCTCGTAGCGGAGCGGGAACCCGGTCCGGCGTGCCAGCGTCTCGACCGCCTCGGGGAAGTCCATCCCCTCGACACGCTGGAGGAAGTCGTAGATGTCGCCGCTCGCGCCACAGCCGAAGCAGTGGAAGAAGTTGCCGTCCGGTGTGCAGGTGAAGGACGGCGTGCGCTCGGTATGGAACGGGCACAGGCCCTTGAACGACTTCCCGGCGCGCCGCAGGCTCGTGTAGTCACCGATGACCGCGACGATGTCGGCCTGCTGCCGCAGCGCGTCGATGTCCTCCTTGAGGATCCTGCCGGCCACCCGTCCCCCGCTCCCGTCCTACCGTCCGGTTCAGACGGGCAGGTTGTCGTCGGTCCAGTCAGGATCGAGGTCGCGCAGGAACAGGTCGATGCGCTCGACCTCCGCGGTCTCCCCGATGGTCCTGGCCGCCTCGCGCAGGCGCACGAGGCAGGTCAGGAACGCCCGGTTCGAGGCCTGCGACCAGCGCACGAGACCGCTCCCGCCCCAGCCGCTCGCGCGCAGTGCATCGAGTCCACGGTGGTAACCGACACGCGCGTAGGCGTAGCGCTCGACGGGCTCGACACCCAGCACGGACAGGGCCGCCCAGCCCGCGATGAACGACGGGTCGCCCGCGACGACCTCACCGAGCGCGACCTTGCGGGCCGCAGGATCGAGCGTCAGCGCTGACTGGTAGGCGTCGTGCAGCGCCGGTGCGACCTGCGGGAGGACGGTCTCGTGCCGGTCGGCGAGCGGCAGGCTCGGCATCGTGATGCTCCTCGGTCGTTCGTCGCTCGGTCCGGACGGGCCCGGCTCAGGGAAGGTAGCCGGAGCGTCGCTAGCCTCCGGGGCCACCCTGAAGAACTGTGGAGCGCGCATGAACGGGACCGGCGCGCTGCCCACGGGCGCACTGCCCTCAGCGGTGGAGCCCGAGCCGATCACCTACCTCGTCGACCTGTCGGGTCGTGACCAGCACCTCGTCGGGGTGCGCATGCGCATCCCGGCCGACGCCATCGCTGACGGCGGGCGCCTGACGATCGCGACGTGGACGCCGGGCAGCTACGTCGTCCGCGACTACGTGCACCACCTCCAGCGCATCAGCGCGAGCGACGCGATGGGTGCAGCGCTCACGCTCACGCCCGACGGGCTGTCCGCCTGGCTGCTGCCGGCCGTCGACAACGACGTCACCGTCGAGCTCGAGTGGTACGCGTACGAGGCGTCGGTGCGCACCAACCATGTCGACGACCGCCATGCCCTGCTGGTCGGTGCGGCGACGTTCCCGTGCCTCGAAGGTGCGCGCTCGCGTGCGCATCACGTGCACCTGACGGGCGTCGCGCACGACCACGAGGTGGCCTCGCTGCTGCCCGGTGAGGGACCGGGTCCCTACGTCGCCGACGATCACGAGCACCTCGTCGACGCGGCGTTCGAGGTCGGTGTCCTGCGCAGCTCATCGGTCGACGTGCACGGGGTCGAGCATCGCATCGTGTGGTCGGGTCACGGTGATGGCGTGGACGTCCGTGGTCTCACTGACGACCTCGGACGCATCGCGCACGCGGCGACCGCACTGTTCGGCGGCGAGCTGCCCGCCACGCGCTTCACCGTGCTCGCCGTCGACGGCGAGGGCGGTGGCCTCGAGCACCGTGACGGCTGCGTCGTGGCGTTCCCGCCGCATGCGAGCACCGACCCGGAGCGTCGTCGCCGACTCCAGGGCCTGCTCGCCCACGAGCACTTCCATCTCTGGAACGTCCGACGACTCGTCCCGGTCGATCTGCTCGCCCCACCGCTCGACCGGCCCGTGCTGACCACGTCCCTGTGGATCGCTGAGGGCTGGACGTCCTACTACGACCGGCTGCTGCCCGCGCGGGCCGGACTGTGGCGGGTCTCCGAACTGCTGGCAGCGCTCGACAGGCTGCGTGAAGCGGTCGACGGCATGCCGGGCGCGCTGCTGCAGTCGCTGCATGACGCGTCACGCACGGCATGGACGAAGCACTACCGACGCGACGAGAACTCGCCCAACGCCGGCACCGACTACTACGCCCATGGTGCGCTGGTCGCGTTCACGCTCGACCTGCGCCTGCGGACGCTGGCACCGCATGGCGACGGGCTCGATGACGTGCTGCGGGACCTGTGGCGACGCCACGGTCCTGACGCGTCCGGTCAGCCCCGTGGCTACACCGAGCAGGACGTGCTCGATGCGCTGGAGCGCGCCGGCGGGGCTGATGTCGCGCAGCTCGCCGTGATGCTCACGACCGTTCCCGGAGTCCCCGACCCGACCCCCGACCTGTCCGTGCTCGGCCTGCGCGAGGTCGTCGACCCGAGCGACGACGCGCCCCGTCTGGGCGTGCTCGCAGGGACCGACGGTGGACGCATCGTGCTGCGGACGGTGCTCCGCGGCGGCAGCGCCTGGGATGCCGGCGTCAGTGGTGGCGACGTGCTGCTGGCCATCGACGGTGAGACGCTGACCCCCGACGAGCTCCCGACGGTGCTGCGTCGCCACGGTGCGGAGAGCACGGTCACGGTGACGCTGCAGCGAGGACCGCGCCTCATCGAGCGTGCGGTCCGGCTCATGCCCGCGCAGCCGCGTCGTCGGCTGCGCATCGATGCTGACGCTGACGTGACCGCCCGGGCCCGGTTCAGCCGGTGGGCCGGTCAGGCCGCTGCGGACTGACGCTGCACGGCCGCGCCGGCGAGGATCGTGCGCCCGGCGCCGGCATGCAGGACGAGTCCACGGCCACGCACCTCGACGGGGTCGAGCCCACCGGTGAGCAGCACCGCCCCGCCGGGTCGCAGCTCGGCTGCGCTGCCGTCCCCCGCGCGGACGACGACCTCACCGTCCGCGCACAGCAGCACACTCGGGCCCACGCCGGAGCGTTCGACGAGCAGGACCCCGTCGACCGCCGCCTCGTCGAGCACGAACGCGTCGGTCGGCGTGACGTGTCGTTGCCAACCGGAGCCTTCGTACTGGCGCGCCAACGTGCCGACGCGACGCGCGCCGAGCGTCGTGACGTCGAGGACGTCGAGGAACGCCGCGACGTCCACGTGCTTGGTGGTCATGCCGCCGCGCAGCACGTTGTCCGACGAGGACATGATCTCGACGCCGAGCCCCGACAGGTACGCGTGCGGCGTCCCGGGGCCGACGTAGACGGCCTCGCCGGGTGCGAGGTCGAGATCGTCGAGCAGCAGCGCGACGAGTACCCCGGGGTCGCCCGGGAAGCGCGCCGTGAGATCGAGCACCAGATGCGCCATGCGCAGCAGCCGGTCGGGACCGTCCGGCTCACCGCGCGCGACGACAGCCTCAGCGCCGGAGCGGACGGCGTCGATCAGTCTGGCCGACGACGCCTTGTCCGCTCGCAGCAGGTCGGCGATGACGTCCCCGAGCGCTGCGTCGCCTCGGGCCAGCCCCGCGAGCAGGGCGTCCGCACCCGACGGGACGAGCTCGCTGAGCAGCCTGCGGGAGGCCGTCGCCGGACGCAGACCGCACAGCACTCGCATCGGACCCAGGGCTCGCAGCAGCTCCGGCTTGCCCGACGCATCGGCGTAGCGACGGCCGGTGTCCTCACGCGCGATGCCCGCCGTCTCCTCGGCAGCGAAGCCAGCCCGAGCGGTGCGCGCATCAGGATGCACCTGGATCGACAGCGGGGCGGACGCCGCGAGCAGCTTGACGAGGAACGTCGGCTGCGCGAGACCCGCGACCTCGGTGCAGGGCACACGCGCGCCGTCGACGACGACCCACGACGGGTGACGGTGATGAGCGCCGAACCAGACCTCAGCGTGCGGTGCACCACCAACGGGCGCGCTCGTGCGGCCGACGAAGGGCGCCAGCAGCGCGGTCGATCCCCAGTCCGCGGTGACCGGTCGACCTTCGAGCACGACGACCGTCGGCGCAGCGGGGTGGGTCCTGGAGCCATCCATACGGCCAGCCTAGGCTGCGGGCATGGATACCCCACTCAGGACCCCGACCGAGCGTTCTGCGCGTGCGGCCGTGATCATCGCCTACGCGGTCGCGCTCGTCGGTGCCGCGGGCGCCACACTCGCCCTGCGTGAGGGCGAGGTGGTCGCCGCGCTGCTCGTGCTCACACCGACCCTCGGGGTCACAGCGCTGCTCGCCGCCACCGGCACGCTGCTGCGCGGACTGCGCGACGTCGAGCGCCGGCTCCGAGCGCTCGAGGACGCCGTCGACTCAGCGGCGCGGTAGGCGCTCGTCGAGGTACGCCGGCAGCCGGTCGATCGAGACCCGTTCCTGCACCATCGTGTCACGGTCGCGCACGGTCACGGCCGAGTCCTCGAGCGTCTCGAAGTCCACGGTGACGCACGCCGGCGTGCCGATCTCGTCCTGGCGGCGGTAGCGCCGCCCGATCGACTGCGTCTCGTCGTACTCGACCATCCGGTCGACCTTGAGCAGGTCGAAGACACGGCGTGAGACCTCGGACAGCTCAGGCTTCTTCGACAGCGGCAGCACGGCGACCTGGTAGGGCGCGAGGCGCGGGTCGAGCTTCAGCACGACGCGCTCCTGCATGGTGCCGTCGGCGTCGGGCGCCTGCTCGACGCGGTACGCGTCGTAGAGGAACGCGAGCGTCGCACGTGTCGCGCCGGCCGCCGGCTCGATGACGTAGGGATGGAAGCGCTCGTTCGCTGCCT
This sequence comes from Nitriliruptoraceae bacterium, assembly GCA_018401275.1. Lineage (GTDB taxonomy): Bacteria > Actinomycetota > Nitriliruptoria > Nitriliruptorales > Nitriliruptoraceae > CSBr16-57R1. The sequence goes on along the minus strand of JAGYKW010000001.1, from coordinate 344,026 downwards.
GGTCGAAGTAGCTGAGGTCCTGCCCGCTGGCCGCCTCGTGCGCCTTGAGGTCGAAGTCGGTCCGGTTCGCGATGCCCTCGAGCTCGGACCAGCCCATCGATGCGTCGGGGAAGTAGAACTCGAGGTCGACCGTGCGCTTCGCGTAGTGCGACAGTTCATCGGCCGCGTGCTCACGGATGCGGATGTTCTCGCTGCGCATCCCGAGGTCCTCGTACCAGGCGCGCCGGGCGTCGATCCAGTACTGGTGCCAGTCCTCGTCGGTACCGGGCACGACGAAGAACTCCATCTCCATCTGCTCGAACTCGCGCGTGCGGAACACGAAGTTGCCCGGCGTGATCTCGTTGCGGAACGACTTGCCCATCTGCGCGATGCCGAACGGGACCTTCTTGCGGCTGGTGCGCTGGATGGTGGCGAAGTCGACGAACATGCCCTGCGCGGTCTCGGGACGCAGCCACACGACCGCGCCATCATCGTCGACGGGCCCTGCGTGCGTCTTGAACATCAGGTTGAAGTTGCGCGGGTCGGTGAACGTCCCCCCGCAGTCGGGGCACTGCATCGCTGCGAGCGTCCCCGCGGCGATGGCCTCCTCGAGGTGGTCGGCGCGGAAGCGCTTGTGGCACTTCGTGCACTCGACGAGCGGGTCGGAGAAGTTCGCGAGGTGACCCGACGCCTCCCACACCTTCGGGTGCATCAGGATGGAGGCGTCAAGGCCGACGACGTCATCACGCAGCTGCACCATCGAGCGCCACCACTGCCGCTTGACGTTCTCCTTGAGCTCCACACCGAGCGGGCCGTAGTCCCAGGTCGAGCGGAACCCGCCGTAGATCTCCGACGACGGGAAGATGATGCCGCGCTGCTTGCACAGCTCGACGATGGTCGGGAGCGTGGCCTCGACCGTCGGCTCAGGCAGATCGTGGTCGGTCACATCGGTCACAGGAGGCTCGCTGGCAGGAGGGGCGGGACGGCGCGGACGAGCACGAGGCGCTGCTCGGTGCGGACGTAGGATGCTAGCCGTCGTCGAGGGGCTGGCCTTGGCGCAAGCGCACCGGTCGAGGGCGACGTGACGGATCATGACGACACTGCTGCGCCACGCAGCCGCTTCGCACTCGACACGGCGGTCGTGCGGCGCGACGTCGACCGCTTCGACGCCGAGTGCCGGGCCGGCTGGCGCGTCATCGGCGACGCCGCACCCAACGGCGGGTACCTGATGGCGCTGGGCGCGCGAGCGATGGCGCAACGTGCCGAGCGCCCCGATCCGGTGACGGTCACCGCGCACTTCCTCACCCCTCCGGCTCTCGGTCCCGTGGAGGTCGTCACGGAGTTGGTCCGCGACGGGCGCCGTCACGCGACCGTCGCGGGGCGCCTGCTGCAGGACGGCCGCGAGTGCGTCCGCCTCCTCGGCACGTTCGGGGATCTCTCCCGAGCGGACGGACCCACACGGGTCCTGCGCGAACCTCCCCCCTGGCCCGACGTGGACACACTCGACGAGCCGCTGCGGCGCGCGGCGCGCGGGATGCTCCCCGAGTTCCTCGACCGGCTCGACCACCGCATGCCGGAGGAGACCTCCGGCTGGACCCGCGGGCAACCGTCGGGCGCTGGGTTGCATGGGGGCTGGTGCCGCTGGTCCGACGGGCACGACTTCGACAGCCTCGCGCTCCTGTGCGTCGCCGACGCCTACCCGCCCGTGGTCTACGACCTCGACATCGGGGGGCTGGCTTGGGCGCCGACGATCGAGCTGACCGTGCAGGTCCGCGCGAGACCGGTGCCCGGCTGGCTGGCGACCCGCTTCACGACGCAGGCGCTGACCGACGGCTACTTCGAGGAGGACGGTGACCTGTGGGACGCCGACGGCCGACTGGTCGCGCTCAGCCGCCAGGTCGCACTCGCCGGGAGAGCCTCAGGACCCCAGGGCTAGTATCGAGGACGCCCTCGGCCGGCCACCCCGGCCGTCCAGGAGGCCCAACCATGTCCGCCCTCGTGCTGCCCGGCGCTGCCGTCGACCCGCGCGAGCTCGACGGCGGCGAGGCGTCACTCACCGGGTTCCTGCGCTCGCTCCCCGGCGTGGACCGTGTCGGGCTCGAGGCGCGCACGGCACGGCTCGCGACCCGTTCGCTCAAGCACGACACCAAGCGCGCCCTCATCGATGTCGCCATCTCGACGATGGACCTGACCACCCTCGAGGGGGCGGACACGCCGTCGCGGGTGCGCTCGCTGTGCGCCCGCGCGCTGCGCCCCGACCCGGCGGACGCGTCCGTCCCGCACGTCGCAGCCGTGTGCGTCTACCCCGACCTCGTCGCCACCGCGGTCGATGCGCTCGCAGGCAGCGGCGTGCTCGTGGCCGCGGTCGCGACCGCCTTCCCGTCAGGTCGTGCGTCGCTGGCCGTCAAGCTCGCCGACACGGGTGATGCGATCGATGCCGGCGCGGACGAGATCGACATGGTCATCGATCGTGGCGCGTTCCTCTCGGGCCACTACGGCAGGGTGCTCGAGGAGATCCGCGCCGTGAAGGAGGTGTGCGGCGACGTGCACCTCAAGGTCATCCTCGAGACCGGTGAGCTCTCGACCTACGACAACGTGCGCCGCGCCTCGTGGCTCGCGCTGATCGCTGGTGCGGACGTCATCAAGACGTCGACGGGCAAGGTGTCCCCCGCCGCGACGCATCCCGTCGCGCTCGTGATGCTCGAGGCCGTGCGCGACTTCCACCTGATCACCGGCGAGCCCCGCGGTGTGAAGGTCGCCGGCGGGATCCGCACGACGAAGGATGCGCTGCGCCACCTGGTGCTCGTCAACGAGACCCTCGGTGCCGACTGGCTCACCCCGCAGCGCTACCGCATCGGCGCATCGGGGCTGCTCACCGACCTGCTCATGCAGCGCCAGAAGCTCACCACCGGCGTGTACGGCAGCGCCGACCGCATCACCCTCGACTGAGCACGGAGGCATCGTGTCCCGCTACCCCATCGAGCTCGGCGCACCCGCGTGGGACTACGCGCCCGCGCCCGAGAGCCGCGCCGTCGCCCGCCTGGACGTCGGCATGCAGGGACGGCTGCACATCGGCGGCGAGTGGGTCGATGCGGCCGACGGTGCGACGTTCGCGACGCACTCGCCCGCGACCGAGGAGCACCTCGCCGACGTGGCGCTCGCCGGAGCGGTCGACGTCGACCGCGCGGTGGCGGCCGCGCGCGCCGCGCTGCCCGCCTGGTCGGCGCTGCCCGGCGCGGAGCGCGCGAAGCATCTGTTCCGACTCGCGCGCATGCTTCAGGAGCGTGCTCGGGAGTTCGCGGTGCTCGAGACGCTCGACAACGGCAAGCCGATCCGCGAGACGCGCGACTTCGACGTGCCCACCGCCGCCGCGCACCTGTTCCATCATGCCGGTTGGGCCGACAAGCTCGACTGGGCGGGACTCGGAGCGTCGCCACGACCCGTCGGCGTCGTCGGTGCGATCATCCCCTGGAACTTCCCCCTGCTGATGCTCGCCTGGAAGGTCGCTCCAGCGCTCGCGTCGGGCAGCACGATCGTGCTCAAGCCCGCGGAGACGACGCCGCTCACCGCCCTGCGCTTCGCCGAGCTGTGCCAGCAGGCCGACCTCCCACCGGGCGTCGTGAACGTCATCACCGGCGCGGGTGCGACCGGTGCGGCGCTCGTGCGCCATCCCGGTATCGACAAGGTCGCGTTCACCGGCTCGACCGCGGTCGGCAAGGACATCCAGCGCGCGCTCGCGGGCACGGGTCGTCGCCTGACGCTCGAGCTCGGCGGGAAGGCGGCGAACATCGTGTTCGCCGACGCGGCCATCGACCAGGCCATCGAGGGCATCGTCGACGGCATCTTCTTCAACCAGGGTCACGTCTGCTGCGCCGGTTCGCGCCTGCTCGTCGAGGAGCCCGTCCACGACCTCGTCGTCGAACGGCTCAAGCGCCGGCTCGCGACGCTGCGCCTGGGGGATCCGCTCGACAAGAACACCGACGTGGGGGCGATCAACTCCGCGGCCCAGCTCGGACGCATCACCGCGCTCGCTGACGCTGGTGAGGCTGAGGGTGCCGAGCGCTGGTCCCCCGACTGCGCGCTGCCCGAGCGCGGCCACTGGTTCCCTCCGACGATCTTCACCGGCGTGTCGCAGTCGTCGCGCATCGCGCAGGAGGAGATCTTCGGACCCGTCCTGTCCGTGCTGACGTTCCGGACACCGGAGGAGGCGGTGACGAAGGCGAACAACACGCCCTACGGCCTCTCCGCCGGCATCTGGACGGAGAAGGGGTCACGCATCCTGTGGCTCGCGGACCGGCTGCGCGCCGGTGTCGTCTGGGCGAACACGTTCAACCGCTTCGATCCGTCGAGCCCGTTCGGCGGCATGAAGGACTCCGGCTTCGGCCGCGAGGGCGGACGTCAGGGCCTGCTCGCCTACCTCGAGGCTGCGAGCAACGATGCGACCGGCGCAGGAGGTGGCATCGATGGCTGAGCGCATCCCCGTGCTCCGGACCGCGAAGCTCTTCATCGGTGGGGCGTTCCCCCGTTCCGAGTCGGGCCGGACCTTCGAGGTCGTCGCGCCCGACGGCACGTTCCTGGCCAACGCCGCGCTCGCATCGCGCAAGGACGTACGGGACGCGGTCGTCGCAGCCCGTTCCGCGCAGCCGGGCTGGGCCGGCGCGACCGCGTTCAACCGCGGACAGGTGCTGCACCGCATCGCCGAGCTCGTCGAGGGCCGCCGGGGGCAGTTCATCGACGAGCTGCGTGCGCACGGGGCGGACGAGCACGCCGCTGCGCACGAGGTCGACGCGACCGTCGACCGCCTGATCTGGTACGCCGGCTGGACCGACAAGTTCGCGCAGGTCGCCGGCAGCGTGAACCCGGTCGCCGGCCCGTTCTTCAACGTGTCGGTCCCCGAACCGATCGGCGTGGTCGCGATCATCGCGCCGCAGGCATCGGCGCTGCTCGGACTCGTCTCCGTCGTCGCACCGGCGCTCGTGGCCGGCAACACGGTCGTGGTCGTCGCGAGCCAGCAGCGTCCGCTGCCTGCCGTGTCCCTGACCGAGGTGCTCGCGACCTCCGACGTGCCGGGCGGCGTCGTGAACGTGCTCACCGGTCAGGTCGCGGAACTCGCTCCCACGCTCGCCGGACATCTCGACGTCGACGGTCTCGACCTCACCGGGCTCACCGGGCTACCAGGGGCGAGCGACGCGGGTACGGACGTCGACGCGACGGCGCTCGAGGCCGCCGCCGCGGAGGGCGTGACCCGTGTGCTCGCCGCGCCGTCCGTCGAGCCGGACTTCCTGCGCACACCACGGGGGATCGAGCGCATCATGACCTGGTGCGACATCAAGACGGTGTGGCATCCGAAGGGGACGTGAGCGTGCTCAGCGCTCGGCCAGCGCCTCCGCTGCCCAGCGCCGCGTGTCCTCAGCAAGCGCGTCGAGCGCGGCCAGCGTGCGCAGCTGCTCGGTCGAGGTGGAGCCGCGCCGCCAGGCCATGATGTCCGCGACGCTCGGTGCGAGCTGCGCACGAGCGTCACGCTCGACGCTGATGCGGTCACCTGCCGCGACCTCGCCGGGCTCCACGACGCGCAGGTAGGCACCGGGGCGTCCGGCCGAGGTGAAGCGCGAGATCATGTCGGGCACGTCGAGGAAGCCCTGGAGCGTCCGGCATGGCATGCGGGGTCCGCTGACCTCGAGGACCAGTCCGCGCGAGGTGCGCCAGCGCTCACCGACGTGCGCGCCGGAGACATCGAGACCGCTGATGCGCAGGTTCTCGCCGAGCAGTCCGGGCGGCACGTCGCGTGCGAGCGCCGTCGCCCAGTGCGCCGCGTCGTCCTGCGCGTAGGCGTACACGGCACGCTCGACCCCACCGTGGAAGCGGCGGTCGACCTGCGTGTCGCCGGCGAGACCCTCGGGACCGACGTCGACGACACCTGCGACGGTCCGCTTGTCGATGGCGGTGCGTTCCTCGCGGTCACCAGCGAACCGGTGCACGCGTGCCTCACCGACGCACACGGCGACGATGGTGGCGCGCCGGCGTCTCACGCCTCGGGCTCCGCGCTCGACGGGCGATCCTGAGCGCCGCCGAAGCGACGGTCCCGAGCCGCGTACACGGCGACGCAGCGCGCCAGCTCCGCCTCGTCGAAGTCGGGCCACAGCACGTCGGTGAACACGAGCTCCGCGTACGCGGCCTGCCACAGCAGGAAGTTCGACACGCGCTGCTCACCCGAGGTCCGGATCAGCAGGTCGACGTCAGGCATCGCCGGGTCGTCGAGACGCGCAGCGAGCGATCGGGCATCGATGCGCCGCAGCGCACCGGACGCCACGTCCTCCGCGGCGCGCCGGGCGGCGTCGACGAGCTCGGAGCGCGACCCGTAGTTGAAGGCGATGCGCAGGGTCATGCGTGAGCAGTGTGCGGTGCGCTCCTCGGTGCGCTCCATCAGTGCGATGAGCCGTCCCGGGACCGGCCGTGCGCGACGGCCGATGAAGCGCACGCGGACGTCGCGGTCGATGAGCTCGTCGACGCGGCGCAGCAGCAGCGAACGGTTGAACTCGAGGAGGAAGCGGACCTCCTCCGGCGAGCGTCGCCAGTTCTCGGTCGAGAACGCGTAGACCGTCAGATCGCGCACACCGAGCGCGAGCGCGCCCTCGACGCTGCGGAACAGCGCCTCCTCGCCGGCCTCATGACCGGCGTTGCGCCGCAGCCCGCGCGCGTTCGCCCAGCGACCGTTGCCGTCCATGATGATCGCGACATGGCCCGGGACACGATCCGCCGACCCGCCACGCCGTCCCCGCGAGGCCGATGCCGCCATCCCCGACCCCTGACCTCGGACCTGCTCCCGGACCTGGCCTCGAACCTGGCCTCGACCCTGCTCGTGCGCGCAGGATCGGTGCCGGGGAGGCTATCCGCGGCGTCTCAGGTGACCCGGACGAGCAGCGCCAGCGTGTAGGAGATGAACATGGCGAGCATCCCGATGGCCAGTGCCGACCAGGCCATCCCCCGCCCGCGCCCGGATCGCTCCGCGAGCGACAGGGCGGGGAACGCGAGGAGTGCGGCGACCGCGCCACCCGGGACCGCGACGATGAACCCGACCCCGGGGACGAGTCCGACGAGCAGCGCGACGATGGCGAGCGCCAGCGCGGCGACCGCCCAGCCGTTGGGCGTGGGCGCGGGTGTCCTCGTCACGGTCGTCTCCGTCCTGCTGGGCCGGCGGGCCGCTTCAGCCGCGCTCGAGCGCGTCATAGCTGCGCAGTCGCCGATCGAGGTGATGCTCGACGAACGCGCGAGCGTACGAGCCGGCGGTCGCGCGGGCCTCGGGGTGCTCACGCGCGAGCGCGGGCAGCGCCTGCCAGCTCCCGTCGTCACCGAGCAGGCGCACGGCCTCGATGACGTCCGAACCGACCTGCCGCGTCCCGTCGCCTCCGCAGTCGTCGCACAGGGTCCCGCCCCCGACGACGCTGAGCCGCGCGTGCGGACCCGGCGCTCGGCAGCGCGCGCACGCGCCGGTCAGGACGGGGAAGCCGACGATGGACGTCGCACGCAGCAGGAAGGCGTCGACGAACACGCTCGCACTGTCCGGATCGGCCTCGAGCGCGGCGAGCCCGGCCTGCAGCTGGCGCAGCAGCGCCTGGTCGCGTTGACCCTCCGCCGCGACGACGTCGACGAGCTCGACCATCACGGACGCCGCAGCGTGCAGCCGGTCATCGACGCGCAGGCTGTCGTGCGCATCGATGGTCTCGACCTGGCGCACGATGTCGAGGCTGCGCCCCTCGTGCAGCTCGAGGTCGACGTGGCTGAACGGCTCGACCCGGCCGCCGATGCGGCTCCCGGGGCGACGGACCCCCTTCGCGACGGCGCGGACCTTCCCGCGGCCCTGCAGCAGCAGCGTCAGGATGCGGTCGGTCTCACCGAGCCGGTGGGTGCGCAGCACGATCCCGCGGTCCCGGTAGGCGCGGCTCACAGCAGTGGCCAGGGGAACGGACGTGGTCCGACGGGCTCGGGCAGCACGCCGACGGCTCGCAGCGCGTGCGCGCGCTCGCGCGTCATCGCGACCTCAGCGGGATCGAGCAGCTGCGCGAGCTGCTCGCCGAGCACGCCGTCGAGCGCGACGATCAGGCGGTCGAGCGCCGCCTGCGCCTGGGGGCCCAGTGCGCACGACGCGAGGTCCCAGATCACGGTGCGGTGCTTCGGCTCGACGTTGAAGCTGACCCCGTGGTCGACGGCGCGCAGCCGCAGCGCCAGCGGTCCGTCCCCGTCCTCGACGAGCACGTGCCCGCCCTTGCGGTCGGCGTTGTCGATGACCAGGTCGAAGGTGGCGAGCAGGATGAGCCGCTCACGCAGCAGGTCGTCCTGACCGGTCAGCGCCGGCTCGCGCACCGTGAAGTAGTGCTGTGCCATGTCGTGGGGCACGAAGCGCTGGACGCTGCCCGGACCGTGGGGCGCATCGTCGCGCAGGACGGTGTCGGGGACGAGGTCCGCGCCCATCGCGCGGTCCACGAGCGCCGCCGCGACCTCGCGACGGTGCAGCGTCCCCTCGGGGAAGTCCCACAGCGGCTGCTCGCCGTCGCGCGGCTTGTAGACGACGAGATCGACCGGGTCGAGGTCCTCGATGCCGACGTCACGACCCAGCGCGTCGCGCAGCACGGCGAGCGGCCGCGGATCGCGATCGAGCAGGCGCGCGAGCAGGGTCGCGTTGGACGCGTCGGCGAAGCGTCCGACGATCTCCATCGGCGCTGCGGCGAGCCGTGCTCCGGTCGAGCTCCCCACCGCGCCTCCGTCAGCTCGTGAGCGGGCCATGGCCGTTGGTCCCCGGGCACACGTGACCGCCGTCGACCTCGATCGGCCGGCTGCACAGTCGGCAGCGTGCTCGACCCTCGCCGACGATGCTGACCGCATGGGCGGCGAACCGGCGCGCCTGGTCGCGGTCCATCGAGATGCGCGCGGAACGCGGCTCCGTGTCGCCCTCCGGGACGAACTCGGTCAGCTCGATGAGCAGGCGGACGCTGTCCGTGTCCAGACCCACCGCGATCCCGCCGACGCGCCAGATCGGTCGGAAGGGCGGCTCGAGCGACATCGCGTCACGGTCCCAGTCGGCCGGCGGGCGGTCGTCGAGGCGTGCGAGCAGCTGTGCGACGAGGTCACCGAGTCCGGCGACCTGCGCCTTCTCGAGCTGGAACTGTGCGCGGTGGACGTCGTCCTCGACCTCGAGGAGGAAGGTGCGGTCACCGGGCACGCCGAGGTAGCCGACGGTGACACGCTTCGGATCGTCGAACTCGAGGTCCACATCCACTCCTCAGGCCGCTGCACCGGGGTCGGACGCCCCGGGGTCGGAGGTGTCGTTCATCGCGAGCAGGACCGGCGTCCCGCCCTCGGGCAGCATCAGCGTCGTCGACGATGCGGGCGAGATCACGAGCCGCTGGAACAGGTCGAGCCCCATCCCGAGGTGATGCGCGACGACCGCCTTGATGACGTCGGCATGGCTCACGAGCACGATCGTTTCGCCAGCATGTGCCGCCGCAAGGCGCTCGGTCGCCTCGACGGCCCGCTGCTGGGCGCCACGGATGGACTCGCCGCCCGGGAAGACGACGCGCGAGGGGGCCTGCTGGACGGTGCGCCACAGCGCGAGTCGGCGCAGCGTCGCGAGCGGACGGTCCGTCCAGTCGCCGTAGTCGACCTCGAGGATGCCGCGCTCGATGCGCACCCGCAGTCCGTGCGCGCGGGCGACGGCCGCGGCCGTCTCGCGCGTGCGCTCGAGCGGCGAGGCGTAGACGGCGGACACGGGCAGGCCACGCAGGCGGCGGGCGGCCGCCTCGGCCTGCGCCCGTCCCGGCGCGTCGAGGTGCACCCCGGGAGTGCGCCCTCCGAGCCGCCGTCCGGTCGCCGCGGTCGTCGCGTGCCGCAGGAGCACGAGCGTCGTCGCCGCCACCTCAGGCCTCAGTACGCACGGGCGAAGACCACGCGGCGACCGTAGGCCGACGGGGCGCCGCACGCGATGCAGGCCCCCGACTCCTCCGGACCCTCGGTCGGGACGCAGCGTGGCGTGGCGCGCGTGCGCTCCTGGATCGTCGCCTCACAGGTCGGCTCACCGCAGTGCAGCGCGTACGCGAAGCCGTGCGCGACCTGGGCATCGAACGCCTCGAGGTCGTCGATCCTCGCCGAGTGCTCGTCGCGGTAGGCCTCGGCGCGGGCGACGAGCAGCTCGTGGTACGCGTCGAGACGTGCCTGCATGCCGTCGACGAGCTCTGCGACGGACAGCGTGTGCTTGCGCGCCCGTCCGTCCTCGTCCTCGTCGCCGACGCGCTGCGCGAGCACGACGACACCGGCCTCGAGGTCGCGCGGTCCGAGCTCGACGCGCATCGGCACGCCCTTGAGCTCCCAGTCGTTGAACTTGAACCCCGGGCTCTGATCGCGGACGTCGACCTCGACGCGCACGCCCTGCTCGCGCAGCAGTCCGGCGACACGCTGCGCCTCGGCCGTCGTCGTCCCCAGCGCATCGCCGCGCCCGATGGGCACGATGACGACCTGGTGCGGGGCGAGCCGCGGTGGCAGGACGAGGCCACGGTCATCCCCGTGCGCGAGGATGAGCGCGCCGATCATGCGCGTGGACATCCCCCATGACGTCGTGTGCGCGTGCTGCAGGGTGTTCTGCTCGTCCTGGTAGGTGATGTCGAAGGCATGGGCGAAGTTCGTGCCGAGGTAGTGCGAGGTGCCGGACTGCAGCGCCTTGCCGTCACGCATCATCCCCTCGATGGTGAACGTCCGCTTCGCACCGGCGAAGCGCTCGCCCGGCGTCTTCTCGCCGCGGACCATCGGGATCGCCGCGACGTTGCGCGCGAACTCGTCGTACACGCCGAACATGCGGAGGGTCTCCTCCATCGCGTCGGCCTCGTCGACGTGCGCGGTGTGCCCCTCCTGCCACAGGAACTCGGTGGTGCGCAGGAACATGCGCGGCCGCAGCTCCCACCGGACGACGTTGTTCCAGGCGTTGATCAGGATGGGCAGGTCGCGGTAGGACGAGATCCACTTCGCGAACATCTCGCCGACGACGGTCTCCGAGGTCGGACGCACGACGAGCGGCTCCTCGAGCTCCTTGCCACCACCGTGGGTGACGACGGCGAGCTCGGGCGCGAAGCCCTCGACGTGCTCGGCCTCACGGCGCAGGTACGACTCGGGGATGAACAGCGGGAAGTACGCGTTCTGGTGCCCCGTGGCCTTGAAACGGTCGTCGAGCTGGCGCTGGAGGAGCTCCCAGATCGCGTACCCGTAGGGACGGATGACCATCGTGCCCTTGGCCGGACCCCGCTCGGCGAGCTCAGCGCGCGCGATGACGTCGTTGTACCAGGCGCTGATGTCCTCGCTCATGGGCGTGACGGACAGCTCGGACCGGTTCTGGGGACTCTTGGCGGGACTCTTGGGTGCGCTCATGCGCGCAGGCTAGCCGTCGTACCCTCACGTCCCGCCGCGCGCGCGCCGTGCGGTGCGGGTGCAGCGCCGTGCGTGCACCGTCACCGAGGAGCGCGCATGGACCGCGGCCGCGACCCGGACGGCGACCCGGACCGCGGCCTGACCACGGTCTGGGTCTGGGGGGACCAGCTCGACCTCCGCTCGGCGCACCTGCGTGGCCGCGATCCTGGCAGCACCCGCGTGCTGATGGTCGTGAGCGAGCGCAAGCTCGGCGAGCGGCGCTGGCACCGTCAGAAGGTCCACCTGGTCGTGACCGCGATGCGACGCTTCGCGGACCGGCTGACCGAGGAGGGCTTCGCCGTCGACCTGCGCCGTGCCCCGTCGATGCGCGCCGGGCTCGCTGCTCACGTCGACGCGTTCGATCCCTCCGAGGTCGTCGCGATGGAGCCGGCGAGTCGCACCGGGACCAGCACGCTGGAGGGACTCGGGGTACGCCTCGTCGACAACGACCACTTCCTGTGTCACTGGAGCGAGTTCGCGACGTTCCGTGCGGGCCGTGGTCGCACCACGATGGAGGACTTCTACCGCTGGCGACGGCGCAGCACCGGCTGGCTGATGGAGGGCGAGGAGCCGGTCGGAGGCCGCTGGAACCTCGATGCCGACAACCGTGAACCTCCGGACGCAGCGCTCGCGCCGACCGCAGCCGCCGACCCGCCGGTCATCGACGCGCCCGACGGCTTCGACGCCTCCCTCGACGACTGGCTGCCCGAGGACCTCCGGCTGTTCGGGGACGGCCACGACGGCACGTGGGCGACGAGTCGCGAGGGTGCGCTCGCGCGACTCGAGCGCTTCACCACCCGGGTGCTCCCGCGCTTCGGTGACCATCAGGACGCCATGGTCACCGGTGCGTGGCATCTGAACCACTCGCTGCTCTCGCACGCGCTCAACCTCGGACTGCTCCATCCGCGCGAGGTCATCGAGGCCGCCGTCGCCGCGCACACCGACGGTCGCGCACCGCTCAACGCGGTCGAGGGGTTCGTGCGCCAGGTCCTCGGATGGCGCGAGTTCCTCTGGGGCGTCTACCGGACCGCGGACGCGGGGTACGCGCAGCGCAACGCGCTCGACGCCCAGGAGCCGCTGCCACCGGCCTTCACCGGTGCTGCGCCGACCGCGATGCGCTGCGTGGACGACTCGATCACGTCGGTGCGCCAGCACGCGTACGCGCATCACATCCAGCGGCTCATGGTGCTCGCGAACCTCGCGACGCTCGCCGGGGTGCGCCCCGACGCGATGACCGACTGGATGCACGGATCGTTCATCGACGCCTACGACTGGGTCATGGTGCCCAACGTCATCGGCATGGGGACGTTCGCGGACGGCGGCGAGGTCGCGACCAAGCCCTACGTGTCGGGCGGCGCCTACATCGACAGGATGTCGCTCGACTACTGCAGACCGTGCCGCTACGACCGCACGAAGCGGACCGGCGAGGACGCCTGTCCCTTCACGACGCTGTACTGGGACTTCCTCGATCGCAACCGCGCGACGCTCGGTGCGAACCACCGCATCGGCCGGGCCTACGCGAACCTCGACCGGCTGAGCGATCTCGACGAGGTGCGCACCCGCGCCGCGCAGGTGCGCTCGATGCTCTCCGACGGGACGCTCTGACCGCGCCCGCCCGTCACAGACCCGTCACAGGCCCGCCCGTCACAGGCCGAGGCGTCCGAGCTGCTTCGGGTCGCGCTGCCAGTCCTTCGCGACCTTGACGCGGGTCGTGAGGTGCACGCGCACGCCGAGCAGCACCTCGAGCTCGAGCCGTGCGGCGGTCGCCGCATCCTTCAATCGCGCCCCGCCCTTCCCGATGATGATGCCCTTCTGCGACTCGCGCTCGACGTGGATGACCGCGTCGATGTGGACGAGGTCGTCACGGTCCGGGTCGGGCTCGATGCCGTCGACGGTGACGGCGACCGAGTGCGGGAGCTCCTGCGCGAGGTCGGCGATGACCTTCTCGCGCACGATCTCGGACGCGAGCTGCGCCTCCGGCTGGTCGCTGACCCGACCTGCGGCGAACAGCCGCGGACCCTCGGGCAGATGCCCGACGAGCACGTCGATGAGCCGATCGACGTTGCTGCCGGCGAGCGCGGAGACGGGCACGACGTCGACGAACGGTGCCTCGGCCGTCATGCGTCCGATCCGCTCCAGCACCGGGAGGAGGCGGTCGTCGTCGAGCGTGTCGATCTTGTTGAGGACGGTGACCACGGGCGTGCGCAGCGTCGAGAGCTCGCGCACGAGGTACTCGTCGCCGCCACCGATGCCGGCCTCCGCGTCGACGAGCATCGCGATGACGTCGACGCTCGCCCACGTGTCGCGCACGAGCTGGTTCATGCGCTGGCCCATGGTGGTGCGCGGCTTGCCGAGCCCGGGCGTGTCGAGCAGGACGACCTGCGCGTCCTCCCGGGTCACGACCGCGCGGATCGTGGTGCGGGTCGTGCCCGGCACCTTCGTGACGATGGTGACCTTCTCGCCCACGAGCCGGTTGATCAGCGTCGACTTCCCGACGTTGGGACGCCCGACGAGCGCGACGAGTCCGCAACGGTGCCCCTCGGCGACGACGTCATCGAGCCCACCGAGGATGGCGGCGACGTCGAGCTCGCGCCCCTCGCGCGCGCTCAGCGCTGACCCTGCGCGAGGCGATGCGGCCCGAAGCCGTGCGGGAGGAGCTCCGAGATGCGCGCGATGAGGGGGTTCCCACCGTCGCCGGACGCGTAGACGGTCGCATCGGGCCCGAACTCGAAGATGGTCTGGCGGCAGGCGCCGCACGGCGTGCACGGGTCCGCACCGTCACCGACGACCGCGACCGCGATGATCGGGCCCCGATCGCCCTCGGCGATCATGCGCGCGATGGCGGTCTGCTCGGCGCAGGTCGTCATCCGGTACGAGGCGTTCTCGACGTTCACGCCCTCGTAGGTACCGGTCGGCGTGACCACGACCGCTCCGACGTGGAAGTGGGAGTACGGGGCGTAGGCGCGCGAGCGCACCGCACGGGCGCGGCGCAGCAGATCCGCCTCGTCGTAGGGCACCGAGCGGCCCGCCGTGTCCGGTCGCATCCGCAGCTCTCCCCTCGTCCCGCTCGCACCGGGTCGATGCGTCGCTCGACGGAGCATAGGTGCCGGCCGCAGGCGAGCCCTTGCGCCCTGGCGCTCGCTCGCGTTTCCGGTCAGCCGCGCGCGGCGTCGGCGGCGACGTCCGATGCGGCCTCGGACGCACCGGCACGTTCGACGCGGACCTCGACGACGCGCCGGCCACGCCGGACCGTCACGGTCAGCACGATGCCGTCGACCTCGACACGGTCGCCGACCCGAGGGAGCCGACCGAGCGTGCCCAGCACCAGGCCACCCACGGTGTCCCACGCCTCGTCGGGCAGTTCGACGTCGAGCGCGTCACCCAGATCGACGACGTTCATGCCGCCGTCGACGCGCCACCCTCCTCCGGGCAGCGGCTCGATCTGTGGGCGCTCGTCGTCGTGCTCGTCCACGATCTCGCCGACGATCTCCTCGAGCACGTCCTCGATGGTGACGATGCCGACGATCTCCCCGTACTCGTCCACCACGAGCGCCAGATGGACCGCCGCGGCCTGCAGGTCACGCAGCAGGTCGTCCGCACGACGCGACTCGGGCACGTGGTACGGCTCGCGGACGAGGTCGCTCCACGCGCTGGCGTCACGCTCGAGCACGCCCGGGTCCTTGCGCATGCGGGCGAGCAGGTCGCGCGCGTGGACGACGCCGGTCATGAGATCGGGATCCGACGGGTCATGCACCGGCAGACGCGAGCGCCCGTGATCGAGTGCGAGGTCGACCACGTCGGCGAACGGCACGTCCGCGGCGACGGCGATCACGTCGGGACGCGGGACCATGATCTCGCGTGCGGTCGTGTCGTCGAGCTCGAGGATGGAGAGGATCATCCGGCGCTCACCGGCATCGAGCACCGTGTCCTCATCGCCGGAGCCGTTGCGGTCCTCGTCGTCGCTGCCGGTCACGTCCGCGTCCTCGTCGGGACGACGCGCGGACGGGTCGAGCAGCTCGAGCGGCCTGGCGAGCACGGCGACGATCGGGCGCGCCACACGGGCGAGCCGCAGTCCGGTGCGCTCGATGCGACGGCCGACCAGGGGACGCGCGACCAGCGGTGCCAGGACGACGGTCGCGATGACCGCGAACGTCGCTGCGGCCGCATCGGGCAAGGGCGCAGCGATCCCGACGACGACCGCAGCGAGGATCCCGATGACGGCCGAGATGCGGTGGGTCGTCAGCGGCCGCTCGGTCAGCCACAGCAGCGCGTCCGCGCCACGGACACCGTCATCGGCGAGGCTGAGCGCGCGCACGGCGTCGACCTCGCGCACCACGGCCGTGATCGCCGCGGAGAGGACGGCGACGACGAACGCCAGCCCGGCAAGCGTGAGTTCGACAGGCGTCACGGGCGGCCCACCTCCTCGCGATGCAGCGCGAGCAGTCGGTCGGTCAGTGCGAACATCTCCCGTTCCTCGTCAGGCTCCGCATGGTCCATCCCGAGCAGATGCAGCAGCCCGTGGACGGTCAAGAGCTGGAGCTCGGCGTGGATGGCGATGCCACGCTCGGTCGCCTGGCGGTGCGCGACCGCGGGACAGATGACGACGTCGCCGAGGATCGCAGGGCCTGCCGGCGGGGACTCGCCCGGCTCGTCCATCGGGAACGCCAGCACGTCGGTCGGGCCCTCGTGACCCAGGTGCTGCAGGTTCAGCCCGGCGATCGTGTCCTCATCGACGAGCAGCAGGGCGACCTCCATGTCGGCAGGGACGCGGCGCTCGGCGAGGACGCGGTGCGCGAGGGCGACGAGGTCGTCGACGTCGACGTCGCTGTCCTGCTCGTCCGCGAGGAAGACCGGCATCTCAGGCCCTCGTCGCGGTGGTCGGCGACGCATCCGCCGCGGCAGCGTGACGGTCGTACGCCTCGACGATGCGCTGGACGATCGGGTGACGCACGACGTCCTCGTTGCCGAACTCGGCGAACGCGATGCCGTCGATGTCGCGCAGGATCTCGCGCGCGACGAGCAGGCCGGAACGCTTCCCGTGCGGGAGGTCGGTCTGGCTGACGTCGCCGGTGACCACCGCGCGCGCGTTGAAGCCGATGCGCGTGAGGAACATCTTCATCTGCTCCGGTGTCGTGTTCTGCGCCTCGTCGAGCACGATGAACGCATCGTTGAGCGTGCGGCCACGCATGTACGCGAGCGGTGCGACCTCGATGACCCCGCGTTCGACGTGGTTCACGAGCTCTGCAGCGTCCATCATGTCCTGCAGGGCGTCCCACAGCGGCTTGAGGTACGGGTCGATCTTCTCGTGCAGCGTCCCCGGGAGGAAACCGAGCCGCTCGCCCGCCTCGACGGCGGGCCGGGTGAGGATGAGGCGGTTGACCTCGCGCGCGCGCAGCGACCGCACCGCAGCACCCATCGCGAGGTACGTCTTGCCGGTGCCGGCCGGCCCGATCCCGAACGTGACCGTGTTCTGTCCGATGGCATCGAGGTAGCGCCGCTGCCCGATGGTCTTGGGTCGGATCGTGCGGCCACGATGGGTGACGAGGTGCTCCCCGAGCACGTCCGCAGCTCGCCCGGGCACGCCCTCGCGCACGATGCGGATCGTCTGCTCGACGAGGCGACGATCGAGCACCTGACCCCGCGCGACCAGCTCGGTGAGCTCATCGATGACGCGCGCGACCTGGTCGATGTCGGTGTCCGCACCGGGGCCGTCGGCGATCGTGATCTCGTTGCCGCGCGCATGGATGCGGGCGGAGAAGACGCTCTCCACGACCCGGAGGTGCTCGTCGCCGCTGCCGAGCAGCGAGGGCATCAGTGCAGGATCGATGACTCTCACGGTCAGGACACCGCCGTCACGCCGGATGCTCGTCGCGCCGACGGACGGCGCGGACGGCGAAGTGATGCTCACAGGGCGTCGGTGCTCCTGGACGGGCGGTCTCAGAGCGTACCGCCCGTCGAGGGCTCCCCGGCGGTGTCCTGCTGCGGCGCGGCGGCAGCGCTCCAGCGACCCGCCGCTGCGGCGATGACGGCGACGGCGGCCGGCCCTGCGTGCTCCGTGCGCAGCACGGTCGGTCCGAGGCCGATCGGGAGCCATCCGGCCGCGACGAACCCGTCGACCTCCTGCGGGGACCATCCACCCTCCGGCCCGATCGCGACCACGACCTCCCCCGCCAGCGCGTCACGCAGGACGTCGCTCAGGACGTGGGCCAGCGCGTCACGCAGGACGTCGGGCAGCGGTGCCGCACCGGGCACGGCGACGAGGCGCACCGCACCGGCCTCCACCGGGCGGGTCGCGAGCGCCCGGGTCGCGATCGGCTCATCGACCGCAGCGAGTCGCACGCCGCGCGACTGCTCGAGCGCGGCGGCAGCGACCGCGCGCCAGCGCTCGACGACGGCCTCCGCTCCGCGCGCGTCCGGCCGACCCTGCGTGCGCTCAGCGACGACGGGGACGAGCCGATCGACCCCCAGCTCGCAGGCGGTGCGCACGGCGTCCTCGGCGCGACGTCCCTTCGAGAGCGCCTGGGCGAGCACGAGCCGCATCCCGGACGTCGGCGCGACGACAGCGTCTGCGCTCAGCCGGGCACCGTCACCCACGAGCTGCGCGTCGGCTGACGCACCGGCCCCGTCGGTCAGGCTGAGCGCGTCCCCCTCCGCGAGTCGGAGCACGCGACGAAGATGATGGACCCGGTCCTCCGCGAGGGCGACGACCGCTCCTGCGACACGGCCCGCGAGCGGCTCGGTCACGAGCACGTGCGGGGCGATGCTCACGGGCGCACGACCTCGACGACCCGTCCTTCACCCGGAGCCTCGCCACGCTGCTCGGCCCACTGACCGACGAGCGCACGCTCGTCGCGTCCGAGCCGGCGCGGCACCTCGACGTCGATGTGCAGGTGCAGGTCGCCACGACGCCCACCGCCGCGCACGGGGAGCCCGGCGCGAGTGACCAGCAGGATCTCGCCGGGCTGGATGCCGGCGGGCACCTCGACCTCGTGCTCGCCCCCACCGAGCGCAGGGACGCGCACCGTGCCACCGAGCAGCGCGGTCGTGAGCGGGAGCTTCACGCGCGTGTGCAGCGAGCGACCCTCGCGCGCGAGGAACGGATGCGGCGCGACCTGGACCTGGATGTAGAGGTCGCCGGCGCGCGCACCCTGCCGGCCCGACTCGCCCTGGCCACGCTGCGGGATGCGGTCGCCGTCCTCGAGCCCTGCCGGGATGTCGATGTCGAGCTCGCGCCGCTGGACGCGCCGACCCTCGCCCCGGCAGTCGCGGCACGCGTCGCTGACGCTGCGTCCCGTCGCGCCGCACGCGTCGCAGCCTGCTGCGGTGGCCATCCGTCCGAGCGGGGTGCGGACCATGCGCTGCACGCGTCCCGAACCGCCGCAGCCCGAGCAGCGAACCGGGGCCGATCCGTCCGCGGAGCCCTGGCCGGCGCACGTGTCGCAGGCGGAGGCGACCTCGACGCTGACCCGCCGCGTCACGCCGGTGAGGACCTCCTCGAAGGTCATCTCCACGCCGACGAGCACGTCGCGGCCCTTGCTCTCCCGCTGTGGGGCACCACCGAAGCCCGAGCTGCCGAACCCGGAGCCGAAGAACGCGTCGAGCACGTCGCCGATCCCGCCGCTGAAGCCGAACGGGTCCGCGGAGCCGCTGCGGCTCTGCGTGGTGCCGTCGTCGCCGAAGCGGTCGTAGCGGGCGCGACGCTCGGGGTCGCTGAGCACCTCGTAGGCGTGGGTGACCTCCTTGAAACGCTCCGCATCACCACCCGCGTCGGGGTGGTGCTCGCGCGCCTTGCGTCGGTACGCGCGCTTGATGTCGTCGGAGGCCGCGTCCGGACGCAGGTCCAGGACGCCGTAGAGGTCAGCCGCCATGTTCGGCCAGGTCGTCGAGCGTGCGCTGGAGCTGGTCGGAGACGGCGCGCACGGTCGAGAGCGCACTGCCGTAGTCCATGCGGGTCGGCCCGAGGACACCGAGCGACCCGGCGGAGACGAGGCGGTAGCGCTGCGCGACGAGCGACGTCGTCCGCAGGTCCGCGATGGCGTTCTCGCCGCCGATGCGCACCGTCGGGCTGCCCTCGTCCGGGCCCTGTGCCGCCTCCTCGAGCATCCGTGCGAGCGTGTCGCGCTCCTCGAGCAGCTGCAGCAGACGCGACAGCTCCTCACGCTGCAACGACAGGTCGTCGACGAGCGCCGACTGACCACCGACGAACACCTGGTGGACGCGGTCCTCGCGGACGTCGACCGCGACCTCCGCGACGCTGCGCACGATCGCGCGCAGGTCGGAGGGCGCCTCGTCCGACAGGAGTCGCAGCGCTGGTCCGACGTCGCCGAAGCGGCGGCCAACGAGCCGGTCGGCCAGCATGCTGCGCACGCGGTCGACGTCGCGCTCGTCGGTCCCGACGGGCAGGTCGACGGTGTGCTTCTCGACGCGTCCGGTGTCGGACACCAGCAGGAGCAGCGCGCTGAGCGGTCCGAGCCCGACGAGCTCGATGAGCCGGAGGCGTGACGTCTCGATCGCTGGCGAGATGACGAGCGACACGAGGCGGGTCAGCTGGCTGAGCACGGTCGTGGTCCGGGCGAGCAGGTCCTCGACGTCACGAGCCGACCCCAGCAGCTCCTCGATGACCTCGCGCTGCCGGCTGTCGAGCTCCGGCGCGTTGCGCAGGTCGTCGACGAACCAGCGGTAGCCGCGGTCGGTGGGGATGCGACCGGCGGACGTGTGGGGCTGCGCGATGAGCTGGAGCTCCTCGAGCGCACCCATGTCGCTGCGGACCGTCGCGGAGGAGACCTCGAGACCGGTCGCCGCGACGACATGGGCCGACCCGACCGGCTGGCCGGTCGCGACGTACTCGGTGACGACGGCTCGCAGGACGATGCGCTTGCGCTCGTCGAGTTCGACGACGCTGGCCTCCGCGGCCATGACGACGGGCGCGGCCACGGGCACGTCGACGATCACCGTCCCGGTGACCTGGACGGGTGCGGTGCGACGATCTGGACCGCTCATGGCCGCGCTCACCGACCTCTCCGACGGGGACAGGCCGCACGGCGGCGACCTGGTGATGCTGCGTGCCTCGATGCTATCGGCGGCCTCTGGCCCGACCGAGGACGGCCCTGCGGCGCCCCGGCGCAGGGCTGCGGACGAGCGCGTACCGTGTCGCAGAACACACGCATGGACAAGGAGGCGTCATGCCCCGTCGAGGCAGCGCCGCACTGGATGGGTCGGACGGGCAGGACGCCCGTTCGACCGGTGAGGTCATCGCCTCGCTCGTCGTCAACACGCAGGCGATGGTCGCGAAGGAGGTCGAGCTCCTCGGTCTCGAGCTCAAGCGCATCGTCGGACGCAAGGTCGCGGCCATCGCGCTCATGCTCGCCGGCGCGCTCGTGCTCGCAGGCGTGCTGGTGCTCGGTGCCGTGACGGCCGCGCTCGCGCTCGAGAGCAGCTTCGACGAGCGGTGGATGGCCTGGGGCGTCGTCACGCTCGCGACGGCCGTCGTCGCGCTGATCCTCGTCGCGGTCGCAGCGCGCCTGCTGGCCCGCCGCTGGTCACCGCGTGCCGGACGTCGTGACGCCACCTCCACCACCGAGTGGCTCCGGAGCCTCGGCTCCGAGCTCACCGCGGACCCCGACGGTGCCGGCTCCGGTGCGGGCACCGATGATGGAGTCGCACGGGACGCAGGGCGGCGAGCATGAGCGTTCGCGACGATCTCACTCGGGCGACCGAGGACGCACGCGCGCAGGTGCGCGAGGCCCGCGACGCCGTCGCGTCATCCCGCCAGGAACGCTCCGGCGGTCCGGCCAGGAACGCCCGCCAGGCCGAGCAGCAGCTCCACGCCCTGCGCGCAGCGATCGCCGATGACCTGCACAGCCTCAAGGGCCGCGCCACCAGCGCGGACACGGACGCCCGTCGCAGGGCGGGGACGATGGCGTTGGCAGGCGGCGTGGCGCTCAGCGCCCTCATCGGCACCGGGCTCGCCGCACGCAGCGCGGTGACCGGGCGCGTCGGACGGCGCGCCATCCAGAAGCAGGCCGCGGCGCTCGCCGCCGCCCTCGCCGAGCAGGCCGCACGGGCGAACTCCGGCTCTGCGGGCTCCACGACGGGCGGCCGCGCACGCACCGACGGGCGTCGTCGCGGTCGTGGCGGGCTGATCGTCGTGCTCGCGGTCGGCGCGGCGATCGGTGCGACCGCCCTCGTCCGCCAGAGCCAGCAGGCGCCGATCGACCCCGACGACCTCTGGCTACCGGAGCGGACCGCCGGACCGTCCTGACGCGCAGGCTCAGCGGCGCGGCCGGAGCCCTTCGAGGACCGGCGGCGGCAGCGCGCCGGACGTCAGCACCGGCGGCAGCAGCTCCAGCGCCAGGTCCGCGATCCGCGTGACGGCCTCCGGCCCGGCCTGCGCCCACGGTGCGGCGGACAGCTCGTCGGTCCGACGTTCGATGCGCCCGCGCAGCTCGCGGGCCGCGTCGGTCCGACGTCCGTCCTCGCCCAGCAGTCCACGTTCGCGCAGGCGCGCCGCGGCCGCGTCGACCTCGGCCGCGGTCCATCCCCGCAGCGCCTGGAACGCCGCACGCCGTTCCGGGTCGTCGCCCGCGGTCACGAGGTGCGACTCGATCGGTCCGATGTCCTCAGCCACGAGGAGTGCGATGTGACCGTCGCCACGTGACTCGCGGATGACGCTGGTCGCGAGCCACAGGTCGAGCAGCGGTTCACCGGTGCGCGGGACCGACGCCCACGCCGCTGCCAGCGGACGTCCGACGATCGCATGCGCGTCGGCGACGGGCGCGAGCAGCGCGGCGAGTTCCGCGACCGTCGCGACGCGGTCCCCGATCAGACGTCCGAGCAGCTCGCGCATCGCGTCGAGCGTGAGCGCGACGACCTCGTCGGGAGGGACGAGGTCCCACACCGCGGGCAGATGCGTCGCGATCGCGGTGGGCGAGAAGCCGTAGAAGGTCGCTGCGACGAGCTGCGGTCCGGCAGGGCCGAGCGGGGCCGAGCGCTGCGCGAGGTAGGCGGCCATCGCCTCGGTGACGCCCCGGTCCGCGAGCCGTCCCCGCAGCTCGCGGGAGCGGTAGACGGGCGCATGGAGGACGCCGAGTGCACCGAGCATCCAGCCGGAGACGGCCGGCGCGTCAGCGGGATCCGGCCGCCGCTCGGCGAGCCCCGCGAGGATGCCCGCGACGTCGACGTCAGGAGTTCCCGACGGACCCTGCGACCCCTGCGTCCCGCTCACCGTCTCGCTCACTCCACGACCTCCGCTGCTCGCTGCACCGACGGACCCATGACGTCCAGCGCGCCCCGGCGCGTGCCCGGACCGTGCCCGCGACAGTAGGCGACCGGCCTAGCCTCTCGTCGAGCCGCACGCGTCACGCGATGACGCAGCGATCGACAGGACCGGTCGGCTCGCACGAGCGCGGCGGCGTGGACGGACAGGCGTGGCTGACATGGCAGGCATGGCCGACATGGATGAGGACCGCGCGCACGAGCTCCTCGGGATCGATGCGGGTGCGGACCTCGACGCGGTCAAGCGCGCGTTCCGCACCCTCGCCCACGACCTCCATCCCGACCGTGGTGGCGATCCGCGCGCGTTCAGCGACCTCCATGTCGCCTACCGGCTCCTCGTCGCTCGTCGCGAGCGTCGCGCTGTCCCCTCAGCGCCGCGTGTGGCTCGCGGTCGACCGTCACGCGAGCAGCGGGAAGAGGTCGACACGTCAGCGTCGACCGGACCCCTCGCTCGGCTGACGGTGTCGGAGCACGACGCGCTGGTGTCAGCGCGTGGTGGCTCGCCGAGGCTCGACACCGAGCTGCTCGCGCGACTGCTGCTCGACGGCGACGTCCGGCTCGCCTCACGCGCTCCGGGATCGGCGACGAACCGCCTCTCGACGCTGCTGGGGACCGGTGGCACGAGCATCCTGACCGTGGGCAGCACGCGGGCGGACCTCACGGCCCGGTCGCGAGCCGCTCGGCGCGCCGTGAGCGCGCTCGACCTCTCCGTCGTCACGGGCGCAGCGTGGTCGCGTCGACGCGGCGACTCCCGGACCACGCTCAGCGCGTCGTTCACCCTCGGCGGGACTGACGCTGCTCGGCTGCGCTCGATAGCTGGTGCGGTGACGACGCTGCTCGATGCGCTCGCGTGGCCGCTCGGATCATGGCGGGTCGACCAGCAACGCTCCTGAGCCTGAGCCTGCGTCCGGCGAACCTGTGGCCCACGGGGGCCGCGCAGACGTCGCCACGGCACCGGTCACACCTCCGCCGTTCGCGAACACCCGTCGGGCATCATTCGTGACAGTTGTCGTGTCGGTCCGGATGGACGGAGGTCCTGCGTGCTCGACGACCTGCTCGATTCTCCCGACGAGCTGCTCGCCCGCGCGGCGGAGCACGACGCTCGCTGCGCGCTCGACGTGCTCAGGGGCATCGCGAACCCGCGCCTGCTCGAGACCGTGGCCTCCCAGGCGCTGCTCGCGGTCGAGCCCGACCGCGCGCGGACCGCAGGCATCGATGCACTTGCCGTGCTCGACAGGGCGGCCGTCGAACTGATGGGCATGGCCGGCGGGCTCGGCATGACCGGCGGGAGCGGCGCGGTCTCGGACGACGGACTCCCCCTGCTGACCGGCTGGGAGCTGCTGAGCGTCACCTCGCACGACGACCTCGTGGGCGCGACGACCTCGGTCCTCGCCCGCCCGTGGCATCTCGCGCTGATCGCCTTCGACGACGTGACACTGCTCGACGGCATCGAACGGCGCGTGACCGCGGCGACCGCGGACATGCGCTTCGTCACCCTGCGGCTGCGCATCGGACACGGCGAGGAGGAACCCGTCGTGCTCGACGCCTGCGTCACGCACCGCCTCGACGACCTCGGTCGGCGCACGTCGCTGGCCTGGGGCCTGTGGTGCGCACTGGCCGGCGCGGGCGAGCTGCGCTGAGCAGCTGAGTCGAGGGGCGCCGCGCGCCGCCAGGATCAGGTGTGTTCGTGCGTAGCGGAGCGCATCGCGCCCGCGGACGCGCTCATCCGCGCCAGCCGGTCGGCCCGATGAGCTCGTCGCTCCCGGCCGGCGCCGAGGACACCACGTAGGCGCGTGAGGTCACGACGCTGCTGCTCGCGACGTCCACGCAGTCGATGCGCGCAGCGATCTCGTAGACGGCGAGCTGCCCGTGGCGTGCGGCGATGGCGAGCACGTTCGC
The DNA here is from genome assembly GCA_018401275.1 of Nitriliruptoraceae bacterium. Taxonomy (GTDB): domain Bacteria; phylum Actinomycetota; class Nitriliruptoria; order Nitriliruptorales; family Nitriliruptoraceae; genus CSBr16-57R1. The sequence continues at coordinate 319,426 of JAGYKW010000001.1, read as the reverse complement.
GCGCTCAGCACCGCGGACCGCGCGCGAGACCTCGCTCGCTGCGCCGTCGCGCGAGCGACCCAGCGCCGGATGATGCTGCAGCCCCAGCGCGTCGAGCTCGTCGCACAGACGCTGCAGCCGCGCCGCGTTCTCCACCGCACCGAGCTCGGCCGGGTAGGGGTCGCCGGCGGTGAGCACCCAGATGGGCGTCGCGGACCCGGCCAGCTCGTCACATGCGTCGCCCTGCGCCACAGCGTCGTCGGGGGTCAGCACGAGGTGGCGCCCGTCGAGGATCAGTTCGACGATCGCCTCGGCGTACTGCGGCCACGGCGCGACCGTCGGATCGGGTCCCTGGTCGCTCATCCTCGGCCCTCCTGCACCCCTGTGCACGGGATCGGCGGCCGATCGCACGCCGTGGGAGATCGGACGGTGGACGAATTCCTGCGCGAGATGCAGGGAATTCGCAGGGCCCTCTGTAGACTGACCAAACATTGCTGGCGCACCCGTGGAACCGTTCTGCGGGTGCCGGGCGCCGGAGCGGACCGTAGCGGTCCTCGCTCCGGTGTCGTGAGCGGGGCATGCGCGAGACGCACCGAGGTCGGGAACTCCCCGGCCCGGGTGCCCCGCAGTCACGACCACGAAGGAAGGCAGCACGATGGCGAATCGGAGCACGCTCCTGCGCGACCTGGGTCGCACGGAGTTCACCGTCCGGCAGATGTCGGACCGCACCGGACTGTCGATCGAGGCGGCGCGCGGGCGACTCTCCCGCTACCTCGACGCTGGCCTCGTCGAACGGACCACTGAGGTCCTCCAGTACGTCGACGACGAGGGCAGGCCGATGCGTGGCCGCCCGGCACACCTCTACCGCGTCCGCTGATCCGGACGCGGACGCCGCTCCGACCGGAGCGATGAGCGCATCGACTGCGCGTCCAGCGTCCACATGCTGGGGAACTCCTGCGGACATCCTGTGTCTTTCCTGTGTCTTTCGTAGGACCGCTGGACACGGCCTCCGATCGTGCGTACGGTCGCATTCCCGGTGGGAACGGAACTGCGACACCCTGCCGGGTCGCTCGAGGGGGGGACAGTCCCCGACAGCGGAGGTGAAGGGTCCTTCGGGACCGCGGCCGTCACCGTCCCGTGGCCACGGGGTGAGATGACCGTAAGAAGCTCCTTCGGGGGCCGAAACGACACCGGATGGGACCGCCGTGAGGCGGACCATCACGATCCGGAGGCGGCTGTCACCGCCGGAAGGATCGCACGGCCCGACGCAGCGGGCCCGTGCAGGCGGACGGAGCAGCGCGAGCTGCCCCGAGCGAGCGCCTCGGCGCCCACCTCCGGGTGGTGCGACGGGCGGGAGCTGCACCGCTCCTCCCCCGCGGAGGACGGGACCGTCAGGATCGACGGCGGGACGCGCTCGGACGCGACCGACGGAGGTCCGACCTGGTGAGGGATCCCTCGGGATCGCGACCCGGGCGGTGGGTGCGTACTCCAGAGGCGCGCATCCACCCGCGACGCCCCGGTGGGCCCGTAAGGGCGCCCGGGGCGTTCGTGCGTCCGGGGACGGACGCAGGCCTGCTCCTGGCTCCCGACTGACCTACGCTCCCGACCCATCGACCTCGGGAGACGCGCATGAGCACTGGGACCGTCGAGACCCGTCACGGCTGGCTCGCGCCCGAGGGTCTCGACGCGGCTCGCGGCCAGGTCCCCATGGTCTACGTCGAGGCCGTCCCGGTCCGTGTCGACCACCTCGGCCGCATCGAACGCATCGGGCTGCTCCTGCGCCCGCAGGCGGACGGCTCGATGTCGCGCGAGATCGTCTCCGGTCGCATCCTGCACAACGAGACCATCCGCGACGCGCTGTGGCGCCACCTCACCAAGGACCTCGGCCCCGACGCGGAACCGCAGCTCCCGACGGGCACCGCCCCCTTCACCGTCGTCGAGTACTTCCCGGACCCCGCGCGCAGCGGCTTCCACGACCCTCGTCAGCATGCCGTCGCGCTCTGCTTCGTCGTCCCCGTCGAGGGCGAGTGCCGTCCCTCGCAGGACGCGCTCGAGTTCTCCTGGCTGACCCCCGAGGAGGCCGTGGGCAACGGTGTCGCCTCGGAGCTGTCCGAGGGCCATGCGCGGCTCGTCCGCCGGGCGCTCGCGCACTGCGGCACCGCGCTCGACTAGCCACCGCGCCCTGTCCGCCCCAGCCCTCCGGCTCAGGCCGCGAGTCGGCGCACCGTCTCGTCGAGCAGGTACCAGCCGCTCTCGGTCGCCTGCAGCCTGCCGCACGACATCGTGATGAGACCGAGTCGGACCGCGTCGTCGAGCGCCTCCACGGCCAGCGGCGGGACGTCGAACGGGTGGAGTCCCTCGACGAGCCGCAGCCCGAGCATCAGTCGCTCGAGCGCGCGCGCGTCGACATCGAGCTGCTCCTCCTCGGTCACCGTCCGCATACGCCCCATGTCGTCACGTGCGTCGCGGTCCGCGACTGACGCCTCGGCGGCATCGAGGTAGCGCGACGTCGAGCGCGTCGTCCACCAGCGACGACCGTCGCGATGCGCATGCGCCCCGACGCCGACGCCGAGGTAGTCACCGTGGCGCCAGTAGAGGACGTTGTGACGCGAGCGCAGCGCGTCGGAGCGCGCGAAGTTCGCGACCTCGTAGTGCACGAAGCCCGCTCCACGCAGCAGCTCGCGTGCCTCGTCGAAACGCTCACGCTGCACGTCATCGTCCGGCGGCGGCACGAGCCCGGCGGCGACCGCGCGCCCCAGCGGGGTGTTCGCGTGCACACCCAGCGCGTACGCCGAGACGTGGTCGACGCCGATCGTGAGCACCGCGGCGAGGCTCGCGCGCCACGACGCGTCGTCCTCCCCCGGCGTGCCGTAGATCAGATCGAGCCCGATGCGCGGGATGCCGGCCGCGCGGGCGAGGCGGACCGCCTCCGCGGTGCGCTCCGGACGGTGGAGGCGGTCGAGCACGCCGAGCACCGCAGGATCGAACGACTGCGCACCCATCGACAGCCGGTCCACGCCCGCCTCGGCCAGCACACCGAAGAGCTCCTCGTCCGCGGTCTCCGGGTTGCACTCGACGGTGATCTCGACGCCGTCGGCGACGTCGAGCTCGCGTGACACGGCGCGCACCAGACGAGCGAGCTCGTCGGGCGGCAGCAGCGTCGGCGTCCCACCGCCGATGAACACGGACGTGACCGTCGGGAGCTCGCCGACCGCGGCCTGGGCGGCGAGGTCGGCCTCGAGCGCGCGCACGTAGCGCTGCATCAGCGCCTCACGCTCGTCCGCCGCGAGTCCGCCGACCGCCTCGGTGGCGAAGTCGCAGTAGCCGCAGCGGTGGTGGCAGAACGGGACGTGGAGGTAGACGCCGAAGCCGGCGGCCGTGCCGGACTCGAGCGGCGTCGTCAGCCAGGCGTGCGTGCTGCGTCGTTGGTCCGTCATGCCCGACACGCCGCTCAGCCGTCCCACGGGTCGATCGGGAGCCGCGCACGGACCTCGGCGATGAGCGCAGGGTCGGCGCTGGAGCGCTCGAGGCGGGCCGGGAAGCGCGAGACCTCGTGCAGCGCCCGCATGCGGTGGCAGTCGCGCACGAGCAGGAACAGCGCCGAGCGCTCGCCCGCGAGGCTGCGGCCGAACTCCTTCATCGCCTGGTCATCGATCCCGAAGTCGCGCAGCCGCGCGTAGGCCCCGCCCGCCACCGCTCCGAGCGCCGCCCCGACCAGCGGGAGACCCGCGAACAGCCCGGCGATCGTGCCGAGCCACGCACCCCCGATCGCGCCCTGGGCGGGGTTCATGTCGCGCGTCTGCAGCAGCCTCACGCGACCGCGTCGCAGCGTCACGATGGCCGCGTCCTCGAGGTCGAGGTGGCGGCGAGCACTCAGGCGCGACACGGCGAGCATCGCCTCCTGCGCCCGCATCAGCCCGTCGAAGGAGAACACCCACAGGTCCGCGTCGGAACCGTCCGGGATGCCCGACCGCTGCACGTCAGCGTCGGCCCCAGCGCCGCTCGCAGCTCCGCCCCCAGCGTCGGCCGGGGGACGATCGGGCACGACCGGTGGCGGCGTCGTCGGGTCGGGCTGGCGCTCGACGTCAGCCATCGCGCGACACCCGCAGGGCGGACACGAACGCCTCCGGCGGGATCTCGACCGACCCGACGGACTTCATGCGCTTCTTGCCCTCCTTCTGCTTCTCGAGGAGCTTGCGCTTGCGCGACACGTCCCCTCCGTAGCACTTGGCGAGCACGTCCTTGCGCTTGGCCTTGATCGTCTCGCGCGCGATGACCTTCGCGCCGATGGCGGCCTGCACGGGGATGTCGAACATCTGGCGCGGGATCAGCTCCTTGAGCTTCTCGACCATCGCGCGCCCGAAGTGGTAGGCGTCGTCGCGGTGGACGATCGCGCTGAACGCGTCGACCGGTTCGCCGTGCAGCAGCAGGTCGACGCGCACCAGCGGCGCCTCGACGTACTCCGACAGCTCGTAGTCCATCGACGCGTAGCCGCGGCTGAGCGACTTGAGCTGGTCGAAGAAGTCGGTGATCGTGGCGGCCAGCGGCAGGCGGTACTTCAGCTCGATGCGCTCGGGCGTCAGGTAGTCCATGGCGAGCATCTCGCCGCGGCGCTGCTCGCACAGCTGCATGATCGGACCCAGCGCCTCCTTGGGCGTGAGGATGCGGGCGGTGACGGTCGGCTCGGCGACCGACGCGATCCGACCGGAGTCGGGCATGTCCTGCGGGTTGGGGACCTCGAGGATCCGCGGACGACCCTGCGCGTCGGGCGGGTCGGTCAGCGTCACCCGGTAGCGCACCGATGGCGAGGTCGTCACGAGCGGGATGTTGAACTCGCGGTCGATGCGCTCCATCACGATCTCGAGGTGGAGCAGCCCGAGGAACCCGCAGCGGAAGCCGAAGCCGAGCGCGACGGACGTCTCGGGCTCGAAGCTGAACGATGCGTCGTTGAGCCGCAGCTTGTCGAGCGCGTCACGCAGCAGCGGGAAGTCGTCCGAGTCGAGCGGGAACAGCCCGGAGAACACCATCGCGAGCGGCTCCTGGTAGCCGGGCAGCTGCTGCACGTCGGCCGCGCCGCGCCCGGCGGTCGTGACCGTGTCGCCGACCTTCGCGTTCTCCACCGACTTGATCGACGCGGACAGCACGCCGACCTCGCCGACACCGAGCTCGAGGACCTCGGTCTCCTCGGGCGACTGCACGCCGAGCGTGTCGACCTCGCCCTCGAAGCCGGTCGCGAGCATGCGGATGCGGTCGTTGAGGCGGATGCGACCGTCGACGACCCGGACGTAGACGAGCGCGCCGCGGTAGGGGTCGTAGACGGAGTCGAACACGAGCGCACGCGTCGGTGCGTCCGCACGACCCGACGGCGGCGGCACGCGGTCGACGACCGCGTCGAGCACCGCGTCGACGTTGGTGCCGTCCTTCGCGCTGATGCGGATCACGCCCGTCGGCTCGACACCGAGGACCGACCCGATCTCCTCGGCGACCTCCTCGGGCCGGGCGGCGGGCAGGTCGATCTTGTTGAGGACCGGGATGATCTCGAGGTTCGCCTCGAGGGCGAGGTAGAGGTTCGCGAGCGTCTGCGCCTCGAGGCCCTGCGCCGCGTCGATGAGCAGCACCGCCCCCTCGCAGGCGGCGATGGCGCGCGAGACCTCGTAGGAGAAGTCGACGTGACCGGGCGTGTCGATGAGGTTGAGCAGGAACTCGTCGCCGACGTCGCCGAGCGGCCGGTAGGGCATGCGGACCGTCTGGGCCTTGATGGTGATGCCCCGCTCGCGCTCGATGTCCATGCGGTCGAGGTACTGGTCGCGCATCTTGCGGGGGTCGACGAGGCCGGTCACCTGGAGCATGCGGTCGGCCAGGGTGGACTTCCCGTGGTCCACGTGGGCCACGATGCAGAAGTTCCTGATGCGCTCCTGCGGGTAGGTCACGGTGGCCGAGGTCCTTCCGGGTGGTCAGGTCGGGCGGAGGGGGATGCGCCGCGAGGGCGCGCGAGGACGCGAGAGGGCGCCTGAGGACGGCAGACTACGGCCAGCACGGACCGGTCGTGCCCACCTCGCCAACCGGACGGTGGCGGACCGCACCCGCGTGGGGTATCGTTCGTGCTTCCACACCCGGTCGGGGTGTCGCGTCTCCGAAAACCGGAAACCCTCCGACGAGCGTGGTCACGTAGGGAAAAGATCAATGCCTTCAGGCACCGTAAAGTGGTTCAACGCCGACAAGGGCTTCGGATTCATCCAGCCCGATGACGGTGGGGACGATGTCTTCGTCCACTTCTCCGCGATCCAGATGGATGGCTACAAGTCCCTCGATGAGGGTCAGAAGGTCGTCTTCGAGGTCACAAATGGCCAGAAGGGCCTCCAGGCCGCGGACGTCCGTCAGGGCTGACGCTTCTGGGACCGGCGTCCTTCGCTCCATCTGTGGTCGTACGGCTGCCGGTCGGCTCGAGCCCCGCTCAGGCGGGGCTCTTGCATGTCACCGCTCGATCCGCATCGGTTGGTCGCAGGGCCGCTGAGGCGCTACGCTCCCCCTCGTGCCGCCCTCGGGCAGCGCTTCACCTCGCAGCCCAGCTGCTCCCGGTGTCACCTGCACGTCTCCGAGCACGCCACAGAACCGGCACTGCGGTGCCATATGCCCCACGAGGTCCCCGATGGCCAACATCGCGTCGCAGGTCAAGCGCAACCGTCAGAACGAGGTGGCGCGCCAGCGCAACATCATCGTGCGCTCGCGCACCCGCACCTTCGTGCGCCGCTTCCGCGCCGCCATCGATGCTGGTGACGCTGCGACGGCGGAGAGCGCCTACGGCGAGGCCGCTCGCGAGCTCGACAAGGCCGCGCAGAAGGGCGTGATCCACCGCAACCAGGCCGCCAACCGCAAGTCGGGGATGGCCAAGGCCCTGCAGGCGCTGCGCTCGAACTGAGGACCCGGTCTCACACGTGACGGCCCCGCTCCGGCGGGGTCGTTCTCGTTGCAGGCCCGGTCGCCGACCCCCACCGTCGCGCTCCCGCACCGTCGCGACCCGCAGCGTCGCGACGAGGAGCGTCAGTCGCGTGGCACCGTCGGGTCGAACGGTGCGCCCGGGGCGCGTGACGTCGCGAGCTCGATGACCGCGACGTCCATGAGCACGTCGTCGGGCAGGTCACTGCCCTTCAGCGCCACATCGAGCTGCGCGAGCCGGTCGTGGCACCACGCGAGCTCCCCGGGCAGGAAGGCCTGGGCGGATCGTCGCAGGTGCTGCAGACGGCCCGGAGGGATCCCGATGTCGCGCGCGTCCGCGCCGGCCCTGGCCTGCAGCAGCTGCCGGAGGCGGAACGTGAGCGCACCGACGATGCGCAGCGGCGCCTCTCCCGACCCCATCGCGCCGCGCAGCGCCATCAGTGCGCCGGCCGGATCACGCCGATCGATCGCGTCGGCGATGGCGAACGCCGAGGTTCGCCCTTGACCAGCGACGACCGCCTCGACGTCCTCGACGGTGATGACACGCCCGACCTCCGTCGCATGGCACACGGTGGCGACCTGCGAGGCGATCACGGTCGCGTCATGCCCCGCATGCTCGAGCACGGCGGCGATCGCAGCCGGCTCCGCCTGACGCTCGAGCCGCGCGAACTCCTCGGCGATGAGCCGGTCCCACGCGCGGCCGTCATGCTCGGCGGGGATCGCGACGTCGATCTTCTCCCCTGCCGCCGCGACAGCCTTCGCGAGCGTGGGGATGCGCCCGACGTTGCGCGCGACGAGGATCAGCACGTTCATCGGGTCGGGGCTCGCGACGTAGTGCTCGATCTGCTCACGCAGCGCCCGGTTGTTCTCCCCGGAGAGCGCCTCGACGCTGCGCATCACCACGCAGGTGCGTTCCTCGAGCAGCGAGGCGGTGCGCATCTCCGGCAGCTGCTCGAGCTCTGACGCGTCGAGCCGCAGCACGTGGGTCAGGACGCCGTCGGCCGCGATGTCGGCGAGTCGACGCTCGACCTCACGGTCGCACAGCAGCGGGTCCGCACCGACGACGAGCAGCACCTGCGACATCCCTGCCTCCCGTCCCGGCGTCGAGCATCCCCTGTGCGGGACGCTCCGGAGGGAGGCTAACCGGCAGCGATCCCGGCCAGTCCGATGCGGACCGTGCCGTCACGGTCGGTGCGCCGGACGTCCATCCCGGCCGCCTCGAGGGCGTCGACGATCTCGACGGCCGGATGACCGTGACGGTTGCCCCGGCCCACGCTGATGATCGCGAGCGAGGCTCCGGTGGCGAGGAGGAACTCCGGATCGGACGTGCGCGAGCCGTGGTGCGGGACGACCAGGACATCGGCACGGAGGCGGTCCCGATGGTTCGCGAGCAGATCCGCCTGCGCCTCACGCTCCGCGTCCCCTGCGAGCAGCACGGAGCCTGCGCCCGCGACGGTGGCACGCAGCACGATCGACGTGTTGTTGAGCTCGCCTCGGGTCCAGTCGTAGGGGCGGCCCGGCGGTGGACCGAGGACCTCGAGGACCAGGTCACCGAGTGCGACGCTTGCTCCCTCGGGCGGGCCGCGGACCGGGACACCACGCAGCTCGGCCTCTCTGAGCGCAGCATGATGCTCGGCGACGACGGGGTGAGCGTCGGGGACCGGATGCATCCAGACGACGCTGACGGGCATCGCGGCGAGCACCGCCGCCGCGCCCCCGACGTGATCGAGATGCGCATGCGTGACGATGAGGAGATCCAGCCGGTCGACGCCCTCGCGACGCAGCAACCGCACGACGTCCGCGTCGGGGTCACCCGTGTCGACGAGCACTGCCACCTGCGCCGTCCGCAGGAGCGTCGCGTCACCCTGCCCGACGTCCAGAGCGGTCAGCGTGAACGGCGCGTCCGCCGTCGGGACCCCGTCGCTGCGCGCGCCACCCGGCACGCACCCCGCGAGCAGCGGGACGAGGAGGACGACGAGCAGCAGGAGGGCGGGCATGCCCTGAGCCTGCACGCACAGGTGCCCGCCGGGAAGACCCCGACGGGCACCTGTGGAGAACCCTGCGGTTCAGGCTTGCGCGCACACCCCGCGTCGCGCTCATCCACAGCCTCGAGACGGATCGATCGACCAGCACGACAGGAGGCGAGACTGGCTCTCGCGACAGCACCTCCGAGCCGCCCGAGTCCAAGGAGCCATTATGCATGCAGAACGCAGTCGTCGCAGCTACTCTGCTGCCATGCCGACCGTCATCTCCATCAGGAACGTCCCCGACGACGTCCGGGACGAGCTCGCCGCGCGGGCGGGTCGCAGCGGTCGATCGCTCCAGGAGTACCTCCGCGGCGCGCTCATCGACCTCGCGTCCCGGCCCGACCCAGCGCTGCTCATGAGCGAGGTCCGTGCCCGCACGGCGGCACTGGGCACCTCGTTGCCGGCGCGCGACATCATCGCGCTGCTCGACGAGGCACGGTCCTGACCGTCCTCGACGCATCTGTCGTCGTCGCCGCGCTCGTCGACGACGGGGCTGACGGCGAGTGGTCGGCACGCGTGATCGCGGATGGCGGTGCGGGTGGCGGACTCGTCGCCCCGCACCTGCTGCCCGTCGAGGTCGCACACACGCTGCGCAGGGCCGTCCTGCTCGGACGCATCGGCGCCGATGCAGCGAGCCTCGCCCACCGCGACCTCGTCCGTCTCGACATCACGCTGGTCCCCTACGAGGCCGTCGCGTCACGCGTGTGGGAGCTCCGATCCTCCGTCAGGCCCTACGACGCCTGGTACGTCGCCGTCGCCGAGTCGTTCGGCCTTCCCCTCGCGACCCTCGACGCGCGGCTGATCTCCGCACCAGGTCCCCACTGCGAGTTCATCACTCCCGGCTGAGCAGCACACGTTCGGCCATGATCGCTCCGCCCAGCAGCGGCGAGCACCCGTCCGACGCCATCGGCTCGACGGGCACGGTCGGCAGAGGCGGCGGGCGGAGCAGTGCGGCATACCGCGGAACGAGAACAGGGACTGGCCGACGCAAGCGCGATCAGCGTGAACGGCGCGTCCGCGGACGGGACCCTGTCGCTGCGAGCTCTGCCGCGCACGCATCCCGCGAGCAGCAGGACCAGGAGGACGACGAGCAGCAGGAGGGCGGGCATGCCTCCAGAGCCTGCACGCACCAGTGCCCGCCGGAACGCTCCCTACGGGTACCTGTGGAGAACCCTGCGGTTCAGGCCTGCGCGCACACCCCGCGCCGCAGCACCAGCCCACCCGCGAGCGCCAGCAGCAGGACGAGCGGCCACACCGTCACCGGACCCTCACCCGAGGGGACCGACGTCGGCACCGGACCACCCGGCACACCGAGCGACATCGGTGCTGCCCAGTCCACCAGCTCGATCGTCAGCTCCTGACCGAGCGCCGCAACCGGGACCGTGAACGAGAACTCCCCCGACCCTGACGCATCGAGTGTCAGACCTTCACCAGCGACCGTCGGGTTGAACGCCACACGCCACAGGATGTCGATCCCAGAAACACCGCCGGCGACCGTGCACGTCACAAGCGAACCGACCTGCGCCGGAAGTGGGCTGCACGTCACCGAAGGCAGCACCGTCCGCGCATCCACCGGCGCAGCCTCGGCACCTTCCCTCGCCGCACCCGTCACCGTCGCCGAACCATCCGCGTACCCGTCACGCAACGTGGTCACCGTCACCGTCACCTCCACATCAGGAGCGATATCCGTCACCGTCAACACGCCATCCGACACCGCACCACGATCAGGCACCCACCCGAACCCGCTGTCAAAGTTCGTCACGTTCACCGTGAACCCGTCCGCCGTCCTCACCGGCGCACCGAACTCCGGCGTCAACGCGCCTTCCCTCGCCGCACCCGTCACCGTCGCCGAACCATCCGCGTACCCGTCACGCAACGTGGTCACCGTCACCGTCACCTCCACACCAGGATCAACACCCGTCACCGTCAATACACCATCCAACACCCCACCGACATCCGCCACCCAAGTGAACTCGCCGTCAAAGTTCGTCACGTTCACCGTGAACCCGTCCGCCGTCCTCACCCGGCGCACCGAACTCCGGCGTCAACGCACCATTTAACGGAGCCGCTGCGCGCATAACAATCAGATTGTTCCAAATGCCGCTTGTACCGAACCCGCGCGCCGCGTGGCTGATGTTGGCCTTCGCTCCCGGTGCAACATTTCGAAAGGCATCTGCCCCGACAAATGAAGGCGCGTCCCCTTCGAACGTCACCATTGCAAGGCCATTTGCATTAGTAAAAGCCTGTCTGGCAATCGCCTTCACCGACCTTGGGATCACGATTGACTTCAACGCTGACGCATTGAACGCCAATTGTCCGATCGTGATGCAATGCTGAGTCCGGTTCGAAGGTCACCAACGTCAATCCCGCTGCATTGGAGAAGGCCGCGGTACTATCGCGGTCACCGACTTCGGGATCACGATCGACGTCAGACCCGAACCACGAAACGCGTCAGTCCCCGACCGACGTGACCCAGTTCGGGATGATCACGTCGCCTGTGCACGCGCTATCGTCGGTCACTTCATTGTCGGTGATTGTGAATGTCCCTGTCGTCGTCCCGTCTGTCGTGCAGTCGACGGTCGTGGTGGTGGCCGATGCTGGTGCTGCCGGCACACCCACTGTCACTGCGGCGATGACAGCCGCGGAGCAGACCACGCTGAGTGTTCGGGAGATCCGCGACATGACGGCTCCTGACACAGTCAGGCCGCCTTGGACGCCCCGGAGAAGCCCCTCTCAACGACGCGGACGACCGTAGTGCTCGACGGCTACGGCGCACCCTCCGAACGCCAAGTGTCGTACTAGTGCGACACCACACGCCCGCACCCCACCCGAGCCCGGCCAGGCGCAGCACCCACCGATCCGGCGGAATCGGCCACACCCTGCGCATCCCGCGCAACTGGACGTGAACCGCCCGACTCGGGGGCCGTCGACGTGAACGGGGCGCCCGCGGACGCGACCCTGGCGCCGCGCGCTTCTGACATGCATCGCGCGTCCGGCAGGATCAGTCGGACGCGCGGCAGGGCGGCACGCATGCCCCGAGCGGGCACGCGTCGCGCCACAGGATGTCGATGCGTGAACCCCCGAGGACCGTGCACGTCATCGCGCGCACGACCCCGACCCCGACGCCACCGCAGCTCAGCGTCGTGCACGAGCGCCCTAGCCCGACGTGTCCGACCGCTCTGCCCTAACCGTCGGCCGGCCTGCGCCGGCGAGGACGACCTCGAGCCGGGTCCCGCCGCTGTCGCGCCGCACTCGTGACCACGCGCCGGGGGCGACCGCATCCAGATGGGCGGAGCCGATGCCCGCGCCGCCCGCGCGGGGCCCGACGCCGTCATCATCGATCAGGACCAGCAGTCCTGAGCCGGCCTCAGGCAGCTCGACGATCCCGACGTGCACCTGTCGAGCCATACCGTGACGTTTGGCGTTGGTGAGCGCCTCCGAGACGATGCCGACGATCAGGTCCTCCGACCGCGCACCGATCGGCCCCTCGACGGGCAGCTCGACCGTGACATCGAGCAGTCCTGCCCAGCGTGCCTGCAGATCCGCGAGCCGGACCGCCAGGGGCAGGCGCTGGAGGGCCACTGGGACGCTCAACGCACCATCGAGCAGTCGAACGACGCGCGCGAGTTCCACGCCGATCCTGACGTCATCCGGCCCGAGACGATCGATGCGTGCAGCTGCAGCGAGCAGCTCGCCCTGGAGGTCACCGTGCAGCCGGTCGGCGATATCGCGCGCTGCGGCCGCATCGACATGGCTGCGCATCAGCTGGGCGTACCAGTCGGGTCCGAGCATCCCGACCAACTGCGCACGGACCGCGTCACGATCGCGGGCAGCGGTCGCCGCGATACTCGAGATCAGCACGAGCGGCATCATCCACGCGAGCGTGAACACGACGAGTGATGAGGTCGGCATCGCGAACTCGGGGGCGAGAAGGTTCCGCATGAGCGTCGTGCTGAGCGACGCAGCGACCAGCACGAGCGCAAGATGCGCACCACCGGACGTGCGGCTCTCGAATCGAGGGCGCGAAGCGCGCGCGAGCATGAGGAGCACGGCCAGAGCAACGGCCGCAGCCACGCCCGTCGTCAAGGCGCGTGCGGGGCTGACGCGATTGAGCGCGAACATCGTGACGATCGCACCATGGACGAGCGCGGGCGAGGTCACGAGGTAGATCGGCCGTCTCAGCATCGCACGTACCGAGACCGCTGACGCTCAGATCGCTCGACGGCATGGGCGCACCCGACCACAGGCGATGCGTCAGTGGCCGTAGGCGATCCTCCACGGCTGCGGTGAGCAGTTCAGAGGCGGACGACGGTTCGACGTGCGCGAGTGCGTCGCGCAGCTCGCCGAGCATGACTGCGGCATCCTTTCGGGCGGCCGCTCCTGTGCTGCGCTGACGGTGCCGCCGACCGTCACGTCGCGCCCCGATGCGTTGTCGCGGTCTGCGGACAGTCCCGGAGCGAGCAGCCCGGCGAACGTCTCCGCGACCAGGAGCCTGTGCTCCATCCGGTGGTGGGCGAGCGCCGCCCAGATGAGCACGAGACCCGGCACAGCGATCGTTCCGAGCACGGCACCGAAGATCACGCGGCCCACCGTCGACCCTTGGCCCGTGTCCGTCAGACCGAGTGCTGCGCCTGCCCCGACGATCCCGGAGCCCCTGAGCGCACCGAGAAGCGTGCCGGCGAGCACCGAGACGGTGATCGGCAGGGGTGCGAGCTGTCTTCGCCGTCGCGTCGAGCGCTCGAGTGCGCACGCGACGGCGAAGCATGCGAGGAAGGCGGCGAGAGTCGCGACCGTCCAACCGATGACGCTCACGGCCGTGGGCTCGGCGAGGTTGGCGACGGTCGACAGGCTGATGGGTGCCATGATGGCAAGAGCTCGTGGCTCGAGGAAGGTCGCACCACCCAGGTCATGACGCAACCTGACGGTGCGGGCCGATGATGGCCTCACGATGGCCCGGCTCCATCCTCGTCCGCGTCGGCACTGTCCTCACTCGCATCGACGAGGCCGCCGAGACCTCGGAAGTACGCCCGCGCGAGGTGCACACGCTGATTGCGTGCGACGTCGGCCGGGAGCCCGAGGACACGAGCCATCGCGCAGCACCGTCTTCTCGACCGTTCGCACCGAGATGGACAGCCGCGCCGCGATCTCGGCGTTGCTCGCTCCTTCCGCGACCAGCCGGAGCGTCGCGACCTGGGCATCGGTCAACGCGCGCAGTCCCTGCTCGCCATCGTTGCGCGTCCGCGTCCACTGTGCGCTCGGGTCGGACGGCTGTGACGGTCCCCCGGCGATCTCCGCGATCACCTCGCGCACGATCCCGAGCAGCATCTCGACCGACGTCACCGCAGACTTCGGGAGATAGCGGGCGCGTGCCGGCAGTTCTGCGAGTCCTCGCCGGCGAGACGCGGATCGACGAGGCTCGTGAGCATGACGAGTCCGACGTCGGGCTGTCGTCTGCGCAGCTCGTGCGCCAGGTCGAGCCCCGTGGGGCCCGCACCGAGATGGACGTCGAGGAGCGCGACGCACATCGTCTGCTCGGACGCAGCGGTCAGGGCCTCATCCGCTCGACCGACAGCGACGACCTCGAACCCGCCAGCGGTCAGCGTCGACTGCAGCATGAGACGGGTGAGGGGGTCGTCCTCGACGACGAGCAGGGTGACGGTCATGAAGGAGTAGTACCAGAGACGCCTTCATCGGCGACCATCCTCGCAGCATGCAGGGACAAGTGTCGCACCAGTGCGACAGCGAACGGCGCGAAGATCGATCTGCTCCACACCTGCGGCGCAGCAGACGTAGGACGTCCGCCGCCGGATAACGCGTTTTGACGAGCATCGCCAGCTTTGCGGTCACAGCAGCGTCGCGTCACGCTGGCCGACGTCGAGCGCGGTCAGCGTGAACGGCGCGTCCGCCGTGGGGACGCCGTCGCTGCGCACGCCACCCGGCACGCACCCCGCGAGCAGCGGGACCAGACGCGCCGTGCAGCAGGACGATCAGCAGGACGGGCGGGCCCTGCGCGTGCGCATCGCCAGGTGCCCGCCGGAACGCTCCCGACGGGCACCTGCGAGACAGACGAACGTCGTCAGCCTCCGGCAGGCCCGAGCGCACGGCGACGCAGCACCAGCACGCCCGCGAGTGCGAGCAGCCCGAGCGTCCACACCGGCACCGGACCGCCACCTGAGGGCACCGACGTCGGCACCGGACCACCCGACACACCCAGCGACACCGGAGCGATCCACTCCACGAGCTCGACCGTCAGCACCTCACCGAGCGCCGCAGCCGGCACGACGAACGAGAACGTGCCCGTACCCGACGCGTCGAGCGTCACCCCGGCCTCAGCGATCACCGGGTTGTAGGCGGCACGCCACAGGATGTCGATCCCCGCATCACCACCCGTGACCGTGCACGTGATCCTTGCCCCGACCACTGGCAGCAACGGAACGCATGACACCGACGCTCCGGGGCATCTGACGCTGAGGCACGCTCCAGGGCATCTGACGACGAGGACGAGCTGAGGCTGACCAGGCGCACCTTCACCACGCGACCCAGAGCGCTGCCTGTCCCGAGTAGGCGTGCGTCCCTTCCAACACCGCCGTCTGCAGGGACCCTCACCGGTTCCAAGACTCAGCGCACTCACCCGGTCATCGTGGCGAGGTTCACCTTCACCACCCGACCATCCGACTTGGCCCGTCCCGAAGTAGGCGTGCGTCCCATCCGACACCGCCGAGCGCAGGTAGTCCTCGTCCGTCACCGAGGGTCAGCGAACCTCCACCCGCGTCCATGTCGGCAGAGCCGCACCTTCACCACCATGCCATCGGCGACGTGTCCGTGCCGAAGCTTAGGCGTGCGTCCCATCCGACACCGCCGAGTACAGGCTGTTCTCGCCCGCTTCAGGGTCACGGCGCCCACCCGCGTCAGTGTCGGCGAGCCGTCGCTTCACCTTCACCACCCGACCCGGCGTCGTGTACGTGCCGAAGTAGGCGTGCGTCCCATCCGACACCGCCGAGTTGCAGGCCGTTCCATCGCCCGCAAGCAGGGTCAGCAGCCCCACCCGGCGTCAACGTCGGTGAGGTTCACCTTCACCACCCGACCCGGCGACGTGTCCGTGCCGAAGCTAGGCGAACGTCCCACTCCATCCAACACCGCCGACGTACAGGAAGTACTCACCCGTCCAGGGTCACAGCGCCCACCCGCGTCATGCTCGGCGAGGTGCACCTTCACCACCCGACCCTGATTTGTGGCTGTACCGAAGTACGCGTGCGTCGCCATCCGACACCATCGTCGAGGGGAAGCCCTCGCCGTCTTCAAACATCAGCGTGACACCCACCTGTTGCATCTCGGCGAGGTCCGTCCACCACCCCGCCCTGCGCCTGCCCCACCCCGAAGTACGCGTACGTCCCATCCGGACACCACCGAGCGGACTGGTGTCTTCGGCTAAGGGTCAGCGCGCTGACCGTCGCTGAAGGTCTGACGACCCCGAAGCAGCGACCGGCAGGAAGACAAGAATGAATCGCAGGCAAGAGATGAGACGTGATTCGATGAACAGTGCTCCTGACATGCGAGTCTCTCGGTCCGTGCCGTCTGGACACACTGATGCGACCCAAGGCCCAGACGCTCGACCCGAAGATGTGTCACGCATGACTGCCCGGCAGTTGCGGCGCACTCTTTGCGCTGCAAGTGTCGTACTGGTGCGACACTTGGCGCCACGCGCCCACCCCGCTCCCTCACCGGGCGCAGCCCCGACCGACCTGATGACATCAACCACATCCTGCGCCTCCCGCGCATCTCAACGTTGACCGCCCGACACCGGGAGCCGTCAATCTGAACGGGTCGCCTGCGGCCGCGTCCCTGTTGCTGCGCACCCTCCCCGGGCAGGTACCCATGTGCAGCAGGACCAGCAGGACGATCAGCAGGACGGGCGGGCCCTGCGCGTGGGCCTGCCAGTGCCCGCCGGAACGCTCCCGACGGGCACCTGCGAAACAATCGAACGTCGTCAGCCTCCGGCAGGCCCGAACGCACGGCGACGCAGCACCAGCACGCCCGCCAGTGCGAGCAGCCCGAGCGGCCACACCGGCACCGGACCCTCACCCGAAGGCACCGACGTCGGCACCGGACCACCCGACATACCCAGCGACACCGGAGCTGCCCACCCGACGAGCTCGACGGTCAGCACCTCACCGAGCGCCGCAGCCGGGACCATGAAGGAGAACGTGCCCGTCCCATCCGCATCGAGCGTCACCCCGGCCTCAGCGATCACCGGGTTGTAGGCGGCACGCCACAGGATCTCGATCCCGCATCACCACCCGTGACCGTGCACGTCACCTGCCCACCTGGTACCGGGAAGGACGGCACGCACGACACCGAAGGAGACGACGACGGCACCTCCGCGCCGGCATCGTCAAGAACGAAGGCCACAACGCGAACGTACCCAGCCTTGGAGTTCGCTTCGGGAGCGCCGATGGCCATGGTGAGACCGTCGGCGGACAGCGCCACCGAGAAGCCCACTCGTCGTCGGCGGCTCCGCCCACGATGTCAGAACCACGCTGGACCCAGGTGCTGCCGCCCGCGTCGTACTCGAGGACGCGCACATATCCCGCGACGTCGTATGCATCGGGGGGGGCGCCGATGGCCATGGTGTTCCCATCGGCGGACAACGCCACCGAGAGGCCCAAATAGTCGCCCGCCCCGCCGTCGATGTCGGAGCCACGCAAAACCCAGACGCTGCCGCCCGCGTCGTACTGGAGGACGCGCACATACCCTTTCGCCGCGTTCGCCTCGGGAGCGCCGATGGCCATGGTGTTCCCATCGGCGGACAACGCCACCGAGACGCCCAATACGTCGCCCGCCCCGCCGTCGATGTCGGAGCCACGCGCAACCCAGGCGCTACCGCCCGCGTCGTACTGGAGGACGCGCACATACCCCGCAAGGGAGTTCGCCTCGGGAGCGCCGATGGCCACGGTGTTCCCATCGGCGGACAACGCCACCGAGGAGCCCAAATAGTCGTTGGCTATGCCCACGATGTCGCCACCACGGTGATCCCAGTTGCTCCCGTCATACCGGAAGACGCGCACGCGCTCCTTCATGAGTTCCTGTCTCGTTCTCGGGGCGCCGATGGCCACGGTCAGGCCGTCATCAGATAGCGCCACTGACGAGCCTGACCAAGCGCCTCCGGCCGTGCCGTCGATGTCGCCACCACGCTGAACCCATTCGCTGCTGCACCACTGGTAGATGCGCACGAGCCCCGTCTTGAGTTCGCCCCGGGGCACCGATGGCCACGCTGAGACCGTCAGCCGACAACGCCACCGACCGTCCCAACTCGTCGTCGTCGGCATCCCCCACGATGTCAGAACCACGCTGAACCCAGTCGCTGCCGTTCCACCGGTAGATGCGCACGAGCCCCGCATCGTCGTTCGCCGCGGGGGCGCCGATGGCCATGGTGAGACCGTCAGCGGACAACGCCACCGATGACCCTGATTCGTCACCAGCTGCACCCGCAATCGCACCATCTCCTGGCGCAGCCTCCGGCGCAGCCTCCGCACTCAACGCCCTACCCGTCACTTCCGCTGAACCCGAGTCGGACCCGGCACGCGTCGTGGTCACCCTCAGCGTCACCTCCTGACCAGGCGCAAGACCTGTCACTGCCCCGCCCCACGTCGGAGGCGACGCGACGCCCGGCATCAGCGATCCGACGCCCAGCACCGTGTCCCATGTGTAAGCGCTGTCATAGTTCTTCACGCTCACTGTGAACCCACATGCCGTCGGCACCGGCGTACCGATGTCTGGCGTCAACGCTTCCAGCGCTCGAACAACAATAAGACCGTTCCAAGTGTCGGCCACACCGAACCCGACCGCCGCATAACCGATGTTGACCGTCGCGCCATCCGCAACATCTCCAAAAGCATCTGTCCCAACATCGGGAGCATCGCCTTCGAACGTCACTGATGTCAGAGCCGATTCAAAAAACGCTTGCCCCCCGATTGACGTCACCGAATCCGGGATCACAATCGACGTCACTTCCGCAGCGTTGAACGCGTCATCCCCGATTGACGTGACCCCATCCGGGATGATCACGGCACCTTTGCACCCGTCATGCCCGGTCACAACAGTGGACGCCGGGTCGCTGGCGACAGTGATCGTGAATGTTCCTGTCTTCGCCCCGCCTGTCGTGCAGTCGACGGTCGTGGTGGTGGCCGATGCTGGTGCTGCCAGCACACTCACCGTCACTGCGGCGATGACAGCGGTGCAGCAGACCACGCTGAGTGTTCGAGAGATCCGTGACATGACGGCTCCTGACACGGTCAGGCCGCCTTGGATGCCTCGGAGAAGCCCCTATCAACGACGCGGACGACCGTAGTGCTCAACGGCTACGGCGCACCCTTCGCACCGCAAGTGTCGTACTAGTGCGACACCACACGCCACCCGCCACACGCCACACCCGAACCCGACCAGGCGCAGCACTCACCGATCCGAAGGGATCGGGCACGCCCTTCGCTTCCAGCACATCTGCAGACGAACCGCCCGACACCGGGAGCCGTCAATCAGAACGGGGCGCCTAGGGACGCGACCCGACGCTGCGCACACTCCCCGGGCACGCACCCGTGCGCAGCAGGACCAGCAGGACGATCAGCAGGACGGGCGGGCCCTGCGCGTGCGCCTGCCAGTGCCCGCCGGAACGCTCCCGACGGGCACCTGCGAGACAGACGAACGTCGTCAGCCTCCGGCAGGCCCGAACGCACGGCGACGCAGCACCAGCACGCCCGCGAGTGCGAGCAGCCCGAGCGGCCACACCGGCACCGGACCCTCACCCGAAGGAACCGACGTCGGCACCGGACCGCCCGACACCCCGAGCGACACGGGTGCTGCCCAGTCCACCAGCTCGACCGTGATCGGCTGCCCGAACGCCGCCGCAGGCACGACGAAGCTGAACGTCCCTGCACCCGCCGCGTCGAGCGTCACGCCAGCCTCAGCGATCACCGGGTTGTAGGCGGCACGCCACAGGATGTCGATGCCCGCATCACCACCCGTGACCGTGCAGGTCACCAGCGCACCCACGGCCGGTGGGCCTCCCGGCATGCAGGCGAGCACCGGACCGACCGGGTCGGATGCAGCAGCGACCGGGACAGAGGGGGCAGCAGCGCGCACCAGGAAGAGACCCTTCCAGAATCCGTCTGAGTCGACCGAGAACGTCGCCATGAGACCGACCGTGAACGTCACGCCAGGCCCAGCATTATCGAAGACTTGTGCACCAAAAAGGACTGTGGGTTCGTCGCCCTCGAACCGCACAGACGTCAGAGAGCCATTGTCCTTGAAGGCATAACTCCGATCGTGGTCACCGACTGCGGGATAACGACTGACCGCAGTCCCGTGTTTGTGAAAGCGCCCTCACCGATTGTCAGCAACTCTGAGTTCGATTCGAAGGTTACCGACACCAAGGCAGAGGTTGATGCGAACGCAAATGTTCCAATCGACGTGACCGACTTCGGAATCTGGATTGACGTCAGACCCGAACCATCAAAGGCCCCGTAGAGGATTGTCCGCAACGCGGAGTCCGCTGTGAACGTCACCAACATCAATGAACTGTTCTTGAAGGCCACATTTCCAATCGATGTCACCATCGCTGGGATGGTCAGCCGTGCCTGTGCACCCGTCACTACTGGTCACAACATTGTTGACGATCGTAAACGTGCCTGTCGGACTTCCGGCTGTCGTGCAGTTTTCGGTCGTGGTTGTGGCCGATGCTGGCGATGCTGGCACACCGAGCGTCACTGCGGCGACGACCATCAGTGCGATCAGGGCAGCGCCGAGAGTGCCCGCCATGAGCTGCCGGGGGCCCGTCGATGGGAGGTGCGAAGCCCGGACGTGCCGACGCGACGATGTATCGAACACAGGGAACAGCGGGCGAACGACAGTGCGTGACATGGGAGGCTCTCGGGTCGACCCGCCCAGGAACGAGGATGCGACTCAAGGCCTAGGCGGGGCAACCCGAAGATGGGCGGAATATACAGCGCTTCGCTCACGACCGCAGGCCACCATCCACCATCCCCAGCGCTGTCGGGCGGCCAGCTGAAGAGGAATCGCTGGGGTTGCCTCTCGAGAACTCTGGCGCCCCGTTACCGCCGCTCTTGGGCGCGCGAGCGTTCACTGCGTGCTGCGGGTCCGCCAGCGGACTCGCCTGACCGCGACCGCGAGCATCCCGAGGACCGCGACGCTCGCTGCTCGCAGCAGGGGCGACTCCGGCAGCGTCGGGCCACCCGTGAAGCGCGCGCCGACGCGTGCCACCCACAGCACGGACGCGGCCGCCGGCCCGGCGAGCGCGAACACGCTCGAGGCGGCGCCGAGATGGACGAGCGCGACCGCGCTGCCGACGAATGCGATGGTCGCGCCGATCGCTGCGACCGGGACCGCCAGCAGGTTCGCCGGCACCGAGACCCACTCGATGGTTCCGAAGCTCAGCAGCAGCACGGGTGAGACGGCGAGCTGCGCGCCCAGCGTGATGCCGAGCAGCCCTGCGACGGCGCGGGGCAGACGGCGCTCGAGTCGACGGGTGATCACGGGCGCGACGACGAGCACGCCGAGCGTCGCGCCGGCGGAGAGCATCAGTCCGAGCGACCACGTCAGCATCGGGTCGATGAGCACGAGCAGGAGCACGGCGCCGGCGAGCAGGTGCCGTGCGTCGCGCGCGACGCCATGCACGGCCGCGGCGATGACGAGCAGCGCCATCGTGCCCGCACGCAGCACGCTCGGCTCGAGGCGCGTGAGGAACGCGAACCACGGCACGGTCAGCGCCAGCACGCTCCAGCGCAGCCGCGCCCCGACCCGCAGCAGGCTCAGCAGGCCAGCGACGCCCGTCAGCAGGATGGCCGTGTTCGAACCCGACACCGCGGTCAGGTGGCTCAGCCCGGTCGCCTGCATCGCGTCACCGGCCACGTCGGGCAGCAGGCGCGTGTCGCCCGTGACGAAGCCGACGAGCAGCCCGCCGTTCGCCTCGCTCAGGTGCCGCGTGGCTGCCGTGCGGATGCGCTGGCGGACGTGCTCGCTGGCACGGCTCAGCCCTCCGGGACGCCCCACGACCTCGATCTCGCGCACGTCGAGCAGCGCGACCGCATGCGCCTGGGTGAGCCAGCGTCCGTAGCCGCCGTCGGGCAGCGGACGCACGCTCGCCACGATGCGCAGCCGATCGCCCAGCGCCGGTGCGGTCTCGAGCACCGCTGCCACGCGCTCGCGGGTCGCCACCCCGTCGACCGCCGCGACGACCAGCACGGTCTGCCAGCCGAGCGTCCCCTTGCGCGGCTCGGCGGCCACCCTCACCTCCATGTCGGCCGTGCCACCGCGGTCCACGAGGGCCGGCACGAGCCCGCGTTCGAACGTGTCGAGCCGCAGCAGGACGCCGGCCGACGTGACGAGCACCATCGCCAGCAGCACGCTGGCCGCGGCCGTCCGCTCGCGCCCCGCACGCAGGGCGAGCACGCTGAGCAGCAGCGTCGCGCCGGCCAGCAGCGCGACGGGCAGGGCGAGCACGCGCGTGAGCCCGGCGTCGTGGAGCACCGCGACCCCACGGCCCGCGACCAGCCCGACAGGGGCGAGCAGCCCGAGCGGGCCGAGGATCTCCGCCGCAGGTGCAGGGACGACGTCATCAGGGTCGAGCGGCGGCCCGCCGACGCTCACCGCACGGCGACCAACGGCGCGAGCCGCTGGAACGTCACCTCACCGATCCCGGGCACGCGGCGGAGGTCGCCAGGGACGCGGAAGGGTCGGGCCTCGCGCTCCGCGATGATCGCCTGCGCGCGGGCCGGTCCGACACCGGGAAGGGTCTCGAGCTCCGCCTGGCTGGCGGCGTTGAGGTCGATGCGGCCGTCGGCGAGCACGCCGCGGGAGGCCGGCTCGTCGGGCGGCGGCGCGTCCTCACCGACCCGCGGGACGTGGATGCGTTCCCCGTCCTCGACGATGCGGGCGAGGTTGAGCCGGTCGAGCTGCGCATCGGGCATCGCTCCCCCGACCGCGTCGATCGCGTCCGCGACGCGCGCCCGGTCGGCGACGGTGACGACACCGGGCCGTTCGACCGCGCCGCTGACGTGCACGACCGGTCCGCGCGGCACGGCCGCGTCCGCGGACAGCCCCCAGCCGTCCGAGCCGTCGGCACGGCCCGGACCCTGTGGCGCCCCGCCGGCTCCGGCAGCCGGCTGGGTCAGCGGAGCGGGCGGATCAGCTGCGAGCAGCAGCTGCGGGCGCCGCGACGCGTCGAACCACAGCGCCGACGACACGGCCAGACCGACGCTGAGGAGCAGGATCGCCCCACGCAGCTCGCCCGGCCGCGGATCGAACCACGGTCGCAGCAGCGTCAGCAGGAGCGGGCCGCGCCGTGCCGCTGACCTCGGCGCGGCGGCCGGCTCGCGAGCCCCCACCGGGCCCTCGAGGTCAAGGCCGGGATCGTCGACCGGCCACGGATCGAACACGACCGCGCCGCGCCCCTCGGGGTCGCTGAGGCTCGCAAGGTCCGCGAACGGGTCGCCCCAGCCGGGTCCGACCTGCTCGGCCGGCTCGGCAGGCTCCGTCGGCTCCGTCGGCTCGGCCCGTCCGGCCAGTTCGATCGCTCGCGGCGGTCGGGACGGGAGGCGGTCGGAGTGGTCGTCACGCCGCCGGCCGCGCCGCGTGCGCGGTGCGGCTCCCGGATCGAGGTCCGGGTCGAGCTCAGGGTCGTCGATCATGCGCGCAGCGTCACCCACGCCACCGCACGACGGAAGCGCTGCTGCGCGACCTGTGGAGAACCGGGCGGACCGGGCCGGACCGCAGCGGACCGGGCCGGACCGCGCAGGGTCAGCCGCGCACGACCAGGTTGACCATGCGGTCGGGCACGACGACGACCTTGATGACCTCGCCGGTCAGGTGGGCGGCGACCTCGATGCGGGCGGCCGCCTCGAGCGCATCACGGTCGGTCCCGGGTGCGACGACGACCCGGCCGCGCAGCTTGCCGTTGACCTGGACGGGCACCTCGATCTCGTCGCGCACGAGCAGCGCAGGGTCGGCGACGGGGAAGGCCTGGTCGTGCACCGATCCCGCCTCCCCCATGCGTCCCCACAGCTCCTCGGTGAGGAACGGTGCGATCGGGGCGAGCAGCAGGAGCAGCGCGCGCAGCGACTCGCCGACGGCACGCTCGACGGGCGCGGCCTCACCGGTGCGCAGGACGTCGTTGAGCGTGTTCGTCAGCTCCATCATGCGGGCGATCGCCGTGTTGTACTTGCGTGCCGCGTACTCGCGGCCCGCAGCCTCGACGGCGACGGCGCTCGCACGCCGCACGTCGAGCGCACGCTCCGCGTCCTCGCCGCCCGACGCGACGCGCTCCGCACCGCCCGACTCCGCGACCCGGGCGAGATGCTCGACGCTGAGCCGCCACACGCGCGAGAGCCACTTGTGCATGCCGGTCGGTGACACGTCCGCCCAGTCGATGTCGTCCTCGGGCGCGGAGGCGAACAGCATCGTCGCGCGCAGCGTGTCCGCCCCGTACTCCTCGTAGACGGCCTTGGGTGCGACGAGGTTGCCCAGGCTCTTCGACATCGCCTTGCCGCCCATGATGACCTGACCCTGGTTGAGCAGGCGGGCGAACGGTTCGTCGGCAGCCAGGTGCCCGAGGTCGCGCAGGGCCTTGACGAAGAAGCGGCTGTAGAGCAGGTGCAGGATGGCGTGCTCGACGCCACCCGTGTACTGGTCGACGGGCAGCCAGTGCGTCGCGGCGTCACGCGGCCAGGCGTGCACCTCCGAGGTCGGATCGAGGAAGCGCAGGAAGTACCACGACGAGTCGACGAACGTGTCCATCGTGTCGACGTCGCGCACCGCGTCCTCGTTGCCGCACGCCGGGCAGACGACGTCGTGCTTGAACGTCGGGTGCAGGTCGAGCGGGGAGCCGGGCACGGTGAAGTCGAGGTCGTCGGGCAGCCGCACCGGCAGCTGCTCGCGCGGCACCGCGACCTGACCGCAGTCGGGGCAGTGCACGATCGGGATCGGCGCACCCCAGGAGCGCTGGCGCGAGATCAGCCAGTCGCGCAGGCGGAAGTTCACCGTCGCGCGGCCCTTGCCCTGCGCCTCGAGGTCGGCGGTGATGCGCCGCTTCGTCTCCGGCCACGCCAGCCCGTCGTAGGGGCCGGAGTTCACCGTCGTGCCGTCGCCCGACCACGCCTGGGTCATCGTGGCCGCGTCGAGCGTGCTGCCGTCGTCGGGTGCGATGACGACGCGGACCTCGATGCCCTCCTGCCGGGCGAAGTCGAGGTCGCGCTGGTCGTGCGCCGGGACCGCCATGATCGCGCCGGTGCCGTAGTCCATCAGCACGTAGTCGGCCGCGTAGGCGGGCAGCACGGATCCGTCGACGGGGTTGACGACGTCGAAGGACAGGCGCATGCCACGCTTCGCGCGCCGCGCACCTGCGGCCTCCTCCTCGTCGCCGAAGCCGCTGAGCCGCTCGACGTCGCTGCGACGCGACACCTCCTCGCGGAACGCGTCGTAGTCGGCGTCGCCGGCCATGCGCGCGACGACCAGCGGATGCTCCGGTGCGAACACGAAGTAGGTGGCGCCGTAGAGCGTGTCGGGACGCGTCGTGTAGACGAGCACCTCGGTGCCGTCGTCGGCGGTCGTGAACGTGACCTCCGCACCCTCGCTGCGGCCGATCCACGCGCGCTGGGCGTTCTTGACCCGGTCCGGCCAGTCGATCGTGTCCAGACCGTCCAGCAGCTCGTCCGCGTAGCGGGTGATGCGGAAGAACCACTGCGTGCGCGGGATGCGCTCGACGAGCGCGCCCGAACGCTCGCCGCGACCGTCGATGACCTGCTCGTTGGCGAGCACCGTGCGGTCGACCGGGTCCCAGTTCACCAGCGCCTCGCGGCGGTAGGCGAGGCCCGCGTCGAACAGCTCGAGGAACACCCACTGCGTCCAGCGGTAGTACTCCGGGTCGCAGCTGCGCAGCACCGTGTCCCAGTCGAACGAGTAGCCCAGCCGCACGATCGTGCGCCGCTGCTCCTCGATGTTCGCGTAGGTCCAGGCCTTCGGGTCCGCGCCGCGCTGGCGGGCCGCGTTCTCCGCCGGCAGCCCGAACGCGTCCCAGCCCATCGGGTTGAGCACCCGGTGGCCGGTCATGCGCAGATGCCGCACCAGCGCGTCGTGGATCGTGAAGATCTCCGCGTGCCCCATGTGCAGGTCACCCGACGGGTAGGGGAACATCGTGAGCGCGTAGAAGGTGTCCAGCGCGCCCTGATGCTCCGTGTCCGCGGCCGGAGGCGTCAGCGACGAGGTCCGCTCGGCCTCCCAGCGCTGCGCGAGGCGCTCCTCGAAGGAGGACGGGTCGTAGCGCTCGGTCTGCAAGGGAGCTCCGGAGGACGGGAGGCGGACGTTCGCGAGACTAGCGCTCCCCCTCATCGCTCCCGTGGGCGCTCGCGGCTGCCCGTGGGCTCCCGTGGGCGCTCGCGAGCTCCCGTGGGCGCTCGGCGGGGGCGTGGACGGTAGGCTTGCCGCTTCGCATCGGGTCCTCCCGCATGCGCGAGGGCCGGTAGCGCAGCCTGGCAGCGCACCTCCATGGCATGGAGGGGGTCGTGGGTTCAAATCCCATCCGGTCCACCCTCACCGAACTCGTCGAAGCGCCCCGCCACCGTGCGGGGCGCTTCGCGTGGGGGCCCGGACGGCTCCCGCCGAGGCCCTTCAGCCGAGGTGCGAGGTCTCGTTGAAGCGCGCCAGCTGCGGCAGCTCAGGGTCGAGCCCTGCCGGACCACGACCACCGAGGACGAGTTCGGTCAGCGACGCGTTGTGCACGGCACCCAGGCGGTAGCCGGCGAAGCGCAGCAGCTCGTGCACCCCGTACCAGATCGTGCCGCCGTGGGTGACGGCGACGACGGTCCGCGGCGCATCGTCCGAGCCGGAGCCGGAGCCGGAGCCATCGTCCGAGCCGGGGCCGAGCAGCGCGGCGAACACGCGTGCGGCCCTCGCCCGGATCTCGACGTCGCTCTCCCCACCGACCTCACCGATGACGTCCTCACCCGCGCGCCAGCGGCGGAAGCGTCCGGGGTCGTCGAGCTCGAGTCCCTCTCGCGTCAGCCCCTCCCAGCGCCCGAAGTGGCGCTCGCGCAGGACCGGGTCGACGCTCGGCACGACCCCGAGCGCCGCCGCGATCGGTGCGGCCGTGTCCTGGCAGCGTCCGAGGTCGGAGGTGACGAGCGTGGCCCCTGCGAAGTGGACACCGATGACCTCGGCGGTGCGCTGGGCCTGGACGTGACCGGCATCGGTCAGGCCACGGCACTCGTGGCCCTGGACGCGCTGCTCGACGTTCCAGACCGACTCGCCGTGGCGCACGAGCAGCAGCCGACGCACGCTCATGCGGCGTCGAGCACCGCGCCCGTACGCGCGTCGCGGTGCGGCACGTCGGCCCACAGCCGCTCGAGCGCGTAGAAGTCGCGCTGCTCGGTGTGCAGCACGTGACAGACGAGGTCGCCGAAGTCGAGCAGCACCCAGCCGGAGCTCGCGACGCCCTCACGACGCAGCGGCCGGCGGCCCTCGACGTGCAGAGCCCCCTCGATGGCGGACGCGACCGCACCGAGCTGGCGTTCGTTGGACACCGACACGACGAGGAACAGGTCGGCGACGACGAGCACGTCGGCGACCTCGAGGATCACCGGTTCGGTGGCGCTGCGGTCCTCAGCGGCCGCAGCCGCGACGACCGCAAGGGCCACCGCCTCGTCGGATGCCGGCACGCCGTCTCCTCGTGCACTCGTCGCGTGGCTCGGGCCGCTGCCCGCACCACCAGGAAGGGGCGAGCCTAGGCCGGTGGCGGAGCGCCATAGAGCCCGCGCCGACGGATCTCGTCGTCGACGGCGAGCGGGACCAGCCAGCGTGTCGCGCCACCACGGGCGAAGCGTGCCCGCAGGTCGGTGGAGGACACGCGCAGCTGCGGGATCTCGAGGTGCACGACCGGGCCGGGCAGCGTCGACTCATCGGGCGGGACGCTCCCCGGACGGGTCACCACGACGAACGTGGCGAGCGCGAACGCGTCCTCGACGCGCTCCCACTCCGGCAGCGCAGCGGCGGCGTCCTCGCCCAGCACGAAGAACACCTCGGCGTCGGGTTCCTCCGCGCGGATCTCGGCGAGCGTGTCCGCAGTGAACGTCGGCCCCTCGCGATCGACCTCGCGGGCGTCGCACACGAGTCCCGGCGCGTCAGCGACCGCGGCCTCCACGAGCGCGACGCGGTCCGCAGCGTCCGAGACGGTCGACTTCATCCACGGCGATCCGGCGACGAGCAGCCGGACCTCGTCGAGACCGAGCTCGACGCGGGCGCACTCGGCGACGACCAGGTGCCCCAGGTGCGGCGGATCGAAGCTGCCGCCGACCAGGCCGATGCGGCGCGGCCGCGTGACGTCGCCCTGGTCCGCGCTCATGCGAAGCGCTCGACGAACGCGGCGAGCTGGCGGACGTTGCGCACCTCGACCATCTCCTCGACGTAGCGGGCGTAGGACGAGGCCACCGAGTCTCCGGTGTCCCAGGCGCTGCGCGGCTCCGGGTTGAGCCACCACACACGTCGCGCCCGGCGTTGGAGACGCTCCAGCGCCTGCGCGTTGGGGTGACGATAGTTGGTGCGGGCGTCACCCAGCACGAGCACCGTCGAGCGTGCGGTGACCTCGTGGCCGTGCCGCTCGACGAACGTGCCCAGCGCCCGGCCGTAGTCCGAGTGTCCGTCCGCCCAGACGATGCGCGCCTCGCTCATCAGGCGTGCGACGGCGGCCTCGACGTCCTCGCCGTCGAAGAGGTGGCTGACCTCGTCGAGCGCGTCGACGAACGCGAACGAGCGCACCCCGGCGAACTCCTCCTGCATCGCGTGCACGAGCAGCAGCGTGAAGCGCGCGAACGTCGCGACCGAGCCGGACACGTCACACAGCAGGAACAGTTCGGGACGGTGGGGCTTGCGCGGCCGGAACGCCGGATCGAAGGGCACGCCGCCCGTCGACATCGCGCGCCGCACCGTCCTGCGCACGTCGAGCGTCCCGTCGTGACCCCGGCGGCGCCGGACGGCCGAGCGGGCGGCGAGCCGGCGGGCGAGCGGGCGGATCCGGCGACGCAGCTCCGTCTGCTGCTCGGCGCTGAGATGCAGCAGGTCGAGCTCCTCGAGCGCTGCGGGCACCGTCGAGCGCGCGATGGCCTGCGGATCGCGGTCCGCGGCCGCCCGACGCCGCACCTCCGCATCGATCTCCTGGACGAGCAGGCGTACGCGCGCCTCCATCTCGTCACGTGCGAGGCGCAGCTGCAGCGCACCGATGGTGTCGGGGTCGTCGACGCCGCGTCGCATCAGCTCCTCGAGGATGCGCGTCGGGTCGACGGCGCGCAGCACGCGGTAGCGGAACCAGCCGCCCTCGCCGCGCCCCCCGCCGCTCGCGCTGCCCGGGAGTCGACCGAAACGGTCGACGGCCTCACGCGCGAGCCGGCGCACGTCCTCCTCGTCACCGTCGAGCAGCCGGCGCAGCAGCTCCTCGACGAACGCCTCGGGGTCCTGCGGCTCGTCGTCGCCGGCCGTCCCGGCCGCACGATCGTCGGCCTGACCGTCGGCGTCCGCTCCCCCCTGCGCGTCCGTCGCGCCACCGGCACCGACGCGCGGTGGGAGGAACAGGTCGAACAGCGCATCGAACGTCGGGCGCTGCGCACCGGAGGTCAGCGAGACGGCCGCGAGCGTCTCACGCACCTGCCGACGCTCGCCGAGGTCGATGACCGCGAGCGCCCGCACGGCGTCCAGCGTCTCCGCCTGGGTCACGGGGATCCCGGCGCGACGCATCGCGGCCGCGAACGCCGTCAGCCGGTCGAGGATCGCCGCACCGAGGACCGTGTCGCCCTCCTCGGTGGGCGCGTGCGGTCCTCCGGGTGCGCGGGCCATGCGCGTCAGCCTCCGAAGCGTGCGAGGCCACGGCCGACGAGCAGCCACGTGCCGCGCTCGTCGGACCGCACGTCGGTCACGTCCACACCCGCCGCAGCCAGTTCAGCGAGCGTCGCGTCGCGTTCAACGCCGTCGCGCCCGTTCGGCGCCGGGCCGACGATGACGTCGACGATGGCGCCGTCGTGCAGCGCGATGACGAGCGTCACCGTGCGCGGGTCGGGCCCCGCGAGCACCCCGAGCGGCCCGAACGTCGGGCGGGGCAGGAGCGCGTCGGGTGCGACGTCGGGCTGCACGGTGACCAGGGCGACGTCCGCGTCGACGTTGGCGACCTCGAGCCGCAGCGTCCGCTCCTCGGCGAGCCCACGGGCCGTCCCGGAGGCGTCCACCGCGCCGGCGAGCGCGTCCCGCACGCTCGCCGCGGACAGCTCCCAGCGCAGCGTCGCGTCGGTCCGCACGAGCGCGCGCACCGCAGCGGCCGTCGCCTCACCCTCGGCGATGCCCTGCGCCTCCAGACGCCGGACCATCACGACCGTGTCGGGTCCGATCGCACCCGAGGTCCGTGAGCCCTGCAGCCCCGCAGGTGCCCGCGGCAGCTCGACGAAGGGTGCCCAGACGCGTCCTCGGACCGGGTCGCGCAGCTCCAGCACGGCGTCGCTGCCGTCCTCGTCGGTGCGCAGCCCGAGCATCGTGCCCTCACGTGCGTCGTGGAGGAACGAGAGCGGGGACCCGACCGCGGAGGTGTCGACACAGGTGCCGGCGGCGAAGTCCGTCGAGCCGGCCGTCGCACCAGGGATGAGCGGTCGCAGCGCATCGACCTGGCCGGTCAGCGCGTTGCCGACCACGAGCGCGTACACGGCGCTGCCGTCGCCCACGACCGTGACGGGGCGCCGGAACGTGGCGCCGGCGACCACGTCGCCCGACACGTCGACACGCACGACCCCGTCACCGGTGACGAGCACCCCACCGTCCGCTGCGCGCAGCGGTCCGACGGGGCCGATGCGCAGCGGCACCTCCAGCGGGAGCCGCACCACGCTCACGAGCGGACCGAGCAGACCCTCGGCGGCGGTGAGCGCCGTGGTCGCGAGACCCTCGTCGGCGAGCAGCGCACGGGCGTCGTCGCCTGCGAGCGCCGCGATGGGCTGCTCGAGCGCGATCGGACGCAGCTGACGGCAGTTCGTCGCCGCGAACAGCGAACCGAACCCGACCCCGAACAGGACGAGCGCGACCATGACGCTGAGCGCGATGATGACGACACGCCGGTCGTCGCGGGCCTCATCACGGGCCTGGTCGCGGGCCTGGTCCGTTGCGGGCACCCGCTACCCCGCGTCGGGGCGCGTGACGGCACCGAGGTGCCCGGCGGCCCGTTCGAGGTCGCGGTGATGCTTGAGCAGCACGGTCAACGTCGATGACATCGTCGACTCGTCGATCGACGTGACACCGAGCTCGAGGAGCGCCCGCGTCCAGTCGAGCGTCTCGGAGATCGACGGCGGCTTGCGCAGCTCGAGGGCGCGCAGCGACCGTACGACCCGCACGACCTGGTCGGTCAGCGCGGCCGGCGCGTCGGGGACGCGTGCGGCGACGATGGCCCGCTCACGCTCGATCGACGGATACTCGAGGTGGAGGTAGAGGCAGCGGCGCCGCAGCGCCTCGGACAGCTCGCGCGTCGCGTTGGACGTGAGGACGACGAACGGGGGACGTCGTCCGCGGACGGTGCCGAGCTCGGGGATGGTGACCTGGAAGTCGGAGAGGATCTCGAGCAGCAGCGCCTCGAACTCGACGTCGACCTTGTCGACCTCGTCGATGAGCAGCACCGTGTCGCGCTCGGCGCGCAGCGCACGAAGCAACGGCCGCTCGAGCAGGTACTCCTCACCGAACAGGTCGTCGTGCACGTCCTGCCAGCCGCCATCACCGTCGCCCGCGGTCGCGTGCTGGATGCGCAGCAGCTGCTTCTTGTAGTCCCACTCGTACAGCGCGCGCGCCTCGTCGAGCCCCTCGTAGCACTGCAACCGGACGAGGTCCGCATCGAGCGCGCTGGCGACGGCCTTGGCGAGCTCCGTCTTGCCCACGCCCGCAGGACCCTCGACGAGCACGGGCTTGCCGAGCCGACCCGCGAGATGGACGACCGTCGACGTCGCATCGTCAGCGAGGTACCCGGTGGCCCCGAGCCGTTCACGGACGTCCTCGACCCCCGTGAAGGCCCGCTCGAGCCCTTCCGACGCGTCCCTCACGACTGCTCCTGACCGTTGTCCCCACGAGGCTACGCCACCCCACCACGACGCTCGGCCCGGCCGCCCACCGCTACGGTCCACTCGAGCAGGCTGCCTCGTGGGGGGCCGGAGAGGGATGATGATGCGTGCGGTGCGGGTGACCCGGTTCGGTGGTCCTGAGGTGCTCGAGGTCGTCGACGACGCCCCGGAGCCGGTCATCGGAGCCGGCATGGCGCTGCTCGATGTCGACCGGGCAGGCATCAACTTCGCGGACACGCATCAGGCGGAGGACACCTACCTCGCGCCCACCACGCTCCCCTTCATCCCCGGCGTCGAGGCGGCAGGACGCATCGGTGGACGCCGCGTCGTCGCGCTGCTCGCCGGTGGCGGCTACGCCGAGCGTGCAGCCGCGCCCCTCGCGACCACCTTCGACGTGCCCGACGGCGTCGACGACGGCACGGCCTGCGCGCTCGTGCTGCAGGGCACGACCGCCTGGCACATCCTGCGGACCTCGGCGCGCATCCAGCCCGGCGAGACCGTCGTCGTCATGGCGGCCGCGGGCGGGGTCGGGACGCTCGCCGTCCAGCTCGCCCGCACGTTCGGTGCCGGCCGCGTCGTCGCGGTCGCCTCGAGCCCCGAGAAGCGCGCACTGGCCGCGGAGCTCGGTGCGGATGCGACCGTCGACAGCGGCGAGCAGGACCTGACCGCCGCGATCCGCGAGGCGTGCGGCGGACGCAGCGACGTCGTGCTCGAGATGACGGGCGGACCGACGACCGCCGCGTGCCTCGCGACGCTCGCGCCGTTCGGCCGGCTCGTCATGTACGGCATGGCGTCGCGCCAGCCGACACCACCCGTCGACCTCGGCGCCCTCACGGTGCGCTCGCAGGGCGTGATCGGCTTCTGGCTCGTGCACGCGATGCGCGATCCGGCCCGCCTGCTCGCCGGACCCATGGCCGAGCTGCTCGATCTGGTCGCGCGCGGCGAGCTGCGCGCCGTCATCGGTGACACGTACGCGCTGGGCGACGCCCGCCGTGCGCACGAGGACCTGCGGGCGCGGCGCACCGTCGGGAAGCTGCTGCTCGATCCGGCCCGCTGAGCGTCGCGCGCCGAGCGTCGCGCTGAGCGTCAGAGGTCAGTCGATGATCGCGAGGTCGTCGCGGTGCACGACCTCGCGGCCGAAGCCTGCTCCGAGCGTCGCGACGGCGGCCTCGGTCGCGAGCCCCGCGAGCCGTGCGACATCGGCCGCGTCGTAGGCGACCAGACCCCGCGCGACGACACGGCCGTCGGGTCCGACGATCTCGACCGCATCACCGGCGGAGAAGTCACCGTCGCAGCCGCTCACGCCGACCCCGAGCAGCGAGGCGCTCCCCCCACGCAGCGCCTTGACCGCGCCGGCGTCGACGCGGATGTGGCCGCGCACGCGCAGGGCGAACGCGATCCACAGACGCCTCGCCTCCATGCGGCCCTCGCGCGCGACGAACCACGTCCCGACGTCCACGCCATGGACGGCCTCGAGGACCACGTCGGGCCGGCGCGCGTCCGCGATCACGACGTGCATGCCGCTGCGCACGGCGACCTGCGCGGCACCGATCTTCGTGCGCATCCCGCCGGAGCCGACGGCCGATCCGATGCCGCCGATGCGCTCGAGATCGACGCTGTCCGGATCCTCGACGACCCGGATCAGCGTCGCGCCGGGCTGCGAGGGTGGACGGTCGAGCATGCCCTCGACGTCACTGAGCAGGACGAGCAGCTGCGCGCCCAGCATCGAGGCGACGAGCGCGGCGAGGTGGTCGTTGTCGCCGTAGGTGAGCTCCTCCGTCGCGATCGCATCGTTCTCGTTGATGATGGGCACCGCACCGAGCTCGATCAGGCGGCGCAGCGACGTGCGCGCGTTGAGGTAGCGGCGGCGGATGACGAAGTCGTCCTGGCTGAGCAGCAGCTGGGCGCCGGTGAGACCGTGCTCGTCGAGCACCTGCTGGTACGCGTGGATCAGCGCTCCCTGCCCGGCGGCGGCAGCGGCCTGCAGGGTCGGGGTGTCCGTCGGCCGCTGCGCGAGCCCGAGGCGTCCCATGCCGGCGGCGACCGCACCCGAGGACACGACGACGACCTGCACGCCCTCCGCACGCAGGCTCGCGACCTGCGATGCGAGCGCACGCACCTGCTCACGGTCGAGATGCCCGTCGGCGTCGCGCAGCGAGGACGACCCGACCTTGACCACGACGAGCGATGGGGCTGCGAACCGTCCGCTCATCGGATGCCCTCGCGCCACTCGTCGACCTCGAGACCGAGCTCGGCGATGAGATCCGCGTCCTGGTCGTCAGCCTCCCCGGCGAGCACCGCCTCGCGCTCCTCGGGCGGCAGGTCATCGATCTCGGGCCGGAACGCCCACTCGATGTCACCGATCACGACGGTGTCCCCCTGGCGCGCACCGGCCGCGATGAGCGCGCGTTCGACGCCGGCGCGACGCATCCTGCCCTGGAGGTAGCGCGCCGCGCCGGGCTCCTCGACGGGGAGCATCGCGACCCAGCGCTCGACGCGGTCGCTGACGACGCGGAACGCGCCGTCCTCCTCCGTCTCGATGCGCACGGGTGCGGCGTGCCCGAGCGGGCGCAGCACGACCGGTTCCCCGTCGCGCTCGATGTCGACCTCGAGCGACGGCCCGAGCTCATCGACGAGCTGACCGAGGCGGAAACGCAGCGCATCGAGTCCGACACCGGACACGGCGGACACCTCGAGCACCTCGAAGCCCCGCTCCTCGAGCGTGCCACGCACCATGGACGCCATCGTCACGGCGTCGGGCAGGTCGACCTTGTTGAGCACGACGAGCTGACGGCGCGTGAGCAGGGCCGGGTCGTGCTCCTCGAGCTCACCGAGCAGCACGTCGAGGTCGCGGACCGGGTCACGGTCGGGCTCCGCGGTCCCGGCGTCGAGCACGTGCAGCAGCACACGGCAGCGCGAGATGTGGCGCAGGAAGCGGTTGCCGAGCCCGCGACCCTCCGCCGCGCCCTCGATCAGACCGGGGACGTCGGCCAGCACCACGTCGATGGGCGATCCGTCGGGACGGTCGCCCGCGCGCATGACGCCGAGGTGGGGGGTGAGCGTGGTGAAGGGCCACGCCTCGACCCGCGGAGTCGCGGCCGACAGGCGGCGCACGAGCGAGGACTTGCCGGCCGAGGGGTACCCGACGAGACCGACGTCGGCGATCAGCCGCAGCTCGAGGCGCAGCATGGACTCGGGGACGTGCTCGCCGCGCTCGGCGAACGAGGGGATGCGGCGGAAGCGGTTCGCGAACGACCGGTTCCCGCGGCCACCACGACCGCCCGGCGCGACGATGACGCGTCGCCCGGCGACGTCCAGGTCGGACAGCGCCCGGCCCTCGAGGTCGCGCACGATCGTGCCGACGGGCACCCG
Source organism: Nitriliruptoraceae bacterium (assembly GCA_018401275.1). Classification (GTDB taxonomy): domain Bacteria; phylum Actinomycetota; class Nitriliruptoria; order Nitriliruptorales; family Nitriliruptoraceae; genus CSBr16-57R1. The sequence continues at coordinate 283,980 of JAGYKW010000001.1, read as the reverse complement.
TACGAGGCGGTCGTCACCGCGCGCACCGGTGCGCCCCTGTCCGCTGCCGCTCCCGCCACGGTCGGCGCGGAGATGGGGCGCACGGTGGAGGTCGACGAGCGAGGTGACGTTGGTGTCCGCGAGGAAGACGACGGAGCCGCCCTCGCCGCCGTCCCCACCATCGGGACCTCCGAGCGGGACGTGCGCCTCACGCCGGAACGAGACCGAACCGGCCCCGCCGTCGCCTCCGCGCACGTGCACGGTGCACTCGTCGACGAACGAGGGGGCGTTCATTGCTGCTCCTGCGTGCGGATGCGTTGCGGGACGGGGCGGTCGTTGCGGGGCGGTCGTTGCGAGGATCGATGTCAGGGGATGGCTGCGAAATGCGACGGGCGGCCCGACGGGCCGCCCTGACGCAGTGGAGCCCGACGGATCAGGCCTCGCTCGGCTCGACGTTGGCGAAGGTGCGGTCCTTCGAGCGGCGGAAGCTGACCTTGCCGTCGACGAGCGCGAAGAGCGTGTCGTCGCCGCCCCGGCCCACGTTCTCGCCCGGGTGGATGCGGGTCCCGCGCTGGCGGACGATGATGCCTCCGGTGCGGATCACCTCACCGGCGTACTTCTTGACGCCGAGACGCTGGGCGTTGGAGTCGCGCCCGTTGTTGGACGAGCCTCCACCCTTCTTGGTTGCCATGGTGATCCCTTCCGTGCGGGTCCGACGCGCGTGGCGCGGCTGACCTCAGATGTTCTCGATGCGGACGGTCGTGCGGTGCTGGCGGTGGCCGCGGCGCTTGCGCTGGCGCGACTTGTTCTTGTAGGTGAACACACGGACGCGTGCGTCACGGTCGTGGGCGGTGATGGTCGCGGCGACCGAGCGGCCGGTGAGGGCCTCCCCTGCCACGACGCCACCATCGTCACCGACGACGAGGACGGGACGCAGGTCGATGCGGTCCCCGATCGAGCCTTCGATGAGCTCGACGCGGACCTCCTGACCCTGCTCGACACGGACCTGCTTGCCACCGGTTGCGATCACGGCGTACACGGGCACTCCTGGCTTCGTTCGCGCGCGGGCGCGTTCAGTGCAGCACGGTTCAGGCTGGTACCCGGTCCGGGCCGATGCTCGGTCGGGCTGGTGCTCAGCGCTGCCCGCACCGCTCGTCGAGCGGACAGGTCCGACCGGCGGGGCTCGGCGGCAGCGTCGCTGCCACGTCGAGACCGCCGGAAGCGCCTGAGCGGAAGTGAGAGCCTACCGCCGCCCGTGAGGGGCGGTCAACCACGCCCGCCCGGCCTCAGCGGGCGCGGGAGGCGATCAGCGGGACGGCCCGCGGCAGCAGCCGGTTGAGCGTGCGGTGCGTGTGGAACCACGGGGGGCGCAGGACCGGTCGGAAGGGGCCCCGCACGACCGTCTTCGCGATGTCCTCGATCAGGTAGGTGTTGTGGACGAAGCCGTCGCCCGACTGGATGTCGGACGGGGTGGCGCCGGGTGCGGCCCCCCACGGCGGCGAGACCATCGCGTAGGGCGCGGCGGACCAGTGGTTGACCACGACCGAGCCGTACGCGAGCCGGTCGATCGCGCGCTCGACGGCCTCGCGCGACTCGGGGTCCGCAAGGGTGCGCGGATGGACGATCAGCGAGGCGGACAGCGTGCCCCACAGGCGGTCGTTGCAGAAGTCGACGGCCTGCTCGAGGAACGCGGGCACGGAGCGCGGCGCGTCGAGCGGCACCTCGCCGAACACCGCACAGAACGCCTCGGTCGTGAAGGCGATGTCGTCGCGCTTCGTGGCGTCGAGATCGGGGATGAACGTGAACGGCACGTCACCCTCTCCATCGGGGCCGAACCACTCGGCCTGCGGGTGCGCCGCCGTGAAGCGCTCCCAGCGGTCGCGGGCGCCCGGGTAGTAGGCGGTGCGCGGCTCGGCGCGCCGCAGCGAGTCGCGGATCGCATCGTTGAGCGCCGCACGCCGCGACCAGGCCGCATGCTGCACGATGACGCGCGCCGCGATGCAGTTGAAGCCGCCGTTCTGCACGAGCATCGATGCGATGTTGTCGCCGTGGTAGGCGATGTCGCGCGCGGTCCACGGTCCGGGGACCACGATCACCGGTGTCACGTTGCCGAGCTCCGCGGTCACGCGCTTGGTGCGCAGCGGCGTGCCACGCTGCTTGCGCTCCGCCGCCTGCTCGTCGTCACCGAACACGATCGCGTCGTAGGTGCGATCCGAACCGGTGAGGTGCACGGTGTCGATGCCCTCGTGGTCGATGATCGCGCGCCCGACGTCCGGACCACCGGTGACCAGGCGCAGCCAGCCGCCCCGGATGAGTGGCCGCAGGGCGACATCGAGATGCGGCGCGAGATACTCGTTGACCGGATTGAGCTTGAGCAGCACGACCCGGTCCTCCGCGAACAGCTGCGTCAGCGCGTCCATCGGTCCGATCGACGACACGTTGCCCGCCCCCAGGACGAGCGCGACCTCCGGAACGCTGACATGACCCGGGTGGTAGATGCGGCCCATGCGCTCACGCGCCTGCTCGGGCGTGACGCCGGCGGCGAGTCGGACCTCCGCGGTGAAGCCGGGGAAGAGCACGCGGTCGAGCGGTTCGGTGGGGAACACCTCGACGACGGTGTGCCCACGGTCGTCGAGGCGGATGGCCGGTGGTGCGGGACGACCGGTGTCGCGGATGTCGCGCAGCGTCGATGCGAGCAGCGTCACGTTGCGCACCGTGGCGAGCACACCCGAGCCCCAGTCCTCCGCCATCGCGGGACTGTCGCGCCGGATGCCCTTCGCCTGGGCCGCGGCCATCGCCCAGCCCTCCCCCGCAGCAGGGATGGTGCGCGCGAGCTCCTCGAGGAGCTCGATGCGCTCGTCGATACCCATCGCGATCCAGCTCGGTGCGGCGTCGCGCAGCTCGCCCACGAGCGTGTCGATGTCGGCCATGTCCGTCATCTGCATCCCTCCTCGGACGTCACGTCGACGTCCGTCCCATCGATCACGTCAGGTTCGCGATGAAGCCGTGCCCGTCGCACTTCTCACACTTCGTGCTGAACGATTCGACCAGGCCCTGGCTGACGTTCTTGCGCGTCATCTGGACGAGGCCGAGCCGCGACACGTCCGAGACCCGCGTCTTGGTCCGGTCGCGCAGCAGCTCGCGCTTGAGCCGTCGGACGACCTGCTCCTGGTTCGCCCGGAGCAGCATGTCGATGAAGTCGATGATGATCATGCCGCCCATGTCGCGCAGACGCAGCTGGCGGACGATCTCATCGGCAGCCTCGAGGTTGGTCTTGAGCACGACCTCCTCGAGGTTCGAGTCGCTGCCGCCGGTGAAGCGGCCGGTGTTGACGTCGATGACCTTCATCGCCTCGGTCGTCTCGATGATCAGGTAGCCACCGCTGGGGAGCCAGACCTTGCGGTTCATCGCCTGACGCAACTGGTCGGTGACGTCGAACGCGGTGAACAGGTCCGGCAGCTCACGCCGCCGCTGGGCCGGAGAGACCACCTCCACGGGGGTGCCCGCCTCATCGGCGACGCGCTGCGCCTCCTCCGCCGCCGCGAGCGACGGTGCACCCGCAGCCTGCGAGCGCTCGTCGTCCGTCGGTGCGCCGTACAGCTCGATGCGCTCGACGAGCTCGGGCGCGACCTCGGAGAGGTAGTCGCGGACCTGGCTGTGCAGCTCGTCGGAGTCGACGATGCAGCGCACGAAGTCCTGACCGAAGATGTCGCGGATGACCTTGACGACGAGCTTCGGCTCCTCGTAGACCCCCTCGAGCGGCTTCGCCTTGGCTGCCGCCTCCTCGACCTTGCGCCAGCGCTCGACGAGTCGCTCGACGTCAGCGGTCAGCGCGTCCTCGGTCGCACCCTCCGCAGCGGTCCGCACGATCACACCGTGGCCCTCCGGCTTCGCGGCCTTCACGATGCGCCGCAGACGGTCCCGCTCGGTGTCGGTGAGTTTGCGCGAGATGCCGAAGAGGTTCGAGTCCGGCGCGAGCACGACGTAGCGCCCGGCGAGCGAGAGGTGCATCGTCAGCCGCGGCCCCTTGGTGCCCATCGGGTCCTTCGTGACCTGCACGAGCACCTTCTGTCCGGGCTTGAGCACGTTCTCGATGCGCTGGTCGGACTCCTCATCGAGGTCCATCTCGTCGTAGAGGACCTCACCGGCGTAGAGCACGCCGTTGCGGCCCTTGCCGATGTCGATGAACGCGGCCTCCATGCCGGGCAGCACGTTCTGCACGCGGCCCATGTAGATGTTGCCGACGAACGTGACGTCCTCATCGCGCGTGACGTAGTGCTCGACGAGCGTGCGATCCTCCATGACCGCGATCTGGGTCCGCTCCGGCTTCGCCGTGACGATCATCGTGCGCGGCGGACCGGCGAGGATCGCCCGCCGCTCCTCCTCGGTCACCCCACCGGGACGGGCCTGGCGACGCTGACCGCCACCGCTGCCACCCCCACGGGTCGCACCCTGGCCGCCGCTGCGACGGGCCTTCTTCGCCGCCATGCGCGTCCCGCCGCGCGGGATGCGATCCTCGTCGTCACCGTCATCGTCGCTGCGGGTCTTCTGCTTCTTCTTCGCCTGCTTCTTCTTCGGGGCAGCGTCACGGCCGCCCTTCGCACCCTTCTCAGCCTTCCCGGCGGGCGCGTCGTCCTCGTCGTCCGCTCCGTCCGCACGCCGATCGTCCTCGTGCTGATCGTCACCGCGCTGATCGTCACCGGAGGGCGCAGCACCCGACCGGCCTCGGCCGCGTCGCCCGCGTCCACCGCGACGGCGACGGCGCGGCGCGCCATCGCCCGCACCGTCCTCGCCGTCCTCGCCGTCACGATCGCGCTCGCGCGATCCCTCGGCGTCGGACGTACCGGACGTGCCGGACGTGCTGGGAGCGTCGGACGTGCCGGCGGCCGGATCGGCCGTTCGACGGCTGCGCGACCGGGTGCGCGTCCGCTGCCGCTCGTCCGCGCCGGAGGAGTCCGCGGCCACCGTCGGTGACGACGTGGCTCCCGCGGACGCGGACGTGTCCGCCTCAGCGTCGGATGCGCCTGCGGACGCTCTCGTCGCGCGTTTCGCCGGTGCCTTCTTCGCCGTCGTCCGCTTGGCAGCGGCCTTCTTCGCGGCCGGTGCTGCTTCGGTCGCAGCGTCGGTCGTAGCGGCCGACTCGGCACCGGTGGCCTTCTTCGTCGCGCGCTTGGCCGGGGCCTTCTTCGCGGTGGCCGTACCGGTGGTCGTCGCGGTGGCCTTCTTCGCCACCTTCTTGACGGCCTTCGTGGCCTTCTTCGTGGTCTTCTTCGCGGCCTTCTTCACCGGCGTGTCGGTGGACTGCTGGGCCGGCTCGCCGGCGTCGGAGGTGGTCGGGTCGTTCTCGGACATGGGTGACTCGCTGGGCTAAGCGGCCTCCACGACGACGTCGGTCCGGACCATCTCGAGCTCCCCACCGAGCGCCTCGACCAGACCGTCGGCGGTCGGGACGCCCTGGGCGACCCTCCGGACGAGTGCGGGCGAGGCGACCTCGCCGTCGCAGAGCGCGACGAGGAGATCGGCGGGACGGATGGTCGGAGCGTCGTTGCGGAGCACCGCGCGGAGTGTGGTGCGGGCACCGGCCCCATCGGGGGTCGGGCCCGTGGCGACCGCGAGCGACACCACCGCAGGCCGGACGTCGAGGGTGCGGTCACCGTCATGACGGTGCCGGACGACCTCGTGCGACGTCGCAGCGAGCATGGTGGCGCATCGCCGCCCCAGGAGCGTCGTGAGCGCGGTCGTATCGACCGGCGGCCACACGAGCTCCCAGAGGGTCGCGCGGAGCAGGCTCGCGAGTTTCGGCGCGCCTGCAGGGACTTCGGTGTAGGTCAGGATGTCCATCCCCTCAGGAAGAGTGGCGGACAGTCGTGCGAGATCGTCATCGGCCCGGATGGGGGCCGCGAAGGTGAGCTCGGCGTACTCGCCGGTGGAGGCGACGCCGACAGGGAGCGCATCGGGGAACGACACCCGAGCGTGCGGGGTGAAGCCCTCCGAGTAGGCGATCGGGAGGTCCGCGCGTCGGATGGCGCGCTCCCAGATCGAGGACTGGTCGCGGGCCGACACGAAGCGCGTGCGACCCTCCTTGCTCCATCGGACCCGGTAGCGCACGCTCATCGCGTCACCCCGCGGGTCGAGCCGGCCGCGTAACGCTCGGCGCTGGTGGGGAGCGAGCCCGCTGCCGGGCCACCGAGGCCGGCCGGAGCGGACGGCATCACCGGGAGCAGCGCACCCGGCTGGTAGCCGGTGTCATGCACGAGGTCGAGACCAGGGCACACGCCGCAGTCGTAGCAGGGTGACCAGCGGCAGTCGTCGAGCTGCACGGCGGTGCGTGCGTCCTGCCAGTCCTCCCACAGCCAGCCCTTCTCGAGCCCGCTGTCGAGGTGGTCCCACGGCAGCACCTCGTCCTCGTCGCGCTCGCGCTGCGAGTACCAGGCGAGCTCGACACCCGTCTCGTCCATCGCGCGACGCCACAGGTCGAGCGTGGGGACCTCGTGCCAGCCGTCGAAGCGGGCCCCGAGCTGCCAGGCGCGCTCGACGGCGGCGGCGACGCGACGGTCGCCGCGCGCGAGCAGCCCCTCGATGACCCCTTCCTCGGGGTCGTTGGTGCGGAGCTTGATCCCATCGTGCGTGCGGATGAGCTGACGGATCAGCGCGAGCTTGCGCTGGAGCTCCTCAGGCGTGTCCTGCGCGGCCCACTGGAACGGCGTGTGGGGCTTGGGGACGAACCCACCGACCGAGAGCGTGACCTTGTTCGCCTTCCCGTGCGTGCGGGCGATGCGGTAGACGGCGATGCCGAGCTCGGCGATCGCGGCGACGTCCTCGTCGGTCTCGGTCGGCAGCCCGACCATGAAGTAGAGCTTGATGTGGCGCCAGCCCTGCGAGTAGGCGACCTGCGCGGTGCGCAGCAGGTCCTCCTCGCTCACCATCTTGTTGATGACGGCGCGCATGCGCTCGCTGCCGGCCTCCGGCGCGAACGTGAGCCCGGAGCGGCGGCCGTTGCGCGTCAGCTCGTTGGACAGCGTGACGTTGAACGCGTCGACCCGGGTCGAGGGCAACGACAGTGAGGTGACGGTGCCCTCGTAGGTGTCACCGAGCGCACGGGCGATGGGTCCGATGGCGGAGTGGTCGGCGCTGGAGAGGCTGAGCAGCCCGACCTCCTCGAAGCCGGTGTCGGCGACACCCTGCTCGACGAGGCGCTGCACGGTCTCGGGGCGTCGCTCACGGACCGGGCGCGTGATCATGCCGGCCTGACAGAACCGGCACCCGCGCGTGCAGCCGCGGAAGATCTCGACGCTGAAACGCTCGTGCACCGTCTCGGTCATCGGCACGATCTGACGCTGCGGGTAGGGCCACTCCTCGAGGTCCTGCACCGTGCGCTTGGGCACGAGCGTGGGCAGGCCGGTCGCGACGGGGACGGTGCGTGACAGGCGACCATCGTCGGTGTAGCGCGGCTCGTACAGCGCAGGCACGTACACACCCTCGACGTCAGCGAGCGCACGCAGCAGCTCCGCACGGGTGAGCCCGTCGCGCTTCGCGGCCCGGACGACGTCGTCGATCTCGAGCACGACCTCCTCGCCGTCGCCCATGACCGCAGCGTCGATGAAGGGCGCGAGCGGCTCCGGGTTGAACGCCGCGTGCCCGCCGACGAGCACGATCGGATCCGCCTCGTCGCGCAGAGCGCTGCGATGCGGGACGCCGCCGAGGTCGAGCAGGTTGAGCAGGTTGGTGTGTCCGAGCTCGTGGGGCAGGGTGACGGCGAACACGTCGAACGCCCACAGCGGCAGGTGATGCTCGAGCGAGAACGTCGGGATGCCGCGCTCGCGCATCCGCTCCTCGAGGTCGAGCCACGGCGCGTAGCTGCGCTCCGCGAGCGTGGTCGCACGCCCGTTGAGGATCTCGTAGAGGATCTGGATGCCCTGGTTGGGCTGCCCGACCTCGTAGGTGTCGGGGTAGCACAGCAGCCAGCGGACGTCGGCCGCAGCCCAGTCGCGGGTGACCATGTTGTGCTCGCCGCCGACGTACTGGGCGGGCTTGCGCACCTCGGGCAGCAGCGGTTCGAGCACGTCGAGCACGGACGGAGGGGTCGGAGCGCCGAGGCCGCCACGGTGCACCGAGCGCTGCGCCCGCGCAGGCAGCAGCGCGTCCGAGCGCACGTCGGTGACGGCTCCGAGCACGAGGGCCTCCGATCGGGCGCCTTGACGAGCGCCGAGGGCGGCTCGGCTCCCCACGAGCATCCCGGCGGGCTCCCGAGGGAGCGCGGGGACGTCCATGCGCCGACCGACGGCGGTGCGACCGTCGGACCGAGCGAGCCTACCAGCGCCGCATCCGGCGCCCTCGGGCCCCGCGGAGGGTCAGCGCCGCCGCTGGTTGACGTTGAGCAGCAGCCCGGTCATCCCGAGCCAGATGATCAGCGAGGTCCCGCCGTAGCTCAGGAACGGCAGCGGCAGGCCGGTCACCGGCATGATCCCGAGCGTCATCCCGACGTTGACGAACACCTGCATGAGCAGGATGCCCGCCACGCCTGCGGCGATGATCATCGCGTCACGGTCGACCGCCTGCGACGCGATGGCCAGCGCGCGCCACAGCAGCACCCCGTACAGCGCGAGCACGGTCGCGGCACCCACGAAGCCGAGCTCCTCCCCCACGACGGTGAAGATGAAGTCGGTGTGGTTGTCGGGCACGTAGGCGAGCGCCGTCTGCGTGCCCTCGAACAGTCCACGTCCGTAGGTCCCGCCGGACCCGATCGCGATCATCGACTGACGCGTCTGGAAGAGCGCGCCGGCGAAGTCCGCGTCGGGCGCGTCCGCACCGAGGAAGACCGTGAGGCGCTGCAGCTGGTAGTCGCGGATCAGCTCCGTGCGCAGGCCGAGGAAGAAGGTCGCGGCGCCGCTGGCGGCGAGCATCAGCAGGTAACGGACTCGCACTCCGCTGACGAGCAGCACCACTCCCGTGAGCCACAGGTAGACCATCGACGTGCCGAGGTCGGGCTGCGCGAACACGAGACCGAGCGGGACGACGGCGAGCCCCACCGCGGTCGCGGTCCGCCCGAGCCCCGGCGTGCCCTCCGTCTCGTTGAACAGCATCGCGAGCGCGAGCAGGAGCGCGATCTTCATCAGCTCCGACGGCTGGACCTGGAAGCCGAACAGTGCGATCCAGCGCTGCGAACCACGCACGCTCGTCCCGAGCGGCGTGAGCACCAGCACGAGCAGGAGCAGCGTCGCGAGATAGCCGAACGGGATGAACGCTCGCAGCCGTCGGTAGTCGAAGACGGTGGCCGCGACCATCAGCACGAGACCGATCACCCCAGCGATCAGCTGACGGCTCAGGAACGACGTGGTGGGCAGGCCCTGCGCGGTCAGCGTCGCGAGCTTGGACGAGTAGATCGCGACGAGTCCGACGCCGCTCAGCGCCAGCGACGAGGCGACGACGAGCGGATCGACCCCGCGCAGCGGCGCGAGCAGGTCCAGCAGCCGCGCGACGCGACCGCGCGCAGTCCCCGACCCGGACCTTCCTGGCCCGATACCGACGAAGCTCATGAGCGCACTCCCCTGTCCCGGATCAATCGAAGATCGCCGGCCCGGGGACGAAGCCCGGCGCGTCCGGCGGTCGGACATCGAACAGATGCTCGAGGATGCGGCGCGCGATCGGCGCGGCCGTCTGGCTCCCGCCGCCACCCTCCTCGACGCTGACGGCGACGACGTAGCGCGGATCGTCGGCCGGCGCGTAGGCGGTGAACCATGCGTAGGGGACGAGCGGTTTGCGCTCGGCCGTGCCGGTCTTGCCCGCGACGGGGATCTGTGCGAGCGGGAAGCCGGAGAACGCTCCGACGCCGGTGCCGCCCGGTTCCATCACGACGCGCTCGAGCCCGCGTTGGATGCTGCGCAGCTCGGCCGGCGTGAGGTCGAGGACGCTGAGGACCTCCGGCTCGATGGTGCGGACCACGGCGCCGTCCGCATCCCGCAGCTCGCGACCCACGGTCGGCCGCAGCAGCACGCCCTCGTTCGCGATCGCCTGGTACGCGGAGGCCATCTGGAGCGGGGTGACGAGCAGGTCGCCCTGCCCGATCGACATGTTGACCGCGTCGCCACCGCGCCAGATCCCGCCGAAGCGGCACAGGTCGAGCAGCAGCTCCTGCCCGAACGACCCGGGTTCCGCACGGGCGGCCCGCTCGCAGTAGCCGTCGCGGTAGCGCAGCCAGAACTCCTCGCGCCACTCGCGTCCTGGCACGACACCGGCCCGCTCACCGGGCAGGTCGATGCCGAGCAGCGCACCGAGTCCGAACTCGCGCGACACGCGCTGCACGATCTCGTCGGGCGTGTCCTGACGCTGCTCGACCTGCCACTGCCGGAACGCCAGGTCGTAGAAGTAGGTGTCGCAGGAGCGCTTGAGGGCCGTCGCGAGGTCCATCGGCCCCTCGTTGTTCGGGTTCCAGTTCCGGAACGTCACGTCCGCGACGGTGTAGCTCCCGGGGCACGCGACCCGCGTCGTGGGCGTCACGAGGCCGGCCTCGAGCATCGCAGCGCCGGAGACGATCTTGTAGACCGAGCCCGGCGGGTACTGCCCGGAGATCGGTCGGTTGTTGAGCGGCTGCCCCTGGGCAGGGTCGTTCACGAACGCCCAGTAGTCGCTGCTGACACCGCCGACGAACTCCGTGGGGTCATAGCTCGGATAGGAGGCCATCGCGATGATGCCTCCGGTGCGCGTGTCCATCACGACCGCAGAGCCGGCGGTCGAGGGCAGCGAGCGGCCGTCGGGGCGCACGATGGAACGCGACGCGACGATGCCCTCGGCGAGCGCCTGCTCGACCGCCCGCTGGATGTCGAGGTCGAGCCACGTCACGAGGTCGAGTCCGGGCTGCGGGTCGCGTCGGCTCTGCACGTCGATGACGCTGCCGCGCCGGTTGACGACGAAGACCTCCTGGCCACCCCGGCCGCGCAGCTCGGTCTCGTAGGACTGCTCGAGCCCACCACGTCCGATGAGGTCGCCACCGCGGTAGTCGACGTAGCGCGTCTCTCCGAGCTCCTCGCGACTGATCTGGCCGAGGTAGCCGACGAGATGCGCGGCGAGGTCACCCTCCGGATACTCCCGCACCGGGATGGTCTCGGCGCTGATCCCGACGAACAGCTCCTGGTTCTGGCGCACGGTGAGCACGATGTCAGGAGCCACGTCGATCGCCACCGGAACGGGACGGAACGGGCTGTAGCGCACGTCGGCGATCCGTCGCAGCAGCGTCTGCTCGTCGAGGTCGAGCAGAGCGGACAGCCGGCGCACCGTGCGCTCGGCCTGCGCGTCGCGAGGCAGCCCGGCAGCGTTGACCAGCAGCTGACGATCGGCGCTCAGGGCGAGTGCTGGACGGTTGATTACCAGCTCACGCCCGTCGGAGGCCAGGATGTGGCCGCGCGGCGCCTGGGAGACGACGGTGCGCAGGCGGTTCGAGTCGGCGAGTTCTGCGAAGCGGTCACCGGCGAGCACCTGGAGGAACCACAGCCGGGCCAGCAGCGCCCCGAGCAGCAGCACGCTGAGCGCGGCCATGAACGCGAGCCGCAGCACCGTCGAACGTTCGAGCGGTGGCGGGACGTTCACGCTGAAGCTCATGCAGGGACCTCGGACGCGGAGGCCTCGGTGCCCGCGAGGGTCCGCCGCACGACGATCAGCACCAGCGGCGCCAGCAGGATCGCGAACGCTCCCACGACCAGCGCGGACCAGGCGACGACCTCACCCGCCGGCGGTTCCTGCGCGCTGAGCAGCGCCGCGAGTGCCCCGTGGGAGAGCACCGCGACCACCCCGGTCATCCCCGCGAGCACGGCCGTCGTGAGGTCGGCCCGCTCGGAGAGGTACGGACGCAGCAGTCCGATCACGTAGGCGAGCGCGACCTGGACGAGCATCGTCGATCCCAGCGGCACGGTCGTGAGCGCGAGGTCCGCCAGGAGCCCGGAGACCGCGGCGACCCATAGGCCTGTCCGCGGACCCTGCTCCAGCGTGAGCACGACGACGAGGACGATCAGCAGGTCCGGCGTGAACCCGCCGCCGGCGACGAGCGGGAGGATCGAGACCTGCAGCAGCAGCCCGGTCAGCACGAGTGCGGCGAGCACGGAGATCCTGCGCGCCCTCATCCGGCATCGCCATCGGCTTCGACATCCAGGCCGTCGTCGAGGTCGTCGCTGTCCTCGAACGGCGGCACGATCGGTGCGGGGCCCGCGAGGACGACGAGCACATGGTCGAGCCGCGCGGCGTCGACGAACGGCAGCACCCGGAAGACGCTGGTGAGACGCGAGCTGCGTTCGTCCTGGGAGATCACGCGCCCGATGGGGATGCCCGACGGGACGGCGCTGCCGGGGAACGTGGCCGTGACCAGCTCGTCCCCTTCTGCGAGCACCGCCCTCGGATCGAGCGGTCCGAAGCGCATCGCGTCGCTGCCCCGGCCGTCGACCAGCCCGAGGGCGGACGTGCTGACACTGCGCGCTGCCACCGAGAAGTTCGGATCGATCAGCAGCAGCACACGCGACGCGCTCGCGGTGGTCGACAACACGCGCCCCACGAGCCCGTTCGCCTCCACGACCGCCATGCCGCGTACGACGCCGTCGCGCTCCCCCGCGTCGATGGTCATCGTCCATTCGAAGTTCGAGGGCGAGACGGCGATGACCCTGGCCGGCGTCGTCGTCAGCCCGAGGTCGTCACGGAAGCCCAGCAGCGCACGCACGTCAGCGAGCTCGCGCTCGAGGTCCGCGTACGCACGCCGGCGCTCGCGCAGCTCCGCGACCTCGTCCCGCAGGCGCTGGTTCTCGGACCGGGTGGTGAAGAGGTCCGCGACGTTGACGCCGAGGCGACGCAGCGGCGACACGACCCGTGACAACCCACGTTCGAACGGCGCGAGCCCGACCGATGCCGCATCACGTCCCGCGTCCGCGACGACGTCGTCCTCGCGGAAGTCGATCGTGATGAGCACGAGGGCCGTGAGGACGAGGGCGACGAACAGGCCCCAGACCCTGCGCCGGTTCATCGCCTCGTGGAGGAGATCATGACCTTCTTCAGCGTCTCGAACTCCTCGAGGCACTTGCCCGAGCCGAGCACGACGGAGGCCAGCGGGTTCTCGGCGAGGTGGATCGGGATGCCGGTCTCATGCTTGAGGCGCTCGTCGAGACCGCGCAGCAATCCACCGCCGCCCGTGAGGACGATGCCTCGGTCCATGACGTCGGCGGCGAGCTCCGGCGGCGTCTTGTCGAGCGTGTCCTTGACCGCCTCGACGATCGCGTTGACCGGCTCCTCGAGCGCCCGCCGGATCTCCTCCGAGCTCACGAGGATGGTCTTGGGGAGCCCGGAGACCTGGTCGCGACCACGGATCTCGGCCATCGGCTCCTCGGGCTGCGGGAACGCCGAGCCGACACTGAGCTTGATCTGCTCCGCGGTGCGATCGCCCAGGAGCAGCGAGTACTCCTTGCGGATGTAGGAGATGATCGCCTCGTCGAGCTCGTCACCTCCGACTCGGATCGACATCGAGGTGACGATGCCACCGAGCGAGATCACCGCGACCTCGGTCGTGCCGCCGCCGATGTCGACGATCATGTTGCCGGTCGGTTCGTGGATCGGCATGCCGGCACCGATCGCGGCCGCCATCGGCTCCTCGATGATGTAGGCCGCACGCGCACCGGCCTGGATCGTGGCCTCCTCGACGGCGCGCTGCTCGACACCGGTGATGCCGGAGGGGACACAGACGACGACGCGCGGCTTCGCGAGGAACGTGCGGCGGTGGACCTGCTGGATGAAGTAGCGCAGCATCTGCGCCGTGTCCTCGAACTCGGAGATGACGCCGTCACGCAGTGGACGCACAGCCTGGATGTGGGTCGGCGTGCGGCCGATCATTCGCTTGGCCTCCGCGCCGACCGCGAGGATCGCCCCGGTGTGCACGTTCTTCGCGATGACCGACGGCTCATCGAGCACGATGCCACGGCCACGCACGTAGACGAGCGTGTTCGCCGTGCCGAGGTCGACGGCCATGTCGCGGCCGAGGAACTGCAGCGAGCTGAGGGCTGATGCCATCCGAGGTCCTGTCCATCGCGTTCGAAGGCCCACCGGTGCGCGGGCGACGGCGCCACGGGCCCCTTGCAGCGACTGCCGCGACCCGGGTGTGTTGCGACGGCAGGCTATCAGCAGCCCCGACGGCTCCCGAGGGTGGCCGTTCGGTCCAGGACCGGCACTGAGGTCCCCTCAGACGAGTCCGCGCCGCGCGAGGCTCACCCAGCTGCCACCGCCGACGACCAGATGGTCGAGGACCTCGACGCCGAGGAGACGTCCGGCCTCGGCGAGACGTCGGGTGACGCGCTCGTCATCACGTGACGGCTCGGGATCGCCCGACGGATGGTTGTGGGCGAGGATGAGCGCTGCGGCGTTGCCGATCAGCGCGTCGCGGAAGATCCCGTGCGGGGTCATGAACGTGTGGTCGATCGAACCGATGCTGACCGTGGAGGCCCGCAGGACGCGATGCTTCGTGTCGAGCTCGATCGCGAGGCAGTGCTCACGATCCGCCCCACCGATGAGCGGGACGATGAAGCCGGCGACCTCATCAGGGTCGCTCAGGCGCACCCCGTCGAGCGTGGGCAGCGCGACCTCGCGCCGGCAGCGATCGCACACGGGCGGCGGCATGATGCGCACGCTCCCCTCCCCACGCACGGGATCGGGGCGCGAGGACCGGTTGGCGCGCGACCGCGGAGCCTGCGGCGATCGATCGGCGCGTCGCCCGCCCGCATCCAGCGCGGGCGCGTCAGATGGCGACCGTTGCAGGCTCGGAGGTTGAGGGACGTCACGCGTCGCTGGCACAGCGGGCTCCCGGTCCGTGACGCCCGGTCGAGCGACCACGCACGGAGCCTGCACGGTGACAGTCCGCACCGCCAGCCCCGCCTGCGCCCCTGTGGAGAACCCGTCAGGCTCAGGCCGACTCGGCTCAGCTCGACTCAGGCCGGGAAGAAGATGCCGAGCTCACGCGTCGCGCTCTCCGGACCATCGGAGCCGTGCACGATGTTCTCGCCGATCAACGTCGCGAGGTCACCGCGGATCGTCCCGGGTGCGGCGACCAGCGGATCGGTCGCGCCCATGAGGGTGCGCATGCCGGCGATGGCGCCCTCGCCACTCACCTGCAGTGCGACGAGCGGGCCCGAGGTGATGAACGTCACCAGTTCGCCGAAGAACGGACGCTCGGTGTGCTCGTGGTAGTGCTGCGCAGCGGTCGCCGCGTCGAGCGTGCGCAGCTCCATGCGATCGATGCGGAAGCCCTTGCGCTCGATGCGTCCGACGACCTCACCGACGAGGCCGCGGGCCACGCCATCAGGCTTGATCAGGACGAGGGTCGACTCGTGTGCCACGTGCTGCTCCATCCGTCTGCGCGCGCCGGTCGTCCGGCACGCCGCGCGTCGGCGGGATGCTAGCGAGCGCAGGAGCGGCTCAGTCGAGCCCGGGCTGCTCGTCGTCGTCAGAGGCGTCGTCAGAGGCGGTGTCACCGTCGGCGTCGTAGGCGCCATCATCGGGATCGTCCCCGTCGAGTCCGACGAGCAGCGTGCGCAGTCCGCTGTCGGCGTCACCGTCCGCCTCGGCGCGCATCACGTCGGCCGGCTTCAGGTGCTCGCGTGCGGCCCCGACCGTGGTGATCGAGCCGGTCACCAGGACCGCGTCGGCCGGGCCGGTGATGCTCATCGCGAGCTCGAGCGCGTGCGCGACGTCATCGGCCGACTCGACGTGCACGCCGCGCGGCGCGAAGACGGCCTCCGCAGCCGCCCGCATGCGCTCCACCCCCGCCGCCCGTTCGCTCGGTGGCACCGTGACCACGACGTGCGAGGCGACCTCGTCGAACGCTGCGACGATGCCCTCGACGTCCTTGTCGTCCAGGCAACCGATGACGAGGATGACGTCACGGAACCGGAAGGATTCGCGCAGCGCCACGGCGAGCGCGCGCGCGGCGTGCGGGTTATGTGCGGCGTCCACCACGACGGTGGGGTCCTCGCGCACGACCTCGAGACGACCGGGGACGCGGGCGGCGGACACGCCTGCGCGCAGCACGTCATCGTCGACGGCTGCGAACGACGGGCCGAGCAGCCCCTCGACCGCGCCGAGGGCGAGCAGCAGGTTGCGCGCCTGATGCTCGCCGCGCAGCGGGAGCAGCAGGTCGTCGATGCGCCGGCCGCGGACCTCGACGGTGACTCGCTGTCCGCCGGCGACCGGCTCGCGCCCGAGCAGCACGAGGTCGCGCCCGACGATGACGGGGGTGGCGCCGGCCTGCGATGCGGCCCGTGCGACGATGTCCGCGACGCCCGGGCGCTGCGCTGCCGAGACGACGTGCGAGCCGGGCTTGATGATCCCGACCTTCTCCCCCGCGACCTGCTCCGGCGTGTCGCCGAGCATGGAGTGGTCGAGGTCGACCTCGCCGATGACGGCGACGTCCGCATCCATCACGTTGGTCGCGTCCCACCGCCCTCCGAGACCGACCTCGATCACGCCGACATCGACCGCCTCGTCCGCGAGATGCGCGAACGCCATCGCCGTCATCAGCTCGAAGAACGTCACGGGATGGGCGGCGTCACCGTCACGCTCGACCGCACGTGCGTCCATGAGCCGGGCGAGCGCATCGACCTCGGCATGGACCTCGGCGAAGACCTCCGGTGCGATCGGTCGCAGGCCGACCATGATGCGCTCGCGCACGTCGTGCAGGTGCGGCGACACGTACGTGCCGGTGCGCAGACCGATCGCCTCGAGCAGCGCCGACACGATGCGCACCGTCGAACCCTTGCCGTTCGTCCCGGTGACGTGCACGCTGCGGTAGGCGCGCTGCGGGTCACCGAGCAGCGCCGTGAGTTCCGTGATGCGCGCGAGGTCGGGGACCATGCGGCCGGGACCACGCGCCGCGAGGGCGTCGAGTGCCCGCCCGTACGCACCGGTGCCGATGACCGTCACAGGTCGGCCCTCACGTCGGACCGACGCCGAACGCCTGCATGCGCGCCGTCAGCTCCTCGACCACACGTTCGGCCTCCTCGCGCTTCACGCGCTCCTTGGCGACGACGTCCTCCGGAGCCCGCGACACGAAGCCGGTGTTCGCGAGCTTCGCGTCGAGCCGCGCGACGTCCGCGAGCGCGCGCTCCCGCTCCGTCGCGAGCCGTGCGGTCTCGGCGGCGAGGTCGATGACCCCCTCGAGCGGCACGCGCGCACGTCCGCCGGGGAACACGATGCTCGAGCTGCCCGGCTGCTCCTCGAGCGTGTCGAGCACGTCGATGCGGCCGAGGCCCGCGAGCGCGCGCACGAGCTCAGCGTGCGCGACGAGCACCTCACGTGACAGCGCGTCGGCCGGTTCGACGTCGAGCTCGAGCCGCACCGATGGGGCGATGCGCAGCTGCGAGCGGAAGCGGTGCACCTCACGCACGAGCCCCTGGACGACCGCGAACTGTGCGCGCGCCTCGGGGTCGGGCCGCCCTGCGGCCTGCGGCCAGGGTGCCACCATCAGCGAGCCGCGCCCACCCTCGCTCCCGGTGAGCGGGCGCCAAGCGGCCTCGCTCACGAAGGGCAGCAGCGGTGAGGCGAGGCGCAGCGTGAGCTCGAGCGCATGCGCGAGCACGGCTCGCGCATCACGGCGCGCCTCGACGTCATCGCCGTAGATGCGCTGCTTGACGGCCTCGAGGTACCAGTCGGCGAACTCGTCCCAGACGAAGCGGTAGAGCCCACGGGCGACGACGGGCCACTCGTACGCCTCGTAGGCGGCGTCGACCTCGGCGTGCGTGCTCGCGAGCGCGTCGAGCAGCCAGCGGTCCTCGAGCGTCAACCGCTCATCGGGCGGCAGGTCACCCGGACGCTGCCCGTCGAGGTTCGAGATCGTGAAGCGGGCGGCGTTCCACAGCTTGTTCACGAAGCGCTTCGCGCCCTCGACCCACTCCTCCGCGAGCGGCACGTCGGTCCCCGGACCGGCCGAGCGCAGCAGCGCGAAGCGCGTGGCGTCCGCGCCGTAGGCGCTGACGAGATCGAGGGGGTCGATGACGTTGCCGAACGACTTCGACATCTTCTTGCCGTGCTCGTCGCGCACGAGCCCATGGTTGTGCACGACCCGGAACGGCACGTCGTCGGTGAACCACAGACCCGCCATCAGCATCCGTGAGACCCAGAACGTGTTGATGTCGTAGCCGGTGACCAGCGTCGACGTCGGGTACCAGGCCGCCAGCTCGGGCGTCTGCTCGGGCCAGCCGAACACGGTGAACGGCCACAGCTGGCTCGAGAACCAGGTGTCGAGCACGTCCTCGTCCTGGACCCACCCGTCCCCCTCCGGCTGCTCGACCTGCACGCGCAGGGCACCGTCGGGCCCGTACCAGGCCGGGATGCGGTGACCCCACCACAGCTGGCGGGAGATGCACCAGTCGTGCAGCCCGTCGAGCCAGTCGAGGAACGGCTTCGCGAGCCGCTCGGGGACGAACGTGACGCGACCGTCGCGCACCGCCTGCGCCGCACGTTCGGCGAGCGGGCGCACCGCGACGAACCACTGGTCGCTCAGCCGCGGCTCGACGATCGCGCCGGAGCGCTGCGAGTGTCCGACGGGATGCAGATGCTCCTTGACCTCGACGAGCAGTCCGAGCTCGGCGAGCGCTTCCTTCACCGCGGCGCGCGCTGCGAACCGGTCGAGCCCGGCGAAGCGACCGGACGCCTCGTTCATCTCGCCGCCGTCGGTCATCACGTCGATCATCGGCAGCCCGTGCCGCTCACCGATCGCATGGTCGTTCGGGTCATGCGCGGGCGTGATCTTCACCGCGCCGGAGCCGAACTCGGGATCGACGTAGTCGTCGGCGACGATCGGGAAGGTCCGGTCGAGGAACGGGTGACGCACCTCACGGCCGACGAGGTGGCGGTAGCGCTCGTCGTCGGGGTGCACGGCGATCGCGGTGTCGCCGAGCATCGTCTCTGCACGGGTGGTGGCGACGACGATGCCGTCCTGATCGCCGTCGCCATCGACGAGCGGGTAGCGGAAGTGGACGAGCTCGCCGCGCACCTCACGGTGCTCGACCTCGATGTCGCTCAGCGCCGTGCGCAGCACCGGGTCCCAGTTGATCAGCCGCGTCCCGCGGTAGATCAGACCCTGCTCGGACCAGTCGATGAACACCTTGGTGACCGCGGCGTTGCGCGGCTCGTCGAACGTGAACGCCTCACGCTCCCAGTCGAGCGAGCAGCCGAGCACGCGCAGCTGGCGCAGGATGGTGCCACCGGACTCCTCGCGCCAGGCCCACACGCGCTCGAGGAACGCGTCGCGCCCGAGGTCGTGCCGCGTCAGCCCCTCGGCCGCGAGCTGCTTCTCGACGACCATCTGCGTGGCGATGCCGGCGTGGTCGGTCCCGGGGATCCAGACGGCGTTGCGGCCGCGCATGCGCTCGCGCCGGACGATGACGTCCTGGATGGTGTTGTCGAGCGCATGCCCGACATGCAGCGAGCCGGTGACGTTCGGAGGGGGGATGACGACGCTGAACGGCTCACCCGGGTCGTCGGGCTCGGCGTGGAACAGGCCCGAACGTTCCCAGTCGGCGTACAGGTCGGCCTCGACGGCGGCCGGGTCATAGGCCTTGGGGAGGTCGGACACGGCAGCTCCCCTTCGTCGGTGACGGCGTGCGCGACGCGTCGGGAGGCTAGTCCGTCGTCGGTCCCGTCCCCTCCCAGACCACCTCACCGAACGTGATCCCGATGTCCGCGACCCACACCCGAGGCTCGTCGGCACCGGCTGCGAGCAGCAGGAGACGTCCGGCGTTGTCGATCAGTGCGAGGTCACCCGTCGTCGGGTGCTCGACGGAGTTCTCGATGCGGTAGCCGTCGCCGACCTCCACGCTCCAGCGCACGTCTCCGCTCCCGTCGCGCACCGTGAGGACACCTCCCTCACGGTCGATCATGGCGCCGAGTGACCGGTACTGCGCGTCGAGCGTGCGAGGGTCGACGTCGTCGAGCGGCTGCGAGCTGCCGGACGCAGGGTCGAAGGCCTCGATGCGTTCTGCTGACATCCCGAAGCGGCTGATGAGGATGCCGCGCTCGTCCCAGCCGACGAGCGAACCGATGCCGTCGCGCGAGCAGCGCAGTTCGCGCACCTCACCTGTCGGCGTGACGACGTCGAGGCACTGGCCGCGCTCGCCGTCGCGGTAGGACAGGATCGCGAGCGCGTGTTCCGGTCGCTGGTCGGCGGCGAGGGCAGCGAGCTCCGGGGGACGCTGGAGTCCCAGGGTGAGCACCAGCGCGAGCGTGATGACCGCGGTGACGGCCGCAGCGCCGAGCAGCCAGGCGACCCGGCGCTCGTCGCGCTCGACGTGCGCATCGAGCACGGGGGTGCCTGGCGGCGGGAGCGGAGCCTCAGCCATGTCCGACCTCCTGGCCCGGGCGGACCTGCGGGACCTCGTGCGCGCCCTGGGAACGTCGGACCCTGCCCAGTCCGGTCGCCAGCAGGATCAGGAGCACGCCGGTGGTGAGCAACGTCGCCGGCGCGCCGAGCGTGTCGGCGAACAGTGCGAAGACGAGCCGCGGGACGGTGACGAACAGCCCGAGCGCACCGAGGAACAGCAGGTGCACGCGCTGCCCGGGCAGCGACGCAGCGACGAGCAGGCCGGCGGTCAGCACGCCGACGGCGAGCGCGAGCAACGGACGGTCCGACGCCGCAAGGATCTGTGTCCCGATGAGCGCGACCGCTCCGCCGGACAGCTCCGCGCTCATCCTCGGGCCGAGCCACCCGCCGGCTCCGGCGAGCGCCCAGGTCACGCCGCCCCCGAGCACGAGGACGCCGTACGCGTTGGGACCCGGAGGGAGCGGGGCGATCATCATGACCGTCGCGACGGCGCTGACACCGAGCGCGACGAGGGTCGCGACCTGGACGAGCACGTGCCGACCGAGTGCGAGCAGCACGCCACCCACGACGGCGGCCGGCAGGCCGACCGCGAGGGCGATGGACCGCTCGGGAAGGGCGAGGACGTCGGTGGCGAGGACCCCACTGAGCCAGGCCACGCCCGCGATACCGGAGGTCCAGAGCACCCCGGCGAGCCGGTGCAGTGAGGGGCCGGACCGCCGCACGACGAGACCACCCGAGGCGAGCGCGACGACGGTGAGCAGGGCTGCGAGCGTCACACGCGCCCACGGCAGCAGGTCCGCCCAGGTCTCTGCCAGCAGCAGACCGATGGCGCCCAGCGCGAAGGCCGCCCCGACGTACCCGACGACCTCGGCGAGTCGCGCACGCCGATCCGGCCGCGGTGCCGACTCGCTCACGGGCGACGAGGCAGGGGCCTCGTGCGCGAGGATTCGGGCGGCCTGTTCGGGCGAGATGATGCCTGCCTGGGTCCAGGCGTCGATCCGAACCCTGAGCGTGTCGCGATCCACCGCCGCACCTCGTCCGGCCCTCATGCGGGCACCTCGGCAGCGTACGCCCCACGACGACGACGGAGGGGGCGCCGCAGCGCCCCCTCCGTGAAGTGCGGTCGTCGATCAGGCGGCGATGCTGTGCTCCGTCTTGATCTTGGCGACGTGGTGGATCATGAGGCCGTAGCCAGCCTTCGCGGTGATGTCCGCGATGGCGTAGCCGACGTTCACGATCACGAACGCGAGGCCTGCGTCGGCGAGCAGCACCGGCGCGAGGTAGGCGATCGGGTAGAAGCTCCACGTCACGAGCAGGACCGTGCGCAGCGTCTTGAGCGTGCCCTGGACGGCCGGGTTCTCCGAGGCGATCTGCTTCGTGAGCTCACCGAAGAGCGTCGCGAGGATCAGGACGAAGAACACCATCGACGCGGCCCAGAAGATCCACTGCGTGGTCGAGTCGCTCGAGGTCTCACCCGGGTAGCCGAGCACGATCATCAGGAACGAGTACGGCACGAGCTTGTTGAGCAGGGCGCGACGGCGCGCAGGGGCGATCGAGAGGACCAGCACCAGCTCGGTGAGCAGGAGCGGGACGGTCACGACCCAGTCGACGTAGCGGTAGGCCTCGTTGAAGCCCGCACCCTCGGTGACGGCCTTGTCGAAGGACTGCATGATGCGGAAGTAGTGGTAGCCAGCGATCGTGACGATCACGCCAGAGATGGTGACCGCCATGCGGTAGGCCGGCGATACGTCCATCCGGCTGACGAAGAAGAAGATCGCGCTCCCGAGGAACACAGCGAAGGTGAGCGAGAAGAACCCCCCAACGACCATGACCTGATTCGCGCTGAGACCAAGTGCACCGATGCTTTGCATCCAGAACTCTCCCGTGCCAGGGCGGACCAGTTATCCGCCGATTCGCCATCCACGCAAGAGCGCGGGGATCGCGTCGTGCCGTGCGGAAGGCTAGCGCAGACGCGTCGCTGTGCGCCAGAGGGGCTCCGAGCGGGAAGTTGCAGGCTCAGGCGGAGCGTTCGCGCAGCATCGAGCGCAGCTGCGCGTGCGGCACCAGGGTCGGGTTCGCCTTCTCCCGCACGGTCGCCGCATCGATGACGCAGCGTCCGACGTCCTCACGCGACGGCAGGTCGTACATCGTCGAGAGGAGGACCTCCTCAAGGATGGCTCGCAGCCCGCGCGCACCGGTCTGACGCAGCATCGCGAGGTCCGCGATCGCCACGAGCGCCTCGTCGGTGAACTCGAGCTCGACCCCGTCGAGCGCGAAGATGCGCTGGTACTGCTTGACGAGCGCGTTGCGCGGCGAGATGAGGATGTCGACGAGCGCCTCGGCCGACAGCGGCTCGACCGCTGCGATGACGGGCAAGCGTCCGACGAACTCGGGGATGAGCCCGAAGCGCACGAGGTCCTCAGGCAGCACGCTCGAGAGCAGATCGCCGAGGTCCTTGTCACGCGCGGCACGGACGTCGGAGCCGAAGCCGACCCCCTGCTGGCCGCGACGCTGTTCGACCAGCCGCTCGAGCCCGGCGAACGCTCCGCCGCAGATGAACAGGATGTTCGTCGTGTCGATCTGGAGGAACTCCTGATGCGGATGCTTGCGCCCGCCCTGCGGCGGCACGGACGCGACGGTGCCCTCGAGGATCTTGAGCAGCGCCTGCTGGACACCCTCGCCGGACACGTCGCGGGTGATCGACGGGTTCTCGGACTTGCGGGCGATCTTGTCGACCTCATCGATGTAGATGATGCCGGTCTCTGCGCGCTTCACGTCGAAGTCGGCCGCCTGGATGAGCTTGAGGAGGATGTTCTCGACGTCCTCCCCGACGTAGCCGGCCTCGGTCAGCGCGGTCGCGTCGGCGATCGCGAACGGCACGTTGAGCATGCGTGCGAGCGTCTGCGCGAGCAGGGTCTTGCCCGAGCCCGTCGGACCGAGGAGGAGGATGTTCGACTTCGCCAGTTCGACGTCGTCCTCGTCCGGCTGACCGCCACGCGCGGTGCCGTCGCCCTGCCCGGCGCGGATCCGCTTGTAGTGGTTGTAGACCGCGACGGCGAGCGCACGCTTCGTCGCGTCCTGACCGATGACGTACTCGTCGAGGAACGCGGAGATCTCACGCGGCTTGGGCAGCTCTGCGAGGACCGGGAGGGACGCCTCGCCGAGCTCCTCCTCGATGATCTCGTTGCACAGCTCGATGCACTCGTCGCAGATGTACACGCCGGGACCGGCGATGAGCTTCTTGACCTGCTTCTGGGACTTGCCGCAGAAGGAGCACTTCAGGAGCGCATCGGCCTCACTGAACTTCGCCATGCTCGCCTCGTCCCGACCTGCGGCTCCCGGCTGCCGGCCGCACGGGTCGGAGCGTAACCGCGGGGGTCGGGCGGAGTCGCCAGGCGCTCACCCACCTGTGGACGGACGTCAGGCTGCCGACGGACGTCAGGTCAGGAGACGGCGGCGATCGCCGGCGGGACGGTCTTGCGGCTCGTGATGATCGCGTCGATCAGGCCGTACTCGAGCGCCTCGTCGGCGCTGAGGATGAAGTCGCGGTCCGTGTCCTTGCGGATGCGCTCGACCGACTGGCCGGTCTTCTCGGCGAGGATCGCGTCGAGCATGTCGCGCATGCGCAGGATCTCGCGCGCCTGGATCTCGATGTCGACCGACTGACCCTCCGCACCGCCTGACGGCTGGTGCAGCAGCACACGGGAGTTCGGCAGCGCGAGCCGCTTCCCCTTGGTCCCCGACGCGAGCAGGACCGCCGCGGCTGATGCGGCCTGACCCATGCAGATCGTCTGGACGTCGCACTTGATGAACTGCATCGTGTCGTAGATCGCGAACAGCGAGGTGATCGACCCGCCCGGCGAGTTGATGTAGATCGCGATGTCCTTGTCGGGGTCCTCGGACTCCAGGTGGAGGAGCTGGGCCATCACGACGTTCGCGACGTCATCGTTGACCGGTGTGCCGAGGAACACGATGCGCTGCTGGAGCAGACGCGAGTAGATGTCGAACGCGCGCTCGCCGCGGTTGGTCTGCTCGATGACCGTCGGCACGTAGTAGTTGGCGCGAGGGGCATCGACCACGTCGCGCACCCCACGGGCGGCGTCACGATCGCCGGCGGGGAGGTCGGCGGAGAGGCTGATCACGAGGGCTCCGTTCGGGCCCACGCTGGGCCGGTCATCGGTGGCTGAGGGTAGCGCCGTGACGGAGGCCGACCTCGGGCCTGTGCCGCTGCGGCGCAGGTCCGCTCAGGACTCCTCGGCCGCCGGCTCCTCCGGTGAGGACTCCTCGGCCGCCGGCTCCTCCGGTGCAGGCTCCTCGTCGACGAGCCCGAGGCGTCGCATCGTCGCGTCATCAGGACCGCCGGTGATGTCCGCCGCCTCGACGACGACGTCGATGGCCTTGCGGCGCAGCACGTCACCCACGAGCACCGGGAGCGTGCCCTGGTCGCGCACGAGCTCCGCGATGCGCTTCGGGTCGGTCCGATGCTCCATCGCGAGCCGGGAGAACTCGCGGTCGAGGTCCGCGGCCTGCACGGTGAGCCCGAGCCCCCGCGCCAGGGCGTCGAGGACGAGCTGCGCGCGCAGCATCGTCGTCATCTGCTCGCCCAGGCGCACCTCGTAGTCCTCGCGCGACGTGCCCTCGAGCTGCAGGAGCTCGTCGAGCGTCCCTCCGAACTGCTGAGCCTCGAGCGCGAGCCGCTCGAGGCGCTCGGCGACCGCATCGGCGAGCATCGTCGGCGGGACGGGCACGTCATGCAGCGCGACGTAGGCCTCGGTGACGACGCCACGCAGCTCGTGACGCCCCTCGAGGATGCGGCGGCGGGCGAGGGAGTCCGCGACATCGGCCCGCATCTCGTCGAAGGTGTCGAAGCCGCCCGCGGTGTCGGCGAAGTCATCGTCGAGCTCAGGCAGACGCTTCTCGCGCACGTCGGTGATCGTGACGGTGAACGTCGCGGTCGCACCACCGTGCTCGGGGTAGGCCTCGGGCAGCTCGTCGTCGTACGTGAGCACGTCACCCGCGCTCGCACCCAGCGCTCGACGGTCGAGCTCGGGCGTGACACCACCGGAGCCGACCTCGTAGAGCGCACCCTCGACGCGCGCCGACTCGACCTCGGCGCCGTCGACGCTCAGCCGCAGGTCGAGGGTCACGAGGTCCCCTGCGGCCGCCGCACGATCGACGACCTCGACCTCGGCGAACTGCTCGCGCAGCCGGTCGAGCTGCGCCGTGATGTCGGCGTCGGGGACCTGCCACTCGGGGTGGGAGACGGTGATGCCATGATGGTCGGCGGGCGTGATCTCCGGACGCACCTCGACGGTGACGGTGAACGCGCAGCCGTCCGCCTCGTCGAAGCGTTCGACGTCGATCTGCGGGCGCGCGACCGTGTCCAGCTCGGTCGCGCGCAGCGCCTCCACGAAGAACTCCTGGAGGGCTTCGTCGAGCGCGGCCTGCGCGATCGCTGCGGTCCCGACACGCTGCTCGACGACACGACGTGGCGCCTTGCCCTTGCGGAAGCCGGGGACGCTGATGTCCTTCGCGATGGTGCGCGCGGCACGGTCGAACGCTGCGCGCACGCGCTCGGGCGCGGCCTCGACGCTGAGCTTCACGCTCACGTCATCGAGGCGCTCGACGTCGGTCGTCACGGGGCTGGTCACAGGGCTGCCGTTCGGTCGTCGGGGAGTCGGTCCAGTGGGTCGTATCCTGCGCCCGGTCCGGGGTGTGGCGCAGCTTGGTAGCGCACCTGCTTTGGGAGCAGGGGGTCGTCGGTTCGAATCCGGCCACCCCGACCAGTCGGCCGTGCTCGGGCCGGCGGTCGACGGTCAGTCGCGGCGCGAGTCCTCGCGTCGGGTCACGTAGCGGTTGAGCTGGCGGAACAGGTCGTCGCGGACCTCGATCACGGCATGGTCGAGGTCGGTCTCGGTCGACGTCGCGACCATCCGCGGCACCCCCGAGATCCAGCACTCGAGCACCGTGCGCTGACCGGGCCTGTCACGCTCCTTCACCGAGAGCTCGAGCTCGACCTGCTCGGGCGTCCAGTGCGACAGCCGCCGCTCGAGTCGACCGAACAGCACACCGAGGATGCCGTCGCGCTCGTCGGAACGGAACTCAGGGACGAGTCGTAGGCGGTCCTGGATGGTGGGCATCGGTCGCTCCCGGTCGCGGGTGGATGGTCCGATGTGCAACCTACCCCGTGGCTGTCACGGCACGGGAGCGAGAGGCGGCCACGGCCGATGACCTGCATGCGGCCGGGGCTAGGCTGGCGCGATCGATGCGGGTGTAGCTCAATGGCCAGAGCTCCGGCCTTCCAAGCCGGTGATGCGGGTTCGATTCCCGTCACCCGCTCCATCGCTCCCCCACCCCCTCTCCCGAGTTCTCCCGAGCAGCCCTCCCGACCTGGAGTCGACCCTGATGAGCGGACCGTCCACAGAGAACGACTCGCGAGCCGCGACGCCCAATGCGTCCTACTCGTTCGTGATGCGGCTGCGCATGCCGGCCGCGGACACGACGGCGCTCGGCCGCATCACGACCGCCGTCGGCGAGGCCGGCGGGGTCGTCGTCGCGATCGACATGGTGGACACCGCTGCACCGCAGCTCACCCTTGACCTGTCGGTCAACGCCGGTGACCAGCAGCAGGCCGGCGGCGTACAGGCCGCGGTCAGCGCGATCGACGGCGTCGAGGTCCACAAGGTCAGCGACCGCACGTTCCTGATGCACCTCGGTGGGAAGCTCGAGGTGGTCCCGACCGTGCCGCTCAAGACCCGCGATGACCTGTCGATGGCCTACACGCCCGGCGTCGCACGCATCTGCATGGCCATCCACGAGAACCCCGAGGACGCTCGCACGCTCACCATCAAGGGCAACACGGTCGCGATCGTCACCGACGGCTCGGCCGTGCTGGGCCTGGGCGACATCGGGCCGGCGGCGGCGATGCCGGTGATGGAGGGCAAGGCGGCCCTGTTCAAGCACTTCGCCGGGGTCGACGGCTTCCCGATCTGCCTCGACACGAAGGACGTGGACGAGATCGTGATGATCTGCAAGGCCATCGCGCCGACGTTCGGCGGGATCAACCTCGAGGACATCTCCGCCCCACGCTGCTTCGAGATCGAGGAGCGCCTGCGCGCCGAGCTCGACATCCCGATCTTCCATGACGACCAGCACGGCACCGCGATCGTCGTGCTCGCGGCCCTCATCAACGCGCTGAAGGTCGTCGGCAAGGACATCAGCGAGGTCACCGTCGCGATGGCGGGCGCCGGCGCGTCCGCGACCGCGTGCGGTCAGCTGCTCGTCGCCGAGGGCGTGAAGGACATCATCGCGGTGGACCGCAGCGGCATCCTGGGTCCCGGCCGCGAGGGGCTCGACAAGAACAAGCAGTGGTTCGTCGACCACGGCAACCACACGGGCCGTACGGGAACGCTGCTCGACGCGCTCGACGGCGCCGACGTGTTCCTCGGCCTGTCGGGCCCGAACCTGTTCGACGCGGCGGAGCTCGCGCGCATGGCGCCCGACGCGATCGTGTTCGCGCTCGCCAACCCCACCCCTGAGGTCGATCCGGTCGGCGCGCACCAGCACGCGAAGGTCGTGGCGACCGGACGCAGCGACTATCCGAACCAGATCAACAACGTGCTCGCGTTCCCCGGCATCTTCCGGGGTGCGTTCGACGCGAAGGCCCGCTTCATCACCGAGGAGATGAAGGTCGCTGCCGCACGGGCGATCGCCGCGGTGATCTCTCCTGAGGAGCTGCGTGCGGACTACATCATCCCGAGCGTGTTCAACGAGCGGGTCGCGAAGGCCGTCGCGGCGGCCGTCGCGGAGGTCGCGCACCCGGCATGAGTGACGCACCCGCCGACGTCGACCCGATCGCTGACCGCGCGCTCGCAGCGGTCGCGGCGACCGGCGAGCCGTACGACGTCGTCACGATCGACCCGGCGTTCGCCGACACCGCCGCGTTCTGCGAGCACTACGGCTACGGACTCGACATCAGCGCGAACTGCCTGCTCGTCGCATCGCGTGACGACGACCCTCAGCTCGCCGCGTGCCTCGTGCTCGCGACCACGCGGCTCGACGTGAACCGGGTCGTGCGCAAGCTGATGGGCGTGCGCAAGCTCTCGTTCGCACCGGCCGAGCTCACGCTCGAGCGCACCGGCATGCAGCTCGGTGGGGTCACCCCGTTCGGCCTCGACCCGGCGATCCCGCTGCACGTCGACGCGCGGATCATGGCGTGCGAGCGCGTCATCGTCGGGGGCGGGAGTCGCAGCGTGAAGCTCTTGGTCGCGCCCTCCGCGCTGATCGCGATCGGCGGGCAGGTCGTCGAGGGGCTCGCGAACGAGGCCGGTTGAGACGGTCCGGCAGACCGGCCAGCACTACCCTCCGCTCGGGCCTCGCGCCCGTCCGCGCCCGTAGCTCAGTCGGATAGAGCAGGGGACTTCTAATCCCAAGGTCGCAGGTTCGATTCCTGCCGGGCGCGCGTCACGGTGCGAGTGAATAGCGCAGGATGACGATGTCGGATCCGCCATCACCGCCCGGCCTCCTCTAGGATGCTGCGTTGAAGCGACTCACACCCCTCTCGCTGCTCCCCCGCGGGCGATGTGCGGCACGGCACCGCCCCTTGGGCCACCAGAACCCCAGCGAACGGCTCCCCCGATGAGCGATGGACGCCCCGCAGAGGGCCGCGAGCGACTGCTCGCCGCCGCGATCCGCCACCTCGAGACCCACGGCGAGGCGGAGCTGCGGGTCACGGAGATCGCCGAGGAGGCCGATGTCGCCATCGGCCTGATCCGTCACCACTTCGGCAGTCGCGACGGACTGGTCGCTGCCGCTCAGCAACGCCGTATCGAGGGTGTGACCAGGGAGGACCTCGCGGGCATGCGTGCCACGCTCACCGAGGTCGCGGACAACGACGCCCTCATGGCCCGGGTCACTGAGCTCACGCGGGCGGTCACCGATCGCCGTCGCGCGGACGTGCGTCTGTCACGCTTCGCCGCCATCGCGACCGCGCACGGCCGCCCCGAGGCGCGCGAGACCATCGGTGCGACGCTCGGCGACCTGCTCGATGACCTGTCCGTGCTGATCATGGAAGCGCAGCTGCGAGGTCTGGTCCGCACCGACCTCGACGCACGCGCGGTCGCCACGTTCCTGCAGGCCTACTCCCTCGGCCTCATCGTCCATGACCTCGACCCGAAGGACCCTGACGCGGGGAAGCTGACCGACGTCATCGTCACAGCGGTGCGCGCCATCCTCAGCCCGCCGGCCTGACCTCGACCGCGCCACGGTCCGGGCGGACCGCGGCCGCCGACCCGACCCACTCGAAGTGGTGGTTGTCCGGTGTCGTGAAGTCGCCGCCCCAGCGGAAGCCGTGACGGCCCCAGATCTCGATGAACTCCTCGGGCGGGACGGGGCCAGCGCCCGGCTGCGAGAAGTCGACGTTGAGGTCGATCGCGATGCCCCACGCGTGACGCGAGAGGTTCTCGCGCCCGTAGGCGATGCGACGCGGATGGAAGCACCCGCCGAAACGGTCCCGTTCGATCCACTGCGACAGACCTGCAGCGACCGTGTCCTCGATCGCCGCACGCAGGTCATCCATGATCAGCCGGTGGCAGCGCACGTTGCCGAGCACCGGCATGCGTTCGATGGTGATCCACTCGTCGACGAACCGACGCTCGATGTCGACCTCACGCTGGTTCAGTACGAGCCGGAAGGCGAACTCACCGAAGCGCTCCTTCACCGCGATCGTCGAGAGCACGAGAGGGACCCGGTCGGTCCCGTGCCAGACCCGCACGTCGCTGTCGGGCGATTCTTCGAGCGCAGCGTCGAACAGGCGCTCGACCGTCGGGCCGGAGGCACTGACCGCCGTGCGCACGAGCAGCGACTCGCGCGGCCCGAGGCCGATCCGGTCGACGTCATCACGATGGACGAGCAGCTCGCTCCCCCGCGCCACACCGTCGTCGACGACGCCGGCCACGACGAGCGCCGACGCGCGCCCGACATCCATCGTCGCGCCCGCGTCGAGGCCACGCA
Organism: Nitriliruptoraceae bacterium; assembly: GCA_018401275.1. Taxonomy (GTDB): domain Bacteria; phylum Actinomycetota; class Nitriliruptoria; order Nitriliruptorales; family Nitriliruptoraceae; genus CSBr16-57R1. Next base: position 253,655 of record JAGYKW010000001.1, on the reverse strand, counting down.
GTCGCGCAGCGGAGGCGGAGAGCAGCACCGAGCCCGGGACGAGCCCCGTCACGAGGGCCGCATCGTGCTCATCGACGTCCACGAGCAGCACGTCGAGGTAGGTGTCGGGGGCGATCGCGATGACGTTGACCGGGATGCGCATCCCTGCCGGCGGCACGTCACGCGGCACGCCGTCCGACGCGACGCTGCCGAAGAGTCCGAGGGTGGCGGAGCGCACCTGCGTCGTCGCGAGCACCCCGTCGAGGCCGACGAACGTGGCGACGAGCGCGTCCGTCAGCGAGTCCTCCGAGCTCACCACGCTCAGGACCTCGGACGGTGCGCCGGGCGCGTCGATCTCCGGGGACGGGCCCGGTCGTCCACGCAGGAGCCGGCGGACCTGCGCGCTGTCCAGCTCCAGTGCGCGCGCGGCCGGAGCGCTGGCTCCGGTACTCGTCGCGACGACTCCGCCCATCGAGTCGGTGCCGGTACCGGTGTCGGTGCCGGTGAAGCTCGTCGACAGCACCAACGCGGACGACAGCAGCGCGACCAGCGAGACCGTCGCTCTCACGCGTCGCACCTGACCGGCCGCACTGGCCTCACTGGAGGACGCTCACTGGTAGGTCACGATGAGCGGGACCGGAAGCCTCTCGAGCGTCTGCTCGGGGGTAGCGACGGGCGTGTCGATGCGCGTGAAGTTCTTCCAGCCCCACACCCAGTGCTCCTCGGCCCCCGCGGTCAGGACAGCGTAGGTGTTGTTCTTCGTGGGCAGCGGCCCCTGCCCGTCGATGTGCACGACACCGATCAGCTCGTCGGGGATGACGATGGTGTCGCGCTCAGGCAGCATGGCCAGCGTGAACTGATGCAGCATGAGCACCTTCTGCGGGAGCCGCTCACGACGCACCAGCTCTGCGAGCCAGTCGGCGACCGCCTGGACCTCGTCCGCATCGACCGAACCGATGCGCACCAGGTGCCGCTCACGCGGCCCGATCCGCCACTCCGGATCGAGCGCAAGATGGACGTGCGGCTCGCGCAGCAGCTCCTCATACTCCTTCGCCTGAACGAGGAAGCTGCTCCGGCCCGGCTGCAGGTCGAGCAGGACCGCCGCGCCCTCCGAGCGCGCGACATCCACGAGCGGTCTGATGCGTTCGATCGGGACGCGCCGACTGAAGTCGCCCGTCGGTTCCGCAGCGGACGATGCGATCGTGGTGATCACGTCAAGCCCCGGGACGGCGATGCGACCGTCGGCCGCATCCGCGTAGCGCTGCGCGACCTCCCGGGCCCGCACCATCGTCGCGTCCGTGTCCTGCTCCCCGAGCAGCCCGAGCGACGCCGTGCCCGGAGTCCCGTACAGCGCCACGATCCGGCGCTCCTCCAGCGGGAGGAACCCCCCGCCCGGCAGTGGCGTCCCGACGCTGACCGTGTCGAGCTGCCACATGGTCGCCTCGTCGACGTCGCCGACCAGCACGATGCGTCCGTCTTGGCCGAGCTGCCCCACGGCGGCACGGACACGTTCCGTGCGCTCGACACCGGCACGCAGGTCGGTCCCGTCGACCGCGACGAACGCAGCGCCGCGCCGCACCGCCGTCGCCGCCGCCATCAGCGCCGTCCCCATCTGCCGCACATCACCGAGCCACAGTTCAGCGACCGGCCGTGCTGCTGCGTCGGGCGTCCAGCGCGTCGCGTCGATCCCCTCGGCCGCGAGGCCCACGAGCACGGCGTCGAGCGCTCGCGCGTCCACCAGTGTCGACGCCGTCCAGCGGACCTCGTGCGCTGCGCCACCTGCGGCGCGAAGGAGGTCGAGCGTCGCGACGACGCCATCGGTCGCCGTGTCCGCGTCGATGACGACCGGAACGACGCCGTCCCCGGCGGACGCGACGACGTCGACCTGGGCCAGCAGGTCATGCGCGAGGACGAGCACCGGGGTGCGTCCGCGCACCAGCTCAGCAGGCCCGTCCGCCAGCGGGTCGGCGAGCAGCGCACGGACCGCGTCCGCGAGCGTGGTCACGTCGGGTCCGACACCGTCCGCCCCCTGGTCAGCGGTCGCGACGATCAGATCGAGCCCCTGCGCCACCGCCGCAGCACCCGCGAGCCCGCGACCGAGCACATCCTCGACCCCGGTGAGCACCACCCGTTCGGTGCAGGGCGTGCCGTCCGGCGCGAGCGCGTGCAGTTCGACCAGGCGCAGCAGCCCTTGCGCATCGAGCTGCACGACCGGGACGGGCGCCGGGTCCGCGGACGCGCCGACGGGACGGACGTGGTCGATGGCGCGCCCCCCGAGGGCGTTGCTGGCCGCGTCGCGGCATGCGGATGCGGATGCGGGGACGTCGCTGCTCGTGGCCGCATCCGCCGATACGTCTGCATCTCCGTCGGCTCCCACGTCGGATGCGCGCGGAGCCGGCGGACCGGCGGCCGGGAAGCAGGCAGCAGCGAGCAGCACGATCACGAGCAGGAGCGGAACGCGAGCATGATGGCGACGGCGTCGCACGCGCGAGCGCCGGGGGCCGGGGAGCACGATGAGAGCCATGCGGCGCACGCTAGGGGGGAACGTGGCCGCGACACCCGTCCGGCGCTCCACTACGGTCCGAATGCATCCCGAACGCTGTACGCGCAGGGCGCGTGAGCAGCGCACGACCCTGTGGAGGCCACCGTGCCAGGTCCCGGAGACCGCATCACCGACCTCACCGTCACGCTCCATGACGGCACGACGACGACCCTGTCCGCGCTCGCGGACGGCGGACGACTCGTCGTCTTCTTCTATCCCAAGGCGTTCACCGCCGGCTGCACGGCTCAGGCGTGCCACTTCCGCGATCTCGGAGCGGAGTTCACCGAGCTCGGCGCGTCACGCGTCGGGGTCAGCCGCGACGACGCCGCGACCCAGGCCCGCTTCGCCGGTCAGCACGAGTTCGACTACCCGCTCATCGCGGACCGCGACGGGACGATCTCGCGAGCCTTCGGTGCGAAGCGTGTCGGCCCGATCCCGAGCCGCCGCCAGACCTACGTGCTCGACAGCGACCTCACGGTCCTCGCCGTCATCAGCGATGAGATCCGCATGGACCGCCACGCCGACGACGCGCTCGAGATCCTGCGCGCGCACCGGGCCGGAACGAGCGGCTGACATCATCAGGGCCAGAGCGCCACGACCAGCGGGGCGATGACGAGCGCGGGCAGCAGGTTCGCGACGCGAACGGCCCGCAACTCGAGCAGGCGCAGTCCGATCCCGATGACCAGGAACCCCCCGACCGCCCCGATCGCCGCGACCATGACGTCGCTGACGAGTCCACCGACGGCGGCCGCTGCGAGGGTGAGCCCACCTTGCCAGACGAGCAGGGGCAGTGCGGCGAACGCGACACCGATCCCGAACACGCTCGCGAAGGCGAGCGCGACCGGACCGTCGAGCAGCGACTTGACCGCGAGCAGCGTCCAGTCCCCCAGCAGGCCGTCCTGCAGCGCTCCGAGGATCGCGAGCGGGCCGACGGTGACGATCAGGCTCGTCACGACGAAACCCTCGATGAAGCGTGCGCGCGCATCGTCGTCGTCAGCCCCATCAGCGCTGTCAGCGCCGGCGGCTCGATCGACGGATGCCGGCCGCCGCACGGTCCGCGCACGCAGCCATGCGCCGATCCGCTCGAGTCGCGCCTCGATGTCGATCGACTCACCGATGACACCGCCGACGAGCAGCGATCCGAGGATGACCAGCACGGCCGAGCGGCCGAGCGTGCCGGACAGCTCGTCGCCGAACGTGCCGAGCGCGTCACCGACTCCGAGCACGAGCACGAACACGCCGAGCACGTCGGTGAGGGTCGTGCGGACCCGTTCGGGCACGCGAGCGCCGAGCAGCGTGCCGGCGCCGGCGCCGACGACGATGGCAGCGACGTTGAGCAGGGTCCCGTTCATCGCGCGGACGCTAGTGCGCCGGCCCGCTCCCCGACCCTCGTGCCTCGACGTGCGCGGCGAGCACGGCGGCCGCCGTCGCGGCGTCGTCGACCGTGACGATGAGGTCGGGGCGGCCAGCGCGCGCGATCCGGAGGCCCTCGCCACGGCGGACCACGACCGCACGCACGCCCGGCAGGATCCGGTAGCCCCAGCCGCCGTAGGACAGCGGATCGACGTCCTCGAGCTCGACGCCGGTGATGCCCTCGAGCGGGACGCGGACCCCGGGCCAGCCCAGCGGCCCGAAGCGCACGCGGAGTCCGGCCGGGCCGACGGCGACCGTGATCGACGTCAATGCCCAGACGACGAGCCCAGTGAGCGCCAGCGTCGCACCGATGATGAGCCCGTCCGGGGTGACCCGCACCGCGGCGAGCACGGCGCCACCGGCCGCGAGCAGCGGCCCGAGCAGGCGACCGAACGGCCAGGACTGGTGCCCTACCCACGCCAGGTCGGCGTCGCTCGGCAGCGCGACCCGCGCCGGTGCACGCACCTGCCGGACACGCTCCGGACGTGCTCCCGCGAGCCACCACCCGAGTGCGGCGGCCGGCAGCACGAGCAGCGCGAGGACGCCGAGGTCCGCGAGCGTCAACGCCCCGGCATCGCTCCACACCGCCGCGTCGACGTTGAGCGTGAGCGTCCGGTGACGGAGGAGAAGGAAGAACGCACCCGTGCCCTGACCGACCGCGACGAGGACGCGTGCATCGCGTCGATCCGCTCCGCCGGCGGCGAGCAGCGGGACCAGCGCGACGAGCGCGGTCGCGACGAGCATGACGAGCGCGTCCACGACGAGCGGCGCGCTCGCGTCGGGCATGCCGTTCATCCCCCAGTGACTGGCGATCGGGTCGGGCAGCCGCGCGCGCAGGCGCCACGGCTCGACCGCGGCGTACACGACGGCGATCAGCGGCAGGACCAGCTCGCGACGTGGCACTGGCGTCCGTGGTGGGTGCAGGGTCGTCGGCATAGTCAGCGTCCTCTTCCTCGTCGTCGTGCGTCGGTGGCGCGTCGAGCGCCGATGGCGCGATCCCGCACGAGCGCGACGAGCTCATCGCCGGCGAGTCCCTCGCGAGCGGCCGCGCGCAGCAGCGCGTCGACCTCCTCGGTGAGCACCGCCCGGCGCGGCGCAGCTCGACGCACGTGTGCACCCCGGCCGGCCCGCAGGTCGATGGTGCCCTCGTCCCTCAGCGCTCGGTAGGCGCGCAGGACGGTGTTGCGGTGCACGCCGAGCGCGTCAGCCACCTGGAGCGCCGTCGGCAGCGCGTCGCCCGGACCGACCGCACCCTCGGCGATCGCTCGGCGCACGGCCGCGGCGATGCGCTCGTGGAGTGGGAGAGGCCCGTCGGCCACGGTCAGCATCAGCATTGTGACATGAATAGTAGCACTTTGTGCGCGGACTCGCGTGCGAACGGCAGTGCGGTCAGGTCGGCACCGTCCTGCCGCGTTGACCGCAGGTCCTCCGTTGCCGTACCTTCCCCCTCGCACCCACCCGGGTGCGACCACGGTGGGTGTAGCTCAGCTTGGTTAGAGCGCCTGGTTGTGGTCCAGGAGGCCGGGGGTTCAAGTCCCCTCACTCACCCTCTCGGGTCCACAGACCGGGCATCGCCCGGGACGTGGACCCGTACGCGCCGCTAGCTCAATTGGCAGAGCATCCGGCTCTTAACCGGCAGGTTCGGGGTTCAAGTCCCTGGCGGCGCACCGCACCACCCTCCCGCCCGCGAGCGTGGCGGAACCGGCAGACGCGCTGGGTTTAGGTCCCAGTGGGCTCAGGCCCTTGGGGGTTCGACTCCCCCCGCTCGCACGGAGCTCCCTGTGAACTCGACCAGCATGTCCACCGGGTCGCCAGTGCGTCCCGGGCTCGCCCTGGCGCTGCTGTCCGCAGCGACCTTCGGCAGCTCCGGCGTCGGCGCGAAGGCACTGATCACGTCCGGTTGGACCGCCGGCGGCGCCGTGCTCGTCCGACTCGGCGGCGCCGCGATCGTGCTCGTCATCGTGGCGACGATCGTCCATCGCGGACGCTGGCCGCTCGGGCCCGGATCCATCCGCGTCCTCGTCGTCTACGGCGCGGTCGCGATGGCCGGCACCCAGTACGCCTACTTCAACGCCGTCCGGACCCTCGACGTCGGCGTCGCACTCCTGATCGAGTTCCTCGCCCCCGTGCTCCTGCTGGCCTGGTCGGCCGCGCGTACGCGCACCGTCCCCGCGCTGCCGACGCTGCTCGGCGCAGCGGTCGCGATCGCCGGCCTCGTGCTCGTGATCGATCCGCGTGGAGCCGGCCCACTCGATCCGATCGGGGTGCTGTGGGCGCTCGCTGCGGCCGCCGGCCTGAGCACGTTCTTCGTGCTGTCCTCGCGTGACAGCTCCGGGCTGCCCGCGCTGGTGATGGCGGCGGGCGGCACGAGCGTCGGCGCCGTGCTGATCGGCGCAGCCGGCCTCGTCGGCATCATCCCCGTCACGATGGGGACCGCGCCGGCACTGCTCGCCGGGCGCGAGGTCGCATGGTGGGTCCCGTCACTGTGGCTCGTGCTCATCGCGACGGTCATCGCCTACCTCAGCGGCATCGGTGCGATCTCGCGGCTCGGGACCCGCGTCGCATCGTTCGTCGGACTGACCGAGGTCCTCTTCGCCGTCCTCATCGCATGGCTCGTGCTGGCCGAACTGCCCGGGCGCATCCAGGCCATCGGTGGCACGCTCATCGTCACCGGCATCATCATCGTCCAGCAGCGCGACCAGCAGGAACGTTCCACCGCACTCCCGCTGGCGGGCTGATGACCCAGGAGGACGTCGTGGAGCCAGCGCCACGCGGTCGCCGTGGGCTGCGCACGCTCGGCGTCCTCCTCCTGCTCGGCGTCGCCGGTGGTGGAGCGGGTGTCGGATGGCAGCAGCGCGAGATCGCCGCCGGCTGGCAGCAACGCGCGGCCACGCTCGAGCAGCAGCGCGATGACGCCATCGGTCGCTCGGAGGCGCTGTCGGGCCAGCTCAGCGAGCTCGGCAACCTGGTGCAGCTCTCCGTCGACGACCTCGCCACCCTCGAGGAGCGGCTCGCGGAGCTCGCCGGGGAGAAGGCACGCGCGGAGGACCGCGCGACGCTCACTGCCGAGGAGCTCCGCACGCTCGCCGAACGCGTCGAGTCGTCCGTGCGACAGCTCAACGTGTGCGCCGACGACCTGCTCGCCCTGCAGGCCGACACCGTCGCCGCCTACAACAGCCTCGCGCGCGGCGTCCCCGCCGACATCGACCCGTTGAACACGCGGCTCACCGACACCCGCGCGCGTTGCGACGAGGCGCGCCGGGCCGGAGCGAACGCGGTCGCGCTCGCCTCGCGCCTGCGATGAGCGGACCTCGCGGCGCACGTCGCGCACTCATCACCTTCATGCTCGCCACGATCGTGCTCGCCTGCGTACCGCCCGCACCTCCACTCGACCCTGAGGAGGGTGCGCTGGCCGCGCTCGAACCGCTCGACCTCGACGAGCTGCAGTCCGCGGCCGTGCTGCGCGCATCACGCGAGTTCACCGTGCGCATCCGCGCCCTCGGCTGCGACCAGCTGGGTACGGGATCGGGGTTCGTGCTCGAGGACGGGCTCATCGTGACCAACCGTCACGTCGTCGGGCAGCCGCGCGAGGTCGCGATCAGCACGTGGGACGGACGCACGTTCGACGCCCGCGTCGACGGCATCGCGCAGGACGCCGATCTCGCCGTCATCCGGATCGACGCGACCGGCCTCCCGACGGCCACCCTGCGCACCACCCCCATCGTCATCGGCGAGCCGGTCGCCGCGATCGGCTACCCCGGCGGCGGCGGGGCGGCGATCACCACCGGGAAGGTGCTCGGCTTCACCGACGGCCCCGTCCTCGGCGAGCAGGTGCCTGCGATCCGCGTCGATGCGGAGGTCCGACCCGGGAACTCCGGTGGTCCGCTCGTCGACGCCGACGGGCTCGTGATCGGTGTCATCTTCGCGCTCACCGGCCCTGGGGGCGACGGGCTCGCCGTCCCTGTGGACGTCCTGCTCGATCGCCTCGACCAGCAGGGCTTCCTGCCACCGACCGGCTGCTGACGCAGCGCCCGAAAGGAGCCACCATGCCCGTCGACTCGCCCCCGCCCTCCTCCTGCTCCTCCTTCTCCCCCTCCTCCTACGCGCAGGCACTCGCGCTCATCGACGCGTGGGAGGTGCCGCACGCCGGGGTGGTGGTCGTCGGCACGGACGGGCCGGTCGCACGTCGGGGAGAGACCGACCTGGTGCTGCCCGTCGCATCGCTCGCGAAACCGCTGACGGCCGCGACGGTGCTCGTCGAAGTGGCCGCGGGCCGGCTCGACCTCGACGAACCGGCCGGCCCGACCGCGGACCAGGGCGCGACGCTGCGCCATCTGCTCGCGCACGCGGCGGGGCTCGGCTTCGAGCAGGACGAGCGGACGATGGCGCCCGGACACCGCCGCATCTACTCGAACTGGGGCTACGAGGTCGCGGCCGCACTGGCCTCGCAGCGGGCCGGGATGCCGTTCGCCGACCTGATGCGTGAGCGCCTCACCGGGCCGCTCGGCATGACGTCGACGACGCTCGCTGGATCGCCCGCGCACGCGGTGACGTCCACCGTGGAGGACCTCGCGCGCTTCGTCGCCGAACTCGTCGCACCGCGCACGCTCGCCGCGCAGGCCCACGCCCTGCTGACGACGCCCGCGTTCCCCGAGCTCGACGGCGTGCTGCCCGGCTTCGGTCGTCAACGTCCCAACGGATGGACGCTCGGGCTCGAGGTCCGCGGCACGAAGGACCCGCACTGGTCGGGCGAGCGGCTCACACCCGACGCGGTCGGCCACTTCGGTCGCACCGGGTCGCTGCTGTGGGCCGAGCCGACCGCAGGGATCGGACTCGCGTCGCTGTCGGGCGTCGACTTCGGGGACTGGGCTCGCACCGCGTGGCCGGCGCTGAACTCCGCGGTCATCGCCGCGGCGCACGCACCGGACCACGTCAGCCCGAGCTCAACCGGCCCGAGCTGACTCAGCCCGAGCTGAGACGTCCTGCGATCGTCGGCCGCAGGGCCGCGAACGCGACGGCGCGGTGGCTGATCGCATCCTTCTCGGCCGGTTTCAGCTCGCCCGTGGTGCGCCCGTCGTCCGTCGCATCGGCGATGAACAGCGGGTCGTAGCCGAAGCCGTTGTCGCCACGCGGCGCATCGGTGACCCGTCCTGCCATGATCCCCTCGGTCACGTGCTCCGACCCGTCCGGGAGCACGAGGGCTGCCGCGCACACGAACGCTGCACGGCGACGTTCCGGCCGGTCCGCGCCGGCCGCAGCGAGCTGCGTGAGCAGGAGCAGGTTGTTCGCGGCGTCGTCCGCGTCCTCGCCGGCGAAGCGTGCGGAGCGCACCCCCGGCGCGCCACCCAGCGCGTCGACCGTGATGCCGGAGTCGTCAGCGATCGCTGGCAGTCCCGTGGCCGCAACGCAGGCGCGTGCCTTGATGAGCGCGTTCTGCGCGAACGTCTCGCCGTCCTCCACCGGTGACGCCACACCGAGCTCGCCCATCGCGACGAGCTCGAGTCCGAGCGCATCCGCATCGAGCAACCGCGCGATCTCCACGAGCTTGTGCGCGTTCGCCGTCGCGACGACGAGCCTGATCATGTGGCCGAGAAGAGCGCGTCGAGCGCGCCGCGCTGGAGCACCGCGAGCTCCGCGCATCCGGCGAGCGCGAGGTCGAGCAGCGCGTCATGCTGCGCGCGCGCGAACGGTGCTCCCTCGGCGGTGCCCTGCACCTCGACGAGCAGTCCGTCGTCAGCCGTCACGACGTTCATGTCGACGCTGGCGCGGTTGTCCTCGCGCTGATCGAGATCGAGCAGCAGTGCCCCATCCACGATGCCGACCGAGACGGCCGCGACCTGGCGGATGAGCGCGTGGCCGAGGTCGGCCCGCCGCAGCGCGACCGCGAGCGCGACCCAGCCGCCCGTGATCGATGCGGTGCGTGTCCCGCCATCGGCGCTGAGCACGTCGCAGTCGACGGTGATGGTCACGTCAGGCAGCGCATCGACGTCGACCGCGGCCCGCAACGAGCGGCCGATGAGCCGCTCGATCTCCTTGGAGCGACCACCGACCCCCCGGCGCTCGCGGGCGCTGCGCGTGTCCGTCGATCCGGGGAGCATCGCGTACTCGGCCGTGACCCAGCCACGGCGATCGCGCCAGCGAGGGGCGCCCGGCTCGATGCTGACGGCGATGAGGACCTCGGTCCCACCCGCGCGGATCCGTGCCGACCCCGCAGGATTGGGCTGGACGTCCAGCTCGAGGGTCACCGGGCGCAGCTGCGCCACAGCCCGTGCGTCGTCACGTGCGCTCATCTGCGCCTCCGGTCCACCGCGGACGGCCCCATGGACGGCCAGATCGACGGTCGCTGAGGGCACAGGGTAGGGGTGCGGATGTCCCCGAGACCGCCCCGGATGAGCGTGGGCCCGCTATGGTCATTCCTGCGACCCCGATAGTTGGTCGTTCGGGGGGGTCAGTCGGCCATTCGGTCGACCGCTCGTGAGGTCCGCACTGGGACGTCTCAGCCCTCCCGCACTCATAACCGAAGGAGTGAATGTGAAGCGATCCATCCGTATCGCGTCCGTCGCCATCGCCGCGAGCCTCGTGCTCGCTGCGTGTGGAAGCGACGACGCTGCCGACACCGCGGCCCCCGCGGGCCCGACCGACACCGTGACCGTCGACCCGGCACAGACCGAGGGCGGCCTGCTCGCGGCCGTCCAGGCCCGTGGCACGCTGATCTGCGGCGTCAGCCAGGGTCTCCCCGGCTTCTCCATCGTGGAGGCCGACGGTTCCTACTCCGGCTTCGACGCTGACTACTGCAAGGCCATCGCTGCGGCGGTGCTCGGCGACGCCGACGCCGTCGACTTCGTCGAGCTGTCCGCTGCCGCACGCTTCACCGCGCTGCAGGCCGGCGAGATCGACGTCCTGGTCCGCAACACCACCTGGACCGCCACCCGTGACGGCGCCGAGGGTGCTGCCTTCGCCATGACCACCTTCTACGACGGTCAGGGCATGATGGTCAACACCGACAGCGGCATCGACGCGATCGACGACATGGCGAACACCACCATCTGCGTGCAGGCCGGGACGACCACCCAGCTCAACCTGGAGTCGACCTTCGCCGCGCGTGGCCTGGCGTACACGGCGCTGACCTTCGAGGGCAACGACCAGCTGCAGGAGGCCTACTTCGAGGGCCGCTGCGACGGCTGGACGTCCGACCTCTCGCAGCTCGCTGCCTTCCGTGGCACCTGGCCGGCAGAGCAGGGCGGTTCCGACTCGGTGAAGATCCTCGCCGACGTCATCTCCAAGGAGCCGCTCGGCCCGCTGGTCAACGACGGTGACACCGAGTGGTTCGACGTCGTGAACTGGGTCGTCATCGCGACGATCCAGGCCGAGGAGTTCGGCATGACGAGCGCGAACGTGGACAGCATCCGCGCCGCGACGAACGCGGACGAGAGCCCGGAGGTCGGTCGCTTCCTCGGACTGGTCGACGGTTTCGACCCGGGTCTCGGTCTGGACGCCGACTGGGCGTACAACATCGTCAGCCAGGTCGGCAACTACGAGGAGATCTACCTGCGCAACGTCGGGCCGGCCACGCCGCTCGGCCTGCCGCGTGGTGTGAACTCCCTGTGGACCGACGGCGGCCTGCTCTACGCCCCGCCGTTCCGCTGATCACCACCTGAACGCGCACGACCCGGAGGGCCACACCACACGGTGTGGCCCTCCGGCCGTCCGGGGTCGATCGCATCGCGCGACCTCCGCTGAGGGCCTGTCACCGTCACGGTGGCCGCACTAGTATCCAGCCGTCGTTCCCCGGGAGAGGGGTCGGCGCCATCAGCACGACACCGTCATCGCGACACGGAGGGGGGCGCGTGGCAGAGGGAGCGGCAGCGGACACCATCGCGGGGCCGAAGCGCCCGGTGCCCTGGCGCGACGTCCGGGTCATCCGCTTCGCCCTCCAGGTCGCGTTCGCCGCCGGCACCTTCGCGCTCGTCCGCTGGCTGGCCGGCAACCTGACGTCGAACCTGGACCGGCTCGGCATCCGCCGCGACTTCGGGTTCCTCAGCCAGCCGGCCGGGTTCAGCATCCTCGGCGCCCCCGACTTCCGTGCGCAGGACACGATCCAGGCGGCGCTGATCATCGGGATGTCCAACGCCATCCGTGTCGCCATCATCGGCATCCTGCTCGCACTCGTGATCGGTGTCGTCGTCGGGGTCGCGCGCCTGTCGAAGAACTGGCTCGTCGCGCGCAGCGCCAGCGCCTACGTCGAGGCCCTGCGCAACATCCCGCCGCTCGTCCTCGTCATCTTCTTCTACCTCGGCGTGCTGTCCGCGCTCCCACGAATCACCGAGGCGACCTTCATCGGCGACGTCGCGATCGTCTCCAACCGAGGCGTCTGGGTCGCGTGGGTGACCGTCGCCGAGGGGTCGCGAGCCTTCCTGATCGCGGCGCTGCTCGCGCTGCTGGCGGCCGCAAATGTCGCGCAGTGGCGCACCCGCGTGTTCGACCGCACCGGTGCGCCGCACCGCCGCCTGCTGTGGGCGACGCTGACCTTCGCCGCGGTCACCGCGGCCGCCTGGTTCGCGCTGCAGCCCCCGATCGAACCGAGCCTGCCCGTCCTCGACGGGCGCGTCGTCACGGGCGGGGCGTGGCTGTACCCGGAGTACCTGTCGCTCCTGATCTCGCTCGTCCTCTACGCGTCCTCGTTCATCGCCGAGATCGTGCGCGGCTCGATCCTCGCCGTCCACCGTGGCCAGGCCGAGGCCGCCGACGCCCTCGGGCTGTCGAGCGGCCAGCGCATGCGCTACGTCGTCCTCCCCCAGGCGCTGCGCATCGCAGCGCCTGCGATCGGCAACGAGTTCCTGAACCTGGCGAAGAACGTGTCGCTCGGCATCGCGGTCGGGTTCGCGGAGATCCTGCGCGTGGCGAACACCGCGGCAGGCAACGGTCAGCCCGCACCGCAGCTGCTCATCGTCGTGCTGCTCGGCTACCTGACGCTGTCCCTGATCATCTCGGTGATCGTCAACATCTTCAACCGTCGCCTCCAGCTGGTCGAACGATGAGCGCCACGACCTCGACCCGTCCCCCGGTGCGCCGCGTCGCGCCCGCGCGCTGGGCCAAGGACAACCTGTTCGCGACGCCGTTCAACGCCCTGCTCACGCTGATCTTCGCGCCGCTGGTCGCGGTCGTGGCCTGGTGGTTCCTGCGCTTCCTCGCGGTCCGCGCCCGCTGGGAGATCGTCGAGACCAACCTGACGCTCTACATCGTCGGTGCGTTCCCGCGCGACCAGCTGTGGCGCCTGTGGCTCTCGCTCGCGATCCTCGCCGTGGTCTTCGGTCTCATCGGCGGACTCGTCGGGGCGACCACCCGCGAGGCGGCGATCGCCGCCGGACGCCCGCTGACTACGACCCGCTGGGACCGCGTCGCGCGCCTCGGCCCTCCGGCGCTGCTGCTCGTGTCGCTCCTCGGCTTCGCGCGCACCTTCACCCCCTTCGTGCTCACCGCTGGTGTCGTGGCACTCGGCGTGGCGACGTCCCTCCTGGCCCGCCGGCTGCCGGGAGCCGTGCGACGCAGCGTCCCCCTCATCGCCGTGCTCGGCATCGTCGTGGCGCTGTTCGCGATCAGCGGCTTCGGCGGCGTGCCGCGTTCCGCGTGGGGCGGGCTGCTCATCACGATGTACTACACGATCGGTGCCCTGGTCATCTCCTACCCGCTCGGGATCCTGTTCGCGCTGGGCCGCCGCTCGTCGCTGCCGATGGTGCGCTGGGTGTGCGGTGCCTACGTCGAGTTCTTCCGCGGCTCACCGCTGATCACGCTGCTGTTCACCGGTTGGCTGGTGCTGCCCTTCTTCCTCCCCGCGGACTTCTCGACCCCGACGCTGGTCACGCGCGCGCTCACCATCTTCATCCTGTTCACGTCCGCCTACGTCGCCGAGATCGTGCGCGGCGGACTGCAGGCCGTCGGACGTGGGCAGTGGGAGGCCGCACAGGCCCTCGGTCTCAGCCCGTGGAAGCAGACGCGCCTGATCGTGCTCCCCCAGGCGCTTCGGGCGGTGATCCCCGGCCTCGTCGGACAGGCGATCAGCCTCTTCAAGGACACCACGCTCGTGCTCATCATCGGCCAGCAGGACCTGCTCGCCATCGCACAGAACGTGACCAAGCAGGACGAGTTCCTCGGCAAGGGCTACATCATCGAGTCGCTCGTGTTCGTCGGCATCGTGTACTGGGTCGCCAGCTACTGGCTCTCGAAGGAGAGCCAGCGCCTCGAGGTGCGCCTCGGGGTCGGTCAGCGCTGAGCGGAGGTCGCGACATGGAGGAGAGCAACGTGGACGAGGGACGGACGACCGACGCGAGGTCGCTCACGAGCAAAGCGCTCGTCGCGGGCGGCACGGGCGAGGTCATGATCGAGATCTCGAACGTCGAGAAGTGGTACGGGGACTTCCAGGCGCTGAACGGGGTCGACCTCGTCGTCGGCCGTCAGGAGACCGTCGTCGTCGCCGGCCCCTCAGGATCGGGGAAGTCGACCCTGATCCGCTGCATCAACCGTCTCGAGCAGCACGACCGCGGACGGATCATCGTCGACGGGACGGAACTCTCCGACGATCTCAAGGACATCCAGGAGATCCGCCGCGAGACCGGCATGGTCTTCCAGTCGTTCAACCTGTTCCCTCACCTCACGATCCTCGAGAACATCACGCTCGCGCCGCGCCACGTGCGACGCCGGCCGCGCGGCGAGGCGGACGAGCTCGGGATGCGCCTGCTCGAGCGCGTGCGCATCCCTGAGCAGGCGCACAAGTACCCGGGCCAGCTCTCAGGCGGACAGCAGCAGCGCGCCGCGATCGCCCGCTCGCTCGCGATGGAGCCCAAGGTCATGCTGTTCGACGAGCCGACGTCCGCGCTCGACCCGGAGATGATCAAGGAGGTCCTCGACACGATGGAGGAGCTCGCCGCCTCCGGGATGACGATGATCTGCGTCACCCACGAGATGGGCTTCGCGCGCCATGTGGCCGACCGGGTCGTGTTCATGTCCGACGGTGGCATCGTCGAGGTCGACGACCCGGAGTCGATCTTCGCGAACCCGAAGGAGGAGCGGACCAAGCTCTTCCTGTCGCAGGTGCTCTGAGCCGACGTCAGGCCCGCGACGTCAGGCCCAGAGCGTCCCGCTGATCGCCGTCGCGATCTCCTTCACGTCGCCGGGCGCGTAGGCACCGGTCGAGAGGTACTTCCAGCCGCCGTCGGGCGAGAACGCGACGATCTTCGACCCCTCCGGCAGGCGATCGCACACGCGGATCGCGACGGCGAGCGACGCGCCCGTCGAGACGCCGGCGAAGATGCCCTCCTCCGCGACGAGGCGTCGCGTCATCTCGAGGGCGCGCAGCGAGTCGACCTTGATGCGCCCATCGAGCACATCGAGGTCGAGGACCTCAGGGATGTACCCCTCGTCGAGGTTGCGCAGTCCGTAGACGAGGTCTCCGTACTCCGGCTCGGCCGCGTACACCTTGATCGCAGGGTTCCAACGCTTGAGTCGCTTGCCCACGCCCGTGACCGTCCCGCCCGTCCCGAGACCACCGACGAACGCGGTGATGTCGGGCAGGTCGGCGATGATCTCGGGAGCAGTGGTCTCGTGGTGCGCGAGTGCGTTCGCCGTGTTGCCGTACTGGAACGGCATGAACACGTCGGGGTCGGCGGCCGCCATCTCGCGCGCGACGCGCACCGATCCGTTCGAACCCTCCGTCGCCGGGGAGAGCACGATCTGTGCACCGAACATCGTCAGCGTCTGCTTGCGCTCGGCCGAGGTGTTCTCCGGCATCACGCACGTCAGCGGGTAGCCGCGGACGCGGCAGATCGCTGCGAGCGCGATGCCGGTGTTGCCGCTCGTCGGCTCCAGTACACGCTGTCCCGGACGCAGCTGTCCGTAGCGCTCCGCCTCACGGATCAGGAACGCGGCGACGCGGTCCTTGACCGACCCGGTCGGGTTGTGACCCTCGAGCTTGAGCAGGATCTCGTAGCCGGGCGGCGACAGCCTCGGGAGACCGACCAGCGGCGTGTTCCCCACCGCCTGAGAGATGTCACCGAAGCGCATGGCGCACCTGCCCGTCGTCGTCGGAAGCGCGTCTCAGCGGGCGCCGCCAGCGACAGCCGGCATGATGGAGACCTCGACGCCCGCGGGCACGACGGTCGACTCGCCGTCGAGGTAACGGATGTCCTCGTCATCGACGAAGACGTTCACGTATCCGCGGACCCGGCCGTCCTCGAGCAGGCGCTCCTCGAGCGCCGGGTTGTCGGCGACGAGCGCCGTGAGGATCTCGCCGATGGTCGTGCCGGCGACCTCCACGCGCGCCTCACCGCCGGTGTGCGGACGCAGGACGGTGGGGATGCGGACGACGGCCATGCGGACCTCTCGATGCCGGTGCAGCGGGTGCTGGCGCAGCGGGTGCCGGTGCAGCGTTGGGGCGATGCTCGGCGGAGGGTAGCGAGGCCCCCTGCGTCCCCGGGGGCCACTGTGCGAACGGTGCGAACCGTGGCTCGCGCCGAGCGCTGCCTCAGTCGCCGATGACGACCGGGGTCTCTGCCACGATCCCGGACCGGATGGTGAACGCCCGCACATCGGGCACGTCACGGTCCTGCAGGGTCACGATCGCGTACAGCGCATCGGGATAGGCGGCGTGGCGCACGTCGGTCGCCGAGGGATACGCCTGCGTGTGCGTGTGCGAGTGGTAGATGACGAGCCCGAGCCCCTCGTCCTCGATGCGACGCATCGCCCGGAGCAGTTCGCGCGAGTCCATCACGTAGTAGCGCATCGACCGCTCGGCGTTCGCGACAGGGATGACCTCCGCGCGCCCGTCGGGATGCAGCCCGATCAGGCCACAGACCTCGTAGGGGAAGTCGGAGCGGGCGTGCGCGACCAGCTCGTCGAACACGGCCCGCTCGAGCCGGAGCACGTCGAGCTCGGCGGCGACCACCGCCTCGTCGGTCGCGCTCACGGTCGACGGGGCCCGGGGATGAACGCGTTCGTGCGCCGCACGTACTCGTCGTACCCCTCACGCGTCGAACCCGAGCGACCCATGCGGCGATCGGTGAGTGCGACACCCGAGACCTTCACGATGAGCACGCTCATGAGCACCGTGCCGAACGCGCCCCACCACGCGCCGACGGCCAGCGCGAGCACCAGGAACGACCACCACACGACGGTGTCGCCGAAGTAGTTCGGATGCCGCGTGTAGCGCCACAGCCCGCGGTCCATGACTCGACCGCGGTTCGCGGGGTCGGCGAGGAAGCGGGCGAGCTGCGCGTCGCCGCCGGCCTCGAAGACGAACCCGATCGCCCACAGCAGGACCGCGACGCCGTCGAGGAGCGCGAGCGGACCGCCATCGATCGCCGTCGCAGCGAGCAGCGGGACGGAGACGAGCCATGCGAGCAGCGCCTGGAGCACGAAGACGGTGACGAGGCTGCGGCGCGTGAACGTCTCGGGACGACGCGCACGCATCGCGGCGTAGCGCGCGTCCTCCCCGTGACCCCAGTTGCGCCAGGTGATGAACAGCGACAGGCGCAGACCCCACACCGTGACGAGCACGAGCACCAGCAGAGCACGCGGGCTCCACAGTCCGGCGGCGGCCGCGTAGGTCCATGCGAGCACGACGAACGCGAGTCCCCAGACGCGATCGACGAGGCTCGCATCCTGCGTTCGCACGCTCCCGACCCACACGAGCACCATCATGAGCGTCGCCGTGCCCAGTCCTGCGAGCCACACCTGCCAGAGCGTCATGCGCATCCCTCCGAGGGCCACGAGCCTACGCTCCTGCGCGATGGACGCGACGAGACCGACCTCCACCCCGGACGCTGCACCGGGCTCCCTCCCGGGGCTCGAGCGGCTCGCGTCGGACATCGTCGCCTGCCGTCGCTGCCCTCGGCTCGTCGCATGGCGCGAGCAGGTGGCCAGCGAGAAGCGCCGTGCCTATGCGGACGAGGAGTACTGGGGCCGTCCGGTACCCGGCTTCGGTGACCCTGGGGCCGCGCTGCTGATCGTGGGGCTCGCTCCGGGCGCGCACGGCGCGAACCGCACCGGGCGCATGTTCACGGGCGACCGCTCGGGCGAGGTGCTCTACGCGTCGCTGCACCGCTGCGGCCTCGCCGACCGGCCGACCTCGACGGCGCGCGACGACGGCCTGACGCTGCACGGCGCATGGATCACGAACGCGGTGCGCTGCGCGCCGCCCGCGAACCGTCCGACGACCGAGGAGCGCGACGCGTGCGCGCCGTACCTGACCCGCGAGCTCGCGCTGCTGCCGTGGCGCGCCGTGCTCGCGCTCGGAGCGTTCGGATGGGACGCGGTCGTGCGGCACGTCGGTGTCGACATCGCTCCGGGCAGCGCGCGGCCCCGCTTCGGTCACGGTGCGCGCGCGACGCTGGCCGACGGTCGCCCGCTGATCGGCAGCTACCACGTCAGCCAGCAGAACACGTTCACCGGCCGGCTGACCCCAGCGATGCTCGACGACGTCGTGCGTGACGCGATGGTCGCGGCCGGCCTCGCGCCGACGGACCCGCGCCCGTGACGACGACCGAGCGCCTGACCACCTCGCCGTCCGACCTCGAGCGCGCCGCGACCCTGCTGCGTGACGGTGGCCTGGTCGCGATCCCGACCGAGACCGTCTACGGGCTCGCCGTGCGCGCCGACGACGCTGCGGCCGTCGCTCGACTGTTCACCGCCAAGGGTCGCCCGTCGGACAACCCGCTGATCGTCCACGTCGCGACGGTCGCGGACATCACGCAGGTGGCGCGCGAGATCACGCCGCTCGCACGGCGACTGCTCGAGCACTTCGCTCCTGGCCCGCTCACGGTCGTGCTCGCCGCACGCGACGACCTGCCCCGTGCGGTGACGGGCGGACTCGACACGGTCGCCGTGCGCGTCCCCGACCATCCGATCGCCCTCGAGGTCCTGCGCCGGTGCGGGACGGCGCTGGCAGCACCGAGCGCGAACCGGTCCTCGCGCCCCTCACCCACCCGTGCGGAGCATGTGCTGGCCGACCTCGACGGGCGCATCGCTGCGGTCGTCGACGCCGGCCCGACCCGCGTGGGTCTGGAGTCGACCGTCGTCGACGCGCGGGGGTCGACGTGGACCCTGCTGCGCGAGGGTGCCGTCACCCGCGAGGACATCCTGGCCGCGCTCGGTCCCGACGCCGCGGCGATGAGCGCCGGTCGAGACGCGCAGCCTGGCGCTCTCAGCTCGGCCGATGCAGGCGAGGACGACTCCGCCCACTCCCCGGGACCCGCCACCGTCACTATGCGCCCGAGCTGCCCGTGCATCTCGCCGACCCCGGCGCCGGCGCGACGCTGGCCGCGACACTGGCCTCGACACTGGCCTCGACGATGGCCGCGGCCGGTGGCAGGTCGCAGGTCGGGCTCGTCGTCGTCGGTGCGGCACCGCCGGCCAGCGCACCGCACGGCGTCGTCGTGCTCGCTGCGGTGCCCGACGCCGCTGCGCTCGCGGTCGAACTGTTCGCCGTGCTGCGCCGTGCCGAGCAGTCGGGGCTCGCTGCGCTCGTGTTCGAGACGGTCCCGCGGACGGGCATCGGTCGGGCCGTCATGGACCGGCTGCACCGTGCCGCAGAGGCCAGCGGTGGCACTGGCGTGCAGCACTGAGCTCGACGTTCAGCCAGCGACGCTGACCGGCAACGTGCTCGCGAGCACGGCGTCGGCGGTGCGACGCCCGCTCACCAGCGCGCCCTGGATCGATCCGGTGTCGCGGTGGTCCCCGCACACCCAGACGCCCGGCGTGCGCGCGACCGCACGTGCGAGCTCGGGCAGGTCGGCAGGGTCCTGCCGGGGCTGCGCGTACGGGATGCGCTGGACCGCGAGCGTGCGCCACCCGTCGACCTCGTCGCCGAACCAGCCGCGCGCCTGCTCCCGCACCGTCGCGACGAGCGTCCCGTCGTCCACGTCAGGGACCCCGACGGTGGACACGGTGACCAGGTGCCGGCCCGGCGGGGCGTACTCGGGCGCGATGTCCGACATGACGGCGAGCGTCGCGATCGGGCCCTCGCCCGGCGTCCCGAGGTGCAGGTCACGACGCCCGGGCGCCGGCGAGCGCGGCGCCTCGAAGTGGATCGCAGCGGTCCCGCGGCCGGGCGCAGGCTGCGCACCGATGCCGTCGGTCGCGAGCGGTCGTGCGTCCAGCGTGAGGTGCTGCAGCGCCGGTGCGTCGACCGCGACGACGACGCAGCGGGCCGCGACGATCCCCTCGTCGAGCTCGATGTCGATGCCACCCTCGTCGTCGGCGCGGCTGCGCAGGCCGACGACCGCGGTCGAGAGCCGCACGGTGCCCGGCGTGAGCCGAGCGGCGAGCTGCGCACCGAGCTGCCCCATCCCGCGGGCGGGCACGGCCACGTCGCCGCGGAAGAAGCAGCGGAAGACGAGCTCGGTGACACGCGACGAGGTCGTCAGCTCAGGGTCGAAGAAGGTGCCGGCGAGGAACGGCCGGAAGAACCCGTCGACCAGACCGGCGGAGAAGCCGACCTCGGCCAGCCGCTCGGCCGTGGTGACCTGGGGCCGCGCAGCGACCCGACGGCCCGACCGCGCGAGGATGGCCCGACGCCACCACAGCAGACGCAGCGCGTCGCGCAGCGTGACGGTCGGCCCGAGCAGCGAGCGGGCGGCGGCGAACGGCGCCCGGAACGGGTCGGCCAGACGAACGACCCGCCCCGCCCGGTGCACGACGACGCCGGGCGCGAACGCACGCAGGTCCAGGTCGTGCACGTCCATCCAGCGCTGCACCGCCGGGTAGGCAGTGAGCAGTACCTGGAAGCCACGGTCGAGCAGGAAGCCGTCGACCTCGTCGGTCCGGACGCGGCCGCCGACACCGTCGGACGCCTCGAGGACCAGCACGTCGCGACCGGCCTCCTGCAGCCGCAGCGCGCACAGCAGCCCTGCGAGTCCGGCACCGACCACCACGACGTCGGCCGTCGTGCGTGCGGTCGCGCTCGACATCGCGACTCAGATGCTCACGCTGCGGCCGAACGCGGCCGAGAGCGCGGCGAGGATGGTCGAGTGACGGAACGCGAAGCCCGCGTCGAGCAGACGGGTCGGGAGGACCCGCTGGCTGACCGTCGCGAGCGTCTCCCCCATCTCGCCGTAGAGCAGACGGATGGCGAACGCCGGGATCGGCATCAGCGTCGGACGACGCAGGACCGTCCCGAGCGCCTTGGTGAGCTCGAGGTTCGTCGCCGGGTTCGGGCCCGTCAGGTTCACCGCGCCCTCGATCGGACGGTCGATGAGGAACCGCAGCGCCGCGACCTCATCGTGGAGGGAGATCCACGGGACGTACTGGCGTCCTGTCCCGACCTTCCCGCCCACACCGAGTCGGAACGGGAGCTCGACCTTGTCGATGAGCGGTCCGTCCTTCGCGATCACGACGCCGGTCCGCGGATGCACGACCCGGATCCCGGCCTCACGCGCCGGGTCGGCGGCCTGCTCCCAGGCGATGCACACCTCGGCGAGGAAGTCGTCGCCGTGGCTCGACTCCTCGGTCAGCGCCTCGCTGCCGCGGTCGCCGTAGATCCCCACGGCCGACGAGGACACGAACACGGTGGGCCGCTGCTCGAGCCCTGCGAGGGTCCGGGCGAGCAGGTCGGTGCCACGCTGGCGCGAGTCGTGGATGCGACGGCGCGTCGCCTCCGTCCAGCGCGACGCGCCGATCGGTTCCCCCGCGAGATGCACGACAGCGTCGACCCCCTCGAGTCCGGCCGCATCGATCGTCCCGCCCTCCGGGTCCCAGACGACGTCGCCGGGGGCAGCGCCCCGCGGGTCGCGCACGACGCGGACGATGCGATGCCCGTCGGCCACGAGCGAGTCCTGCAGGGCGCGGCCGATCAGCCCGGTCGCTCCGGTGATCGCGATACGGCTCATGTGCTCTCCGTTCGGTGTCCGGTGTCGACACCGGCGTGCTCGGACCCCGCAGCGCGACGCAGGATGGCGTCGACGAGGGCCATGGTGCCCTGCTCGGAGTGTTCGAGGTAGAGGTCCGGTTCGGTCGCCTCGACCTCGCCGAGCTCGAGGGTCCCGTCGTCGGCGGTGACGAGGTCGACGCGGGCGAACAGCAGTGGTGCACCCAGCGCCGCGAGGATCCACTCCGCGAGCCCGACCGCCTCGGGGGACGGCTCTTCCGGAGCGTAACGCCCTCCGAAGCGGCCCTGGACCCGGAACTCACCCTCGGCCGGCCGCTTGCGCACGGCGTGGGTCACCCGACCCTCGATGGCGACGAGCGACAGTTCCCCCTCGGCGATGCGGTGCCGGAACGGCTGCACCAGCACGTCGTCCACGGCGAGCAGCGCGTCGAGCGCATCCTGGGCGCGTCGGTGGGCGGCCGGCCCGCCGCCGACCCGCACGAGCCCGTCGGATCCTGCGGCGACCGCGGGCTTGACCACGACCTCGTCCCAGCCGCGCAGCGCGCACAGCTCCGCGAGGTCCACGCGGTCGCCCTGTCCGAGCCAGGCGGTCGGCACGACCGGTGCGCCCCGCTCCTCGAGCTCGAGCAGGTAGCTCTTGTGCGTGTTCCAGCGCAGCACGTCGGCCGGGTTCTCGAGCCGGGTGAGTGCACCGGCACGTGCGGCCCAGTCGACGAACGCGTCGCGGTCCTGCGTGTAGTCCCACACCGTGCGCACGACGGCGAGGTCGTACGCGGCCCAATCGACGGTCGCATCGCTCCACAGCGGACGTTCGAAGCGCACGCCGCGCGCTCGCAGCGCCTCGTGCAGCGCGACGTCGATCGCACCCTCCGGGTCGCGGTCCCCGGAGAAGGCGTCCGCACCGACATCGACGCCGTGCACGAGCGCGATCCGCATGCGCGTGCCCCTCCGCCGCTCGGTCGCACGCCTCGGTGCGAGCGCCGTAGCGTAGGCAGTCCACATCCCCCGTCCCGCCGGTGCTCGCCCGGCCCCGGTCGCCCTCGGAGCCCCGATGCAGCTCGCGGACATCGTCCTGCCCGCGGTCGCCGCGCTCGTCGCGGTGGCCGCCCTGCGGGCCGCGCGCCGACGGCGGACCCTGCGCATGCCGATCACGGGCCGCTTCGCTCCACGTGACCGGGCGGCCGTGCGTGGCCTCGCGGTCCTTGCGGCCGCGAGCGCCGCCCAGCTCATGCTGTCCGGTTGGCGCTGGCAGCTCACTCCGACCGCGGTGACGGCCGCGCTGCTGGGCCTCGTGCTCATCGCGCGCGCAGGCGGACGACGGGCGCCGCTCGCCGGCACGATCGCGGTCACGGCGCTGCTGGGCGCGGCACTGTCCATCGTGCTGTCCTGGGCGCTGCCGATGAGCATCCTGCCTGCTTTGGAGGGTCCGAACGCGGTCGGGACGACGACGTTCGTGCTGCGCGACGCTGGCCGGCCGGAGCGCTACGGCCCGACGCCGGGCGACCCGCGCGAGCTGGTCGTGCAGGTCTGGTACCCGGCCGCTGCGGACGCGCCGTACGCGCCGGCGCCGCTGGTCCCCCAGGCGGCAGCGTTCACCGACCTGGGTGCTGCCGAGCTCGGTCTGCCGCGCTTCGCGCTCGGCCACGTCGGTCAGATCGCGAGCAACGCGACCGCCGACGTCGACGCGGTCGGAGGCCCGCTGCCCGTCGCGCTGCTCGCACACGGCTGGACCGGCTTCCGCACGATCCAGACGGACCTGGCGGAACGGCTCGCGAGCGAGGGCTGGGTCGTGGTCGCTGCCGACCACCGGTACGGCGCGCTCGTCACCACGTTCCCCGACGGACGGGCCGACCTGTTCGACGCGGACGCGCTGCCCGAGTTCGGCTCGGTGCCCGACGACGTCTACGCGCAGCGCAGCCGCACGCTCATCGCGACGTTCGCCGACGACCTGCGCGTGATCCTGCGCTCCCTCGAGGTGAGCCCTCCCGAGCAGCTCGCCGGCCTCCTCGACCTGTCGCGCGTCGCGCTGCTCGGACACTCGACCGGTGGCGGTGCGGCGATCGCGGTGTGTGCGACCGAGCCCCGCTGCGCCGCCGTCGTCAGCTTCGACCCGTGGGTCGAGCCGGTCGATGCGTCCGTGCTGCGCACCGGGACGGGACGCCCGCTGCTGTCCCTGCGCACGGAGGACTGGCGCGAGCGACCCAACGAGGCGACGCTGCAGCAGCTCCACCGCACGCAGCGTGCGCGCGGCGTCGCCGAGGGCATCGTCGGATTCGAGGGGGCGCTGCACCGCGACTTCACGCTCATCGGCGCGCTGTCCCCTGCAGGGGGCCTGATCGGGCTGACCGGCGAGACGCCGGGGGACGCGACACGGAGCGCGACGATGGACTGGACCACCCGGTTCCTCGACCACCACGTGCGCGACCTCGGGCCCGATCCGCTGCGCGAGCCGCCGGTGACCGCGGTCGGCCGACTGGAGCCGACGCCATGACCGACGCCGTCACGTTGCGTGCGCTCGCCGCCGGCACACCGGACGCCAGCGCACGCGCGGTCATCGCCCGGGCCCGCCAGGTGCTCGATGGTCTGCTCGACGAGGTCCGTCGCGACCTGGCACCTCGTGCCGGTCGTGCCGAGGTCACGATGAAGCCGGACGGGACGCCGGTGACCCCGCACGACCGCGCCACCGACGAGTGGCTCACGACCCGGCTCGTCGCCGCGTTCCCCGACCACGGCACCATCAGCGAGGAGGCCGGGCACGTCGCACCCACGACGGACTGGACGTGGGTCCTCGATCCGATCGACGGGACGTCGAACTTCATCGCTGGCGTGCCCTACTGGTGCGTCTCGGTCGCGCTCTGCCTCGAGGGCGCACCGGTGCTCGGCGTCGTCGAGGCACCACCGCTGGCCATGCGGTTCTCGGCAGCAGCGGGCGAGGGCGCCGAGGTGCGCTCGGGCGGTGCCGCGCAGCGCATGCGGGTCGCACCCGCGGTGGGACTGCACGATCCCGCGTCGTCGCACGTCCCGGGTCTGTACTCCGGTGGCGCGGCGCGCGACCTGACAGCGGACGGCGTCACGCTCAACGCACGCCTGATGGGTGCGGCTGCGCTCGACCTCGCGATGGTCGCGAACGGCGTCGCCCCCCTGGCCGTCACCCTCGGCCCGCACGTGTGGGACGTCGCCGCAGGGGGCCTGCTCGTCATCGAGGCCGGAGGCGCGGTGGTCGGTGCGGGCGCATCCCCGCTGCTGCCACTCGTGCCCGGACGTGACTACGGCCGCGCGGTCGAGCGCACCACCGCCGCCTCGGATGAGGCGACCGCACGTGGCGCGCACGAGGCCGTCGTGCGCGGACGAGCCTCACGTCACCGGTCGTGACCGACGCTCAGGCGTGCGACGAGTAGTCCGCGTCGAGCAGAGAGCGCAGCATCGTCGTGTAGACCTCTGCGACGGCTCGGCGTCGTGCAGGCTCCATGTCCGGGTCGACCGCAGCGAGCCCGATCGGGACCGCGACCAGCAGTGTGGCGATCGCGTCGAGGTCGAGCGACGTCTCCGCAAGCCCCTCGGCGACCGACTGCCGCAGCAGCTCCTTCCAGCGGTCGATGGTCGACTCGTGGACCTCCCGCAGCGTCGCTCGCAGGTCATCCGACGCCATGCCCTCCCCGGCGGCGCGCACGTGGGCGATATGCGTCGCGTCGCGCGCCTCGGACAGCACGTCACGGACGAGCTCCGCGACCCCGTTCCAGTCGCGCTCCTTCGCGAACTCGGCGACACGCTCCGAATCCTGATCCACGAACGCCCAGAGGATCTCACGCCACGCCTCGTCGACGAGGTGCTGCCGGTCGCCGAAGTAGAAGTGCACGAGCGCCGGGGACGTCCCGAGGACCTCAGCGATGTCCATGACCTTGACGTCGCGGCCGGCCTCGAGCCGCTTGACCGCCTCCTGGCGCATCAGCGGGACCCAGTCCTCCTTCGGTGGACGAGCCATACCCGGTCCTCTCCGCGGTCGCAGCCGCCTCGCCATCACTGCCACCCGACGCTAGGACCCCTCGGTCCGCGGTGGGTGCTGATGGCGCGAGAGTAACGGGAGGCGCGCGACCGGCCCCGGAACAGCCGCTTCAGAAGATGTCTCTAGTACGCCCCGTTCACCGTTCACCGGCCCCGTTCACCAACGCACGACGGCCGCGATGCCCTGCTCGGTCCCGAGCGCACCGGACGGCACGAGCAGGATCTCGGTCCCGGCGTCGAACGCGGCGCGCACCGCGTTGGCGATGCGGTCGCCGATCACGACCCCGTCCACCTCGACCTCAGCAGTCGCGCCCTCCTCGACGAGGAGCCGGTGCAGACGACCGGCACGTGCGAGCGTGACCACGTCATCCACGCCGGCAGCGGTGCGGGCAGGATCCAGCTCGCGCACCTCCTCGACGGCACGCAGCGCAGCGGCCGTCCGCTCGCCCTGCACGGCGTCGATCACCCGGTCGCGCAGCACGCTGGTCCGCACGTGGTCCACGTTGCCATCGATCTGCGCCACGACCGCCCGCAGGTTCGCGGGGTCGGCCACCGAGTACCAGTGCGTCCGCAGCCGTGCCGTACCGACGATGACGAGCTGACGGTCATGATCGGCGCCGAAGCGTTCGAGCAGCACGCGGTCGACCTGACGCAGGAAGTCGTCCACGCGCGCATCGCGCCAGTCGGAGTCCTTCGGTTCCTCCAGGTAGCGCTCCCCGATATCGCGCACGTCCCACTCCGCCGGCAGGCCGTCTCCGACGACCTCGCTGAGCTCGCCATCGAGCAGGTGGAAGTGCCGCGCGCCGTCGGTGTCGCCCCCGCCGATGGACAGCACCAGCACGTCGAGGTCGTCCGCTGCGAGCAGGTCGGCGATCGGTGCCGCGAGCGGGAACGTGTCCCCCACGAGCACCCGCTCGAGCGGCGTGTGGGAGAGTCGCAGCACACGCGTCGCCTCAGCCGTCACGTAGCACGCGACCCCGGGTCCACGTCGTCCTGGCGCATGCTCGACCGCGTCCTCGAGGCTCTCGAGCCGGGTCGCGAGCTGCTCTGCCACGTCGCGATCGAGGCCGAGCTTGGGCAGCGCGTCGCTCACCCGACGGATGAGGTTGCGCAGTCTCGTCGCCTCGCCACGGTCCAGACCGTCCGGCCGCGTCGGGAGCGTGATCGTCACCGCCACCCGTCCGGGGGCGTCGCCCGACAGCTCCGTGGCCAGCGCCCGCAGTTCCTTCTCCCGCATACGTCCTCCTTCGCCTCGCTCTCAGGCTAGGCCGGGCGGACCGCTGCAAGAGGGGCCGGAGGGCCCGCGTGTCGCCTACCGTTGGGCCATGCGATTCCTGCTGCTCCTGTCCCGACTGCTGCGTCTGCCCTCGCCGGTCCTGCGTCCCTGGGCGAACGACGTGTCGGTGCGCCTCGGCCGTCGCCGCGAACGGCGCATCGTCGGGACGGAACGTCCGCTGGACGCGCAGCGCCGCGACCACGCCTGGTGGCGTCAGGGGCCCGGGATCGCCCTGCTCATCGGCGGCGCCGTCGCACTGATCGGTGCCCTGCTCATCGTGCTACCGCCGTCGACCGCGGCTGCACTGATCACGGCCCTCCAGATCGCGATGCTGCGCGTCACCGACGTCATGCTCGGCGTGTTCCGCACCACCTTCATCATCCGTGGCCGCACGCTCGCCGCCTCGCTCGCCGCGTTCGGCGAGTCCGCGGCCTGGATCTCAGCAGCCGGGATCGTGCTCGCCGACCTCACCATCGTGAGGGGGCTCGCGTTCGCGACGGGCGTCGGCATCGGCACCGCGCTGGGCGTCGTGATCGTGCGCGGGCTGCGCCTCGGTCTGGTCACCGTGCGGGTGTTCGCGCCGCTCGAGCGCGGACCGCAGGTCGCGGAGCTGCTGCGCGCCGCCGGCCAGGGAGCGACACTGTTCCCCGGCGAGGGACGCGACGGACCCGTCGCGATGGTCCTGTCGGTCATGCGTCGGCGGGAGGCGGACGAGGTCTGCCGTCCCCTGGTCGACGACCCCTTGCTGTACGTGTCCATGGATGCGGGCATGGGTCCCGCGTCACGCGGGAAGACCGGAGAGGTATGAGCCGCCGGGGCATGAGCCACCGAGGTGTGAGGAGGATCCCATGAGGTCGATCGCGTCACGGACCGTCGCTGCGGTGGCGTGGACGGTCCCGGTGCTCGTCGTCGTGCAGGCGGCGATGATCGGTCAGACGCTGTACGGCTCGAGCTCGCTCGTGGGGCTGCACGGCTCGGTCGGGAACCTCACGTTCCTCCTCGCCGTCGCCACACTCGGTATGACATGGCTCGCGCGACGCTCGGGCACCGCACTGCTGCTCACGTTCAGCTCGGTGCTGCTGCTGTTCGTGCAGACGGGGACCGGCTACCTCGGACACCGCTACGGGTTCAGCCTCGCCTCGTCGGTCCACATCGGCCTGGGCGTGGCCATCGCCGCGCTGTCCGCTACGGCGGCGATGCGCCTGAGCAGCGAGCAGTCCGCCCTCCGGCGCGCTGTCGTCCCTGACCGTTGACCGGGGGCTGCGCGCCTGCGGCCGCAGCACGGCGGACGGAGCGGCCATGGACACGTTGATCATCGGCGCCGGCATGGCAGGTCTGCGTGCTGCGGCACTCCTCCGCGCCGAGGGGCAGCACGTCACGGTCGTCGACAAGGGACGACGCCACGGTGGTCGGATGGCGACACGACGCGTCGAGGACGCCGTGTTCGACACCGGCGTGCTCGACCTCGCGGCGCACAGCGCAGCGTTCCGAAGCGAGGTCTCCACGGCAGCCGCAGCCGGACATGCGGCACCGATCGTCGGCGACATCTCCGCGCCACGCTGGCGCGGCTCGCCCACGATGCGCTCGCTGCCGACCGCGCTGGCAGCGCGGGTCACGGGTGGCGCCGGCCCGGGGGCTCCGGCGACCGTGAGGCTCGCCACGACGGTCACCTCGCTCGACGTCAGCGACGGACGATGGACGGTCACGCTCACTGCGGGCAGCACGGTCGAGCAGTGCACGGCGGACGCGCTCGTCATCACCTCACCGGCGCCACAGAGCGTCGCGCTGCTGCGCGGCGCGGCGCGTCTCGCGAGTGACACGACGATCGCACAGCTCGATGCCGTCACCTACACATCGTCGCTGACCGCGTTGGTCCGCCCGGTCGACCGCACGCTGCTGGACCTGCCGAACGACCTCGCGTCCGAGCGCGGAGCCGAGCACGCCGGTGCCGTCACCGCTGTGGCCGGCGATCTCCTGCGTGTCCACCACAACGGGCGCACCGGCGCCTCGCCGGTCATCGCGCTCACGCTGCAGCCCAGCGCCAGCTTCAGCGCCCAGGAGTTCGACGGCGACCGCGACGCGGCCGCAGCGAGGTTGGCCGAGCAGGCGTCCGAGCTCGCGGGCACGCGGCTGGAGGTCGTGCACGTGCACGGCTGGCGCTACGCACAGGTCGAGCACGGGATCGACCTGCCGGCGCTGCGCGACGACACGGCCGGCGCCCCGCTCGTGCTCGCCGGCGACCTCTTCCAACGTCACGACGTCGAGCGGGACGGTGAAGAGCGAGCGCCGGACCTCGAGGGTGTCGAGCGCGCGTTCCTGTCGGGCAGCGCCGCCGCGCTGTTGCTCACGGCGAGCTGAACCGGACCCCTGCGTGCACGAAGAAGGCCCCCGACCGTGAGGTCAGGGGCCGTTCTCGTCGCTGCAGAGGCTCGCACAGGGATCGCAGGCGTCGATGCATCGCAGTTCGCGTGGACGAGCGTCGGTCGTGGACCCTTGGTGGTCACGTCCGGCGTCGTCCGACCCTCCTGGACCGCTTGGTGGTCCTGGAGGGCGCAGCTGTGACGTCCTGCCCGACGTCCTGCCCGACGTCCTCTCGGATGTCGGATCTGTAAGTCGGATCGGGACGTCGGATCTGTCAGGAGGGTGGCGGTGGAGCTGCCGGGAGTCGAACCCGGGTCCCGCGGCCCCGACGATGAAGGCGCTACGTGCGTAGGTCCCGGATGTTCTCGGACGCGGTACTCCGGGGCCAGGCAGCCTCCGCGTCCACACCATCCTTCAATGTTCCCTCAGGCCAGATGGTCAGAGCCAGTCAGGTGGATCCCCGAGATGTCGATCGGTCCCCCCTACGGGGCGTCGGAGGGCGATCGTCGCTGCGGATTAGGCAGCGAGTACCAGGTCAGTGTCCTTGGCAATTAATGGTTCCCACGTGGGATTAACGAGGCACGCGTGAGCATCCTCGGCACGCTCCCGCAACGGCGGCATTGACCACGGTCGAGACCATGTCAGCCCCCTGGGCGGTGCATCGACGCTCTGCGGTTCTCAAGGTGCGTGCCGGGCGTCTCCGTCCGGCCTCGCCAGCGTACCGTCGTGCACCGACGGCGCACCGGCCGAGGGGCCGACCGCCCCGGATGTGCGTCGGAGCGCCGCATGGGCAGCAGCAGCGCCGTCTAACGCTGCCGCCGCTCCTTGGCTGCACGGGCCATCTCCCGCTCCGCGTCCCGCTTGGCCATCGTCCGCCGCTTGTCGGCCACGTTCTTGCCGCGCCCCACCGCGAACTCGAGCTTCGCGAGCCCGTCCTTGAAGTAGATGCGCGTCGGGACGAGCGTCACACCCTGAGCGCCGACCTCGTGGCTGAGCTTCGCGATCTCCCGACGGTGCAGCAGGAGCTTGCGGGGACGGATCGGCTCATGGTTGAACCGGTTCCCGAAGGTGTACTCGGGGATGTGGCACTGCATCAGCCACGCCTCACCCGGCGCACCGGGGCGCGGCGGGTCCACCTTGACCCACGCCTCGGACAGCGAGCCCTTGCCGTCACGCAGCGACTTGACCTCCGTCCCGGTCAGGACGAGGCCAGCCTCGAGACGGCCCTCGAGGTGGTAGTCGAAGGAGGCACGACGGTTCTGGACGGCCGTGTGGGTCCCTGATCCACGACCGCCGGCCCGAGTTCCGCCGCCCTTCCCGGCCTTGGTGGCCTTCACGGGCTTGGTGGGCATCCGTGCAGCGTAGGGCTCAGCAGGAGATGTAGCCGCAGGGGTTCTGGGGCACGCCGTTGATGCGGACCTCGAAATGCAGGTGCGGTCCGGTCGCGGTCCCCGTCATACCGACGGATCCGAGACGGCCGCCCTGCGCGATGTACTGGCCGTCCTCCACCGCGAACGCGGACAGGTGGGCGTAGAGCGTCGCGACGCCGCTGCCGTGGAAGACGATGACCGTGTAGCCGTAGCCGGACATCCAGCCGACGAACGTGACCGTGCCACCGCGCGAGGCGATGATCGGCGTCCCCGTCGCCGCGGCGAGGTCGACCCCGGCGTGCAGGCGGTTGGTCCTGAGGATCGGGTGCATCCGGTTGCCGAACCCCGACGAGAGCCAGCCGTTGGTCGGCTTGAACCAGCCCGATCCGGTGTCCCCGACGCCACGTCCTGCACGCTCCGCGGCCTCGGCGTCGCGCAGCTGGCGTTCGATGAGCTTCTGCGACGCCTCGAGCGCCTTGAGGTGCTCCTCGAGCGCGTCGGCGTCCTCCCTGAGCTCGCGCAGCGAGCGGGCGAGGGTCGCCTCGGTCCGCTTGACGGCGTCGGCGACCCGCTGCTGCTGCTCGAGGCGGCTGGCGACGTCGGCCTCGATGCGCACCGCCTCATCGCGCGCGTGCTCCGCCTCGACCCGCAGCGCGATCGCCTCGGCACGGCGGGCATCGAGGTCGGCGAGCAGCCCGGCCATCTCCTCGACCATGCTGCGGTCGTTCTGCACGACGGCGCTGACGAACGTCGAGGTCACCACGACGTCGTTGATGTCGCGCATGCTGGTGAACACGTCGGTGAGTGACATCTGTCCGTACTTGAAAGCGGCGACGACGCGCGTCTCGAACTGTGTCCGACGCTGATCGAGCGCGACCTGCGCGCTCGCCACATCCTCCTCGGCCTGCTCGACGTCACGACGCGTCGTGACCGAACGCTCCTCGGCGAGCTCGAGCTCGGCCTGCGCGCGTTCGAGCTCATCGTCGATGCGGCGCAGCTCACCGACGGCTGCCTGGTGCTCACGCTGCGCGATGTTGAAGCGGTCGCGCGCCGACGCCTCACGGCTGCGCACCTCTCGGAGCTCACGGGCTGCAGCGGCGCGCTCGGCCGCGGTCTGGGACAGCTGCTCCTGGAGCTGCGCGACCTGTGCGACGGCGGGCGTCCGACCCGGGCCGGCGACGAGGACGGCGCTCGCCGTCATGGCGAGGGCGAGTCCGAGCGCGAGCGAGGGCGCGGCTGGGGCGACGCGGCGGGGCGACGGTGTCCTTCGGCGCAACGGGTCACCTCCTCGCATCACGCTCGCATCACGTCGGCCCTCGGCCGTGCCACGATCGGACGACGGGGCCGGATGGCGACCGAATGACCGCGATGGGATTCTAGACAGCGGAGCCACCGCAGAGCCCTCTCCAGGGTGTCCGAACGGGCGGTCGAGCCCCGCTCAGACCTGCAGGAAACGCCTGAGGGCCAGGATGGAGGACACCGCCGCGATCCCGATGCCGGCCGCCGCCATGATCGGCGCGATCGCGATGACCTGGTCGAGGCCGATGAACGGGAGGAGCTCGACCTCCCTGGCCAGGTCGCGGGTGACGCGCGGGACCGTGAAGTAGAGGAGGCCCCAGGACAGCGCCGCGCCGAGCGCCCCGGCGATGACACCCTCGAGCACGAACGGGAGCCGCACGTACCAGTTCGAGGCACCGACGAGCTTCATGATCGCCGTCTGCTCGCGCCGGGCGAACGCGGCGACACGGATCGTGTTCGCGATCAGCACGCCGGCGGCGAGCAGCTGGATCAGCGCGATGATGAGCGCGCCGTTGCGCACGAGGGTGGTGAACCGCAGGAACTGGTTGAGCACGTCACGCTGGTCGACGATCTCCTCGACGCCCGGGTACGCCGAGAACTGGTCCTTGATGACCCCGAACAGCTGCGGGTTCTCGAGCTTGACACGGAACGAGGCCGGCAGCGTCGAGACGTCGATCGCCTCGATGAGTGTCGGCTGGTCGGCGAACAGGCGCGTGAAGCGGTCGTAGGCCTCACGCTTCGACTCGTAGAACACCTCGGCGACGACGGGCTGGGCCTCGAGGTCCTCCTGCAGCTTCTGCCGCTGCTGGGTCGTGATCGCCGGACAGGTGCGGTCGTCGCACAGGAAGATGGAGACCTCGACCTTGCCGGTCCAGTCATCGGTCGCAAGGTCGACCTGCTCGCTCAGCAGCAGCGACGCGCCCAGCAGCGTGAGCGAGACGGTCACCGAGAGCACGACCGCGAGCGACATCATGAGGTTGCGACGCAGACCCGCGAGGGCCTCGACGAAGACGTAGCGCCAGCGGGCCATCAGATCATGCTCCGTAGCCGTAGACGCCGCGCACCTGGTCGCGAACGATCCGGCCGTCCTCGAGCTCGACGACCCTGCGGCGCATCGAGTCGACGATCTGCTGGTCGTGGGTGGCCATGACGACGGTGGTCCCGGTCCTGTTGATGCGGTCGAGCAGCTTCATGATGCCGACCGAGGTCGCAGGGTCGAGGTTGCCCGTCGGCTCGTCGCACAGCAGCAGCCGCGGGTTGTTGACGAACGCGCGCGCGATCGAGACGCGCTGCTGCTGCCCGCCGGAGAGCTCGTGGGGCAGGGCGCCCGCCTTGTCGGTGAGGCCGACCAGTTCGAGGACCTCCGGGACCCGGTCGCGGATGTCGCGCCGTCCGCGACCGATGACCTCGAGGGCGAAAGCGACGTTCTCGCGCACCGTCTTGTTGGGCAGGAGCTTGAAGTCCTGGAAGACGTACCCGATCTCCCGACGCAGCAGCGGCACCTTCCAGCTGCGCAGCTTCTTCAGGTTCTTGCCCGCGACCCACACCTCGCCGGCGTCCGCGACCTGCTCGCGGGTCAGCAGCCGCATGAGGGTCGACTTGCCCGAACCGGACGGACCCACCACGAAGACGAACTCGCCCTTCGCGATCTCGAGGGAGACCGTCTCGAGCGCCACGACCTCCCCGTCGCGTCCACGTTTGAAGGCCTTGGTGACCTCATGCAGACGGATCAAGGGCGCGGTCCTGTGTCGGGGCCTGCATCGGGGTGACGGGTGGGGACTCTACCGCCGAGGCGCGTCAGCCCTCGGGAGGTCCGCCGTGTCCGAACGGCCGTCAGCGGTCCGCACGGGCCCGGCGACGCAGCTCGGCCTCGATCAGCTCGTCGAGATCCCCGCCGAGCACGCGCGACACGTCGCTGGTCTCGTACTCGGTGCGCAGGTCCTTCACCATCTGGTACGGCTGCAGCACGTAGGAGCGGATCTGCGAGCCGAAGCCGACGTTGCGCTTCCCACCGCGCAGCTCATCGAGCTCCTCGGCACGCTTCTGCCGCTCGATCTCGGCGAGCTTCGCCTTGAGCACCCGCATCGCGGCCGCCTTGTTCTGATGCTGCGACTTCTCGTTCTGGCAGCTGACCGCGATGCCCGTCGGCAGGTGCGTGATGCGCACCGCGGAGTCCGTCGTGTTGACCGACTGCCCGCCCGGTCCCGACGAGCGGAAGACGTCGATGCGCAGGTCCTCCTCGGCGACCTGGACCTCCGCATCGAGCTCCGGCAGCACCGGCACGACGTCGACGAGCGCGAACGAGGTCTGCCGGCGGGCCTGCGAGTCGAACGGACTGATGCGCACGAGCCGGTGCACCCCGTGCTCGGCGGACAGCCAGCCGTACGCGTCAGCGCCGCGCACCTCGAACGTGGTCGACTTCAGGCCGGCCTCCTCGCCGTAGGACTCGTCGAACACGTCCGTCGCGAAACCGCGCGAGTCCGTCCAGCGCAGGTACATCCGCTGGAGCATCTGCGCCCAGTCCATCGCGTCGACGCCGCCCTCCCCGGCGTGGATCGACACGATCGCATCGGCCCGGTCGTGCTCGCCCGACAGCATGGTCGCGAGCTCGAGCCGGTCGAGCTCGGCCACCAGCGTGGCGATGCCCTCCCCCACCTCCGCGGCGCTCGCATCGTCCTCCGCCTCAGCGGCGAGCTCGTCGAGCACCTCGAGGTCGTCCAGGGTCGCCCCGATGCCGTCGACACGTCCGACCTCCTGCTCGCGGCGCGAGAGCTCGGTCGTGACGGCTCGAGCGCGCTCAGGGTCATCCCACAGCCCCGGCTGGCCCGCGAGCTCACTGAGCTCGGCGAGTCGTGCGCGTGCCACGTCGACGTCGAGGACCTCCGCCAGGTTCGCGAGTCGCTGGCGCAGCCGTGCGAACTCGTCGTGATGAGGGGTCGCCATGAGGTCTCGCGCGGGGTCGGGGAGTTCCGGGGGTGTGGGTGAGGCGTCACGAGGGATGCTACTCGCGGGGCACTACCCTCCCGCTGCCACAGGGCCGTGCAGCGAGCGCGGACCATGCGGAGCCGACGTGAGCGATGACGTGGATCGGGCAGTGACGGCGGACGGGGTCGCCGACGCACGGATGGCGACGCTGCCGAAGGTCGAGCTGCACGTGCACCTCGAGGGCACCATCTCGGCGCGGACCGCTGCCGACCTCGCGATCGCTCGTGGCGACGACCCCGCCGACGTCCTCGTGCTCGACACCGAGCGCACGGACGGGCCGAACTACCCGCACCCGTTCCGCGACTTCCTCCACTTCGTCGACACGTTCCTCGCGAGCTCCGCGCAGGTGCGCGGACCGGCGGACCTGCGCACCATCACGGCTGCGTTCGCGGCCGGTCAGGTGGAGCAGGGCGTGCGCTGGAGCGAGACGACGTTCACTGCGGTCACGATGGAGCAGCGCGGCTGGACCCCGGCAGCGATGTGGACCGCGCTCATCGATGGGCTCGCGACGCAGCCGGGCACACACGTCGGGTTCATCCTCGACACCCCGCGCGACCTCGGACCCGAGGTGGCCCGCCGCTCCGTCGCGCTCGCGAGCGATGCGCTCGCCGCGGGCCTCCCCGTCGTCGCGCTCGGACTGACCGGCATCGAGGGCTCGGTCCCCGCGCAGGAGTTCACGCTGCTGCGCGACGCGGCCGACGAGCTCGGCATCGGACTGGTCGTGCATGCCGGTGAGACCGGCAGCGCGCAGGACGTCATGGACGCGCTCGATGTGCTGGGCTCCGACCGCATCGGGCACGGCATCGCCGCCGCCGCGGACCCCGCCCTGCTCGCCCGAATCGCAGAGGACGGCACGGTGCTCGAGGTGTGCCCGAGCTCGAACGTGACGCTCGGCATCGTCGCATCGCTCGACGTCCATCCGATCCGCGCGCTGCGCGATGCGGGTGTCGCGCTCACGGTCAACAGCGACGACCCGCCGTTCTTCGCGACGACGCTGACCGCGGAGCTGCACCATGCCGTCCGCCTGCTCGACCTCGACGAGGCGCGCCTGGCGGCGCTGCAGCGGCGCGCCATCGATGCGTCGTTCGCGCCAGCGGCACTGCGCGCCGAGGTGCATGCGGCGATCGACGCCTGGCTCCGGGCCGGCTGAATCGGCTCAGGCGTTGCCGCGCAGCTCCATCGCGCGCACGACCCGGCGAACGGCGAGGTCCATCGCGGCCTCGCGCAGCGATCCACCCTCGCCCGCCTGACGCAGCACCTGCCGCGTCGCCGCCGCGATGCGCGCATCGAGCCGTGCGAGGACCTCGGCCTCGTCCCAGGCGAGCATGTTCGCGCCCTGCACCCACTCGAAGAACGAGACGATGACCCCTCCGGCGTTCGCAAGGATGTCGGGGATGACGGTCACGCCGCGGGACTCGAGCACCGTGCAGGCGTCCTCGGTCAACGGCTCGTTCGCCCCCTCCAGGATGATGGGCGCGATGACGCGGTCGACGTTGGCGGCGTCGATGACCCGCCCGAGCGCAGCGGGCAGGACGACGTCCGCGTCGACGTACAGTGGCTCGATGGCAGCGATCGGCGTGGCCCCGGGGACGTCGAGGCCGACCAGCTCCGCTCCGCCGACCATCGCCGCCTCGATGACGGGGATGTCGAGCCCCTCAGCATCGTGCCAGCCGCCGCTCACGTCGCTGATCGCGACGACGCGATAGCCGCGCACGTGGGCCTCGAGCGCGGCGTGCTGCCCGACGTTCCCGAAGCCCTGCACGGCGATCGTCACGTCACCACCCTGCGAGGGCCGCGTGCGACCGACATGGTCGAGCACCGTCTCGAGCGCGACGATGGCGCCACGCCCCGTCGCGACCGTGCGACCCAGCGACCCGCCGAGCTCGACGGGCTTGCCCGTGACGATGCGCGGCTCGTAGCCGTGGATGCGCGAGTAGGCATCGAGCAGGTGCGCCATCGTCGTCGCGTCGGTGCCCATGTCGGGCGCAGGGATATCGGTTCGTGGACCGATGGCGGGACCGATCGCCTCGATGTAGCGGCGGGCGACCAGCTCGCGCTCGCGAGCGCTCAGGCTGCGCGGATCGACGGACACCCCGCCTTTCGCTCCGCCGAACGGCAGGTCGACGAGTGCGGTCTTCCACGTCATCAGTTCGGCGAGGCGTCGCACGTCGTCGAGGTCGACGGTGGGGTGGAACCGCAGGCCGCCCTTGAACGGCCCGCGCACGTTCGAGTGCTGGACCCGGAACCCCGTGACGACCCGCATGCGGCCGTCATCGCCGACGAAGGGGAGCTGGACGGTGAGCTCGCGGTGGGCGGTCCGCAGGCGGTCGGCGAACTCGTCGCTGACCTGGAGCCGTGCGAACGCGGCCTCCGCCGCGTCGGACGCGCGTGCGGGCATCAGGACCTCCGGAGGGCTCGGTGGCATGCACGCCTCGGTGGTGTGCACGCCGTTGTGCGCACCCGTGCGCCCTCTGCGTGAACCTAGCCGCGTCACCACCACTCGGTGCCGGGTGCGCCCTTGAAGGGTCCGCTGACACGGGATGTCACCCACGAGCCGTAGAAGCCGCCGGGTACCCCGCGGACCGATTCCCCGTCGACACTCGCCTCGACGAGCTCGGGGTAGAACGCGACCGCACCGGCGAGCGCCGCGAACGCCGGCGTCGGGTCGTCGTACCACCAGCACGCGTCGGCGATCCGGCCGCCGGGGACGATGAGGTCGGCGTAGGACGCACGGCCCTTCCACTCGCACCAGGTCCGGCGCAGCGACGCTGCGAGCAGCTCCAGCGCCACGTCCTCGCGCGGCACGTAGTAGGTCGGCGGGTGGGACGTCTCGAGCACACGCAGCGGCCGGCGGGTGTCCGCGATCGCGATCCCGTCGAGCGTCACGACCACGTGCTCGTCACGCTCCTCGAGCCGAGGTGGCCGGGGATAGTCCCAGACGGACTCCTGTCCGGGGCCGGGCACGTCCGGGACGGGGCGTCGCATCACACCGCTCCTCGGTCGCACGCTGGGTCGCACGCTGGGTCTCACGCCGGGTCGCACGCTGGGCCGGCAACTGGGGCCGGCCAATGGGCCGAGCCCTAGGCTCCCCAGAGGTTCGCAGGCACAGCCGCACGTGGACGGCATCCGTCACGGAGGACACGACATGGCACGAGGTTCCGGTGGGCCACTGGCCCGGCTGCGAGGCGCACTCCCCTCGCGGCTGACGCGGACGGGCCGCGCGGACGATGCGCCGCGGGTCACGTTCACCCGCGAGGACGCACGGCGCCTGAACGAACGCTTCTCGATGCTCGACCGTCAGGAGCGCCGCGCGATCGTGCGTGCGGTGAACCGCGGCGAGGCGATGACGAAGAAGCGGGATGCGGAGCTCGCCATCGGGGTGGCCCGCCGCCAGCAGCGCTTCTGGAAGCGCGCCTGGCTGCTCGGCCCTGCGATCGCCGTCGTCCAGGTGCTGGCGACGCCGATCGGCTGGATGGAGGGCCTGCTGCTCGCAGCCTGGGGTGCGGTGCTGCTGGGCATGATGGCCGCATGGTGGTGGACGCGTGCGCGTCGCGCGGAGCTGCTCAACCTCGCCATGCTCGGCCCGCGAGGATCGCGCGGTGCGACCGGGACCAGGCCCGGTCCGAGCGATGCCGGACGTGCGCCGCGCTCCCGCCTGCCTGGTGGTCCGCCGCGAGCAGCACGGACCGAGGAGGACCTCGCACTCGAGGACCTGTCCGACGACGCCACCGGCGCGCCTCGTCCCCCGCGCCCACGGGGACGCAAACGCCGCTGAGGGCAGGGAGGTCGGACAGGATGGATCACGACATGGAGCTCGATGAGGATCCGACCGTCGACGTCTTCGTCGAGGTCCCCATGGGATCGCGCAACAAGTACGAGTGGGACTTCGGACGTGGCGCCTTCGTCCTCGACCGGATGCTCTTCAGCGCGGTGCGCTACCCGGGCGACTATGGCTTCATCCCCGAGACGCTCGCGCTCGACGGCGACCATCTCGATGCGCTCGTCATCCTCGGTGAACCGACGTTCCCCGGCTGCACGATCCGCGCCCGCGTGCTCGGCATGCTCGACATGACCGACGACAAGGGTCCGGACGAGAAGCTCCTCACCGTCGCGAGCCACGACCCGCGCTGGCGCGACCTGCACCGGCTCGAGGACGTGCCGGACCATCTGCAGCAGGAGATCCTGCACTTCTTCCAGACCTACAAGGACCTCGAGCGCAAGTTCGTCGAGGTCCGCGGCTGGAGCGGACGGGACGAGGCGATGCGGGTGCTCGATGAGGCGCGTGCGCGCTGGCCCGGCCACACCGAGCCCGAACCCTGGCCACGCTGAGCAGGCCACGCTGAGCAGGCCAGGCGGGACTCAGCGCGAGCCGGCGGTCCGCGCGTCGCGACCACGCTCGATGCTGCGCAGGGCTGCCTCACGCAGCGCCGTCGCCGACTCCTCGCGCCGCGAGCCGCCCGAGCCCGGTCGCACGTGACCCTCGTCGCGGGCGGCCTGCGCGACCGCCGCAGCGACGAGCGGCGCGACGCGACGGTCGAACGGGGAGGGGATCACGTGGTCCGCGGCCAGATCGTTCCCCACGACCGCCGCGATCGCGTGCGCCGCGGCGACCTTCATCGTGTCGGTCACCTCGGTCGCTGCCGCATCGAGCAGTCCGCGGAACAGGCCGGGGAAGCACAGGACGTTGTTGATCTGGTTCGGATGGTCGCTGCGCCCCGTCGCCATGACGCGCACCTCGGGCCGCGCGAGGTCCGGGTCGATCTCCGGCGTCGGGTTCGCGAGCGCGAACACGATCCGATCCTCGGACATCGTGCGCACCTGGTCGAGCGTGAGCGAGTTCGGGCCGGACACCCCGATGAACACGTCAGCCCCGGCGAGCGCGACGTCCTTCGTCCCCGTCAGTCCGCGTGGGTTGCCCTGGCGGGCGACGCGACGCCGGATCGGGTCGGTGCCCGCTCCACGACGCGGCTCGACGATCCCGTCGATGTCGACGGGCACGAGGTCCTCGATGCCTGCGGACATCAGCAGGTTCGCGATCGCGACGCCCGCTGACCCCATCCCCTGGATGACGACCCGGAGCGACGACAGGTCACGCCCGACGACGCGTGCGGCGTTCATGAGCGCAGCGAGCACGACGACCGCGGTGCCGTGCTGGTCATCATGGAACACGGGGATGTCGAGCCGCTGGCGGAGCTTGCCCTCGATCTCGAAGCAGCGGGGCGCAGCGATGTCCTCGAGGTTGATGCCGCCG
The DNA here is from genome assembly GCA_018401275.1 of Nitriliruptoraceae bacterium. Classification (GTDB taxonomy): domain Bacteria; phylum Actinomycetota; class Nitriliruptoria; order Nitriliruptorales; family Nitriliruptoraceae; genus CSBr16-57R1. The sequence goes on along the minus strand of JAGYKW010000001.1, from coordinate 213,302 downwards.
AACCCGAGCGAGACGCGCGCGACGATGTCGACGAACCGGTCCGGGTCGCGCTCGTCGACGAGCAGCGGGATCGCGTCGACGTCCCCGAACTCCTTGAGGAGCATGACCTTGCCCTCCATGACGGGCAGGGACGCGAGCGGCCCGACGTCACCGAGGCCGAGGACCGCTGACCCGTCGGTCACGACCGCCACCATGTTCCCCCGCGTCGTGAAGCGCGTCGCCGCGGTCGGGTCGTCGACGATCATCTGCGTGACGCGCGCGACGCCGGGGGTGTAGACGAGCGCGAGGTCGTCGGGTCCGCGCACCGGACGTGCCAGCTCGACCCTGAACTTCCCACGCTCGTGGGCCGCGAGGACCTCGTCGACGAGCGCGAGGACCTTGATGCCGGCGACATCCTCCAGGTCGGCAGCGAGCGACTCGACGGATGCATCCCCGGTGAGCTCGACATTGACCTCATGCGCGACGGTCCCCTCGGTAGCGCGGGTCGCGTCGCGTGCGAGACCGACGAGCTGACCACCGGCCGAGGCGACGAGCCGCAGGACGACCGGGATCGCCTCATCGGGGTCGGCGAGCGCCAGCCGGAAGGTCACACGCTGCGGTCGTACGGTCATCGGGTCCCCCCGCTGCAACGACGGTGAGGCCGTGGACCCCAGACCGTGCAGCGCTCAGAGGGTACGCGCACACCGTGGCGGGGCTCTGCGGACGCCGCGGCGAGCAGCGTCAGCTGCGCATCCTCGGCCGGACCCCGTACGTGCCCCAGCGCCACAGCCACTCGAACGGGCCGTAGCGGAAGCGCGCCGTCCACCAGGGTGCGAACGCGAGCAGCGCGACCCATACACCGACGACGAACGCGAGCATCCCGAGGATCGCTTCACCGAGCAGCGCGACGCGGCCGTACGCGCCGAACCCGAAGAACACGACGAGCGCGAGGATGCTCTGCAGCAGGTAGCCGGTCAGCGCGATGCGGCCGAGCGCCGCGAGCCGTCGCCGGATCCCGCGCTCCGCACCGCGGTCGACGACCACGACGGCGAGCGCGCTCAGGTAGCCGACGGCGAGCACCGGCGCGCCGATCGTGTTCGCGATGCCCGCACCGATGAGCACCGGCAGCGCCGCGTCGGCCGTGCTGGCGGTCTCCGCAACGTCATGCCTGAACGTCGTGCCCCGTCAGCGGGCCCGGTCCATCACCCGCCGTGCGACACGCACGACGTTGCCGGCGGTGAAGCCGAAGTGGGCGAACAGGTCGCTGGCCGGCGCGGACGCACCGAAGCCCCTCATCGCGACGACCTCGCCGCGCTCTCCGACGATGCCCTCCCAGCCCTGCGCGACCCCGGCCTCGACGGCCACGCGCGCCGTGATGCTCGCGGGCAGCACCGCCTCACGAACCGCCGCGTCGGCGCTGCGGAAGCGTGTCGGTGACGGCATGGACACGACCCGCACGTCCACACCATCGCGTGCGAGCTCGTCGGCCGCGGCGAGGCAGACCCCGACCTCCGACCCGGTCCCGATCAGCACCACTTCCGGCGTCGCACCGTCGACCGGATCACGCACGACCCATGCGCCGTGCTCGACCGCGTCGTCGGGGACGGGCGCACCGCTGGCCTCAGCAAGGTCCGGAACGCCCTGGCGCGTGAGCGCGATGACGGTCGGTCCCTGGCGCTCGAGCGCGAGCCGCCACGCGAGCGCCGTCTCCGACCCGTCCGCAGGACGCAGGACCTCGACCCCGGGCATGGCGCGCAGGGCAGCGAGGTGCTCGACCGGCTGATGCGTCGGCCCGTCCTCGCCGAGCCCGATCGAGTCGTGCGTCATGACGTAGACGACCCGCTGGTGCATGAGCGCCGCGAGCCGCAGCGACGGCCGCAGGTAGTCGGTGAACACCATGAACGTCGCGACGTAGGGGACGAACCCGCCGTGCAGCGCGATGCCGTTCGCGGCCGCAGCCATGGCGTGCTCGCGGATGCCGAAGCGCAGGTTGCGGCCGAGCCGGTCATCGGCCGAGAAGTCGCCCGCGCCCTCGATATCGGTGTTGTTCGAGGCGGCGAGGTCCGCCGACCCACCGAACAGCTCAGGCAGCACCGGGGCGAGCGCGCCGATCACCGCACCCGACTGCACGCGCGTGGCCTTCGCGCCCGACAGCTGCGGGAGCGCGTCGCGCCAACCGGACGGCAGCTCGCGGCGGACGACCCGGCGCTCGAAGTCGGCGGCCGCGTCAGGGTGCGCGGCCGCGAAGGCGGCGAACCGTGCGTCCCAAGCGGCCGTGAGCTCGGCGCCACGCGCACGGACGTCGAGGTGGGCGCGCACGTCGTCAGGGACGGTGAACGGTTCAGGGTGCGGCCAGCCGAGCGCCGCCTTCGTCGCAGCGACCTCGTCGTCACCCAGCGGTGCACCGTGCGACGCGGACGTGCCGGCCTTCTTCGGCGAGCCGTACCCGATGGTGGTGCGCACCGCGACGAGCGACGGTCGCGGGTCGGACTCCGCAGCCGCGATCGCGGCACGCAGCGCATCGAGATCGTTGCCATCAGCGACGCGCTGGGTGTGCCAGCCGTAGGCGTCGAAGCGTGCGGTGACGTCCTCGCTGAACGCGAGGTCGGTCGTGCCGTCGATCGTGATGCGGTTGTCGTCGTAGAGGTAGACGAGCCGGCCCAGGCGCAGATGTCCGGCGAGCGAGGCGGCCTCGCTGGCGACGCCCTCCATGAGGTCGCCGTCGGACACGATCGCGTAGATGCGCTGCTCGGCGAGCGCCGCCGCATCCGCAGCGACCGCACCGAGCTCGGCCGCGAGCCGCTCCGCAGCGATCGCCATGCCGACGCCCGTCGCGAAGCCCTGACCGAGCGGCCCGGTGGTCGTCTCGACGCCGGCCAGCATGTCGTGCTCAGGGTGACCGGCGGTCACCGACCCGAGCTGACGGAACGCGCGCAGGTCGTCGAGCGTCGGCCGCTCGTAGCCGGCGAGGTGCAGTGCGGCGTACAGCAGCATCGAGCCGTGCCCGGCGGACAGCACGAAGCGGTCGCGTCCCGGCCAGTCGGGTCGCGCCGGGTCGTGACGCATCACCTCCCGGTACAGCAGGTACGCCATCGGCGCGCAGCCCATCGGCATGCCCGGATGCCCGGAGTTCGCGGCCTGCACGCCGTCGATCGCGAGCGTGCGGATCGTGTCGATCGCACGGCGGGGCAGGTCGGCCGGGTCCGCGGGGACCGCCGGAGCTGCGCTGCTCGTTGCGGAGGACGGGGCGCTGGACACGTGGCGATCCTCGGGGTGCGGGAGAGCCCGAACCCTAGTTGTCCGCAGGCCTCCGACGCGGCACCGGACGTTCACCTGCATGTCGCCTCGAGGTTGCCGCGCGGACCACCGCCGACGCTCGGATGTCGCCTGTACGCATCCGGTCGTACCCGCTCGGTCGTACCCGCTCAGTCGTACCGCAGTCCCCACCCCGAATCCTCACGCACCCGATCCACGGAGGTCCTGAATGTCCCGCACACCCCACGTCCACCAGCGGACCCGTCGGGTCCGCATCGCAGCGGCCCTCGCAGCCCTCTCCCTCGTCGCAGCCGCCTGCGGTGGCGACGACGAGAGCTCCTCCGGGTCAGGCTCCGACCCGTGCCCCGACACGCTCCGCTTCAGCGACACCGGCGTCGAGGGGCTCGAGACCCTCGTGCTCGAGTTCGAGGACTTCCGCGTCGCGCTCGAGGGCGTGACGGGCAAGACGGTCGAGTTCTTCCCGATCTCGTCGCGGACCGCGGCGGCGACCGCGTTCGAGTTCGAGGAGATCGACCTGCTCCTCACCGGACCGGCCGAGTACGTCGTGCTGCGCGCGCAGGTCAACGCCATCCCGATCTCCGGGGTGACGCGTCCCGGCTACCGCGCGATGATCGTCGTGCGCTCCGACAGCGGCATCACCGACATCTCGCAGCTGTCAGGTCGCACCATCGTCACGAAGGAGGTCGGCTCGACGTCGGGTCACCTCGGTCCGCTCGAGATGATGATCGCTGCCGGCCTGAACCCGGGCGTGGACGTCGACGTCATCCCGATGGGCTCCACCCGCATCGAGGTGTTCGCCAGCGGTGACGCCGACGCGCTGGGCACCGGCCTGAAGGACTTCGAGGAGATCGAGGAGGAGCTCGGCGGTCCCGGCAGCATCGAGCTGCTCGCCGAGGGTCCGGACCTCCCCAACGACCTCTTCATCGCCCGCGAGGGCCTCGGCGAGGCGTGCGGTGACTGGCTGCGCGACCGGTTCGTCGACAACCAGCAGATCCTGCTGGACGCGATCACCGGTACGGGCGAGAACGACAAGTACCTCGAGTCGGTGATCCTCCCTGCGTCCGACGGGGACTACGACCCGACGCGTGCCGCGTTCGAGGCGGCCGGGTTCGCGGACTTCGCGACGGTCCCGGACGAGGACTGACGTCCCGGCCTCGGTCCCGCCGCACCTTCGTGGCGGCGGGACCGAGGTCCTCGCACGGAGGCCAGCGATGATCACCGTCGAACAGCTCGAGAAGCGCTACCCGGACGGCACGCTCGCCGTCGCAGGGGTCGACCTCCATATCCAGCAGGGCGAGTCCGTCGTCCTGCTGGGGGCCAACGGGTCCGGGAAGTCGACGCTGCTGCGCTGCATGACCCGCCTGATCGAGCCGACCGCAGGTCGCGTCCTGATCGGCGGGTCGGAGGTCGGGACGCTGGACGAGGAGGGCCTGCGGGCCCTTCGCCGTCGCGTCGGGGTCGTCTTCCAGCACATCAACCTCGTGGACCACATCAGCGTCCTGAGCAACGTCGTCCAGGGCAACCTCGGCGAGGACGGCCGCGCCCGCCAGTGGTTCGGCTGGAGCGCGACGAACGAGGTGCGGGAGCGCGCGATGGACTGCCTCGAGCGGGTCCGTGTCGCGGAGTTCGCCGGCCGGCGGGCCGACCAGCTCTCGGGCGGCCAGCGACAGCGCGTCGCCCTCGCACGCCTGCTCATGCAGCGTCCGGAGATCGTGCTCGCGGACGAGCCCGTCGCGGCGCTCGACCCGCGCGCGGGCCGCGAGGTCATGGACCTGCTGTGGCGCATCGTCGACGAGGATGGGCTGACGCTCGTGTGCACGCTGCATCAGCTCGACCTCGCCCGACACTACGGGCGTCGCATCGTCGGACTTCGCGATGGCCGCGTCATGCTCGACGGCCAGAACGCGGCCATCGACGACGCGACCATCGCGGCGCTCTACCAGCACGACGACCAGCACGACGACCAGCACGACGACGTCGTGGCCGCCGGGGAGGTGGGCGCATGAGCCCGACCCTCCCCCCGCGCCTGCAGCGCCCCTCGACCGGGGCCGTCCTCGCCATGATCGTCCTCGGGGCGCTCGCCGTCCACGGGCTCGTCGGGACGGGCATCGACCCCTCGCGTCTGCTCCTCGCCCCGGAGCGCACCTTCCGGTTCCTCTCCTCGGCGTTCCCCCCGAACCTCGAGCGCGCCCCGAACCTGGCGAGCGCGATGCTGGAGACGATCGAGATCGCCGTCCTCGGGACGCTGTTCGGCGTCATCCTCTCGCTGCCGGCTGCGCTGCTGGCCGCGGAGAACACGGCACCCAGTCGCCTCGTCGCACGCCTGATGCGGGCCGCGCTGACGACGATGCGGTCCATCCCCGACCTCGTGTGGGCGCTCATCTTCGTCGTGTCGGTCGGCCTCGGCCCGCTCGCCGGCATCCTGACGATGACGATCGACGTGCTCGCGTTCGCCGGCCGCTTCTTCGCGGAGCGCATCGAGGAGATCGAGCCGGGACCGATCGAGGCCCTGCGTTCGACCGGCGCGGCACGTCGGCCCGTCATCTTCGGTGCCGTCGTCCCGACCGCGTTCCCCTCGTTCCTGGGGACGAGCATGTACGCGTTCGAGAAGTCCGTGCGGGGCGCCGTCGTCCTCGGCCTCGTCGGCGCCGGCGGGATCGGCGTCGAGCTGAACGTGGCGTTCCAGCTGCGACGCTTCGACACCGCCGGGACGATCGTGCTGCTGATCCTCGCGACGATCCTCGTCATCGAGCGCCTGAGCAGCCGCGTCCGGTCGCGACTCATCGAGGGCTGACCCTCGGAGTCAGAGCGACGCTGCCCAGCCGCACAGCGCGGCCGCGTGCTGCGCGACCGCCTCCCCCGGCGTGCGGCGCACACGGTCCGGCGCGCTCCGCGAGCTCACCGAGAGGTCATGGCGCCCGCCCCGGACGGTGAGGCGAGTGACCGGCCCTGCGAGGTCGTCGAGATGCTCGGCGAGCAGCTCCTCGGTGAGGAACGGGTCCGCATCACCCGAGAGCATGAGCACGGGCACGTCGACATCGGGCCAGTGCGCGACCCGGAGCCGCTCGGGCCGACCGGGCGGATGCAGCGGGTAGGCGATGAGCAGCAGGCCGCTCACGCCGATCGCTGCCCCACCCTGCGCGGCGACCGCGAGGCTCGCGACCCGTCCGCCGTACGACGCGCCGCCGACGATCCAGGGCCGGGCGTGTCCGTCCTCGACGAGCCCGCGCGCAGCCTCGAGGACCTCGCCGAGTCGACCGATGCTGCGCTCCGCGGGTCCGACCACGCCCGCGCCGGGTGGCCGCGACGACAGCGCGGCACGAACGACGGGATGTCCGGCCTCGGCGAGCAGCTCGGAGACGGCGACGAGGTGCGCCGCCGCATGGTCGCCACGTGCTCCGGGCAGCAGCAGGACCGCTGGACGCGCCACGCCGCCGGACGCGCCACCCGACGCGCCACCGGACGCGCGGCCAGACGCGCCGTCGACGTGCAGCGCCGCAGCGACGTCGGTCCCGTCCGGCAGCGCGAGGCGGAGCTCGTGCACCGAGGTCAGTCCTGGTCCGGCGTGATCACGACCACGGGGCATGGCGCGTGCGCGATGACCTGCTGGGTCACCGAGCCCAGGAGCATGCCGCGGAAGCCGCCCAGCCCGCGCGAACCGAGGACGAGCAGCTCGGCGTCCTTCGCGACCTCGACGAGCACGCTCGCGGGACCACCTGCGCCGACGTGCTTCGTGACGGCCGTCTCACCCGCACCGCCGGCCGCAGCCAGCGCGTCGTCCAGCACCTGCTCGGACGCCTCACGCAGCTCGTCGTCGCTCGGCAGCGTGACGACCATCGTCATGCCGACCAGCTCCGGCCGCGGGAAGGCGTGCACGAGCATCAGGCCCGCACCACGCAGTTCGGCCTCCGCGATGGCCCAGCGGAGCGCCTTGAGTGACGTCTTCGACGAGTCGACCCCTACCACGATGCGTCCCATGACCGTTCTCCTCTCCCGCCGCACGATGGCGGCCCTGCTGCACCGGAGCGGACCTCGCCCTCACGTGCTGGGACCCACGCGGCCGCGACGGTCCCGCGGGTCCTGTGGCAAGCATGGCATCGCATGCACGTCCGCGCTCGGTCTCGGGGCCCGAGATCGGGGGACCTTCGACCCTGAGGGCGCTCATCGCCTGACGCCGTGCGTGGTGGGCCCCGGTCAGCTGCGGCGGCGCAGCGGACGCGGTCGCGGCCGCGGGCGTGGCCACAGATCGCCGGCAGCGGTCGCCCACACCCACAGCAGCGGACTGAGCAGGACCCGCACCAGACGAGCCGCATCGCTGTCGAGCCCGAACGCGTCACGCGCCTCCGTGTACTGCGCGATGTTCCCGGGCAGGACGGCGAGGAAGAACAGCAGCACGAGGAAGCCGACGGCGCGGCGATGCCGTGGCAGGACGACGAGCGCGAGGGCGAGGCCGAGCTCGACCACGCCGCTGATCGCGACGAGCAGTTCGGGTCCCGGCAGGTACGGAGGGACCTGGGCCAGGAACTCCTCCGGGCGCATGAAGTGACCGAGTCCCGCGACCGCGAGGAACGCGGCCAGCGCCCACCGGAGCAGTCGGCGCGGCCACGACTGTGCCGACGTGAGCGGACCGAGCCGTTCCGGGAGCCTCAAGGGAGCCTCCGTGCGGTGCTGCGCGGTGTTCCCATCGACGTGTCCTCCGGCGCGGGGCGGACACCGCCGTCCCGCGAGCGCCGAAGGTACGCTTCATTTGTTCAATTCTCCGACCTCGTCCCGGACATCCCGTGGACACGATGACGGCCGGACGACGCCGACGGAGATCCTCCGGCTCCTGGCGGACATGGTGACGGATTGATGCAGCCCGAGCAGGATTCCCGGCCACGGTGGCTGTTCCGTGGTCGAGCCGGCGCATGGGACGCGCTCACCGCTGCGGTGGCTGACGATCCGTCGCGGCCGGCACGCTGGCCGATCGCTCCGTCGGGACCGTCGATGGCGATCGGCGATGCGGTCCTGCTGTGGCGCTCCGGACGCGGCGGTGGCATCGCCGCCCGCTGCACCGTCGTCTCCGAGCCCGAGGCGGAGCCACGGCCGGGCGGTGCGCCGGAGGTGCTCGTCGGACTGCGCATCGACCGCGCCTTCAGCCATCCCATCGCCCCGTCCACGTTGGTGCGCCATCCGGTGCTCCGTCCGCTCGCGTTCATGGATCTGCTCGACCGGACCGAACATCGCGTCACCCCTCTCCAGGAGGAGGCGCTCGCCGTGCTCCTCGAAGAGCGCGAGCTCGCCAGCGCTGACGACCCCGATCGCGTACGCGACGAGGCGCGCACCTCCGTGCAGGTCCCCGTCCGGCTCGTCCCGCTCGTCGAGGAGCTGCTGGTGGCGCTGGGAGCGGACGAGCCAGCGCCGGCACCAGCGGCCCCCTCGCACCGCACGCCGCTGCCAGCGGGACAGCCGAGCTCGGCTCCCGACGAGGCTCCCCCGCTCGAACCGACCGACCTCCAGTTGACGCAGGCCGAGGAGGTCGCGCGCACGCTCGGTCCGGACAGCTTCACCGTCGACGACGCCGCCCGGGTGTGGCGGACCGGGGTCGGGACGGCGCGCTCCCGCATCGATCGGCTCGTGGACTCGGGCCTGCTCGTGCGCACCGGGACGCTGCGCTCCGAGGACCGTCCGGGCGTACGACCGACCCGTGGTCGCCCTCCCGTGCTCTACCGTCTCGCCCGCACCTGACGTCCGTCCGACACGGACGGTCCGACACGCGACCGGAGAACGACGATGGCCTCGGTCCCCAACGCTCGCCTCTTCGCTGAGGGCGGTGTGTCCGGGTTCGTCGGTGGCGCCGTGGCGACCGTGGTCTGGCTCGGTGCCGAGTCGGCCGGCGTCCCGACGCTCGTCGACGTGCCGGCCCTGGGCCCCACCGCGCTGCAGTGGACGAACTTCGTCAGCGTCGGGGTCCTCACGGGACTGGGCGCCGCGCTCGTCGCCCTGCTCGCAGACGGGCGCCGCAACGCTCGCCGGCTGTTCACCACCATCGCGCTCGTGATGCTCGTGCTCTCGATGGCGCCGCTGGTCGTCCAGCCCGACACGGTGGCGCTCTCGACGCGCATCGTGCTCGCGCTCACGCACGTCGTCCTCTACCTGACGGTGGTCCCACGACTCGCCGACCGGCTGCGCGCGCGCTGACGCACAGCGCGCTCCCGCGTCAGCTCAGCACGTCCTTGCGGGTGAAGTTCCACCACGCGTACCCGACGCCCAGGGCCAGGTAGGGCAGCTGCAGCACCACACCACGCGTGAGGTCGCCCCAGCGTGGCGGACCGGCGAGCAGCCCGAGCCACGCGAGCCCCTCATGGACGGGCAGGAACGTGCGCAGCCAGCCGAGCGCGGTGATCGCGTCGAGGATCTGCACGACGATGACGATGACGATCGTGCCGGCGACCGCGCCGACCGACGTGTCCGTCGTCGTGGACAGCGCGAATGCGACGGCGGCGACCCACACCGCGCTCCAGGCGAGGTAGCCGGTGATGGCGGCGATGCGGACCAGCGACTCCCCTGCGGCGAGCGGACCGAAGGGCGTGATGACCGGTCCCCAGCCGTAGGCCAGCGTGCCCGCGAGCATGCCGGAGAGCGGCACGAGCGCCGCTGCGACGAGCGACAGCAGCAGCGCGACGGTGAACTTGCGGGCCAGCAGCCGCCCACGCGGCACCGGTCGCACGAGCAACGAGCGCAACGAGCCGGCGGCCGCCTCGCTCGAGATCGTGTCGCCGGCGAACAGGGCGACGACGCTGAGCAGCAGGAACGGCGCGGTCGCCGCGGTGGACATCAGGGCGAAGTTGAGTCCCGAGGCGGTCGCGAAGCCGAACAGGCCGGTCGGGTCGCCGGTCTCGCGCGGACCGTCCGACCCGGCACCGGCGATCAGGAACGCGATGGCCAGGACCACGGGCACCGCGGCGATGCCGGCGAGTCCGACGAAGGTGCGGCGCCGTCGCAGCTGGCGTTCGATCTCGTTGATCATCGTCAGGCCTCCGCGCCGGTCAGCTGGAGGAACGCGTCCTCGAGTCCGCCGCGACGGCTCGCCGTGGTGACCCGCAGTCCCGCGCCGACGAGCAGCGCGATGACGTCGGCGGAGCGGCCGGGCCGATCGAGCGTGACGACGAGACCTGAGCCCTCCAGCGCGACGTTGTCCGCCCCGAGCTCCGCGGACAGCAGGACCTGCGCGCGCTCGCGGTCGTCGACCTCGATGATGAGCGTGCGGCCGCGCGCGCCCAGCTCGGACACCGGCCCGGAGGCGACGATGCGTCCGCCGAGCACGACCACGGCGTGCGTGCAGGTCTGCTCGACCTCGGACAGCAGGTGGCTCGACACGAGCACGGTGTGACCCTCAGCGCCCAGCCGCACGAGCAACCGGCGCATCGCACGGATCTGCTCCGGGTCGAGTCCGTCGGTGGGCTCGTCGAGCACGAGCAGCTCCGGGCGTCCCAGCAGGGCCTGCGCGATCGCGAGCCGCTGGGCCATGCCGTGCGAGTACGCACGCACGGGCCGGTCGATGGCGCTGCCGAGATCCGCGACGGACATCGCCCACTCGATGCCGGACTCCTCCATCGGGCGTCCGCCGGCCCGCCAGAACAACTCCAGGTTGTCGCGGCCGGACAGGTCCGGCACGAGCCCGGGACCCTCGACGAGCGCGCCGACGCGTTCGAGCACCGGATGCCCGGGACGCATCGCCTGACCGAACAGCTCGACGCTGCCCGCCGTCGGGGTGATGAGTCCGAGCAGCATGCGCAGCGTCGTCGTCTTCCCCGCCCCGTTGGGCCCGAGGAGCCCGACGACCTGCCCGGCCTCGACGCTCAGGTCGAGACCGTCGACGGCGCGCGTCCCGTCGGCGTACTCCTTCACCAGCCCGCGGATGACGACCGGCGGCGGGCCGGCGGCCGTGCGCGCGAGCCGGACCTCGACAGGATCGAGCGGCGCCCGTCGCGCGACGCGGACACGGCCGACGACCACGGCGGCGATCGATGCCGCCAGCAGCGCGGCGACCAGCAGGATCACGAGGGGCGCCTGGTCCCACACGGCTCGGAGTCCGCCGCTCGCCCGTCCCGCGACAGTGCTCGCTGCGTCGACGCGCGCACCGTCAGCGCTCTCCGCGTCCGGCGCGACCGTCGGCGTCAGCCCCGGGCCGCGCAGCGTCAACCGCGCGTCGGTGACGTCGATGCGCACCGTGCCCGGACGCCGCAGGTTCGCGTACGCCTGGTCGGTCGTCGCGATCGTGAGTCGCAGCCGCTCGCCCGCCTCGAGGCGGTGGACGACATCGGGCAGGGTGATGCCGACCCGCGTCGGGCGCGCCGGATCGTCGGACACGACCGGGAGGCGGACCGGAGCGAACGACGATCCGATGATGGTCGTGAGCCCTCCGGGCGCCACGCTCGCGAGACGCACGAACAGCTGGGACTCGCCGGTCTCCGCGGACACGTCGAGCAGCAGGGTCGCCGGGCCGAGCAGCAGCACGGACGCATCGAGCGGCTGTCCGGTGAACGCGACGTGCTGACCGGGCACGTCGACGACGGTGCTGAGTCCCGCGAGCCCGGCGAGGTTCCCCACGGGCCCCAGGCCGGGGATCGACGTCAGCGCCGCCGGCAGTCCGCCGGCCGGTGTGAACACGGTCGCGACGTCCAGCGTCGCGCTGACAGGCCGGCCGTCGACGAGCACGCCCTGCACGAGCGCCGCAGCGCTCGATCCGTCCCCGACCGGCGCACCCACGAGCGTGAGCCCGAGCTCTCGCGCTCCCAGCGACCGCGACGCGTCGGGCCATGGCAGCGTCTGGACCGCACCGGCCGCGTCATGGACCAGCACGCCGTCAGCGGCGAGCGCGCCGCCGTCCTGGGCGCGCAGCCAGCGGTCGAGCCACGCATCGACCTCCGTGGCGAGCGCTCCGGTCGCGGCGGACGTCCCGACCGCACCGTGACCACCGGCGGCGAGCCGCACCCGCACGGGTGCGCCGACCGCATCGAGCGCCAACGCGTTCGCGAGCGCCGCGTCCACGCCGAACAGCGTGTCATCACGTCCCTGCACGAGCAGGGTCGGCACCGCACGAGCTGGAAGGGTCGCGAGGCTCGCGCGGGCGAGCACCGCGGCCCCGGCGGCGTCGAGTCGACCGTCGACCGCGGCACGGTCCGCGAGCGCGCACACGTCGGGGTCGAAGCGCCCGCAGCGTTCGGCGCTCACCGGGATCCCGACCCCGCTCGCGCCAGTGGCCGCAGCGAGGTCGATGCCGCTGGGCAGGGTGCGCGCGGTGAAGAGCAGGCTCGTCCAGCCGACCTTCAGCGGGCCCGACGCCGGCGCACCGACCGCGTTGGGTGCGAGCGCGGCAGCGAGGTCGTGCCAGGCCGTGATGGCCACGACGGCGTCGACCCGGTCGTCCAGCGCACCGCCGATCAGCGCGAGGCCGCCGCCGTAGGACGCGCCCACCAGTGCGACGCGCGGATCGTCGGGTCCGTCACGCAGCACCTCGTCGCGTCCGGCGAGCGCGTCGATCAGCGCGATCAGGTCGCGACCCTCGCGGTCACGGTCGGCGAGGCCGATCGTGCCCTGCGAGTCACCGAAGCCACGTGCGCTCGGCGCGAGCACCACGTAGCCACGTCGCACGAGCGTCTCCGCGCGCGCCGCCTGGGAGCTGCGGTCGCTGCCGAACCCGTGCAGCAGCACGACCGCAGGTGCGGGCGCATCCGACGAGACGCCGTCGGGGATGCGCAGCTGCGCATCGAGCACGATCGGTGTCGCATCGTCCGGCGACGTCGGGACCGTGACGGTGAGCAGCTCGATGCTGCCGGACGCCGCTGCTGCGGTGCCGCCGGAGTCCGGACCGCGCCACTGCGCGAGCAGCCAGACGCCGCCGTAGACGACGAGCAGCGTGAGCACGGTGAGACCGAGCCGACGCAGCGGCCTCGATGGGGGCCGGCTGAGGGTCGCGGGTGCGTCCTGGTCGGTCAGCGCCGACTCATCAGCAGGCGCAGGACGTACCAGAACATCAGCGCGAGCGAGCTGAACAGCGCCATCGCTGCGACCGTCTCACGACCGGGCGGGGTCTCGCGCAGGATGACCTGCGTCTCGTAGAGGATCGCGGCCCCGGCGAAGCCGATCATCGCGAGCGAGAACCACGTCCCGAGGGCGGAGCCGGTCACCACGGCGATCACGATCGCGACGAGCGCGAGGACCCCGAACCAGCGCAGCGTCGCACCGAGCCACGTGAAGTCGCGTGCGCTGCGGTGGGCGATCACCGACAGGATGACGAAGCCACCGATCGAGTACTGCCCGGCCGCCGCCACCGTGCCCGGCACCTGGACCTCGGCGATGACCAGCATCGGCGCGAAGATCAGCGCGTTCGCAGCGACGAGCAGCAGGTAGCCGCCCCACTGCGAGCCGGGGGTGGTGGCGCGCAGCGCGACCGAGTTCGCGAGCCACGACACGACCATGAAGCCGCCGAGGATCAGCAGCCAGGACGTGGAGAAGACGAACTCGGTGATGGCGACCGCGAGGCCGGACGTGAACAGGTACAGCTCGATGAGCACGAATGCGGCCACGCCGGCGACCAGCCGGGCGTAGACGCGCCCCATGAACGCCGTGCGCACCTCCGCGCTCTGCAGCCCTGCGGGCACCGTCGTGTTCCCGTACTCCAACGTGGTCCTCCTGGGTGATCGGTAGGTCCGAGGGTACGGAGCCGGACGCCCGTCGGGTGCAGCGACCTCGTTACCCTGAGGGCACATGACGCAGGGACCGGGGCTGGGACCAGGACCGTCACCGTGGAGGTCGATCGTGAGGCTGCCCGATCCTCTGGGGGCGTTCGTCGCAGGCGGGGCCATCATCGGCGTGCTGGGCCTGTCGTTCCTCGTCGGACCCGCGCCCGCCGTCGTGGATGTCGCGGTACCCGTCGAGGCGGCCGTCGAGGCACCGCCGACGGCCCCGGCACCGCACCAGGAGCCGGAAGCGCCGGTCGAGTCGGACCTGCCCGTCACCGCCATCCCGCTCCAGGTCCGCATCGGCACGATCTCCGTCGACGCTCCGATCGTCCCGGTCGGGCTCGAGGAGGACGGCGCGATGGAGATCCCTGATCGTGCCGCCGAGATCGGCTGGTACGACCCGGACGGGCTGGGCGTTCGACCCGGCGCGACGGGCACCGCCGTGTTCGCGGGCCATGTGGACTCACGCAGCCAGGGTCGAGGCGCGCTCTACCACCTGCGCGACCTGCAGGTCGGCGGGATCATCGAGGTCGACCTCGATGATGGTTCGGTCCAGCGGTGGCTGGTCACCGAGCTGATCCAGTATCCGAAGGTCGATGTCCCCCTCAACGAGGTGTTCACCTGGGCGGGCCCACCGCGGCTCGTCGTGATCACCTGCGGCGGCGAGTTCGACCGCACCGCTCGGAGCTACACCGACAACATCGTCGTCTACGCCGAACTGCTGGAGCCATCGCCGGCGATCTGAGTGGCGTCGAGCTGAGTGGCGTCGAGCAGCGCCTCGAACTCGGCCAGCTGCGCTCGGAGCCGATCGATCGCCGGACGGTGCACGTCCCGGTAGGCCCGCATCGCTTCGCCCGTGGGCACGTTGCCCTGCTGCACGTCGCTGATGAACCGTTCGACGGCGGCGAGCTCCGCATCGAAGTCGCCGGCCGCCGTGTCCGCGCTGCTGCTCATGTGATGCTCCTCATCCGTGCACGAAGGCGTGTCACGTGTGCCGTGTCACGTGGTCGATGGTGGTGGTGACGGTCGCGTCCGCCGTCTCGACGATCAGGGTCGCGCCGGGCTCGAGCACCGGCGCGCCGCCGTCCGGTCCGGTGACGAGCGCCACCCCACGGGTGAACGCGTCGAGGCTCGCGGCGGCGCCCTCGAGCCGCCGCCGCGACTCGACGAGCCGTCCGCGCAGCGTGACCGTGAGCCCCGAGGCCGCACGACCCAGCGCCTCACCGCGGCGCACGAGGTGGGCATGCAGCGCGGCATCGAGCGCGATGCGCGTCCGGCCGACCCGCTCGGCCTCCTGAGCGAGCCGGAGCTGCAGCAGCCCGGGCAGAGCGCCGAGCGCACCGATGCGGGTCGCGGCCCCCAGGTTGTGGTCGGCGAGCCAGCGGCCCGCCTCCGCCGTGTGCCGGACCCCGTACCCGGCGACGCGGTAGACGAGCGGCGTGTGGTCGGCGTGACCGACGGCGACGAGCACCGGGAGCCCCTCGCGCTGCAGCGCATCGACGGTGCGCAGCAGCTCGACGTCGTCCCAGCCGCTGATCGGTTCGATCGCGCCGCCCCGCATGACCGCGACCATGTCGAACGGTCCTTCCCCGTCCTCATGGGCGGCCCGCACGGCGCTCATGATCAGGCGGCCGAGGTCGGGCGAGTCGCCGGGCAGCGGTCGGTGGACGATCTGCGGCGGCTGCCACCCGCCGAGGTCGCGGGTCAGGTCGCCGAGCGTCGTGCCGATCGGTGCGAGGAGCAGCAGGCGCCGGAGGAACAGCGGGAGCGGTGGGACGACCTCGCCGAGCCGCTCCTCCCCGATGGTGCGGAGCGCCGCGTCGTAGGCCGCCTGCGTCCCTGCGCTGCCGACGCGCACCAGCGACTGGCCGCGCAGCTGGATCTGTGCACGGTTGACCCACACGTCGACGGTGCCGTCGACCTGCACCTGGGCCTGCGGCGTGAGCGCCTCGGGCAGCACGCGCTTCGCGGTGCGCGGATCGAGCGACACGGCCAGGCGCGTCGGGAACCGTCCCTGCGGCTCGAGGTCACCGAGCGTCACGGTGACGAAGCCCTTCGAGTCGCGCGTCTCGATGACGACGCCGACCACGCTGACCGGTGCGGAGAAGGCGTCGGCGAGGCGCTGCTTCGCGACCTCGAGGAACTCGGTCGGGCTCCAGACCGGCACGTCGACCGGCCCCTCGGTGAGCTCCGCGCTCAGCTCCACGTTCAGCTCCGCGCTCACTCGGGCGCGTCGAGCGCCATCGCGAACAGCGCATCGCGGTCGCACCAGTCGAGCGCCCGCGCGTGCGTCGCGGCGAGCACGACGGGTGGGGCGACGCCTGCGTCGTAGGCGTCCTGCCAGCGCGACGCGCACAGGCACCAGCGGTCGCCGGGGACGAGCCCGGGGAAGCCGTACTCCGGCCGGGGCGAGGACAGGTCGTTGCCCTCGCGCACGGAGAACGCGAGGAACTCGGCGGTGACCTGGGCGCACACGACGTGCACGCCCGTGTCGTCACCACCGGTGCTGCAGCACCCGTCGCGGTAGAAGCCGGTCATGGGCGCGGTCGAGCAGGTCGCGAGCTCGGTGCCGAGGAGGTTGTGTGCCATGGCCCGAGTCAACCAGACGCGGACGACGCGGGCAGTGCACGGGCGAGCCCCTCGGCGAGGCCACCCATCCGGACCGACGGGCGGCCGACCGCGGCCCGCAGCGCCGCCTCGTCACCGACAAGGACGACGCGCCGCCGCGCACGCGTGATCGCCGTGTAGAGGAGCTCGCGCGTCGCGAGCGGTGACGTCGCAGGCGGCAGCACGACGACGACCGTCCCGTACTCGCTGCCCTGGCTCTTGTGCACGGTGACCGCGTACGCGCTCACGACGTCGGGCAGCGCCTCCGCCGGACGCTCCAGCAGCGTCCCGTCCCGACGCTCGAACACGAGCCGTCGCGCTCCCCCTCGACCGACCACCACGCCCGTGTCGCCGTTGACGAGCCCGGTGCGCTCGTCGTTCGCGAGCGCCATGACCGGCTCGCCCGGTAGCCAGACGTCCCCGGGCGACGCCCCGCCGGCACCGACGTGCGCGACGAGCTGCGCGCGCAGCCGCTCCACCCACATGGACGCGCCGTGCGGCCCGTGTCGATGCGCGCACAGCAGCCGTGCGCCCGCGAGCGCCGTGAGCGCCGCGGCACCGTCCCCCTCCTGCGCCGCTGCGATCGCAGCGAGCAGTCCGCCACCTTCACCGTCGTCGAGCAGCGGTGCGACCACCGCCGCGGCGTGACGCAGCGGGTCGTCGGTGGCGATGAAGCGCAGCGACCCGCCGTCCCCTCCTGCCGCGTCTCGCGCCAGGCGCAGCGCCCCGTCGACGTCACCGTCACGCACCGCGCGAGCGAGCTCGTCCGCTGCCGCGTCCGTCGTGTCGAGGCGATGGTTGCGGGTGAGCCGGGCGAGCGGCCCGCCGTCAGCAGTGAGCGTGTCGACCAGCGCACGCAGCACCGATCCGGTCTCGACGCTCTCGAGCTGGTCCGGGTCGCCGACGAGCACGAGCTGCGTCCGGTCGTCGAGCGCACCGAGCAGCGTCGCGGCGAGCGGCAGCGCGAGCATCGACGCCTCATCGATCACGACGAGGTCATGCGGCAGCGATGCATCGTCGCGTCGTGTCCCACCGCGCCCGATCCCAAGCAGACGGTGCACGGTCGTCGCCTCCAGCAGCCCGAGCTGCCGGGCGACCGTCTCCCCATGCACCTGCGCGATGCGCGGGAGTGCCGCGCGCAGCGACTCGGTCAGCCGCGCGGCGGCCTTGCCGGTCGGCGCGGCGAGCGCGATGCGCAGCGGACGGGCACCCGGACCCGCTCCCCCGTCCGCGTGCGCCGCCAGGTCGGCCTCGAGGCGGGCGGCGAGCAGCGCCGCGATCGTGGTGGTCTTGCCGGTGCCCGGACCTCCGGCGAGCACCCCGATGCCCGCGCGGACCCCGGCGTCGGCGAGCGCGGCCACGGCCGCGACCTGGTCGGGGTCGTCGGTGAGGCGGGTCGGGCCGGCAGGCATCGGCTCGGGTGCGGCGGCGGCGCGGCGTGCGAGCGCACGGATGAGCCGCTGCTCCGCCGCATGCTCCCGCTGGGTCGACAGGCGCGTGCCGTCGAGCACGAGCGGCCGCGGGCCGACGATGCGGATGCCGTCCCCGTCCACTCCTCCGTCCGCGTCCCCATCCCCGTCCGCCTCCTCAGGCAGCGCCGCGACGACGTGCACGGCGGCGCACTCCCGCAGCGCGGTGAGCGCGACCTCGAGCCCGGGGAGCGGCCCGTCGTCGTCGGCACGGTCGTCGCGCGCACCGACGACGTCGCGGGCGAGCCGGCGCGCGTCGAGCGAGGCGACCAGCTCCGCGTCGAGCAGCGCCAGGTCGAGACACGAGTGTCCGGCGGCAGCCGCCCGCACCGTGAGCCGCGCGAGACGCAGCACGACCGGGTCGTCGACCCCGAAGCGTCGGGCGAGCAGCTCGACGACGTGACGCTCCCCTGCACGCGCGTCGCCGACGATCGGACCGCCCGTCGCGCTCATCGCCCACCCCTCCGCTGCAGCCCGGCGAGCACCTCGTCCGCGGCGAGCACGGCCGCGGTCGCCGGCCGCCACACGCACACGCCGTCGCGCACCCCGTCACGCAGCGGCGTGTCCGGCCCGGCCATGCCGCGCAGGAACAGGAACGCGGCGCCGGCGAGATGATGGTCCGGGTCGTAGCCGGCGAGCCGACGGCCCAGCACCCGGTGCATGCCGACCAGATAGAGGAGTGCCTGCAGCGGATACTCGCCGTGGAGCATCGCGGCGTGCATCGCGGCCGCGTCGTAGGCGGGCCGGCCGGCCGCATCGGTCAGCCGGTTCGTCTTGTGGTCCGCGACGACGTAGCGACCGTCGGGCGTGCGCAGCGCGAGGTCGACGACGCCGGTGAGCCAGCCGGCGAAGCGGGCCCGCTCGACCCGGTCGGGCAGCGTCGCGAACGTGTCGCGGTAGGGGTCGTCGGGATCGAGCGCTTCAGCGACGGCAGCGGCGAGGTCGGGCAGCGCGACCCGGGCGTGCGTGTCGGCGACGGGCAGCTCGAAGACGAGCTCGGGGATCCGGTCGCGCGGTGGGAAGTCGCGCAGGCGCATCCCGGGGAGCAGCGGGTCGAGCGGGGTCGACAGCGCGGCGACCAGCCCGTCCGTGAGCCGCGCGACGTCGACGGCCATCGCACCGCGGGTCGCGCGCTGCTCGATCTCGCGCGTGAGCTCGGCGGCGAGCACGTCGGGTTCGGCGGACAGGTCGACGACCTCGAGCGCCTCGTGCACGAGCACACCGAAACTCGTCCCGCCGGGGAGGTCGATGAGCGGCCCGGACGGACCGTCGTCCGCAGAGGGAGCGGCAGAGGGAGCGGCAGTGGTGGCCGCGGTGGCGGCGTCGCCGGGCTCCCCCGCACCGTCCGCCGCCGCACCATCGACCGCATCCGGTGCGTCCGGCTCGTCCGTGCCGCCGCGCAGCACCGTGGCCGCATCGTCGGCGACGCTGCGTGCGGCGCCCGGCGGGGGACGCAGCAGGCCGGTGAACGACCATCGCCACACGTCCGGCTCGTGCACGTCACGACCGAGCGTCGCGATGCTCGGCTCTTCGCTTCGCGCCGGCGCGGCGGGCACGTGCTGCCCGTCCGGCATGACGGCCGGCACCTCGGCGACATCGATCGTGCCGTCGGCCCGCGCGGCGAGCTCGCTCAGCAGCGTCGCGGTCAGCGGGTCGGTCAGGTCCTTGAGCTTCGGGGACACCGCGCCGTCGACGAGCGCACCGTCGACGTCACGGTCCCCGAACAGGAGCGTGGCGAGCAGGCTCTTGTCGCTGCCGCTCACCGGCCACCACCAGACGATGCAGCGGTCGCGGGCACGGGTCAGCGCGACGTAGAGGAGCCGCGCCTCGTCGCCGGCCTGCTCGAGACGAGCCGCCTCCTGACGGTCCTTCTTGCGCGCGTGCGGCGCATCGGGCGGCTCGGTCCCGGCGCCTTCCGCGCCCCCCGCACCGTCCGAACCGTCCGCCGGGGTCCAGTCGAGCCCCGACCCGGCGTCGACGACGCGTCCGGCGGCGCTGCGGAACGCCCATGGCTGACGCAGGTTCTGCGACCGGTTCGCATACGGCAGCAGCACGACGGGGAACTCGAGGCCCTTCGCCGCGTGGTAGGTCATCACCTGCGCCGCGTCGCCGTCGCTGCCGATGCGGCGCACCGACGGATCGTCCGTGTCGTCCTCACCCCGGTCGCTGGCGAGCGCGAGCTCCTCGAGCGTGCGCAGCGCGACGGCTGCGGGCAGCCCGCGGGCGCCGGCCGCGACGTGCACGAGCTCGGCGAGATGCTCGAGGTCGGTCAGGCCACGCTCGCCGGATCGGGCGAGCGCCGCGGCGACGTCGTCGTCGGCACGCATCGCAGCGAGCAGCGCCATCATCCCGTCGGCGGCGAGCAGCGCGCGCCACGCCCCGCACGTGCGCTGCAGCTCGTCGATGCGCAGCTCGTCGTCGACCGCGTCAGCCCCGGCGTCCACGAACCACGACACGACGAGCGCGCGCACCAGGTCCGTGTCGGACGGGCGTGCGAGGGCGGCGAGCAGGATGCGCCACTGCGCGAACGCCTCGGTGTCGTAGACGCGGCCGCCCTTGGGCTGCACGGCCGGGACGCCGACCTCCGCGAGCCGGTCGACGACGGCGGTCGCCTCGGCGTTGCGCCGCACGAGCACGGCGACGTCGCGTGCGGCGAGCGGTCGCGTGCCGTCGTCGGCCACCGCGACCGCAGGGTCGGCACGGTCCGCGTCGCTCGCGACGATCCGACCGACGCGCAGCATCTCGACGACCCTCGCAGCGAGGTCGTCGAGCACCCGGGCGTCCCCGCCGTCGGTCAGCAGCCGGTAGCCGTCCTGGGCGAGCGGCAGCGTCCCGTCACGCCGGATCCAGCGCAGCTCGAGCGGCGCACCGGCCCCCGTGACGCGCGAGTCGAGCGGCCGACCCGGTTCGACGTGCTGGTAGGCGATGCGCGGTCCGCCGAACCGTGCACCGCGCATCAGCACGTCGAGGGCGGACAGCAGCGGCGCGGACGAGCGCCAGTTGTTGCCGAGCGAACGGCGTTGCGCCCCGGCCAGCGCGGAGGCCTCGAGGTAGGCGTCGATGTCGGCGCCGCGGAAGCGGTAGATCGACTGCTTGGGGTCGCCGACGATGACGACGTCCGCGGGCGGACCGATGCGTTCGGGGTCGAGCAGGAACGCACGCTGCAGGATGCGCCACTGCACGGCGTCGGTGTCCTGCATCTCGTCGACGAGCACGAGCCGCAGCCGTTCACGCAGCTGCCGGGCGGCGACCGTCCCGCCATGTGCCGGGTCGAGCGTCAGGTCCATGCGCCGCACGAGCTCGTCGAAGGTCAGCTCGCCCTCCGACTCGAGCCGCTCCCGCAGCGCCTCGACGACCCCTTCGGTGAAGCGGGCGGTCGCGTCGGCGACGGGTTCGCTCGACGTCCCGAGCGGGGCGACGTGCGCGTCGCTCGCGAGCACGACCCGGACGAGCTGGTCGATGCGCTGCTCGACGTCACGTGGTGTCTCGAGGCGTGCGGGCTCGCCCTCACCCTTCTTGCTGCTGCTCTTGCTGGCGCCTTTGCTGCGCCGCAGCGCGTCCGGGTCAGCATCGAGCAGCGTGAGCAGACCGTCGCGCACCACGTCGGTCCGCAGCCGCTGGACGTCGGTCGTGAAGCGCGCGCCGGCCCCGCTGCCGCGCAGCCCGAGCTGGGTCAGCGCGGCCTGGCAGAAGCCGTGCAGCGTCGTGATCGTCGCGCGGTCGAGGGTGGACAGCGCGAGCGCCGCGGCCGCTGCCCGCCGCTGCGCTTCCTCAGCCGGCGGCGGCGCGTCGGTCGGTGCGCCGTCCGTCCGGCACAGCGCGTCCAGCCAGTCGTCGAGCCCGGCGGGGACCTCGCCGGTGGTGGCGACGGTGCGCAGCGCGGCCGACGCGTCGCGCAGGCCGGCACGGATCCGGCCGCGCAGCTCGGCGGCGGCCGCCCGGGTGAAGGTGACGACGAGCAGCTGCTCGGTCCGCACCCCGTCGAGCACGACGCCCTGGACGGCGAGCGCCGTCAGCGCGAACGTCTTGCCGGTGCCGGCCGACGCCTCCACCGCGCTCAGCCCGCGCGGGAGCCGGGCACGCAGGTCGAGGTGCTCGGCGGCGCTCATCGCGCACCCCCGCCGGACGCGTCGTCGTCGTTCGCGATGGGCAGCGCGAACGGGCTGCGCAGCGGCTCGCACAGCGCGAGCGACCAGCGCTGCACGGGCGTGGGGGCGTCGGGCAGTCCGACCTCGAGCGGTCCGTCGTCCTGCTCGGCGAGCTCGGCGAGCGACCCGACCCCGAGCACGACCTGCAGCGCGGTGTCGGAGAGGTCGCGCTCGACGTCGCTCTTGAGCGTGCCGGAGGGGGGCAGCGTGACGTCGCTCGTCGCATCGAGCGACCAGGCGGCGCGCGGGAGCAGCGGCGCGGGGCCGGTGCGCACCCGCAGGGCCAGGTCGACGAGCGCCGTCAGCGCGTCGCGGGCGCGCTCGGCGCGGAGCGTCGCGTCCTCACCCTGCACGGCCAGCTCGCGGACGACCGGTTCCTCGTCGCGCGCGGAGGACGGTGCGCGCCGGACGATCCGGGCGCGGTCGACGCCCGGGCCGTCCTGGGCGACGGCGGCGAGCAGCCCGACCGCGGCCGCGACGACCTGCGATGGATGGTCGCTCGAGTAGCGCACGTCGACGACGCTGCCGTCGACGTGGCTGACGCCACCGACGAGCCGCACGCGGCGCACCCCGTGCACGGCGGCCGGGAGGTCGAGCTCGAGGCCGACGGGCAGCAGCTCGATGCGGTGTCCGGGTCGGGCGGCCAGCGGTGACGCCGCGGCGGCGGTGCTGACCGGACGTCCGGCCGCCTCGTGCAGCGCGACGACCTCGTCGACGAAGCCGGTGAGCAGCGAGCGTCCGATGCGACCGGGAGGGATCCCGCCCGCGGCCGGTCGGGTCGCCAGCCAGCCGTCGGGGTTCCCGCCCGTCGTGAGGTGGGCGAGGAGGTCCTGACCGAGCGCCCAGCGGGCGAGCGGGTCGTCGACCCACAGCTCGATGGTGCGAGGGTTGGCCGTCAGGTCGCGGGGCAGCCGGACGCCGAGACGCTCACGGAGCAGGACCCGTGCGGGCCGGCGCAGCGCCTCGATGACGTCCTCGAGCCGCAGCTGGACGAGCTCGCGGTCGGACGCCTCGTCGCCACGGTCGCTGTCGTCGCCACCGTCGCCGTCGTGCAGGCCGGCCGGGAGCGGGACCGTCCGCCAGCGCGACGCTCCGCTCGTGGCGGTGAGCACGCCCGCGCCGGCTGCGGGCCGGGGCGCCACGTCCTGCGCGCCCTCGAGGGTGGCGAGCGCCCGCAGCGCCGATGGCGCGAACGTCCACGGTCGCGCCCGGTCCACGCGCGGCAGCGACCCCGCCCCGACGGTGAGGTTGCGACGGTCGGCGAGGTGTCGCGGATGCCGCACGACCAGCGGTGCACCGAGCGTCGGCTCGGGCGCGGGCAGCGCGTCGAGCAGCTCCTCGACGACGGTGGGCAGCTCGAGCGTGCGGCCGGTGCGGACGTCCTGCCCGTCGCAGGTCACGATCAGCGTGTCGCGCGCGGCGAGCAGCGCGTCGAGCAGCGCGGCGCGCCGTTCGGTCGAGGCGTCGCGCTCGCCGATGCGTGGGGCGAGCGCGAGCACGTCGTCGTCGTCCGCGCCGCGGACGGACAGCAGCGTGTCGTCGACGCCGACGACCGCGACGATGCGGAAGGGCACGCCGCGCAGCGGGCTGAGCGACGCGACGCTGACGTGACCGGTGCGCAGCCGTGCCCGGGACCCGCCACTGACCATCCGGTCGGCGAGCGCCGCGCGGACCTCGCGCACGTCGAGCGGATGCTCGACCGCCGCGCCGGCGGCGTCCGCGACCAGCTGGTCGACGACCTCGCGGACCTGTGCGGCCTGCGCGGCGAACGCGTGCGTCGACGCGTCGACGCTGCGCTGCGGACGGAGCAGGGTGTCGACGGTCCAGCGCAGCGGCGCCGCCCACTCGGCCATCGACCGTGTGTTCCCGGCGAGCGCCGCGAGGTGCGCGACGGCGGCGAGCGCGTCGGCGAGCCGTCCGATGCGGGCCAGGTCCTGCATCCCGAAGCCGGTGGCCGGCGCGATCCCTGCGACCGGCCCGTCGTCGGGGTCGAGCAGCAGGCCGGCCAGCAGACGGTCGAGCGTCTCCCGCCAGGTGCCGACGCTCATCCCGGCCGGGTAGCCCCAGCGCTGACGATGGGTGGCGTCGTGACCCCAGCGCACGTCGAGGTCGTCCGCGACGCGCTCGAGGATGACGAGGTCATCGGCGTCGAGCCCGAGCGCGGCGGCCACGACGGGCAGCGAGAGGAACGTCAGCACCTCGTCACGTTCGAGGCGTGAGGTCGCGAGCGCGAGCGCCGCATCGAACGCGGCCTGGACGGGCGGCGTGGTGCTGGCCGCCCGGTCGGTGACCAGCACGGGCAGGTGGCGTCCGCCGACGTCCGCACCGAGGATGGGGACGGCGAGGGGCGCGACGGCCTCGAGGTCCGCACACAGCACGGCGATGTCGCGCGGCAGGAGCGTCGGGTCCGCCTCCATCGCGTGCAGCAGCGCGTCGCGCAGGACCTCGAGCTGGCGCACGATCCCGTGGCAGGCGTGGACCTGCACGCTGCCGTCCCCGTCATGCTCGCGGTCGAGCTGGCTGGGTGCGGCCGGCGTCGCGTCGTGCACGGCCGACTGGAGCCGGACGAGCTGCGAACGCGCCGCGCCCGAGCCCTCTTCCCCGTCCGCCTCCGGCGCCGACCCGAGCAGCGTCGGTTCCACCGGCAGACGCGCGAGCATGCTCGCCGCCTCCAGCGCAGGTCTGCCCCACGAGGCGAGCAGCGGGTGGAGGTCCTGACGGACGTCCGCCGGCCGTTCCGGCGCGACGATCAGGTCGCGCGCACTGCTCCCCCGGGGCTCGGTCGCGACCGCGTCACGCACCGCGGCCTGCGACGCGGTCGTCGCGAGCACCAGCACGTCGCTGGTCCGCGCGGCCTCGACGAGCACCGCTGCCGCCGGGCCGGACAGGGCGGACAGGCCGAACACGCTCAACCGTTCGGGCAGCGCCGGGCGATCCGCGCCGGCACCGGCACCCGCGCCCCCGATCGCCGCAAGCAGTCGTTCGGCCGGCGACGGCTCCTCGACCCGGGCACGCAGGGCGCCAGGTCGCCGGCTGCCAACCGCGCGCCGGCCCGAGCCCCGCATCACCGGTGTCCTCGAGCCACGTGTCGACGAGGTCGGGCCGCTGCGACGCCGTGCGCTCCAGCAGGTCGGCGACGTGCCGCGCGACCGTCCACGGGCGGGGCGGCAGCCCCTCCCACGGGGTGCGCCCGAGGTCGGCGCCCTCGACCATCAGCGCCAGCACGTGCCAGGCGAGCCGTTCGGGACGCCACGGATCGTCGGCCGGGTCGGGCGCACCGAGCGTGCGGCGCGCCAGCTCGGCGGGGAACGCGAACTCGACGTTCGAGAGGACCCCGAGCCGG
This sequence comes from Nitriliruptoraceae bacterium, assembly GCA_018401275.1. Classification (GTDB taxonomy): domain Bacteria; phylum Actinomycetota; class Nitriliruptoria; order Nitriliruptorales; family Nitriliruptoraceae; genus CSBr16-57R1. The sequence continues at coordinate 187,753 of JAGYKW010000001.1, read as the reverse complement.
ACGATCAGCTCGGTGCTGACCCACTCCCGCATGCCGGCGTTGGGCACGACGACGAGGTCGAAGGCGAACGGGTCGTCGGGGACACGGGCGAGGCGCTCCGCGAGGACGTCGAGCAGCGCCTCCGGACGGCTGGCGATCCTCAGGTCGAGCGTCACGCTGCCGGCCCCCTCATGCTTCGCCGGACGCTAGCGACCGGCTGTGACCGGCCCCGGTGTGCGCGCAGCCGCCGCAGCAGTTCCGCGGCTCAGTCCTCGAGGGCGGCCCTGGCGGCGACCTGACGCTTGAGCCGGAACAGGATCGCGTCCATGCCGCGCATGCGCAGCGGGCTGATCACCTCCGCGAGTCCCATCCCGTGGTGGAAGTCGGCGGGCACGGCGAGGATCTCCTCGGGGGTCGCGCCGTCGAGTCCGGTGTGGAGGATCCCGGCGAACCCGCGGGTGGTCGGTGCCTGCGGCGGGCAGTCGAAGTAGAGGGCGACGTCGCCGTCATGGATGTCGGTGGCGAGGAAGAACGGGGTCTGGCACTCCTCGACCTGCTCGAAGCGGTCGCGACCCTCCGGGCCGGACAGCTCGGCGGGCAGGCCGGGGAGCCGCTCCGAGTACTCGAGCAGCAGCTCGGTGCGCAGCTCCGGTGGCGCGGCGAGGAAGTCGTCCACAACGTTCGCAAGGCGGTCGGGCAGCTTCACGGGTGTTCCTCCCTACCCTCGGCGACCCCGACCGTATCGACACCCAGCGAACGAGGTCCCCCGTGCCCATCGACGCCATCGACGCCGACCCGAAGATCGCCGGCTACCACGACCCGTCCCGCCTCGTCACCCCGGCCTGGGTCGCCGAGCATCTCGGGACACCGGGGCTCGTCATCGTCGAGTCGAACGAGGACCCGCTGCTCTACGACGTCGGCCACCTGCCGGGCGCGGTGCGCATCGACTGGCACACCGAGCTGCAGGACCCGGTCGCGCGCGACTACCTCGATGGCGCTGGCTTCGCGGCGCTGATGGATGCGAAGGGCATCGGTCGCGACGACACGATCGTGTTCTACGGCGACAAGGCGAACTGGTGGGCCGCGTACGCGCTGTGGGTGTTCAGCCTGTTCGGTCACACCGACCTGCGCATCATGGACGGTGGACGCGACGCGTGGGATGCGGAGGGCCGCGCGTGGACCCGTGAGCGGCCGACGATCACGCCTCCCGCCCCCGGGGCGGGCTACCCGGTCGTCGCGCGCGTCGACGCGGCCATCCGCGCCTTCCGCAGCGACGTCGAGGCGCACATGGACGCGAACGGCCAGATGATCGACGTGCGCAGCCCGCAGGAGTTCACCGGCGAGCGCACCCACATGCCCGACTACCCGCAGGAGGGCGCGATGCGCGGCGGCCACATCCCCGGCGCGCGCAGCGTGCCGTGGGGCCGCGCGGTCGACCCCGACACCGGCCGCTTCCTGCCCGTCGAGCAGCTGCGTGCGCTGTACGTCGACGGTGAGGGCATGGACCCTGCGGAGCCGACGGTCGCCTACTGCCGCATCGGCGAACGCTCGAGCCACTCGTGGTTCGTGATGACGCACCTGCTCGGCTTCGCGGACGTGCGCAACTACGACGGGTCGTGGACGGAGTGGGGCAACCTCGTGCGCGCACCCATCGAGAAGGGCGAGGCGCCGCCCGTCGCACGTTGAGCGGCCCGTCGCGCGGCCCGGCCGCACTCGTCGAGGTCACCCGCCGTGACGTCCGCGGCGACGTCCCGACCGGCACCGAGGTCGTCGAGTCGGTCCATCACGGGCACCTCGTGCGCGTCGATGGCGACGGGGCGGTCACGCTCGCGCTCGGCGATCCGGACGCGGTCGTGTTCCCGCGCTCTGCGCTCAAGCCGCTGCAGGCGATCGTCTGCCTCGAGCTGATCGCGCAGGCCGACCCGCAGCTCGCCGCGGCACTGACCGACGCGGAGATCGCGATCGGCTGGGCGTCGCACCGTGCCGAACCCGCACAGGTCGCGGCCGTGCGCTCGCTGCTCGCACGGGCCGGCATCGCTGAGGATGCGCTCAGCTGTCCGCGCGCGCCCGTGCCCGACGACCCGTCCGCCCCTCGGTCGCACGTCGCGCACAACTGCTCCGGCAAGCACGCGCTGTTCGCGCTGACCGCGCATGCGCTCGGACTGCCCGGCGACCGTGACGCGCTGCTGGCCCACGACGGCCCGCTCCAGTCGCGCGTGCTCGCCGGGGTGAGCGAGCTGCTCGGTCCCGCCGACGCGGTGGGCGTGGACGGCTGCGGCGCGCCGGCGCTCGCCGTGCCGCTCGTCGCGGTCGCGCGGGCGTTCACGGCCCTGGCCGTCACAGCACGCTCGCAGCGTGTGCGTGCGGCGGGTCTCGCCCATCCGGCGCTGATCGCCGGGCACGAGCGGCGCCCGGGCGGCACCACCGCACCGGTGGTCGACACGGCGCTGCTCGCGGCCGGCGTGGTCGCGAAGCGCGGTGCCGAGGGGGTGCTCGCCGCCGGTTGGAACCTGGCCGACGGCCGGCAGGGCGGCGTGGCGGTCAAGTCGCTCGACGGGTCGATGCGCGGGGCGGCGACCGCGCTCGTGGCGCTGCTCGAGGCGGACGCCATCGTGCCGGAGGGCACCTGGCGCGAGGCGCTGCCGCAGGGCGGCGGGCGCGACGCGGGCAGCGTCCGTGCGGCGCCCCGGGGCTGAGCAGGCCGGCGTCTCCGTCGTCCAGGTGCTCACCGCTGTCTTCACGGACATCGCTTGCTGCAGCCTCACCCCACGTCCTGACCGGACGGTGCTGCCCCGACGCGAGATCGCGTCAACGCCCCGTGGAGCCGAACCCGCCGCTGCCGCGCGCGGTGCTGTCCATGCGGTCGACCTCACGCACATCGACGAGCGCGACGGGCAGCAGCAGGAGCTGGGCGATGCGCTCGCCGTGCTGGATCTCGACGGCGTCCTGCCCGAGGTTGATGAGCAGCACCTTCAGCTCGCCGCGGTAGCCAGCGTCGATCGTGCCCGGCGCGTTGAGCACGGTCAGGCCGTGATCGACCGCGAGCCCCGAACGCGGGTGGACGAGGCCGACGTGGCCCTCAGGGACCGCCACGACGATCCCGCACGGCACCAGCGCACGCTCCCCCGGTTGCAGCGTCGTCGTGTCAGCCGCGTACAGGTCGAGACCGGCGTCACCCGGATGTGCGTAGCCGGGGAGTGCAAGGTCGGGGTCCAGGCGCCGCACGTCGAGCACGGGCGCGGGGTCAGGCTGCTTGGATCGTCGTCGCATGGGACGAGCGTAGTTGGGTCGGCGCGCGTCAGTCCTCGAGCGCACCGCGTGCGCTGAGGAAGCGCTCTCGCGCCTCCCGGTGGTCGACCATCGGCGCGGGATAGGTGCCCTCGGCGAACAGCGAGGCGGCAGCAGCACCGTCCGTGCGCGGCTGGTGGACGGCCTTCCCGGCGACGTCGGCGAGCTCAGACACCCAGCGCCGCACGTACGCGCCGGACGGGTCGTAACGCTCCCCCTGGATGACCGGGTTGAACATGCGGTTGGGCCGCGAGTCCGTGCCCGTCCCCGCCGTCCACTGCCACTGCGCGAAGTTGTTCGCGAGGTCGCCGTCCGCGAGGTGGTGCATGAAGAAGCGGGCGCCATGCCGCCAGTCGATGTAGAGGTGCTTCGTGAGGAACGATGCGGTGACCATGCGGGCCCGGTTGTGCATCCAGCCCTCCGCGACCAGCTGGCGCATCCCCGCGTCGACGACCGGATACCCGGTGCGTCCCTCCTGCCACGCGGTGAGCTCGTCGGGCGCGTCACGCCAGCGGTCGTCCTTCGTGCGCACGTCGGTGACGGCGAGGTCGGGCCGCGCGTCGAGCAGCTGGTGGTTGAAGTCGCGCCAGCACAGCTCCTGCAGGAACGCCTCGTGGCCGGCGCGGCGCGGCGCGAGGCCTGCGGCGACCTCGGTGACCGACAGGCACCCCAGATGCAGCGGGACGGACAGGCGGCTCGTGGCGTCCTCGGCCATGCGGTTGCGCCCGTCCGCGTAGTCCTCGATGGGACCGTCCATCCACCAGGCGAGGCGCTCCCGCGCCGCGACCTCACCCCCCGGGGCGAGCAGCGGGGCAGCGGTCGCCGCCGCGTCACCGGTCAGCTCGCCGAGGGTCGGCAGCGCACCCGGATCGACGTCGTCGGGCGGGGGCGGGAGGTCGGGGACCCCGAGCACCGGGCGCGGGGTGACCTGCGACCACCGGCGCCAGTACGGCGTGAAGACCTTGAAGTGCCCGCCGCCGGTCGCGCGCACGAGCGCAGGGTCGACGAGCATGACGCCCGGATGGGCGGTGAACGTCGCTCCGGCCTCCGCAGCGATGGCGGCGAGGGCCGCCTCGCGCCGACGGGCGAACGCGGACACGTCCGCCGAGCAGTGGATGGCGTCGACCCCGTGGCGTCGCACCAGGTCGCGGACCACGTCGGCCGGCCGTCCGCGGGTGATGACGAGCTCGCTGCCGAGGTCGCGCAGGGCACGGCGCAGGTCGGTGAGGCTGTCGATCAGGATGCGCAGCCGGTTGGGCGCCGCGTACGGGCGGGAGAGGATCGTGTCGTCGAGCACGAACACGGCGAGCATGCGTCGCGAGCCGGCCGCGGCGACCAGCGCGGGATGGTCGTGGACGCGCAGATCACGCGTGAAGAGCACGATCGACGTGCCTGAGCGGGAGGGCATCGGCGTGCTCCTGAGCGGTGCTGCGGTGCGTCTGCGCGCGGTTCGGGGACCGGCCTCCGAGCGGACCATCAGGACCCGCCCGGAACGGCTCGAGGAGCCCCGAGGAGCCCGATTCTCCATGCAGCGCGCGTTCTCGCGCCATTTCGAGCGCAGAGCGCACGCTCAGGGGGGCCGGAACGTCGAGGTTGCTCGCGAACGCCCTGAGAGGGGCCCTAGGGTCCTCTTCGTACGGCCCGAGCGATCCCGCACCGGGATCCCCCACACGAGAGGTAGAACCAATGGCGGACTCCATCATCGTCCAGAGCAAGGTCCGTGAGGCCATCAAGGCCCTCGACCTCCGCACCGACTCGAACGTCGTCGACGCACTCAACGACAAGGTCCACGCGATGCTCAAGGACGCGGCTGCCCGCGCGAAGAGCAACGGCCGCGGAACCCTGCGTCCCTACGACCTCTGATGCGTCGCGGCGCACCGGTCCGCCGGTGTGACGCAGCACACGCGGAAGCCGCCCCTCGGGGCGGCTTCCGCCGTTGAGGGGCCGTCGACGGGCCTACGCTTCGAGCGCGCGCTCCCGGGCGCTCACACCGGCGACCGCGCCCGACCTGCCCGACCTGCCCGACCTGGAGGACGATCCGCATGACGGATGAGCCCTCGACCCCCACGCGGCGGACCGCAGTGCGGACCGGTCTTGACACGACCGGGATGACGGCCTGGCGCGGCTTCATCGAGGCGCACTCACGGGTCCTGGAGCGGCTCAGCAAGGAGCTGCTCGAGGAGGTCGAGCTCCCCATGACCTGGTACGACGTGCTGGTGCAGCTCAGCGAGGCCGACGAGCACCGGCTGCGCATGCAGGACCTCGCCGACCGCGTCCTGCTGTCACAGAGCGGCGTCACGCGACTGGTCGACCGGATGGTCCGCGCGGGCCTCGTCGCACGGGCACGCTGCACCGAGGACGGGCGCGGCATGTTCGCGCTGCTCACCGACCAGGGGCTCGAGACGCTGCGCCGCACCTACCCCACGCACCTGCGGGGCGTGCAGCAGTGGTTCGCCGACGTCCTCACCACCGAGGAGACCGAGGTGCTGGCCCGGGCACTCTCCCGCGTCGCCGACAACGCACGGCCGCCGGCCGGGTCCGAAGGGACGGACCGAGCCGGCGGCTGAAGGTGCAGTGCTGCGTGCAGTGCGTCGTGCGCCGCGTGAGCGCCGGGAGAGGGCGTTCAGCCCTCGCGGACGAGCTGGACGTCGATCTCGATGCGGACCTTGGCGCCGACGAGCACGCCACCGGCCTCGAGCGCCGCGTTCCACGTCAAGCCGAACTCCTCCCGATCGATCTCCGTGGTCGCGCTGAAGGCGGCCTTCTGGTTGCCCCACGGGTCGGCGATGGTGCCGAGCGCCTCGACCTCGAGCTCGACCGGACGCGTGACGTCACGGACGGTGAGCTCCCCGGGGAGCACCCAGCCGGTGCCGCTCTGGCGTGGACCCGCACCCTTGAAGGTCAGGGTCGGGAAGCGCTCGACATCGAGGAAGTCCTCGCCGCGCACGTGCGCGTCGCGGTTCTCGTCGCCCGAGGAGAACGAGGCGGCGTCGATGCTGACCTCGACGGCGGAGTCGGCGACCGGGTCGGCGACGGTGACCGAGCCGGAGAAGGTGCCGAAGCCACCGCGGACCTTGGAGATGACGAGGTGACGGGCGACGAACTCGACGCTGGAGTGCGAGGTGTCGAACACCCAGGTGCCGGCGCCGGGGAGTGTGCTGGACATGCGTGGTCCTGTCGTCGGTGTGTGGGAGCGGGACCGCGGCGGTCCGCGTTCCCGACCCTAGCAGCAATGCTTGCATGAGCAACTATCCCGCGGAACGGCCCTCCGACCCACTATCGTGCGGGCACGGGCCGTTCCGCCTCTCGCGCGACGTCCCATCGCGCACGTCACCGCTCCCGCGACCGAGGCCCTGACATGACCGCCGACACGACCGCGCAGACGCTCACCGTCACCGACAACCGGACGGGCCAGCGCTACGAGATCCCCATCGCCGACGGCGCGATCAATGCGATGGCCCTGCGCCAGATCCGGACCGGCGACGACGACTTCGGCCTCATGACCTACGACCCGGGGCTGAAGAACACCGCCGCGTGCCGCAGCACCATCACCTACATCGACGGCGACGCCGGGATCCTCCGCTACCGCGGCTATCCCATCGAGCAGCTCGCGGAGAAGTCCTCGTTCCTCGAGGTCTCCTACCTCATCCTCAACGGCGAGCTCCCGAACGAGCAGCAGCACGCGCAGTGGGTCCACGACGTCACCCACCACACCTTCATCCACGAGAACGTGAAGAAGTTCATCGACGGCTTCCACCACGACGCGCACCCGATGGGCATCCTCGTCTCCACCGTCGCCGCGCTGTCGACGTTCTACCCCGAGGCGAAGGGGCTCAAGGAGTCCAGCAACCGCGACCTGCAGATCATGCGGCTCGTCGCCAAGTTCCCCACGCTCGCTGCGTTCGCGTTCCGTCACTCCATCGGGATGCGCTACGCCTACCCCGACAACGACCTCTCGTTCGCAGGCAACTTCCTCAACATGATGTGGCGCACGACCGAGCTCAAGTACGAACCGCACCCGGTGCTCGAGCGTGCGATGGACATCCTCCTCATCCTTCACGCCGACCACGAGCAGAACTGCTCGACCACGACGATGCGCACCATCGGCTCCTCGCAGGCCGACCCGTACGTGGCTGCGGCCGGTGCGGCAGCCGCGCTCTACGGGCCGCTGCACGGTGGTGCGAACGAGGCCGTCCTGCGCATGCTCACCGAGATCGGTGACGTCTCGCGGGTCCCCGAGTACGTCGCCCGCGCGAAGAACGGTGACTACCGCCTCATGGGCTTCGGTCACCGCGTCTACAAGAACTACGACCCGCGGGCGACGATCATCCGTAAGCTCGCCTACGACGTGTTCGAGGTCACGGGCACCAACCCGCTGCTCGAGATCGCACTGGAGCTGGAGCGCATCGCCCTCGAGGACGAGTACTTCATCTCCCGCAAGCTCTACCCGAACGTCGACTTCTACTCCGGCATCATCTACCAGGCGATGGGCTTCCCCGTCTCGATGTTCCCCGTGCTCTTCGCGATGGGCCGCATCCCCGGCTGGCTCGCCCACTGGCAGGAGAACGTCCTCGACGAGGAGCAGTCGATCGTGCGCCCGCTCCAGCTGTTCGTGGGCTCCGGGGCCCGTGACTTCGTGCCGATGGCGCAACGCAACGCCTGATCCGCGTCCGTGCAGCCGTACGGCCGTCCACACGGACGGCCGTACGGGCACGGCCGAGCACGCCCTCACCGCTAGCCTCGCTCTGCCGGTCACATCTTCGCTGGTGTCTCCCGGCGTCCTGCCGTGCGGTCGCACGGCCCCGACCCTGGAGCGAGCATGCGCGCGCGGACGAGGCTCGTCACCGCCACGGTGACCGCACTCGCGCTGCTCAGCGTCGCCGTCGGCGCCCCGGCGCCCGCGTCCGCAGACATCGGGCGCACCCAGCAGGAGCTCGACCAGGTCTCGCGAGACCTCCAGGCCATCGTCGAGCAGCTCGACGCCATCGCCGACGAGATCGAGGCGATCGACCGTCGACTCGGCAGCGCCAACGCCGAGCTGCGCCGCATCCGGGCCGACCTCGCGCTGGCCGAGCAGGGCATCGAGGCCGCAGCGTCCGACGAGGCCGTCGCACTCGCCCGTATCACCGAGGCCGAGCAGCGGCTCGGCGAGGTCCGGGCGTCGCTCCTCGAGACCCGCGGACGTCTCCAGGGACGGCTCGTCCAGACGTTCAAGTACGGCCGGACGAGCTCGGTCGACATCGTCATGCGCGGCACGGTCGGCGCGCTGGACCTGCACGAGATGGCACTGACGCTCAACACCGTCGGTCGCATCACCGACGATGACCGCGGACTCGTCGCCGCCATGGAGGACCTCGCTGCCGAGCAGGAGGCGCTCATCGCGGAGCAGACGGCCGCGCGGGTCGCCGCCGTCGAGGCACGCGACGCCGCGGTCCGGCAGCGCGACCGCATCGCCGAGCTCGAGAGCGAGCAGCGCAGCGTCGTCGCGACCATCAACACCGACCGCGCTCGCCGCCAGGCCGTGTTCGACGATCTCGAGTCCGACAAGGACAAGCTCGCCGCGCTCGCAGCCGCGCTCGCCGAGGAGATCCGCCGACTCCAGATCTCCAACCTGTCGGTCATCATGCCCGTCGGTGGCGTGTTCGTCGGGGTCCCCGACTGGGCTGCCCGACTGCCGGCATCCGGTCAGCCGTACTCGGCGCTCATCGCGTCGGCTGCTGCGACCCAGGGCGTCGACGGTCGCCTGCTCTCCGCGCTCGTGTGGAGCGAGAGCGCCTTCCGACCCAACGCGGTCTCACGCGCGGGCGCGGCCGGCCTGTCGCAGCTCATGCCCGCCACTGCACGCGGACTCGGCCTGCGTGTCGATGGCAGCGTCGACCAGCGCTTCGACCCCGAGATGAACCTCAACGCCGGTGCGCGCTACCTCCGCGCGCAGATCGTCCGGTTCGGCTCCGTCGAGCTCGGCCTCGCCGCGTACAACGCGGGACCGGGCAACGTCACCCGCTACGGCGGCATCCCTCCGTTCGCGGAGACGACGTTCTACGTCTACATCGTGATGCGCCGCTACGCGCAGATCGTCGGCTGACGCCTCAGAAGAGCAGCGGGAGCCGCGGACGCCGGTCCGAGACCCCGATGATCGCCCCGTCGAGTCGCCCGTCACGCGCATGCGTCTCGAGCGCCGCGCCGAGTGCTGCAGGATCGTCCAGCGACGCGACGTCCAACGCAGCCGTGACCGCCAGCATCGTCCCCTGCAGCCGGACCGCCGCCTCGAGCCACTCCGGGGCCAGCCCACGACGGTCGAGGCGCAGCAGCGTCGTCTCCCGCTCGTCGACGAGCCGGACCTCGTCCCCCTCGAGCAGCAGCCCGACGCCCGCGCCCCGTGGGAACGTCACGCCGATCACCCCGGGCAGGGCTCGCAGTCCGGCCTCCCGCAGCGCGTCGCGCACCGCCCGACCCGACCCGGTCTCCGGCAGGTCAGCGACGAGCAGCGGCATCCCTCCAGGAGCGAGCGTGCGCACCCCGACGCTGGGACCCTCCGTCGCGGCGACGTCGCCAGTCGTCGAAGCGTCGTCCACAGGACCTCCAGCACGCCGGTGCCCCGAAGGGTACGGGCCGCCGCTGCCCGTAGGCTCGGAGCCCCGGTGTCATGGAGGTCGAGGCGTGCGTCATCTGCTCGCTGTCGACGGCTCCTCGCTGGCGCATCGCGCCTGGCACTCGACCCGCGGCGACGAGGACGGCGAGCGGGATGGTTCGGTCACCGCCGCGTTCGCCTCGATGCTCGCGACGACCTGGGAGCACGGCCCCTACGCGGCAGTGATGATCGCCTTCGACCACCCGGTCAACCACCGGCGCCGCGACTTCCCCGAGTACAAGGCGCAGCGCACGGCCACGCCCGACGGGCTGCGATCGGCGCTCGACCGGACGCATGATCACCTCACGCAGGCCGGGTTCGCCGTGCGACGGGAGGAGGGCGTCGAAGCGGACGATCTGCTGGCGGCCGCCAGCGACGGGGCCCGCAGCCGCACCTGGGTGTGCGACCTGCTGTCCTCGGACCGCGACATGCTCGCGCTCGTCGGAGGGACGGTCCGCCTGCTCCGCCCGCGCCAGCGCTTCACCGACCTCGCCATCGAGGACGAGGCCGCGGTCCGCGCGACCTACGGGGTGGATCCGCAGCACTACATCGACCTGGCGGCGCTGCGCGGTGACGTGTCCGACGGGTTGACGGGCGCCCCGGGCATCGGGCCGGCACGTGCGGCGCGGCTCGTGCGCGATCACGGCAGCGTCGCCGACATCTACCGCGCACTCCCCGACCTGCCTCCCGCGCTCGCCCACAGCCTGCGCCAGGGGCGTGACGACGTCGAACGCAACCTGCTGCTCATGAGCCCGATCCCGCACCTCGACGTCGACCTCGATGACGTCGCGGCGCGCGGCGCACCGCTGGCCGCGCTCGCGGAGCTGGTGGACGAGCTCGGGTTCCCCGGTGCGGCGCGTCGGGTGCGGCGCGTCGCCGACGGCCTCGCCGGCGGACCTGGCCGCGACCCGGCTCAGGCCATGCCCCGGACCCCGGGTTCCGCAGCCGTGTCGATGCCACCGATGCCGCCACCGCCGGACGACCGCGACGCGCCGCCCGGCTGAGCGCGGTCCGGGGCCTGAGCGCGGGCTGGACCCGCGCCGTCAGGCGTGCGCGGACTGGCCGGCCTTGCTCAGCCCCCAGCGTCGACCGAGTCGAGCAGCCCGTGCAGCTGGAAGCCGCGGGACGGATGGCGGAGCTTCGTGAGCGTCTTCTTCTCGATCTGACGGATGCGCTCGCGCGTGAGCCCGAACTGCTCGCCGATGTCCTCGAGCGTGTGCTCCTCACCGTCGACCAGCCCGTAGCGCAGCATCAGCACCTCACGCTCGCGCACGCTCAGCGCACCCAACGCCCGTTCGACCTCGACGCGCGACAGCACGGCCGTCGCCGAGTCCTCCGGGCTGACGGCGGAGTCGTCAGCGACGAGCTCCCCCATCGTCGCGTCGCCGTCCTCGCCGATCGGCTTGTCGAGGCTCGCGACGTCCTGTGCGGCGACCTTCACCTCGCGCAGGCGCTCGATGGGCAGCTCGAGCTCCGCGGCGACCTCCAGCTCCGTGGGCTCGCGCCCCAGCTGCTGGAGCAGGGCGAACTCGGCGTAGCGGACCTTGCCCATCAGCTCGTGGACGTGCACGGGCAGACGCACGGTCCGGCCGGTGTTCGCCAGACCACGCTGCAGCGCCTGACGGATCCACCACGTCGCGTACGTCGAGAACTTGTAGCCCTTGGTGTGATCGAACTTCTCCACGCCACGGATGAGGCCGAGGTTGCCCTCCTGGATGAGCGAGAGCAGGTCGACGCCACGACCGCGGAACTTGCGCGCGACGGAGACGACGAGGCGCAGGTTGGCGCGGACCATGTGGTCCTTCGCGGCATCCCCTGCCGCATGATGCGCTGCATCTGCACGCGCTGCCCGCGCGGCATCTCGGGGAACTGTGCGAGCAGCAGCGCGGCCTCGAGGCCGGCCTGGTAGCGCTTCGCGAGGTCGACCTCCTGCTCGGCGGTGAGCAGCTCGGTCCGACCGATCTCGTTCAGGTACTGCCGCACCGAGTCCGCGCTCGCGGACAGCGGCGACGCCTCTGGGCGCTCGACGTCCTCCACGAGGTCATCGATGACCTCGATGCCCTGGTCGCGGGCGACCTGCGAGGTGTCCTCGACCCAGCCGTCGGGATGCACCAGCGGGTCGTGCAGCTCATGCAGCTCGGAGAGGAGCACGTAGCCGCGTGCGGTCGCACGCTCGAAGAGCTCGGTGAGATCGGTCGTCGGGGTCACGTCGCTCACGCCGCTGGTCCCACCCTCTTCAGCCCTCATCCGGGCGGTCGGCGCGACGCGCTCGACCTCGCAGGGCGCGCAGCATACGGCGGCCGCGAAGCACCTGCGCCCGCGGGAGGAGCGCCCGACGGCGGCCGGCGCGACGATCCCGGCACCGTTCCCGGCCCCGTCGGCCCGTCGCGCGACCGGCTCAGTGCCGGTGTCGACGGCTCCCGTCACGCGTCGGCTGCGTGCCGACGACGGACGCGGCGGCGATGAGCGTCGTGAGCGGCACCGCGGCGAGCAGCCCGAGCGAGCCGACCATCGTCTTGACGAGCTCGACCGCGACGAGCTCGGAGTTGATGAGCTCGCTGACCGGCAGGCCGCTCGTGGAGAACAGCACGAGCAGCCCGAGTGACGCACCCGCGTACGCGAGGAACAGGGTGTTGACCACCGAAGCGATGTGGTCGCGACCGACCCGCATGCCGCGCGCGAACAGTTGCCCGAAGGTCTGGCCCGGGTCGGTCTCGTGGATGGTGAAGACGGTCGAGGCCTGACTCACGGTCACGTCGTCGAGCACACCGAGTGCCGCGACGATCAGTCCAGCGAGCACCGAGCCCCCCGAGGTCCAGCTCGCCGAGAGCGAAGCGAGCGAACACCGCGTCCTCGGAGGCGAAGCCCGTGATGCGCACACCGTCGATCGCGACGAGGGCGATGACGACGGTGGCGACGAGCGCACCGAGCGTCCCCACGGCGGCCGCGGTCGTCATCGCGTTCAGCCCGTGGCTGAGGTAGAGCGTGAGGAGCATGATGGCCGTCCCGCCGACGAGTGCGACGAGCGGGGGGCTCGAACCGGCGAGGATCGCCGGGAGCATGAAGCCGATCACGACCCACAGCGAGAGGCCGAGGCCGATCAACGAGCGCAGCCCGCGCCAGCGCCCGACGGCGAGCACGCCGCCGACGAAGACGAGCGCGAGCCATCCGAGCGCCCCGAGGCGCCGCAGGTCCGTGACGAACCACGTCGTCCCCTGCCCCGGCAGGTCCGCCGGCAGCAGCTCGACGACGTCACCGACGCGGAACTCCGGATAGCCCTCCGCCGGGAGGTCGAGCGCGAGCACCGTGCCGGCTCGCTCTCCCTCGAGCACCTCGACATCGAGCAGGATCAGCCCCGAGGCGTCCAGCGGGGAGAGGTCGTCGCGGACATCGCTCGGTTCGACGATCTCGACGGCGAGGACGCGGGCGGAGACGAGCGCCGGCTGCTCCGAGGCCTCGAGCCCGAGGTCGCCGGGCCACAGCAGCCCGATGCCGACGAGCGCCAGCATGCCGGCTGCGAGCACGATGCCGGCGAGGATGCGGCCGAGTGCGCCGGGTCCGGCCGGCGCGTCAGGCGGCACGTTCGAGGACGTCGAGCAGTCCGGCGAGGCTGTGGGCCCGCGAGGGGTGACGGAGCTTCGCCAGCGCTCGGTTCTGCATCTGGCGGATGCGCTCGCGGGTCAGGTCGAAGTACTCGCCGATCTCCTCGAGCGTCATGGGCTCCTCGCCGCGCAGCCCGAAGCGGAGCTGGAGGATCATGCGCTCCCGCTCCTCGAGCGCGTCGAGCGCGGCATCGATCTGGGCGAGCGCGTCACCCTCGAGCGCCGTGGAGACCGGATCGATCGAGGTGTGGTCGGCGATCATGTCGCCCATCGTCGCGTCGCCGTCCTCGCCGATCGGACGGTCGAGGCTGACGAGCTCCTGCATGGCCTCGCGGACCTCGCGCACGCGTGCAGCGGTGAGGCCGACCTCCTCGGCGAGCTCGTCCTCGGAAGGATCGCCACCCTTCTGCTGGCGCAGACGCAGCTCGGCAGCACGGACCTTCCCGTACAGCTCCCACACGTGAGCCGGGACACGGATCGGTGCGGCCCTTCGAGGCCACACCGCGCTGCAGGGCCTGACGGATCCACCACACGGCGTAGGTCGAGAACTTGTAGCCCTTGGTGTGGTCGAACTTCTCGACCGCACGCAGCAGACCGAGGTTGCCCTCCTGGATCAGCTCGATGAAGTCGAGGTCGCGACCGGAGAACTTGCGGGCCTGCGGGACGACGAGTCGCAGGTTCGCCTGGACCATGCGTTCCTTCGAGCGCTCGCCGTCGAGGCTGATGCGACGCAGGCGCACCTTGTCGGCGCGGGTCAGCGTCTGCTCGCGCTCGCGCAGCATCTCATCGGCGGCGAGTCCGGCCTGGTACCGCTTGGCCAGGTCCGCCTCGTCCTCCTTCGTGAGCAGCTGGTGGCGTCCGGCATCGTTGAGGTACTGGCGCACGAGGTCGGTCGTGAGGGCGCCCGTGTACTCCGCGACGTGCTCGGGCGCGTCGTCAGCGACGTCGTCGATGACCTCGAGGCCGGCCCGACGCGCCTCTGACATCGAGTCGTCGATCCACGTGTCGCCGTGGAGCTCCGGGACGTGCAGCTCGGAGAGCTCGCTGAGCAGCACGAAACCCCGCTCCGCGGAGCGTTCGATGATCTCGACGACAGCGACGTCTGCGCTGGGAAGCTCGCTGGCGGACACCTGTCCTCCTGGTCGTACGGTCGGTCTGGCGCGGCCGGTCCGGGGCGGTGCGGACCAGCCGGACCGTCTTCGGTGGTGGTTCGGCGCCGAGGCCCTTCCGGAGCGGTCCCGAGCCTCCGGCAGCACGTCCGGCAGGCGACGCCGACCGATGCGGACGCTCCGCCATTCGGACGCGGCCCTACTGTCGCAGACACGTCACGATCGGCGCACCTGTCCGAAGCCCGCCGTGGACAGGACCGGTGGGCACCATGGCGCCCGCCCGCCGTCATCCGCGCCAGAACGCCGTGATGGGCGATGCTGGAGCGCTCTGCCGACATCGACCTCAGGGGTCCGAGGAACGACGCCGCCCGTCGATCGCTTCCCAGGAGCACCTTGGCGTGCGATGAGCGCATGCCGTCGTGCGCTGAGCGCTCAAGCGCTCGTGCGCTGGGACCCAGGCGCTCGGGCTCAGGCGCTCGGCGTGGTCACGGGTCGAGCCGCGGGGTACGCGATGCGCGGATGGTAGATCCCCACGAGGGACTCGACGATCGTGTCCCTGACGATGCCCAGCTCGCGCAGCGTGATCTCCGCGTCATCGAACTGCCCGTCCGCGCGCCGTTCCTCGAGCAGTCGGTCGACCGTGACCTCGATCTCCTCACGCGGCAGGTTCCCGCGCGACATCGCCATCGCTCGCGTCGTCGCCTCGCACGAGTCGGCGAGCAGGAGCACGGCGGCCTCGCGGCTGCGCGGGCGATGACCGCGGTAGCGGAACGCGTCCTCGTCGACCGCCGCATGATCCCCGCCGGCGCGCTCGACCGCCTCCTCGTAGAAGTACTTGACGAGCATGGTGCCGTGGTGGCTCCCGATGCACGCGACGACCTCGGGGGCAGGCGGTAGCTCGTGGCGAGCTCCACCCCGTCGACCACGTGGTTCATGATGATCAGCGCCGAGACCTCGGGCTCCAGACCGTCGTGCGGGTTCGCGATGCCCTGCTGGTTCTCGATGAAGAAGTGCGGCTGCCGGACCTTGCCGATGTCGTGGTAGAGCGCTGCGACGCTTCCGAGCATCGGGTCGGCACCGATCGCCCGACAGGCGCGCTCGACGAGCGACGCGACCATCACCGAATGGTTGTACGAGCCGAGCGCCTCCTGCTCGAGCTCACGCAGCAGCGGATGGTTCCGGTCCGCGAGATCGAGCAGCGCCGTCACCGTCGGGAGGCGGAAGAGGGACTCGAGCGCCGGGAGCGCACCCTGGACGATGAGCGCGGTCACGATCCCGTTGATCGCGCCGGCGAGCGCGGCGACCGCGACCTCCTCACGCGGGCCGAACACGAGCACGATCGTGACGGCGAGCAACGGGTACGACAGCCCAGCACGCAGCACGGCACGCTTGAGGTCCGTGCGCGACGCGATGCCGCGCGTGAGCGGGACCGTCACGAGCACGGCAGCGGCCGCGAAGAGCGCGACACCCGGAGCGTCGGCGTCGACGAGCAGGACCGTCACCACCGCCGGGAGCATCGAGGCCAGCCCGACCACCGGGTGGATCAGGATCGCGATGAGCATCGCGAGCGCACCCACCGGGACGACGAAGGCCCAGGTCGATCCGGTCGAGTCGACGAGCAGGTCGATGCCGGTCACGATCGCTGCGAACGCCACGAGCAGCAGCGCCAGCAGCCACAGCTTCTTCGCGCTGCGCCACACGAAGGGCTGCATGCGCGACAGGTAGATGCCACCGACGCCGACGAGCAGCAGCCCCGCCGCGGCGCCGGTCACGAGCGTGCGCCACAGCGGCACCCGACCGACGTCCAGCCCGCTGATGGCGAGCGCCTGCAGCGGACCGACGATCTCTCCCTGACGGATGATGAACTGGCCGGGCAGCCAGACCTGGCTGACCTCGTTCACCGCTGCGGCAGCGAGCTCGCGGGCTGCAGCGGTCGCAGCGAGGTCGACGACGACGTTGGCTCGCAGGTACGTCTGGAGCAGCGGCTCGACGATCTGCAGGCCGGTGTCCCCCGGCGGTGCCCGCAGGCCGAGCTCGACCTCCAGCGTCTCATCGAGGATCTGAGCGACGGCATCCTCGCGGATGCGCTGCCGCGCGAGCAGCTGCGCGATCGAGATCGTCTCGCGCTCGACGACGTCGAGGTCGGCATCGGACACGGCGACCAGCGCCGCGATGGTCGGTGCCGGGACACCGACGAGCAGCAGCCGCAGCGACTCGCGCTGGGCATCCAGGTCCGGGACCACCGGGCCGGCCTGATCGTCCTCGTCGTCCGCCTCCGGTGCACCGCTCTGATCGGGTCCCACGTCGACCTCGACGGGTCGACGGACCTCACGCGTGGACTCGAACACGGCGCGGAGATCGTTCACCAGCTCCTGCCCGGCGGTCGCGTCCACCGCGAGCGTCGCGTCCACCGACTCCGCAGCCGCGCGACGCGCGACCTCCGTCGCCTCGCTGTCCACCACACGCACCTCGCGGGGCGCAGGGACACTGTCCTCAGCCGGCTGGCCGACACGGACGTCGATGCCACCGCCTCCCGAGGGCAGCCCGACGACGAGCGCGAGTCCGACGACGAGCGTGGTCGCCATCCCGACACGGTGCAGGCGCAGGCGCATCTGGGACGCACCGGCCGCCGCATCCCGCAAGGCGGGCACGACGTCGATCGCCATCCGAGCCTCCGGGTCCACAGCCGTCCGGTCGCCTGTGCGGCCGGGGCCCCACAGTGTCGCCCATGCCGCGACCGTCGTCCAACCCCGCACCGGAACCGCGCGCTGGCCCCGACCACGACCGGTCTGCAGAAGCTGACCGAACATCGGCCGAGCACCGGCGGCGCAGGCAAGAGCGCTCGTAGCAGCGCCTAGGATGAGGGCGCGGCCCCGTTCACGGCCCCTGATGGTGTCCGAACGGCCGCAGGGCCGCTCCTTGGAGGTGCGCGACGGTGTCCGAACGACTCGGTCCGTGGGTCGTGCTGCCACGTGCGGACTGGGCCCGCCTCGCACCCTCGGTCCCGCTCCCTCTCGACGAGCGCGACCTCGAGCGCCTGCGAGGCATCAACGAGCACCTCTCGCTCGACGAGGCGGCGCAGATCCATCACCCGCTGTCCAGGCTGCTCAGCCTGTACGTCGGAGCGACACAGGGACTCCACTCCGCGACGGCGACGTTCCTCGGCGACCTCCCGGCGAAGGTCCCCTTCGTGATCGGGATCGCCGGGTCCGTGGCGGTCGGGAAGTCCACGACCGCGCGCCTGCTCATGACGCTGCTCTCCCGCTGGCCCGACCACCCGCGGGTCGAGCTGGTCACCACCGATGGCTTCCTGCTGCCCAACGCCGAGCTCGAACGGCGCGGCATCCTGCACCGCAAGGGCTTCCCCGAGAGCTACGACACCGGCGCGCTGCTCGGCTTCGTGGCCGCCGTGAAGTCCGGCGAGCCCGAGGTGCACGCGCCGGTGTACTCGCACCTGCGCTACGACGTGCAGCCCGATGACCGGGTCATCGTGCGCCAGCCCGACGTGCTCATCGTCGAGGGACTCAACGTGCTGCAGACCGGTACGGCCGCCGACAGCGCCGGCGAGTTCGTCTCCGACTACTTCGACTTCGCGGTCTACATCGACGCGGACGAGACGGACATCCGGCGCTGGTATCGTCGAGCGCTTCCGCGCGCTGCGCAGCACCGCGTTCGCCGACCCTCGCTCCTACTTCCATCGCTATGCGGGACTCACGGACGACGAGGCCGACGTGACGGCAGGCCGGATCTGGGACACGATCAACGGCCCGAACCTCACCGAGAACATCCTGCCGACCCGCTCGCGCGCGGACCTCATCCTGCGCAAGGGGCCCGACCATCTGGTCGATCACGTCCGGCTGCGGCGCCTGTGAGTCGACCGGAGCCGACGCGTCCATCCATCAGTCGGACGGCGGCCTGACCGACACGGGTGGTGCACCGACGGGACGCCAGGAGCCGAACACGGCGCGCAGTGCCGTGACGAGCGCGAGCGGCTGATCGAGCAGCACATGATGCTGGGCTTCGGGCACCTCGACGAACGGCACTCCAGCGACCGCTGCCGGCGAGTCGGCCAGCAGCTCGGCCATGTAGGCCCGCATGTCGTCGCTCACGATCGTCGAGTCCGCACCGTTGACGATGGCGACGCGACAGGCGGCGCGCGACAGCAGTGGCCCGTACTCGCTCGGTCGGTTCGGTCCTGTTCGACGCGTGAAGACGCCCGGGTCGAACTTCCACGTGACCCCACCTTCGACCTCGCGCAGCGAGTGCCGAGCGATGTGCGCGACGAGCCAACCGTTCTCGCACGGCTGCGGCGGGACGAGGTGGAAGTGCTGCATGCCCTCCGTGAGGTCGCGGTAGACCTTCGGGGCGCGGAACATCCCGCCGGACACCCCCTCCATCGTCTCGGGGTCGGGGCGACGCACGGGCGCGTCGATGACCACCGCACCATCGAGTTCGGTGCCGTGCAGGGCCGCGGTGGCGATCGTCACGAACCCGCCCATCGAATGGCCCACCACCACCGGACGGCCGCTGCCACCGCCATCGCCTGCGACGGCAAGGACCTCGTCCGCCCATGTCGTCACCGAGTAGACGTCACGGCGGTCGGAATCCCCGTGACCGCTGAGGTCGAGTGCAAGAACACGGAAGTGGTCAGCCAACAGCGGCGCGAGCGGTGCCCACCAGTGCGCGTGCGCGGCACCTCCGTGCACGAGCACGAGCGTCGGCGCACCACGTGCACCCCAGGCCAGGTAGCTCACCGACGTGCCGTCGACGTCGATGCGGGCCGTCTCCATCGGAGTCGCGAGGGAGCGCTCGAACCAGCTCGGTGCGGGGACGTCCGGGTCCCAGGTCCGCTCTCGTGCCACCTCGCGCACCTCCGTCCAAGACCCGTCCAAGACCAGCGGACAGGTAGCGTAGGTGCGATGGACATCCTGCTCGTGCGCCACGCCCAACCACAGTGGGACAAGGATGCCGTCTCGAGCGTCGATCCGGGCCTGACCCGCCGCGGCGTACAGCAGGCGGACCTGCTCGCCGAGCGCATGCTGCATGAGCGTGTCGACCTGCTGCTCGTCTCCACCGCCCGACGCGCCCAGGAGACCGCACAGCCGGTGAGGGTGCGCCAGAGCGGGGTCCCGACCGAGGACCGCGCATGGCTGCACGAGATCCGCATGCCGGATCACTGGGAGGGGACACCGGCCGACGAGGTCAACCGCGCACTCAGCGAGGCGCGCCAGCGGCCGCGTGACCTGTGGTGGGAGGGCATGCCCGGTGGCGAGAGCTTCCGCGACTTCCACGCGCGCGTCACGATCGGTCTGACCGCGGAGTTGGCGGGGCTCGGTGTGGAGCGTCGCGACGACGGTCTTTGGGAGGTCTCGCCGGACGTCCCCGAGATCACGATGGTGGCGCATGCAGGCACCAACTCGGTGGTGCTGGGGCACCTGCTCGGCCTCGAGCCGGAACCGTGGGAATGGGAGCGTTTCGCCTCCGACCACGCGTCGCTCACCCGGCTGCGTTCGACGCACATCGCTGACGGTCACATCTTCAGCCTCCAGGGTTTCAGCGACGTGTCGCACCTGCCCCCGCAGCTCGTGACCGCGTGACCGCCACAGCTGAGGACCTCCGTGACGGCGTCGGCCGCCCAGCGAGGCTGCTCACCGTCTGCCTCGGCAACATCTGCCGCTCTCCCACCGCCGAGGCCGCGCTGGTCGAAGCGGCCGCCGAGCTCGGCCTCGATGTCGAGGTCGCCTCCGCCGGGACCGGCGACTGGCATCTCGGTCACCCTCCGAACCCACCGATGCGGGCGGCCGCTGCGCAGCAGGGCCTCGAGCTGCGCGGGACGGCGCAGCAGGTCGATGCCGAGCTGCTCGCGTGGGCGGACCTCGTCCTCGTCATGGACCGCAGCAACCTCGCCGACGTCACCCGGATCGCGAACGACGGCGGCGTGGCCACGCCCATCGCGCTGTTCCGTCGCTTCGACCCGGAACTCGACGACGCTCGGGGCGTGGACGAGAGCCGCGACGGCTCCGGTCCCGACGAGGTGCCCGACCCGTACGGAGGTGGGCCCGAGGGTTTCGACGAGGTCGTGCGGATCTGCCGGCGTACCGCCCGCGCAATCGTCGCGGCCTGGCCCGACATCGTCGGCGACCTCGCGGCGCAGCCGGATCAGGGGGATCGACGATGACGATGGCGCTGCGCGTTCTCGTGACGGCCGTCGGCCTGTGGGCGGCCGCCGAGCTCATCGATGGCATCCGACTCGACCCGGACCGATCCGTGGCCTACCTGGTCCTCATCGCGCTCGTCGTCGGTGTGCTCAACGCGACCGTGCGGCCCGTCCTGGCCCTGCTCTCGCTCCCGCTGGTCGTCGTGACGCTCGGGGCGTTCCTGCTCGTCGTGAACGCGATCACGTTGGCGATCGCGTTCACGATCTCGGCACGCTTCGACCTCGGCCTGACCAGCGACGGGTTCACCTCGACGCTGCTGGCCGCCATCATCGTGTCACTGGTCGGCTGGCTCGCCAACGGACTGCTGCGCAGCCGCGCCTGACCCGGACAAACCGAGCAGTTCGGCGTGGTCAGTTGGGCCACGCGGGCACGCCGACGATCTTGTTGACGCGCGCACGGACGTCGGCATCGATGCGCTCGAGCACAGCGAGTGCGCCCATGTTCTCGACGACCTGCTCAGGCCGCGACGCACCCGTGATGACGGTCGACACGTTCGGGTTGACCGCGCACCAGGCGATCGCGAACTGCGCGAGCGTCCCGTCGAGCTCGGTGGCGATGGCCTGCAGTGCCCGGACCTTCTCATCATGCTCGCGACTGGTCAGATGGCGCTCGAAGAACTCCCCGCGCTGCGCGCGGCTGCCCTCCGGCACACCGTCGAGGTACTTGCCCGTGAGCAGTCCTCCGGCGAGGGGCGACCAGGTCGTCGTGCCGTAGCCGGTGTCGGCGAAGAGGCGGCGGTACTCGACCTCCATACGCGTGCGATGCAGCAGGTGGTACTGCGGCTGCTCGGTGATCGGCGCGTGGAGGTGGTGGCGGTCGGCGATCGCGATCGCTGCGCGGATCTCATCGGCCGACCATTCCGACGTGCCCCAGTAGTGCGCCCAGCCGCGGTCGATGGCGTCCGAGAACGCGCGGACGGTCTCACCGATGGGCGTGCGCGGATCGGGACGGTGGGCGTAGACGACGTCGAGGTGCTCGAGCCCGAAGCGCTCGAGTGCGGCCGGCATCGCCTCCATGAGGTACTTCCGGTTGAGCGTGTTGCGCGAGTTCGGACCGTCATGCAGCCCCCAGAAGAACTTCGAGGTCACGACGTACTCGTGGCGTGCCCAGCCCAGGCGCGCGATCGCCTCGCCCATGACGCGCTCCGACTCACCACCGGCGTACACCTCGGCGTTATCGAAGAAGTTCACGCCCGCCTCGCGCGCGGCCGCCATGCACTCCGCCGAGAGTCCGACGTCCATCTGGTCCTTGAACGTCACCCACGAGCCGAAGCTCAGCACGCTGACCTGGAGGCCGCTGGGACCCAGCCGCCGCATGGGCATCGTCACCGATCCATCACCGTGTGCCATGTCATCGCCTCCGTCAGGGCCTGCTGCGAGCTCCCGCTCGACGACCGCTCAGGGACCCGATGCTAGGAGGAGACCGTGGGGAGCGCGGCGACCGCAGCACGCAGCCGCGCGAGCCACGTGCGACGGTCGCTGGCACGCGCCAGCTCCATCGCCGCGACCTCCGGGTGGGGCAGCGCGAGCATCTCCCCCGACTCGAGCGCATCGAGCGCAGCCAGCGCGACCGCATCCGGCGCGAGCACCCGACCGGTCCCCCGCACGAAGCGGGTGGCCAGCAGGTCCTCGGTGGCGAGCATGCTCGTCTCCACGCCGAGCGGGCAGAGCGCCGTCACCGTGATCCCGCGGGCCCCATAGGTCAGCGCCAGCCACTCGGCGAACGCGACCGCCGCATGCTTGGTCACCGCGTAGGGGGCGTCACCCGCGATGGTCAGCAGGCCCGCGGCCGAGCACGTGTGCAGGAACGCGCCCTCGCCACGGTCGAGCATCCCAGGCAGAGCGGCATCGGCCGCGTGCACGTGCGCCATCAGGTTCACGTCCCAGGCGCGCTGCCACAGCGGGACCGGGGCGTCCACACCGGCGCCCGTCCCGATCCCCGCGTTGGAGCAGACGAGGTCGAGCCGGCCGTGCTCCGACTCGATGCGCGCGACGAGCGCCCGCAGCGCCGTGGCGTCTGCGACGTCGAGTGCGACCGCGATGACCTCGGTCGCACCCGGACGATGCAGGGCTTCGGCGATCGAGGCCGCCGCGACAGCGTCGAGGTCGGCGAGGATCACGACCGCAGCGCCGCGGTCGACGAGGGCCGCGGCCAGTGCCGCACCGATGCCGGAGCCGGCGCCCGTCACCAGTGCGACGCGCCCGGCGACCGCGAAGCCCGCGCCCGCATCCGCCGGCGATGCACCCTGCATGCGTGACTCCTGATCCCCAGCCATCCTGCCCCCCCCCGACCCTGCCGTCCTGGCGCCGAAGGTAGGCGCCGTCGCGACCTCGCTCAGGCGAGGGGGAACAGCATCGCCAGCAGCCAGCCGATGAACACGGCCGAGGCGAGACCCGAGGCCCATGGACGATCGAGCCCGACCGTGACCGCCGTCGTCGCGGCGAGCACGAGCGGCAGCAGCGGGAGCACGAGCAGCAGGAAGCCGATCCCAGGGACGACGACGGCCGCCGCTCCGAGCGTGACCAGCACGATCAGGGAGGTCACGAACCACACCCCGACCGCGGCGCGGCCGCGGCGGCCGTGCAGCGACGCGGCAGCCGCGAGACCGAAGGGCAGCAGCAGGACCGTCAGGACCATCGCGGTGCTCACCCTCAGGCCCGACAGCCACCAGGGGGCCCAGGCGAGCGTCGCCGAGGCTCCGAGCAGCATGAGCAGCGCCGTCGCGAGGACCGCCCAGCCACCATCGCGCACCTCAGGTCGGGCCAGTCCCACACCGAAGCGGAGCCAGACCAGGCCCACGAGGAGGAACCAGATGCCGACCTCTCCCGCGACGAGGACCCCGACCTGTGTCGGGATGTCGATGGAGCGCGCGACGATCACGAGCGATGCGGTCGCGGCGATGCCACCGACGGCGAGCGTGGCCCACGCACCCCGACGGCGCGTCGGCGCCGCGGCGCCGGTGGAGGCCTGCGCGACGATCGCCTGCCACGTCAGCACGATGCCCAGCGCAAGGAGCAACCATCCGGAGAGCGGACCCATCGGCGCTCGTCCCGTCGGCACATGGTCGAGTGCCGCGGCCAGCCAGGCGATCGATGCGTCGTGGGCGCTGCGGGCGAACAGGATGGACACGTGCTCGACGACCGGGACCACCGTCAGCGCACGCGCGTCACCATCACCAGGTTCTCCGCGCTCACCACCAGCCCGCTCGAGCAGCGACTCGGCGTTGGCGACGAACCGTCCCTCGTTCGCGCCAGCGAGCAGCAGCAGGTCGCGCGGGGCTTCTCCGTCGACGTCGGCATCGGTCGGCGAGACCGCGACGACCGCACGCACCAGCTCGACGTGCGCGATGCCGCGCTCCAGGACGGCTCCGGACCCCATCGAGTGGCCGAGCAGACCGATCCGATCACCGTCGACCGCGGGCAGCGACAGCAGGTGGACGATGGCCTCGTCGATCGCGTCCGCGAGCGCGCTCGTCCCCGCCGCCTGTGTCGTGCGCATCGGCGCAGCGTTCGCCCCGTGTCCGGGCAGGTCAGGGGCGACGACGACGAAGCCCGCGTGTGCGAGCGCGAGCGACCAGGTGTGCATCAGCAGCGCGGAGCCGGCGAAGCCGTGCGCGACGATCACGCCGGGGGCACTGGCGCTCGCGGCCGCTGAGGGGATGTAGACGCGGACCGGTAGCTGCCCGTCGACCCCGACCCGCACATCGGTCACGTCGATACCACGTGCGACCGGCAGGAGCAGCAGGGCAGCGAGGGCCAGCAGCACGATTCCCGCGACCCCTCGCCGTGCGGCCATGGTCCCCGGGAGCGGACCGAAGGGTGCCCGACGTCGCCGGCCGACCACGCTCGTTCCTTCCCCCGGCCGTCTGGCTGCCCCAGTGTCCCCGCAGCATCGCACGGGCAGCCTAACGCTCGCCGTCCGCGACACGAGGTCGCGCGGCCGTAGCATCCGCGGCGCAGGATGGCCACGCCCAGCCCTCCCGCGCCCACCCAGGAGTGTGTCGCGTGTCGAACAGCGTCCACCTGCTCACCTACGCCGACCGCCTCGCAGGCGACCTCCCGGGCCTGCGCCGCCTGCTGGAAGGGCCGCTCTCAGCGTTCGACGGTGTCCACATCCTGCCGTTCTTCGCCCCGATCGACGGGGCCGATGCCGGGTTCGATCCTGACGACCACCGCGTCGTCGACGCGCGACTGGGGACATGGGACGACGTGGCGGCCCTCGCCGCCGACCGGTCGTTGACGGCCGATCTCATCGTCAACCACATCTCGACCAGGTCGCCGGAGTTCCTGAGCTTCATGCGCGACGGGGACGCATCACCGCATGCGGGGATGTTCCTCACGCTCGACCGCGTGTTCCCCGGCGGCGCGACCGAGGCCATGCTGGGACGGATCTACCGGCCGCGTCCGGGCCTACCGCTCACCCCGATCACGCTCACTGACGGGACGCGCCGCATCCTCTGGACGACGTTCACGCCGGAGCAGGCCGACCTCGACGTCACCGATCCCGGGACTGTGGAGTATCTCGACGAACTGCTCGCCATCCTCGCTGCGCACGGTGTCGACACGGTGCGCCTCGATGCAGCCGGCTACGCCGTCAAGACCGCCGGGACGTCATCGTTCATGACAGAACGGACTCGGACATTCCTCGCCGAGCTCACCGAGCGCGCACGCAGCGCAGGACTCCGCGTGCTCGTCGAGGTCCATGCGCACTGGCGCCTCACGCTGGAGCTCGCGTCGGCGAGCGACCTCACGTACGACTTCGCGCTCCCGCCGTTGGTGCTCGACGCGCTGCATACGGGCGATGCAGCGCCGCTGCATCGCTGGCTGGAGCTGCGTCCGCACAACGTGGTCACCGTCCTCGACACGCATGACGGCATCGGTGTCATCGACGTCGGGGCGAACGCCGGACATGGGGACGCCTCCGACCCCGGCCCGGGTCTGCTGCCTCCCGAACGTATCGATGCCCTCGTCGAGGCCATCCATGCTGCGACCGGTGGCGTGAGCCGCCGTGCGACCGGTGCCGCAGCATCGAACGTCGACCTCTACCAGGTCAACACGACGTTCCTCGATGCGCTCGGCGGCGATCATGAGGCGATGCTCGCTGCACGCGCCCTTCAGCTCGTGCTCCCCGGCACCCCACAGCTGTACTACGTCGGGCTCCTCATGGGTCACAACGACGAGCGGCTGCTGGCAGCGACCGGCGTCGGTCGCGACGTCAATCGTCACCACTACTCGCCGGAAGGGCTCCGCGAGGCGCTCACGTCATCGGCCGTGCAGCGCCTGCTCGCCCTCGTCGAGCTGCGTCGCACCCACCCCGCGTTCTCCGGCGAGTGGTGGCTCGCAGCCGCCGACCCTGAGGAGCCGGGCACGATCGTGACCGGATGGCGTGGAGGGGACGGACGCACGATCACCCTGCGACTCGACCTGCGGGCACGCAGGGCGAGTCTCACCGTGGACGGTCGTCCCTACCCGCTCTGAGGCGCGCATCCGGACCGAGCCGCGAGACCGGATCACACGGGGAATCCCGCACCGCGCGGAGCGGGCCGGTCAGCGCTCGACGATGCGGGTCCAGCCATGCACGTCGGCCGCCTCGCCCCGCTGGATCGCCGTCAGTCCTTCACGCAGCCCGAGCGTGATCGGTCCGACCTGCCCGTCACCGACCGTGCGTCGCTCACCGCCGTGCACGAGGGTCCCGACCCCGGACAGCACCGCGGCCGTGCCGGCGAGCGCCGCCTCACCCTGCCAGGCCAGCAGCTCGTCGACGGTGACGGTGCGTTCCTCGATGGCCATGCCGCGGTCACGCGCGAGGGTCAGGACCGAGTCGCGCGTCACCCCGTGCAGGAACGACGAGTCGAGCGCACGGGTCACGACGCGATGCTCGTCGAAGAGCAGGAAGTTCGCGGCGCCCGTCTCCTGGACCTCGCCACCCGGTGCGAACAGGACCTGGTCGCATCCGTGCTCGGCACGCGCACGCCGGGTGACACCCAACGCCATGAGGTAGTTCGCGCCGGCCTTCGCTTCGCCGAACTGCGGCGTGGTGCGCGGCACCTCGGTCTCGACCAGCAGCGAGAGCGGTCGCACGCCGCCGGCGAAGTAGTCCCCCACGGGACTGGCGACGACGGCGAGCAGTGCCCCGTTGGACGGGCTCGCAGCAGCGCCGATGTTCGGGTCGGTGCCGATCAGCATCGGGCGCAGGTAGAGCGCGCCCGGCGCATCGGGGACCTCATCGAGGTTCGCCTCGACGGCGGCCACGATCATGCGCTCGAGCAGGTCGGCCGGCGGGACGGGCAGCTGCACGAGATCCGCAGTGCGGCGCATGCGTGCGACATGCCGATCGAGTCGGAAGACCCGGACCGCACCATCTGCTCCGCGGTGCGCCTTGAGCCCCTCGAAGCACGTCGACCCGTAGTGCAGGCAGTGGGCGAACGGGTGCAGCGTGAAGGACGCGGTCGGCTCGACGCGCGGCGCGACGAACACACCGTCGTGCGCCTCAGCGATGACCATCATGCCCGCGGCGACCGTGCCGAAGGCGACGTTGATCGATGCGCTGGTTGCGGTGTCCTCGGCCATCCCTCGACCTCCTGTGGCGCGTGGGACACTAGCGTCACGCCGACGACGAGGAGGCCGCACGTGGAGGCCGGGACGCACGCCGCACCGACGCCGGACCGCTCGGGCCAGCCGAGGGACCTCGACGTGCTGCTGCTCGGAGCGACCGGGTTCACCGGCGGGCTGGTCGCACGCGAGCTCGCCGCGCGGGTCGACGGCACGCGGCTCCGGTGGGGCATCGCCGGACGCGACCGCGCTGCGCTCGAACGACTCGCCGCCGGGTTGCCGGGAGGACCCGCGGTCGTCGACGTCGACGTCACCGACTCCGACTCGCTCACGCGCATGGCGTCGTCGACCCGGGTGCTCGCGACCACCGTCGGCCCCTACGCACGTCTCGGCGTCGATGTGGCTCGCGCCTGCGCCGAGCACGGCACGCACTACGCGGATATCACCGGCGAGGAGACCTTCGTCCGCACCCTCGAGCGCGACGTGGACCCGATCGCGCGCGCCACCGGCGCGACGATGGTCGTGTGCTGCGGCTTCGACTCCGTCCCCCATGACCTCGGGGTGCGCTTCGCCGTGTCCCACCTGCCCGACGACGCGGACGTGGTCATGCGCGGGTACGTACGCGCGCGGGGCCGGATGAGCGGCGGGACGGCCATGACCGCGCTCGACACGCTGTCGAGCGGCGCGCCGACACCCTCGCGCGCTCGGACGTCGCCCGACGACGTCCGCCCGGTGGAGCGCCTCGTGCTCGGGACCCACCGTCCCGAACGCCTCGGCGGTTGGGCCGTGCCGATGCCGACCGTCGACCCGTTGATCGTGCTGCGCTCCGCTCGCAGGCTGCCCGGATACGGCCGCATGTTCGTCTACGGACACTTCGCGCACCTGCGGCGCACCTCGACGCTCATCGGCGGCGGACTGGCGCTCGGCACGGCCGCGCTCGCCGCACGCACCCGTCCCGGTCGCGCGGCGCTCGAGCGCCTGCTCCCCGCACCAGGCGAGGGACCCGACGAGGCGACGCGCGCGGCGGGCCGCTTCACCGTGCTGCTGCTCGGGACCGCGCACGGCGATCGTGAGGAGGACGACGTCCGCATCGTCGCGCGTGTGCGTGGTGGCGATCCCGGCTACGGCGAGACCTCGCGGATGCTCGCGGAGGCGGCGCTGACCCTCGCGAGCGACGAACGGCCCGACGTCAGCGGTGTCGTCACGCCCGCGGTAGGACTCGGTCTCCCCTACCAGCGCCGGCTCGAGGCCGCCGGCATGCGCTTCGAGCTCGTGGAGGTCAGACCGTGACGGACCGCAGCCAGGCAGGACCCCCGTTCGGTGGCGTCATCTACCAGGTGTACCCCCGCTCCTTCCGCGACGGTGACGGTGACGGTGTGGGCGATCTCGCCGGCATCCGTGCCGGCCTCGACCATCTGGAGTGGCTCGGCATCGACGCCGTGTGGTCGTCACCGCTCTATCGCTCGCCCATGGCGGACTTCGGCTACGACGTGGCCGACCACTGTGACGTCGATCCGGTGTTCGGGACGCTCGCGGACCTCGACGGTCTCATCGCTGATGCCGGAGCGCGCGGCATCGAGGTCTGGCTCGACTTCGTCCCCAACCACACGTCGGACCAGCACCGCTGGTTCGAGGCGGCACGGAGCTCGCGAGAGGATCCGCACCGCGACTGGTACGTGTGGCGCGATCCTGCGCCCGACGGCGGCCCGCCCAACAACTGGGTGCGACACTTCGCCGACGAGCCGGCCTGGACCTTCGACGAGCGCACCGGCCAGTACTACCTGAACCACTTCCTTCCGCAGCAGCCGGACGTCAACTGGGACACCCCAGCGTTGCGTGACGCGCAGCTCGATGTCCTGCGCTTCTGGATGGCTCGCGGCGTGCGTGGCTTCCGCGCGGACGTCGTGCATCTCATCGGCCAGGACCGCAGCTATCCCGATGACCCGCCCGGGGTCGAACGCTTCGATGGTCGCGGCGACTTCCACCATCATGCGAGCACGCGTGCGCACCTGGGCGCGATCCGCCGCACGCTCGACGAGCACGGCGCGATCATCGTCGGCGAGTCCTACCTCGAGCATCCCGAAGCGCTGCTCGCGCATGTCGGCGACGACGCGCAGCACCTCTCCTTCGTCTTCCACCTGCTGAACGCGCCGTGGGACGCGACCGAGTGGGCTCGCCGCATCCGTGGGGTCGAGGCCGTCTTCGAGCCTGCAGGAGCATGGGCGGCGTGGGCGCTGGGCAACCATGATCGACCCCGCCTCGCGACGCGCGTGGGCAGCGAGGGCCGTGCGCGGGTCGCCGCGACCGTGCAGCTGACTCTGCGAGGTGTTCCGTGCATCTTCCAGGGCGACGAGCTCGGCCTCGAGGACGCCGACGTCCCGGCGGAACGGGTCGTCGATCCGGGAGGTCGTGACGGCTGTCGCGCGCCGGTGCCGTGGGCGCAGGACGCCGGTGCCGGATGGCCCGCCTCGGCATGGCTCCCACTCCCACCCGACGCTGCTCGACGGTCGGTCGCCGCCCAGCAGCCGGACCCGACATCGACCGCGAACCTCTATCGACGGCTGCTGGCGCTGCGCCGCACGCACGAGGCCCTCGTCGTGGGTGCGCAGCGTGTCCTCGGAGCGGACGATGGACTGCCCGGAGACGTCCTCGGCATCGAGCGGACGCACGCAGGTGCGACGCTCGTCACGCTCGCGGAGATGGCGGGACGTCCCGCTCAGCTCGCGGCGACCTGGGCGAGCGGTTGGCAGGTCCTGCTCGACAGCGCTGGAGCCGGGACGTCCGCCGGCCAGGCGTTCTCCGGGACCCTGGCCGCGGACACCGCCGTGGTGCTCGTGCGCGTCTGAACGCGCGGCTGAGATCCGCGGCTCGGTGCGCGCCTCAGCGTGCAGCGAGCCGCGCACCGGGGCAGGCGCCCATCATCCGTGCCAGCGCGATGCCCAGGCCCGCGCCGATGGTGTTCGCGATCACGTCGGCTGAGTTGGCGATGCGACCCGTCGGGAACGCCCACTGGAACGCCTCGACGCCGATGGACACGATCGCCGCGGCCAGCAGGACGACCGGCCACGAGCGGCGGCACCACAGAGCCGCGAGCGCCGCGCCGAACGGGACGAACAGGGTCACGTTGTCGATGACGGGGCGCCAGGCGATCCCGGACCAGCCGCGCGCGCCGACGATCGGGTCGAGCGCGAGCCGCTGGCTCGCACCCAGCCCTCGGGTGCCGAACAGGGTCAGCTCGGCGATGCCTGCGAGCGATACCCAGACAGCGAGCAGCGCGACGACCCCGGCGACGATCCCTCCCCAGCGTCCGCCGTGTCGGCGCAGGACGCGGACCACGAGGAGGATCACGACCACGATCGCGACGACGACGAGCAGGAACGCGCCTGCTCCGAGCGTCGTACGCAGCACCCGCAGCGCCGCGATGTCGCCGGGCACGGTCTCAGCCCTGCGAGAGGTAGATCTGGAGCTCGATGGTCGCCTCGTCGGAGACGCTGAGCACGACCGGTGCGCTCGGCACGGCGATGTCGAAGTCCGCGAGCACGACGATGGTCGAGCCGGTCACCACCAGCCGGGAGCCGGCGACGTCCGCGGACAGCTCGACGCTGACCTCGCGCTCGATGGCGCCGATGCGCAGCGTCCCGAGCGCGGTCACGGCGACCCGCTGGCCCTCCTCGGGCACGCCACCGAAGTCGACAGGTCCGGAGAGGGTGAACACCACGGGCCGGTCGGCGAACAGCGGACGGACGCGGCTGTCACGGTTCCCGTTGTCGCTCACGAGGCCCTGCAGGTCCGCACGGATCACGGCCTCGAGGACACGCCCGCCGTCGATGACGACCTCGCCCTCGACCCGCGGCGAGCGACCGACCGCGGTGTAGGCCCCGATGCCGGACAGTTCCTCGTCGATGCGGTAGCCGACCCATGTCCCCGCACCCGTCGCCGTGTCGAACGCGACGACCTCGGTGTCGACCGTCCATGTCCCGGTGGCGTCGGTGATCGGCGCAGGTTCCGCAGTGACCGACGCGTCAGCCTCCGCAGCACCATCGGTCCCGGACGGGGCGGCCGGCGCGGTCGTGACGTCAGCGATCGCGCGCTCGATGTCGACGGCGTCGGGCGTGTCGCGTCCCGTGAACCAGATGGCGACAGCTGCGCCGACCGCGACGACAGCGACGGCGACGATGAGGAGCGATCGGCTGCGCATGAGGTTCTCCGTGGTCGCGGTTCCGTGGTCGTGGTGTGGAGCCGTTCGGCACGACGGAGCCCGAGGACCCGGTCCAGGCATCCGGCACGGCGTCGCGACGGGCCTCTAGGGTGCCATGCGATCGACCCCGATGTCGCGCTGCGGACGGCCGACCGGCCACGCGGTGCAGCGGCTGCCGGAAGGCCACGGAGGGACCATGCAGGCCATCGAGCCCCCCGCGCACGCTGGGGACGCTGGCGACGCCCGGATCGCGGTCGTGACGGGCGCCTCCAGCGGCATCGGCGAGGCGACGGTCCTGCGGCTCGCGCGCGAGGGCTGGACCGTCATCGCTGCGGCGCGCAGGACGGATCGTCTCGAGGACATCGCCCGTTCCGCCGCAGCGTCAGGAGCGCGCGGCCGCGTCGTCGTCGCCACCCTGGACGTGCGTGACATCACCTCGGTCGATGCGCTGGCGACCGCGGTGCGCAGCGAGCACGGCGCCTGCCACCTGCTGGTCTGCAACGCCGGGGTCGGAGGCGGCAGCCTCAACGGCAGAGGCGATCTCGACGCTGCCCTCGATGTCCTCGACGTGAACCTCGCGGGCACGCTGCGCTGCTGCGCCGCGTTCGTCGACCTGCTGGCCGCGTCCGCCCCGTCGCAGGTCATCAACGTCGCGTCGGTCGCGGGCAAGCTCGGGCTCGGCCCGTCGGCGTACGTCGCCTCGAAGTTCGGCATGGTCGGGCTGAGCGAGGCACTCGGTGCTGCATGGCGTGCTCGCGGTATCACCGTCACGCAGCTCAACCCCGGCTTCGTCCACACCGAGGGCTTCCCGCAGACCTGGGCCACCGGTACGCCGGCCGCCCGGCTCGTCGTCGGTCCCGAGGTGATCGCGGCCGCCGTGTCCCGTGCCGCGCGTCGACGCACCGAGGAGGTCACGTCCCCGCACTGGTACCGCGGGCTCGTCGTCCTGCGCCATGTCGCGACCCCGCTGTGGCGCGTGCTCGCGCGGGCAGCCGACGGACCGCGACGACGCAGCGAGGAGCTGCGCACCCGGCGCAGCCAGGCGGGATCGTGACGTCGGCTCCGGCGCCGGGCACCGACGCCGCCCGGCGCGTCCTGACCGACGTGTTCGGGTTCGACGCGTTCCGACCCAGCCAGCTCGACGTGGTCGAGCGGCTGATGGCCGGTGGCGACGTGATGGTCGTGATGCCCACGGGCAGCGGGAAGTCGCTGTGCTACCAGATCCCCGCGATCGCGCGCGAGGGGACAGGGATCATCATCTCGCCGCTGATCGCGCTCATGCGCGACCAGGTCGAGGACCTGCGCGAGCGCGGAGTCCGAGCGGCGTACCTCAACTCGACGCTGTCCTTCGAGGGTGCGCGAGCGGTCGAGGAGCGTCTGGTCGGGGGCGACCTCGACCTCCTCTACGTCTCGCCGGAACGGTTGGTCACCGCATCCTTCCTCGCGCTGCTCGACGATGCGCAGCCGGCCCTGTTCGCCGTCGACGAGGCGCACTGCGTGTCGCAGTGGGGCCACGACTTCCGCCCCGACTACGTCGGACTGTCCCTGCTGCGGGAGCGCTACCCGTGGGTCCCTCGCGTCGCGCTGACCGCGACGGCCGACAGCCGCACTCGCGCAGAGATCTCCGATCGGCTCCTGCGTTCCGACGCGCTGCACGTCGTGACCGGGTTCGACCGGCCCAACATCCGCTACCTCGTCGGCCTCGACGACGGGTCCGCACGCGAGCAGCTGCTGCAGTTCATCGAGCAACGTCATCCCGGCGCCGCCGGCATCGTCTACTGCCTGTCCCGCAAGATGGTCGACGACGTGACCGGCTGGCTGCGTCAGCGCGACATCGAGGCCCTGCCCTACCACGCGGGCATGGAACCGGCCGACCGCGACGCGAACCAGCAGCGCTTCCGACGCGAGGACGGTGTCGTGGTGGTCGCGACCATCGCGTTCGGCATGGGGATCGACAAGCCCGACGTGCGCTTCGTCGCGCACCTCTCGCTCCCGAAGAGCCTCGAGGCGTACTACCAGGAGACGGGCCGCGCGGGGCGCGACGGGCTGCCGAGCGAGGCATGGATGCGCTACGGGTTGGCCGACGTCGTGCAGCAGCGCCGCTTCGTCGAGGACTCCAAGGCCGACGAGGAGCACAAGCGTCTGGAGCACCGCCGGCTCGAGGCGCTGCTGGGCTACTGCGAGGCGACCGGGTGTCGTCGGCGCATCCTGCTCGGATACTTCGACGACGATCCGGGTGATGACTGTGGGAACTGCGACAACTGCATCGAGCCGCAGGAGACCTACGACGCGACGGAGGAGGCGCGCAAGGCGCTCGCCTGCGTCTACCGCACCGAGCAGCGCTTCGGCGCCGCCTACGTCATCGCTGTGCTGCGCGGACGGGACGACGAGCGCATGCGGCGCAACAGCCATCACGAGCTCTCGACGTTCGGCATCGGTGCGAACGTCGACGAACGCACGTGGCAGGCGGTGTTCCGGCAACTGCTCGCACGCGGCGAGCTGACGCCGACCGATCACGGCGGCCTGCGGCTGACCGATGCCGGCGCCGCGCTCATGCGTGGCGACGGTGAACTGCGGCTCGGACGCCGCCAGCTCAGTGCGGGGGCCGGTCCGGCCCCACGACGACCGCGCAGCGACGCGGCGCCGACCGACGGGCTCGACGCGGCTGCGCGAGCCCGGTTCGATCGCCTACGGGCGGTCCGGCTCGATCTCGCACGAGCACAGGGCGTGCCGGCCTACGTGGTGCTCGGTGACGCGGGCCTCGCGGCGCTCGCACGCGACATGCCGCGCGACGAGGCGGGCCTGCTGCGCGTGCCCGGGATCGGGAAGGTCAAGGTCGAACGCTACGGAGCGGCACTGCTCGCTGCGCTGACGGACGCTGCCGACGAGGCCGACTCGGCCGACGGGACCGACGCATGAGTGTGGGTGGCGTGACGCGCCCGCGGGCGACGATGCAGGGCAGCGAGCTGATCGCCTTCCTCGCGATGGCCATGGCGCTCTCGGCGCTCGGCATCGACCTCCTCCTGCCCGCGTTCCCCGAGCTGCGTGCGGAGTTCGGCCTCGAACCCGGTTCCACGGCGGTCTCGGCGTTCATCACGACCTACTTCGTCGGCCTCGCCGGTGGGCAGCTGCTCATCGGTCCGCTCGCCGACCGCTTCGGTCGCCGACCACTGCTGCGCGCCGGCATCGTGCTGTACGCGATCGCCGCCGGACTCGCCATCATCGCCCCGAGCTTCACGCTGCTGCTCGTCGCACGCTTCATCTGGGGGGTCGGAGCGGCGGCCGGTCGGGTCCTCGCCGTCGCGATCGTGCGCGACCGGTTCGTCGGCGCCGCGATGGCCCGCACCATGTCCCTGATCATGGCGGTGTTCGTCATCGTGCCCGTCGTCGCACCTTCGATCGGCGCCCTGCTCCTGCGCGTGCTCGCCTGGGACCAGCTCGTGCTGCTCAACATCGGTGCGGCCGCGCTCGTCCTGCTGTGGACGGTCCGACTCGCCGAGACGCTTCCCCGCGAGCACCGACGCACGCTGAACATGCGCGTCGTCGGCGCTGCGGCCGTGCGCGTCCTGCGCGACCCGGTGTCCGGCCCGCTGGTCATCGCGCAAGCGGTGCTCTTCGGCGGGTTCGCCAGCTACCTGTCCACCTCCGAGATCGTCTACCGCGAGGTGTTCGATCGCGAGGCGCTCTTCCCCGTGCTGTTCGGCGGGATGGCGCTCATCATGGGCGCGGCGACACTCGTGAACGGGCGCATCGTGGAGCGCATCGGGCTCGTGAGGATGCTGCGTATCGATCTCATCGGCTACCTCGTCGGCGCTGCGGCGCTGCTCGCTGTCGCGCTCGTGACCGAGGGCAGGCCACCACTCCTCGTCTACCTCGTGGTCCTGGCAGTGCTGCTCTCCAGCCACGCGATGATCATCCCGAACATGAGTGCCCGAGCGATGGAGCCGATGGGCGACATCGCCGGGGTCGCGAGCGCCGTCATCGGTGCGACGCTCGTCGGTGGCGGGGCCCTCATCGGTGCCGCGATCGACCGGGCCTACGACGGCACCGTGCGACCGTTGGCCAGCGCGCTCGTCGTGAGCGGCCTGGTCGTCGCGGTCCTGCTGGCGCGCAGCTCGCGGGCGACGGCCGCGGTGGGAGGACCATCGCGCTGAACGTCAGCGGAACAGGCGACCGATCCCTCGCCCCGTGACCTTCCCGACCACACGACGGCCGATCCGCTTCCCCACGCGACCCTTCTTGACCGCCTGGACGTCGCCGAGGATGCGGGCGACCGTGTAGAGCAGACCTCGCGTGCTCCCGATGCTCATCAGAGCTCTCCTCTCTCGCGCGACCTCGGCCTCGGCCTCGACCTCGACCGGCTCTCGATGCCTGCCGGCTGCCGCTGCTGGGGGAATACCCCCGCGCTCCGGTGCGTTCTGAGCATACGGACCATCTCCGACACGACGCTAGGATCCTCTCATGTGCTCACGGACCACCTGTCGCGCCTGCGGTCTCGCCTCCTGGTCGGGCTGCGGTGCCCATGTCGACCAGGTGATGCGGGGCATCCCGAAGGACCAGCGCTGCACCTGCGACGGGACGCGTCCCGACCGCAGCCTGCGTGAGCGCCGCTCCCTCGGTGCACGCATCGGGCGGCTGATCGGCCGCTGAACCGACCGGAGGGCGGATGTCGCGCGACGAGGCCCTCGATCCGCGCCTCCAGTTCCTGCACGACCGTCGCACCGTGTCGCGCCTCGAGTCGCCCGGTCCCGACGCGACGG
Organism: Nitriliruptoraceae bacterium; assembly: GCA_018401275.1. GTDB lineage: Bacteria > Actinomycetota > Nitriliruptoria > Nitriliruptorales > Nitriliruptoraceae > CSBr16-57R1. The sequence continues at coordinate 151,417 of JAGYKW010000001.1, read as the reverse complement.
AGCTGACCGCGCTGCTGGCCGCGGCCGACACCGCTCCTGATCACGGACTCCTGCATCCGTGGCGCTTCCTCGTCCTCGACGAGGACGATCGCGCCCGGGTCTCCGCTGCGTACGCCGACGCTCAGCGCACGCGCGATGATGATGCCGGACTCGTCGAGCGTGCCGCCTCGAAACCGCTGCGTGGCCCCTGCGTCGTCGTGGCGCTGGCTCGCACGGTCGATCATCCGAGGATCCCGCACTGGGAGCAGCTCGCAGCCGCGGCCGCAGCGGTGCAGAACCTCTGCCTCGCCGCGACGGCACTGGGGTACGCGTCCGCATGGCGCACGGGCTGGTTCGTCGAGCACGACATGGTGAGGGCTGCACTGGGAGCGACCCACGACGAGCGCATCATCGGCATGATCCACCTCGGGACCCCGAGGGAGTAGAGCATCCGCGCTGCGACGGCGCCGCTGCAGGGATCCGAGGAGTGACCATGACCACGCATGCCGACGCGACGCTGCCCACCCCGCTCGAGCGCGGCGTCTGGGGCATCCTCGCGACACCGTTCGATGCGACGGGAACCGTCGACACGGCCTCGCTCGCGCAGCAGATCGAGCTGTTCGCGCGCACCGGCGCTCGCGGCGTCGTCGCGCTCGGCGTGTTCGGCGAGGCGGCCCGCCTCGATGCCGATGAGCGCCGGCTGGTCGCCACCGTCGCACTGACCACCGCCCTTCGGCTCGGCCTCGGCACCGTCGTCGGCATCACGACGCTCGACCGGGCGGAGACGATCGCGCAGGGACGCGCTGCGGTCGAGGTCGCCACGGCTGTCGCCGGTGCAGGTGCGCTCGCACCCGGCGGACTGCTGCGCGGCCTGATGGTGCAGGTGCCGACCGACGATGCGGCCGAGCTGGTCGCTCACATGACCGCCGTGCACGAGGCGACGGGCGCTGGCATCGTCGTGCAGGACTACCCGCGCTCGAGCGGCGTGAGCATCGCCTCCGACGTCCTCGCGGTCGCGGTCACCGGCATGCCGTTCGTCGTCGCCGTCAAGGCCGAGTCGACGCCGACCCCGCCGGCCGTCGCGGTGCTCGTCGCCGGCTGCGACGCACCGGTGTTCGGCGGACTCGGCGGCGTCGCACTGATCGACGAGCTGACCGCCGGCGCGTCGGGAGCGATGACGGGCTTCTCGTTCCCTGAGGGACTCGCGGCCACCGTGGCAGCATTCGCCGCAGGCGGCACCGAGGCCGCGCGTGCCGCGTGGGCACCGTGGCTGCCGCTCGCGGTGTTCGAGCAGCAGGACGGCCTCGCGCTCGGCATCCGCAAGGAGATCCTGCACCGGCGCGGCATCCTGAGGACGGCGTTCGCCCGTCCCCCGGCGACACCGTTCCCAGCCGTGCTGGAGGAGATGCTCGCGGGGCATCTCGCCGCTGCCCACCGTCTCGTCGTGGACGTCGCCCACTAGCCTCACGGCCCTCCGGACCGAGAGCAAGGGGTCGTCATGGCGGACTCCGCCGCGCAGGACGACATCGGCGCTGACGCCCTAGCGGGGCACCTCGACCTCGAGGGCCTGCTGGAGGCCGGCGACCTGCGGGGCGTCGACCACTGGCTCGCGGTCCGCGACCTGCTGACGGTCGCGGACGAGCTCGCCCGGCTGCAGCCGGCCGAGCGTGCCGTGGTGTTCCGGCTGCTGCGCAAGGACCGTGCCTCGGACGCCTTCGAGGCGCTCTCCCCCGTGCACCAGGCCGAGCTGCTCGAGGCGCTCGGCGACACGAGCGTCCACGACCTGTTCTATGCGCTCGACGCGGCGGACCGCGCGGAACTGCTCGACGAGATGCCGGCGAACGTCGCGGCCAGGCTGCTCGCACAGCTGCCGCCGGAGGCGCGCCAGTACACGAACATCCTGCTCGGGTATCCCGAGTACTCCGCCGGTCGTGCCATGAGCCCGCGCTACGTGTCGATCCCGGAGACGATGACGGCGTCCGACGCGTTGCTGCGCGTGCGCGCGGCGAAGCTGCGTCCCCGTGAGGTGCTGGTCCTGCCGGTCGTGGATGCGACCCGCCACCTCGTCGGCGTCGTCGACCTCCCCGACGTCGTGACGGCCGACGGTGACACACCGGTGGGTGCGCTCATCCGTTCGGAGACCTACTCGGTGCCGGTCGGCGAGGACCAGGAGGTCGCTGCCCGCCTCATGCAGGAGGCGAACCTCGTCGCGCTCCCCGTGCTCGACACCGAGGACCGGCTGGTCGGCGTGCTGACCGTCGACGACGCCATGGAGATCATCGAGGAGGAGGAGACCGAGGACGCCGCCCGTGCCGGTGGTGCCGAGCCGATCTCCGTGCCCTACCTCGACGCCGGTGTGTTCCTGCTCGCGCGTGCCCGGGGCACCTGGCTCCTGCTGCTCATCGTGGCGGCCGCGCTGACCGTGAACGTGCTGCAGGCGTTCGAGTCGACGCTCGAGCAGGTCGTGACGCTGGCCGTGTTCATCCCGCTGCTCATCGGCACCGGGGGGAACTCGGGCGCGCAGGCGGCGACGTCGGTGGTCCGAGCGATGGCACTCGGTGAGGTGCGCATCAAGGACCTCCCACGCATCCTGCGTCGTGAGCTGATGGTCGGGTTCCTGCTCGGCCTCATCCTCGGCGCGATCGCTTACCCGATCGTCGGGCTCGTGTTCGGCTGGACGTTCGCCGCGGTCGTGTCCCTCACGCTGCTCGCGCTGTGCTCCTGGGCATCCTTCGCGGGCGGCCTGCTCCCGGTGCTCGCCCGTCAGGCGGGCATCGACCCGGCCGTGGTCTCCGCACCGCTGATCACGACGCTCGTCGACGCGTCAGGACTGATCATCTACTTCCTGATCGCGCGCGTGCTGCTGGGGCTCTGATCGGATGCAGCGCGGGCGTTCTCGAGCCCGGGACGGCTGCTCGCCCGAACGCCGGAGGGAGGGGCCGCAGCCCCTCCCTCCGAGGTGATGTTCGCTGACCTGCGCGCTTGCGCCGCCGGCTCAGCTGCAGCCGCTCGTCGCCCCGCAGGACTGGCAGACGTGGCACGCACCGGCGCGCTGCATCTTGATGCCGCACTCGAGGCACATCGGCGCGTCCGCATCCATCGGGACCGACGAGCCGGCGAAGCCGGACGTCGTCGCCGGAGCGGCCGGAGCCTCAGCCGCCGGAGCGACCGGAGCTGCCGTCCCCCCGCCGAGCTGCGGTGCGACGCCGTACTCGGCATCGAGCGCCTCCGTGCGCTCGGCCACCGAGAAGATCCCCAGACGATCGCGGGTCTCGTAGGGCAGGTACTCGAGCGCGAGCTTGCGGGCGACGTAGTCGACGATGGAGGTCGCGAAGCGGATCTCCTCGTCGTCGGTCATCCCGGCCGGCTCGAAGCGCATGTTCATGAACTTCGACACGTACGTCTCGAGCGGCACGCCGTACTGCAGGCCGACCGACACGCTGATGGCGAACGCGTCCAGCAGGCCGGACAGCGTCGAGCCCTGCTTGCCGAGCTTGACGAAGATCTCGCCGAGCCCGTCACCCGGGTACTCGCCGGCCGTCAGGTAGCCGGTGGCGTCACCGACCGCGAACGAGATGGTCTGCGACGGACGGGTCTTGGGCAGCTTGCGCCGGGTCGGGACGTTGACCGTCTCGACGACCGTCGTCGCGGCGTCGGGCGACGCCTTGCCGTCGTCCTTCTTCGAGACGGACAGCGGCTGGGCGACCTTGCAGTTGTCGCGGTAGACCGCGATCGCCTTGATGCCCAGCTTCCACGCGTCGACGTGGAGCTGCTCGATCTCCTCGACCGTCGCGGTCTCCGGCAGGTTCACCGTCTTCGAGATCGCACCCGAGAGGAACGGCTGCGCTGCGGCCATCATCTTGACGTGACCCATGTGATGGATCGTGTCGTCCCCCATCGCGCACTGGAAGACCTTGGTGTGCTCCTCGCGAAGGGCAGGGGCACCGTGGATGTTCTTGTTCTCGTCGATGAAGGCGACGATCGCCTCGACCTGCTCCTCGGTGTAGCCGAGGTGACGCAGCGCCTGCGGGACCGTCTGGTTGACGATGACCATCGAGCCACCGCCGACCATCTTCTTGAGCTTGACGAGTCCGAGGTCGGGCTCGATGCCGGTCGTGTCGCAGTCCATCATGAGGCCGATGGTGCCGGTCGGCGCGAGCACGGTGGCCTGCGAGTTGCGGTAGCCGTGCTTGCGGCCGACCTCGAGTGCCGCGTCCCATGAGTCACGCGCGGCGTCCATCAGGTCGCGCGGGACCGGACGGGGGTCGATGTCATCGACCGCCGCACGGTGCTTCCCGATGACCCGCAGCATCGCGGTCTCGTTCTTGCGGTAGCCGTTGTGCGGGCCCTTGACCCTCGCCAGTTCCGCCGAGGTGCGGTAGGCCGCCCCGGTCATGAGCGCGGTGAGCGCACCGGCCCAGGCGCGGCCCTCGTCGGAGTCGTAGGGCAGACCGATCGACATCAGCAGGCCACCGAGGTTCGCGTAGCCGAGCCCGAGCTCACGGAAGTCGAGCGCGTTCTGCCCGATCTTCTCGGTCGGGTACGACGAGTAGCCGACGATGATCTCCTGAGCGGTGAACATGATCTCGACCGCGCGCTCGAACGATGCGACGTCGAAGCGGCCGACCTCGTAGTCGTAGAACTTCTTCAGGTTCAGGCTCGAGAGGTTGCACGCCGAGTTGTCGAGGTGCATGTACTCGCTGCACGGGTTCGAGCCGTTGATGCGGCCGGACTCCGGCGACGTGTGCCAGTCGTTGATGGTCGTGTCGTACTGCATGCCCGGGTCGGCGCACTCCCAGGAGGCCTGAGCGAACTGGCGCATGATGTCACGCGCCGACTTCATCTCGATGACCTCGCCGGTGGTCACGGCGCGGAGCGCGTAGTCCTCGTCGTTCTCGTAGGCGCGCATGAACTCGTCGGTGACGCGCACCGAGTTGTTCGCGTTCTGGTACTGGACGCTCGAGTAGTCCGCGCCGTCGAGGTCCATGTCGAACCCGGCCTCACGCAGCACGCGGATCTTCTTCTCCTCGCGGGACTTCGTCCAGATGAACTCCTCGATGTCGGGGTGGTCGACGTTGAGGATGACCATCTTCGCCGCCCGGCGCGTCTTGCCACCGGACTTGATCGTCCCGGCCGACGCGTCCGCACCGCGCATGAACGACACCGGACCGGACGACTCGCCGCCGCCCTTCAGCTGCTCCTTCGAGGAGCGGATGGTCGACAGGTTGATGCCCGCACCGGAACCACCCTTGAAGATCGTGCCCTCCTCGACGTACCAGTTGAGGATGGACGACATCTGGTCCTCGACGGCGAGGATGAAGCACGCGGAGCACTGCGGCTTCTCCTCGACCCCGACGTTGAACCACACCGGCGAGTTGAAGGCGGCCTTCTGGTTCACCAGCAGGTGCTTGAGCTCCGCGTTGAACACCTGTGCCGACTCGTCGTCCGCGAAGTACGCGCCGTCGATGCCCCAGCCGGTGATCGTGTCCGCGACACGGTCGACCATCTGGCGCACGCTGCGCTCACGCTCCGGCGTGCCGAGGGTGCCGCGGAAGTACTTCTGCGAGACGATCTGTGTGGCCATCATCGACCAGGAGGTCGGGAACTCGACGCCGCGCTGCTCGAACGAGACGGTGCCGTCACGCCAGTTGGTGAGGACCGCGTCACGCAGTTCCCACTCGAGCTGGTCGTAGGGGTGCACGCCGGCGGTGGTGAAGGTGCGCGTGAACCGCGCGCCCTTGCCGCCGTCCTTGCGGTCGATGACGCGCAGGCCGACTGCGCCTGCGGTTGCTGCCGATGCTGAGCCGTCCTTCGTGGCGGCGGTGTCCTGCTTGGCCATGACGCTTCTCTCTTCTCGTCGTCGCTCCGGAGCACGCTGCGGCGGAGCGTTCGGTGGTGTCGTCCCTCATCCCCCGGGGACGTGCGCTGTTCCGGGCACCGACGGAGCGTGAGCGCCCGGCACTCGGATGGCGGGCGGTCGCTCCGGTGGTGGTCCCAGTGCCCGGGACCCGATTCGCGGGCGGCCGGCGCACACAGAACTACACGTGTGGAAGACGTCGGCACTGTGCCCGCTCGCAGCCGCCGGCGCAAGTACCTCCTCCGGTCCGCCGATCGGTCCACACCACCAGCGGTGGGGCTCCCGGACCGTCGTCGACCACATCATGTGGTGGTCTGACGGTGTCGCGTCCCCCGCCGGTCCCCCGGTCGACGCCCATCGTCCACCACTGCTCCACAGTCCATCCCCCTCGAGTCCGCATCGCTGGGCGCACGAACCCGACGACTGGCGCGCGTCCAGCGCACATGCGAGCCGACGCCGCCGCACGGCCGGAGGTCGGGGGAAGGCCCTGCGCCTGCACGCAGGGGCCCAACTACGCTGACCGCGGCACCGGAGCGAAGGAACCTGCCACGTGGACCCCCTCGACGAAGCGCACGCGGACGGACCGCACGATCAAGGGGCTCGCTCGCGACCTGAGGACCGCTCCGCCGCCGATCACCGCGCGACCGGAGACCGTCGACCGTCCGAAGGGCCCGCGTCGGAGCGGACGCTGAGCGTCCCGGTGTGGCTCGACACGCTCGCGCAGTTCGCCTGGCGTCTGCTCGTCGTGCTCGTCGGCGTCGCAGGCCTCGTGCTGCTGCTCACGCGCCTCTACCTGGTCTCGCTCCCCATCATCCTCGCGCTCGTGATCGCGACCATCGCCGTCCCACCCACCCGAAGGCTCGAGCGACGCGGCGTGCCGCGCCTGCTCGCCACGCTCATCGTCGTCGTCGGTGGCGCCGCCACGTTCTTCGGCGGGCTCATCCTCCTCGTCCCCGCGTTCACCCGCCAGGTCGCCGACCTGGGTCCGACCGTCAGCGAGGCCTTCCAGCGCGTCCTCGACTGGCTCGACCGGAGCCCGTTCGGACTGGACCGTGCGGAGATCGAGACGCTCATCACCGATGCGCTCGACAACGTCGGACAGTTCTCCGGCACCATCGCGGCCCAGGTCGGCAGCATCGCGATCGCGGTCGGTGAGGTGCTCACCGCGATCTCGCTCGCCATCGTGCTGCTGTTCTTCTTCGTCAAGGACGGCGAGCAGATCGTCGGCTGGTTCATCGCCCGCGCACCGGACCGCCTGCGCGACGACATGCGCGCCTCGGGCGCACGTGGCTGGGGTGCGCTCGCCGGCTACGTGCGCGGCACGGCCGCGATCGCGCTCATCAATGCGGTCGGTATCGGCCTGGGCCTGCTCATCGTCGGCGTCCCGCTGGTCCTCCCACTGACGCTGCTCGTGTTCCTCGGTGGCTTCGTGCCCGTCATCGGCGCGTTCACCTCCGGCCTGCTCGCGACGCTCGTCGCTCTGGCCACGGGTGGTCCGACCACCGCGCTCATCGTGCTCGCGATCGTCGTCCTCGTGCAGCAGGTCGAGGGCAACGTGCTGCAACCGATGATCATGCGGCGTGCGGTCTCGCTGCACCCCATCGTCATCCTGACGGTCCTGACCGCTGGTGCGGTCATCGTCGGGGTCCTCGGCGCGTTCCTCGCCGTGCCCATCGCCGCCACACTGGCCGCCGTCGGCAACGAGCTGCGGCTGCGAGGCGAGCTGCGCAGCCGGGGGATCCAGCCCGGACCCTCGCCGCTCGGAGGGCGCGGGGTCGATCCTGAGCTCGGACTCCCGGAGGCCGACCCGGTGACCCCACGCAAGCCCCGCCGCCGTCCAGCACGTACGAGCAGCGCCGCTGGCCCCAGTGATGGCTGAGGCGCGCTCCCGCGCAGAGGTCCACCTCCGCATGCCGGTCGCCGAGGACGCGAGCTGGCTGGCTGCGGCCGACCGGTCCGCGTCGACCGCCTTCGCGCCACCGATCGGTCTCGACGATACGACACTCCCCGAGCAGCTGTCCGCCGGCGAGTGGGCCGCGGACGAGCGCTTCGCCTGGGCGGTCCTGCTCGACGGGGCGCCGGCTGGCTTCGCGCTCGTCGTTCGCGACGGCCCTGACGACGCGTCGGTCCAGCTGCGGATCACGCCCGCACAGCGCGGACGTGGGGCCGGCCGCGAGGTCCTGCGCCAGCTCGCCGACCACCACTTCGCGGACGACGACTCGCTGCTGCGGCTCACCGGGCGCGCGCACGAGCGCAACATCCCGATGCAGCGCGTGTTCCATGCCGCCGGCTTCCGGATGGAGGCGCGCTACCGCGACACCGTCCTGCAGGCGTCGGGTGGACGGGCGTCGGAGTGGGGCTACGCACTCACCCGCACCGACTGGGAGCAGCAGCGCCACCGCACGTCCACCGAGTCGCTCGACCTCCACGGTCTCACGTTCCTGCTGGAGGAGTCCGTCGACGGTCCGGACCTGCCCGGCCTCGTCATCCGTTTCCTCCAGGAGGGACGCCGCGCGATCGCCCGCTACGACGCCGACGAGGTCGCGGAGGGCGAGCTCGCCGGCATCCTCGACGGCGGCGTGCTGAACTACCACTTCCTCCACGGCGTCGAGACGGGCACGGAACTGGTGGCGTCGTCGGGCGGCGGGATCATGCGCGTCCAGCGGCGTGATGACGGACGCCTCGAGCTCGTCGACCGTTGGACGGACGCCGAGGGCCAGCACGGCCGCCGCGTCCTCGCCGAGCGGCGTACCTGAACCTCGCTCAGCGCCGCGCGTGCACGGCGACCCTGCGGGGGCCATGCGGGCCGTGCACGCCGTCCCGGAGGGCTACGCCGTCTAGGCTGCCATCGTGCGATGCCCCGAATGTGGACAGGATGACGACCATGTCGTCGACTCGCGTCCGCACCCGGACGGCGAGGCGATCCGACGTCGCCGTGAGTGCGGGGCCTGCGGCTCGAGGTTCACGACCTTCGAGCGCATCGAACGACCACCGCTGCTGGTGCGCAAGCGCTCCGGAGCGCTCGTGTCGTTCGAGGTCGCCCGCGTGCTCGACGGGATGGCCCGCGCCGCGAAGGACCGGATCGGACGGTCCGTGCTCGAGCAGGCCGCGTCGGACATCGAGCGTGCGCTGCGAGCCGCCGGCCGCCGCGAGGTGACCAGCGAGCAGGTAGGACTCCAGGTGCTCGCACGGTTACGCGACCTCGACGAGGTCACCTACGTCCGCTACGCCTCGGTCTACAAGGACTTCCAGCGTCCGGAGGACTTCGAGGAGGAACTCTCGGAGCTGCGCAAGGAGCTTCCGCCCAAGGCGCACTGACCCGTTCGAGCCCGGTCGGCACCGGTCGAGCCAGGTCCGGGTCCCGGTCTGTGCCCCGGTCAGGGTGCAGGGATCAGCACGACCGTCCAGGCGTCGAGCGCCCCAGGGCCGAAGCCGTTGAGCCGCCGGACGATGTCGAGCTGGCGCCTCGGGTCGACGCCGGCGGGCGCGGAGCGGACCGCGATGTCCCACAGCGTCTCCCCCGGCTGCAGGACCACGTGCCCGGCGGCGATCGGCTCCTCCGCCGCGGTCATGACCGTGCCGAGCACCGCAGCGACGAGCAGCGCGGACACGGCGAGCAGTGCGACCGTGCGGGCGACCGTCCGGGTCGGACGGAGCGCGGGCGACACCACCCGCAGGGCCGGAGTCCGCTCGACGAGCTGCTGCTCGCCAGCCTCGGGCAGGCCGATCGGCCGTGCGACGGGCAGAGCGACGACCGTGGCGAGCCCAGGGCCCCGCGGTGCGGTCCGGGCGGCCGCGCGGGCCACCGGATCGGTCGATCCCGGGGTCCGGGACCACCGTGCCGGCCTCGTCGGGCTCGTGACGATCGTGTTCGCGGCCATGATCACTCCTGTCGTGCGTCGGTCGACCCTGCGTCCTGTCCTGCGCAGTGAAGCGAACAGGTGTTCGGTCCGCTCGGCCAGCATACCGTCCGTTCGAACAGGTGTTCGTTCGAACGGGTGTTCGCATCCCGGGGTCCAGCGGCTATGCTCCCGAACGCGTGTTCGACCCTCAGCGGCCGGACGGCATCCCGCACTCGGCGCCGACCGCGGCGCCTCGGAGGCGGACAGCAGACGGAGGCGGCATGAGCCCGACCCGACCAGGAACGCAGGCAGGAACGCAGCCCCGCACGCAGGCAGGCACGCCGGCAGGCACGCCGGTGGGCGGGCAGGACGTGCACGGCGTCCCCGACGAGCCGACGGCCATCACCGAGCGTCAGCGCGCCATCCTCGACGTGATCCAGGCCAGCGTCGACGAGCGGGGCTACCCGCCGTCCGTGCGCGAGATCGGCGATGCGGTCGGGCTCAGCTCGCCGTCATCCGTCCACGCCCAGCTCGAGTCGCTCGAGGCCCGCGGCTACCTCCGGCGTGACGCGGCGAAGGGCCGCGCGATGGAGCTGGGGCGCGATCGCGAGACGAACCTGACGATGCGCCCGGGTGCCAGCCGCAACGTGCCGCTCGTCGGCGAGATCGCGGCCGGTGCGCCGATCGTCGCCGAGGAGCGCGTCGAGACGGTCCTGCCACTGCCCAAGGAGCTCGTGGGTGACGGCGAGCTGTTCATGCTGACCGTCCGCGGCGAGTCGATGATCGAGGCCGGTGTGCTCGACGGTGACCTCGTCGTCGTCCGAGCGCAGCCGAGCGTCGAGCAGGGCGAGATGTGCGCGGCGCTCGTCGACGGGGAGGCGACCGTGAAGTTCTTCCGGCGCACCCGGTCCGGCGAGGTCTTCCTCGACCCGGCGAACGTCGGCTACGAGCCGATCCCCGTGCGACCCGACCAGGACGCCCGGGTGCTCGGCAAGATCGTCACGGTCCTGCGCTCGGTCCGCTGAGCGTCGTGTCCGCCGCGGCCAGTTCCGCGGCGAGCGCGGCCTCGACCTCGGCCTCGATGCGTGTGCCGTGCTCGTCGTGCTCGAGCAGGAGCACGCGGCCCTCGCGGTGGATCCGTGCGACGAGGTCCTCGCGCCGGTAGGGCAGGTGGACCGCGACCGTCTCCCGCAGGTCGGGAAGCTCGCGCGCGATGCGCGCGACGAGCGCCTCGGTGCCCTCCCCCGTCAGCGCGGACACGCGCACCGGATCGGCATGGCGCTGCTCACGCAGGCGTCGCTCGAGGTCGGCCAGCCCGTCCGGGTCCGCCCGGTCGACCTGGTTGAGCACGACGATCTCACGCACCGCGTCCGCACCGATCTCGACGAGCACCTCCCGCACCGCGTCGACCTGGTCGAGCGCTCCCGGATGCGCCGCGTCCACCACGTGCAGCAGCAGCGTCGCCTGCGCGGTCTCCTCGAGGGTCGAGCGGAACGCCTCGACGAGCCCGTGCGGCAGCTTGCGCACGAAGCCGACGGTGTCGGACAGGACGGCCTGACGACCGTCGCCGAGGTCGAGCCGCCGCAGCGTCGCGTCGAGCGTCGCGAACAGGCGGTCCTCGACCAGCACGTGCGAACCGGTCAGCCGGTTCAGCAGCGATGACTTCCCCGCGTTCGTGTAGCCCACGAGCGCGACCACCGGCAGGCCACTGCGCTGGCGACGGGAGGCCTTGACCGCACGCACCCGGGCCGAATCCTTCAGCTCACGGCGGATCGAGGTGATCCGCCGCATCAGGCGTCGACGGTCGACCTCGAGCTGCGTCTCGCCAGGACCGCGACCACCGATGCCAGCTCCGCCGGCCGCGCGTCCGCCGGCCTGCCGCGACAGCGCCTGGCCCCAGCCGCGCAGGCGCGGCAGGAGGTAGGTGAGCTGTGCGAGCTCGACCTGCAGCCGGCCCTCGCGCGATGCAGCGTGCTGGGCGAAGATGTCGAGGATGACGATCGTGCGGTCGAGGACCTTGCGGCCGATGCGCTCCTCGAGCGTGCGCTGCTGCGCCGGCGAGAGGTCGTCGTCGAAGATGACCGCGTCGGCGCCATGTTCGACGGCCAGCTCGCGCAGCTCGACGATCTTGCCCTCGCCCACGTGCGTCGCCGGGTCCGGGTGCGCCCTGCGCTGCGATGCCCGGGCGACGACCACGCCGCCCGCCGTGTCGACGAGCCGCTCGAGCTCGTCGAGCGACGCCGCGACCTCGGCGTCGTCGCGTCCGGGGAGCCCCATCCCGACGATGACGGCCCGCTCGACGGGCCGGATGATGTCGACGCCCTCGCGCGGCGCCTCGTCGCCGATGACGTCACGTGCCGCGCGCCGCTGGTCCGCACGCCGCATCGGGGCGAGAGTCGCGTGGGCGTCCTCGTCGGGCCCGCGCGCCTCGGTCGCGGTCATCGCGGGTCCGGGCCCCAGCCGTCCGCCACCAGCGCGGGAACGGCCGCGAGCCGCGGATCGTCGCTGCTGAGCACCGACGTGATCTCCGCCGGCCCCTCGAGCTCGAGGTGACCGTCGAGCACACGGACCGTGAGCACCCCACCGGGGAGCGCGACGGCCACCTCGTCGTCGACGAGTCCGCGCCCGTGGAGCGCGGCGAACGCTGCGCAGGCCCCGGTGCCGCAGGCCGCCGTCTCGCCGACCCCGCGCTCGAGCACGCGCAGGCGCACGTTGCCGGGGTCCTGGAGCTCGACGAAGCCGACGTTCACGCTGTGATCGAAGGCCGGGTGGGACTGGAGGTCACGGCCCAGCGTCTCGAGCGGTGCCTCATCGATGGCGTCGACCGCGACGACCGCGTGCGGGTTGCCCATCGAGACGACGTCGAAGGCGAGGGGCACGTCCTCGAGGTGCCAGCGTCCGCCCATGTCCGTGCGCGCCCAGGACGGCTCGAAGCCGATCGTGGAAGGGTCACGGTCCGGTGCACCCATGTCGACGGCGGCCGAGCGGAACGTCCCGTCCGTGCCGCGCATGATGCGCACCGGGCGGGGCCCGGCGAGCGAACGGACGGTGATCGTGGCCGCGTCCGGTGCAGCGAGGCCGTGCTCGGTGGCGACGCGGGCGACGACGCGCACGCCATTGCCGCACATCTCCGCCAGCGAGCCGTCCGCGTTGCGGTGGTCCATGAGCACGTCCGCCGTGCCGTCGGGAGCCGGTGCGATGCGGATGGCCCCGTCCACGCCTGCACCATCGACGGCGAACGGCCCGTCGGGGGCGCAGAGCCCCTGCGCGAGCCCCTCGGACAGCTGCCGTGTCCCGGTGGGGTCGAGGAGCACGATGAACGTGTTCCCGGCGCCGTGGGCGGTCATGATCGTCATACGGCTCAGGGTACGGGGCGTGCCGGTCGCCTACGCTCCCCACGCCGCCCGCCCCGCCCTGCGGGTCCAGGTGCGGCCCATCGGAACGGGGGTCGAATGCGCTGGGTGCGTCGTATCGCTGCAGGTCTGTCCGTCATCGTCGCCATCGTCGTCGTGCTCGGCGCGGTGACCGGTGTCGTCGCGGTCCGTCGCTCCTTCCCCGACACGTCGGGAACCGCGATCCTGCGCGGCCTGTCCGGCCCGGTCACCGTCGAGCGCGATGCGGACGGCATCCCGACGATCGTCGCGTCCGACACCAGGGACCTGTTCATGGCGCAGGGCTACGTCCACGCACAGGACCGCTTCTGGGAGATGGACTTCCGACGTCACGTGACCGCCGGTCGCCTCTCCGAGCTGTTCGGTGCCTCGCAGCTCGGCACCGACCGCTTCGTCCGGACCCTCGGCTGGCGGCGCGTCGCCGAGCAGGAGGTCGCACTGCTCGACGAGCCGGCGCAGCTGATGCTCGAGGCGTACGCGGACGGGGTGAACGCCTGGATCGGCGGTCGCCGCGGCTCCGCGCTGTCGCTCGAGCATGCGCTGCTGCCCCTGACCGGTGCGAGCGGCTACCGACCCGAGGCATGGACGCCCGCGGACTCGCTCGCATGGCTCAAGGCCATGGCCTGGGACCTGCGGTCCAACATGCAGACCGAGCTCGAGCGCGGACGCCTGATGATGGCGGACCTCGGTCCCGGTCGCAGCTGGGAGGACCTCTCCCCCGGCTTCGACGCCGCGACGTACCCACCGATCCTGCCGTGGGGCGGCGGCGTGGTCGACGGCCGGTTCGTCCCGGCGAGCGGCGAGATCGCCGCAGCGACGAGCATCCCGGCGTTCGTCCGACCGGCCTCCGACCTCGCATCTGCAGCCGAGGACACTGCCGTGCGGGTCGCAGCCGACCCCACCGCCGTCGAGGCGGCCCTCGCCGCGACGAGCGTCGCGCTCGCCGCGGCACCGCAGCTGCTCGGCGACGGGTCCCAGCCCGGTCTCGGCTCGAACTCGTGGGCGATCGCACCGCAGCGCAGTGCGACGGGCGGCGCGCTGCTCGCCAACGACCCGCACCTCGGTCCGTCGCAGCCGTCGCTGTGGTACCAGGTGCGCCTGCGCTGCGCGCCGGTCACCGACGCGTGCCCCTACGACGTCGCGGGCTACTCGTTCTCCGGCATGCCGGGCATCATCATCGGACACAACGCTGACGTCGCCTGGGCGTTCACGAACCTCGGTCCCGACGTCGCGGACCTCGTCGTGGAGCGCATCGCGGGCGACGAGGTCGTGACCGCGTCCGGCCCGGTACCGATCACGACCCTCACGGAGACGATCCGTGTCGCCGGCGGTGAGGACGTCGCCCTGACGGTGCGGATCACCCCGAACGGTCCCCTGCTGTCGGACGTCTCCGACGACGCGGCGGAGGTCGCCGCCGGGCCGCTCGCCGGTCCCGTCGCTCCCGCCGCCACCGAGTACGCGGTCGCGCTGCGCTGGACGGCCCTCGAACCCGGTCGGACCGCGAACGCCGTTCCCGGCCTGATGACCGCCACGGACTTCGACAGCTTCCGTCGGGCCGCCGCCCTCTTCGAGGTGCCCAGCCAGAACCTCGTCTACGCGGACACCGCCGGCAACATCGGCTACCAGGCGCCCGGACGCATCCCGGTCCGTTCCGGACATGATGGCACCGTGCCGGTCCCGGGCTGGACGGGCGTGGCGGACTGGGACCGCTACCTCGCGTTCGACGAGCTGCCCTACACCCTCAACCCGGCCAGCGGCATGATCGCGACCGCCAACCAGCTCGTGCTGCCCCCGGGCTCGACACCGTTCCTCCATGTCGACGTGAGCGCCGGTCAGCGCGGCGGACGCATCGTCGAGCTGCTCGGGGACCGCGACGACCTGACGCTCGACGATCTCGCGGCGATCCAGCTGGACGGCCACAACACGAACGCGGCGACGCTCGTCCCCTACCTGCTCGCGCTCCCGAGCGACGACCCAGCGGTCA
Organism: Nitriliruptoraceae bacterium; assembly: GCA_018401275.1. Lineage (GTDB taxonomy): Bacteria > Actinomycetota > Nitriliruptoria > Nitriliruptorales > Nitriliruptoraceae > CSBr16-57R1. Next base: position 136,363 of record JAGYKW010000001.1, on the reverse strand, counting down.
CGGTCGTGCAGCAGCTGCTGCTCGGCTGGGACCAGCAGGACGACGCGGACTCCGCAGCCTCCGCCGCGTTCAACGCGACCTGGCGCGCCCTGCTCGCCCGCACCTTCCACGACGAGCTGCCCGAGTGGGCGTGGCCCGGTGGCGGGGGTCGCTGGTGGGAGGTCGTGCGCGGACTGCTCGACGACCCGAGCAACGTCTGGTGGCACGACGAGGCGCTCGCTGCGCGCCAGACCCGTGACGACGTGCTGCTGCTCGCGATGGGCGATGCGCATGCCGAGCTCAGCGAACTGCTCGGTGACGATCCGGAGGCCTGGCGCTGGGGTGCGATCCACACGCTGACCCTGACCCACGAATCCTTCGGCTCGTCGGGCATCGGCCCGGTCGAACAGCTCTTCAACCGGGGCCCGCTCGAGACGTCGGGTGGCACCGACATCGTGAACGCCAACTCGTGGTCCGCCGCCGACGGCTACGCCGTCGTCGCGGTCCCGTCGATGCGCATGCTGATGGACCTGTCCGACCTCGATGCGGGACGGTGGATCCATCTGACCGGGCAGTCGGGCCGCCCCTTCCACCGCCACTACACCGACCAGGCGGAGCGGTGGCGTGACGGTGGCTACGCGGCCATGACGTTCAGCCCGCAGGCGACCGCTGCGAGCGCGGAGCACATCCTCACTCTGCAGCCCAGCGGCTGAGCACGGACGACGGCTGCGTGACGCTGCAGCGCGGGTCGGCGCGGAACCACGAGCGCTGACGGCGGGCGTAGCGCCACGTGCGGTCGGCGATGGCGCGCGCGAGGTCCTCGCGCCGCGCGGTCCCGGCCAGCACCGCCTCGGCCTCCGCGTATCCGATGGCAGCCGCGGCCGTGCGCGACCGGGGTGCGCCGCGCAACGTCGCGACCTCGTCGAGCAGGCCGTTCTCGATCATGGCGGCAGCGCGCGCGTCGACCGCGGCTCGCAGCGCGACCGTCTCCGGCTCGAGGTAGGCGACCTCGAGGTCGCCGTAGACGCTGTCGTAGCGACGCCAGGCGTCGTCCCAGTCGCTGAAGCGCCGACCGGTCAGCTCGACGACCTCGAGGGCACGGATGATGCGCCGGATGTTGCGCTCGCCGATGTCGCGCGCAGCCGTCGGGTCGACCGCGCCGAGCGCGGCATGTGCCGCCTGCGCGTCGCCGGCGTAGCGCGCCTCGATGTCACGCCGCAGGTCCGCATCGGTCGGGGGGAAGCCGAGGTCGTCGATGACGGCGCGCCAGTAGAGGCCCGACCCTCCCACGAGCAGGGCCGTCGCGCCACGTGCGTGCACGAGCGCGATGGCGTCGCGCGCGAGGTCACGGAAGTGGACGACGGACAGCTCCTGCGACGGATCGAGCACATCGAGCAGGTGGTGCGGCACGCGGGCACGCACCGCGGCGTCCGGCTTCGCCGTGCCGACGTCCATCCCGCGGTAGACGGTGAACGCGTCGACGGCGACGATCTCGGTGGGGAGTCCGGCAGCGATGCGCGCCTCAGCGACGCCGACCGCGAGCGCGGACTTCCCCGACGCCGTGGGTCCGAGCAGGGCGAGCACGCGTCCGGCCGTCACCTGCTCAGCCGACGACGGGGAGGCGCTGTGTGGTCGGGCTGACGAAGCCGGGTGCCCTGCGTGCGGCGAGCGGCACGTGGCCGGCCGCAGCGGCGACCTCGGCAGCACGTCCGGCGCGCGTGCGGCGCACCCGTGCGGCGCCTGCGGCGATCGCGTAGCCCGTGGCGGCGCTCAGCACGGTCGCGGTCACGAGGTCACCGGGGTGGAACACCAACGCGGACCCGGACCCGGACCCGACCGTTCCCGACGGGGCGGAGGCCGTGTCCGGCGCAGGGGCCGGGAGGTGCACGAGGTGGTTCGCAGGATCGCGCCCCGACCAGCGGGCGGGGTCCGTGCGACTCGGGCCCTCGACGAGCAGCTCGACGTCGCGTCCGATGAGTCGCTCGTGCGCAGCGATCGAGTGGGCGCGCACACGCTCCTCGAGCCGGCGGTAGCGGTGCGCGACCGTGTCAGGGTCGACGAAGCGGTCGGTCATCTCCGCTGCGTCGGTCCCGGGTCGCGGCGAGTACTGGAAGGTGAAGGCCTGGTCGAAGCGGACCTGCTCGACGACGGCGAGCGTGTCGAGGAAGTCCGCTTCCGTCTCGCCGGGGAACCCGACGATGATGTCGGTGGTCAGCGACGCGTCGGGCAGGAGCTCTCGCGTCCGGGCGACGAGTTCGAGGTAGCGCTCGCGCCGGTAGGAGCGGCGCATGTCACGCAGGATCCGATCCGATCCGGACTGCAGCGGGAGGTGCAGGTGCGGCATGACGTTGGGCGTCTCGGCCATCGCCTCGAGCACGTCGGGCGTGAAGTCGCGGGGATGGGGTGAGGTGAACCGCACCCGCTCGAGCCCCTCGACGTCACCGAGGTCGCGCAGCAGATCCGCGAACAGCGCGCGCCCGCCGAGGTCACGCCCGTAGGAGTTGACGTTCTGACCGAGCAGCGTGACCTCGATCACGTCGTCGGCGACGAGCGCGCGGACCTCACCGAGGACCTCGGCGACCGTTCGGGATCGCTCGGGCCCACGCAGGGCCGGCACGATGCAGAACGCGCACGTGTTGTCGCAGCCGACCGAGATCGACACCCACGCGTGGTGACGCACCCCTCGCCGTGATGGCAGGGCGGAGGGGAACACCTCGAGCGCCTCGATCAGCTCGACGACGGGGAGATGGTCGGCATCGGCCCGGGCGAGCAGGTCGGGCAGGTCGCCGAGGTTGTGCGTCCCGTAGACGACGTCGACCCACGGCGCACGTTCGGCGACCGTCGCACCATCCTTCTGCGCGAGACAGCCACCGACGACGATCGTGAGGTCGCGACCCTCGTCGCGCCGGGCCTCCTTGACGCCCTTGAGATGGCCGAGGGTCCCGTAGAGCCGCTCGTCAGCGTTCTCGCGGACCGCGCACGTGTTGAGCAGGACCAGATCGGCATCGAGCGGATCGTCCGCCCGGCGGTAGCCGACGGCCTCGAGGATGCCAGCGGCCCGCTCCGAGTCGTGCTCGTTCATCTGGCAGCCGAAGGTCCGCACCGCGTAGGTGCGGGGACGGTCCCGGAGCGCAGGGACGGGGGTGACGGACAAGGTGCGCCTCCGATGGGGAAGGACAGTGTGCCCGAGCGTGAGCGGACGCGGGCGTGGACCAGGACGCGGACCAGGGGTCAGACGGAGGCGCCCGCGCCCGTGCTGGCTCGCAGGGCCTCGGCGCGGACCCGTCGCACGTCGGCGAGGACCAAGGATGCAGGCACCAGGAGCAGGAGGATGGTCGTCGCTGCCATGAGTGGGAACCCGAGGAGGGTCATGAGCACGCCGGAGAGCGCCCCGGCGCTCCCGCCCGCGACGTTCATGCCGAGGTCGCTGAGCCCCTGCGCCTGCGCGCGCGATCCGATCGGCAGCGATGCGGTCAGCAGGGCGGAGCTCGCGATCAACGCCGCGGACCAGCCGGTCCCGAGCAGCAGCAGTCCGAGGAGGAACCCGGCCCCGCCGCGCGGCGTGCTGAGCGCCGCGAGGGCGACCGCAACGAGCAGCTGGCCGAGACCGAGGCCGAGCACGGCTCGCGGACCGAACCGGTCGGTGAGGCGTCCGAAGACGGGGCTGAACGCGTACATGCCGAGGATGTGCAGGCTGATGGTGATGCCGATGAGTCGCACGTCGGCCCCGTAGTGCCCCATGTGCACCGGCGTCATCACCATGACGCCGACCATCACGGCGTGCGCTGCGGCGATGGTCGCGACCGCTGCCCGGGCCGACGGACTCGCAGCGACCACGGCGAACGCAGCACGCAGCCCCTCACCGGGGGGCGTGCTGTCCGCGGCGACCGCAGCATCAGCCACGTCGCTCTCAGCGTCAGCAGCACGGGCATCCGCACGTTCGAGACGTCGCGCGAGCAGCAGCGGGTCAGGACGCAGGCCGATGAGCAGGAGGAGCGCTGCGGCGGCGAAGCCTGCGGCGGACAGCAGGTACGGGCCGGAGAGCTCCGGGACGCCGAGCAGTCCGGCGGCAGCGACCCCCGGTCCGGTGAGGTTGGGGCCGAGCACCGCACCGACCGTCGTCGCCCAGACGACGATCGAGAGGTCGGAGGCGCGCCTCCCGGGCGTCGCGAGGTCGGTGACCGCGTACCTCGCCTGCAGGTTCGACGCGTTCGACGAGCCGAAGAGGAACGTGGCGACGACCATCAGCGGGAAGCTTCCGATCACGGCTGCAGCGACAGCGACACTTGCCCCGATGAGGCCGACGACGTACCCGCCGACGAGGCCCGGCCTGCGGCCGAAGCGCGACGACGCCCCGATGGCCGCGGCAGCGACGCCAGCACCGAACGCCGATGCGGAGGCGGCCAGCCCCGCGAGAGCGGCCGACCCGGAGAGCTCGAAGGCGAGGAGCGTGGTGACGGTGACGCCGGCACCGACACCCAGCCCTCCCAGCACCTGAGTGGAGACGAGGAGCCGCTTCGTCCGACGCTGGACGGCGATCGTCGCCGGAGTCTCAAGAGCGCTCAGACGCCACCCGCTGTCGTCATGCGCCGACGTGTCTCATGGTGCCGCTCACGTGGTTGGCCCTCCAGGCGTCCCGAGGCGACCAGCACGACGATCGGCAGCCCCAGCAGGGCGATCGACGGACCGCCGACACCGGGGACCAACGCGAGGACGGCGGCGAGACCCACGAGGAGTCCGACCGCAACGCGGGCGCGTGCTGGGGACCCACCGACGAGCAGCACGACCACTGCGACGACCACCGGGACACCGAGGACGATCCACATCTGCAGTGCGCTCATGGGTCCCCTCTCGCGCGGTGGACGCAAGAGTAGTCGTGCGGGACACTCGTGACGCCGTGCGCCACCCGCCCGGCGTCAGCGACCGGCGATGTCCTGCGCCTCACGGTCGGCGTAGACCGCGTCCCTCGCCGCCTTGCGCGCCAGACCCTCGCTGTGCCCGCGGCGCACGAGGTGACCGATGGTGCGGCGCACCGCCGCCTCCGCGTCGACGCTGCGATGGCGAGCCGCCTGTTCGCGGGCCAGCGCGAACGCGGCAGCGGCAGGATCGGTGTGCGCGTGCAGGGCGAGCGCCTCGTCGACCTGGACGCCGGTGAAGCCACGGTCGCGCAGGTCGCGCCGGAGTCGGCGGTCCGCGTGGCCCCGCGAACGGCGTTCGGTGATGAGCGCAGCGAGCATCGCGGCGTCGTCGACGAGCCGTTGGCCGCGCGCCTCTGCCAGCGCCTCGTCCACGACGGGATCCGGGTAGCCGCGCTCGGTGAGCTTCGCGCGCAGCCGGCCTTCGGACTGCGGTGCGTTCGCGGTCGACCGATGGATGAAGGCGAGGGCGGCGCCGACACCGGCGCTGCCTTCGCGCTCCCCCCCATCCACGTCATCTGCGCCATCCCCGCCGACCGGCGCGTCGACCGCCACGTCCTGCGGAAGCGCTGGGCTCACCGCAAGCTCAGGCTCGGCGGCGACCTGGCGTGCGAGGCCGATGGCCTCGCGCACTCCGGGTGGCGGGCCCTGCGCTGGTGCCGTCGCTGGTTCCGGCGCTTGCGTCGTCACCGGTGACCGCACCAGCGGGGCGCCGTCACCGACGAGCGGTTCGCGCTCGACACCGCGTGAGGCGAGCCACCGCTCCGCATCGATCGGCACGGTCAGTCCTCGTCCTCGACCTCGGAGTCCTCATCAGTATCGATCGCTGCGGCATCGACGGCGACCTTGACGACGCCGACCTTCTCGAGGATGCGGCGCTCGATGTCCTGGGCGATGTCGGTGTGCTCACGCAGGAAGGTGCGGGCGTTCTCCTTGCCCTGGCCGAGCTGATCGCCTTCGTACGTGTACCAGGCGCCGGCCTTGCGGACGATGCCCTCCTCGACACCGAGGTCGATCAGCGACCCCTCACGGGAGATCCCGACGCCGTAGATGATGTCGAACTCGGCCTGACGGAACGGCGGCGCGACCTTGTTCTTCACGACCTTGACGCGCACGCGGTTCCCGACGGCGTCCGTGCCGTCCTTGAGCGTCTCGATGCGACGGACGTCGAGGCGGACCGAGGAGTAGAACTTGAGCGCACGACCACCGGGGGTCGTCTCGGGCGAGCCGAACATCACGCCGATCTTCTCACGCAGCTGGTTGATGAAGATCGCGGACGTGTGCGAGCGGTGCAGCGAGCCCGCGATCTTGCGCAGCGCCTGGGACATCAGGCGGGCCTGCAGGCCGACGTGGCTGTCGCCCATCTCGCCCTCGATCTCTGCTCGGGGGGTGAGGGCTGCGACGGAGTCGATGACGATCACGTCGACCGCGTTGGAACGGATCAGCATGTCCGCGATCTCGAGCGCCTGCTCGCCGTTGTCCGGCTGTGAGACGAGCAGCTCGTTGATGTCGACCCCGAGCGCCTGCGCGTAGGTCGGATCGAGCGCGTGCTCCGCGTCGATGAAGGCCGCGGTCCCGCCGGCGCGCTGCGCCTCGGCGACGATGTGCAGCGCGACGGTCGTCTTGCCCGATGACTCCGGTCCGTAGATCTCGGTCACACGACCGCGCGGGATGCCGCCGATACCGAGCGCGACGTCGAGCGCGATCGATCCGGTCGGGATGCAGGCGATGGGCACGGCCGCGTCATCGCCGAGGCGCATGAGCGAACCCTTCCCGAACTGCTTCTCGATGTTGGCGAGGGCGACGTCGAGTGCCTTGTCACGGTCCACGGGGGATCTCCGTCCTGTTGTTCGGCCTGAGTGCTGGATGCGGGCTGAGTGCTGGATGCGGGCTGAGTGCTGGATGCGGGCTGGTGCGGTGGTGCCGTCCTCGCGGACCCTACGGCCCGATCAGCGGGGACAGAAGAGGCAGCTCGCCGCCTGTGGACAGAAGGCTAACCGAACACCTGTTCGATGTCACGGAAGCACTGTCCGTCCGGCCGTGAGTCCGCGCAAGGGCCTCCCATGCCCGATCCAGGGGCATCTACGAGGATCCACCCGGTCCCCGGCACGTCCTCGAGCCTTCTCCCAGCGGCCACCCGAACGTCATCATCCGTTCGCCCCGGCCCCGTAGCGTCCCTCTCGAACCGCCGGTCCTCTCCTCCCGGCGGGGTCGGCGCGGCGCCCTCTCCCGACGCTCGCGACGACACGGTGGCAGGCGGGTCGCAGCGCCCACCACCACGGCCGTCCTCCCTACGGCCGAGCCAGGACCCCCGCCGACGCGGGGGTCCTGCCATGTGTGCCAGCAACGACGATGACGCACCACTGGCACCGCTAGGGTCGCGCGCCACCTGCCTCGCGCCCCCCGGTCGGTGGCTGCGACGATCGATGGAGCGTCCATGACGCAACTGGCCCGTGACCCGAGCGCACCACGACTCGTGTTCGTCGACACCGAGGCGACCGGGCTGGACCATCGCATCCATCAGTTGACCGAGGTCGCCTGGATCCTGCGGGAGCCGGACGGGACGGAGGTCACGCGTCGCTTCGTCCCCGAGCACACCCTCGACGGCGCCGAGGAGAAGGCGCTCGAGATCACCCGCTACCACGAGCTGCTGGCCGACGAGCCGCGCACGCCGGACGCGGAGTGGATCGACGTGCTGCTCGGCGACACCGAGGGGGCCGTGCTCGTCGGCGTCGTGCCCGACTTCGACGCACGACACCTCCTCCAGGCGTGCCAGCGGATCGGTCGCACGCCGAACTGGGACCACCATCTCCTCGACGTCGGGACGCTCGCGATGCCACTGCTCGCTGCCGCCCCGGAGGTCCCCCGCGGTGTCGCCTCGCTGTGCCTCTCGCTCGGCGTCACCCACGATCCCGAGCGCGCGCACGGCGCCCTCTACGACGCACAGCAGACGATGCGCTGCTTCGACGCCGTGTGGGAGCGCCTCGGAGCGCTGCGGGCCGCGGGCGAGCCGCTTCCCGATCCGGTCCGCCGGCCCGCGTCCTCACGGGAGAACGGGAACGCAGCTCTGGACGCGGCTGCGACCGCCGACGCTGCCAGCGACTCAGGCGAGGCCGGTGCCGCCGAGCAGCCGGAGGCGGAGCAGGTCCAGCGCGGCTGACCCGAGGCGGTTCGCGATCGCGATCCGGTCACCGGGGATGATGCGCTCGTGGACCTCGCAGGTGCCGTCGGGTGCCGCGAGGGCCCAGAACGCGGTGCCGATCGGCAGCTCGTCGACGGTGCCGGGGCCGGCGACCGCGGTGGCGCCGATGGCCCAGTCCGCACCGGTGCGTTCCCGTGCGGCCAGCGCGAGCGCGCGGGTCGTGGCGGCCGAGACCGCGCCGTCGCGCGCGAGGACGTCCGGATCGAGTCCGGCGAGCCGCTGCTTCGCCTCGTCGCGATAGACGATCAGGCCACCGTCGAGCACGGCGGAGGCGCCCGGGACGCGCGCGATGCGCGCAGCGATCCCGCCCGCCGTCGCCGACTCGGCCGTCGCGACGCGCTGCCCGGCTGCAGCGAGCAGGCGCACGACCGTCGTCTCGAGGTCATCGCCATCGATGCCGCTGACGGCGTCACCGAGCGCCGCGACGACGCGGTCCACTGCTGGCTGGGCGCGACGGTGAGCGTCGGCCGGATCGTCCCCGGTCGCGGTCAGCCGGACCTGGATGCCCTGCTGCTTCGCCAGGAAGGCGAGCACGACGGTCGGATCGTCCTCGACGAGCGGCTCGACGACGGCCGCGACGTCGGACTCGCCACGGCCCGCGACCTGGACGATGCGTGTCACCGTCGCACCGCGCACACCGGCCTCGTCGAGCTGTGGCACGACGAAGCTGTCCCAGAGCAGGTGCAGCTCCCACGGCACCCCGGGGAGCGCGACCACGCGCACGGGACCGTGCGCTGCGGCGAGGTCGACGGCGAAGGCCGGCGCGGTCCCGACGGGCAGCGCGGTGCGCGCACCGGCAGGGACGAACGCCTGGCGGCGGTTGCGCGGCGCCATGGTCCGGCCCATGCGAGCGAAGCGCTCGATGATGGCCTCCTCGAGGTCCTCGCGCAGCTCGAGCGGCACGTCGATCGCCGCGGCGACCGCATCGCGCGTCAGGTCGTCCGAGGTCGGGCCGAGTCCCCCACCGACGACGATCAGGTCGACCTGCCCCGCGAGCCAGTGCAGCGCCGTGACGATCTCCTCGACATCGTCGCGCGCGGCGAGATGCCGGATGACGTCGACTCCCCGCTCACGCAGACGGGCGCTCACCCAGGTCGCGTTCGAGTCGGTCAGGTCCCCCAGCAGCAGTTCGCTGCCGATGGAGAGCATGGCGGCGCGTCTCACGCGGTACCCGTGCGCGCGTCCAGCGCGGCGCGGCCGACGAGCGTGCGCGCACGCACCAGGTAGTCCGCGCCGGAGATGATGGTGAGCCCGATGGCCAACGCGAGCAGGGCGTCGACGAGGACGCCGTCCGTGAGCGGGAGGATGACCGCTGCGATCGCGACGATCTGGCTGACCGTCTTCAGCTTGCCCCAGACGGTCGCCGACACGACGACTCCGGCCCGGCGCACCGCGACGACGCGCAGCGCGGTCACGATCGCCTCGCGCCCGGAGATCACCGCCACGATCCACCACGGGATCTCGCCGAACAGCGCGAGCGATGCGAGCGTGCCCACGACGAGCAGCTTGTCGGCGAGCGGATCGGCGAGCGCACCGAAGGCGGTCACCCCACCGAGGCGGCGTGCGACCCAGCCATCGACCGTGTCGGTGAGCGCGGCGGCCACGAAGATGATGAACGCCCACCAGCGGGCCGTGGTCAGCTCGTCACCCACGGCCAGCAGGACGAGGACGATGGGGACGAGCGCGACGCGCAGGAAGGTGAACGCGTTGGGGACCCACGAGTTCCATGACGTCGCGGCCACCGGAGCTGCCACGGTCTGCCTCCCCGGCGCTGCGCCGCGGTACGCGACGGACGTCGGTGAGGATACGCCGGCCGACGCGCTTAGCCGTCCGACGGCAGGCGCCCGTCGGGGCCGAAGGCGATACGGATGACCTCGCCGGATCGGCCGGCCGGACCCAACTCCTCGCCATTGAGCTCGATCCGGACCCCGCCGGCGTTGCCCAGCCGCAGCGTCACGACCTCCTGCCCGCTGAACCGCAACGTCTCGCCCGCTGCGACGAGCAGTCCTGGTTCGACGGCGATGCCATCGACGAGCACCTCCAGCCACGACGTGCGCTCGAAGATCATCACGACGTCGACGGGCGGACCGACCGGCTCGGGTGCCGGCGCGGGCGGTGGAGTCGGCGCCGTCGGGGTCGGCGTCGGTGCGGGCGCAGAGGGAGCGGAGGGCGCAGAGGGAGCGTCGAGCGCGACGTCGACGGGCGGGACCGCGGAGGGCACGCGACGCCCACCGAGTCCGAGCACGGCGGTGACGATGCTGGCGACTACGACCACCCCGACCAGGCCGAGCAGCCAGCCCGGAGGCTGCCTGCGCAGACGAAGCGTCGAGTGCTGCGGCAGGATCGGACCGGAGAAGCCCGGGTCGCGCCCGTGCAGCGTGAGGACCTCATGGGGATCGACGCCGACGAGCTGCGCGTAGGAGCGCAGGAAGCCGCGCGCGTAGATGTCCCCACCGAAGATGCTCAGATCACCGTGCTCCATCGCGACGATCTGCGCCTTCCGGGAGCGCAACGCGACGGCACACTCGTCGACGCTCAGCCCGGCCCGCTCGCGCGCATCGCGCAGCGCAGCACCGGCCGCGGCAGGACCATCGGTCCCACCACCGTCCGTCCCGTCGCGCTCACCGCCGTCCATGATCGCCTTGCGCTCGGGGCCCCTCCCGCTCGTCCCGCTCGACCGGGACGATCGTCGGGCGGCGGTGTCGCCAGTGCGGGATCGAGGACCTCTTCGCCCACAGTAGGTGCTGTGCGGCGTTCCCGACAGTACCGACGTGTCTAGAAATCCGTTCTCTGACGGCGCATGCGCCCTGAAACGGTTTCGGGCTGCGAGGCATGCGGGCGCGCGAACGGCACGATCACGAGTGCCGCGCGCTCCACTCTCTGCCGCGAGCACCGCAGGCCGGTGTCTCGAACGGCCGACCACGTGCGGCTACGCTCCGTCCTCATGGACATCCAGACCCTGCTCCCTGCCCGCCGACTCGGCATCGCGATCGGTGCCGCTGTCCTCGTGCTCATGGCTGTTCTCGCCCTCGCCGGCCCGGCCCTCGCCTCCACCGACGATGGCAGCACGGTCACGCTCGCCGCGGAGGAGCGCGAGCGCATCCCGATCGCCCCCACCCAGCGCGACCAGTTCGGGCTGGTGCTCTACGGGTTCATGGCGCTCGGGGTCCTCGCCGGTGTCGCGACGCTGCGCCGCCAGCTCAAGGGCGACCGTCCGCAGACCGACGGCGAGTTCCGCTGGCGCTGAGGACGCCGATCTGACGAGGCCCAGGCCTCAGATCAGTCCGGACTCCAGCGCAGCACGCAGGCGCTCCTCGTCCCACATCACCTCGCGGGCCTTCGAGCCCTCGCTCGGGCCGACGCAGCCGACCTCCTCGAGCTCATCCATGAGGCGTCCGGCGCGCGCGAATCCGACGCGGAGCTTGCGCTGCAGCATCGACGTCGAGCCGAGCCCGCTGCTCACGACCTGCTCAGCAGCCCGACGGACCAGTCCGGCATCACCCTCGTCCTCGCGATGGCCGTCGTTCGAGCGCGTACCTGGCCCTGCGGTGACGACCGCCGCGACGGCCTCCTCGAACACCGGCTCGCGCTGCGTGCGGCAGAACGTCACGACGGCGGCGATCTCCTCCTCCGTGACCCAGCAGCCCTGCATGCGCGACGGCTTGCCCTGGCTCGCGGGCAGGAACAGCATGTCTCCGCGTCCGACGAGCTTCTCCGCCCCGCCGGTATCGAGGATGGTGCGCGAGTCGACCTGGCTCGCGACGGCGAGCGCGAGTCGTGACGGGATGTTCGCCTTGATGAGGCCGGTGATGACGTCGACCGATGGTCGCTGCGTCGCGATCACCATGTGGATCCCGACGGCACGCGCCATCTGTGCGATGCGACAGATCGCGTCCTCCACGTCACGTGGTGCGACGAGCATCAGGTCGGCGAGCTCGTCGATGACGAGCAGGATGTAGGGCAGACGCTTCGGTGGGATCGTGGTCCCGTCCGGTCCCGGACGGTCCGCGAGGTCACCTCGGTCGTACGCGTCGTTGTAGCCGTCGATGTTGCGGTACCCGAGGAGCGCGAGGAGCTCGTAGCGCTGCTCCATCTCCTTGACGCACCATGCGACCGCGTCCGCAGCACGTCGCGGGTCGGTGACGACCGGAGCGAGCAGATGCGGTGCGCCCTCGTACACGCCGAGCTCGACGCGCTTCGGGTCGATGAGCAGCATGCGCACCTGGTCGGGTCGGGCACGCATCAGCACCGACGCGATCATGCCGTTGAGCGTGACCGACTTCCCGGATCCGGTCGAGCCCGACACGAGCAGGTGCGGCATCTTCGACAGGTCGACCATCGTCGGTGCACCTGCGATGTCGACGCCGAGCGCGACCGACAGCGGATGCTCGTCGCGCAGGGCGACGTCGGAGCGCAGCACGTCACCCAGCGAGATGAGGTCGCGTTCGAGGTTGGGGACCTCGATGCCGATCGCGGACTTCCCGGGGATCGGCGCGACGATGCGCACGTCGGGCGCAGCGAGCGCGTACGCGATGTCGTCGCCGAGGTTCGCGACCTTGTTGACCTTGACGCCCGGGCCGATCTCGACCTCGAAGCGGGTCACGGTCGGCCCGCGCGACGACCTCGCGACCTTCGCGTCGATCCCGAACTGGTCGAACGTCTCCTGCAGCGCCTTCGACTGCGCTGCGATCGTGCGCGACGGGTCACCACCGAGGGCACTGCCGGTGCTCAGGAGCTCGAGCGGAGGGAGCTCGTACGGCCGCTCCTCCCCCGGCGGCAGGACCTTGCGCGCCTTGAGCGGCTGGACCGGCGGGGCCGCTTCGACGGCGTCGAGGCGCTCGGTCGACGCCTCGTGGACATCGACGACGGCGAGCTCGGTCGTCGCGTCCTCAGGGTCGTCGTCGAGCCACACGTCCACGACCGCGCGGTCCTCGACGGCGTAGGGCGTCTCCGGAGCATCGTCAGTCTCGTGAACCCCGCCGGGCTCATCGTCCAGCGGCACGTCGACGAACACCGCGTCGGCCGCAGGAGCCGCGGGGGCCACCGGAGCGCCGTCCTCACGATCGGTGCGGGCGAGCAGCCCGCGCAGCGACGTGCCTGCACCGGCCAGCGCACGCCACAGCGCGCTCAGGACCGCGCGCAGCTCCAGGTGGGCGGAGACGAGGACACCGAGGATGCCCATCGCGACGATCACGGACCATGCACCAGCGCGCGACAGCGCCGCATCGAGCGGTGCGGCGATCACCCAACCCGCGAGGCCGCCGCCACGAGCGAGCGACTCGAGACCGGAGCTCGGCGCGGGCAGGTCGACGACGAGATGCGCGCCACCGAGCACGGCGAGCAGGACGAGGCTGGCACCGACGCCGAGCCGTCCCACCTCCGGACCCGGCCGGTCCATGACGAGCAGCGCACCGAAGGCGATCAGCATCACCGGGAGCAGGATGCCGACGAGCCCGAAGCCACCGCGCGCGCCCGTGACGATCCAACCGCCGACGGGCCCCGCAGCATCGAGGTAGATGGCGAGTCCGCTGAGGACCGCGAGGAGCAGGAGCACGAGGCCCCAGACGTCACGGCGCCGCTCCGAGAGGACGGCGCCGATGGTCCCGAAGATGGCGGTGGACCCACGACGCAGCATGCCCGGCGCACGGTCCTCGGACGCGCTCTTCCCGGAGCCGCGCTTCTCCGCGGGCCGCTTCGCACGCCCGGCACTGCGCGCCGTCCGCTTCCTCGTCGCTGCCACGCAAGCTCCCGTCAGGGTCCGGATGGCGCCCGCGCACTCCGACCGTCCCAGGCACCTGCAGATCGGGCCCAGGCGCCGTCGTGGATCTCTGGACGCGTTGCGAGGCTAGCCGGAACGACATCCATGGAACCCCAGCCATGTCGTCCGTCCGACGCCCGGCCGGACGGACACCGCCCTCACCGCTCCGTCCTCAGAGCTCCGTCCTCAGAGCTCCGTCCTCAGAGTTCCTGGATGACGGGCAGGATGACCGGACGGCGGCCCGTCTCCTGCTTCCAGAAGCGACCCAACGTCTGGACGACCTCGCGCTGGACCGCTGCGGTGTCCTCCCGACGGGCGCGTGTCAGCCGGTCGATCGACGCATCGACGGTGCTGCGTGCCGTGGAGAGCAGGTCCTCGACATGGTCCCCGAGCACGACCCCGCGCTGCGTGATGACGCTGTCGGACGCCCGCTCGCCCTTGCGCGTGTCGATGGTGACGACGGCGATGCAGATGCCGTCCTCACCGAGGCGACGTCGGTCGCGCAGCATCGCCGGACCGACGTCGGGCAGGAGTCCGTCGATGTAGACGTGACTCGTCGGAACCGGATCACCTCGGCGCACGACACCGTCCTCGAGCATGACGCGGTCGCCGTCCTCGCACACGAGCACCTGCTCGGGCGGGCAGCCCGTGGCGACGGCGACACGACGGTGCGCCATCATGTGCCGGTGCTCGCCGTGGACGGGGATGAAGTACTCCGGCTCGAGCACGTTGTGCAGGATCGCGAGGTCGTCGGCGGCCGCGTGACCCGACACGTGGACCGCAGCGATCCCCCCGTGCACGACGTCGACCCCACGTCGGGCGAGGTTGTTGATCGAGCGGTAGACGGCCTGCTCGTTGCCCGGGATCAGGCTCGACGCGAGGATCACGAGGTCGCCCGGTCCGAGCGCGAGATGGCGGTGATCGCCGCTGGACATCAGGCTGAGCGCGCTGAACGGCTCGCCCTGCGAACCGGTGGAGACGACGATGAGCCCGCTCCGGTCGTGCCGCTCGACGTCCTCCATCGCGACCTCGAGCTTCGGGTCGAACTGGAGGTATCCGAGCTCCTGGGCGATCGCCATGTTGTTGATCATCGAGCGGCCCACGAACACCGGACGACGTCCGAACGCCGCCGCCTCGTTGAGGATCTGCTGGATGCGGTGCACGTGCGAGGCGAACGACGCGACGACGACGAGCCCCTCGGCGTGCGAGAGCGCTTCACGGATCGCCGCTCCGACCGTGCGCTCGCTGGGGATGTGCCCGGGGACGTCGGCGTTCGTCGAGTCGGCCAGCAGCAGGTCGACACCACGGTCGCCGATGCGCGCGAAGTGGGCCAGGTCGGTGGGCAGTCCATCGATCGGCGTCTGATCGAGCTTGATGTCCCCGGTGTGGACGATCGTCCCGTGCGGGGTCATGAAGGCGAACGCGCACCCGTCCGGGATGGAGTGCGAGACCTGGACGACGTCGACGGTGAACGGCGCGTGCTCGATGGTCGTGCCGGGAACGATCTCGCGCAGGTCGGGCGGGACGAGGTCGGGCCACTCCCGCAGGATCGATGCGACGAACGCGAGCGTGAGCTTCGTGCCGTAGACGGGCAGTGACCGGCCGAGGTCGCGCAGCAGGTAGGGCAGCGCGCCGATGTGGTCGAGGTGGCCGTGGGTGAGGAAGACCGCCTCGATGTCGTCACCGCGCGCGACGAGCCAGCGCCAGTCGGGAAGGATCAGGTCGACCCCGAGATGCTCGGCGTCGGGGAACAGCACGCCGCAGTCGACGACCGCGACCCGCCCGTCGACCTCGATGGTGGCCATGTTGCGGCCGATGCTGCCCAGCCCACCGAGGAAGGTGACCTCGACCGGCGGGTTCCCGTCGGCCCGGTCGCTACGGCTGCGGCCCTTCGTGGTGGAGGTCTTCGGCATGTGTGCTCCTCGTGTACTCGTTGGCGTGTCGTGGTCGCGTCGTGGTCGTGTCGTGGTCGTGGTAGGGACGTGAGGGCTGGCGCCAGCGGAGCGGCCGGCTCACGTCGCGCGCGAGCCGGTCTCCCCGACGGTGATGGCGCTGCTGGTCAGGGGTTGCGGCGCGCCTCGAGTGCGGACAGCGCGTCGAGCACGCGGGCGCTGACGTCCGCACCGGTGTCGGCGAGGGGCAGGCGGACGGGTCCGGCAGGCAGTCCGCGCGCACGCAGGGCCGCCTTCAACGGTCCGGGGTTGGGTTCGAGGAAGAGCGCCCGGTGCAGCGGCATGCAGGCGAGGTGCAGTTCGCGCGCGCGGATCGGATCGGTCGTGTGCACCGCGACCATCTCGGCGATCTCCGGGCCTGCGAGGTGCGCGGCGACCGAGACGACACCGACCGCTCCGACACTGAGCAGCGGCAGGTTCACCTCGTCGGATCCGGACCACACGTCGAAGCCACCCGGCGCGCCACGCGTCGCGAGCACCACGTCCGCGGTCTTGTCCGCGCGACCCGTCGCGTCCTTGACGCCGATGATGTTGGGCACGCGCGAGAGGGTGACGAGCGTGTCCACGTCGATCTCGCGGCCTGTGCGTGACGGGATGTCGTAGAGCAGCACGGGCAGATCGGTCGCTGAGGCGACCGCCGTGAAGTGCGCGACGAGCCCGGCCTGCGACGGCCGGTTGTAGTAGGGGGTCACGACGAGCACACCGTCGGCGCCTGCCTCGGTCGCCCGGACCGTCCGCTCGGCGGAGCGGCTCGTGTCGTTCGTGCCGGTCCCGACCGTGATGCGCGCACCGTCGGGCACCGCCTCACGCACGGCGCCGACGAGGTCCCACAGCTCGGTGTCGCGCAGGGTCGGCGACTCCCCCGTCGTGCCGCCGAGGACGAGCCCGTCCGATCCTGAGGCGATGACGTGACGTGCGAGGACCGCCGCGCCCGGCAGGTCGAGTGAGCCGTCCGGCAGGAACGGCGTCGCGAGCGCGGTGATGACACGCCCGATCGCGTCCGGTCCGGTCGTCACGGTCACGGCGCTCCAGCCTCCTCGGCGATGACGTCCTCGGCGAGCCTGCCCCAGCGAGCCCTGTCGCCTCCAGCCTAGTCCTCGACCGCTGCCCCGGACCCGCTGGTCGCACCGGCGACGAGCCCCGCGGGCCCTCCGTCCGCGGACCCTCAGCCCGCTGCCCGGTCGGCACGCCGGCGATCGAGCGCGCGCTCCGAGGCGAGACGCTCGAGGTCGCCCGCGCCATGGTCGACGTGCACCATCGCGTCCGCGACGGCCGTGTGGCCAGCGACGTCCGCGATCGCCCGGTGCATCGCCTGCACGATGCTGCGGTACTGCGGATGCCCCTGGGGCGTGGAGCGCAGCTCGAGCATCTGCATCGCCGCGCGCGCGTTGATCTGCACCGAGTACCGGATTCGGAACGCGAACGGCACGACGTACTGCGCCTCCTCCGGATGGTCACGCACGAGGTCACGGTGCAGCGCCTCGGCCCGCCCGATGGCCTCGTGCCAGCGGTCGGCGACCCCGGCCTCGGCGAGCTCCGACGGGGTGTCGTAGCCGTGCTCGGTGGTGAGCCGCTGCCACTCGATGGTGCACATGCGGTGCCGCTGCAGGTCGCGGAAGCCGCCGTAGTCCCCGAGCACGTCGAAGCGGTAGACGACCCGCTCGAAGGCGCGGCCCGGTCGGTGCCGGCGGTTGACGCGCTCCCCGACGTAGGCACGCAGGACCTCGGCGCGCTGCTCCGCCGGCCACGTGCGCACCTGCGCCTCGAGCTGCTGCTCGGAGTGGGTGACGTGCGGCAGCAGCGCGGCGACGACCAGCGCGACCTCCGCGTCGACCGGGTCGCGCGGCCACCAGTCGACGAGCGTGACGGGCGCGTCGGGCGCGTCGACGGGACCGATGACGTGACGTGCTGCGAGCGCGCGGGTGTCCTCGCGGGTGGTCGCGAGGTAGTCGCTCCACACGCCACCACGGTCCGGACGATCGACCCGCGTGACGAACGACGGGATGACCTTGCGCAACTCGTGCAGCAGCCGACCGCCGAGGTCGCGCGACTCGGCCAACGGATCGGACGCGAGCCGCAGCAGCAGCATCTCGTACGCCTGACCCGATGCGAACATGCCGACGTTCGCGGTCGTCGCGGCGGGGAGCAGGCCACGCAGAAGGTCGAGTCCCTTCGCGCGGGTCGCGGCCTGCCAGGCGCGCTCGCTCGTCTCCTCGTCACGCGGGAAGCGTTCACGCACCCAGCCGATCACGACGGGGAGCAGCGCGGCGTAGGTGTCGAAGAGGTGGTCGAGCACCGCCTCGTAGCGCTCGGCATGCGGGCCGGCCATGATCGCCGCCTCGCGGTGGTAGCGGTAGCGGCCATCGACCTGCTGGTCGTAGGCGATGTAGCGCGTCGACTGCTCGAGGTAGGCGGCCAGCCTCCCCCACTCGATGCGCTTGGTGGCCACGTTCGAGATGCCCTCGAGCGCGACGTGCGCACCGCCCAGCTGCGCGACCGAGTCGTCCCCGTAGTCACCGAACACCCGTGCGTAGAGCGCGTCAGCGCGCTCGGCGACCCCGCCATCATCGAGGTCGGAGGCGAACTCGTCGACGAGCAGGTCCTTCACGCTCGACGGGGAGCGCGAGTAGCGCGCGAACACCGCGCCCTTGACGACCTCAGGGAGCCCGGTGATGGCGAAGACGTCCCCGTCGGGATCGGTCAGGAACCGGGCGAGGAGGGCACGACGGGTCGGATCCTCGAGCTGCTCGTCCAACGCGTCCACCCTTGCCTCACCGGTGGGGCAGACTAGCCCTGTGCCGGTACCCGACCGCGGGAGCCGGACCCGGAGGCGACGGTGCAGAACCCGATGATGGGCATGATGATGTCGGCGATGTTCGCGCGCGAGGAAGCGCAGAACCGGCGCTTCGACCGCGCCGTCGCCCGCCGCGCGATCGGGCTGGCCCGTCCCTACGCGCGCCGCATCGCCGGCTACATCGTGCTCATCGTCACCGTGTCGATCATCTCTGCCGTGCCACCGCAGCTCATCCGGCTCATCATCGACCGCGCGATCCCGCAGGGTGACCTCGGACTCCTGTGGCGGCTCGCCGGTGGACTGCTGCTCGTCGCGGTGCTCGTGGCCGGGCTGTCGATGGTCGAGCGGCTGCTGTCCTCGAGCATCGGTGAAGGCTTCATCCTGGAGCTGCGGACCCGGCTCTTCCGGCACGTCCAGGGCCTGCCGATCGCGTTCTTCACGCGCACACAGACCGGTGCGCTCGTGACGCGCCTGAACAACGACGTCATCGGCGCGCAGCGCGCGCTCACGGGCACGCTCGGCGGCATCGTCGACAACCTCATCGGGGTCATCGTCACCGTGACGGTGATGGCGACGCTGGACTGGCGCGTGACGCTGCTCGCGATCTCCCTCCTGCCGCTGTTCATCATCCCCGCGCGCGTGGTCGGGCGCCGCCTGCAGGCGCTCGCACGCCGGTCGATGGCCCTCAACGCGGACATGAACTCGACGATGACGGAGCGCTTCAACGTCTCCGGCGCACTGCTGGTCAAGCTGTTCGGACGCGTCGATGACGAGGTCGATGCCTTCGCGGACCGGGCCGAGCAGGTCGCGCGCATCGGCGTGCGCACGGCGATCCATGGACGGGCGCTGTTCGCTGCGCTCGGACTCGTCGGTGCGCTCGCGACCGCACTCGTCTACCTCGTCGGTGGACGCACCGTCATCACCGATCCCGAGGTGCAGATCGGCACGGTCGTCGCGCTCGGGCTGTACGTGACGCAGCTGTACGGGCCGCTCGCTCAGCTGTCGAACGCACGCGTCGACCTGATGACGGCGCTCGTCAGCTTCGAGCGCGTCTTCGAGGTCCTCGACCTGCCAGCGAGCATCACCGAACGTGACGGCGCCGTCGCGCTGCCCGAACCGCGTGGTCACGTCCGGCTCGAGCGCGTCACCTTCCGCTACCCGACCGGTGACGGGGTGGGGCTCGCATCGCTCGAGGGACCGCGCTCCGCCCACGACGGGGAGCCCGGTGCGATCGTGCTCGACGGTGTCGACCTCGAGATCGCCCCTGGACGCACGGTGGCGCTCGTCGGGCCGTCGGGCGCAGGGAAGTCGACGCTCGCCTCGCTGCTCCCACGCCTCTACGACGTCACCGAGGGACGCGTGACCGTCGACGGCCATGACGTCCGCGACCTCACCCTCGAGTCGTTGCGCGCCGTGATCGGCGTGGTCAGCCAGGACCCGCACCTGTTCCACGACTCGGTCGCGTCCAACCTGCGCTACGCCCAGCCCGGTGCGACCGACGAGCAGCTGGTCGCTGCGGCCCGTTCGGCACGCATCCACGACGTCATCGACCGGCTCCCCGACGGCTACGACACGGTCGTTGGAGAGCGTGGCTACCGCTTCTCCGGCGGGGAGAAGCAGCGCCTGTCGATCGCTCGGATGCTGCTGCGCGACCCGGCGATCGTCGTGCTCGACGAGGCGACCGCGCACCTCGACGCCAGCAGCGAACGGCTCGTGCAGCAGGCGCTGACCGACGCCCTCGAGGGTCGCAGCGCGCTCGTCATCGCGCACCGGCTCTCGACGGTCGTCGAGGCCGACGAGATCGTGGTGCTCGACGGCGGACGGATCGTGGAGCGGGGCACGCACACGGAGCTGCTCGCAGCCGACGGTCGCTACGCGGAGCTGGTGCGTACCCAGCTCCTCCCGGCGTCAGCCCCGCTCGTCTGAGGCGGCGACCGGCGGCGCGTCGACCGGCGCAGCCTCGGCCGGCGGCACGGCGGCCGGCGAAGCATCGACCGCAGCGTCAGCAGGCATGTCGGCTCCGCTCGCGCTGACCTCGCTCGCGCTGACCTCGCTCGCGCCCGCTTCCGAGTCCTCGAGCCGGCGCGCTGTCTCCCCCGACGCCCAGGCGCGCGCCTTCTCGTGTCGCTCGTCAGGGGTGACCCCTGACGCGACGAGCAGGACGCCGATGCGGTCGACCGCGGCCACGTCGCTCCTGCGCGCGTGGGTCCACATGAGCTCACGCAACGTGGCCTCGTCGGCATGCACGCCGACGCTCGATGCGGCGGCGAGGATCCGCTCGGCCGCGTCGATGTCTGCGGCCTTGATGCGGCCGCTCACGAGCCGCGCGAGATCGGCCTGCTCGGGACGGATGCGGCCGGCGACCATCTCCTCGAGCAGTGCGACGGCGTCATCGACACGCTTCGCCGCGACGAGCGCCGTGAGCAGCGAGCCGTAGCTGCGGCCCTGCGTGAGCGTCCCGGCGGAGCGGAACCGGGTCAACCAGCTGCGGGCCTCGTCGAGGCGTCGCGACCGCACGAGCCGCTCGACGAGGTCGCGTGCGGTCGCCCGGTCGAAGACCAGTCCCTGGTCGAGCAGGGTCGCGGCGACGGGCAGGGCGCGGTCGAGCCCGTCCGCGGCCATCTCCGCGCGCAGGACGGCCCCGCTGCGCTGCGGGGTCACCGGGACACCGATGACGAGCAGCAGGTCGAGGACCCCGGCGGCGCGCGCGACGTTTCCGGCGGCGAGGCTGAGGTCGAGCAGTCCTTCGAGGTTCGCACCGGTCGGCAGGCAGGCGTCGGCCCACATGCGCTCCGTCTCCGTCCAGGCCGCCTCGAAGTCCGCCGAGGCGATCGAGGCCGCGAGCACGGCGTTGCGGTGATGGCTCGACAGCGTCCCCCCGGACGCGGTGAGGCGCTGTGCGACGGCGACGACGTCGTCGACACGGCCCTTCGCAGCCAGCGCATGGAGCACCGCGCCGTAGGCGTCATCACTCGGGAGCGCGCACTGCCCGGCCGCCGCGGCACGCTCGGCGACAGCGAGCACCTCGAGGGCACGCTCGAGCTGACCGAGACCGACCAGCATGCGGACGAGCGGCGCGATGCGCGCGTCCGGGATGCGATGCCCGGCCTCCTGCATGCTGGTGATGACCGCCACCGAGTCCTTCGCCGCGCGGCGCTGGATCGCGTCGATGAGCAGCGCGAGGTGCGCATCGGGACTCGGACGCTGGCTGCGTGAGCGCATGCGACGGAACAGCGACCATGCCTGCGGCGTGCGTCGGGCCCCGAGCATCAGGTCGAGCACGGCCGGGACCTGCCCGGGTGACGGATCGCGCTGCTGCGCCATCAGGCGGTCGATGATCTCGACGGCCTCGCCAGCGCTGCCCGACGTGGCCGTCGCGATGGCGACGTCGTACTGGCGGGCCGGGTCGATGCTCACGCCCAGCTCGTCGAGCTGACCGATGATCGCACGGGCCTTGCGCAGCGAGCGACCGGCGAGGTACTCGTCGAGCATCAGTCCGAGGTGAGCCTCGGTGCGCGGCGCACCGCGCTCGATCATCGTCGCGAGGACCTGCTCCATCATCCGCACGTCGCCACGGAAGCGCTGCAGCGCCTCGACGTAGTGATCCGACGTCTCCGCTGCGGACCGGTCCATGGCCTGCTCGGTGGACTGCTCCATCGACACTCGGTCCCTCGTCCGTCCGGTCCGCTCGCGCAGAGCAGAGGACGCTAGCGGTTCACCTCGATGACCGCCGGTTCAGAGCAGCTCCCCGAGCCCGACGACGAGACCATCGAGATGGGGCACGCTCCGGCAGGCGAGCAGCGCGCCGGCGACGAACGCCGTGCGGTCGGTGGTGTCATGCCGCAGGGTCAGCAGCTGTCCCTCACCGCCGAGCAGCACCTCCTCGTGTGCGAGCAGGCCCGGGAGGCGGACGGCGTGCACGGGGACTCCGTGCTGGAGCGAGCCGCGCGCTCCGGGAGCGACCGCAGGACCATCCACACCGGCCGGTGCAGGCGCAGCCGAACCACGCGCGCGGGCGATGGCCGCAGCCGTCGCGATCGCGGTCCCCGACGGCGCGTCGAGCTTGCGGTCGTGATGGAGCTCGATGATCTCCACGTGCGGGAGATGGCGTGCGGCCTCGGCCGCGAAGCGCTCGACGAGCACCGCGCCGATCGAGAAGTTCGGCACGATCAGTGCCCGCGCCGGTCCTGCATCGGCGAGCGCTCGGGCGGCCTCGAGGTCGTCAGCGGCCAGCCCGGTCGCTCCCACGACCGCATGGATGCCCTGCTCGAGCAGCCACCGCAGGTTCGGGCCGACACTCGCCGGTCCGGTGACCTCGACGGCGACGTCGACCCGCGCAGCGCTGAGCGCCTCGAGCGAGCCCGCGACGATCAGGTCGGCTGCCGGGGAGCCCTCGGGAAGGGTCCGCACCACCTCACCCAGTCGGCTGCCGGCATGCGCGGGCGAGACCGCCGCGACCAGTTCGAGGTCCTCCGCAGCCGCGATCGCCACGGCGAGGACGGACCCGAGCCGGCCCACGGCCCCGATGAGTCCGATGCGCTGCTTCGTCACTGCTGCCCTCCCGGCCATCGGTCATGAGCGTAGGTCGTGCTCCGAGCACACTCCCGTACCGATGACCTGTCCGACGCCGGAGGGCCGCGACGCAGGTCGCGGCCCTCCGAGATGCTGCAGGTCCGTTCAGTCGCGCGAGCGGCTCCGGCTGCGGCTGCGGGTACGGCCCTCGCCGCTGCCCGACTCACCATCAGCGTCGGCAGGAGCGGCGGCGGGAGCGGCGGCAGGAGCATTGCTGCCCCGGTCACCACCCCGGTCACCGCCACGTCCACCGCGGTCACCACCGCGTCCGCCACGGTCGCCGCCACGGTCGCCACCGCGGTCGCCGCCGCGGGGACGGTCGGAGCCCTCGGCCGGCTCGGCCTTCTCGCCCACGTACTCGAGCTTGAAGCGACGTCCGCCCTCGAGGACCTCCTTGACCTCGACCAGCACCTGCTGGCCGACGCTCACGGCGTCCTCGGAGTGGTCCAGCCGCTTGCCGACCATCTTGCCGAGCTCCGAGATGTGGAGCAGGCCGTCGGTGCCCGGCGTGAGGCTGACGAACGCACCGAAGTCGACCGTCTTGACGACGGTCGCCTGGTAGCGCTCGCCGACCTCGGGCAGCGTCGGGTTCGCGATCGCGTTGATGCGGTCACGTGCGGACGACGCCTGCTCGGCGCTCGTCGCGTAGATCTTGACGACCCCGCGACCGCCCTCCTCGTCGACATCGATCTGGGCGCCCGTCTGCTCGACGAGCTCCTTGATGATCTTGCCGCGCGGACCGATGACCTCACCGATCTTGTCCTGCGGGATGTAGATGACCTCGACACGCGGAGCGTTCCCGGCGACCTCGGCACGCGGCTCAGCGAGCGCCTCGTTCATGACCCGGAGGATCTCGAGCCGTGCGTCACGCGCCTGGAGCAGCGCGTCGGCCAGGACCTGCGTCGGGATACCGGAGAGCTTCGTGTCGAGCTGCAGGGCCGTGATGAAGCCCTCGGGACCCGCGACCTTGAAGTCCATGTCGCCGTAGAAGTCCTCGACGCCCTGGATGTCGGTGAGGGTCGTGTACTTGCCCTCCTCGAACACCAGGCCCATCGCGATGCCCGCGACCGGCGCGTGCGTCGGCACGCCGCCGTCCATGAGCGCGAGGGAAGTGGCGCAGACCGAGCCCATCGACGTCGAGCCGTTCGAGCTCATGATGTCGGACACCACGCGCATCGCGTACGGCCAGTCCTCGGTGCTCGGGAGCACAGGGACGATCGCACGCTCGGCGAGCAGACCGTGACCGATCTCGCGACGCTTCGGCGAGCCGACGCGGCCGGTCTCACCGGTCGAGTACGGCGGCATGTTGTAGTGGTGCATGAACAGCTTCTCGTCCTCAGGGTCGAGGGTGTCGAGCCGCTGGCCCTCGCGCGTCGTGCCGAGCGCGAGGACGGACAGCACCTGCGTGTCGCCACGCGTGAACAGCGCAGAGCCGTGCGTCAGCGGGAGGAGTCCCACCTCGGCGGCGACCGGACGCAGGTCCTTGGGGCCACGACCGTCGACACGGAAGTCCTCGGTCACGATCAGGCGACGCACGACCTTCTTCTCGAGCGAACGGAACGCCTCACGGGCCTGGCCGGAGAGCACACCCTCGTCGACACCGTCGACGCCGTCGGCGAGCACACGGTCGACGACCGCGCTGCGGACCTCGGACAGCTTCTCGTCGCGCAGCTCCTTGCCGAGCGAGGCGTCGCGGTAGACGGCCTCGACGTCCTTGGCTCCGGCCGCGGAGACCGCGTCGAAGACCGCCGGTGCGTAGTCGACGAACAGCTTGAACTCACCGGCGTCACGCACGCCAGCGAGGTCGACGAAGCGCTGCTGCGCCTCGCACAGCTCGCGGATGAGCGGCTTGGCCTTCTCGATCGCGTCGCCGACGACCTGCTCGGTCGGAGCGGTCGCACCCATCTCGATGTGCAGCATGGCGTCCGGGGTCGCCTCGGCCTCGATCATGAGGATGGCGACCTCGCCGGAGTCCTCGACGCGGCCGGCGATGACCATGTTGAACACGGCCTCCTCGGCGAGCTCCTCGAAGGACGGGAACGCGACCCAGGAACCGTCACGCAGCATGGCGTAGCGGATCGCAGCGACCGGCCCGTCGAACGGGATGCCGGCCATCATGGTCGAGAGCGACGCGCCGTTCATGGCGACGACGTCGTAGGGGTCGAACTGCGCGGTCTGCAGGACGGTGTTGACGACCTGGACCTCGTTGCGCAGACCCTCGGCGAACGTCGGCCGGAGCGGACGGTCGGTGAGGCGGCAGGTGAGGATGGCGTTCTCGGACGGGCGGCCCTCACGCTTGAAGAACGAGCCGGGGATGCGGCCGTTCGCGTACATGCGCTCCTCGACCTCGATCGTGAGCGGGAAGAAGCCGAGTGACTCCTTCGGGCTGCGCGACGCGGTGGTCGTGGAGAGGACCTTGGTGTCACCGAGGGAGATGATGACTGCCCCGCCGGCCTGGGCCGCGATCTTGCCGGCCTCGAAGGTGAACTGCTTGCCGTCGATGTCGACGGTCATCTCGTGCTTACCGAGTGCTCCCACGTGGGGGCCTCCTTGTTCTCGCCCGCGCGGTGCGCGGGATAGGAGCCCACCCCTGGCACCGGTGCATCAGTGGGGACGTCTCGGACCGGCTCAAGGCTGCGGCCCGAGGCGTCGCCACTGACCACCGAGGCGATCGGGGCGGTGCTCCTGCGGATGTGTGCGGTTGTCGATCGCCGCTCCGGCCCTGATGACGATCGGGGCCAGCAACGGCGGGGCCGGGACGTCGTCCCGGCCCGGATGGTTCAGCGGCGGAGACCCAGCTCCTCGATCAGCGACCGGTACCGCTCGATGTCCTGCTTGCGCAGGTAGTTGAGCAGCCGGCGGCGCTGACCGACCATGAGCAGCAGGCCGCGACGCGTGTGGTGGTCGAGGCGATGCTCCTGCAGGTGTGCCGTCAGGTGCGAGATGCGCTGCGTGAGCAGTGCGATCTGCACCTCGGGCGAGCCCGTGTCACCGGGCGTGCGGGCGAAGCGGTCGATGATGGCCTGCTTGTCCGCGGGAAGTTCGGTCGCCAACGTCGTTCCTTGTCGTGTCAGTTCCCTGCGCAGTCGGGCCGGCGGCGGACCAGGTGGTCCACCTACCGTGAGGAACCTGCTCCCGAGCACCACGACGGTGCGACGGGACCGCCCTGGGACGGTGGGTGCCTGACGCCCGAACGGGCACGGCGAGGCCGAGCCACGTCGGCTCGGACCCCCACAGTGTCGCACAGGGACCCTCAGAGGGCAAACGGCCGTCTGGACCGTCCGTGGACCCCCCTAGGGCCGTTCTGGGCCTCGATCACGGCGCGAGCAGCAGCTCCCGGGCCATCCTGATGTCCTCGTGGATGCGCGCCACGAGCGCCTCCGGACCCTCGAAGCGCTGCTCGCCGCGGACCCGTGCGACGAACTCGAGGGTCAGCCGCTGCCCGTACAGGTCCGGTCCGTCGTCGACGAGCAGGTGGGCCTCCACGCTGCGTGAGGTGCCTGCGAAGGTCGGCCGCCAGCCGATGTTGACCACCGCCGGCGTGCGTCCCCCACCTTCGGCACCGGCCCAGCAGGCGTAGACGCCGTCCGCGGGGAGCGCGCGGCCCTCTGCGACGGCGACGTTCGCGGTCGGGATCCCGATCGTGCGACCGCGGCCCTCACCGTGGACGACCTCGCCGGTCAGGCTGAACGGACGTCCGAGCCCGCGCGCGACGACCTCCACGTCGCCAGCGGCGAGCTGCGACCGCAACGCGCTCGACGACACCGGACCATCCCCGAGGTCCACGAGTCCGATGGCCTCGACGCCGAAGCCCCGCTGCTCGCCGAGCGCGATCAGCAGCGCGACGTCGCCGGCGGCGGCCCGACCGAACCGGAAGTTGGTCCCGACGACCACGAGCTCGGCCGCCAACCGGTCGACGAGCAGCCGATCGACGAACTCCTCCGGGCCCTGCGCGGCGAAGGCGGCATCGAAGGGCACGACGACGACCTCGTCGCAGCCGCTCTCGCGCAGCAGCGCCGTGCGCTCCTCGAGCGACTGCAGGGCGGCGGGCACCGCGTCCGGACGCAGCACGGCAGCCGGGTGCGGGTCGAAGGTGAGCGCGACCGCGCGCGCACCACGCTGCGTGGCCTCGGCGGTGGTGCGTGCGATGAGCGTGAGATGCCCGCGGTGCACACCGTCGAAGTTGCCGATGGTGACGACGGACGTCACGCGAGGTCCTCGGGCTGCGACCACACGAGATGCTGCGGCCCGTCCTGGCCGGGACCGACGACGACGAGCAGGCGCCCGTCGCCGGTCAGCGCCGTGGTCCGCTGCGCATCGAGTGCGATGCCCAGCCGTGCCGGCCGCACGCCGGTCACGAGCGAACGCTGCGTGGCCGGATCGGGCACGTCGTGCAGGTCGACGGCGCGGGCGAGCGCGTCGAGCGGGGCGAGCAGGTGACGTGCGAGCGCCGACGGGTCCTCCTCGAGCTGTGCGAGCGTGACCGCCTCGGTCGCGACGAACGGCCCGTTGGCGACGCGGCGCAGTGAGGCGAGCGCTCCACCGACGCCCAGCCGTTCCCCCAGGTCGCGCGCGATGCTGCGCACGTACGTCCCGGCCGAGCAGGCGATGAGGAAGCCGACCTCGGCCGTCTCCCCCGGGGTGAAGCGGTCGAGCAGGATGCTCTCGATCACGACGCGGCGCGCCGGACGGTCGACGACCTCGCCGCGGCGGGCACGCTCGTGGAGCCGTTCGCCGTCGACGCGGATCGCGGAGACCATCGGCGGGACCTGATCGATCTCGCCCTGGAACGCCCCGAGCGCACCGCACACGGTGTCCTCGTCCAGGTGCGCCGCGGAGGTCCGGGTCAGGACCTCGCCGTCGAGGTCCTCGCTGGTCGTCGTCACACCGAGCTGCGCCACCGCCGCGTACGTCTTGGTCCCTGCCTGCAGCGCGGTGACGAGCCGGGTCGCCCGGCCGAGGCACAGCACCAGTACCCCGGTCGCCGACGGGTCGAGCGTCCCGGTGTGACCGACGCGGCGCGTGCCCGCGATCCGACGCACCCGGTCGACCACATCATGCGAGGTCATCCCGGCCGGCTTGTCGACGATGAGGACGCCCTCCGGTCCGCCCTCGCTCATGCGTCCTGCCCCGTCCCGCCCTCCGGTCGCTCCTGCGACACGTCCGTCGTCGCGCCCTCGGGCAGCACGTCGCGCAGCAGCCGCTCGACCATCTCGACCTGCCCGGCGACCGGGTCGGGCCGGAAGCGCAGCTCAGGGGTGACACGCAGCCGGACCCGGCGTCCCACCGCGCCGCGCAGCATCGGCGTCGCAGCCGCGAGCCCGGCCGCGACCTCGTCGACGCGCGACGGGCGTGGTCCGCGCGCCCGGCGATCGTCGGACAGCAGGGCCGGATCGGGTGTGGACCAGTAGACGGTCGCGTGCTCGTGGTCGGGGGTCAGCTCGACCTCGGTGATCGTCACGAGCGTGAGTCGCGGGTCCGACACGATCGTCCCGAGCGCATCGGCGATCGCCGCGCGCACGTCACGTGCGACCCTCGGGCTGCCTCTGCGTGCCATCATCGCTCCTCGCTGTCGTGTCGTCTCAGCCGTCGGTGTCGAGCGTGTCACGCCGCACCTCGAGCCGGGTCACGACCACCCCCGGGTCACGTTCGGCCATCGGGACGATGCGCTCCACGACCCGGTCGATGCCGGTCGCGGTCGCCTCGGCGACAGCGATACCGAGCACGACCCGCTGCCACGTCTCGGACCCGCCGACCTCCGCGACGCTGCATCCGAGGTCGTCGACGAGCCCCCGCCGCAGCCGCTGGACGTGCGCCCGTCGATCCTTGCGGCTGGCCGCGCCCGGGAGATGCAGCTCGAGCAGTGCGATCGCATGATGCACCCGCTCCTGCCGCACGACGCTCCTCCCGCACGAGGTCAGGTCCTCGCGACCTCGATGATCTCGAACGCCTCGATCACGTCGCCGACCTTGACGTCCTGGAACTTCTCGAGGCCGATGCCGCACTCGAAGCCCTGCGCGACCTCCTTGGCGTCATCCTTGAAGCGGCGCAGCGAGCTCATCGTGTCCTCGACGAGCACGATGCCGTCGCGCACGACACGGACCTTCGCCTCGCGGCGCACGACGCCCTGCGTGACCATGCAGCCGGAGACGACGCCGATGCGCGGGACGCGGAAGATCTCGCGCACCTCCGCCTCGCCCAGGGTCTGCTCGCGCTGCTCGGGAGCCAGCAGCCCCCGCACGGACAGCTCGATGTCCTCGATGGCTTCGTAGATGATCCGGTAGGTGCGCACGTCGACGCCGGTGCGTGCGATCTCCTCGCGGACGTTGGTGCCCGGCCGCACGTTGAACGCCACGATGATCGCGTTCGACGCCTCCGCGAGGCGAACGTCGCCCTGGGAGATCGCGCCGACACCCTTCTGGATGACGCGGACCTGGACCTCCTCGAGCTCGAGCTTGAGCAGCGCGTCCTCGAGGGCCTCGGCGGAACCGGACACGTCGGCCTTGATGATGACGTTGAGGGTGGCGCGGTCGCCGGCCTCGACCGCCGAGGTGAACTCCTCGAGGGTCGTCGGGCGACGGTCGGCCAGCTCCTTGCGCCGCTCGCGCGCCGAACGCCGCTCCGCGACGTCACGGGCGAAGCGCTCGGCGTCGACGACGCGGAACTCGTCGCCGGCCTCGGGGACCTCGTCGAGCCCGAGGACCTGGACCGGACGTGCCGGGCCGGCCTCCTCCACGGGAGCACCGTTCTCGTCGAACATCGCACGGATACGACCGTCGGCCGTGCCGGCGACGAGGATGTCACCGCGGCGCAGCGTCCCGGCCTGCACGAGCAGCGTCGCGACAGGACCACGTCCGCGGTCGAGGTTCGCCTCGATGACACGGCCACGCGCCTGCTTCTCCGGGTTCGAGCGCAGCTCGAGCATGTCGGCCTGGAGCAGCACGATCTCGAGGAGGTCATCCAGACCGGTCTTCGCCATCGCGCTCACCTCGACCATCGGCACGTCTCCGCCGAGGTCCTCCGCGACGAGGCCGTACTCGGTCAGCTGCGCGCGGGCACGGATCGGGTCCGCGGCAGGCAGGTCGCACTTGTTGATCGCGACGACGATCGGGACCTTCGCGGCCTTCGCGTGGTTGATCGCCTCGGCGGTCTGTGGCTTCACCCCGTCGTCGGCAGCGACGACGAGGATGGCGACGTCGGTCACCTGAGCACCGCGGGCGCGCATGGCGGTGAACGCCTCGTGGCCCGGAGTGTCGATGAACGTGATCGCGCGGCCGTTCCGCGTGACCTGGTAGGCACCGATGTGCTGGGTGATGCCACCGGCCTCGGTGGAGATGACGTCGGTGGTCCGGATCGCATCGAGCAGCAGCGTCTTGCCGTGGTCGACGTGGCCCATGACCGTGATGACCGGCGGACGCGTGACCAGCGTCTCGTCGTCGTCGGGGACCTCGACACCGAACTCGAGCTCCTCCTCGGACAGGAAGTAGACGGCGACCCCGAGGTCCTCACAGAGGATCTCGACGGTGTCGTCGGGCAGGGTCTGCTGGACGGTCGCCATCTCGCCCATCTCGAACAGCTTCTTGACCAGTGCGGAGCCGGCGACGCCGAGCTTGTCGGCCAGCTCGCCGACGGTGATGCCCGAGACGACCTCGACGCGGTCCGTGGTGACCTGCTGGTCGAGCGGGATGTCGCGACGCATCGGGCCGCGCAGCTCCTGCTCCTCAGGGGTCTGACGGTCGCGACGCTTCTTCTTGCGCGTCTTCCCGCTGCCCGGTCCACCGAGCCCACCGCCGGGACCGCTGCGCGGTCCGCCACCGGGGCCGCCGGGGCCACCACCGGGACCGGTGCGAGGCGCACCCGCGCCGGCACCCGGGCCGGCACGACCCGGCGTCTGGCGGTACGGGGAGGTCGGTGCGCCCGCACCCGGCGCAGGACGGCCACGCACCGGAGCACCGGCACCTGGCGCACCAGCACCGGCGCCCGGCGGACGCGGTCGCGCCTCACGCAGCGGCGGCGGGATGATGCGGCGTCCCGCGCCCTCCTGCGGGAGGCCGCCATCCGGACGGGTGCGACGGACGGTCAGCCCCTCGGTCGGCGAGGCCGGACCGGGAACCGCGGGTGTGACGCCACCGGGGGCGGGTGGGCGCAGCGGTGCGCCCGGCATACGGACCGGCGGTGCGCCGGGCATGCGCTTGGGCTGATCGGCGCCACCGTCCACGGACGGATCCGCCGGAGCGGACGGTGCGTCGACTGCGGGAGCAGCGCCGGCTGCGGTCGCGGCCACAGCGTCGGGCACGCTCGCAGCACCGGCCTCCGGCTCGACGGCTGTCGCGGGAGCTGTGGCCGGAGCGGCGGCGGCCGCAGCCGCAGCGGCCTCGGCGGCCGCCTTCGCGGCCTGCTGCTCGCGCAGGTGCGGCGGAAGGACCTTCGCGGCCTTGCCCTTGGTCGCCGCGGCGACCTGCTCGATCTTGCGGTAGCGCTCGAGCTCCGCCTGCTCGCGACGCTGACGCTCGGCGTCCTCGCGCTCACGCTGCTCGGCGGAGCGACCGATGGTGTCCTTCAGACGCTTCGCGTCGACGACACTGACGGACGAGGAGTGGCTCTTGGCCTCGACGCCGAGGTCGGTCAGTCGGCGGATGACCTCACGGTTCTCGAGGCCCACCTCCTTGGCGAGCTCGTAGACACGGACGGTGTTGCTGCTCACGGGTTCATGCTCCTCACGACGTCATCGCGTCGTCCGATGTCCCGGCCACCCGGAGCGACGTCGACGTGATGACGCGATCCAGGTCGTCCGAGACCGTGCAGGTCCCTCCGATGCGCAGGGCGCGCCGCAGCAGCAGTCCCTCGCGGGCCAGTGCCCGCTCCACGCAGGTCGCGTCCGCGCAAAGGTACGCGCCCCGACCAGGGCGTCGGGACGCACCGGGCACGCCATCGGGGGTGATCATCGCGTCGACGATCGTCACCCGGACGAACGCGTCCTGGTCGCGACGCGCACGACACACGGCGCACGTCCGCACCGGCCGCCGCTGAGCGGCCGCCACGGTACGTCGCGCGGTGCGCGGTCCCCGAGACATGGTCGGTCAGTGGTCCTCTCCCCCATCAACGACGGCCGGCGCGTCCTCCGCCTCGCCCTCCTCGAGCGCCCCCAGCCGGAGCGCCTCGGCGGACTGGTACGCCTCCTCGATGGCCTTCGCGCCCTCGTCGGACAGCGGGTTGCCGAACTCGTCGATCAGCCCGGCGTCGAGCGCGGCCTGGAAGGCCCGCTGCTCCTCCGCGAACTGCGACTCGGACTTGATGTCGATGCGCCAGCCGGTCAGCTTCGCAGCCAGCCGAGCGTTCTGCCCCTCGCGGCCGATCGCGAGCGACAGCTGGTAGTCCGGGACGATGACGACGGCGGTCCCGTCATCGGCATACAGGTGCACGTCGCTGATCTTGGCCGGCGACAGCGAGTTCGCGACGAGCTCTGCGGGGTCGTCGGCCCAGCGCACGATGTCGATGCGCTCCGTGCCCTCGTTGTGGAGCTCGCGCTGGACTGCCTGGGCGCGCGCACCGGCCGGACCGACGCAGGCACCCACGGCGTCGACGTCCGCGTCGTGGCTCATGACCGAGACCTTCGTCCGGTGGCCGGCCTCACGCGCGATGCCCTTGATCTCGACGATGCCCTCCTCGATCTCGGGCACCTCGAGGGCGAACAGTCCGACGACGAGCGCCGGGTGCGTGCGCGAGCAGACGATCTGCGCCCCGCGCAGCTGCTTGCGGACCTCGATGACGACCGCGCGGGAGTAGGCGCCGTGCGCGAGTCGCTCGTTGGGGACCTGCTCGGAGTACGGGAGCAGGGCCTCGGTGCGTCCGAGCTCGAGCAGTGTGACGTTGCCCTGCTGGGAGACCTGCCCGGACACGATGTCACCCTCGTGGCCCACGAACTGACCGTAGGTGACCTCGCGCTCCGCCTCGCGCAGACGCTGGATGAGCACCTGCTTCGCGGTCTGGGCGACGATGCGGCCGAAGTCGCGCGGCTCGTCGACGTACTCGTTGACGATGTTGCCCTCGTCGTCGAGCTCCTGTGCGTACAGCGTGACCTCGCCCGAGACCCGGTCGATGGTGACACGCGCCTCGTCCGCCTTCGCGGTCGATGAGCGCTTGTACGCGGCGGCGAGCGCGCCCTCGAGGGCGTCGACGACCGTCAGGAAGTCGATGCTCTTCTCGCGCTCGATCTCGCGCAGCGCCTCGATGTCGATCTTCATCGGTCACCCTCCTCCACGTCCACCCTCACCAGGGCAGCACGAGCCGCGCCGCTGCGACCCGTTCGAGCGCTACGCGCTGTTCGGCCCCGGCCGCGACGACCGCGACCTCACCGTTCTCCACCGCGACCAGTCGGCCGCGGAACATCTCATCGCCCGCATCGATCTCGACGTCACGACCGAGGTTGCGCACCAGGTCCTCAGCGCTCGTCAGGGGTCGTTCGATCCCGGGCGAGCTGACCTCGAGCGTCGCGTCCTCGGCCACCACGCCACCGGCCACCAGGACGGCGTCGAGCGCGCGTGCGAGGTCCGCGATCACGTCGATGTCGACCGGCTCGGCCGGGCCCTCGCCAGCAGGCACTCGGCCATGATCGGGCACGTCGACGTCGACGGTCACCGTCACGACCGGCGGCCGAGCGCCGTCGACGGTCACATCGAGCACGGCGAGGCCACGCGCCGACGCCTCCGCCCGCGCGAGCTCGGCGACCCGTCCTTCGACGGTGCCGTTCGCGGTCCCGACCACTCCCTGCACGCGTGCTCCTGCTGTCATCCGGTGCGGCCTGCTGCCGCGTCCCGCTCCTGCACCATCCTGCTCCTGCACCGCCGCAACGGCCCAGCACGGCAACGGCCGGCCCGCGGGGGCCGGCCGACGAGGTGCAGAGCCGTCGGTTCGTCCCGGGCTCAGGTCGGGGTGCTGGCACCCCGGCGGGACTCCACGGCCCCTCAGGGACGTGGTGACGCGACGCTACCACGCCGGAGGCCCCCCGGTCGGGGCCGCGAGGACAGCCTCGGCGCGAGGATGGCCGGGAACGCCTTCAGACGACGACGGGAGCACCCTCGCCACGCTCGCGGCGGATCTCCTCGGCCATCTCGGTCGCGTAGTGGACCATCGCCTCGACGATGTCCTCCTCGCGGACCGTGGCGATCTTCTCGCCGCGCCGGATGATGTCGCCCTTGCCGTTCCCGGCGGCGACCCCCAGGTCGGCCTCGCGGGCCTCGCCGGGTCCGTTGACGACGCAGCCCATGACGGCGACGCGCAGCGGGGCGTCGAGACCCTCGAGTCCCTTCTGCACCTGCTCGGCCAGCGTCCACACGTCGACCTGTGCACGTCCGCATGACGGGCACGAGACGACGTCGAGACCACGCTCGCGCAGGTGCAGCGCCTCGAGGATCATGATGCCTGCCTTGACCTCCTCGACCGGGTCGGCCGAGAGCGAGACGCGGATCGTGTCGCCGATGCCTTCGGCGAGCAGCACCCCGATACCGACGGCGGACTTGATCGACCCGGAGTGCAGCGGCCCCGCCTCGGTGACGCCGAGGTGCAGCGGATAGTCGCAGGCCTGGGCGAGCAGCCGGTAGGTGCGGATCATCGTCCACGGGTCGGAGTGCTTCACCGAGATCTTCGTGTTGAAGAAGTCGACGTCCTCGAGCAGTCGCACCTCGCGCAGCGCCGACTCGACCATGGCCTCGGGCGTCGGACCGCCGAACTCCTCGAGGATCGCGTCCTCGAGGCTGCCGCCGTTGACGCCGATGCGGATGGCGACGCCCGCCTCGGACGCGAGCCGACCGAGCAGCGCGACCTTGTCGTGCTGCTTGATGTTGCCGGGGTTGATGCGGACGCCCGCGCAGCCGGCCTCGATCGCCATGACCGCGTACTTCCACTGGAAGTGGATGTCAGCGATGACAGGGATGCGCGAGTGCTCGGCGATGCGGGCGAGCGCCTCCGCGTCCTCACGGCGCGGGACGGCGACGCGCACGATGTCGGCACCGGCGGCCTGCGCGGACGCGATCGCCTGCAGCGTCAGGTCGGCCTCATGGGTCGGCGTGACCGTCATCGTCTGGACGCTGATGGGCGCGTCACCGCCGATGGCGAGCGGCCCGAGCATGATGCGGCGCGTCGTGCGGCGCGTCGGACCGTCCGGTGCAGCGTCCGGTGTCGCGACGGGATCGGCCGGCGCCGTCCCCGGTGCGAGTGGGAGCGTGGCGCTCACGGCAGTGACCTCGAGGTCGTGGGGCCGCGGCCCGTCGGGTGGGCGCGGCAGCGGTTCCCGACGGAGGTGCACCGCCGGTCAGCGATGGTTCGGAGTCGCGCTCGGAGCGTATCTGCCGCCCCTGCGGTCCTTCCGACCTTCATGCCTTCGGGCAGACCTTCAGAGCCGGATCGGGTCGGTGACGTCCAGCCAGAGCGTCGTCACGAGCAGGAGCATGAGGATCGCGATCACGGGGATCGCCACACCGGAGATCGCCTCGGGCCGCACGCGGAAGTCCGCCGCCCGTCCGGCGAGACGGCGCACGCCGTTGACGGTCGACTCGATGCCGATGACGGCGAGGTGTCCCCCGTCGAACGGTGGCAGCGGCACCAGGTTGAACAGGAAGAAGAACACGTTGATCGCGGCGAGCAGCGTCAGCACGATCGGGAGTCCGCCCTCGCGCGCGCCCACCTGCCCGGCGATCGACGCGGCGCCGACCAGCGACACCGCTCCGTCCGGCGCTCGCTCCTCGCCACCGAACGCCTGCGACACGAGGCCGCTGAGCCCCGACGGCGAGAGGATGCGCACGAGACCGCGGACCGACTCGCCGATCATGGGGACCACGCCACCGGGTGTCCCCGGGCCGGCCTCGCCGACCGCCGCGGCGACCAGCGCCTCCGCGACGCCGACATCGCGCAGCTGGGGCTCCGTCGAGATGCCGATGAGTCCGATGATCGGTCCGTCGGCGGTCTCGAACGCGTCAGGGACGATGTCGAGCCTCAGCTGCGCACCGTCACGGTCGATGCGCAGCAGCGTGGGGATCTCCGGCCGTGCACGCAGCGCGTCGCGCAGCACGAGGAAGTCCGCGCTCGCGACGCCGTCGACGGCGAGCAGCACGTCACCCACGGCGACCCCTGCGAGGTCCGCGGGCGAACCCTGCTGCACGAACCCGACCCGGCTCGTGAGCTCGCCGGTCGGCTGCGGCCACACGCTCTGGACGGCGAACAGCAGCAGGAACGCGATCACGAGGTGGGTGGCAGGTCCGAGCCCGACCACGGCCACGCGCTGCCATGCAGGACGGTCGCTGTAGCGGCGCCCCGCGTCACCACGCACGAGCCGATGCGTCAGATCCCCCACGCGCGTGCTCGCGGGGAGCTCGAGGTCGAGCGCCCGTGCGAGCGCGTCGCGCAGCGCAGCGTCCTCGAGCTGCGGTGAGAGTCCGCGGGTCGTGTCACGGATGCGGTGTGCGAGCTCGATCGGTGTCCCGCGGTGGATCAGC
This sequence comes from Nitriliruptoraceae bacterium, assembly GCA_018401275.1. Taxonomy (GTDB): domain Bacteria; phylum Actinomycetota; class Nitriliruptoria; order Nitriliruptorales; family Nitriliruptoraceae; genus CSBr16-57R1. Next base: position 99,700 of record JAGYKW010000001.1, on the reverse strand, counting down.
TCGGCCTCGAGCGCGGGCCACCACCGGCGTGCATCCTCAGCGTCGGTGACCGTGGGCAGCGCGTCGACGAGCGGCAGCTGCATGTCCTCGTCGTCGCCACCCATCCCGACGATGCGCACGTACCCGCCGAGCAGCACGGCCTTGAGCCCGTACTCCGTCTCCCCGCGACGGGTGGACCACAGGGTCGGACCGAAGCCGACGAAGAAGCGGTCGGCGCGCATCCCCGACAGCTTCGCGCTGACGAGATGGCCGGCCTCATGGATCACGATGGCGAGCACGATGCTCGCGACGAACGCGACGATCCCGAGCGTGCTGCTCATCGTCCACCTCCAGAGGGGCCTTCGGCGACGCTGAGCAGCGCATCGACACGTCCCGCCGCACCGCGGGCGGCCGGCAGGATGCTGCCGTCACCGAGTGTGCGGGCGGCGAGCAGCTGGCCGCACGCGGCCTCCGCATCGCGACCGCGCGTGTCGCGCAGCGTCACCGTCGCGCCCGCCTGCTCGAGCCGTGCGATGAACGCCTGCGTGCGTGCCACGGTCGGTTCCTTCCAGCGGACGCCCGGTGTCGGGTTCATCGGGATCACGTTCACGTGCGCGCGGACGCGACGCGCGATGCGTGCGAGCGCGTCCGCCTGCACCAGGTCATCGTTGACGTCACCGATGAGGCACCACTCGATGGTCACGCGACGGCGCGTGCGCGCACGGTAGGCCTGCACCGCGTCCTCGAGCTCGACGAGCGGGTGCGTACGGTTGATCGGGACGAGTTCATCGCGCAGCGTGTCGGTCGCCGCATGCAGGCTGACGGCGAGCGTCAGCGGGAGTCCGAGGTCGGCGAGGCGTCCGATGGCCGGCACGAGGCCGACGGTCGACACGGTGATGCTGCGAGCGGACAGCCCGAAGCCTTCCGGGTCGTGGAGCCAGCGCACGCTCGCCACGGTCGCATCGAGGTTCGCGAGCGGCTCGCCCATCCCCATGTAGACGACGTTGGTGACGTGGTCGGGCCCGCCACCCTCGAGCCCCGCAGGGCCGAGCTCGACGTCGCCGACGCGACCGGTCGCGAGCGCCTGCTGCGCGACGACGACCTGGCGGACGATCTCGCCGGCGCTGAGCTGCCGTCGCAGTCCGGCCTGGCCGGTGGCGCAGAACGGGCAGCCCATCGCGCAGCCGGCCTGGGTGGAGATGCACACCGTGGCGCGACGCGGATAGCGCATCAGCACGGTCTCGATCGCCTCGCCGTCGGCGAAGCGCAGCAGGAACTTGTGCGTCCTGCCGTCGTCGGCGACACGATGGGCGACGAGTTCGGGGGTCGAACCGGCCGTCATCTCAGCGAGGCGCTCACGCAGCGCACCGGGCAGGTCGGTCATCCGGTGCGGGTCGTCGACGCCGCGCACGAGCCAGGACGCGACCTGCGCAGCACGGAAACGCGGCTCACCGAGCTCCGCCATGAGGGACACGAGTCCCTCCCGGTCCAGCGAGTACAGGTCGACGACCGAGATCACGCTCATGGCAGCAGCACGAGCAGCGCGTACCCGACGGGCAGGCCGAGCAGCAGCCCGTCGACGCGGTCCAGCACGCCACCGTGCCCGGGCAGCAGACGGCCGAGGTCCTTCACGCCGAGGTCGCGCTTGATCATCGAGGCGACGAGGTCGCCGAGGAACCCGGCGACGCCGACCGTCGCACCGACGACCAGCCCGCGCACGACGCTGCTGGAACCGTCGAGGGGGAGAACGGCGGCGGCGAACAGTGCGGCGCCGATGATCCCGCCGAGGAAGCCCTCCCACGTCTTGTTGGGGCTCACGCTCGGTGCGATCGGTCGGCGTCCGAGACGCGACCCGACGCCGTAGGCAGCGATGTCTCCGGCGGCGACGGCACCGACGACGGTGACGAGCATCACGATCGGCGCGTCGAGCGCGCGCAGCAGCAGCGCGAAGGACGCGAGTCCCGTCAGCCACCCGCCGAGCAGCACCGTGCGCGACACCGTGCCGAGCACATCGTGACGCTCACGCTCGGCGAGGGAACGCAGTAGCGCTGCGACCGTGAGCACAGCGAGCCCGATGGCCTGACCGCGGGCTCCGAGCATGTGCGTCACGGCGAGCAGCACGAGCGTCGACACGATCAGCACGTCGACGTGCACGGGCCGGTCGAGGCCCGCGAGCAGGCGACCGAGCTCGACGTGCGCGGCCAGGAGCAGCGCACCGATGAGGATGGTGAGCGCGACGGCCGGGAGCACGAGCACCGCCGCGAGCAGCCCGGCGAGCAGGAGGCCGACGAGGGTCGCCGCGAACAGGTCACGCCCGGAACGGGACGGGACTGCGGGGGTGACGGTCGGCTCAGCCTCCATAGGGTCGCTCTGGTCCGGGCGTCGCGCCCTAGACGTCGAGCAGCTCCTTCTCCTTGACCTCGAGGGCCTTGTCGACCTGGGCCACGTGCACCGCCGTCAGCTCCTCGAGCTGCTTGGTGGCGCGCTCGTGCTCGTCCTTGCCGACCTCGCCGTCGTCCTCGAGGCGCTGCAGCGCGTCACGCGTGCTGCGACGGACGTTGCGCAGAGCGACCCGGCCGTCCTCCGCCGTGCTCTTCGCCAGCCGGATGTAGTCCTTGCGGCGGTCCTCGCTCAGCTCGGGGAACACGCAGCGCAGCACGACCCCGTCCGACGACGGGTTGAGTCCGAGGTCCGCCTCGCCGATGGCGCGCGAGATGTCATCGATCGCGGCCTTGTCGAACGGGTTGACGACGAGGATGCGCGGCTCGGGGACGGAGAAGTTCGCGAGCTGCTGGATCGGCGTCGGTGTGCCGTAGTACTCGACGACGATGCGGTTGAGCAGCTGCGGGTTCGCCCGTCCGGTGCGGATCGTCCCGAAGTCCTCGCCGACCTTCGCGACCGCCTGGCTCATGCGGTGCTGCGCATCGGCCATGATCGATTCGATGCTCATCGTGCACTCCTATGAGGGGCGCGACGGTCGGAGCCGCGCGCGGAACGGCTCATGGTAGGGCGCGCCCCGAGGTCCGCCCCGGGCCGCGACCCGGCTGCGGATCAGGCCGCTCCGGACCCCGTGGGCGCTGCATGGACGATGGTGCCCACGTCCTCGCCACGCACCACGCGACGGATGTTGCCGGCGCGCAGCAGCTCGAAGACGATGATGGGCAGGCCGTGGTCCATGCACAGCGAGATCGCGGTCGCGTCCATGACCTTCAGGCCCTTGTTGAGCACCGCGAGGAAGTCGATGTGCTCGAAGCGCACGGCATCGCTGTGCTGGTTCGGGTCACGGTCGTAGACCCCGTCGACCTGCGTGCCCTTGAGGATCGCCTCCGCACCGATCTCGAGCGCCCGCTGGGCAGCCGTCGTATCGGTCGTGAAGTAGGGCGCACCGAGGCCGGCGGCGAACACGACGACGCGACCCTTCTCGAGATGACGCATCGCACGCCGGCGGATGTAGGGCTCAGCGAACTGCTGCATCGAGATGGCGGTCTGCACGCGCGTCTGCACACCGGCCTTCTCGAGCGCGTCCTGCAGCGCGAGCGCGTTGATGGTGGTGGCGAGCATCCCCATCTGGTCCGCGCTGGAGCGGTCCATGCCGGCCGCTGCGGGCGAGTTCCCACGGAAGATGTTGCCGCCGCCGACGACGATCCCCAGTTCGGTCCCGTCGCTCTCCTTGAGCTCCGCGACCTCCTCGGCGACGCGACGCACGATCGTCGGGTCGATGCCACCCTGCACGGCCGGGTCGGAGAACGCCTCCCCGGAGAGCTTGAGCAGCACACGCCGGTAGGGGGTCCGCTTCGTCACCGCAGGGCTCCTTACTCGTGGGATCGCTCGTGGGGTCGCTCGTGCGCCTCGGTCAGTTGCCGACCTCGTAGCGGGCGAACCGGGCGACGCCGATCTTCTCGCCGAGGACGGCCTGCACGTCACTGATCGCCTGCGCGACGGTGCGGTCGGGGTCGATGACGAACGGCTGGTCGAGCAGCACCCAGTCGGAGAGCACCTTCTTGACCTTGCCCTCGACGATGCGTTCGATCATCTCGGCCGGCTTGCCCTGCTCGACGGCCTCCTTGCGGACGAACTCGCGCTCCTTGTCGAGCATCGCGCCGTCGACGTCGTCCACGTGCACGAACAACGGCTTCGAGGCCGCGATGTGCATGCAGAGCTGCTTGGCGAGCGCGAGGAACGGCTCGCTCTTCGCGACGAAGTCCGTCTCGCTCGACAGCTGGAGCAGCACACCGACACGGGCCGGCGAACCGGGGCTCGGCTGGTGGAGGTAGGACGTGACCATCCCCTCGGAGGCGGTGCGGTCCGCGACGCGCGCGTCCATCTTGGCGCCGGTGCGCTCGCGCACCAGCTCCGCGGCCTTCTCCATGTCCCCGTCAGCATCGACCAGCGCGGTCTTGCACGCCATCATCGGTGCGTTGGTCAGCTCCCGGAGCTGCTTGACGTCCTCGGCGGAGATGCCCATCGTCGTGTTCCCCTTCGGTGTACGTGAGGCGAGCGCTCGGCTCAGGCCTCTGTGGTGTCGTCGTCAGCAGCGTCGGGCTCGGGTGCGGCGACCGGCTCGTCGTCGACGAGGTCAGCAGCGAGCTCCGGCACCGCGTGCGCGGCGAGATCGGCCGCGGCAGCGCGCGAGGCCTGCTCGGCAGCCTTCTGGCGCTCGAGCTCGAGCTCCCATGCGGCCTTCGGCTCGCTCGCGTCAGCATCCGCACCGGTCGCCGAGGCGGCCTCGGCCTGGACACGCAGCTCGTCGTCCGCGGTGCGCGAGGCACGCAGCATCAGGCCGTCGGCGCAGGCGTCCGCGATGATGCGAGTCAGCAGCGTCGATGAGCGGATCGCGTCGTCGTTGCCCGGGATCGGGTACTGCACGACGTCAGGGTCGCAGTTGGTGTCGAGGATGCCGACCACCGGGATGTTGAGGCGGTTGGCCTCCTTGACGGCGATCTCCTCGATGACGGTGTCCACGATCCACACGGCGTTGGGGACCTTGGCCATGTCACGGATGCCGCCGAGGTTGATCTGCAGCTTCTCGCGCTCGCGCTCGAGCTGCAGGACCTCCTTCTTCGGGAGGAGCTCGTAGGTGCCGGAGGACTGCATGGCCTCGAGCTCGCGGAGGCGGTTGATGCGCGAACGCATGGTCTCGAAGTTGGTGAGCATCCCGCCCATCCAGCGCTCGGTGACGTACGGCATGCCGACGCGCTCGGCCTGGTACCGGATGGTCTCGGCGGCCTGCTTCTTCGTGCCGACGAACAGGACGGTCCCGCCACGCGCGACGAGGTCGCGGGTGAACGTGTACGCCTGCTCGATCAGCCCGACGGTCTGGCGCAGATCGATGACGTAGATCCCGTTGCGCTCGCCGTAGATGAAGCGGCGCATCTTGGGGTTCCAGCGGCGGGTCTGGTGTCCGAAGTGGACGCCTGCCTCGAGCAGCTGGCGCATGGTGACGACGGCCATGGGTGTTCCTCCGGTTCGGTTGGGCCTCCGCCCGCGTCATCCGTTCGGCGGGACCGCGCTGCGGTCCGTGCCTGGCGACCCACCCCGCTCTCGCGGGGCACCGGGGTCGCCCGTCAGCGGGCGTGCGTGATGGATTCCTCGGGGATGTTCAGGGGGGACGTTCAGTGGTGACGTTCCGTGGAGCGGTGACCGGTCGGAGCCGGACAGGGGGATGCTAGCGCGCCGCGCCGCTCCCCGGATCGCCGGATGGGTCCTCCGCACTCGACGGTGCGGGCCAGGGTCCGGACGGTGGCGCCGGCGACGGCGCGGGCGTTGCTGCCGAGCCGCTCGGAAGGTCGCCGGAAGCGTCATCGGACCCGTCCGGCGGGGTCTGCTCCCGCCGGCTCGCACTGAGCAGGAACGCGAGTCCCACGATGATCAGGACGGCCGGGAGGATGAGGCCTGCCGTCTCCCCCTGCAGGTGCTCGATCACGCCCAGCAGCACGAGGATCCCGCCCGGGATCAGCGGCCACCACCAGCCGCCGTCGCGCGGCGTCCGGGTCGCCAGCTGCAGTGCCGGGATCAGGAGGAAGCCACCGCCGAGACCGAACAGTCCGATGTCGTCGACCAGACCGAGGTCCTGCGCGACGAGGGCAGCACCGAACCCGGTGAGGATGCCACCGGGCACGAGGAAGCCGTAGCTGCGCGTCGCGATGAAGGTCGCGAGGAACGCGAGGCCTCCGAGCAGCACCACCGCCACCCCACCGACGCCGGTCAGTTCGATCAGCAGCAGCACGATGCCGATGACGACGAGGAGCGTGCCGGCGAACGAGCGTCCGACCATGGATGGGCCTCCGTTGGGAACGACCCCGACGCTACTGCTGGCGGTGGCGCATCACCAGCCCCGTGTGGACCCGATCCATGGGACGAGCGGCAGCGGAAGATCATGGACCGCATCGAGGTCGCCCGCGAACGCGCTGACGAGCGTCAGTCCCGTCCCGTACCAGCCGCCCGCATGGGTCGCGAGCAGACCCGGGCTCTGGACGACCTCGCGGCCGGCGAGGAAGCGCCAGACGATCTCGCGGACCGCCTCGGTCGCGAGCACGCTCTCGTGCGTCCCGGGCAGCACCCTGCGCTCGGCGTCGTCGAGCGCCGCACGGTCCGCACCGACGAGCGCGTCGAGCGAGGCCACGATGTTGAGCACCCGGGTACCCGCTGCGAGCGGTCCGACGCCGGCCTGCAGGTTCGCATCGTCCCATGCACGCGAGAGCTCGCGCAACATCTGCGATGCGGTCGCGACGTCACGCAGCGACGGCGCGTCCGGCGTGAGCGAGCGCGCACTGTCACCGACGATGCCCGGGACGGATCCCGCAGCCTCCCATGCGCCGCGCAGGACAGGACCGGCGCCCGGTGCGTCGACGAGGGCGACACCGGCCCGGGCGAGGTCGGAGCCGTCGAGCGGTGAAGCGATCGTGACGATGTTCCCGATCGGCGGCAGCGTGATGTCCCACGGGTCGTGCAGGTGCAGGAGGTAGTGCGCGATGATGACGCCGCCGAGCGAATGACCGACGAGGTCGACCGCCCGCCCCGGCTGGTGCCGCGCCTGCTCGCGCAACTGCTGCTGCAGCCGGAGCGCTGCAGCCTCGACTCCCTGCCAGGTGTCCTCGACGCCGTAGGGAAGACCCACCCCGGCGTAGGAGAAGCGGGTCACGCCCTCGACGTCGATCCCGAGATGCGCGGGGTCGATCAGCTCGACACCGCTGGTGCTCGACAGGCCTGCGACGAGCATCAGGTGGTTCGGGTTGGGAGGCACCGCGTAGCCCGCGGATACCGCGGTCGGGCTCGGGGTCGTGAGCACTCCCCCGGCCCGACCGCCGGCCCACGGGTCGTAGGGGGTGACCGCGTGGCCTGCCCCCCACCAGCCGCCGTCGCCCACGAGCGTCGGCCGAGGTGTCACGATCCCGGGCAGCCGCATCGGGTCGAGGTAGCCGCCGTCGCGTCGTGCACCGAGATGCAGCCCGCGGTCGATGTCGGGGTCCCCGTGGTGGCTCGGCGCGACGAGCCCCAGGACATCACCGCGCGCGACGTCGTCACCGGCTGCGACGTGCAACGCGGTCAGCGGGCCGTAGCTGGTCCGGATGCCGTCCTCGTGGTCGACCGAGACCCACACGACGCCGGCGACCTGACCGGCATGCCCGACGCGCCCCCGCTCGGCGGCGCGCACCGGCATGCCCGCGCGCGCATCCAGATCGACGCCGCGGTGGCCCGGCCCGTACGGGTCATGCGGCTCGAAGGGGCGCACGACCGGCGCGTCGACAGGGAGCCGGTAGCTGATGGGACGCAGCTCCTCCGCGAGCTCGCGCAGCGTGATGGCGAGCTGCACCGCACTGCGCACCGCCGTGACCGTCGCCCCAGCGAAGACCGGAGCGGCGGGCGCTGGAGCGTGAGCGGCGGGTGCGGGGGCCGAGGCCGCGGCGGAGGCGACGGGAGCAGCGGCGGTGAGCAGCGTGACGGACGCCACGAGTCCGACGAGCCGCCCGTCCACCCGGCCCGCGCGACCGCCCGCACGAACTCGGGCGCGACCTCGGGCGCGTGACCGGGCGCGAGCTAGGGCGCGACCTCGGGCGTGAGCGGTCCTGTCGATCCGGGGCATGCGCTCTCCCTCCGCGCCCCGGACGGGGAGCCCGCGGTGGGTGTCCGGGCTCCGATGCGGTCGACGCTACGAGCCCTGCGATGCCGTCGGAAGTCCCGATCCGCGGCCTGTGGAGAACCGCACGGCGGCGCGGTGAGCGCCGAGCATCCCGCGCCCAGCGTCCCGCGTCGCCGTCAGCGGGCGTTGCGGGCGCGTGGATGTGCGAGCGCGTGCACCTCACGGAGACGTCCGCGGGAGAGATGCGTGTAGCGCTGGGTCGTCGCGAGCGAGGCGTGACCGAGCAGCTCCTGCACGACGCGCAGGTCCGCCCCGCCCTCGAGCAGGTGGGTCGCGAACGAGTGGCGCAACGTGTGAGGAGTCACGTGACCCACACCAGCGGTGTCCGCGAGCCGCCCGATGATGGTGCGCGCGTCGCGTGTCCCCAGCGGCCCGCCGCGATCCCCGCGCAGCACGATGCCGTCGGTCGGCGCCACCGACGTCGCGCGTGCTCCTGCGAGCAGCGTCGGACGCGCGACGTCGAGGTAGCTGCGCAGCACACGCACGGCCGCGCCACCGATCGGGACGATGCGGTCCTTGCCACCTTTGCCCTCGAGGCGGACCTGCGACTGGGCCAGGTCGAGCCGATCGAGCGTGAGCGTGCAGGCCTCCTCGACACGGGCTCCCGACGCGTACAGCAGCTCGATGAGGGCCCGGTCGCGCTCGCCCGTCGGCGTGCTCACGTCCGCGGCATCGATCATCGCCTCGACCTGGTCGACGCGGAGCACGCGCGGCAGGTGACGGCCCTGCTTCGGACTGACGAGCAGTGCGGCCGGGTCCGTGGCGACGTGACCGCGGCGCTCGAGCAGTGCGAACCAGGTCCGCAGCGTCGAGGTCCGTCGAGCGATGGTCGCGCGTGCCGCGCCCGCGTCGGCGAGGTCGGCGAGGTAGCCGCGCAGCTCGTCGCGTCCGACGGCGCGCGGGTCGTCGAGGCCGACGGCGCTGAGCGCTCGCGCGACGTCGGTCGCATCACGGCGGTACGCGTCGACGGTGTGGGGGCGACGACCGCGCTCCGAGCGGGTGTGGCGCACCAGCTCGGCGATCGCGCTCCGCCACGTCGCGCTCAGCCCGTCGGTGGCGACGGCGTCACCGGTCTCGGCGTCAGGTGCGGCGGTGCGGAGTGTGGCCATGCGTGCAGCGTCGCGTGCTGACCGCTCCGGGTCAACGGACCGATGGACGGGGGACCGATGGACGGGTCGAGCGCAGCCGGACCCCACCGATCACGTCCTCGACCTCGCGTGCGACCCGGGCCCGTGTCAGCGCGGCGAGCAGCGCGCCCGCGCCGCCGGGATGCACTGCTGCGAGCTCCTCGACCGCGAGCCCCCGCGGGCCGGCGCGTTCGAGCGCCCGTCGGACCGGGGCGGGCAGCACACCCTCCCCGCCCCCACCGGCGGAGCCGGCCGAGCGAGCCGACCGGGGAACGGTCACCCGCGCCGCGCGGTCGTCGGACGACGCCGGGCAGCAGGTCGAGCACGTCGTCCGGGCCGGTGCAGGCGCGCGCTCCCTCCCCGAGCAGCCGCAGCGGTGCAGCGGACCCGGGCGCGAGGATGTCGCCGGGGACCGCGAGCACCTCACGGCCACGCTCGGCCGCGGCACTCGCGGTCAGCAGCGCTCCAGATCGGCTGCCGCCCTCGACGACGACGGTGACGGTCGCGAGACCCGCGACGATGCGGTTGCGCGCGCGGATCACGCCGGGATGCGCGGTGACCTCGGGGAGCAGCTCGCTGACGAGCGTCCCACCGTCGTCGAGCACGCGGTCGAACAGGCCTCCGGCGCGCGCATGCGGCACCGGGTAGCGCACGGCGTGCCCGCAGCCGAGCACGACCGTCGTGCCGCCCGGCAGCCCGAACGTCGCGGCGTGCGCGGCCGCATCGATGCCGACCGCACCGCCCGAGACGACGCGCCCGCCCGCTCGAGCGACGGCCGAGGCGAGCAGCTCCGCGACGGACGTCCCGTAGGCAGTGGCGTTGCGTGCTCCCACGATCGCCACGCCCGGACCGACCGCGGCCGGCGGCTCACCGCGCCATGCGAGCAGCACCGGCGCGTCGAGCTCGGGCCAGCCCTGCATCAGCACCGGCGGGTAGGCGGCGTCGCCGACGAGCGTGACGCGCACTCCCAGAGAGGCCCAGATGCCGACGATGCGCAGCGCGACCTCCACGTACATGCCGTCGAGCCGACCGTCGGAGCGGACCGCGTCAGCGAGCGCGCGCGCCACCGCTCCGGCGGACTCCGGTCGATGCTCGCGGTGCACGTCGTCACGCACGCGCCGGCGCAGCACGTCGAGGCTGCGCCGCGGTCCGCACGACCAGGTGAGGACGCTGGCGAGCGCGACCGGGTCGGTCCCGGGCGCACTGATCGCGCCCGCGGCGCGCACCACCTCAGCGAGCCGCGTCATGAGGGCAGCTCGACGAGCCGGAGGGCCATCGCCTCAGCGACGTGCTCCTCGCTGACCGTCTGCGCCTGCGCGAGGTCGGCGATGGTCCGTGCGACCCGCAGGCAGCGGTCGTGCGCCCGGGCCGATGCGCCCAACGCATCGAGCCCGTCGGCGAGCAGGTGGCGGGCGGCCCTGTCCGCGGTCGCGTGCACGACCTCCCACGCGACGTCACGGTTGAGCGTCGCACCCTGGCGCGCGTGCGCATGGCGACGTGCGCGCACGACGCGGGTCGCGACCGTCGCGCTGTCCTCGCCGTCGCTCGGCCCGGTGAGCCGCTCGCGCGGGACGGGCCGCATCGCGACGTGCACGTCGATGCGGTCGAACAGCGGCCCGGACAGCCGGCTCCGGTAGCGCTGGACACGGTCGGGACGGCAGGTGCAGGGCCGACGGGGATGGCCGAGCATCCCGCACGGGCACGGGTTCGTGGTGGCGACGAGCTGCACGCGTGCAGGCAGCGCGACACGCACGCGTGCGCGGTCGATCACGACGCGACCCTCCTCGAGCGGTTGGCGCAACGCATCGAGGACCGGCCGAGGGGTCTCGAGCAGCTCGTCGAGGACGAGCACGCCGCGATGCGCGAGGCTGAGCTCACCGGGACGTCCGGCGCCCGCACCACCACCCACGAGCGCTGCGGCCGTGATGCCGGCCTGTGGTGCGCGTACCGGTGGACGGGGCGCGGGGATCGCGTGCGGCCCGCCCGCGATGCCGTGCACGGTCGCGACCTCGAGCTGCTCGTCCCGGTCGAGGTCGGGCAGCACGGTGGCGAGCCGATGGGCGAGCATGGACTTCCCGCAGCCGGGTGGCCCGACGAGCAGCACGTGATGCCCGCCGGCCGCAGCGACCTCGATCGCTCGCCGCGCGACGGGCTGGCCACGGACGTCCGCGAGATCGCCGGCCGCGACGGACGGATCGGGCCGCGTCGCGAGGGCCGCGAGCGGGCGCGGTGTCGCAGTCCGACCGACGAGTGCCACGGCCTCGGCGAGGTCGCGGGCCGGCCAGACCTCGAGGCCATCGACGGCCGCGGTGACGGCGGAGAGGACGGCCGAGCCGTCCTCGGGCACGAGCACACGGGTCGCGCCCAGCCGCGCGGCACCGAGGGCGACGGCGAGCACCCCGGGGACACCCCGCAGCGTCCCGTCGAGCCCGACCTCCCCGTGGACGTGGAGGTCGCGCAGCCCGCGTGCATCGACCTGGCCGCTGGCAGCGAGCACCCCGAGCGCGAGCGGCAGGTCGAAACCGGTGCCGACCTTGGGCAGGTCGGCGGGAGCGAGGTTGACGACGATGCGCAGCGGTGGCCAGTGGAAACCGGAGCGCTGCAGGGCGGCGCGGACCCGCTCGCCCGCCTCACGCACGGCCGCGTCGGGCAGGCCGACGAGCCGGAGGCCCGGCAGCCCCCCGGACACGGCGCACTCGAGCCGGACCGGTCGCGCCTCCACGCCGACGAGCGCGAGCGTGTGCACGACCGTCAGCCGCGCGGTGGTCCGTCCGTGTCGCTCCATGCGGCGACCCTAAGCAGCCTCCCGCCACGGGTCGATGGGCGAAGTCCGCCCTGTGGACGACGCCCGGTGCGAGCTCGGCGGCTACCAGGCGTCCGGCAGGTGATCGAGACGGACGTCCGCTCCGGGCTGTGGCGACGCGACGTCGACCGTGATGAGGTCGAAGCGGACACGGCGCCCCTGCAGCTGACCGCTCGCGAGCAGGACCGCCGTCATGCGCCGGATCCGCGCCTGCTGCCGAGGGCCGAACGCTGCCAGGGCGCCGCCGGCGACGCTCCCGGTCCGCGTCTTCACCTCGCACACGACGAGGGTCCCCGACCGTGGGTCGCGCACCACGACGTCGAGCTCGCCGCGCAGGTCCTCCACGGCGACGCGCAGGGTGGTCGCGACCAGGACCAACCCGTGGACCTGCACGAGATGCGTGAGCGCGAGCCGCTCCCCTGCTCGTCCGAGTGCGGCCCGTCCGAGTGCGGCCCGCGCCGGGGTGCTGTCGTCGGCGTCGAGCCGCACGGTGCGTGCGCAGCGGGAGGCCGGGAGGGAGGGGGCGGTGGCGGGCGGTCGCATGGCTCGACGCTCGCACGCCCGCACCGTGCGCACAAGGCCGCGTCGCCGACCTGTGGACGAGTGGCCGTGGACGAGTGGCCGTGCCGGCCGGGTCAGAACAGTCCGGAGGCCCAGGCGACCGCGACCGCGATCACGACGAGCGCGGCGACGAGCAGCAGGATGTCGTTCCACTTGCTGTCGCGGTAACGCCGCGTCGCGTTGAACCCCACGACGGCCGCCTCAGGACTTCTTGAGGAACTCGTCGAGGGCCGCGTCGTCGTGGACGAGCTCCTCGATGTTCACGTCGCGGAAGGTCAGCACCTTGACCTCCTTGAGGAAGCGCGCCGGGCGGTACATGTCCCACACCCAGGCGTCGCTCATCTTGACCTCGAAGAACAGGTCCCGACCCTCGCGCGTCACGATGTCGACCTGGTTGCACAGGTAGAAGCGACGCTCGGTCTCGACGACGTACCGGAACGTCTGCACGACGTCCCGGTACTCGCGGTACAGCGCGAGCTCCAGGTCCGTCTCGTAGGCGTCGAGCTCCTCGGGGTTCATCCAGCCTCCGTGCGCCGGGACGCGTGCGGTCGCGCTCCGTGCCCCGAGCGTAGCCCTGCCTCCCGCGCGTCCGACAGGCCTGGCCCATCGGGCTGGGGATGACGGTTACGGTCCGGACGCTCGCCGGATCCGGCGGGCCTGCTGACGTGCCGGAGGTCGCCATGGCGGACCGGCAGCGCAGCGCCGACGACGCTCCGGTCAGCGACACCGAGCGTCGGGTGTGGGCCACCGGCCGCGCCGTCGTCGGCATCGACGAGGTCGGCCGTGGGGCGTGGGCGGGGCCGGTGAGCGTCGCGGCCGTGATCCTCGATCCCGACCGGTTGCCTCCCGGTGCTCGCGACTCGAAGCGGCTGTCGCCGGCGCGCCGCGAGGTCGTGGCGCGCGGCGTACGGGACGCTGCACTCGTGGGCATCGGGCATGCATCGAGCACCGAGGTCGATGACGTCGGGCTCGCCGCTGCACTCACCACGGCCGCACGACGTGCGCTCGCCACGGTGCTCGCCCTCGACGGCGCACCCAGCGACCCACTCGTGCTCGTGGACGGGCCCTACGACCTCGTGCGCGAGGCCGGCGTCGAGGTCACGACGATGGTCCACGGCGACGCCGGGTCGATCTCGATCGCGGCCGCGTCGGTGGTCGCGAAGGTCGAGCGTGACGGGCTGATGCTCGCCGCCCACGACGACCATCCGGTCTACGGGTTCGGTCGCAACCGCGGCTACGCGTCCGCGGAGCACGTCGCCGCGCTCGAGCGGCACGGGCCGTGCGTGCTGCACCGGCACAGCTGGGCGCCGATCGTCCGCCTGCTTCAGCCGACGCTCGACGTCTGAGGGACCGGGCGGGGCCGCTCCCCCACCAGTGATGCGGCGTTCCCGAACGGCCACACGACGGCGACGGCGCGACCGATGACGCGCTCCTCGTCGACGAAACCGAGCCCGCCGCGTGAGTCCGCCGAGTTGCGCCGGTTGTCCCCGAGGAAGAACAGCGACCCGTCAGGGACGACGACGGGACCGAAGTCCGCAGCGACCGCGTCGGCGACGTAGGCCTCGGCGAGGCCGACGCCGTCGATGTGCAGCAGTCCGCCGACGATGGACACCTCTTCACCGGGCAGACCGATGACGCGCTTCACGAGGTCGCTGGGATCGGGCGGGACGACTCCGACGAAGCGACCGACGGCCTGGAGCGCCCGCTCGGTCAGGGTCCGGTCGTCGTCGACGTCCGCGACGCGATCGGCGCCTGCGAACACGACGACGTCACCGCGGACCGGTCCACCGAAGCGGTACGACACCTTCTCGACGACGATGCGGTCGTCCACGGCGAGCGTCGGGACCATCGACGACGACGGGATGTAGAACACCTGCACGACGAACGTGCGCAGGAGGAACGCGACGACGAGCGCGAAGGCGACGAGGAGCGGGAGTTCAGCGAGGTACCCGCGGCGGCGGGGAGCCTGCGACGGAGGTCCGTCGGCGGTCAGGCGATCGCCTCACGCTTCTCGCGGATGCGTGCCTTCTTCCCGGCGCGCTCACGCTGGTAGAACAGCTTCGCACGACGCACACGGCCGCGACGCATGACCTCGATGTGGTCGATGACCGGCGAGTGCACCGGGAAGGTGCGCTCGACGCCGACACCGAAGCTGTCCTTGCGGACGGTGAACGTCTCGCGGATGCCGCCGCCCTGGCGACCGATGACGTCGCCCTCGAAGACCTGGATGCGGCTGCGCGTGCCTTCGATGACCTTGACGTGCACCTTCAGGCGGTCACCCGGACGGAAGTTCGGCACGTCGTCGCGCAGCTGGCGACGATCGATGACGTCAAGACGGTTCATCGTGGAGCTCCCTCGGGCAGCGCAGCACGCGACGGGTGTCGCGAGGTGGTCCGGTCGCGGGCGAGCTGGAGGCGGGCCCGGGATGCGGTGGCAGGAGAGTACGGCGTCGACGGCGAGCTGGTCAACCCGGCCCGTCAGTCGGCTCCAGCAGGTCCGGACGGACCGCGCGCGTGCGCTCGAGCGCCCGCTCGTGGCGCCAGGCGGCGATCGCACCATGATCGCCCGACCTCAGGACCTCCGGGACCTCGTGCCCGCGGAACTCGGCCGGCCGGGTGTAGTGAGGGTGCTCCAGCAGACCGTGCTCGAACGACTCCTGGACGGCCGACTCGGCGTTGCCGAGCACGCCGGGCAGCAGGCGCACCACCGCCTCGACGATCGCTGCGGCTGCGACCTCGCCACCCATCAGCACGTAGTCCCCGAGCGAGACCTCGTCGGTCGCGACCAGCTCGTGGACGCGCTCGTCGATGCCCTCGTAGCGACCGCAGAGCAGCACGAGCCGATCCTCCCCCGCGAGCTCGCGCACCAGCGCCTGCGTGAGCGGTCGACCGCGCGGGGTGAGCAGCACGGTGCGCGGACGCTCACCGCCTGCGACGTGCAGCGGCGGCTGGACGGGCTCGCCCGGAGCGAGGTCGTTCCAGATCGACTCGGCGGCCGCGACCAGCACGTCGGGACGCATGACCATCCCTGCACCGCCCCCGTAGGGCGCGTCATCGACGCTGCGGTGCCGATCCGTCGACCAGTCGCGCAGGTCGTGGACCCGGACGTCGAGGTGGCCCTGCTCACGCGCGGTCGCGACGAGCGACGTGTCGAGCGGCCCGTCGAAGAAGCCGGGGAAGATGGTGAGCAGGTCGATCCTCATCGCTCACACCTCATCGCTCGCGCCTCATCGCTCATGCTCGACCGCAGGTGCGCTGGAGATGTCGAGCAGCCCGTCGGGCAGCTCGGTCACGACGAGATGGAGTCCGTCCGCGTCCTCGACCGCCTCGACGAGCTCGTCGGCGGCGGGCAGCAGCCAGCTGCGCCCGTCGGGTGAAGCGACCTCGAGCAGGTCGTAGCCGGCGACCGCCGGCATCTCCACGAGTCCCGTGACCGCACCGAGCAGCACACCGTCGACATCGAGCACCCGCACACCGACAAGCTCGCTCGCGAGGTAGGTGTCGAGCTCGACGGCATCGACCGGAGCGGCCTCGATGAGCGCACCGCGCAGCAGCTCGGCGGCGGTGCGGTCAGGGACGTGGGCGAAGCGCACGAGCGGCCGTCCCTGATGGGGGCGTGAGGTCGCGATGGTCGAGGCGACACCGTCGACCCAGACCTCGACGCCCACGGCGAAGCGGTCGTCGACGTCGGAGGCGACGAGGATCACGACCTCGCCGCGCAGGCCGTGCGGCTTGATGACGCGTCCGACCTCGACGCGATCGGCCCGGTCCCGATCGGCGCTGGTCATCGGGGCACCGTCAGTCGAGGATCTCGACGGTCACGTCCTCGTCCTCGAGCGCGCCTGCGGCCCGGACGAGCGCACGCAGCGCCTTCGCGGTGCGGCCGCGCTTGCCGATGACCTTGCCGACGTCCTCGGGGTTGACGCGGAGCTCGAGCACGACACCCTGGTCGTCCTCGACCTCCTCGATCTCGATGTCATCGGGATGGTCGACGAGTTCGGCGACGATGTACGCGAGGACGTCGTGCGCCTTCACGCCTCGTCCTCGACCGGGGCCTCAGCAGCAGGGGCCTCGTCGGCGGGCGCCTCAGCAGCAGGCGCCTCATCCTCGACCGGAGCCTCAGCGACGGGCTCCTCGACCGGAGCCGGCTCCTCAGCAGCAGGCGCCTCGACCGGCGCCGGCGGTGCGGCAGCAGCTTCAGCAGCAGCCTCCGCGCGGGCACGGGCCTTCTTCGACAGACCCTTGGTCCTGTCGGTGCGCACGCGTGCCGGCGCGTCACCTGGCTTGAACTCCTCCCAGGCGCCGCTGATGCGGAGGAGCTTCTCGACGGCCGAGGTCGGCAGGGCACCGTTGCGCAGCCAGTGCAGCGCGCGCTCGTTGTCGACGTTGATCGTCGAGGGCTGGTCGAGCGGGTGGTAGTTCCCGATCGTCTCGATGAACCGTCCGTCACGCGGCGAGCGCGAGTCGGCGGCGACGATGCGGTAGTGGGGGCGCTTGACGGTGCCCTCACGACGGAGGCGGAGCTTGACGGCCATCAGGGGTCCTGTTCGGTCGGGCGCTGTGCGCCGCGGGAGGTCGCCCGTACCGAGCCCCGAGCGATGGATCGGGGACGGCGGAGACGACCGTGGTCAGGCGCACGGCAGGGGGCTGACCCCGAGCGCGTGCGCGTCGCGGAGCCTAGCGACCCGCGCCGGCCGGAGGGTCCGTCCGCCGGGACGGTGCTGGTGTCGGTGCGGGTGCCGGTGCGGACAGTCCGGCGAAGCCCCCGAGTCCGGGCCTGACCGCGGGAGCGGCACCCGGACCGGCACCCGGACCGGCGAGACCGCCGAACGCGGCCGCCTGGGCCTGCATCGCGGCGCGCTGGGCGCCCTTGCGACCCTTGCCGCCCTTCCCACCCTTCCCCTTGCCGCCCTTGCCACGACCCGCTGCGCCGGCGGCCTGCCGCATCAGTTGCTGCATCTGCTCGAACTGCTTGACGAGCCGGTTGATCTCCGGCACGGACGTTCCCGACCCGGCCGCGATGCGCCGTCGACGCCGCCCGTTGAGCACCTTCGGGTCGCGCCGCTCGGCAGGCGTCATCGATCGGATGATGGCCTCGGTGCGGACCAGCTGGCGATCGTCGACGTCCGGCGCGCCACCCTTGGCCATCCCGGGCAGCATCCCGATGACGCCGGAGAGCGGACCCATGCGCTTGACGGCCTGGAGCTGCTCGAGGAGGTCGTCGAGTCCGAACGTGCCGTCGAGCAGTGCCTGCTCCGCGTCGCGAGCGGTCTCGAGGTCCTGCGCCTGCTCGGCCCGCTCGATGAGCGTGAGCATGTCGCCCATCCCCAGGATGCGTGATGCCATGCGGTCGGGATGGAACGCCTCGAGGTCCTCGACGCGTTCGCCGATGGAGGCGAACAGGATCGGCGCGCCGGTGACCTCGCGGACCGAGAGCGCCGCCCCACCGCGTGCGTCGCCGTCGAGCTTCGAGAGGATGACGCCGTCGAGCCCGACGACGTCGGCGAACGAGCGGGCGACCGCAGCGGCCTCCTGCCCGACCATCGCGTCGATGACGAACAGCGTCCGCGCTGTGCCGCCGAGCTCGTGCGCGACGTCGACGATGGCCCGCGCCTGGCGCAGCAGCTCCTCGTCGACGTGCAGGCGCCCGGCGGTGTCGATGATGACCGTGTCGTGCCCGGCGAGCGTCGCCCCTCGGATCGCCTCGCGCGCGACGGGGACGGGGTCGCCCTCGGTGACCGGCGCATGCACGGGGACACCGGCGCCCGCGGCGACGATGCGCAGCTGCTCCACGGCAGCCGGCCGCTGCAGGTCGCAGGCGACGAGCACCGGCCTGCGACCCTTCGACGCCAGATGCTTCGCGAGCTTTCCGGCGACGGTCGTCTTGCCCGCACCCTGCAGGCCTGCGAGGACGATGACGGCGGGCGCGCGTCCCGCGAGGTCGAGCGCGACGTGCTCGCCACCGAGCGCCGCACGCAGCTCCGCATCGACCGCACGCACGACGTGCTGACGCGGATCGAGCCCGGGCGCGACGTCCGCTCCGACGAGTCGTTCGCGCAGCCGCTCGACGACGCCGCGCACCACCGCGAGGTTGACGTCCGCCTCGAGCAGCGCGAGCCGGATGTCGCTCAGGACCGCGTCGACCGCACCGGCGTCGAGTCGCCCCCGGCCGCGCAGCCCGTCGAGCGCACCGCTCAGGCGCTCCTGCAGGGCATCGAACACGGCGGACTCCGGATCGGGCAGCGGTCGCCACGGTCGGCGAGGTGCTTCCCGAGGCTAGCGCTGGCCCTGCTCGGGCTCAGTCGGCCAGCAGGTCGTCGACGTACGCGACGGGATCGAACGTGCGCAGGTCGTCGATGCCCTCACCGAGCCCGACGAGCTTCACCGGGATGTCGAGCTGGCGCTGGACCGCGACGACGATGCCGCCGCGCGACGAACCGTCGAGCTTCGTGATCGCGACACCAGTGATCGTGACCGCCTCGTGGAACGCGGTCGCCTGGGCGATCCCGTTCTGCCCGACGGTGCCGTCGAGCACGAGCAGCGTCTCGTCGATCCCACCGGCCCGCTTCGCGAGCACGCGTGAGACCTTGCCGAGCTCGTCCATCAGCTCGCGCCGGTTCTGCAGCCGTCCGGCCGTGTCGACGATCAGCAGGTCCGCATCGGATGCGAGCGCCGCCTCGACGCCGGCGTACGCGACGGAGGCGGGGTCCGCACCCTCGTCGCCGCGCACGAGCTGCGCACCGGTGCGCTCGGCCCAGATCCCGAGCTGCTCGGCGGCGGCGGCACGGAACGTGTCGGCAGCGGCGAGCACCACGCGCCGACCTGCGGCGCGCTCCCGTGCGGCGAGCTTCCCGATCGTCGTCGTCTTGCCGGCCCCGTTCACGCCCGTCACGAACCACACGGTCGGTCCGTCGCCGTCGCGCCGTCCGAGCTCGCGCTCCCCGGCGGCGAGCTCGGCGATCAGCGCGTCACGCAGCAGCGCACGGACACCGCCGACGTCACGAACGCCCTGCTCGCGCGCGGCGCGGCGGACCTCGGCGATCAGCGCGCCGGCGGCCTGGACCCCGACGTCGGCGGTGATCAGCACCTCCTCGAGGCGTTCCCAGGCCGCATCGTCGAGTCCTGCGCCGACGAGCTCCGCGAGCGCGGAGGCGAGCACGTTGCGCGTGCGGGCGAGGCGCCCGGTGACGGCCGCGGGCTCCGGCTCCGGCTCCGGCTGTGATACGGGGCTCGGCGCGTGCGGGGTCGGATCCACCACCGCCGCCGGGCCCACCACGTGCGATGCATCGCGACGGCGTCCACGACGCACGCCGAGCACGCCGACGATCAGGCCGACCGACCCGAGCAGCCCCACGACGACCGCGACGAGCGAGACGCCCTCGAACAGGCCCTCCATGCTCAGGCCGTCCGGATCGGCATCACCACGGGTGCACGTTCCTCGACGAGCGCCTCGGTGGGCGCGTCGGAGGCCCGCTCATCGAGTCCAGCGACCGCCCGACGGTCACGCAGCCGCTCGGACACGACCTTGGTGATCGCGTCCGGCCCCATCGTGATGCCGTAGAGGAGGTCGGCGATCTCCATCGAACGCTTCTGGTGGGTGACCATGATGATCTGAGCATGGCCGCGGAACGAGCGGATGACCTTGAGCAGGCGCTGCAGGTTGACATCGTCGAGCGCGGCGTCGACCTCATCGAGCACGTAGAACGGCGAGGGTCGCGCACGGAAGATGGCGAACACGAACGCGAGGACGGTCAGCGAACGCTCGCCGCCGCTCAGCAGCGACAGGCGCTGGACCCGCTTGCCGGGCGGTCGGGCCTCGACCTCGACGCCCGCGGTGAGCAGGTCCTCCTCGCCGGTCAGGACGAGGCGGCCCTTCCCGCCGGGGAACACGGTCTCGAACGTGAGTGCGAACTCGCGGGCGACGTCGTCGAACGCCTCCTTGAACACGACGCGGATGCGGTCGTCGACGGCCTCGATGACCTCCTCGAGGTCACGGCGCGAGCGACGCAGGTCGTTGAGCTGGTCGGACAGGAAGCGGTGCCGTTCCTCGAGCGCCTGGAACTCCTCGAGCGCGAGCGGGTTGACGCGACCGAGCAGCCCGATCCGCCGCACGAGCACGTCCTCACGCTCGACGAGCCGGGCGTCGTCGAGCTCGGCGGCGTCGGGCTGCTCGCCGCGCACGTCGTCGAGTCCGAGCGCGAGCTCGGTGCGGACCCGTGCCTCGAGCGCGCCGAGCCGTGCCTGCACCTCGGCGCGCCGCATCTCGGTGCGGTGCCGCGTCTCGCGGTGACGCTCCAGCCGCTGCGCCGCGTCCATGGTCGCATCGCGTGACTCGTCGAGCAGCGTGCGGACCCGGTCGCGCTCAGCGATGCGCGCCGCGCGTGCCGCGTCGGCCTCGACGAGCGCACGTTCGAGCACATGACGGGCGAGCGTCGCGACGCGGTCGAGTCCGTCGCACCGGACGACGCCTGCGCGCCGGGCCTCGCGCCGCTCGACGGCGCGCGCGTGCGCCGCGTCGACGTCGTCGGCCTCACGGCGCAGGCGTGCGACCTCCGCGGTCGCGCGGTCACGCTCGTCCTCCGCGCGCTGCAGGGCGACGCGCGCCTCGAAGGACGCCTCGCGGGCGATGTCGAGCGCCGCATCGAGCTGCGCGCCACGCGCGTCGGTCTCGGCCGTGTCGTCCCCGAGGTCACCGGGGTCGGCGGCCTCCTCCGTCTCGAACGTCGTGCGCGTCGCGGTGTCCTCCGCGAGCGTCACGTCGGTCTCGTCGCGCTGGACGGTGAGGACGGCGAGCTGCTCGGCGAGCAGCCGGCGCTCCTCGTCGATGCGCTCGAGCCGCTCGGCCGCGCCGGTCAGACGGGCGTCGGAGTCGAGCAGCGCCTCGTGCGCGGCGTCGCGCTCGCCGGTGCGCTGGGCGATCTCGGCGAGCAGGTCCGTCTCGCGGGTCGTGAGCGCGGCGAGCTCGTCGTCGAGCGTGACGATCGCAGCCTCCGCGACCGCCGCCGCCGCGCGAGCCAGGGCCGGACCAGCGGCACCGACCGTCCCGACGCGGTAGCCCAGCGGGCCGGCGACGTCGCCCTCGCGCGTGACGAGCGTGAGCATCGGCTCGTGGGCGTGCAGCCGGACCGCGGTGTCCCAGTCGTCGACGAGGAACGTGCTGCGCAGCGCGTGGCCGATGGTCGCGACGACGCGCCGCGACGCCGGCGACGTCCCACGGCCGCGCACGACGTCGGGGATGGCGCGGGCACCGGCCTCGCGCAGCAGCGCGAGCAGCGCCTCGGGATGCGCGACGGCCGCGGAGTCCGTGTCGCGGTCGCGCGTGACGATGAGCGAGGCCCCACCCTCGGCGGCGCGCAGCCAGTCGACGGCACGGGTCAGCGCGTCGTCGGCATCGACGGCGACCGCCGCACCCAGCGGTCCGAGCGCGGTCGCGACCGCGATGCGGTCGGCCGCGTCGACCTCGAGCAGGTCCATGACGCTGCCGTGCACGCCCGCGAGCCCTGCGGCGACCAGCGCCTCCGCACTGCGGGTCGCATCCGTGGCGGCGGCGTGCAGCGCTTCAGCGCGTGCGAGCTGCGCGGCCCGCTGCGACCCGAGCCGGCGCGTCTCCTCACGGACCGCCTCCAGCCGGCCGTTGGCACTGCTCAGCTTCGCCTCGGCGACGTCGAGCACCTCGGCGAGCGTCGCCTCCCCCGCATCCAGGCGGTGGATGTCATCGCGCAGACGATCCATGTCGGACGAGAGGCGATCGTCGCGTTCCTGCAGCTCACCCAGGCGCGTGACGATGCGGTCACGCTCGCGCACCCGCTCCTCGATGCGGCGTGCGAGCGAGATCAGGTCGGCGCGGCGTCGGGTCCGGCGCTCGAGCGCGACGGCGCGGGAGCGCGCACGGTCCGCGCGGGCGTCGGCGTGGTCGTTGCGCTCGCGCTCGGCCGCGCGCAGCGTCTCGCGGGCCGTGTCGTGTCCGGTGGTCGCGTCGTCGACCGCGGACTGCAGCCGTGGGCGGTCGGCCTCGAGCGTGTCGGCCTCGGCGCGCAGCACCTCCCCGGTGCGCTCGAGCAGCGGCTCCTCCGCGGCCTCGGCGAGGCGACGCCGTGTCGCGGCGACCAGCTCGTGCGTGCCGCGCAGCCGCTCCCCCAGCCGTGAGAGCGCGTGGAAACGCTCGTCGCCCTCGCCGCCCTCGCGGGCCGCGACCTCGAGCTGCTGGGACAGCTCGCGCTCGGACGTGCGTGACTCCTCGACGCCGCGTTCGAGCTGCGACTCGAGTCCGCGCGCCTCGTCCTCGTCACGGCTGGCGTCGAGCGCCTCGAGGTCGAGCAGGGCGAGCTCGCGACCAGCGCGCTGGACGCGGACCTCTCGCAGCTCCGCCTGGAGCGCGGCGTGCCGGTCGGCGGCCTTGGCCTGCTGCTCGAGCGGCCGCAGCTGACGGCGCAGCTCGCGCAGCACGGTGCGCAGCTTGTCGACGTGCTCGTCGACGGTCTCGAGCTTCTTGACGGCGCGCTCACGGCGTCGGCGGTGCTTGAGGATCCCGGCGGCCTCCTCGATGTACTTGCGCCGGTCCTCGGGACGGGCGTTGAGGATGTCGTCGAGCTGGCCCTGACCGACGATGGTGTGGAGCTCACGGCCCAGACCCGTGTCGCTGAGCAGCTCCTGCACGTCGAGCGCACGGACCTCCTCGCCGTTGATCTCGTACCCGCCGAGCCCGTCCTCCTCGATGGTGCGAGCGATGCGGATCTCGCGGAAGCGTCCGGCGGAGCCTGCGGTGCCGACCCCGGAGAACTCGAGGCGACCGTCGGCGTTGTCGATGACGATCTCGACGCGTGCACGGCGACCGCGCGAGCGTCCGGGCGAGCCGGCGAAGATCACGTCGGTCATCGCCGACCCGCGCACCTTCTTCACCGAGTGCGTGCCGAGCACCCAGGACAGCGCGTCGACGATGTTGGACTTGCCCGAACCGTTCGGTCCGACGACGACCGTGATACCGGGTTCGACCTCGAGCGTCGTCGCATCCGCGAACGACTTGAACCCGCGCATCGTGAGGGAGGTGAGGAACATGGTCAGCCCATGCAGCGTGGGCAGTGGAACGTGACCATGGTGCGCTTGATCCGCGTGCGCTGGATCGGCGTCCGGCAGCGGGAGCACGCGAGTCCTTCACGCCCGTAGACGCTGAGGTGCCCGGCGGCGGCGCCGTCCTCGTCGGTGAAGGTGTCCGGTTCCGCATCCTCGAGCGCGGAACCGGAGGCCTTCATCGCAGCGACGAGCACCTCGTGCGCGGCGCGGTAGAAGCGGCGGATCTCCTGAGGCGTCAGCGTGGCCGACATGCGGTCGTGACGCAGTCCGGCCTCCCACAGGATCTCGTCGCTGTAGACGGGTCCGAGGCCGAGGAAGCGCTTCGGGTCGCACAGCAGGAGCTTGAGCTGCTCGTCGTTGGCCATCAGGTAGCGACCGAACTCGATCCAGGTCGGGGTGTCGGCGAGCAGGTCGAGCGCGTCGCGCGACACGCCCGACGCGTCGTCCGCATCGACGCTGGGGACGACACCGGTGCGAAGCGTCGGCTCACGGCCCGTCTCGCTGATGTGCAGCGCCCCCCCGGTCGCGAACGAGGCGGCGACGTGCGCATCCGTCCCGAGCGTCGCGCTGGCCGTCTCGAGGTGCAGCGACCCCTGCACGCCCGGGTCGACGAGCCACGTCAGACCCTCGTCGAGCTCGAGCAGCATGACGTTGCCGCGTCGGCGCACCGACGCGATGCGACGCCCCTCCAGCAGCGAGGCGAACTCCGGACGGGTCCGATGCCACGGCTTGAGGACGGACGGGGTCTCGACCACGACGTCCTTCACACGCTTGCCCACCACCTCGCGCTCGAGGTCCCGGCGGAGGACCTCAGCCTCGGGCAGTTCGAGCACGGGACACTCCTGGCGCAGCCGGTCCAGCGTGGAAGACGGATCGGCAGGACGCTACCCGAGGGTCCGGTGCCGCAGGGCCTGCTCCGCTGCGGCCTGCGAGGCCGCCTTCTTGGACCCTCCGGAGCCGCTCCCGAGCACCTCGTCGGCGACGAGCACCTCGACGCGGAACGTCGGCGCGTGGTCGGGCCCCTCCCTCTCCGTGCGGTACTCCGGGGACGGCAGGCGGAGCGCCGCGACCCGCTCCTGCAGCGCCGTCTTGGGGTCGACGGGTCCGAGATCGACATCATCGGTCGGGTCGGCCGTGCCCGTGGTCCGGATCGCGTCGCCCAGGAGCCGACCGACGAGCGCGGCTGCCGCGTCGTAGCCACCCGAGAGGAACACGGCGCCGATCACGGCCTCCAGCGCGTCCGCCAGCAGGGAGTCCTTGTCGGCACCGCCTGAGGCGGCCTCGCCGCGGCCGAGCCGCAGCTGCGCACCGAGGCCGATGTCACGCGCCACGCCGGCGAGGCTGGACTCGCGCACGAGCTGTGCCCGGCGGCGCGACAGGACGCCCTCGCTGGCGTCAGGATCGAGCGCATGGAGCTGCGCGGTGACGACGAGGTCGAGCACCGCGTCACCGAGCAGCTCGAGCCGCTCGTTGTGGGGTGCGCCGTCGTGCTCCGTCGACCAGGAGCGGTGCACGAGCGCCCGAGCGAGCAGGGCGGGGTCGGCCCCGTCCACGCCGAGGCGCTCCGCGGCGGAGCGCCCTGGGGTGTCCATCAGGACTCGACGACGACCCGGCCGTCGTAGGTGCCGCAGGTCCCGCAGACCGTGTGGGGCCGGGCCGGCTCCTTGCAGCGCGGGCACTCGACCGTCGTGGTGGGACGGATGCGCAGCCACTGGGCGCGGCGGTGACGGGTCCGCGAGCGGGACATCTTTCGCTTCGGGACGGCCATGGTCGAACTCCTCGGGGCGGGCTGGGGACGGCGGGATCGGTCCGAGCACTGCCCGGGCACCGCGCTGTCGGAGCGAAGGCTACCGCAGCCGTGGGGTGGCCGTCACGCGCCGTGATCGGTGCCGTCGTCCGGATCCGTCGAGGGCAGGCTGAGGCCCCGCAGCGCCTCCCAACGCGGGTCCACGGGGCGTTCCGCGCCGTGCGCGCACGGTTCGGTGTTGCGGTCCGCGCCGCACGTCGGGCACAGCCCCAGACAGTCGGGGCGGCACAGGACCCGGACGGGCTGGCCGACGACCAGCGCGTCACGCACCATCTGGTCGAGCTCGAGCTGACGGTCCCCGTCGACGAGCCGGTAGTCGAGGTCGTCCTCGTCGCCACCGTCGTCCTCGTCGCCGGCCTCGGCGACGGCCCGGTGCAGCTCGAGGACCTCGACCTCCCACGTGTCGGACGTGGCGGCGAGGCAGCGGGCGCAGGTGCCCGTCGCGGTCGCACGGATCGGTCCGCGCACGAGGATCCCGCCGGAGATCGCCTCGAGGATCAGGTCGAGCTCGATCTCGCCCTGCATCGTGTCGACGGCCGGGCCCCACGGCTCGTCGCCGAACTCCTCGGGCGGCACCGAGGCGATGAGGTCCTTGCGCTGGCCCGGACGGCCGAGCAGTCCGAGGACCGGGACACGCATGCGATCAGACCTGGTCGAGGTCGTCGAGCGAGTCACCGTCGGGCTCGGCGAGGTCGTCGACATCGAGCCGCCCGCGCAGCCGCTCGCGTCCGCGTTCGACAGCGGTCAGCGTCTTGTTGAGCACGACCTCGAAGTTCGCGAGCTTCGCGTCGACGTAGTCCTCGGCCTCGAGGCGCATCTGACGGGCCGTGCCGTGGGCGGCGTCGACGATGCGCTCCGCCTCGTCCTGCGCGGACCGGACGACCTGCTGCTCGGACACGAGCCGATCGTGCTCGGCCCGGGCCTCGGCGATGATCTGCTCCGCGTCGACGCGGGCGTGCTCGAGCAGTCCGTCCTGCTCGCGCACCAGCCAGCGGGCGTGCGCGAGCTCCTCGGGCAGCACGTCGCGCAGCTGGCGCAGCAGGGCGAGCAGCTCGCCGCGGTTGACCATGACCGACGACGACAGCGGCATGGCACGGGCCTCGCCGGCGATCCGCTCGAGGGTGTCCACCAGTCCGGCGACGTCGACGGGCACCTCGGCGGGTCCGTCCTCGCCGGTGTGCTGCGGTTCGGACATGATGACCTCGCGACCGTGACTCGTGACCATGCGCTGGGGCGCTGCTCAGGTGCGCTGCTCTGGGGCGCGCTCTGGTGGGAGAGAGCCTACCCCCGCCGTCCGGCCCGTCTCCAGGCCCGGACCCGTCCGTCAGGCCCCGGCACGCTCCCGAAGGGCCCGTTCGACGGCAGGAGGCACGGCATGGTCGAGCCGGCCACCGAACCGGGCGATCTCGCGCACGAACGAGCTGGCGAGGTGGGAGCGCTCCGGAGCGGTCGCGAGGAACACCGTCTCGACGGCTCCGATGTCGCGGTTGTTCTGCGCCATGAGCAGCTCGAGCTCGAGGTCGCCCGCACCGCGCAGCCCCTTCACGATCGTCGTGATCCCCCGCGAGGCGCACAGGTCGACGAGCAGCCCGTCGAACGCGACCACCTCGATGCCACCGCCCGGTCCGCCGGGCAGCTCCGCGACCTCGGCGCGCAGGAGCGCGACCCGCTCGTCCGCGCTGAACATCGGACGCTTCGACGGGTTGCCGACGACAGCGACGACGAGCCTGGGGAACAGTCCTGCAGCTCGGCCGATGATGTCGAGATGCCCGTAGGTGACCGGGTCGAAGCTGCCCGGGTAGATCGCCGCTCCACTCACGGTCACGGTCCGAACTCCTCCGAGCCCCCCTGCACCGCCCGGTGCAGCGTCGTCGAACCGTAGCGGCGGGACGGTCCCGGCAGGAGGGTGGGCGGCCACGTCGGCTGCGGAGCCGTCGTGGCACGCTCGATGACGACCGTCGCGCCGTCGGCGAGCGACGTGACGAGGTCGGCGAGCAGCGCCGTGACCGCGCGCTCCTCGAGCGCGTAGGGCGGGTCGAGCAGCACCACGTCGAAGGGTGCGCCGGCGATCGCTCCCTGTGCGGCCAGGCGCAGCGCGTCCCCGGCGACGACCTGCGTGGCATCGAGTCCGACGGCGTCGACGTTGCGCTGCAGCGCTGTGAGCGCGCGCCGGTCGCGCTCGATGAGCGTCACGCGCTGCGCACCGCGCGAGCGCGCCTCGAGCCCGAGCGCGCCGGAGCCGGCGAACGCGTCGAGCACCGCGGCGCCGGGCAGCAGCGGCGCGAGGCTCGAGAACAGCGCCTCACGGACCCGGTCGGCGGTGGGGCGCACACCGTCGCCGGGCGGGACGACGAGCCGTCGCCCGCGCGCAGCTCCGGCGACGATGCGCATCAGCCGGCGGTCACGTCGGTCACGTCGAGCGGCACGACATCCAGCGGCACGACGTCGAGCGCGGCGAGCACGAACGCGAGCACCTTCGCCTCATCACGCATCGCGTCGTAGCGGCCGGAGCGGCCACCGTGCCCGGCCTCGAGCTCGGTCTCGAGCACGATCGGTCGGCCCGACGTGGTCGCCTCGCGCAGCCGGGCGACCCACTTCGCTGGCTCCCAGTACTGCACGCGCGGGTCGTTGAGTCCTGCGGTGACGTACAGCGCCGGGTAGGGCCCGGGGCGCACGTTGTCGTAGGGCGAGTAGGTCGCCATGACGCGCTGCACGTCGGGGTCGCCCGGGTCGCCCCACTCGTCGTACTCGGTGATGGTCAGCGGGATCGTCGGGTCGGACATCGTCGTGATGACGTCGACGAAGGGGACCTCGGCGACGGCCGCAGCGAACAGCTCGGGCCGCAGGTTGAGCGACGCACCGACGGTGAGTCCCCCGGCCGAGCCACCGCGCACCGCGACGCGCGCCGGGTCGGCAGCACCCGTGGCGACGAGATGCTCGACGCAGGCGACGAGGTCGTGGAACGTGTTCGCCTTGTGCTGCATGCGGCCCTGCTCGTACCAGGTGCGGCCCATCTCGCCGCCACCGCGCACGTGCGCGATGGCGAACACGACGCCGCGCTCGAGCAGCTCGAGTCGCGCGGAGGAGAACACCGGGTCCATCGACGCCTCGTAGGCGCCGTAGGCGTAGACGAGGCACGGCGCGGTGCCGTCGAGCGCCACGTCCGCGCGGTGCACGACGCTGACAGGGACCTCTGCACCGTCGTGCGAACGCGCCCAGGTGCGGAACGTCGCGAAGCGATCCCGGTCGTAGCCGCCGCGCACCTCCTGCTGCTTGAGCAGGCGCCGCTCGCCGCTCGCCGTGTCGAGGTCGAGGACCTGCGACGGCGTGGTGAGCGAGCCGTACCCGAGGCGCAGCGTGCGGGCGTCGAACGACGTGACGGTTCCGAGTCCGGCGGTGTAGACGTCCTCGTCGAAGGTGAGCAGCGCACCCTCCCCCGTGTCGGGATCGCACAGCCGAACCTGCGTGCGGCCACCGGTGCGCTCGGACAGCACGAGGTGGTCGCGGAACACGTCCGCACCCTCGAGCCGGACACCGGGGCGGTGCGGCACGAGGTCGGTCCAGCGCGCCGGGTCGGGGTCGTCGACGGGCATCGTGCACAGCTTGAAGTCGGTCGCCCCGTCACGGTTGGTGACGACGTAGAGCAGCTCACCGCGGTGCTCGACCGACGCCTCGACGCCGAGGCTGCGCGGGACGACGCAGCGCGGGAGCGCGGTCGGCTCGCCGGCAGGGATGAGGTGGACCTCGTCGACGACCTTCGTGCCGAGCGCGATCTCGACGTACGTCTCGGAGCGTGTACGACCGAGCCCCATCCAGAAGCGCTCGTCGGGCTCCTCCATCACGAGCTCGTCGGATCCCGCGGGCGAACCGATGCGGTGACGCCACACCTGGAACGGACGCCACGCCTCGTCGGGCACGAGGTAGAGGAACGTCTCGTTGTCGTCGAACCACACGCAGCCGTACGTCGCGCGGTCGGAGACCTCCTCGATCGTCTCGCCCGTGGTGAGGTCGCGCACGCTCAGGCGCAGGACCTCGCCACCGTCCGTGTCGACGCCGACGACGGCGAGTCGGTGGTCGCGGCTGATGGCGAACACGCCGAGCGAGAAGTACGGATGCCCCTCGGCCTCGACGTTGCTGTCGAGCAGCACGACCTCGTCGGCGGGCGGGTCGTTCGGGTCGACGGGCAGCCGGTGCGAGTCGGGCAGGTCACCGGGGTCGGTCACGCCGGCCGGTGCGGGCCTGCGGCACTGGATCGCGTACTGCTGGCCCTCGACGGTGCGCCGGTAGTACAGCCAGCCGTCGTCGAGCACCGGGACCGACGCGTCGGTCTCGATGATGCGGCCCTTGATGCCCGTGAAGAGGGTGTCGACGAGCGACTCGAGTGGGGCGAACAGGCGCTCCGTGTGGGCGTTCTCCGCCTCGAGGTGGGTGCGCACGGCCGGGTCCTCGCGCTCGCGCAGCCAGTACCACGGGTCGTCGACGACCGTCCCGTCGCTGCGCGTGAGCGCGTGCGCTCGACGCGGCGGGACGGGGGCGGCGACGTCGGGCGGCTGCAGGGGCATCGGGGCTCCGGAAGGGTGGGTGGATCCGGCAAGGCTATGGGGAGCCTTGCAGCATGCCTGTTCGGGTCACCTGCCCCGCTGGCGCCCCGTTCGGCGTGCGAGCAGCGCGACCAGTCCCGGCGAGAGCCGGTTCGCGAGCTGCACCACTGCGAGCATCGGCGGATCGAACACCTGCGTGCGCGGCCGGCCGATCGTGCGCACGACGACCCGCGCGGCCCGCTCCGGCGTGATCGTCGGGATGATCCGGCCGACGCGCGGGATGTGCTCGTGCGTGTCGGGATTCGCGTCGAAGTACTCGCTCGACACCTCGCCGAAGAGCACGTGGCAGGTGCGCACGCCCGTGCCGGCGAGGTCCTGACGCAACGCCTCGTGCAGGCCACGCAGCGCCCAGCGCGACGTCGTGTAGCCCGTCGCTCCCGGCCAGGGCGCGAGCGATGCGGGCGAACCGACGTGCACGATGACACCGCGACCACGCGCGAGCAGCGCCGGCATGAACGCGTGCGTCACGTTCCATGCGGCGAGGAACGGTGCCCCGAGCATGCTCGCGAGCTCGCCGTGCGACGTGTCCTCCATCCAGCGCCACACCCCCGCGCCCGCGGAGTTCACGATGACATCCGGCACGCCGACCGCATCGAGCACCCGCGCGGCCATCGCGTCGACCGCGTCGGCCTCGGCTGCGTCGAGCGGCTCGACGAGCGCACGTCCACCGGCGCCCTCGACGTCACGGGCGACGTGCGCGAGCCTGTCCGCACGACGGGCGATGAGCACGACCGTCCAGCCGCTCGCGCCGAGCAGCCGAGCGCTCGCCGCCCCGATGCCGCTCGACGCGCCCGTGACGACCGCGACCTGACCGGTGCTCCCGCTCATCCTGTCTCCAGTGCTTCAAGCCCTTCGAGGTCGTCAGCGAAGCGTCGCACGACCTCGCCGTGCATCGTCGCATGCGCCGGGTCCTCGTGACGCGGGTCAGCGGCGACGACGTCGCGGGCGAGGTCGCGGGTGCGGCCGATGACGTCGAGGTCCCGGTCGATGCGGGCGAGCTTGAGGTCGGGCAGCCCGGACTGGCGACGGCCGAACAGCTGCCCGGCGCCGCGCAGGTCGAGGTCGGTCGCGGCGAGCGCGAACCCGTCGGTCGTCGCCACCATCGCCTCGAGGCGGGCGCGCGCGTCCTCGGTGAGCTCGTCGAGCGGCTGCGAGGCCATGAGCGCGCAGTCGCTGACGTCCGCACCGCGACCCACCCGGCCACGCAGCTGGTGGAGCTGGCTGAGCCCGAAGCGCTCGGCGTCCTCGATGACCATCGTGGTCGCCTCGGGCACGTCGACGCCGACCTCGATGACGGTCGTCGCGACGAGCACCTGCGCCTCGCCCTCGCGGAAGCGCCGCATCGCCGACTCCTTGTCGTCGGCGCGCAGCCGGCCGTGCACGAGCTCGACGGTGAGGTCGGGGAAGACGTCCTCGGCGAGATGGCGGTGGTGCTCGACGGCGCTCGTCGCACCGCTCTCCCCCGCCTCGACGAGCGGGCAGACGACGTAGGCGCGCAGCCCGATGCCGGCCTGCCGGCGGATGTGGTCGTAGAGCCGTTCGCGACGGTCCGAGCTCGCGGGGTCGAGCAGCGTCGTGCGCACCGGCGTGCGTCCGGGCGGCAGCTCGTCGAGCACGGTCACGTCGAGGTCGCCGTAGACGGTGAGCGCCAGCGAGCGTGGGATCGGCGTCGCGGTCATGACCAGCACGTCGGGGAGGACGTCACGCGCATCGGCTGCGGCGGTGCCAGCATCACCCTCGGCGTTCGTCTTGTCCTTGAGCGCCACGCGCTGCGACACGCCGAAGCGGTGCTGCTCGTCGATGACGACGACACCGAGCCCGCGGAATCGCACGCCGTCCTCGATCAGCGCGTGCGTGCCGACGACCAGGTCGACGTCGCCGCCCGCGAGGTCATCGAGGATGCGGCGGCGCTGCGCCGCGGTCGTCGATGAGGTCAGCAGCTCGATGCGGACGCCACCCGGAGCGTTCACCCCGAGCGGCGCGAGCAGCGTCGTGAGCGTGCGCAGGTGCTGCTCGGCGAGCAGCTCGGTCGGCGCCATCAGCGCGGCCTGACGACCGCGATCGACCGCGGCGAGCATCGTCCACAGCGCGACGAGCGTCTTGCCGGACCCGACGTCACCCTGCAGCAGGCGGTGCATCGGGCGTTCGAGCGCGAGGTCGGCCGCGATGCCGTCGAACGCGCGCCGCTGTGCGCCCGTCGGCGTGAACGGCAGCGCGTCGATGAGCCGTGCGCCCAGTCCTGCATCGGTCGGCGCGTTGTCGAGCCCGAGCATGCCGTCCTCGAGCCGGCGACGACGCCACTGCAGGCCGAGCTGGAGCACGAGCAGCTCGTCGAACACGAGCCGGGCGCGCGCACGCGTCACGTCATCCCAGTGCTCGGGCAGGTGGATGAGTCGCAGGGCCGTGTCGAGCTCGACGAGTCCCTCACGTTCGCGCAGCGCCGGGTCGAGCCAGTCCCCGAGCGCACCCACCGCCTCGAGCGCGGTAGCGACGAACGCGCGGATGCGGTCGCTCGGCAACGCTCCTGTCGCGGGGTAGATCGGCAGCAGCCGCTGGTGCTTCAGCTCCTCGGCGGCCTCCTCGGCGCTGCGGCCGGCCCGCACGTGACCGAGCACCTCGACCTTGGGTGAGGCGAGCTGGAGCTGACCGCGGAACTCCCCCACCTTGCCGCTGAACGCGGCCACCGTGCCAGGAGCGAGGCGGTCGGCCATCCAGCGCTGGTTGAAGAACGACACGCGGAACACGCCGCCGCCGGCCTGGCGCACGGTCAGCTCGGCGATGTCACGACGGCCCCTGCCCTTCGGGGCGATCGGTCGGACGTGTGCGTCGATCACTTCGCCGACGAGCGTGGCGGGCTGGCCGACCTCGACCGCAGCGAGGTCGACGACCTCCCCGGCGTCGGCGTAGCGACGCGGATAGTGCTCGAGGAGGTCACGCACGCTGCGCACGCCGAGCGCGGCGAGCTGCTTCGCAGCGGCCGGACCGACGCCGGACAGCCGGGTCACGGGCTCGTCGAGCATCAGGCGAGCACGCGGCGGGGCATCAGGCGAGCACGCGGCGGGGCATCAGGCGCGGGCGGCCACGAGCAGCCGCTCGACCAGCGCGGTGAAGTCCACGCCGGACGCGGCCCACACGCGCGGGAACATCGATGCCTCGGTGAAGCCGGGGATCGTGTTGATCTCGTTGAGCAGCAGGCGTCCGTCGGCAGCGAGGAACAGGTCGATGCGGGCCATGCCGCGTCCGCCGATCGCGGTGAACGCGCGCCGCGCGACCTCCTCGATGGCCTCGGCGGTGGCCGGGTCGATGTCGGCGGGGACCTCGAGGCGTGAGGGCGTCACGTACTTCGCGTCGAAGTCGTAGAAGCGGTTGACCGGCACGATCTCACCGACGCAGGAGACCTCGACGCGGCCGTCCTCCTCGAGGATGCCGACCTCGAGCTCGCGCAGCGAGGTCAGGCCCTCCTCGATGACGATGCGGTCATCGTGCCGGGCGGCCTCCGCGATGGCCGCGTCGAGGCTGGCGAGGTCATCGACGCGCGTGATGCCGATCGATGAGCCCTGCCGCGCGGGCTTGACGAACCACGGGAGCGGGATGCGCGCGAGCTCCTGGCGCACGAGGTCCGCCTCGCGCTCCCAGCGCTCGTGCTCGAACGCGAGGTGGGCGACCTGTGGCAGCCCGTTGAGCCGGAAGCGTCCCTTCATCGCGGCCTTGTCGACGCCGAGTGCGGACGCGGCGACGTCGGCGCCGACGTAGGGCAGCCCGACGGTCGCGAGCATGCCCTGCACGCTCCCGTCCTCACCGCCCGGACCGTGCAGGACAGGGAACGCGACGTCGACGTCCATCCGCCCGCTGACCGTGCCGTCTGCGGCGAACACGACCAGCTCGGGGCCGTGCACTCCGGTCACGAGGCCGATGGTCGGTCCGGTGCCATCGACCTCAGGCAGCCGCCCGTCGGTCACGGGCGCGATCGCACCGTCGGTGAGCGTCCACCGTCCGTCGCGGGTGATGCCGACCGGCACGACCTCGTGGGTCGTCGCAGAAAGGGCCGCAAGGACGGATCGTGCGGACAGGCAGGACACCTGGTGCTCGGCGGAGCGACCGCCGTACAGGACGAGCACTCGTGCCACGGGCCTGCCTCCTGGCGTCGCACAAGCCTAGCGATGGGGTCCTGGACGGTCTCCGAGCGGACCCGTCGGGGTAGGTTGCGTACGACGAGCAGTGCACCTCAGGGATGGAGGACGGACATGGCGCAGGTCGAGCTCGATGGGCGTGTCGCGATCGTGACCGGAGCGGGGGGCGGCCTCGGCCGCAGCCACGCGCTGGCGCTGGCGGCCCGCGGGGCGAAGGTCGTCGTCAACGACCTCGGCGGCTCGCGCGACGGGTCGGGTGCCGGCTCGGAGATGGCCGATGCGGTCGTCGCGGAGATCGTCGCCGGCGGCGGCGAGGCCGTCGCGAACTACGACTCCGTCGCGACGCCGGAGGGCGGCCAGGCCATCGTGCAGAGCGCGCTCGACGCGTTCGGCCGCGTCGACATCATCATCAACAACGCCGGCATCCTGCGCGACGTGTCGTTCCAGAAGCTCGACGCCGACGCGCTCGACCTGGTCCTCAAGGTCCACCTCTACGGCGCGTTCCACGTCACGCAGGCCGCATGGCCGCACCTGCGCGGGCAGGAGTACGGCCGCATCGTCTCGACCGCGTCGGGCTCGGGGCTGTACGGCAACTTCGGGCAGTCGAACTACGCCGCGGCGAAGCTCGGCATCGTGGGGCTGACGCGCACGCTCGCGATCGAGGGTGCGAAGTACGGCATCACGGCCAACGCGATCGCGCCGGTCGCGCAGTCGCGCATGACCGAGGACATCATGCCGCCGCAGATGCTCGAGCGGCTGCAGCCCGAGCACGTGTCGCCGCTCGTCGTGTTCCTCGCCTCCGAGGCGTGCAAGGACTCCGGCCACGTCTACTCGGTGGGCGGCGGCTACCTCGCGCGCGTCGCGACCGTCGAGGGCCCGGGCACCACGTTCGACGGCGTGCCGTCGGCCGATGACATCTCCGACCGCTGGGACGACATCAACCGGATGCCGCTGGGTGAGGGCACGGGCGAGTTCGCGAACCTGTTCGAGCAGACCGGCCGGATCATCACGGCGCTGGGCATCACGTTCGAGTGAGCCGACACGCGTCGGCGGACGGCGCGAGTTCAGCCGCGGCGGAAGCGCGTGACGTGCGCCAGCACGTCGGCGACGACCTCGTCGGTCGTGGCCTCGGTGGTGTCGATGACCGCCTCGTGGTGGACCTCGAGCACCGCGGCCCGCTGGGCCGCTGACCTGCCCGGTACGACATCGTTCCGGTCGGCCTCCCGGTCCTCGAGCACGACCGGGTCGCACGTCATCCCGATCACGAGCAGCGGGACGCCGTCGCAGGCGCGGCGCAGGTCGGCGAGCATCGCGGTGTCGACGATGCAGTGGTCCATCCCGACGTCGAGTCCGGACCGGGCCCACGCGGCCGCCGAGCGGTGCATGCCGGACACGAGCTCGCGGCCGAGCGGCCCGTAGCGGAAGCGTGGCGGCCGTCCGGCGACCGACGGCTCGACACGCTCGAGCAGGTCCGCCCACCCTCCGCCGCCGGCCCGGCCGAGCGACGCCTGTCCGCTCGACGCCGGGCCGAGCGAGGCCCGTGCAGCGTCGAGTCCAGCGTCGATGAGCGGTCCGGACTGCTCCAGCGGCCAGCGGCGCTGCAGCGCGGCGAGCGTGGTCGACTTCCCCACCGATGACGGACCGTCGAGCACGAGCACGAGCCCGATGCTCACCGTCCGCTCCCCTCGCTCGGCATGCCCCAGCGTTCCGACCGCGGCGGACGAGCGAGCAGCTCGCTGCTGACGGTGCCGACGTCCGCACCGTCGCGCGTGACGGCGACGACCGCGCGCACCATCGGCATGTCGACGTCGTGCTCCTGCGCGATGTCGGCGAGCAGCGGTGCGGCACGCACACCCTCGGCGACCATGTCCATCGACGCGACGATCTCCGCGAGCGGCTCACCGCGGCCGAGGCGCTCGCCGACGGTGCGGTTGCGCGAGGAACGGGACATGCAGGTCGCGACGAGGTCGCCCACCCCTGCGAGCCCTTGGAAGGTGAGCCGGTCCGCGCCGAGCGCCGACCCGAGACGCGTCATCTCGGCCAACCCCCGCGTGATCAGGAACGCGGCGGTGTTGTCCCCGTGGCCGAGGCCGTGCGCGGCACCGGCGACGATGGCGAGGACGTTCTTCACGACGCCACCGACCTCGACGCCGACGCGGTCGGGGTTGGTGTAGACGCGGAACACGGGCGACATGACGGCGGCCTGCACGCGCTGCGCCCGGCCGAGGTCGGGACATGCGGCGACCGTCGCGGACGGCCGGCCCTGCGCGATCTCGCCGGCGAGGTTCGGACCGCTGACGGCGACGACCCGGTCCGGATCGCAGTCGAGCGCGTCGATGACGACGCGGCTGGCGAAACGGCCACCTTCGGCATCGAGTCCCTTCGTGAGGCTCGCGAGCGTCGCACCGTGGGGGATCAGATCGCCCCAGACCCCCAGCTGCGCAGCGAGTCCGACCGACGGCACGGCGAGCACCACCAGGTCGGCCCCCTCGAGGACCTCCGCGGGGTCGGCGGAGACACGCAGCCCGTCAGGCAGCACCGCCTCGGGGAGGTACGCGTCGTTGCGCCGGCTGGTGGCCATGCGTTCGGCGAGCCCGGCGTCGCGCGCCCACAGGGCGACCTGCTCGCCCGTCGCGTGGCACAGGACGGAGAACGCGGTGCCCCACGAACCAGCACCCATGACTGCGACGGTGCCCACAGGCATCTCCTCGAGCGTCCCCTTCGGGCGTCCTCACTCCGGGCGTCCCATCCGGGCCGAGCGTCACCCTAACCGCCTCCTCCAGGCGAACACCGTGCTGATCCGTCGCGAGCGTCTCCTAGCCTCACTTCATGCCCTCTCCCACTGTGCGCCCTGATGCGCCCCCCGATGCACGCGTCACCACCGTCACCGCGCTGGTCCCGCTGCGCACGGGGGGGAAGTCACGCCTGGGCGATGCGCTCGATGCCCCGTCGCGTGCTGGACTCGTGCTCGCGATGCTCGATGACGTGCTCGCCGCGCTCCACGCGGCGGGCGTGGTCGACGTCCGGATGCTCGCCGGCGGCGACGAGGCGCGCGCCGCAGCACACGCACGCGGTCTGCCCGCGGTCCCCGACCCGCCATCGGCTGACGACGGTGCGGCGGGCGAAGTGCTGCTGCGCCGTGCCGTCGATGCGGGACTCGCGGCCGTACCGAGCGACCGGGACCGACTGGTGGTCGCCGGCGACCTGCCACTCCTGAGTGCCGCTGAGGTGACGATGGTGCTGGACGTCGCCACCGACGTCGTGGTCGTGCCGACCTCGGGCGGCGGGACGGCGCTGCTGCGGCTCGCGCCAGGTGTCGACCTCGGCCCGCAGCAGGGGACGCGGTACGGGCCGGGTTCGGCGGACGCGCATGTCGCGCTCGCGCGCCGCGCCGGACGCACGGTGACGCTGCTCGAGCTGCCCGGCGCGCACCACGACGTGGACGCCGCTGCGGACCTCGTCTCGTTGCACCGGCTGCTCGCCGCAGGGCGGCGGGGCCGGCAGGACCGGGCCGAGCGAGCGCCGCGTTCCTCGCGGGGGCACGCGGCTAACCTTGCAGCGCAGTCGCAGACGACGTCATCGATGAGGCCGGAGGCCGACCATGCCGCAGGGCACGATCCGCTCCTTCGACCCGGGGTCCCGCTCCGGTTCGCTGCTCGACGACGGGCTCGTGGAGCTCACCTTCGACGGACGCGCGATGCAGGCGTCGGGACTGCGCGAGCTGCGTATCGGTCAGCGCGTGCGCTTCACCAGGGCCGGTGATGACGCCGAGCACGCCGTGGCGACGCTCAACATCGTCAGCCTCTGACCCGCACCGCGCCCGGTCCGACCCGCCTCAGGCGGTGATGCGCACGAGCGACAGCTCGGACCGTTCGAGCATCAGTCCGGTGACGTCCTCGTCCGACGCGGCGGCCTCGGCGCGCAGCCCGTCGAGCACGTCGCGCAGCGCCGCGACCCCATCCGCCGCCGTCTCCTCGTGCTCGACGAGCACCGCCTCGAGGACGGCCTCCGCGTCGGAGCGCGCGACCCGACGACCGAGGTCGGCCGCGTCCTCCTCGTCGCGCCACGCCAGCGCGCACGCGGCCAGGTAGGCAGGGTGGTCGGCATCGCCGTCCGCTGCGGCCAGCCCGAGGTGCATCATGAGCTTGGCGGCCACACGGTCCGTGTCGGCCACGGCGGCGACCAATGCCGCATACGGACCCAGCGCACCGGGTTCGGGATCGATGGCGCGCAACCGCACGAGCTTCGCGCGCACCGGCTGGTCCTGGTGGACCTCGAGGTCGTCGGGCAGCGCAGCGACGTCACCGCCGGCGTCCGCGAGCCACTCGGCGAGCGTGCGCATGCTGCCCCATGCACCGGCCGGGTCGGCCTCGCGCTCGGCCGCGCGTCCGGCGAGGACGCGACGCGGGTCGACCGTGAACGTGACCAGACCGGGTCCGAGCTCGCCGCGCCGCGTGTCCGCCTGCGCGCGCGACACCCAGCCGCTGATCCTGCGGCCACGGGCGTAGCGTCCGGTCGCAGCCTCATCGAACGGGCCGACCGGGCCGAGACGGTCGGCGAGGTCGACGCGTGTGCGCAGCCCGTCGAGCTCGATGAGCGGCAGGTTCGCGGCGGCGGTGCGGTGATGCAGGGTGATGCGATCCATCGTCAGGCCTCTGCGCAGCCGGGCCCTGCGGGCGCCGGCTCGTCATCGTCGGGGTCGAGCACGATCTCGTCGGCGGGGATGCCGAGCAGGAACAGGATCGCGTCGAGTCGTGGCACGTTCACACTCGTGTCGGCGGCGGCTCGCACGACCGGCTTCGCGTTGAACGCGACACCGAGCCCGGCAGCCGCGATCATGTCGAGGTCGTTCGCACCGTCCCCGATGGCGACGGTCTGCTCGAGCGGGACGCGCTCGAGCTCGGCGATGCGCCGCAGCTCGCGGGCCTTGCCGGCGCGGTCGAGGATCGGGCCGACGAGCGCGCCGCTGAGCCGCCCGTCGACGATCTCGAGGCGATTGGCGACCGCATGGTCGATGCCGAGCTCGGCAGCGATCGGATCGACGATGTGGTCGAACCCGCCGGAGACGACAGCGACCGTGTAGCCGAGGCGCTTGAGCGTCCCGACGAGCGTGCGCGCGCCCGGGGTGAGCCGCACGCGTGCCGCGGCGCGGTCGAGCGCGGCGATCTCCGTGCCAGCGAGCAGCGCGACCCGCGCGCGCAGGCTGGCCTCGAAGTCGAGCTCGCCCGCCATGGCGCGCGCCGTGATCGCGGCGACCTCGTCCCCGCGTCCGACCTCGTCGGCGATCAGCTCGATGACCTCGTCACGGATCAGCGTCGAGTCGACGTCGAGCACCACGAGCCGCTTCGCGCGCCGTTCGAGCCGCTCGGGCTGGACGGCGACGTCGACGAGATGCGCGGCAGCAGCATCGAGCAGCACGCCGCGCAGGGTGGTGGGGTCACCGCCGCTGATGCGGAACTCGAACGCGCACACCGGACGGTGGGCGAGACGGACGATGCGGACGATGTTCGCGCCGGACGTCGCGATCGCGCCGGTGATCGCAGCGAGCGCGCCAGCGGTCAGGCGCGGTGCGATGACGGTCACGATGGAGCGCGGCCGGCCGTTCGCGCTCGGGTCAGCGGCCGGTGCGGGCTCGACGTCGAGGCGCACGCCGAGGTCGGTCGCGAGCGCTCCGAGGGTGACGTCGAGGTCGGTCGCGCCGGTCGTCTCGACGAGCAGGTCGAGGGTCAGCTTGCCGCGTACGACCAGCTGGTCCATCTCGAACAGCACCACGCCGGCCGCGTCGAGCGCGGCGAGCACGGCCGCAGTGATGCCGGGCCGGTCGGTCCCACTGAGGCGGACCAACTGCTGCAGGGTCGGGGCGGCGTCCACGTGCGCTGCGACCTCCCCGGGGGCGGTCCGCCGTCTCGGGCCGCGTGAGGAATCGTAGTTAGGCTGCGCCGATGGTCACGACGAACCCCACCGTCGGGCGCGGAGGCCCGAACCCTCTCGCCGCGCTGCGGGAGGAGGTCGCGCGCCGCCGTGCGGCCGGACGACCGCTCATCGACCTCTCCATCGGTGATCCCGACGAGCCGACACCACCGGCGGTGCGCGAGGCGTTGCAGGGCGCGGTCGGACCGGTGTCGAGCTACCCGACCGGGCTCGGTCAGCTCGCGACACGCCGTGCGGTCGCCGCGTTCGTGGAGCGCCGGCACGGCGTCGAGGTCGACGCGACGACGCAGGTGCTGCCGACGTCCGGCTCGAAGGAGGCGATCTTCCACCTCCCCTTCGCGTTCCTCGACCCGGCAGGACCACGCCGCACGGTCGTGTGGGGCTCCCCCGGCTATCCGACGTACGCGCGGGGGACGCGCTACGCCGGCGGTGAGGCGCACGGCGTCGTGCTCACCGAGGCGGACGGCTGGCGGCTCGACCTCGCGAGCCTCGACGCCGAGCTGCTCGCACGGACCTGCATCGCCTGGATCGGCTACCCGCACAACCCGACGGGCGCGACGGTCGACCTCGGCTACCTGCGCGAGCAGCTGGAGGTCGCGCGCGCCAACGACATCCTGCTGTGCTCCGACGAGTGCTACCAGGAGGTGTGGTTCGACGAGCCCGCCCCGAGCCTGCTCGAGGTCGCCGGCGAGGGTGCGAAGGGCATGCTCGCCGTGCTGTCGCTGTCGAAGCGCTCCGGCATGACC
Organism: Nitriliruptoraceae bacterium; assembly: GCA_018401275.1. GTDB lineage: Bacteria > Actinomycetota > Nitriliruptoria > Nitriliruptorales > Nitriliruptoraceae > CSBr16-57R1. The sequence continues at coordinate 58,806 of JAGYKW010000001.1, read as the reverse complement.
GGCTACCGCTCGGGCGCGATCGTGGGCGACGCGGCGCTGATCGCGTCGCTGCGCACGCTGCGCGAGGACACCGGCACCGCGTCACCCGACTTCGTGCAGGCGGCCGCGCAGGTCGCCTGGGCCGACGACGTCCACGTGGCCGAGCGGCGTGCGATCTTCGCCGCGAAGCGTGAGGTCGCGCTCGAGGGGCTCGCGGCGCTCGGGCTGACCTGGTCCGGCAGCCGTGCGACCTTCTACGTGTGGGTCCGCGTGCCCGGCGGGGACGACCTCGCCTACGCCACGGCGCTGCTGGATGCGGACGTGGTGGTCACGCCGGGCCGTGCGTTCGGCGCCGGCGGGGAGGGCTGGATCCGGCTCGCGCTCGTGCCCGACGTCAGCGGCTGCCGTGAGGCGATGCAGCGCTGGACGGCGGCGCAGCAGCAGGGCCTGCTGCCCGCCTGATCACGAGGTCGACGGCGACGACGGCGACGAACGCCACCGCCATCGCGAACAGTGCGGCGCCGACCTGCCCCGAGGGTGCGCCGAGCGCCGGGTCACCCACACCGGACGCGGACGGCCACGGCCACAGCACGCGGGCCGAGCCCACCATGAGACCGATGAGCACCACGAGCACCACGTCGTGCGCGCGCCTCAGCAGCCAGTTCAGCAGCGTCGAGAACACCAGCAGCCCTGCGACCGCGCCGACGATCACGACGAGCAGCGTCGCAGCGTCGCGAGCGGCGACCGCGGCGATGACCGGCTCGTAGGTGCCGAGCACGAGCAGGAGGAACGAGCCGGACACGCCCGGCAGGATCATCGCGCACACCGCGATCGCGGCCGTCGCACCGAGCAGCAGCCGCGACGGATCGTCGAGCGCATCGGGCCTGGCGCCGAGGAGCACGGCGGTGACGACGGCACTGGTCAGCCCCAGCGCTGCGAGCCGCACGGTGACGGGCCCGACGAGCTGGTGACGCGCGACCGTGGCCGCGCCGAGCACGAGCCCGAGGAACACGGCGCTCATCACGACCGGTTCGGTCTCGAGCAGCCGGTCGAGCGTGGCCGCGAGCGTGAACGCGGCCGCGACGAGCCCGACGAGCAGCACGATGAGGAAGGACCAGTCGAGCGCGCGCAGCGCGCCGGGCAGCGCCCGCAGTCGCAGCCGCAGCGCGAGTGATACGACGTGCGCTGACGCCCGGATGTTCGCGATCAGCCGCGGGTAGATGCCGGCGACCAGCGCGACGGTGCCGCCGGAGAAGCCGGGGACGAGGTCGGCCGTGCCCATCGCCACACCGGTCAGCAGCGTGCGCAGCGGACCCGGCGCTGCGTCAGGCGCAGCGCCGGGCGTCAGCGCCGGCCCCCGACCGGTCACAGGACGTGGGGCTGTTCGTTGCCGACCGCGTCGATGCCCTTGCGGAAGTCCGTCATGACGAGCATGAGGCCACCGGCGATGAAGAAGATGATGAGGACGAGGAGCGCCTCGCGGTAGGAGCCGAACACTCCGAACGCGATGACGAACCCGAGCTGTCCGACGACCGACGTGCCGCGGTCCGAGATCTGGTAGAAGCCGAAGAACTCCGCCTCACGCTGCTTCGGGACCAGGTGGCTGAACAACGAGCGGCTGAGCGCCTGCGTCCCACCCAGCACGAACCCGATGGCGGCGGCGAGCGCGAAGAACACGGGCAGGTTCCCCGCAGGGACGAAGCGGCCGTAGACCACGACGACGGACCACAGGCCCAGGCTCCACAGCACCACCGTCCTCGCGCCCGCGCGTTCGGCGATGCGACCGAGCACGAGCGCACCGAAGAACGCGACGAACTGGACCATCAGGATCGCGGCGGTCAGCATGGCGAGCTCGACGTCGAGCTCCTCCGTCGCGTACGACCCCGCCGCATAGATGACCGTCCCGACGCCACCGTTGTAGAGCAGGAAGGCGACGAGGAACTTCAGGGTCTCCGGATAGTTGCGGAGCTCGCGCATCGTGCGGCCGAGCTCGCGGAACGCGGAGACGACCGGGTTCCCGTCGGTCTCGACGGAACGCAGTGCGGGCCCGTCCTCGAGCGCGCGCAACGGGATGATGGTGAAGAGCGCCCACCACACGCCCGCGGAGCCGAGGCTGATCCGGACCGTCATCTCGGTCGACAGGCCGCCCGGCTCGGTCAGGTAGAGGACGAGGTTGAGCGCGAGCAGCAGCCCGCCACCGATGTAGCCCAGGGCCCATCCGCGCGAGGAGACGCGGTCGCGGTCGTCAGCGACGGCGATCTCGGGCAGGAACGAGTCGTAGACGACGATCGAAGCGCTGAACGCGACGTTGGCGAGGAGGATGAGGAGGAAGCCGAGCTGCCAGCGGCCGGGCACGACCAGGAACATCGCCATCGTGAGGCCGGCACCGGTGTACGCGGTCCCGGCGAGCCAGGCGCGCTTGCGCTCGGAGCGGTCGGCGAACGCGCCGACGATCGGCAGGACGAGGATCTGCAGGAGCGCCGACAGGCCGAGCGCGAGGAAGAACAGCTGCTGGGGTGCGACGCCGAAGCCCAGCAGCGACACGGTGCCGTCCGGACCGACGGACGCTCGAGCGACCTCGATGAGGTAGGGCCCGAAGAAGACGGTCCCGACGGTCGTGGGGAACGAGGAGTTCGCCCAGTCGTAGACGTACCACCCGCGCTGCTGGCGGGTGTCCCGTCGCCGCGTGGGCCTCACCGGTGCCTCAGCCATGCCCGACCCCCTGTCCGGTCGCGGACGATAGTCGCCCCTGTGGTCACCCGCCCGTCGGGAAGGTGAACGTTGCGCGACGCCGGCCCGCTCACCAGCGTCCGTCGGCCTCGAGCACCTCGCGCAGGGCGCCGAGCTCGTCGGTGACGATGCCGGCCGCACCGGCGGCGACCAGGGCACGCATCCTGGCAGGGTCGTTGACCGTCCAGACGTGCACGGCGACCCCGATGGCGTCGGCGAGCTCCAGCAGCCGCGCATCGGCGATGGCGACGCCACGGCGCGCCTCCGGGTAGCGCTCCGGCACGGCGATGCAGCGGCCGACGATCGTGGGCGGCCGTCGCCGCAGCCGCACGGCGGTGAGCAGCCGCAGGACCTCGCGCGGCGTCGCCGCGGACAGCAGCCGCTCACCGAAGCGCGCCCTGACCTGCTCGACACGGGCGGAGGAGAACGAGCCGAGGCACAGGCGGTCCAGCAGCTCGGGACGCTGCTCGAGCGTGCGGATCATCGGGCCGACCGCGGCGTCGGACTTGAGGTCGACGGTCAGGCGCGCGTCAGGGAACGCGTCGACGAGCGCCGCGAACGTCGGCATGGGCTCGCGACCATCGACACGCACGTCGGCGAGCTCTGCAGCACTCAGCTGCGCGATCGCGCGCGGATCGCCCGCGACACGCTCGAGCGTCGCGTCATGGGAGACGACCAGCACCCCGTCGCGCGTCGCGTGCAGGTCCGTCTCGAGATGGCGGTAGCCGAGCCCGATGGCGCCGGCGAACGCTGCCAGGGTGTTCTCGAGCACGCCACCGCCGCCGCGGTGCGCGATCGCCCGGACCGTCCCGGGACGGTCGAGCTCGAGGAACGGGTGGCTCACGACAGGCTCCGCGGCTCGGGCCCCGCCAGCGGGTCCGGGGACCAGGAGGCTACGAGGTGCCCGCGGATAGGCTCGCTCGGTCCGTCCCCGACCTCACACGAGGTGCCCCATGGCAGCCCCGACGCGTTCCCCGGCCGCCTTCGGGATCGGCCTCGCGACGCGTGACGGTCGGTCCGGCCGGCTGCTCGACGCGTGGTTCCCCGTCCTCGGTCTCGACGGCGCACGTGCGGACGCGTTCGAGGCGATGGTCCCGGGTCACGGCACGCGCAGCGTCGAGCTCGACATCGTCCCCGGCGGCGACGCCGACCTCGCGCGCATCATGACCGCGTCGGGCTCGGTCGACGAGCTCGGCAGCACCCGGGTCGCCGTCGCCGTGCTGATCGACGACCTCAGCGCCCCTCCGCAGGACGCGCTCGAGGCGACCCTGCGCCTGCACCTGCTGTCCATCCGACTCGTGCGCCCGCACGGTCTCGCGCTCGACGGCATGTTCGGGCTCCTGCCGAACGTCGCCTGGACCGATCGCGGTCCGCTCGAGGTGGAGGCCGTCGACGACGTCCGCCTCGAGCTGATGGGCCGCGGGCTCGGGCTGCGCGTCCGCTCCGTCGATCGCTTCGCGCGCATGACCGACTACGTGGTGCCCTCCGGCGTGCGCATCGGTGACGCGGACCGTGTGCGGCTGGGTGCGCACCTCGCCGCCGGCACCACGGTGATGCACGAGGGCTTCGTCAACTTCAACGCCGGGACGCTCGGCGCGTCGATGGTCGAGGGACGCATCTCCGCCGGTGTCGTCCTGGGTGATGGCAGCGACCTCGGGGGTGGCGCGTCGATCATGGGGACGCTGTCAGGTGGCGGCACCGAGGTCATCCGCATCGGTGAGCGCTGCCTGATCGGTGCGAACGCCGGCGTGGGGATCTCGCTCGGTGACGACTGCGTCATCGAGGCCGGGCTGTACGTCACCGCGGGGACGAAGGTCGCGCTGCCCGACGGCACGGTCGTGCGAGCGCGCGAGCTGTCGGGACGCAGCGGGCTGCTGCTGCGCCGTGACTCGCAGTCGGGTGCGGTCGTGGCGCTCACCCGTGACGGACATGCGGGCGACTGGGGCGGCCTGAACGCGACGCTCCATGCGAACGACTGACCGATGAGCGACGCCGCGCTGCGTGATGACCTGGTCGCCCGGCTGATCGCGCAGTGCGCCGTGCCGTCGGTGACCGGCGCGGAGGCCGCGCTCGCCGACATGCTGGAGCGCCGCTACCGCGACCTCGGTGAGTCGGTCGTTCGCGTGGGCGACTCGCTGGTCGTCGGTGCACCGGATGCGGACCGCCCGACCGTGCTGCTCGTCGGCCATCTCGACACCGTCCCAGCCACCGACGCCGACGAGGTCGCCCGCGAGGCGACGCTCGACGACGGCACGGCGGTGGTCGTCGGACGTGGCACGTCGGACATGAAGGCCGGCAACGTCGTCGCGATGCACCTGATGGAGGATGCGGCGCTGCGGACGGCCTCACCGTGGTCGATCGCGCTGCTGCTGTACGCGGGCGAGGAAGGTCCGGCGTCGGGCAACGAGCTGCGCGCCGTGCTCGACGCGGTGCCGTGGCTCGCCGATGCAGCGCTCGCCGTCGTGCTCGAGCCGACCGACGGCCGCGTCGAGCTCGGATGCCTCGGTGGCATCCACGCGCGCGTCACGTTCCACGGTGCCGCCGCGCACTCGGCCCGGCCCTGGCAGGGTCGCAACGCGCTGAGCGGCGCCGGGAGCTTCCTCACCGCACTGGAGCGTCGTGCGCCGGTGACGCGCGTCGTCGACGGCATCGACTTCCGTGACGTGCTGGTCGCCACGCAGGCGTGGACGGGTGGGCTCGGGCCGCAGGAGCGTGGTGCGGCCCCGATGAACGTCGTGCCGGACCGCTTCAGCGTGAACGTGAACCTGCGCTTCGCCCCCTCCCGCGATCTCGCGACCGCCGAGCAGGAGCTGCGCGACGAGATCGCTGCGCTCGCCGGCGAGGACGCGGACCTCGCCATCGAGATCGTCGACCGGGCGCCTCCTGCACCGCCGCGTCGCGAGGATGCGGCCGTCACGGCCTTCGTGAGCACCGTCGCTGCGGCGATCGGCGGCAAGCAGGCGTGGACCGACGTCGCACGCTTCACCGAGCGGGGCGTCCCAGCGCTGAACTTCGGTCCCGGTGCGACCGCGCAGGCGCACCAGCGGGGCGAGTGGGTCGCGATCGACGCGCTGTGCGACGCGCGCGTCCGGCTCGCCACGTTCCTCGCCGGTGGGACCGCGTGAGCCTGCAGTGGCGCGCCGTCGACCTCGACGGCGCACGGCCCGACGGGGTGGTCGTCGTCATCGACGTGCTGCGTGCGTTCACCTTCGAGGCGTGGGCGTTCGAGCGCGGCGCAGCACGCATCCTCGCCGTCGACGAGCCCGAACGTGCGCTGCACGTCGCCCGCACGCTGCTGCCCGGGTCGCTGGCCGCGGGTGAGCGTGGTGGCCGACCGCTCGACGGCTTCGACCTCGGCAACTCGCCGCTGTCACTGGATGCGCATGCGCTCGCCGGGCGCACGATCGTGCACCGCACGTCCGCAGGCACGCAGGGACTCGCACGCACCGCCGGCGCACAGCTCGTGCTGGCCGCGTCGTTCGTGACGGCCGGTGCGACCGCGCGGCTGCTGCGCGAGCGCGGTGTGGACGACGTCACGTTCGTGGTGACGGGTGACTCGCTCGGCCGTGACGGGGACGAGGACCTCGCCTGCGCCGAGCTGATCGCTGCACGCGCGATGGGCGAGGACCCCGACCCCGCACCGTTCCTCGCGCGTGTCGCCCCGTCGGACGCCGGACGGCTGTTCGGGCCCGACGGGCCGGACTGGGCCCCACCCGGGGACCTCGCACTCGCCTGCGAGGTCGACCGTTTCGACTTCGCGCTCATCGCCGGACCGGCCGACGACATCGACGGACCCGGCGTCGTCGAGGTCCAGCGGCACCGGTTCGGATGAGCTCGGGGGCCTGAGCTCGGCAGCCTGAACGCACGCGACCGGGCGCGGCGGGACGGGCGGTCCGTACCCTCCCGGCATGTCACTGCGAGCGAGGGTCCTGCGCGTCGCGACCGTCCTGGCGGCGGTCGAGCTCGCCGCGCTGCTGCTGGACCGCCTGCCCTCCCCCACGGGCACGCTGGCTGGACTGCTCGTCACCTCGACCCCGGGTCCGATCGCGACCTGGTTCCTGCAGCTGTTCCGCGGTGCTGCCCGGCCGTTGACGATCGTGGCCTCCGCCGCCCTGCTGATCGCCCTGACCACGCTCGTCTCGCTGCTCGCTCCGTCGCGCACCCCCGCACGGCTCGACAACGAGCGCGCACCCGAGTCGACCGTGACACCACAGCCGCCGACGCCGGCCCCGCCGGTCCTCGGTCGACGCGCGCTGCTCGCAGGACTCGGCCTGGGCGGACTGGTGCTCGTCGGTGGGGCGCTGCTGCTGCGCCCGCGCTCGAGGGCGATGCACATGACGCTCGCCGACCGGATGCGCGCCAGCCGTGGCCTGCCGCCGCTCACCGCCGCACAGGACCTGTCGGGCACGCTCCCCGGCCTGACGCCGATCCTCACGCCCGTCGAGGAGTTCTACCGCATCGACACGGCGATCACGCTCCCACGCGTCGACGCGTCGAGCTGGACGCTGCGCATCCACGGGCGCGTCGACCGCGAGGTCGTGCTCGACCTCGACGAGCTGATCGACCTCGGCCTCGAGGAGCATGACGCGACGATCAGCTGCGTCTCCAACGAGGTCGCCGGCGGGCTCGTCGGGACCGCGCGCTGGACGGGCGTCCCGCTCGCGCGCGTGCTGGCGCTCGCCGGCCCGCTCCCCGACGCGGACCAGCTCATCGGGCGTTCGGTCGACGGATGGACGGGCGGATTCCCCACGGCGCTGGCCGCCGCACCGGACGCGCTGGTCGCGATCGGCATGAACGGCGTCGAGCTGCCGGTCCGGCACGGCTACCCGGCACGCCTCGTCGTCCCCGGCCTGTACGGCTACGTGTCGGCGACGAAGTGGCTGAGCGACCTCGAGCTGACACGCTGGGACGACTACGACGCGTACTGGATCCGGCGCGGCTGGGCGAAGTCCGGCCCGGTCAAGACGATGACGCGCATCGACGTGCCGGGTCGCGTCGTCGCGCCCGGCACGGTGCGCGTCGCCGGCGTCGCGTGGGCGCCACCGCGCGGCATCAGCGCGGTCGAGCTGCGCGTGGACCGTGGCCCATGGCAGCGAGCGAGGTGCTCCGACCCGCTCGGTGATGCCGTGTGGCGTCAGTGGTTCATCGACGTCCAACTCGAACCCGGCGACCACGTGCTGCAGGCGCGTGCGCTCGACGGTGCGGGAGCGGTCCAGCCGGAGGGACCACGCGACGTGCTGCCCGACGGTGCCGAGGGCTGGCACCAGGTCCCGGTGCTCGCCCGCGCCTGACGGGCTCACCTGATGGGCGGGCCTGACGCTCAGACGGCGTGACGCGCGAGGGTTCGCTCGACGTGCCAGGTCAGGAACGCCTCGTCGAGGTCGAGCCCGCGCATCATCGTGCGATGGAAGACCGGCGCGACCAGGTCGTCGAGCAGGACCTCGACGTCGACGTCGGCAGCGAGCTCGCCACGCTGCTTCGCACGCTCAAGGACGGCGACCGCCCGCGCACGGCGAGCGTGCTCGGCGCGCGCATGCATCTCGGCGAGCGCCGGGTCGAGCTGCGCCTCAGCGAGCATCGCGAGGAACGTGGCCCGCAGGTCACGGTCACCGAGGAAGCCGGCCGCTGCACGCAGCAGCGTGAGCAGGTCGAGCCGCAGGTCGCCGGAGTCCGGGTCGATGCTGCGCAGCACGTGGGTGCGCAGCGCGTCGTCGAGCAGCTCGGGCAGGTCGGTCCAGTGCCGGTAGAGGGTCGAGCGCGCGACCTCGGCGCGTGCGGCGACGCCGCCCATCGTGACGCGACCGAAGCCGATCTCGCCGACGAGCTCGACGGTCGCGGCCAGCACCCGCTCACGCGTCCGCACCGTCCGCGGGTCGACCGAGGCACCGGACCCATCGGCCATGTCGCCCTCCGCGCCGCATCGTGAGCCACCCGGCGACCCACCCAGCCGCTGCGCCGCTGCACCGTCGGACGGTGCTCAACTGGCGTTGTCCACGCTACGCTACACCACTGTCCCAGAAGTCCTGACCGCCGAGGCACGCTCCCGGCCCGCTCCCGAGGTCCCGATGAAGACCGTCATCCGCCTGCTCGCACGACTGGTCGAGCGTTTCCCTGTCGTGGTCGTTCTGGCCAGCCTCGTGCTCACCGGCATGTTCGGATGGCTCGCCACCGACGTGAAGGTGGCGACCGGACAGGACGGCTTCGCCCCCGAGAGCGATGAGATCGTCGCCGCGGAACGCATCGGCGAACTGTTCGGTGACGAGGCGATCCAGAGCGTCATGCAGGTCATCATCCGCGTCGAGGACGGTGACGTCATCACGCCCGAGGCCTACGCGGTCGCGCAGCAGGTGACGCGCACGCTGCTCGAGAGCGAGTTCGCCGACCTGCTCGTCGGCGACGCGACGCAGCCCCCGATCGTCAGCTACCTCGCGCCCGTCGAGCTCGGCGCGGCGCAGGCCGGTATCGACCCGGCGACGCTCGATGCCGCCGCGTTCCGTGCGCTGTACGACCGGACGCTCGCCTCCGCCGGTGAGGAGCTCGGCTTCGTTCGCCAGCTCGTCCCGTCCACGACGGACGGCGACGGCCCCGAGGTCGGCCTGCTGCTCGTGTTCCTCGAGACCACCGGCGACTTCAACCTGCAGGTCGAACGCGAGCTCGCCATCGCCCAGCTGCTGCGCGAGCAGGCGACCGACGGTGTCGAGGTCCGACCGTTCACGTTCACGCTGCTGTTCGAGGACGGCTTCGACTTCGAGGAGGAGCTCGGACGGCTCTTCGGCGCCGCCTTCGCGATCATCGTCGCGGTCCTGCTGTTCGTGTTCTGGATGCGTCCGGGTGGCAACGCGACCCGCCTGCGCTCGGTTCGGCGTGCGCTCGCCGACACCGGTGTCACGATGCTCACCATCCTGCTCGCGATCGTCTGGATGCAGGGTGCGGGTGGGCTGCTCCAGCGCCTGGGCGTGCTCGGCGAGCTCACCGAGGTCGCACAGATCGTCCCGATCCTGATCATCGGTCTGGGTGTGGACTACGGCATCCACCTCACTTCGCGCTACCGCGACGAGGTCGGCGCGGGCGCGAGCGTCGATGCCGGCGCGACGCGCTCGATCGGCACGGTCGGTGTCGCGCTCGTGCTCGCCACGGTCACCACCGCCATCGGATTCCTCACCAACGTCGTGAACCCGATCCCCGCGCTCGCCGACTTCGGCATCCTCGCCTCGCTCGGCATCTTCGCCTCGTTCCTCCTGATGCTCACGTTCGTGCCGGCGCTGCGCGTGCTGCTCGACCGCCGCGCCGAGGTCGGCGGTCGCCTCCCGACCGACGGCATGGGTGCGACGTCCAGCCGCCTGCTCCCCCAGCTCATCGGCCGCACGTCCGTGCTGGCCGAGCGCGCTCCGGTCCCCACGCTGCTCGTGATGGCGGTGCTCGGTGGCTTCGGTTGGCTGGGGCTCGCCAACATCTCCACCGAGTTCTCGTTCACCGACTTCCTTCCCGACGATGCACCGTTCGCCGTGACGCTCGAGATCATCAGCGACGAGTTCAGCGGCGGTTTCGGTGAGACGACACAGGTGCTCGTCGAGGGCGAGGCGCTCGCGACCACTGCGGGCTTCAACGCACTGGCTGCTGCCGTCGACGCGATGGCGGACACGCCGGACGTGATTGTCGTCGACACGCCGGCAGGGCCGCGCGCGCAGGTGCGCTCCCCTGTCTCGATCGTCCAGGGCCTGTTCGTCCCCGGTCCTGACGGTCTGCTGTCCGACCCGGCCGCCGCGCAGGCGGTGCTCGCCGCAGGATTCGATCCGGCGACCGGCCGTATCGCCGAGGACGGGGACGTGCTCGCCGTGCTCGACGCGACGCGCGCCAGCAGCGGCGCCGCGCTGTCGACGGTCCTTGCGCTCACCGACGGGCGCCCGAGTGCGGCGCTGCTCGAGATCGGCACGCAGGCCGGTGAGTCGACCGCGCTGCCGCTGCGCGACGACCTGCTCGACGACCTCGCCCCGGTCACCGGTGCGGGCCTCGCCGCCATCGTCACCTCGCAGTACGTGATCTCCGGCACGATCACCGAGGCGCTCGTCGACTCGCAGGTGTCGTCGCTGCTCATCACCATCGTCGTCGCGACGCTCGTGCTGATGCTGTCGTTCGGCATCGAGAACCGGCGCCCGTTCCTCGGCGTGGTGACGATGATCCCGGTCGCGCTCGTCGTGCTGTGGACCTTCGGCCTGATGTACCTCTCGGGCATCCCGTTCGGTCCGGTCACGGCGACGCTCACCGGCCTCGCCGTCGGTATCGGGGTGCCGTACACCATCCATATGGCGCGCCGCTTCGAGGAGGACCGCAGCCGGTTCAGCGACCTCAACGAGGCGATCCGCGCGACGATGACGAACACCGGCGGTGCGCTCGCCGGGTCCGCGCTGACCACCGCAGCGGGCTTCGGGATCCTGATCACCTCCACGCTGACCCCGTTCCGCCAGCTCGGTCAGGTCGTCGCCTACGCGATCCTGCTCTCCCTCATCGGTGCGGTGCTCGTGCTGCCGTCCCTGCTCGTGCTGTGGGAGCGCTGGCACCGCAAGCGTGGCCTGGCGCCCTCTGGGCGGGTCACGCGCCCGCTCGTCGGCGACACCCCGAGGGTCTCGGCTGCGCCAGTCGCCACCGATGACCTAGCCTCGGGAAGCTCTGGACCGATCCTCCTCGCCGATCGCCGCTCCCCTGCGGCGACCGCGGGCCGGGTCGCCCTGTCGCTCGCGGCGGTCCTGCTGTTCCGCCGCACCATCGCCGTGCTGCGGCGCCGCTGACCCGGCGTCCCGCGGCCCGAACGTCGCGGGGCCCGCATGCCGCTCGAGGTCGGTGACGTCGCCCCGCCGTCCCGCCTGCGCGACCAGGACGGCGCCGAACGCGCGCTCCCCGAGCTCGAGCGCGCCGCACGTGCCCTCAAGGCCTGCCGGGAGCTGCTGGCATGACGATGCTGACACCGGTCGGCGAGCACGAGCTCCTGCTGCTGTGGATCCAGCTCGTCGTGCTGCTGGTCACCGCACGCTCCCTCGGTCTGCTCGCGCAGCGCTTCCGCCAGCCGCGCGTCGTCGGTGAGCTCGCCGCCGGTGTGATCGTCGGCCCGTCGATCGCCGGCCGACTGTTCCCAGACCTCGTCGGCTGGCTGTTCCCCGGTGACGCCGTCCAGTCGGCACTGCTGCTGTCGGTCGCCTGGCTCGGCATCCTGCTCCTGCTGCTCGTCACCGGCTTCGAGACCGATCTCGACCTGCTGCGCCGCCTGGGCCGGCCCGTCGTCGGCCTGTCGCTCGGCAGCCTCGTCATCCCGCTCGCGATGGGGTTCGGGCTCGGCTGGATCATGCCGGCGTCGCTGTGGGGTCCGGGCGCCGACCGTCTGTCGTTCGCCGCCTTCATCGCCGTCGCGCTGTCGATCTCCGCGCTGCCCGTCATCGCGAAGATCATGACCGAGATGGGGCTGATGCGCCGCAACGTCGGTCAGCTCACCATCGCCGCCGGGATGATCAACGACCTCGTCGGCTGGATGCTGCTCGGGGTCGTCGTCGGCCTGTTCTCCGCCGGCACCGTCGAGGTCCGTGGGCTGCTGATCACCCTCGGCTCGGTCGTCGTGTTCCTGGCGCTCGGGCTGACCGTGGGCCAGCGCATCGTCGACCAGGTCCTGCGCCGTGCCCGCAGCGCTGACGGCTTCGCGTCCGCACTGACCGCGACGATCGCCGTCATGCTCGTCCTCGGCGCGATCACGCAGGCGATGGGCGTCGAGGCGGTGCTCGGTGCGCTCGTCGCCGGCGTCGTGCTCGGTCGCTCCCGCTACCAGCGGCATGACGTGCGCCGCAGCGTCGAGGTGCTCTCGAGCTCCATCTTCGCACCGATCTTCTTCGCGACGGCGGGGCTGTACGTCGACTTCGCCGTGCTGTTCACCGCCGAAGGCGCGCTGTGGGCGCTGGTCGTGCTCGCGGTCGCGACGGTCGCGAAGCTCGTCGGCTCGTTCGCGGGTGGTCGCCTGTCGGGCCTGACGAACATGGAGAGCCTCGCGGCCGGCATCGGCCTCAATGCGCGCGGCGCGATGGAGATCGTGCTCGCGACCATCGGGCTCAGCCTCGGTGCGCTCAACGACGCGTCGTACGCGATGATCGTGCTGCTCGCCGTCGCCACATCGATGGGGGCCCCGCCGGCGCTGCGTCCGGTGCTGCGTCGCCTGCACACCGCACCGGAGGAGTCCGAGCGTCTCGCCCGCGAGGAGCTGCTCGGTCAGGCGTTGATCGCCGGAGCGACCAGCGCGCTGCTCCCCACCCGAGGCGGACTGAACTCCGAGGTCGCTGCGGGCGTGCTCGATGCGCTGCTGCAGCCCTCCGCCTCGGTCACCGTCCTCACGGTGCGCGAGCGCAGCGCACCGAGCGCCGATCCGTTCGCTGAGCTCGACGGCGTGTTCGCCGCGCTGCGCGGCCGTACGGTGGAGCGTCGCGCGGTCGTGGGGGATGACGCGTCCGCCCGCATCCTCGAGGAGGCGGCGCTCGGCCACCGAGTGCTCACGCTCGGACTCAACGACGACTTCATCGGCTCTCACCAGCTGTCCGAGCCCGTCCAGCGTGTCATCGCCGACAGCCCGGTCCCGCTGCTGCTCGTGCGCCGCGGCGAGCATCTGCGCGACTCGGCCGACATGCTCGGCGCACCGTTCCGCCGGGTCCTACTCGGCGTGACCGGCACCCGTCCCGGGCTCGCGGCCGAGGAGGTCGCGTTCCGCCTCACCGGCCGCTACGCCGCGCGGCTGCTCGCCGTGCACGTGGTCACCCGAGGCGGCGACGACGCGGGGCTGACCCCTGCCGTGCAGCGGCAGATCGCACGCGTGCGCGAGTCCGCCGGTGCGTTCGGCACATCAGGCGTGTTCCAGGCCCGGCGTGCGCCGATGGCGGCCGACGAGCTGCTGCGCAGCGCAGAAGAGTGGGAGGCCGACACGATCGTGGTCGGCGCGACGGTCCGTCCGGTCGACGGCCGTCCGTTCCTGGGTCACGGCACCGAGTGGCTCTTCGAGCACGCCCGGCAGACCGTCATCGGCGTGGTGTTCCCGCCGAGCGACGAGGAACGCTGAGCAGCGCAGCCCGTCGTTCGAGCGTCTGCTGCACGCCGCCGACGACGGCGAGGTACGCGCTCGCGGCCAGCAGCGTGATGCTGGCCCAATCGGGCAGGGCGAAGTCGGACCAGGCTGCCCAGCCGGCGAGCACCGTCCACACGATCGCCACGGGCAGCGAGGCCACGCGCCAGCGGCGCGTACGCACCGGATGGACGAAGCGGACCGGCACGAACATGGCGACGGTGAGCAGCGCGACGAGCACCAGCACCGTGCGCGGCTCGGGGCGCAGGGCGAACACGACGAGCGCGAACATGTTCCAGCACGCGGGGAACCCTGAGAACGACTTGTCAGGCGTCTTCATGCGCGTGTCGGCGAAGTACAGGGCGCTGCCGAACATGATGACGAGCGTCGCGAGGATCCCCGACGGTCCCTCGAGCACGCCGGAGCGCAGCAGCGCGAACGCGGGGATGAACACGTAGGTGAGGAAGTCGATGACGAGGTCGAGCAGCACCCCGTCGATGATCGGCGCGCGCTCGGTGACCTCGTAGCGGCGCGCCATCGGCCCGTCGATGCCGTCGACGATGAACGCGACGACGAGCCACAGGAACATCGCGGACCAGCGAGCGTCGACGGCGGCGAGCATCGCGAGCATCGCGAACACCGCACCGGTCGCGGTGAACGCGTGCGTCGCGTACGCCCGCAGCGTCAGCAGGCGCGGATCGGGTGGCTGCTCGCGACCCATCTCAGCCCTCCAGCGCGTCAGACTGGACGCGCGCGGCAGCGGCGCGTGCGTCACGCAGGTACGGATCCACGGACGGACCTCCCTGCCGCTCGCTGGAGCGCGGAGGGTAGACGGGCATCAGATCCTCGGACGTCGCCCACATCGTCATGCGACACGTCGCGAACTCATCGGCTCGACAAGACGTCCCGGGAAGTCCTCCGCGGGCTCGACGTGCTCACCGAGGAGTCGCTCCACAGGGCACCGGAACGGCGAAGGAGGCCCCGAAGGCCTCCTCGATCCCTGGCGCGCGAGCGCGCGCAGTGGTACCCCCGAGCGGATTCGAACCGCCGTTACCGCCTTGAGAGGGCGGCGTCCTGGGCCGCTAGACGACGGGGGCAGGACGTGCAGAAGTGGAGGCTAACGCATCCGGCGTGGTGGCCCGGACGGCCACCTGGAGCTCGGGGGGAAGGACTCGAACCCTCAATAACTGGACCAGAACCAGTCGTGTTACCGATTACACCACCCCCGAACAGGGCGCCGTGAGGGTATCAGCCCACCATGGAGGTGGCAGTGGCCAGGCGACCGAGCGTCCCCTCGCGACCGATGAGCACCAGCGTGCCGAACAGTGGCGGACTGACGGTCGTTCCGGTCACCGCGACCCGGATCGGCTGGGCGAGCTTGCCGAATCCGACCTCGAGCTGCTCGGCGAGCGCGCGCAGTGCCTGCTCGATCGGCTCCTCCTCCCACGTGCAGTCCGCGAGGACCGCAGGGGCCGCGGCCAGCACCTTCGCGCCCAGCTCGCTGCGCAGGACCTTCTCGACGGCCGCATCGTCGTAGGTGAGTGCGTCCCGCAGGAACGGTGCCGCGTACGCCTCGACCTCGTCGAGCCGCTGCATGCGCTCCTGAACGAGCGGGACGAGACCGCGCACGACGGCGAGCTGCACGTCGGTGGGTGGCGAGTCGACGAGCGTCTCCTCCCCCTCCGTGCCGTCGAGGTGCGGGAGCAGCCGGTGCGCGAGCTCGTCGACGTCCATGCTGCGGATGCGTTCGCCGTTGAACGCCGTGAGCTTCTCCACGTCGAAGGCGGCGGCGGAGCGGCCGACGTCCTCGAGGGCGAACGCGGCGGTGATGTCCGCATCGTCGAAGCGCTCGTCGCCCGACGGGTTCGACCAGCCGAGCAGCGCGAGATGGTTGCGCAGCGTCTCGGGCAGGAAGCCCTGGCGGCGGAACTCCTGGATGGCGACCGACCCGTGCCGCTTGGAGAGCTTCTTGCGATCCATGCCGACGACCATCGGGAGGTGAGCGAACGCGTGCGGCACGTCCCAGCCCGGTGCGCGCGCGGCGAGGCCGGCCTCAGCCAGCGCGTCGTCGATCAGGCCGTCCGCGACCAGCAGGTCGGCGAGCAGCACCTGGCGCGGTGTGACCGACAGCAGGTCCTCGCCGCGACACACGAGTCCGATGCCCATCGCGACGTCATCGACGGTGTTCGCGAGCTGGTACGTCGCCGACCCGTCGGAGCGCACGACGACCGGGTCGGACACGTGCGCCCAGTCGAAGGTGACCGGCCCCCGGACCAGGTCGATGACGGTCAACTCGCCCTGCTCGGGGGTGGGCAGCCGCCACGACGGCAGTCGGCCCTCGGCGGAGTACCGCTCGATCTCGTCGGGCGTGTGCGCGAAGCCGCTGCGCTTCACCACCGGTGGCCCCTGGCCCTCGCCGGCACGCTGCGCGTCACGCCACACGGCGAGCTCGCCCGTCGTGCGGTAGTCGGGGTAGAGCGCACCGGCGTCGACGAGCCGGCGCGCCACGGCCGCGTACAGCCCGGCGCGGCGCGACTGCAGGTACGGCCCGTGCGCGCCACGGTCGACGATCGCGCCGTCGGCGTCGATCTCCGGACCCTCGTCCCAGTCGAGCCCCATCCACGCGAGCGCCTCGGTCATCGAACGGGTCGACTCGTCGGTCGCACGCTCCGCGTCGGTGTCCTCGATGCGGAACACGAAGGCGCCACCGCTGCGACGCGCGACCAGATGGTTGTAGAGCGCGGCACGGACGCTGCCGACGTGCAGCCAGCCGGACGGTGCCGGGCAGAAGCGCACGCGCAGTGGCCCCTCGGGCGTCACGGCCACACCGCGCTCGGTGACCACCGGCGTCAGGTCCCTCACAGGATGGCCCTCACAGGATGGCCTGCGGGCGGTAGGCGGAGGCGGCAGGGTGCCGTGCCCCGACGATCGCGACCCGCTCGACGAAGCGGTCGACCTGTGCACCCGACGTGCCCGTCAGATGGCGGGCGGAGCTCAGGATGCCGGCCAGCTCGTCCGCCCCGAGCGGCAGGCGTGGGTCGGCGGCCAGGCGCGCGAACAGGTCGTCGTCGCGTCCCTCGCGCTGCGCGACCGCGACGGCCAGCGAGTGCTCCTTCACGACCTCATGGGCGACCTCACGCCCTACCCCAGCGGCGACCGCGGCGGTGAGCACGTGGGTCGTCGCGAGGAACGGCAGGTGGCGTTCGAGCTCGCGCTCGATGGCTGCGGGGAACACGGCGAACTCGCTGAGCACCGTGAGGAACGTCTCGAACAGGCCGTCGATGGTGAGGAACGCGTCGGGCAGCGCGACGCGGCGCACGACCGAGCAGCTCACGTCACCCTCGAACCACTGGCCACCGCTGATCGCGGAGATCATCGTGAAGTAGCCGTCGAGGATGTGCTTGAAGCCGACGATGCGCTCGCAGGAGCGCGGGTTCATCTTGTGCGGCATGGCCGACGATCCGACCTGGCCGGCCGCGAAGCCCTCGGTGATGAGCTCGTCGCCGGCCATGAGCCGCACCGTGTTCGCGAACGACGCGGGCGCGCTGGCGGCCTGCACGAGCGAGCCGACGACCTCGAGGTCGAGCGAGCGCGGATACACCTGACCGACGGCGTCGAGCCGGCGCTCGAAGCCGAGATGCTCGGCGATGGCCACCTCGAGCGACTCGACCTTGTCCGCGTCACCCAGCAGCGCGACGAGGTCGGCCTGTGTGCCCACCGGCCCCTTCAGCCCACGCAGCGGCTGGCGCTCGAGCAGCGACTCGATGCGCTCGTAGGCGCTCATCAGCTCCTGCCCGACGTTGGTGAGACGCTTGCCGAACGTCGTGGGCTGAGCCGGCATGTTGTGGCTGCGGCCGACGACGACGGTGTCACGGTGCTCGACGGCTCGCTCGGCGATGAGCACGAGCGCAGCGACGATGCGGTCGCGCACGAGCTCGAGCCCGCGGCGCACCTGGAGCTGCTCGACGTTCTCGGTCACGTCGCGCGACGTCATGCCGCGGTGGATGACCTCGAAGCCGGCGAGCGCGCAGAACTCCTCGATGCGCGCCTTCACGTCGTGGCGCAGCACCCGCTCACGTGCAGCGATGGAGGCGAGGTCGACGTCATCGATGACGGCCTCGTAGGCCTCGATCGCGCCATCGGGGACGGACACGCCCAGCTCGACCTGGGCGCGCAGCACGGCGATCCAGAGCTCACGTTCGAGGCGGATGCGGCCCTCGGGACGCCACACGTCGACCATCGCCGCGCTCGCGTAGCGCGAGGCGAGGACGTTGGGGACGGGCGAACCGGTGCCGTGCTGGTGCTCCACGTGCCGCTCCTCCGTCAGGAGGCAGAGCCTAACGGGCCGGCTTCAGGTGGCCGGGTCAGGTGGCCGGCGCGTTGCGGTCGACGACAGGGTTCTCGAGCGCACCGACCCCGTCGATCTCGACACGGACGCGCTGGCCGGGATTCAGGAGTCCGACGCCCGCCGGCGAACCGGTCAGCACCACGTCACCGGGCAGCAGCGTCATCGCCTGCGAGATCTCGGACACGATGCGCGGGATGTCGAACACCATCTGCGAGCTGACGCCGTCCTGGCGCAGCTCGCCGTCGACGGAGGTGCGCACTCGGATCGCGGACAGATCGAGCCCGGTCGCGATCGCAGGGCCCAGTGGGCACGAGCCATCGAAGCCCTTCGAACGTGCCCACTGCTTCTCGCGGCGTTGCACGTCACGCAGGGTCACGTCGTTCGCGCACGTCACCCCGAGGATCGCCTTCTCCGCGACCTCCGGCGTGACGCGCGAGATGAGCGCACCGATGACGACGGCGATCTCGCCCTCGTAGCTGACCTCGTCGGACAGGTCCGTGGGCAGGCGCAGCGGGTCACCCGGACCGATCACGGCCGTCGAAGGCTTGAGGAACAGCAGCGGCTCGGTCGGCACCTCGTTGCCGAGCTCCGCCGCATGGTCGGCGTAGTTGCGCCCGACTGCGACGATCTTCGACGGGATGACGGGCGCGAGCAGTCGCAGGCCCTCGATCGGCACGCGCCGTCCGGTCTGCTGGTAGATGGCGAACGGGTGCGGATCGATGACCGCGACCTCCTCGCCGTCGATGACGCCGTAGACGGGTTCCCCATCGACGATGCAGCGGACGAAGCGGGTCACGCTCGGACCTCCCCGGTGGCACCGATGATCGCATGGACGTACGCGTCGGACAGCGCGAGCCATGACGCCTCGACGACGTTCTGGTGCACGCCGACCGTGTC
Organism: Nitriliruptoraceae bacterium; assembly: GCA_018401275.1. GTDB lineage: Bacteria > Actinomycetota > Nitriliruptoria > Nitriliruptorales > Nitriliruptoraceae > CSBr16-57R1. The sequence continues at coordinate 39,766 of JAGYKW010000001.1, read as the reverse complement.
GAGCATGCGCCCGCCGTCGCTCGAGGTGATCAGCACGCGCGTGGTCGCGTCGGTGCCGGCGGTCGCCTCGAGGATGCGCACCTTGTAGTCGACGAGATGCACGTCGCGCAGCTGCGGCCATGTCCCGTTCACCGCGTTGCGGAACGCCTGGTCGAGCGCGTCGACGGGACCGTTGCCCTCGCCCGCACCCAGCCGCCGCTCGCCCGCGACCTCGACGGCCACGGTCGCCTCGGCGAGCGGACCCTGCTCGTCGGAGCCGCCGCTGACCGCCACACGGAAGTGCAGCGTGCGGAACGGCTCCTGGTCGGGCGGGAGCAGCCCCGCGCAGCGCCGCAGCAGCAGCCCGAACGACGCGTCGGCCGCCTCGTAGGACCACCCGAGCGACTCACGCTCCTTGACCTCCTGCAGCACGGTGCGTGCCTGCTCGTCGGTGATCGTGAGGCCGAGCTCGGCCGCCTTCATCAGCACGTTCGCGCGGCCCGCGAGCTCGCTGACGACCAGCCGCTGCCGGTTGCCGACCACGTCCGGATCGATGTGCTGGTACATGTCAGGCGCCTTCGCGAGCGCGGAGGCGTGCAGCCCGGCCTTGTGGCTGAACGCGGTGTGACCGACGTAGGGCGACACGGACGGTGTTGACTGGTTGCACAGCTCCGCGATCGAGTGGCTGATCTCGGTCAGCCGTTCGAGCCGCTCCGGAGTGACCAGCGGGAGCCGGCGCTTGAGCTGCAGGTCCCCGAGCACGGTGAACAGGTTCGCGTTCCCGCAGCGCTCGCCGATGCCGTTCGCCGTCCCCTGGACCTGGCGCGCCCCGACCTCGAGACCCAGCAGCGAGTTCGCGACCGCGCAGCCACCGTCGTCATGGAAGTGCAGCCCGACGTCAGCGCCCAGCGCCTCCGGACCGATCGTGCGGACCATCTCGGCAACGATCTCGGCGACGTCCCACGGCATCGCACCGCCGTTCGTGTCGCACAGCACGACGGCCTCCGCGCCGGCCTCGGCAGCGGCGACGACGACCTCGCGGGCGTAGTCACGGTCACGGGCCCAGCCGTCGAAGAAGTGCTCCGCGTCGAACATGACGCGACGGCCCTGGGCGCGCAGGTGGCGGATCGAGTCGGCGACCATCGCGACGTTCTCCGCGCGTGAGGTGCGCAGCGCCTCGTCGACGTGGTAGCCCCACGACTTCCCCACGAGCGTGATGACGTCGGTGCGCGCCTCGAGCAGCGCCGCGAGCTGCGGGTCGTCCTCCGCAGCACGTCCCGGAGCGCGCGTCATCCCGAACGCGACGAGCGTCGCATGCTCGAGCGCGAGCTCGCCGTCAGCGGCGCGCGCGAAGAACACGGTGTCCTTCGGGTTCGCACCCGGCCAGCCGCCCTCGATGTAGGCGACGCCCAGCTGGTCCATCGTCCGTGCGACGCGCAGCTTGTCCTCGACGGACAGGCTCACGCCCTCGCGCTGGGTGCCGTCGCGCAGCGTCGTGTCGTACAGGTCCACGCCGGGGCGTGGAGCGGGCAGCAGGGCGTCCCCACCGGTGGTCATCGTCACGTCGATCCCTCCCCCGGACATCCCGGGCACACGTGCGGACCGGAGGTGCCGGGTGCAGGAGAGGCCGGGATCCGCCGAGCCGCTCCCGCAGCCCGGCACGCGCCGGCTACGGGAGCGTCCGAATGATGATGATCGCGCGCACGCGCGCAGCCGAGGCCGACGGCCGGAGATCGTTCCGGTCGGTGCGGCGACGCTGCGGTGCGAGGATCACGGAAGCTCCTGTGGAGGTGGCGACAGTAGCGCGTCAGTCCTCGAGGCGGAAACCGACCAGGATGGTCACCTGGAAGTGCTGGACGGCCCCCTCGTCGATCCAGCCGCGGATCTCCTTGACCTCGAACCAGTCGAGGTTGCGCAGCGTCTCGCTGGCCTTCGCGACCGCCCGCCGGATGGCGTCGTCGACACCCTCACGGCTCGATCCGACCAGCTCGAGCTTCTTGTAGACGTTCGACATCTCTGCCTCCGATCCTTCGACCGAGCCGCTCATGCGCCGAGCAGGGCGACCACCCGGTCGCCCACGTCCGCCGTGGTCATCGTGGTGCCGTCGGGCACCTTCCCATCACGCTCGCCGAGCAGCGCGGACACCGCTCGGTCGACCCGTGCCGCCGCGCCCGCCTCACCCAGCGCGTCGAGCAGATGCCCGAGGCTGATGATCGCAGCGACCGGGTCCGCACGACCCGTTCCGGTGATGTCGGGCGCAGAGCCATGGACCGGCTCGAACATCGAAGGTGCCGCACCGGTCGGATCGAGGTTGCCGCTCGCTGCGAGCCCCATCCCGCCCTGCACGGCAGCGGCGAGATCGGTGATGATGTCGCCGAAGAGGTTCTCGGTGACGACCACGTCGAAGCGCTCCGGCTGGGTGACGAGGTAGAGGCAGGCGGCGTCGACGTGCACGTAGTCGCGCTTCACGTCAGGGAAGTCAGCATCACCCACCTCGTCGAAGGTGCGCTGCCACAGGCCACCAGCGTGGATGAGCACGTTCGTCTTGTGCACCATCGTCAGGTGGCCGCGACGGCGGCGTGCGGCCTCGAACGCGTAGCGCAGGACCCGCTCCACCCCGTGGCGGGTGTTGACGCTCTCCTGCGTCGCCACCTCATGGGGCGTACCGACGTAGAGGCCACCACCGGCGCCCGCGTACACGGACTCGGTGTTCTCGCGCACCATCAGCATGTCGCAGCGCTCGGGTGTCAGGCCGGCGATGGGGCTGGTCACGCCCGGATAGAGCTTCACGGGCCGCAGGTTCACGTACTGGTCGAAGGCGAAGCGCAGCTTGAGCAGCAGCCCACGCTCCAGAACGCCCGGTGGCACGTCGGGGGTGCCGACCGCGCCGAGCAGGATCGCATCGAACGTGCGCAGCTCCTCGAGCGTCGCATCCGACAGGACCTCACCGGTGGTGAGGTAGCGGCGCCCACCGAGATCGAACTCGGTCCGCTCGGTCGTGAAGCCCTCGAGCCCCTCGATGGCGTCGAGGACCTTCAGCGCCTCGCCGACGACCTCGGGACCGATCCCGTCGCCGCCGATCACTGCGATGCGGTAGCCAGCCACGTCGACCCCCTGGGCTCGTCTAGGTTGGTGCTCAGGGCGACGCTAGCGGTCCCGCGCGCCCCCCTCGGCACGGAGGTGGTGCGATGGCCGCAGGACCCGCAGCATCCGACCCGCGATCCGCCGCCGCCACGACCGTGACGCGCGAGGCCGAGCGGCTCATCGCGCTGTCGCACGCCGTCCACGGCGACGCCGAGCTCGCGTTCGAGGAGCACCGCTCGAGCGCCCGGCTGATCGAGGTGCTCGATGCGGCCGGCCTGACGGTCGAGGCGGGCGTGGCCGGCCTCGACACCGCCTTCGTCGCGACCGCGGGCAGCGGACCGCTGACCGTCGCGATCTGCGCCGAGTACGACGCGCTGCCCGGCATCGGTCACGCCTGCGGGCACAACGTCATCGCCGCCGCCGCCGTCGGCGCCGGCCTCGCCCTCGCCCCGCTCGCCGACGAGCTCGGACTGACCGTGAAGGTCATCGGGACACCGGCAGAGGAGGGTGGCGGCGGCAAGATCCTGATGCTCGACGCCGGCGTGTTCGACGGCGTGCACGCCGCGATGATGGTGCACCCTGCGCCCGACGAGTCGCTGACCCTGCCGTGCCTGGCGGTCGAGCATCTCAGCGTCAGCTACCGCGGTCGCGAGGCGCACGCGTCGGGCTACCCCGAGCTCGGCATCAACGCTGCGGACGCGCTCACCGTCGCGCAGGTCGGCATCGGGCTGCTGCGCCAGCACCTCGAGCCGACCCACCGCGTGCACGGCATCGTCACCCACGGTGGCGACGCGCCCAACATCGTGCCCGGGAACACGCGCGGCTCGTGGTACGTGAGAGCGTCGACACTCGCCGAGCTGGAGGAGCTCTCCCCGCGCGTGCACGCCTGCTTCGAGGCGGGCGCGCTCGCGACCGGCTGCGAGGTCGAGATCATGCTCGCGAGCCCCCGCTACAGCGAGTTCCTGCCCGACGCGCTGCTGCTCGCCGCCTACGAGCGCGAGGCGATCGCCGTCGGCCGGGTCTTCGGCGAGCGCGACGCGACCGGACAGCTGCTGGGCACGCAGTCGGGCCAGCTGTCGGGGTCGACGGACATGGCGAACGTGTCACTCGCGCTGCCCACCATCCACCCGATGCTCGGCATCGAGGCCGACGGTGCGGTCAACCACCAGCCCGGCTTCACCGCCGCCGCGGTGAACGCGTCCGCCGACCGTGCCGTGCTCGACGGGTCCGTCGCGATGGCGCGTACCGCGATCGCCGTCGCGCTCGATCCTGACGCCCGGGCGCGCCTGCTCGCGAACGCCACAACGAACGCCGCGGGGTGAGCACGCCGGAGCTGGCCGCACGGCGCGCCCAGGTGCTCGTCGACCTCGGTGCCGACGCTGCCGTGCAGGCCGGGTCGCATGCAGGGCGCGTGCTCGGCTGGGACGTCGACGGCCCCGACATCCGTCTGCACACCGAGCTGGCCGGGGTCGCAACGTTCACGGAGACGCTGCGCATCCTCTCCCCCGACGGCGACGTGCTCGAGCCGGACGTGACCGACCCGGCCGTCGCCGGTGCGCTCGACGTGCTCGCGCTCGCCGCGTCCGTCTCCTACCTCAAGGCCACGCTGCCCGGGGTCATCGAGCTCGCCGGCCGGCCGGCCGGACCCGCCGGCGTCGCGATGCTTCGTGCGCTGCTGACCGACGGACTCGCCGAGCTCGCCCTGCGTGCCGGGCTCGGACCGCTGGATGACGCGTTCACGCTGCGCGGCTCCGATGCTGCGTCGGCGGTACCGGCAGCTCTCGCACCCAAGCCCACACCGGGCGGGGTGCTCGTGACCGTCGGGGGCGGGAAGGACTCGGCGCTGACGCTGGCGTTGGCCGCCCGGCACGACCCGACGGCGCTGGCCGTCGCGATCAATCCGAGGGCGCCGATGGAGCGCACCGCCGCGTGGGCAGGGCTCGGACTCGTGCGCATCGAGCGGCGCATCGACCGCACGCTGCTCGAGCTGAACGCTCGCGGCGCGATCAACGGCCACGTCCCGATCACGGCCATCGTGACGTCCGCAGCGGTCGTCGCCGCCGCCGTGCTGGGTCGCGGCACGGTGCTCGTGTCCAACGAACACTCCGCGGACGCGGCCACCCGCGACGTGGACGGCTGGAGCGTCAACCACCAGTACAGCAAGACGTCCGCGTTCGAGCGGCTGCTCTCTGCGGCGCTCGCCGAGGCCGGCGTAACGACCCGGGTCGTGTCGCTGCTGCGGCCACTCACCGAACTGGCCATCGCGCGCGGCGTCGCGCAGGAGCCAGGGCTGGTCGCAGAGGTCACCAGCTGCAACGCGGCGTTCGCGCTCGATGGTCCCGGCGACGGCTGGTGCGGACGCTGCGACAAGTGCCGCTTCGTCCAGCTCGCGCTCGCACCGTTCATGCCCCGCGAACAGCTGGTCGCGGACCTCGGCTTCGATGCGCTCGCTGACCCCGAGCAGGTCGCAGCGTTCGCGACGATGCTCGATGCGGCGACCAAGCCGTTCGAGTGCGTCGGGACGGTCGAGGAGGTGCAGCTCGCTCTCGATCTGCTCGCCGTGCAGGACGGCTGGCACGATGCGGCGGCCGTGCGTGCGCTGGGCGACGCGGGCGCGCTGGACCGCGAGGGACGGCTCGCCGCAGCGCTGCGTCCCGACGCGACCATCACCCTGCCCGCGCCCTTCGACCGCTGGCTCGACGGGCTGGTCGAGCCGACCGGGTCGACCAGGTCGACCGGGCGCGGCGCAGCGGGGGGTGCGGCGTGATCGTCGTGCTCGGATACGGCCGTGAGACGCGGGCCTGGCTCGAGCGTCGCGACCCCGCGGACACGCGTGAGGTCCTCGTGCTCGACGAGGCCGCACCGGCGCAGGATGTCGGGCGTCCGCTCGTCCAGGTGGACCTCGACGACGTCGTCGCGGTGCGCGCCGCGGTCGGGGACCGCCGGGTCGAGCAGGTCGTGCGTTCGCCCGGCGTCAGCCCGTACCGGCCGGGCCCGGCGTGGCTCGTCGGCCTCGCTCCGTGTGCGACCCCGACCGGGCTGTGGCTGGCCGATGCGATGCCCGGCGACCTCATCGCGATCACCGGGACGAAGGGGAAGTCGAGCGTCACCGCGCTGACCGCACACCTGCTGCGTGCGGCCGGACGCGACGTCGTGCTCGCCGGCAACATCGGGGTCGCCCTGACCACCGTCGATGCGGCTGCGCCACGCGACGACCTCGTCGTCGAGCTCTCCAGCTACCAGCTCGCCGACCTCACGCTCCCTCGCCCGGCTGTCGCCGTCGGCGTCACCACCCTGTTCGCCGACCACGTGCCGTGGCACGGCAGCCTCGCCCGCTACCACGCGGACAAGGTGCGGCTGCTCGGCATGGGCGACTGGCGTGTCGTCGGACCGCAGGTCGCGAGCCTCGCGGTCGCCGCCGGACGTTACGACGCGGTCGCAGGCGATCCGACGCCGGAGGTGGTCGCAGCGCTCGCGAAGGCAGGGCTCCACGGACTGCATGAGGGGCAGTCGGCGATGCTCGCCCTCGCGCTCGTCGCTCGTCGGCTCGGCGATGACGCGCGCGACCTCGTCGCTGCGCTGGCCGACTTCACACCGCTGCCTCACCGGCTGCGTCCGGTCGGCACCGTGCGCGGTCGGACGTTCGTCGACGACTCGATCTCGACCGTGCCCGAGTCCACCCTCGCCGCGCTCGCGACCTGGCGGCCGCGCGGTCCAGTCACGCTGCTCCTGGGTGGTGACGACCGCGGCCAGGACCTCGCAGAGCTCGTCGTCGCGCTCGCCGATCCTCACGTGCGCGCCGCGCTGCTCCCACCGCTGGGCACACGCATCGCGTCCGCCGTGCGCGAGGCAGGCGCACCCGATCACGCCACACGCATCGTCGAGCTCCCCGACCTGACCGCAGCCGTCGGCTGGGCCGACCGCGTCACGCCCGATGGTGGCGCCGTGCTCCTGTCCCCCGCGGCACCGAGCTTCGGAGCCTTCCGCGACTTCGTCCACCGCGGCGAGACGTTCGCCGCGCTCGTCGGCGCCCTCTCGGCCGTGCTCAATGACGCGCCTCATTCGGTGTCTGACAACGAGTCTCGTCCCGCACCTCCCGGGAACCGATGATCACCGTTCCCCGCAGCCACGACGGTCCGCCACGCATCCTCATCGCGCCCGGTGGCGCGCGCCCGACCATGCTCGCAGCGGTCAGGGCGGGCGGTGGGACCGTCGTGGACGACCCGGCCGAAGCGGAGGGGCTGATCTGGATCGCACCGCGCGACCCGTCGCGCATCGCGACCACGCTGGCGTCCGGGCCGGACATCCGGTGGGTCCAGCTGCCCTTCGCAGGCATCGAGCCGTTCCATGGCCACCTCACGTCGGACCACGTCTGGACGTCAGGCAAGGGCGTGTACGCCGAGCCGGTCGCAGAGATGGTGCTCGCGATGCTGCTCGCCGGGATGCGCAACCTCACCGGCTACGCGCGCGAGACGACCTGGTCGGGACATGTCGGTCGCAACCTGCTCGGCGCACGCATCACCGTGCTCGGTGGCGGGGAGATCACCCGCGCACTGATCCCACTCCTCGCCCCGTTCCGCTGCCAGGTCACCGTGCTGCGGCGCCTGGCCGAACCGTTCGAGGGTGCCCAGCGGACCGGGACGCTCGCCGACCTGCACACGTCGCTCGCGGACGCGGATGCCGTCGTCGTCGCGCTCGCGCTCACACCCCAGACCCGTCACGTCATCGACGCGGCTGCGCTGGAGGCGATGTGCGCGCATGCACTGCTGGTCAACGTGGGACGCGGCGGGCACGTCGACACCGATGCGCTGGTCGCGGCACTGGCCGCGGGCAGTATCGGCGGGGCGGCGCTCGACGTGACCGATCCCGAACCGCTGCCCGACGGGCATGCGCTGTGGACCGAGCCCCGGTGCCTGATCACCCCGCACGTCGGCAACACGTTGGAGATGGGCATCCCGCTGCTCGAGGCGCGCGTGCGCGAGAACGTCGCCCGCTTCGCCGCCGGTCAACCGCTGATCGGCCTCGTCGACGTCGAGGCCGGGTACTGACTCAGGGCGTGGGGACCAAGCGGGCGGTAGTCGGGACGGGTCCGCTCGTAGGCGGTGATGTCGGCCTCGTGCGCGAGCGTCAGGCCGATGTCGTCGAGCCCCTCGATGAGGCAGTGCCGCGTGTGCGGGTCGACGTCGAAGTCCAGCTCGATGCCGTCCGAGCACCCCGACGGCCGGCACGCTCACGCGCTGCGCCTGGAGGTCGACGGTGATCTCCACCGACGGGTCCGCCGCGACCAGCTCCGCGATGCGCTGCACGTCCTTCTCGTGGAGCTCGACGCACAGGATGCCGACCTTGCCGCAGTTCGAGCGGAAGATGTCGGCGAAGCTCGAGGCGATGATCGCTCGGAAGCCCGCGTCCTCGAGCGCCCACGGCGCGTGCTCACGCGACGACCCGCAGCCGAAGTTGCGTCCGGTGAGCAGCACCTGCGCACCGTCATGCTCGGGCCGATTCATCGCGAAGTCGGGACGGGGCGTGACCCCGTCGGACTCGTAGCGCCACTCGGCGAACGCGAACGGACCGAAGCCGGTGCGCTCGATGCGCTTGAGGTACTGCTTCGGGATGATCTGGTCCGTGTCGATGTCGTCGCTGGGGATCGGGCAGGCGTTCGAGCGCACGGTCGTGAACGGTCTCATCGGACGAGCTCCCTGACGTCGGTGAGGTGGCCGGTGATCGCCGCGGCTGCGGCCATCGCCGGCGACACGAGGTGGGTGCGACCCTTGTAGCCCTGACGGCCCTCGAAGTTCCGGTTCGACGTCGAGGCACAGCGCTCCTCCGCCTTCAGCTGGTCGGGGTTCATGCCCAGGCACATCGAGCAGCCCGGTTCACGCCACTCCATGCCGGCGGCGATGAAGATGTCGGCGAGCCCCTCCGCCTCCGCGGCGGCCTTCACGAGACCCGATCCTGGGACGACCATGACCTCGAGGCCGTCGGCGACGCGGTGGCCCTCGACGATGCTGGCGACCGCACGCAGGTCCTCGATGCGCGAGTTCGTGCACGAACCGATGAACACCTTGTCGAGCTTGAGGTCCTGGAGGCGCTCGCCGCCCTGGAGACCCATGTAGTCGAGCGAACGCTCCCACTGGCGCCGGGTCGCACCGTCGGGCGCGTCCTCGAGACGTGGGACGCGCTCGCCGATCTTGATGCTCATGGCGGGCGTCGTGCCCCACGTGACGGTCGGGCTGATGTCGGCCGCGTCGATGGTGACGACGCGGTCGAACTGCGCGCCCTCGTCGGTCGCGAGCGCGCGCCACGCCTCGACGGCCTCGTCCCACGCCGCACCCTTGGGCGCGAGCGGCTTGTCCTTGAGGTAGGCGATGGTCGTCTCGTCGGGCGAGACCAGCCCGGCCCGTGCACCGCCCTCGATCGACATGTTGCAGATCGTCATGCGGCCCTCCATCGAGAGCCCGCGGACCGCCTCGCCGCGGTACTCGATGACGTGACCGTTCCCGCCGTCGACCCCGATGACGCTGAGGATGTGGAGGATGAGGTCCTTCGCGACGGTGCCCGTCGGCAGCGGACCCTCGACCTCGACGGCGAGCGTCTTCGGCATGCGCTGCGGCAGCGTCTGGGTGGCGAGCACGTGCTCGACCTCGGAGGTCCCGATGCCGAACGCGAGCGAACCGAACGCGCCGTGCGTCGCGGTGTGCGAGTCGCCGCAGACGATCACGGCACCGGGCTGAGTGAGTCCGAGCTCGGGACCGATGACGTGCACGATGCCCTGGTTCCGATCACCCATCTGGAACAGCGTGATGCCGAACTCCTCGGCGTTGCGGCGCATCGCCTCCATCTGCGCAGCCGACAGCTGGTCCTCGATCGGGAGGAGCCCGCGGACCTGGTCGGTCGTCGTCGGAACGTTGTGGTCCATCGTGGCGAGCGTCAGGTCGGGGCGACGGACCGTGCGGCCTGCGACACGCAGTCCCTCGAACGCCTGCGGGGAGGTGACCTCATGCACGAGGTGAAGGTCGACGTACAGCAGGTCCGGCTCGCCCTCAGCACTGCGGACGAGGTGCTGCTCCCAGATCTTCTCGACGATGGTGCGCGGTCCACTCATCACGGCTCCCTCGGGACGTCGTCAGGTACGGCTGCGGCCGGCAGCATAGGACGGTCGCTCAGGCGCGGAACTCCGCGCCTCGCGCGGTCAGCCGACGCGACCGGTTGAGTGCATCGAGGTAGGCGATGCCCGAGGCCTCGACCACGTCGGTGGACACGCCACGGCCGGTGAACGTCGCGCCCTGCTCGTCGGCGACGGTCACCATGACCTCGGCGAGCGCGTCGAGCCCGCCGGTCACCGCACCGACCTGGTAGGTGCCCAGTCGCACGTCGGGACGCTCGAGCGCGCCACGGATGGCCTTGCAGACGGCGTCGACCATGCCGTCGCCCTCCGACGCGACCCGCACGCGACGCGGCTGGGTGCCAGCCTCCGCATCCCCGTGCAGCTCCAGCTCGACCTCCGCCTGCGGGGTCTCGCCCGTCCCCGAGGACACGCGGATGCTGACGAGCCGGTCCTCGCGCGACGTGTCCGACGGTCCGGTGGGGACGAGGATGACCTCGAGGTCCTCCGAGCTGACGAGGCCCTTGCGGTCCGCCAGCTCCTTGAAGCGCTGGAACGCGATCGCGCCCTCCTCGTCGGTGAGCGTGTGACCGAGCTCCTCGACGGCCTTGAAGAACGCGTGGCGCCCCGAGTGCTTCCCGAGCACGATCTGCGAGCCCGCTGCACCGACGTCCTCGCTGCGCATGATCTCGTAGGTGAGCCGGTCGGCGAGCACGCCGTGCTGGTGGATGCCGGACTCGTGCGCGAACGCGTTCTCGCCGACGACCGCCTTGTTCTTCTGCACCGAGTAGCCGGTGAGGCTCGAGACGAGCCGCGACGTGCGCGTGAGCTCACGCGTGTCGAGACCGTGGTCGCGGCCCAGCAGGTCCGCTCGTGTGCGGATCGCCATCACGACCTCCTCGAGCGAGCAGTTCCCGGCGCGCTCACCGATGCCGTTGACGGCCACCTCGATCTGGCGCGCACCGTTGCGCACCGCCTCGAGCGAGTTCGCGACGGCGAGTCCGAGGTCGTTGTGGCAGTGCACGCTCAGTACGACGCCGCGCTCCGCGATCGCGGGGATGCGGCGCTGGATCTCGGCGATCCAGTTCCCGAAGTCGTACGGGATGGCGTAGCCGACGGTGTCAGGGATGTTGACGGTCGTCGCACCGGCCTCGACGGCCGCGGCGACGATGTCGACGAGGAACGCGAAGTCGGTGCGGGTCGCGTCCTGCGGGGAGAACTCGACGTCGTCGGTGTAGGCCTTGGCCATCTCGACCGCACGGATGGTCTGCTGGAGGATCTCGTCCTCGCTCGCCTGCAGCATGTACTTCCGGTGGATGTCCGACGTCGAGAGGAACGTGTGGATGCGGCGACGACGCGCCGGCTCGATGCCCTTCCATGCGGCTTCGATGTCGCCCTCGAGCGCGCGTGCGAGCGCTGCGATGACGGGGGCTCGCGGTCGTCGGTCTCGCCCTCGCTGCCGCCCGGCCCAGCAGCAGCGCGCGGGGCGTTCCCGACCTGCTCGGCGACCGCTCGGACGGCGGCGAGGTCGCCCGCCGACGCGATCGGGAAGCCGGCCTCGATGACGTCGACGCGCAGGCGTGCGAGCTGCTCGGCGATCTCGACCTTCTCATGCGCGTCGAGCGAGATGCCGGGCGACTGCTCACCGTCACGCAACGTGGTGTCGAAGATGACGACATCACGAGGGGTGACGTCAGCGACGGTGTGGTCGACGGGGCGTGCCATGTCGTGCTCCTGTCCGCGAGATGCGGTCGTCAGTGCGCCGTGGCGGCGCGGAAGTCCGGCTGCAGGGGTCCGGCGGCCGGTGCCCTCTCCGGTGGTGCCTCCGCGGTCGCCGTCTGGGGTGGGTCTGGACGGCGCCGCGGCGTCAAAGGAGGAGCAGGAGCGACAGCGCGAGCAGCACGGCCGTCACCGCGACCACAACGACGTCCCCGCCGGCGGCGGGGAGGGCGGTCGGGACGGCGGGCTCACGATGCATGGACGCAGTGTGGCCGCAGCGGAGGGGCGGACGCGACCGCACCGGCCTGAGCGTGCGCTCTGCGCGCGCCTGGCTCGCGGTGGTCCGGATGGGCCGGACAGGGCCCGGCGGTACCGTCGGAACCTCCCTCTCCCCCTCGGAGCCCGCGTGACCCTCACCGTCCTCATCGGCCCGCTCGCCGCGATCCCTGCGCCGCCGATCGGTGGCATCGAGCTCGGACCGCTCGACCTGCGCTTCTACGGCGTCCTGATCGCGTTCGGGGCCTACCTCGCGCTGCAGTGGACGGTGCGCCGCTACGAGGCCATGGGCGGCGATGCGGCCGTCGCGGAGCGTGCAGCGCTCGCCGCGATCCTGTTCGGGTTCCTCGGTGCACGCATCGGCTACGTCATCCCGCGCATCGACCGCTTCGTGGACCGGCCGCTGGAGATCCTCGCCATCTGGCAGGGCGGGCTCGCGCTGTTCGGTGGGCTGACGGCCGGGACGCTCGCGGTGATCCTCGTGACCCGGCTCAGCGGCGGGGACGTCGCCCGCATGGCCGACGCCGTCGCCCCGGGGCTCCCCCTCGCGCAGGCGATCGGGCGCTGGGGCAACTACTTCAACCAGGAGCTGTACGGCCGCCCCACCGACCTGCCGTGGGCGCTGGAGGTCGAGCCTGCCTTCCGCCGTCCGGCGGAGGTCGTCGACTCCGCGACGTTCCATCCGACGTTCCTCTACGAGTCACTGTGGAACGCGATCCTCGTGCTCGTCCTGGTCCGCCTCGACCGCCGTCGCGTCCTGCCGCGCGGGGCCCTGATCCTCGTCTACGCGGTCGGCTACGGGATCGGACGCTTCCTCGTCGAGCTGCTGCGCATCGACACGGTCGAGCGCTACGTCGGCCTGTCGCGCAACAACTGGCTCGCGCTGCTGCTGGTCATCATCGGCATCGCCGGGCTGCTGCGCATGCGTGGCGCGGCACCGGAGGTCACCGAGGAGCGCACCGAGCACTAGGCCCCCAGAAGAATCTCGCAGAGGATCCCCAGGCGGGCCATCGAGACCGGGCGCAGCATGAGCACCGTCACGTCGACGACGGACCGATCCCATCGGCGCCGGGCGTGCGGGGCATACCCGCACCGACGGCGTGCACGCCACCGTCGCAGTGCACGAGCTCGCCGGTCACCCCAGGCATCCAGGTGCTGAGCAGCGCACACACCGTCCGCGCCACCGGCGTCGCGTCACGCGCATCCCAGCCGAGCGGCGCACGTTCCTCCCACACCGGCTCGAACGTCTCGAAGCCGGCGATGCCGTGCGCGGCGATCGTGTGCAGCGGTCCCGCCGCGACGAGGTTGACCCGCACGCCGCGCGGTCCGAGGTCGCGGGCGAGGTAGCGGCTCGCGGACTCCAGACCCGCCTTCGCGACACCCATCCAGTCGTAGCCCGGCCACGCGACGGTCGCATCGAAGTCGAGCCCGACGATCGACGGCTCGTCCCCTGCCGCGAGCAGGTCGGCGAAGCCGCGACCCAGCGCCACCAGCGAGTAGGTCGAGACGTGCACGGCGGTCGCGACGTCGGACCACGGTGCGGTCAGGAAGTTGCCGCCCAGCGCCGTGTCCGGTGCGAACGCGACGGCATGGAGCAGACCGTCGAGCGCGCCCCATCGGCCACGCAGCTCGGCAGCGACGGCCGTGATGTGCGCGTCGTCGGTGACGTCGAGCTCGAGCACGTCCACCGGCCCGGGCAGGCGCGTCGCAGCGCGCTCCGTGAGCCGCTTGCCCCGGCCGAAGCTGGTCAGGACGATGTCCGCGCCCTGCTCCTGCGCCTGCTGGGCGACGTGGAACGCGATGGACCGCGTGTCCAGTACCCCGGTGATGAGCAGCCTGCGTCCCTCGAGCAGCATGTCGTCCTCCCTCGGTGTGACCTGCGTGTGTCGGACCTGCGTGTGTTCGTGCGGAGATGCGTAGCTGGGTGTGAGCCGGTCAGGTGAACCCGACGACGACCGCGATGGCGACGCCGGCGTCGTGCGACAGCGAGCAGGCGAGAGCGCTCGGCCGCCCGTCGATCCACACCGACGGCGCACCGGTGTCGTCGGTTCGGACCTCGATCGACGTCAGCGCGGGACCGCGACCACCGAGCGCCTTGCGGGTCGCCTCCTTGGCAGCGAAGCGTGCGGCGAGCCGCTCGACGGCGACGTCACCATCGGGGTCGACCCCGCCTCGCCGCGCGTCCGTCAACTCGATCCCAGTGAAGAGCCGATCGGCCGCACCCGGCCGCTCGGCGAGCAGTCGACGCATGCGTGACACGTCGACGACGTCGCAGCCGACCACCGGGACCTTCGCGTCGCCGCTCATGCGCCGGCCGCCGTCGCCCCACCGCGGATCGGCGAGAAGTCTGACGCCGTCGTGGTTCCCGCGAGCTCCGCGAGCCGCGCCTGCAGCTCGAGGTTGAACGTCCGACGACCGGCAGGCGTGGGGGGCGGCGGCGGGAGCTGCGGCGCGAAGCGCACGGTCACGCGCCCCCCGCGCAGGCGCGGTCGTGAGCCGATCGGCCAGACCTCATGGATCCCGGCCACCGCGACCGGCACAACCGGGACCTGCGTCGCCGCGGCCAGGCGCGACAGTCCGCTGCGCAGCCGGTGGACCCGGCCGTCCCGGCTGCGCGATCCCTCGGGGTAGATGACGATGCAGGCAGCACCGGCCAGCAGGCGCGCGAGCACCTCCATCGCGTCCTCGTCGCCCTCCCCGCGGTTCAGCGGAACCATGCCCATACGCGGCAGCCACGGCCCGACGATCGGCCAGCCCATCAGACGTCGGTCACCGAGGAAGTGGGTCGGCCGCGGGACGGCCGTGCCGATCGCGAGCGAGTCCGCGTGCGACTGGTGCGTGCCCGCTAGCAGCACTGCACCGGCGGTCGGGACGTGCTCGCGACCCTCGATGCGCAGGTCGAGCCAGCGACGCAGCACCGGACGCAGCGCCCCGGCGACCCGCTCCTGGACCTCAGGGATCAGCGTGTCGACCTGCTCAGGAGGCGTGGCCTCGCTCATGGCGCAACACTCACTGCGGCAGGTTGTCGTGGACGAAGCCGCGTGGAGCGCCGCCCTGCAGGGAGCGGAGCAGCGCGGCGATGGCCGCCCGGCTGTCCTTCGGGTCGATGATCTCGCTGACGCTTCCACGCCCTGCTGCGACGTCGACGGCCATCGCCTCACGGCGGTAGCCATCCATCAGTGGCTCGCGTCGCTCGGGATGCGCCTCGATCTCGCGGCGGAAGATCAGATCCGCCGCACCCTCAGCGCCGAGCACCGCGAGCTCCGCACCGGGCCATGCGAGCACCGCATCGGCACCGATGCTGCGGGAGTTCATCACGATGTACGCACCACCGTAGGCCTTGCGCAGCACAAGGCTGATGCGCGGGACGGTGGCGCTGGTGAACGCATGCAGCAGCTTCGCGCCGCGCCGGATCACTCCCCCATGTTCCTGCGCGGTGCCCGGAAGGAACCCGGGCACGTCGACGAGCACCACGAGCGGGATACCGAACGCATCGCAGAAGCGCACGAAGCGAGCGCCCTTCTCGCTGGCGGTCGCGTCGAGCACACCCGCGAGCCATGCCGGCTGGTTCGCGATCACCCCGACGGACGCGCCCTCGATACGGGCGAATCCGATGACGAGGTTGCGTGCCCAACCCTGCTGCAGCTCGAGGAGGCTGTCCTCGTCGACGATGCCGGCGATGACGTCCCGCACATCGTAAGGGTCGCGCGCCTCGCGCGGCACGGCGCCACCGGGATCGTCATGGGCTGGAGAACGAGGGGCGACCTGCGGGGTCGGCAGCCAGGCCGCGGACGGCAGGTACGACAGCACGCGACGCGCGAGCGCGAGCGCTGACGCATCGTCCGGAGCGACGAGGTGGGTGCTGCCGGTGCGCGTGCCGTGCACCTCAGGGCCACCGAGTGAGCGGGCGTCGACGTCCTCGCCGGTCACGGCGCGCACGATGCGTGGTCCGGTGAGGAACATCGTGCCGGCGTCGCTCATGATGGTGAGGTCCATGAGCGCCGGCGAGTACACGGCACCACCGGCGCACGCACCGAGGATGACCGAGATCTGGGGCACGCGTCCCGACGCCGCGACGTTCGCGCTGAACACGCGGCCGTACCCGTCGAGCGACGCGACGCCCTCCTGGATGCGCGCCCCACCGGAGTCGTTGATGCCGATGACGGGCGTCCCGCCGCGCGTCGCCTTTGCGATCGTGTCCGCGATGCGGTCCGCATGCGCCTCGCCGAGCGAGCCACTGAGCACGTAACGGTCCTGCGCGAACACGTGGACCGGACGACCATCGATCGCCGCCGTCCCGGCGACGACGCCGTCCCCGGGGAAACGCTTGTCCTCGAGCCCGAAGCCGGTCGCGCGGTGCAGCCGCTGCGACCCGAGCTCGAGGAACGTGCCGTCGTCGGCGAGGACCTCGACACGGCTGCGCGCCGAGTCGGCCGGACGCAGCGGGAGACCCTCGACGGAGGGCGCTTCGCTACCCAGCACGGTGTCATCCCCCACGGTCACGCCGGGGTGAGCACGAGGGCCGCGTTCTGCCCACCGAACCCCATGGACGCCGAGATGACCGCCTCGAGCGCCACCGGTCGCGGCGCACCGTGCACCACGTCGAGCTCGATCGCAGGGTCCTGCTCGGTCAGGTTCGCGGTCGGTGGGATGAGCCCCTCGCGCAGCGCGCAGGCCGCGAGGATCGCCTCGACCGCGCCGGCCGCGCCGAGCAGATGTCCCGTGACTCCCTTCGTGGACGTCACCGCGACGTCGCGCAGGTGCGTGCCGAAGACGGTGCGCAGCGCGCGGGTCTCGGCGATGTCGTTGAGCGGGGTGGAGGTCCCGTGCGCGTTGTGGTGGCCGATCCGCGTCGGATCGATGCCTGAGTCAGCGATCGCACGCAGCATCGCGAGCGCCGCACCGCCGCCGTCCTCCGGCGGGGCCGTCGCGTGGAAGGCGTCAGCGGACGCACCGCAGCCAGCGACGGTGAACAGCGGGGTGGCCCCACGCGCCTCGGCGTGCGCGCGCGACTCGAGGATGACGATGCCTGCCCCCTCGCCCATGACGAACCCATCGCGGGCGACGTCGAACGGCCGGCTCGCAGCGAGCGGGTCCGGGTTCGACGACAGTGCGCCCATCTGGGCGAACGCGCTGATCGCGATCGTGGTGATGCCCGCCTCGACGCCACCGGCGATCACGACGTCGGCCGTGCCGCTGCGGATCATGTCGCGTCCGACATGGATCGCCGACGCACCGGCCGCACAGGCCGTGTTGACCGTGAGGTTCGGGCCACGGGCATGCGTCCGGATCGCGATCGTCCCCGCAGCGGTGTTCGAGAGCATGCGGGGCACGAACAGCGGGCTCACGCGTGTCGGACCCTCCGCCGTGAGTCGGGCGTACTCCGACTCCCATGACTCACCGCCGCCGATGCCCGTGCCGATGACGACACCGGTGCGGTCGGCATCGACCGCGACGATCACGTCCGGGTCGGCATCATCGACGAGCCCGGCCTGTGCGATCGCTTCCCGTGCGGCGATGACGGCGAGGTGGGTGAAGCGGTCGAGCCGTCGCACCGAGCCGCGGCCGAGCTCGGCGTCGATGTCGACGTCCGGTGCTCGGCAGCTGATCGCCATCGTCGCACCGGCTGCAGCCAGTCGCTCGTCGTGGGTCGCGGTCGCGATCCCCGCGAGCGCACCACGCCACGTCGCCTCCACCCCACGCCCTGCAGGGGTGATGGCGCCCATGCCGGTGACGACGACGTCGTGACCCTGGCGGTCCTCGAGGTGACGGCTCGTGCTCACGCCTGGCGCTCCTTGACCTTGTCGATCGCGTCCTGGACGGTGCGGACGTGCTCCAGGTCCTCATCGCCGAGCTTGACGCCGGTGCGGTCCTCGAGGGCGAGGGTGAGCTCGACGATGTCGAGCGAGTCGAGCCCCAGCGCCTCGAACGTCGCATCGGCGCTGATCTCGTCGGCCGGGACACCGAAGTCGGACATCAGCAGTTCCGTGAAGGTGGTCATCAGATCGTCGCTCATGCGGCGGTCCTCCTGTGTCAGGTCAGATGGTGCGGTCAGATGGTGCGGTCAGATGGTGCGGTCGGACATCAGATGGCTGCCCCGCCGTCGACGGGCAGGACGACACCGGTCGTCGCGGCCGCTCCCGGAGAGGCGAGGTACGCGATCGCGTGAGCCACCTCTTCGGCGAGCACGGCACGCCCGATCGGTGCGGACTCGACGAGCGCGCCACGCGCCTGGTCGGGCAGCTCGGAGGTCATCGCGCTCTCGACGAACCCGGGCGCGACGGCGTTCACGGTGATGCCCTTGCGGGCGACCTCGCGAGCGAGCGAACGGGTCATCCCGATGAGGCCGGCCTTCGCGGCCCCGTAGGCGACCTGGCCGGCGTTCCCGCGCAGCGCGACGATGGACGAGACGTTCACGATGCGGCCGAAGCGGGCGCGCAGCATGGGACGCAGCGCGGCGCGCGTCAGCAGATACGCACCACGCAGGTTCGTCTCGATCGTGAGATCGAAACGGTCCGGCTCGAGCCGCAGCAGCAGATCATCGCCGGTCATGCCGGCGTTGTTGACGAGCACGGCGACGGTCCCGAGCTCGCCGGCGGCAGCGACGCAGGCCTCGACCTGCTCGGCATCGGTCACGTCGAGCGCGACAGCGGTCGCGTGCGGCGCGAGCTCCGAGACGAGCGCTGCTGCGGCGTCCGCTCCCGACCGGTAGCCGACGACGACGTGGTGGCCGGACGCGACGAGCGCACGGCAGGTCGCCGAACCGATCGCTCCGGTCGCGCCCGACACGATCGCGACCGGCCGGGCGGTCTCCTCGCTCATGCCTGGCCTCCGCCGACGGTGCCCGACCAGGTCAGGACGCACGAGCCCCACGTCAGACCACCACCGAAGGCGGTCAGCAGCAGGCGCGCGCCGGGATCGAGCAGGCCCTGCTGACGGGCGTCGTCGAGCGCGAGCGGTATCGACGCGGCCGACGTGTTGCCATGGCGATCGACGGTGACGTGGCAACGATCCTCAGGGAGACCGAGTCGCTGACCGACGGCCTCGAGGATGCGCAGGTTCGCCTGGTGGCCGACCATCAGATCGATGTCGTCGATCGTGATGCCCGCCGCCTCGAGCACGATCTGCGACGACGACGTCATGCGTGTCACGGCGTGGCGGTAGACGTCCCCGCCCCGCATGCTCATGCGGGACGACGCCTCTGCGTGCGCGATCGGGTCGAAGGGCTCACGCGAGCCACCGGCACGCATCCACAGGATCTCGAGCTCGCTGCCGTCGGAGCCGAGGTCGAAGGGCCCGATGGTGGCGGCATCGTCGCGCTGCAGGACCACCGCACCCGCCCCATCACCGAACAGGACCGCGATCGACCGGTCATCAGGGTCGACGTAGCGCGTGAGCGTCTCCGCACCGATGAGCAGCACGGTCGACCCACCGGCAGCCATGCCCGCACCGACCTGCAGGCCGTAGACGAACCCGCTGCAGGCGGCGTTGAGGTCGAACGCGGTGCAGGTGCGACCGAGCCTGGCCGCGACGATCGGTGCGGTCGCAGGGACGGGATGGTCCGGTGTGGTCGTCGCGACGATGATGACGTCGACATCGTCGGCGGTCAGCCCCGCATCCTTCAGCGCAGATCGGCCCGCTGCGGTCGCGAGGTCCGACGTCGCCTCGTCCGGCGCGGCGTAATGACGCTCGCGGATCCCGGTGCGCGTGCGGATCCACTCGTCGGACGTGTCGAGACGTTGCGCGAAATCCTCGTTGGTGACCACCTGCTCGGGCAGGTAGCTGCCGAGCCCGGTGATCGCGACGGGGAAGGTGCTCACCGCTCGATCCAGACGATGCCGTCACCGACGGAGACGCTCTGCTGGGCAGCGGTCAACGAGCCGCCGACACGACCGTGGACGGTCGCGAGGACCGGCATGACCCCACGCGGCGCATCGAGCACGGCCACGACGTCACCGGGCGCGACGATCGCGCCGGCGAGCGCGACCGAGCTGACGCGCGCATCGGACGGAGCGGTGACGAGACGGAACGGTGGCAGCGGGATCATGGGGCCTCCTCGGCGGTCAGGCGGTGCGGTCGTCAGGCAGGTCGTGGCGGTCGGTCGTGCGACAGGTCGTGTGCAAGGTCGTCAGGCGGGCTCGGCAGCGGCCAGCCCGGCCAGCCGCTCCATCACCTCACGGACGGCCTCAGGCGCAGCGACCGAGTGGACGCGCAGCGAGGGAACGGTGCGCTTGGCGATGCCTGCGAGGACACGGCCCGGACCGACCTCGACGAGGTCGGTGACGCCCTTGCGCTCGAGGAGCAGCTGGACGTCACGCCACCGGACCGCACCGAGGATCCCGTCGACGAGCGACGCGACGGCCTCCGAGGCGGTCTGCAGCACACGTGCGCGCGATGCGCTCACGAAGGGGACGGACGGGTCACGGGACGCCTCGTTGGCGACCGCGCGCCGGACGAGCTCGACCGCGGGGGCCATCGCCGGTGAGTGGAACGCGCCCTCGACATCGAGCATCACGAGCCGGCCTCCGAGCGCGTCGACGCGGGCCCGGGCCGACTCCATCGCGGCCACGTCTCCAGCGATGACGATCTGCCCGGGCGCGTTGTCGTTCGCGATGAACAGGCCCTCGATGTCCTCGACGAGCTCCTCGACCTCCGCAGCCGCGAGCTTGATGACTGCGGCCATCCCACCGGGGCGCTGACGGCAGGCCGCCGCCGTCGCGGACCCGCGCGCTGCGACGACCCGTGCCGCTGCATCGAGCGGGAGGACCTCTGCGGCGGTGGCGGCGCTGTACTCACCGAGGCTGTGCCCGGCGACGAATGACGGGGCGAAACCTGCCCGGCGCAGCGAACGCCAGGCGGCGAGCGATGCGGCGAAGATCACGGGCTGACCACGCTCGGTGCGTCGTCCCGCGTCCGCCTCGTCACCGGCAGCGACGACGTCGAATCCGGCTGCGTCCGAGACGGTCGACAGGACCCCGTCCGCATCGTCCGCGAGCCAGGCGCGGGTGCAGCCGGTCAGGAACGAGCCCTGCCCGGGGAAGATGGCAGCGACCTTCATGGGCGGGCTCCTCGGTGGCGGTGCGGCCCCGTTCGGACGCAGCTCGCAGCATGCCCGAGTCCCGCCCGCGATCCCGGTTCCGGTGCACACCCAACGCACGTTCCAAGTTGGAGCGGACGCTCCAGTCAGGACGCACGATGGCGTTCCCGTACCGTCCTGAGGCCCAGGGACGACGATCCGGGGCGAGGAGCACGGAGATGATGGACAGCACGGACCTCGTTGTGATCGCACACCTCGTGAGCTCGCTCCTGATGGTCGGCATGATCTGGACGGTGCAGATCGTCCACTACCCGCTCATGGCGCTCGTCGGACCGGAACGCTTCGCCGCCTACGAGGCGGCCCACGCGCCGCGCATGGCCGCGGTCGTGCTGCTGCCGTGGACGGTCCAGGGCCTGACGACCACGTGGTTGCTCGTCGCACCACCTGCGGGCGTTCGCGCGACGCTGATCCTCGCCACAGCGGTCGCTGCCCTCGTGCCCGTCGTCGTCACCGTGCTCGCGAGCATTCCCGCGCACACGCGACTCGCCGCCGGCTTCGACGCCCACGTCCACGCGCGTCTGGTCGGCACCAACTGGATCCGGACGCTCGCGTGGACGGCGCACGCGGTGCTCGCCGTCGCGGTGCTCATCACGGCAGGCTGATCGCCCTGCCCTCATGCGCACCGATGCTGCTCGTGATCGCGACGAGCACGTCATGGGTGAGCGGCGCGTCGAGCGCGAGCGCCATGATCGCCTCGCCCCCGCCGGACTTGCGTCCGACCTGCGCGGCCGCGATGTTCACCCCGGCCTCCCCGCACGCCGTGCCGATCGTCCCGATGACTCCGGGACGGTCGTCGTAGCGGAAGACGGCCATGTACGGCGCCGGCTCGACGTCGATGGGCGTGTCCCAGACCTCGATGATGCGCTCGCGGTCGCCGGGCTGCAGCACCGTCCCCGCGACCCGCACCACGCGGCCATCACGCCGCATGCAGCGGACGCGCAGGACCGACACGTAGTCACCGCTCTGCGGGTCGTTCACCTCACGCAGATGGATGCCACGGTGATCCGCCATGAGCGGCGCGTTGACGAGCGTGACCGGCTCCGTCGAGGCGGCCGAGAGCACGCCCCGAAGCACGCTGAGACCGAGCACCCGGCAGTCGGATCCGGCGATCGCTCCGAGGAACTCGACGGTGATCTCCCCCGTGATGCCATCGTCAGCGATCGAGGCGAGCAGCCGCCCGAGGCGTTCCGCGAGCGGCAGGAACGGGCGCAGCGCGTCGTCGAGCGGTCCGCCCTGCAGGTTCAGCGCGGACGGCAGGAACTCGCCGGCCAGTGCGAGGTTGACGAACTCCGCGACCTGCGTGCCGGCCTTGTCCTGCGCCTCGCTGGTCGACGCCCCGAGGTGGGGGGTCAGCACGGCGTTGGGCAGACCGAACAGCGGCGAGTCGACGAGCGGCTCCGCGGAGAACACGTCGAAGGCGGCCCCGGCGATGCGGCCCTCCTTCAACGCGGTCGCGAGCGCTGCCTCGTCGATGATCCCACCACGCGCGACGTTGATGAGCCGCGCGGTCGGCCGCATCAGCGCGAGACGGTCGGCGTCGAGCAGGTTCGCCGTCTCCGCGGTGCGCGGCAGGTGGACGGTCACGAAGTCCGAGCGTCCGAGCACCTCCTCGACGGAGGACAGGAGCTCGACGTCCATGCGGGCAGCGCGCTCGGGCGCGAGGAACGGGTCGTAGGCGATGACGTCCATGCCGAACGCCTGGCAGCGCTGGGCGACGAGGCTGCCGATCCGACCGAGCCCGAGCACGCCGAGCGTCTTGCCGTACACCTCGGTCCCCGTCCACTTGTTGCGCTCCCAGCGCCCGAGGGTCAGGGCACCATGCGCCTGTGGGATGTTGCGCGCGACCGCGAGCAGCATCGCGACGGTGTGCTCGGCCGCGGAGATGATGTTCGACTGCGGCGCGTTGCAGACCACGATGCCAGAGCGCGTGGCCGCGTCGAGGTCCACGTTGTCGACGCCGACACCCGCGCGCGCGATGACCTTCAGGCGTGTGCCCGCTGCGATGACGTCCGCGTCGACCTGGGTCTGTGAGCGCACGACGAGCGCGTCGTAGCCGCCGATGACCTCCAGCAGTTCGGCCTTGCTGAGTTCGGTCATGACGTCGACGTCGTGGTCGATGGCGAGGGTCTCCACACCGGCAGGTGCGAGCGGGTCGGTGACGAGGACCTTCACTGGTGGCTCCGGAGGGGCGGGTCAGACGGGTGCGTCGGACGGGTCTG
This sequence comes from Nitriliruptoraceae bacterium, assembly GCA_018401275.1. Taxonomy (GTDB): domain Bacteria; phylum Actinomycetota; class Nitriliruptoria; order Nitriliruptorales; family Nitriliruptoraceae; genus CSBr16-57R1. The sequence continues at coordinate 16,290 of JAGYKW010000001.1, read as the reverse complement.
GACGGCAGATGAGGGAGGGCAGGTCGATCTCGACCTGGTGCGGATCCGTGGGGTCAGCCTAGGTCGCGCCCGGCAGGCGCTCGGCATCGCCCTCCCCGACCGCATCGGAGAACTGGTTGACGAGCGTGGGGGTCGCACGGATGACGTACTCCTCGATGGCGGCGCGGACCTCGCTGGCGAAACCTTGGTCGGCGAGGGCATCGAGCATGTGGGTCGCCCAGCGAGCCGCCGCATCCGGGCCGATGGGGAACGGGGCATGACGCATCCGTAGCCGCGGATGGCCCCGCTGCGACGAGTAGAGGTCGGTCGCGCCGAAGTACTGCGCGAGGAACAGCGCCAGGTGCTGCTTGCCGGGCGCGAGATCCTCGGGGTACATCGGCCGCAGCGCCGTGTCCTGCTCGACCCGGTCGTAGAACGCGTCGACCAGCCGGACGAATGCGTCCGGTCCGCCGGCGAGCTCGGTGATGGAGGGGTTCACAGAGCGCGTTCGTAGTAGGCGACGTCGAGGTACTGGTCGAACTTGAAGCCGGCCTCGGTCAGCGTCCCACGGTGCACGAAGCCGTGCCGTTCGTGCAGCGCGATCGACGCGTCGTTGGGCAGCGCGATGATCGAGTAGGCCCGGTGGAATCGCTCGTCGTCGGTCAGCCGCGCGAACAGCGCCGTGAAGAGCGCGCTCCCCACGCCCCGCGCCTGCAGGTCCGGCGCGACGTACACCGAGATCTCCAACGAGCGCCGATAGGCGGGCTTGGGCCGGAACTGCTGGGTCTCCACGTAGCCCACGACCGCACCGCCCTCGATGGCGACGAGCAGCTGGTACGGACCGGCGACGATGTTCTGCTCGAAGCGATCGCGCCACTCGCGCGGCGTGCGGACCTCGATGTTGAACGTCGTCGTCGTGCGCAGGGTGTAGTGGGTGTAGATCGCGGCGACCGCCGGCACATCGTCCGCGGTCGCATCCCGCACGGTCACGCTCATGCCTCCCCCTCCGGACGCGTCGAGCGCCGCCAGCTCGAGTGCCGGCGACTCAGCATCTCCTCACCCTGCTCGACGGTCGGCGCCGTGCCACCGAACCGGGCCGGGACCCAGCGTGCACCGGCCGGGAGCCCGTCGCGGTAGCGCTGCTGCACGTCCTCGAGCATCCCGGCCATGACCGTGCGGATCCGAGCGGTGACGGAGTCGGCGTCGCTGTCACCGTCGGGGGTGATGGGCTCCGCGAAGCGGATGTGCACGGGCAGCCGCCAGGACAGGTGAGGGCCGTCACCGGCCGTCCAGAAGCGGTGCGAACCCCACGAGACGGCCGGGACGACCGGGACACCGGCCTCCTGAGCCATCCGGACCGCACCGGACTTGAACGGCAGCAGCTCGAGCGACGGGGAGATCGTCTGCTCGGGCAGGACCCCGATGAACTCGCCCCGACGCAGCGCCGACACGGCGGCCACCAGCGCGTCACGGCCCGCACCGCGCTCGACCGGGATATGACCGGCGGCCCGCATGACGGGACCCATGAGCCGCGAGCGGAACAGCGAGGCCTTGGCGAGCATCCGGACCGGTCGTCCGAGCTGGAGGAACGGCAGACGTGCAGCCGTGAAGAAGTCGACGAAGCTCGTGTGGTTCAGCACCATGACCGCACCACCGGAGCGAGGCACATGCTCGAGCCCCTCGACCTCGAGCCGCCAGCGCTGGAGCCAGATCGGCGTCATCGCGAGGCGCGCGAGGACGTGATAGGTCGCGTCCGCGCGGGGAACGGCTGCTGACCCGCTCACGCCGTCGCCCCCGGTCCGTTCCAGTCGCGCAGGCGCGCCTCGTGCTGGCGCAGCACGTCCGCGTGCGCAGGCGCACTGCCGCCCAGCCGCGCCGGCACCCACGGCGCACCGGCCGGCAGCCCGTCGGGGTAGTCCTGCTGCACGGCGGCGAGCTGCTCCTCCATCCGGGCGCGCAGGCGCGCGGTCAGCGTCGGTGCGTCCTCGCCGGGCAGGGGCACGATCGGCTCACAGAAGCGGACGGTGACGGGCAGCCGCAGCACCCGGGCGAGCCGCCGGTCGGGACCGATGAAGCGCTGCGAGCCCCACCCGATGCACGGCACGATCGATGCCCCGGTGGCGAGCGCGACGCGCGCCGGACCATGACGGAACGGCAGCAGGTCGAGCGAGTCGGAGATGGTCTGCTCCGGCGCGATCGCGACGAGGTCCCCGTCGGTGACCGCCACCTCGGCGCCGACGAGCGCCTGCGCGCGCGCACCGGGCGATCCACGGTCGACGGGGATGACCGAGATCCATCGGGTCACCCAGCCGATCCAGCGCCCCTCGCACGCCTCACGCTTCGCCAGGTACCGCAGCGGCCGCTTGCCCTTGTGCACCACACCCCAGGCGAGCATCACGGCGTCGGCGTAGCTGTGATGGTTGAACGCGATCACGGCCCCGCCCTGCTGGGGGACGTGCTCGAGGCCTTCGACGCGGATGCGCCAGCCTGCGAGGCGGAACCACGGGATGATGAGGGCCTTCAGGAGCTCCCAGCGCCAGTCGAACTGCAGCGGCACCCCGGGCTGCTTGACCACGACCACACCTCATGTCCGACTGAGGACGCCACCGAGCTCGGCGGCGGACCCGTTCAGATGACCCGACGCATCCTTGCACGCCCGGAGTCCCCGAGCGCGGTGGCCCCCCGGGAGAGCGAGATCGTGCCGCTCCGGACGAACTCGCGGATCCCGAACGGCTCGAGCAGCTGGAGCATCGCCTCGAGCTTGCGCGGGTTCCCGGCGGCCTCGATCGTGATCGTGTCGTGGGCGACGTCGACGACCTTGGCGCGGAACACGTCGGCCAGCTCGATGATGCTCGTGCGGGTCCCCGAGTCCGCGCTGACCTTGACGAGCTGCAGCTCGCGTTCCACCGCGTCCTCGCCGAGCTCGGTGATCTTGAGCACGTGGACCAGCTTGTTGAGCTGCTTGACGATCTGCTCGAGCTGGACGGCCTCGGTCCCCACGACGATCGTGAGCCGCGAGACGAGCTCGTCCTCGGTCGGGCCGACGGCCAGCGAGTGGATGTTGTAGCCGCGCCGCGCGAACATCAGCGCGATGCGTGCGAGCACGCCCGGCTTGTTCTCCACGAGGACGGACAGGATGTGCCGATCGCGTCGCATGGTCATGCCTCCGCCCGCTCTGCGAGCCTCGCGAACCACTCCTCGGCCGACTCGAGGATGTCATCGTTCGATGCCCCCGAGGGGACCATCGGGAACACCATCTCCTCCGGATCGACCCGCAGGTCGACGAGCACCGGACGGTCGGTGATGGCTGCAGCCTTCTCGAGAACGGCTTCGAGGTCCTCGACGCGGTCCACGCGGAAGCCGGGGATGCCGTAGGCCTGCGCGAGCAGGACCAGGTCGGGCAGCGCCTGCGGGAGCTCGACCTGCGAGCGGCGGTCGTCGTAGAACAGCGCCTGCCACTGCCGGACCATGCCGAGGTAGCCGTTGTTGATCACGCAGAACACGACGGGGATGTCGTGCTGCACGGCGGTCGCGATCTCCTGGAACGTCATCTGGAAGCAGCCGTCGCCGTCGATCGCGATGACGGGGACGTCGCGTCCGAGCCCGACCTTCGCGCCGATCGCTGCCGGGACGGCGAAGCCCATCGTGCCCAGTCCCCCCGAGTTGATCCACTGCCGGCCACGCGAGTACGGGATGAGCTGGCTGGACCACATCTGGTGCTGACCGACGCCGGCGACGTACACGGCCTCGTCGCCCCAGCGCTCGTAGATGGCTCGGATCGCGGTCTGCGGCTTGAGCACGCCGGTCTCGGCCTGGTCGCAGCGCAACGGGTGCGCGGCCTTCATGTCCTGGATGTGGGCCCGCCACGCGGTGGTGTCGGGGAGCGCCTCGGCGATGCGGCCCTTCTCCTCGAGGCTGGCGATGTGGGCGAGGAACTGCTCGAGGACGACCTTCACGTCGCCCACGAGCGGCACGTCCGCATGGCGGTTCTTGCCGATCTCGGCCGGATCGACGTCGACGTGGACGACGCGCGCCAGCGGGGCGAACGCGTCGAGTCGGCCAGTGACCCGGTCGTCGAAGCGGGCGCCGAGCACGATCAGCAGGTCGGTCTCCTGGAAGGCACGGACCGCAGCGACGTGCCCGTGCATCCCTGGCATGCCGACGGTGAGCTCGTGGCTGTCGGGCAGGATCCCGCGCGCCATGAGCGTCGTCACGACGGGCAGCTGGAGCCGCTCGGCGAACGCGCGCAGCTCAGCATCAGCGCCGGCGCGCACGAGGCCGCCGCCGGCATAGATGACCGGACGCTCGGCCTCTGCGATCATCGCGATGGCCTCGCGGACCATGCGCCCGTGACCGCGGACCGTCGGCTTGTAGCCGGGCAGGTCGACGGTCGGGTCCCACACGAAGTCGACCTCAGCGTTGAGGATGTCCTTGGGGAGGTCGATCAGGACCGGCCCAGGACGACCGGTGCGCGCGATGTGGTAGCCCTCCTTGATCGCGTCGACGATGCGGTCGGCGGATCGGACGAGCTCGTTGTGCTTCGTGATCGGCATGGTGATGCCGGTGACGTCGGCCTCCTGGAAGGCGTCGGTGCCGATCGCGGTCGATGGGACCTGTCCGGTCAGGGCGAGCACCGGGATGGAGTCCATCATGGCGTCGGTGAGTCCGGTGACGAGGTTGGTCGCGGCCGGTCCCGAGGTGACCAGGCACACGCCGACCTTCCCGGTCGCGTGGGCGTAGCCCTCCGCCATGTGGATCGCACCCTGCTCGTGGCGGACGAGGATGTGCGTGAGTCCCGCCTCGATGAGCGTGTCGTAGGCGGGCATGATCGCCCCGCCCGGGTAGCCGAAGATGGTGTCGACCCCGAGCGCCTCGAGCGTCCGCATCACGGCCTCTGCGCCGGTCATCCGCATGTCGTCCTCTCCTTCTCCTGCCGGCGGGTGCGTCCGCGCACCGTCCGGTCCATCCCCGCCCCCTTCACGAGAGAACCTCCCTGGGAAGGGAGGTTCGCGCGCGCCGGAGACGGACGCGCGCTACGTGAGTACTACGAGGAGGCCGGCGAAGCGCGCGACGGAGGCACGCGAGATGCCCGCTCCGTCACGCTGCTCGATGTGCTGCACGTCGACCCTCCAGGTCCGCCTGCGAGGATAGCCCGACACCGACGAGGCGTCACCACGACCATCGGCCGGGCTGCAGGCGCCCTGCTCGGAGCCGGGCCGGCCGGGTCGGACCGGCCGGGTCAGACCGTCCGGATCACGTCCGGCGCTGGCCGGCCCGCGCCACCGAGTGCCCGCACCACCGCGGCCGCGATGCCTGCGGCGTCCAGACCGATCTCCGCCAGGATGCGGCCGGGGTCGCCGTGCGGGATGAAGGCCGTCGGGACGCCCAGATGCAGGATCGGCGGCATGCCACGCGGCCCGACCCGCTCGCGCAGTCGGGCGGCGATCTCCGTCCCCGCACCGCCCTCGACCATCCCGTTCTCGACGGTGACGACGAACGACGCCTGCGCCGCGATGTCGAGCAGCGCCGGGTCGAGCGGACGTACGCAGCGGACATCGTGGACCGACGCCTCGATGCCGTCGGCCGAGAGCCGATCGGCCGCAGCGAGCGCTGGGGCGACGCGGTCACCGACCGCGAGGATGCACACGTCCGCGCCGTCGCGCAGCGTGCGACCAGCGAGTCCTTCGGCAGGCGTCAGCGCGAGCGGACCGAGCGCGGAGCGAGCGACGACGGCGCCCTTGGGGAAGCGGATGAGCACCGGGCCGTCGAGGTCGACCGCGACGTCGAGCAGCGCGACGAGGTCCTCCTCGCACGACGGAGCGAGCACCGTGAGGCCGGGGACGCGCAGTCCGAGCGCCATGTCGAGCACCCCGTGATGGCTCGGGCCGTCGTCGCCCGTGATGCCGGCTCGGTCGAGCACGAGCACCACGTGCTCGCCGTGCAGCCCGACATCGAGGTTCAACTGGTCGAACGCCCGCGACAGGAACGTCGAGTACACGGCGATGACCGGGACCAGGCCCGCGTAGGCGAGGCCAGCCGCGGACGTCACCGCGTGCTGCTCGGCGATCCCGACATCGATCACACGGGCGGCGTCGGTCTGTGCAAGCGGTAGCAGTCCGGTCGAGCCCGGCATCGCAGCGGTCAGCATCACGACGTCCTCACGGCGTGCGGCGAGGACGACCATCGCGTCACTGAACGCGGCGGTCCAGCTGCGGCGTCCCGACGGCTGCGCGAGGCCCGTCTCAGGGTCGAACTGTGACGTGTCGTGGAGCCGCTTCTCGATGTCGCGCTCCGCCGGCCCGTAGCCCTTGCCCTTCTCGGTCAGCACGTGCAGCAGCACCGGACCCTCGACGCGATGCGCCTGGTGCATCGCGCGCTCGAGCGCGGCGATGTCATGACCGTCGAACGGGCCGAGGTAGCTCACGCCCAGCGCCTCGACGAAGGACTGCAGCGCCGGAGCGTCCGACACGACGGTCTTGATGGCTCGGAGGTTCGCCTCGGTGAGGCGGCGCGCGAGGCGCGCCCACGGGAGCCGACCGTTGATGCGATCGATGCGACGGCGCAGCCGGTGCACGCGCGGATCGGTGCGCAGTTCACTGACCCGGCGCGACAGGCGACTGATCGTCTCCGCGTACGAGCGACCGTTGTCGTTGAGGATGATGGTGACGGGTAGATCGTGGTGACCGATGTTGTTCAGCGCCTCGTAGGCCATCCCACCGGTCAGTGCGCCGTCGCCCACGACCGCGACGGTGCGGCGCTGCTCGCTGTGCGGCCTGGTGCGCTCCGGCCAGGCGAGCCCTGCTGCCCACGACAGCGCGGTCGACGCGTGCGAGTTCTCCACGATGTCGTGCTCGGACTCCTCACGCGACGGGTAGCCGGCGAGGCCGCCGGCGGTGCGCAGCGAGGAGAAGTCCGCGGCTCGGCCGGTGAGCATCTTGTGCACGTACGCCTGATGGCCCGTGTCCCACACGATGCGGTCGCGCGGCGAGTCGAGGACGCGGTGGAGCGCGATGGTGAGCTCGACGACCCCGAGGTTGGGCCCGAGATGTCCTCCGGAGCGGGCGACCGCGGTGACGATGGCCTCGCGGATCTCCTCGGCGAGCAGACCGAGCTCGTCGGCGGACAGCGCCTTGAGGTCGGCGGGTGAGCTGATGCGCTCGAGGTGCATGCCCGTCCTTCCTCGCTCGGCCCGTGCCGGCAGCCGCGCTGGCTCGGCCGTCCTCGGTCGTGACCGCTTCCCGATCCCAGCACCTGATATCCGGTACCCGAAACCCGTTCCCCCGTGAAGGTAGGCGACCGGACCGGCCGTGCAGGACGCTCAGTCGCCTGCTGCGACGAGCTCCGCGGCCCGGACCCCGATCGCGATGCTCGCCGCGTTCGTGTGTCCGCGCACGACACGCGGCATGACCGACGCATCGGCGACCCGCAGGCCCGCGACACCGCGCACCCGCAGCTCGGGGTCGACGACCGCCGCCGCATCGCTGCCCATGCGACACGTCCCGACCGGGTGGTAGAGCGTCTGGGCGGTCGCCCGCGCGTGCGCACGCAGCGCCGTTGCGTCCCGCAGCTGCTGACGCGGCTCGAGCCGGCCGGTGACGCGCCCCCCGAGCGCCCGCGTCTCGGTCAGCAGCGCCTGGACCGTGCGCAGCCCGCTGACCATGCGCTCGAGGTCACGGCCGCGCGCATCGGTGAACGTGCCGGGGTCGACGACCGGAGGTGCGTCGGGGTCGGCAGAGCGCAGCCCGACCCGGCCGCGGCTCTCCGGCGTGAGCACGATCGCGGCGATGGTCAGCCCGTGCTGAGGGAACCGGGTGCGCCCGTGGTCGAGCATCGGTGCGGGGATCGCAAGGAGCTCGATGTCGGGCGCCGCCAACGACTCGTCGGTGCGCAGGAAGGCGATCGCCTCCCCGAGGTTCGACGTCGCCGGCCCCATGCGGCGTGCGAGCCAGCGGGCGAGGACCCGCGGGTCGCGGTCGGCCCCGTACAGGCTCCCCCCTTCGGTCGCGACGACCATGCCGGACGCGATGTGGTCCTGCAGGTCCGCGCCGACGGCCGCATGCTCGACGAGCACCTCGATGCCGTGGCGCTCGAGCTCGTCGGTGGGCCCGATGCCGGAGCGCATCAGCAGGACCGGGCTCATCACGGCGCCGGCGGCGAGCAGGATCTCCTTGCGGGCGCGCACCGTGCGCACCTCGCCGCCGACCCGGACCTCGACACCGACCGCTCGGCCGTCCTCGACGATCACCCGGTCGACGCTCACCCCGGTGCGCACCGTCAGCCGGCCCGGACCCAGCGGTGCGCGTCCGCGCCTGGACCGGTGCGGCGCGAGGAACGCGTCGGCGGCGGTCACCCTGCGGCCACGGCGCTGCGTCACCATCGTGAGCGCCGCTCCGTCGGGCTGCGCGTGGTAGTCGTCCACGACCCGCATGCCGAGCTCCGTGCAGGCGTCGAGGAAGGCGAGGCTGAGCGGACGCGGGTCACGCTGCCGTTCGATGCGCATCGGTCCGCCGACGCCACGGCTGGAGGACAGCCCGCGCTCGTCGTCCTCGATGACGTGGAACAGTGCGTTCATGCGCTCGGCGCCCCAGCCCGTCGCGCCGCCCGACTCCCAGCCGTCGAAGTCGACGTCGAGCCCTCGCACCCACATCATCGCGTTGATCGCGGACGAACCGCCGACGACCCGGCCACGAGGCCACGTGTCACGCCGTCCGTCGAGTCCGGACTGCGGCTCGGTGACGAAGGCCCAGTCGTTGCGACCGAACCACAGATCGCCGGTCGCGCCGGGGACGGCGATACGCGGATCACGCGCCTCAGGTCCGGCCTCGAGCAGGAGGACATGCGCGTCGGTGCGTTCGACGAGTCCTGCTGCGAGCGCGCAGCCGGCCGAGCCTGCACCGACCACCACGTAGTCGACGCTGCCCATGCCGGTCCCTCCTCCGCCTCGTCGGCTCAGCCGTCCGCAGCAGCGATCGCGCGCTGCAGCAGTTCGTTGGTGCGCTTGGGGTCGGCGCGACCCTGCGTGGCCCGCATGACCTGCCCGACGAGCGCACCGATGGCCTTCTCGTTGCCGCCACGGACCGCGGCGACGGTGTCCGCGTTCGCGGCGACGACCTCGTCGATGACCGCGCCGAGCGCAGCGTCGTCACCGATCTGCTCGAGGCCGCCCTCGGCGGCGACGGCGCGCGGACCCTTCGTCCCGGCCGACTCGAACACGCCGGCGAGGACCTGCTTCGCCATCGTGGACGACAGCGCCCCCTCGTCGACCATGGCGACGAGTTCCGCGAGATGCGCACCCGTGAGTCCCGTGCCCTCGAGCGTCGCGTCACCCGCGGAGACGTGCCCGGTGACCTCGCCGGCGAGCCAGTTCGCGACCGCCGGGGCCGCAGCACCCGCAGCGACCGCGTCGTCGAGCAGCGTGAGCATCCCGCCGGCGAGGATCGTCGCGGCCTGCGCGCGCGGGACCCCGGTGGCCGCGAGGCGTGCACGCGTGACCGCCGGCAGCTCGGGCAGCTCCGCACGCACACGCTCGACCGCCTCGGGGGTCGTGGTCATCTCGACGAGGTCCGGGTCGGGGAAGTAGCGGTAGTCGGTGACCGTCTCCTTGCGACGCAGCGTCCGGGTGACCCCGGCCTCCTCGTCCCAGTGACGGGTCTCCATGACGATCGCACCGCCGTCCTCGAGCACCTGCACCTGTCGGAGCGCCTCGAAGCGGATGGCCCGACCGAGCGAGCGCACCGAGTTGAGGTTCTTGATCTCGCAGCGCGTGCCGAGCTCCGCACCGGGGCGGCGCACCGACACGTTCGCGTCGCAGCGCATCGAGCCCTCCTCCATGCGTGCGTCGGAGACACCGAGCGTGCGCACGATCGCCTGCAGCTCGCGGAGGTACGCCTGTGCGGTCTCGGGGTCGCGGATGTCGGGGTGCGACACGATCTCGAGCAGCGGCACGCCCGAGCGGTTGTAGTCGATCGCTGACCGGTCGGCCCCATGCAGACGACCGGTCGCCCCGAGGTGCAGCGACTTGCCGGTGTCCTCCTCCATGTGGAGGCGCTCGATGCCCACGACCTCGGTGACGAGCTCGCCGTCGCGCTCGACCTCGACCTCGAGGCGCCCGTCGAGGACGAGCGGCACGTCGTACTGGCTGATCTGGTAGTTCTTCGCGAGGTCGGGGTAGAAGTAGTTCTTGCGGTGGAAGCGGCAGCGCGGGGAGATGCTCCCACCGAGCGCGAGCCCGAGCAGCGTCGCGTCGTGGACTGCCTGACGGTTGGGGACCGGGAGCGCTCCGGGCTGGCCGGAGCAGACCGGGCACACGTTCGTGTTCGGCTCGTCGCCGAACGTGGTCGCGCAGCCGCACCACATCTTCGTCTGCGTCGTGAGCTCGACGTGGACCTCGAGGCCGACGACGAGCTCGTAGCCGTCGAGCCACGGCGTCGTCATGACGCACCTCCCCCAGCACGCACCGAGCGCACGGCTCGCGCGCCACCGTGGGTGGCCGGGTCGGGATCGAGACTCAGCGCCTGCTCGAGCGCGTAGGCGACCCGGTACATGCGTGCATCGGCGCGCAGCGGCGCCATCACCTGCAGGCCGACGGGCAACGGACCGGAGCCCTCCTCGGCGGGTGTGACGCCGGCGGGCACGGACAGGGCCGGGATGCCGGCGAGCGACGCCGGGACGGTCGCGACGTCGTTGCGGTACATCGCGAGCGGGTCGTCGGTGCGCTCGCCGAGGCGGAACGGGACCGTCGGTGCCGTCGGGCTGATGAGCACGTCGACGTGCTCGAACGCGGCGACGTAGTCACGCGCGATCAGCGTGCGGATCCGCGCCGCCTGGAGGTAGTACGCATCGACGTAGCCCGAGGAGAGCGCGTGCGTGCCGATCATGATGCGACGGCGCACCTCGGGGCCGAAGCCCGTGGCGCGCGTTGCTGCGTTCATCGCCTCGGCGGACGGCGCATCGACGCGCATGCCGTAGCGCACGCCGTCGAAGCGGGCGAGGTTCGACGACGCCTCGGCGGGTGCGACGAGGTAGTAGGCGGGCAGTCCGAAGGGGACGTGCGGGAGCGACACGCGCTCGATGCGCGCACCCAGCCGTTCGAGCGTCGCGACCGCCTCGAGGAACACCGTTCGTACGCCCGGCTCGCAGCCGGCGGACTCGAGCTCCTCGACCACACCGATACGCATGCCGTCGACTCCTGCGCGCAGCGACGCGAGGAGGTCGTCGCGCTCCAGCGCGTCAGACGTCGCATCGTGCGGGTCGTGGCCCTGGATGAGCGCCTGCAGCAGCGCCGTGTCGGTCACGTCGCGCGCGAACGGTCCGGCCTGGTCGAGCGACGAGGCGAAGGCGACGAGGCCGTAGCGCGAGACGGTGCCGTAGGTCGGCTTCGCACCGACGATGCCGGTGAACGCCGCCGGCTGGCGGATCGATCCGCCGGTGTCGGTGCCGATCGCGAGCGGCGCCATGCCGGCGGCGACCGCCGCTGCCGAACCGCCCGAGGAGCCGCCGGGGACGCGGTCGAGGTCCCACGGGTTGCGGGTCGGCCCGTAGGCGGAGTTCTCCGTCGACGAGCCCATCGCGAACTCGTCCATGTTCGTCTTGCCGAGCACGACGACGTCCGCCTCGAGCAGGCGCCGCGTCACGGTCGCGTCGTAGGGCGGGATCCAGCCCTCAAGCATGCGCGAGCCACAGGTCGTCGGGACGCCGCGCATCGTGAGCACGTCCTTGAGGGCGAGCGGCACGCCGGCGAGCGGCCCGAGCTTCTCGCCGGCGACTCGTCGCCGGTCGACGTCGTCGGCCTGCGCCCGCGCGCGTGCGGCGGTGACGACGAGGAACGCGTGGACATCATCCGGCCCGAGCTGCTCGGTGGGCAGCGCGTGCCACACGTCGCCCTCGGCAGCGATGCCGTCGTGGGCGGCGATGACGTCGAGGTGCGCATCGGTGACCTCGCGCGCACTGACGTCGCCGGCGCGCATCGCGTCGGCCAGCGCGGCTGCCCCCATCCGGGTGAGCGCGCGGTCGCTCACGCACCCTCCTCGACGATCCGCGGGACGCCGAAGCGTCCGACCTGCGGATCGGGTGCGGCGGCGAGGACGTCGTCGGCGGACAGGCCGGGCGTGCGGACATCGTCGCGGTAGACGTCGATGAGACCGAGCGGGTGCGTCATCGGCTCCACGTCGTCCGCGGCGACCTCGCCGACCTGCTCGGCGTAGCTGAGGATGGCGGCGAGCTGCGGGGTCAGCGCGGTGATCTCCGCGTCGTCGAGCGCGAGCCGTGCGAGCGTCGCGACGTGACGGACCTCGTCCTCGCTCAGCGCCCCGCTCGACATCGCGTCTCCTGACCCGTCCGGCATCATCCGGTGCGGACGTGCCCGCGTGCGGATACGCCCACGGACCCTGTCCGGAAGCAGGCTAGCGCTGGCCGTCGTCCGGACCGTCCGGCGCCTGCCCGGGCGACAGCTGCTCGGACGACGGCGCTTCGGCAGCAAGAGCGGCGATCGCGTCCGCCTCCTCCGCGGCGTCGAGCGGGACGAACGAGAAGTGAAGCCCGATCCACACCGACTGCGACCACGGGTAGAACAGGACAGGGATGACGAGGTTCAGGACGACACCGCCGATGAGCAGCAACGTCCACGGGACATCCGGCCAGGTCGACCACAGGCCGATCCCGAACCACAGCGCGAACAGGATCTCGGTGAACGCGATGATGATCATCAGCGCGCCCGTCCACTCCCCCGACTCACGTTCGAAGCGCATCCCGCACGAGCGGCAGGTCGGGTGGAGCCGGTAGTAGGAGCGGAAGATCCCGCGCGCGCCACAGCGGGCGCAGCGGTTGGTCATGCCGCGTGCCAACGCGGAACCGGAGAACGCCATCAGGCCCCCCATCCCCCATCGGGATCGCTCACACGCGGCACCGCGGATCCCTCCGGAACCGCTGGCATCGCATCCTCAGGGAGGATAGGCGCGCGGTCGTGCACGGACTTGCGCTGCGCTCCTCGTGCAGGTTAAGGTCACTGTGACCAGAACACCGGCGTCGTGGAGCTCACGCGTGACCACCTCCTCCCTGCCCTCGACGCCGCTGCCCTCGACGGCGCTGCTCACCGACCGCTATGAGCTCACGATGCTCGATGCGGCGCTGCACGACGGGACCGCCCTGCGTCCCAGCGTGTTCGAGGTGTTCGCCCGTCGGCTGCCCGCTGGGCGCCGCTATGGGGTCGTCGCCGGCATCGCACGCGTCGTCGACGCCCTGGCGGCGTTCCGCTTCGATGACGACGTGCTGCGCTGGCTGGAGGCTGAGCGCGTCGTGAGCGCCTCGACGCTCCGCTGGCTCGCCGACTTCCGCTTCAGCGGGGACATCCACGCCTACCGCGAGGGCGAGGTCCACGTCGACGGGTCACCCGTCATGACCGTCGTCGCTGCGTTCGGAGAGGCGCTGCTGATCGAGACCGTCCTCCTCTCCATCCTCAACCACGACTCGGCCGTCGCGGCCGCCGGTGCACGGATGGTCGGGGTCGCGCAGGGCCGCCGCATGCTCGAGTTCGGCTCGCGCCGCACGCACGAGGGCGCTGCGGTCGCCGCAGCGCGAGCCGCCGCGCTCGTCGGCTTCGATGCGACCTCGAACCTCGAGGCCGGACGCCGCTACGGGATCCCGACAGCAGGCACGACCGGTCATGCGTTCGTCCTCGTCCACGACGACGAACATGCCGCGTTCGTCTCGCAGGTCGCCACCGCCGGCTCTGCGACGACGCTGCTCGTCGACACCTTCGACACGGCGCGTGGCATCGCCACTGCGCTCGACGTCACCGGGACCACGCTCGGCGCGATCCGCATCGACTCCGGCGACCTCCCGACGATGGCGCGCACGGCACGGACGCTCCTCGACGATGCTGGTGCCACCGATGCGCGCATCGTCGTGTCGGGCGATCTCGACGAGCACGCCATCGCGGCGCTCGCCGGGGCACCGATCGACGCGTACGGCGTCGGCACCTCGCTGGTCACGGGATCGGGTGCGCCGACAGCAGGGTTCGTCTACAAGCTGGTCGCACGCGCCCGGCAACCGGGCGGCGAGCTCGAGCCGGTCGCGAAGGCCGGTGGGGAGAAGTCCACCGTCGGCCGCTGGAAGGTCGCGTCACGCGAGCTCGCCGACGGCATCGCGCGGCGCGAGCTGCTCCGGCCTGCCGGCACCCCTCGGCCCGTGTCCAGCCGTGCGCTGCAGGTCCCCATCGTCGAGCAGGGCCACATCGTCCACACGGACGACCTCGACACCGCTCGCGCCCACCACCGCACCGCGATGGCGGAGCTCCCGAGCGACGCGCACGACCTCTCCCCCGGAGAGCCATGCATCCCGACGGTGCACCTCGATCACTGAGAACATGCCCGCTGCGAACTTGTCCGCCGCGAATATGAGCGTGAGGGAGCGCACGATGGTCAAGCTGGAGCCCTACGACGTGTCGACGGCGCTCGTCGTCGTCGACGTGCAGAACGACTTCACCGATCCCGCGGGCGGACTGTCGGTCGCCGACGCCGAGGCCATCCTGCCGGAGGTCAACGCCCGTGTCGCAGCCTGCCGCGCCGCTGGTGGTCTCGTCGTCTACACGCAGGACTGGCATCCGGAGCGCACGCCGCACTTCGTCACCGACGGCGGTCCCTGGCCGGTGCACTGCGTGCGCGACACGTGGGGCGCGGCGCTGCATCCCGACCTCGACGTCGACGGTCCGGTCGTGCGCAAGGGCGTCGACGGGGGCGACGGCTACTCGGGGTTCAGCGTTCGCGATCCGGTCAGCGGTGACGTGACCCGGACCGAGCTCGGCGGCCTGCTCGAGCAGCACGCAGTGAGCCGCGTGGTCGTCGTCGGCCTCGCCGGCGACGTGTGCGTCGCTGCGACCGCCGAGGATTCCGCTGCGCTCGGACTGACCACCATCGTCCCGCTCGCGGCGACCCGCATGGTGGAGCTCGCGCCGGGCGACGGCGCACGTGCGATCGAGCGCCTGCGCGACGCCGGTGTCGAGGTCATCGAGGCCGCATGACCAAGTCGCTGGACGATGGGGGCGTCGCGGGGATCTCAAGCTGCGCTGTCGCGGTCGACGTCGCCGCGATGGCCATTCAGGACGGACGCCTCACCCTCCTGCTGACGGAACCGGACGACGCGAGCCAGGCCGGCCGCTGGTCGCTCCCAGGACGGCGCGTGCGCGACGATGAGTCGCTTGACGCCACCGCACTGCGCGCGCTCTCCGAGCTGATCGGCACGGAGGAACCGGCCGTCCTGCTCGAGCAGCTGCGCACCTACGGTGAGCCTGCCCGCGACCCGCGAGCCCGTGTCGTCTCCATCGCCTACCTCGCGCTGGCCGCACGTCCGCTCGTGCCGTCCGCCTCCCGCCGTACGACCGTCGTCGCCGCCAGCGAGGCGGCGGCCTGGTCTACCGATCGCTTCGCCTACGACCATGCGGCGATCGTGCCCGACGCGCTCGAGCGGCTGCGCGCGAAGCTCGAGTACACGTCGCTCGCGACCGCATTGCTCGAGCAGCCGTTCACGCTCGGGGAGCTGCGCACCGTCTACGAGGCCGTGTGGGACGTCGAGCTCGACCCGGCGAACTTCCGACGCAAGGTCGTCTCGACCCCCGGGTTCGTGCGGGCAGCTGCGGGCACCGCGCCATCAGGACCGACCGGTGGGCGTCCGGCGCGGCGCTACCACAGCGGCGGGGCGACGCGGCTGCATCCGGCGATGCTCCGCGACCGCTGAGCCCGCATTCCACGCACGTCGAGCCCGAGATCGCGCTGCGTCTCGAGAAGGAAATTCCGGGTGACGTGATCCTGACCCACCTCCGACCGATCCGGCGAAAGCGCTGACAGTCGACACTTTCCAGCGTCGTTGGATGGCCGGGACGTTCGACACGACGCGTGCAGGCGGAGAAGTCAGCGGACTCGTCGGTCATGTCACGATCGTGGGCAGCGCTCTGACCCCGGCCACCGACAGAACGTCAGGTGCGGCGGTGCTCCGCGAGCGCCGCTGAGTGCGCCTCCGCATGCCGGAGGTAGGCCGCCGGGGTGCGCTCGATCATGGCGATGTCCTCGGCGTTTACCGGGCGGCGTACGACCGCAGGGACCCCGGCCACGAGCGACCTCGGCGGCACCATCATTCCGGGACGGACCAGCGCACCTGCGGCGACGAGCGATCCTTCGCCGATCCGTGCCCCGTTGAGCACCGTCGCCCGCATCCCGATGAGCACATCCTCCTCGACCGTCGCTCCGTGCACGATCGCGCCGTGTCCGAGTGAGACCCGATCACCGAGCGTCGTCGGGAACCCTGGGTCAGCGTGCAGGA